>CAVXTG010000013.1:0-154854 GCA_963764595.1 uncultured Actinomycetes bacterium | reverse complement strand
GGATCTGCTCGGCGATCCGGTCCTCGATCTTGCTCAGCCCGTAACGATGAGTCGTGCGCCAGGTGAGCGTCTCCGCCGGAGGGCCGTCGGTGTGCGCTCGAATGTTCGGCCTGGCGAAGTTCAAGCCGCGTTCGATCAGCCAGATCACGAGCAGCAAGACCGCGATCAGGCGAATGATCGTGCTGTCGAAGACGACGATCACCAAGACGATGAACGCAATCAGGATCGCCGTCGTCACCGCGCTGGCCAAGAAGAACGGCTCCTTTCGGGACTCCGCGAGCCCAGACTCGGGCCGGACGCGCTCGAGCGTCCAGCTACGCCCGTCGGGTGAGCGAACGGTGCGGCTCATCGCGGCCGATCATATGGCGAGCTCTACTCCCATTCAATGGTCGACGGCGGCTTCGACGAGATATCCAGCGCGACGCGGTTCACGCCCGGAATCTCGTTGATGACGCGGCTGGAGATCGTCTCCAGCAGGTCGTAGGGCAAGCGCGCCCAGTCCGCGGTCATCGCGTCCTCGGAGGTGACGGCGCGGATCACGATCGGGTAGGCGTAGGTGCGCTCGTCGCCCTGAACCCCGACCGAGCGGATCGCCGGGAGGACGGCGAACGACTGCCAGAGCTCCCGGTAGAGCCCGGCACGCCGTACCTCCTCCTGGATGATCGAGTCGGCCTCGCGCAGGATCTCGAGCCGCTCGCGCGTGACCTCGCCGATGATCCTGATCGCGAGCCCGGGCCCCGGGAACGGCTGGCGCCAGACCATCGACTCCGGCAACCCGAGCTCCTCGCCGACGCGACGGACCTCGTCCTTGAACAGCAGCCGCAACGGCTCGACGAGCTCGAAGTCGACGTCCTCCGGGAGCCCGCCGACGTTGTGGTGGGACTTGATCGTGGCGGCGACGCCGTCGGTCCCCCCGGACTCGATCACGTCCGAGTAGAGCGTCCCCTGGACGAGGTAGCGGATCTTGCCGAGCCGCGCAGCTTCGTCCTCGAACACGCGGATGAACTCCTCGCCGACGCGCCTGCGCTTCTCCTCGGGGTCTTCGACGCCCGCGAGGCGTGCGAGGAACCGCTCCTCGGCGTCCACGTGGACGAGCGGCACCTGGAAGTGCCCGCGGAAGGTCTCGACGACCTGCGCCGCTTCGTCCTTGCGCAGCAGGCCGTGGTCGACGAAGACGCAGGTCAGCTGGTCGCCGATCGCCTTGTGGACGAGCAGCGCGGCGACGGCGGAGTCGACGCCGCCCGACAGCGCACAGAGGACGCGAGCACTCCCGACCTGCGCGCGGATCCGCTCGACCTGCTCCTCGATCACCGCCGCCGCCGTCCACGTCGGCGGAGCGCCGGCGACGCCGTAGAGGAAGTTCTTCAGCACCTCGTTGCCGTGCGGCGTGTGCACGACCTCGGGGTGGAACTGGACGCCGTAGAGGCCGCGCTCCGGCGCCTCGAAGGCGGCGATCGGCGTCGAAGGCGACGACCCGGTGACCCGCGCGCCCTCGGGCGGAGCCGTCACGGAGTCCCGGTGGCTCATCCAGACGACCTGATCGTCCGGCGTTTGCTCGAAGAGGGCGCCGCCCTCGGAATGGAGGTCCGTGCGCCCGAACTCGGAGGCGCCAGTGCGCTCGACACGCCCGCCGAGGTCCCTGGCCATCAGCTGCATCCCGTAGCAGATGCCGAGCGTCGGGACGTCGAGCTCCCAGAGCCCGGGATCGACCTCCGGGGCGTCGTCCGCGTAGACGGACGCCGGCCCGCCGCTCAGCACGATCGCCCGCGGGTTCCGAGCCCGTATCGCCTGCGCCGGCGTCCGGTGCGAGACCAGCTCGGAGTAGACGCGGCACTCCCGGACACGGCGCGCGATCAGCTGCGAGTACTGCCCGCCGAGGTCGACGACGAGCACCGGCCGGTCCTCGGCCTGCGCCTCCGCACGCTCGAAGGGCAGGACCTCGGCCACGCTCTACGCCCATCCCGACGTGCTGCGCCTGCTGGAGCGCCTTGCCCTCGGTCTTCACGGCCGGCGCCAGCATGATCTCGGCCTTCTGGAAGTCGTGGATCGACTCGTAGCCGCAGGTCGCCATCGCGGTCCGGAGCGCGCCCATCAGGTTGAGCGTCCCGTCGTTCTCGCGCGCGGGCCCGATCACGATCTCCTCGAGCGTCGCCACCTGCTGGGTCTCGACCCGGGCCCCTCGCGGCAGGGTCGGATGGAACGTCGCCATCCCCCAGTGGAAGCCGCGGCCGGGCGCCTCCTTGGCCCGGGCGAGCGGCGACCCGATCATGACCGCGTCCGCGCCGCAGGCGACCGCCTTCGCAATGTCGCCGCCGGTGCGCATCCCGCCGTCGGCGATCACGTTCACGTACGTCCCGGTCTCGAGCAGGTGCTGGACGCGCGCAGCGCTCGCGTCCGAGATCGCCGTCGCCTGCGGCACTCCGACGCCGAGGACGCCGCGGGTCGTGCAGGCGGCGCCGGGCCCGACGCCGACGAGAACGGCCGCTGCGCCCGTCCGCATCAGGTGGAGGGCGGTCTGGTACGAGGCGCAGCCGCCGACGATGACCGGGATCGGCAGCGAGGCGATGAACTCCTTCAGGTTGAGCGTCTCCCCGTTCGAGGAGACATGCTCGGCGGAGACGACCGTGCCCTGGATGACGAGGATGTCGAGGCCGGCGGCCAGCGCGATCTCGTAGTGGTCGCGCACACGCTGGGGCGTCAGCGACCCGACGGCCAGGACCCGCTTCGACTTGATCTCCTCGATCCGCTGCGCGATCAGCTTCGGCTCGACCGGCTGGGCGTAGATCTTCTGCATGCCGGAGGTGGCCTTCGCCTTCGGCAGCTTCGCGATCTTCTCGAGCTGCGCCTCCGCGTTCTCGTAGCGCGTGAAGATGCCCTCGAGGTTCAGCACGCCCAGGCCGCCGAGCTCACCGAGCTTGATCGCCGTCTCCGGCGAGATCACCCCGTCCATCGCCGAGCCCAGCAAGCGGGAGCTCGAGCAGATGCGGGCCGAGCTTCCAGCCGATGTCGACGTCCTGCGGATCCCGCGTCCGGCGGCTGGGGACGATCGCGATGTCGTCGAACCCGTAGGCCTGACGCGCCTTCTTCCCCCTCCCGATGTCGATCTCCATCGCCCCTCCTAATGCAAAGCGGCCCAGGCTCCGTTCGGATCGCCTGGGCCGGAAAGACCGTTTCTGTCAAGTCCTTTCAAACCGAATGTCGATCGTAGCTCAGAGCTCGGACGCAACACCGTCCAAGCTCTCGATCTGCACACCCTCCTCCAGCCGCGAGATCTCGTGCGGCTCGAACCGGCCGGCGCCGACTTCCTGGACGGCCGCCGCGCCGGCGGCGACCGCGCGGCGAAGCGACTCTTCCGCCGACCTGCCTTCGTAGCGGGCGGCGACGAAGCCGGCCAGCAGCACGTCCCCGGAACCGACCGGAGAGACCGGCTCGATCCGCGGGACCGACGCGTGGTAGCGCTGCTCCTCGCGGTCCTCGCGAAGCAGGGCGTAGCAGCCGGACGTGATCGTGATCAGGACGTTGCGCGGGCCGATGTCGGTGATGTGGTCGAGCGCCTGGGCGAAGTCCTCGCTGTCGTGGAACTCCTGTCCCGACCAGCCCCTCCGCCTCCCGCTCGTTGGGCGAGACGAGATACGGGTCCGCCTCCGCGCCCAGGCGCAGCGGCTCGCCCTCGGCGTCGAGCACGGTCTGGATGTCTCGCCGATTGAGCTCCCGAATCGCCTCTGCGTAGAAGCCCTCGTCCACCCCTCGAGGCAACGAGCCGGCGAAGACGACGGCGTCTGCGCCGCGCGTGAGGTAGCGAAGCTTCTCGAGCAGGACGTCGAGCTCGGCCGGCTCGATGTGCGGGCCCCATTCGTTGATCTCGGTGTAGGTGCCGCCGGTGGAGTCGACGACCGCCGTCGACGTTCGCGACTCTTCTCCGATCTGGACGAAGTCGTTGAGGATGCCCTCGCGGGTGAGCTCGGCGACGATGGCGGCGCCGGTCCGGCCGCCCGCGAGGCCCGTCGCCACCACGGGCACGTCGAGCCGCTTCAGCGCCCGCGCGATGTTGATCCCTTTGCCGCCGGCGAGCGTCAGCCAGCCGCTCGCGCGGTGGCGCTGGCCGGGCTGGAAGTTCGGGACGGTGAGCGTCCGGTCGAGCGCCGCGTTCATCGTCACGGTGACGATCACGAAAACCAGCCTCCGATGTGGCTCATCGTCCGGGTCGCGTACCACCTGACGCGCTCGACGGCGCTCGGCGCCTCGCGGTCCTCCGCTGCGACGAGCGGCGTCCGCCCGATCAGCTTGCCGCGCTCGTAGACGCTCAGCTCCCCGAGCATGTCTCCGCGGCGAACGGGCAGATCGGCCTGGCTCGCCAGCACGGCGCGCTGCTCGAGCGGCCGGCCGATGCGCACGGCGCGGCGCAGTGGTCTCGCCGCGACGACCGGGACCGACTCCTCCCCGTAGGTGACGGGAACGCGGCCGTAGACGCGGCCCGACGGAGCCAGCGGCACGACCGTGTAGAGCGACATGCCCCACCCGAGGAGCTCTTCGAGGTCGGCGTTCCGCACGCTGCGGGCCGGGCTCCCGAGAATGGTCGCGTAGATCGTCACCCCGTTGCCGCGCGCCGCCACGACCTGGCCCCACCCGGCGGCCGAGGTGTGACCGGTCTTCACGCCGAACACGCCGGGAAACTCGCCCAGCAGGTCGTTCCAGGTGTGCAGCGTGCGTCCGCCGGAGATCGACGCGCTCTGCTGGCGGACGAGCCGGCGGATCAGCGGCTCACGCATGGCGGCGAGGCCGAGCCGCGTCACGTCCCACGCGCTCGAATAGTGTCCGGCGGCGTCCAGCCCGTCGGGGTTGGCGAACTGCGTCTCCTCGAGCCCGAGTGCCTTCGCCCGGCGGTTCATCAGCGTGACGAAGCGGTTGCCGTCGCCGTCGCCGACATGCTCGGCGAGCGCGACTGCGGAGTCGTTGGCGCTCTGGATCAGCGCGGCGGCGAGGAGCTCTCGCACCTTCAGCCGTTCACCCGCCCTGAGCTGAATCGTGGACCCCGGCACCCCGGCGGCATCTGGATCGATAACGACGACCTCGCCCGGCCTCGACCGCTCGAGGGTGACGAGGGCGGTCATCAGCTTCGTGATGCTCGCGATCGGGAGTCGATCGTGCGCGTCACGCGCGAGCAGCACCTCGCCGGTCGCGGCGTTCATGACCAGGTACGCGCGCCCGTCGACGGCAGGCGCCGCGGCAGCGGCCGGCGCGCAGAAGGCGAGAGCGAGTAACGCGACGAGAAGCCGGAGCTTCACCGGGGCAACAGGCTAGCGCGAGACGCGGAGCGTCTCGCCGACGCGAAGCGCACGAGGGTCGATCCCCGGGTTGAGCGCGAGCAGCCCGTCGACCGTCGTCCCGAAGCGCTCGGCGATCGTTCCCAGCGTGTCGCCGCTTCGCACCGAGTAAACGTCCGTGCTCTCGGCCTTCGGGCGCGGGCGGACGACCCGGACCTGCGGCGCTGCGGCCGGACGTGTAGCCGCCACGGCGTGATCGTCGTGGAGGGCGTTGTCGCGCGAACAGGATCGCCACGGTCGCGAGCAGCAGGAAGCCGGCCGGAAGGCCGTAGCGAATGAACCAGTACGGGATCGTCACCATCCGGATGCCGCCCAGACCTCGGATTTCACGCGCGCGGCCTCCCCTCCTGCCGCCGTCCGCCAGTCGGCCTGGTCTCCCTGTCTGTACGCGTACATGACCGACCGGGAGACGTTGACGAGCGCGCTTGCCGGTCCGCTCGTGAACGCGCGCGCGACATCCGCGGGCGTCGCGCCCTGGGCGCCGACGCCGGGGAGCAGGAGCACCGACTGCTTGAGCAGCCGCCGCGCCTCCCCGACGGCGCGAGGGTGGGTGGCGCCGATGACCGCACCGACGCTCGAGAGCCCGCGCTCGCCGACGAGCTCCGAGGCCCACTCGGCGACGAGGCGGCCGACGTGCTGCCAGACGGGTCGACCGTCCGAGAGTGCGAGATCCTGGACCTCCGCTCCGCCCGCGTTCGAGGTCTTCAGCACGCAGAAGATCCCGACCCCGTGCCGCCGGCAGGCGGCGAGGTACGGGTCGACCGAGTCGGAACCGAGGTACGGGTTGACGGTGAGCGCGTCGCCCAGCGGCACCTCGCCCTCGGCTCTCGGCTCGAGGTAGGCGGCGGCGTAGGCCCGCGCCGTCGAGCCGATGTCCCCACGCTTGCCGTCGAGGATCACGAGCAGGCCGGCGGTGCGTGCGTAGCTGCAGGTCTCTTCGAGCGCCGCGATTCCTTCGGCGCCCATCGCCTCGAAGAACGCCAACTGCGGCTTGACCGCCACGGCGTGCGGCGCGACGGCGTCGATGATCCCGCGGCAGAAGCGCACGGCGTCGCCGCGAACCTCGAGCGGGAACAGGTCCGGCCGCGGGTCCAGCCCGACGACGAGCTGCGTTCGCTTCCGATCTACCGCCTCCGCGAGACGGTCCGCGAAGGACGCCATGCCCACAGAGTGATACGAGGGCCGGTCAGCCCGGCCCTCGCGATGTCTCTAGGTCTGCTTGACGGCCTGCTTGAGCTGGCTACCGGCAGAGAACTTCGGCACGCTGGCCGCGGGGATGTAGACCCGCTGGCTCGGGTTCCGGGGGTTCACGCCCTGACGCGCAGCGCGATTCTGCGTAGAGAACTTCCCGAAGCCGGTGAACGCGACCTCTTCGCCGCCGCGAAGCGACTCGGTGATCGTGTCGAGGAAGGCGTCGACGGCTGCTGCTGCGTCCTTTCGGCTGAGACCGCTCTTATTCGCAAGGCGATCCACGAACTCCTGCTTGGTCACTGAGAATCTCCTCTCGACGTCCTGCAGTGGCTGGTTGGACCCTAACAGTGTTGTCGTTTCCGCTCAACCATGCGGTTTTGCGGCACTTTTTCGGGCGTCCAGCAACTCGGAGGCCCGATAGAGCGGCCTCAGCCGGACACCGTGGCGGGCGAGCTCGTCCACCCCGCCCTCTTCCCGTTCGACCACGCACACCGCAGTCCTGCACTCGAGCCCGGCAGCACGGAGCGCCTCGACCGCGGCCACGGCAGCGCCGCCCGAGGTGATCACGTCCTCCACGAGGCACACTCGCTCGCCCGGTTCGAACACGCCCTCGAGCCGATTGGCCGTCCCGTAGTCCTTGGCTTCCTTGCGGACGATCAGGAACGGCAGACGCGAGGAGATCGAGGCGGCGGCGGTCAGCGCTACGGCGCCGAGCTCGGGGCCGGCCAGCCGGTCGGCGTCGGGCTCGTGCTCGGCCACGAGGTCCGCGATCCGGGCGCCGATCGCCTCGAGCAGCTCGGGCCGGGTCTCGAAGCGGTACTTGTCCAGGTAGTAGCTCGAACGCCGTCCCGATCGCAGCACGAAGTCGCCCTCGAGGTAGGCGTGCTCGCGGATCGCGTCGCGAAGCTCGCTCGTTCTCATGCGACGGTGTCGAGCGCGGCATCGACGTCGTCCAGGAGCTTTCGGGCTTCGGATCCCCGTGTCAGCCGGATCGTCGAGCCGTCGTCGAAGTGGACGTCGACGTACTGGGAGGGCGCGCGCCGCCTGAGCAGGCCGATCGCGACTGCGACGCCGACGAGCAGGAGGACGAGACTACGAAGCCGCACTCGCCTTCGCCCTTCGTCGCGGGCGGGAGAGGCTGCGCAGCAGTGTCCGCAGGTCGTGCTGCACCAGCCCGACGAGCGAGCCAGGCGCGGCGATCGCGACCACCGCGCGCTCGCCGTCTCGGACGACGAACACGCCGCCCTCGGGGGTGACGGCTTCCAGCCGCGTGACGGCTGCTTCATCCCGAAGCTCGTCGGCCGAAGCGAGCATTGCCTCGCCGAGCGCGGCGAGCTCCCGGGCGTCCTCGTCGAGCATCGTGGCCGCGACGGGCCCTCCATCGCGCTCGAAGATCACCGCGGCCCGGATGTCGTCCGAAACCTCGCAACAGCTGCTCGAGGGCCTCGTTCGCGTCCATCGCCGGGAACATACTCCCGCCATGCGACTGCCGCTCGCCAAGTTCTTCGCCGATCGCGGGCCGCACCTGGCGGCGATGATCGCCTACTTCGCCCTGCTGTCGCTGGTGCCGTTCATCTTCCTCGCCCTCGCGCTGCTCGGGCTCTTCGGCCGGGTGGACGAGTCCACCTACCTCGTCGAGGAGCTGAGCAACGTGCTCCCGTCGGCCTCTGTCTCGCAGATCGTCCGCGTCGTCAACCAGATCCAGGACAACGCGGCGACGCTCGGGCTGATCGGAGGCGTCTTCCTGCTGTGGACGTCGCTCTCGCTCTTCAGCGTGCTCGAGTCCGCCTTCAACATCGTCTACGGCCGGCCGAACCGGCCGTTTCTCCACGGCAAGGGCATGGCGGTCGTGATCATGCTCGGGACGCTCGCGACGCTGTTCGTCGGCCTCGTGATCGGGACGTTCGGCTTCGCGCTTCTGGACGACGCCGCTCCGGGGCTGATCGCCAATCGCGGAGTCGCCTACGTGCTCTCGCTCGTCGTCTCGACGGCCGCCATCTTCATCTTCCTCGTCTCGATCTACTACCTGCTGCCGAACGAGAAGCTCTCGTTCCGCGAGGTCCTACCGGGGGCGATCATCGCGAGCGTCCTGCTTCAGGCGAGCTTCCAGGTGCTGCCGCTCTACGTCGCCCTCTCGCAACGGGAGGAAGCGCTGACGCTCCGGGCGCTGGGCGCGCCGGTGATCCTGCTCATCTGGCTCTACGTGATGGCGAACGCGATCGTGTTCGGCGCCGAGATCAACTGGTGGCGCTCCCGCGCCGCCCGTGAGGAGGAACGGGAAGCGATTCCAGGGCTCGCCTGAGCGCCTGCGCTGCCCGCGCGCGGTGGGAGTTCGCCGCCTTCCACTCGTCGCCGAGCTCGGCGACCGTCTGCGACTCGCCGTCGGGGACGAAGATCGGGTCGAACCCGAACCCGCCCGAGCCGCGGGGCTCGTCGACGATGCGCCCTTCGAGGATGCCCGTGCCGCGCAGCTCCTCGCCCTCCGGCGAGATCGCGACGAGCTCGCAGACGTAGCGGGCGCGCCGCCCTTCCGCTTCGACGCCGTCGAGCTCGGCCAGGAGGCGCTCGACGTGCTCGCCGCCCGCGAAGCGCGCGGACTCGATTCCCGGCCGCCCGCCGAGGCCGGCGACCTCGAGGCCCGAGTCCTCGCCGAGGATCCAGTGCGCCGGATCGAGCGAGTGTCCGAACTCTGCCTTCGCGCGCGCGTTCTCGTAGTAGGTCGCACCCGTTTCCGGCGGATACTCGTCCGCCTCGAGCGGCTCGATCTGCCAGCCGTCGAGCGCCGCTCGGAGCTCGCGGAGCTTGCCCGGGTTCTTCGACGCGAGTCGGGCGGTCAGGGGTTCCAGCGGGCGCCCCGAACGTCGGGCACCTGGCCCAGCGCGTCGATCAGTGCAGCAGCACTTCGGCCGGTGTCGAGCCGCAAGCGGAGGTCGACCCGGCGCCGGTCTCCTTCCTCCTCGAACTCGAGTGAGCTGACCCGCGCGCCGGCCCGCTCCACGGCCTCGAGCACGGACACGGCCGAAGCTCCGGCGCTGAGCTCGACCGCCAGCCGCCCCTCCTCAGGACGGAATCGCTCGGACACGCGGTACGAGAGGATCCGCAGCGGCCAAAGGCTGAAGAGGACGAGCACGGTCGTGATGAGGGCGGCAGTGAAGTACCCGGCGCCGCTGGCCATCCCGATCGCGGCGACCACCCAGAGCGTTGCCGCCGTCGTCAGCCCGCGGACCGAGAGACCCTGGCGGATGATCGCGCCGGCGCCGAGGAAGCCGATGCCCGTCACGACCTGGGCGGCGATCCGCGTCGGGTCGAACGTGAGCCCCTCCGCGGTCGAGAACTGCCAGTCGGCCCAGGCGTACGCGGAGACCAGCGTGAAGAGCGCGGCCCCCACGGAGACGAGCATGTGGGTGCGGAGCCCTGCTTCGCGCTCACGGAGCTCCCGCTCGAAGCCGATCGCCCCTCCGAGCGCAGCCGCCAGGGTCACGCGAAGGAGGATGTCGAGCCAGGTGACGTCAGGCAACCGGCGCCTCCACGGCGTCGCGCTGCGCAGCCGTGATCTCCTCGATCCCGGTCTGGGCGAGATCGAGCATCTCGTCGAGCTGGCCTCGCGAGAAGCGCTCGCCCTCGGCCGTCGCCTGCACTTCGATCAGGCGGCCGTCCCCGCTCATGACCACGTTGACGTCCACCTCCGCCGTCGAGTCCTCCGCATAGTCGAGGTCGAGCAGCGGAACGCCGTCCACGATCCCGACGGAGACCGCGGCCACCGAGTCGGTGAGCGTGCGCCCCAGCCCCAACCGGTCGAGGGCCCGACGGGCCGCGACGTAGGCGCCCGAGATTGCGGCGCACCTCGTCCCGCCGTCGGCCTGGAGGACGTCGCAGTCGAGCCAGAGCGTCCGCTCCCCGAGCGCCTCCAGGTCGGTAATCGCCCGCAGTGAGCGCCCGATCAGCCGCTGGATCTCGACCGTTCGGCCCTTCTGGCGGCCGGAGCTGGCCTCGCGCGCCGTCCGCTCGCCGGTCGACGCCGGCAGGAGGCCGTACTCGGCCGTCATCCACCCGCGGCCGCCGCCCTTGAGCCAGCGCGGAACGCCCTCCTCGATCGAAGCCGTGCAGAGCACGCGCGTGCGGCCGAGCGAGATCAGCGCAGAGCCCTGAGGCTGTTCGAGGTAGTCGACCTCCAGCTCGAGCGGCCGCAGCTCGTCCGTGCGCCTCCCGTCAGCGCGGGTCACGCGGCGGCGGCCTCCAGCTCGGCGATCTCGATGTGCTCGGCGCCGTCGAGTGGGAGCTGGAGAAACCGCTGGCCGAGGCGCTCGAACAGCTCGGTATCTCCGGTCGTCAGGAAGCGGTAGCCGCCCTCACGGTCACCGGCGTTCTCGATGCCCTTTCGCTCGAGTGTCTCGGCGACCTCGCGCGCCGTCTCCTCGGCGGAGAAGACCAGCGTGACGTCACGACCGAAGATGCGCTCGAAGATCGGCCGGATCAGCGGATAGTGGGTGCAGCCGAGGATGACGGTGTCCGTCCCGGCCGCCTTCAGCGGTTCGGCGTACTCCCGCACGGCCGCCGTCGTCTCGGCGCCGAACGGCTGCTCGCTCTCGATCAGCGGCACGAGCCGCGGGCAGGCCACCGGGAAGAAACGCACCCCGGCGTCGAGGGTGTGGAGGAGCTCCCCGTACCGCCCGGCCTTCACCGTCGCCTCGGTGGCCATCAGCCCCACTCTCCGGTTCCTGGTCGCCTGCACAGCCGCATGTGCCTCCGGTGTGATCACGCCGACCACCGGCACGCTGAACCGCTCCTGGAGCTCCGGCAGCGCCGCGGAGGTGGCCGAGTTGCACGCGACGAGGATCAGCTTCACGCCCTGCGCCTCGAGATAGGCGGCGATCTCCAAGGAGAAACGGCGGACCTCGTCGAGCGGCCGCGGGCCGTACGGCAGGCGCGCCCCGTCACCGAGGTAGACGAAGTCCTCGTGGGGCATCGTCACGAGGCACTCGTGCAGGACGGTCAGGCCGCCCATGCCGGAGTCGAAGATGCCGATCGGCCGTGGGATCCACGTCGCGATTGTGACAGTACGACCGGCGGCGACAACTGATCGGTGGATGTAGCGTCTTACCCGGGAAAGGGGGGCTTTGACCAGCACACTTCGATTCGCGGTGCTCACCGTCGTCGCGGCGGTGGGCCTCGGCTTCGGCGGCACCGCACTCGCGGCCTACAACCCGGCGCTCATCGTCGCCGGAACGACGCATACGCCGCGGAGCGCCGGTCCGGTCGTGATCGGCGTCGGACAGGTCGAGAACGACGATGCGACGGCCGTTGCGACGATCTACTCGCCGCTCGGTTACCGCGTCACGCTCGGCCAGGCCCCCGGCACGAGGCTGGGCGCGCTGTCGGCTGTGATCAAGATCGGAGGCGCCCGCAGCAGCGTCGAGGGCACCGTCACGGCCGACAACCCGGCGAACCACGCTGGGCAACACCTGCTTCCCGGGCCTCCACGAGGCCGTCTGGCTGCTCGACTTCACGGTCTCGGGGACGCCCGTTCGCCTGCCGATGTTCGTCGATCGCGTCACCGCCCCGCCCGAAGCGGCCTACGCATCTGCACGCATGCGCATCTGCTTCCCCTCCCCGTACGTTCCGCCGCCGCAGGGCGTCGGTGTCCGGCTCGTCGGTGATCGCCGCGGCCCTCTCCGTGCGGAGCGTCTTCACGAACCCCGCGGCGCGGGGCAGGTACACCTGGAATGCGGTCTTCGTGCCGTACACGCCCGGCACCGCAACGCCGAACCAGGCCGGCGCGGCGCAGGGGTCATCCGTCGTCAGGCTGCCGACGCAGCTGGCGATGCGTGTCAAGCGTCAGAAGCGCGGACAGCGGACGTTCGCCGTCGTCACGGCCTGCCTGAGCGAGGCCGGCACGGCGATCCCCGGGATCCGCGTGAACATCCTCGGCGGCGCGACGGCCCGCAGGACCCGCCGCGTCGCCTTCGGCCGCGCCAATGCCCGCGGCTGCGTGACTCGCACGATCCGCGTCAACACCAGATTCATGTTCTTCCGCGCGAGCGCAGATGTTCCGGTGCGCCGAGGTCCCGGCTGCGCGCCGGCGATCGTCGCTCGGTGCTCGCAGCCGTCCGTCGCGCCGGTGTTCGACCTGTTCAGCCGGACGACGGTGCGCGTGCGGCGCTAGACGACGAGCCACCTCTATCGTTAGGGCATGGCCGCGCGGATCCGAGTCGGGACCTGCTCCTGGGCCGACGAGGCGCTCTCCAAGTACTTCTACCCGCCTGGACTGCCGGCGCGAGAACGGCTCGCGTACTACGCCGAGCACTTCGACACCGTCGAGCTCGACTCGACGTACTACCGGCTACCCGTCGACACGATGGCGGTCCGGTGGGTCGAGCAGACGCCTGACGACTTCGTCATGCACGTCAAGGCCTTCGGCGTGATGACTCGGCATCCGGTCAAGAAGGAACAGCTGCCGACCGACCTCCGTGACGAGGCTCCGGTCGACGAGCGCGGACGAATCGACCGGCCGCCGCGGGAGTTCCGGGCCGAGGTCTTCAGGCGGTTCCGGGAGGCGCTCGAGCCGCTGCGATCGGCCGGGAAGCTCGGCGGCACGCTCTTCCAGTTCCCGCCGTACGTCGTCTACAAGGATCTCTCGCTCGACTATCTCGCGTGGGCGCGCGAGCAGATGGGTGAGCGACGAGATGCTCGTCGAGTTCAGGCACGCGAGCTGGTTCGAAGAGGACGTGCGGTCCGAGGTGCTCGTCGTTCCTCGAGGAGCACGGCATGTCGCTCGTCGTCGTCGACGCGCCCAAGGTCGAGGCGAAGAACGTCCCCCGGACGCTGCTCGCGCTCACCTCGCCGACCCTCTACGTGCGCTTCCACGGGCGCAACGCGGAGACGTGGAACGTGCGCGGCAAGAGCGCCGCCGAGCGGTTCGACTACCTCTACTCCGAGGAGGAGCTGAAGGAATGGGTCGAGCCGCTGCGCGAGCTCGCCGGCCAGGCGCAGAACGCCTACGCCGTCTTCAACAACAACAACCGCGCGCCGGGGCCGAACGGCGGGTGGGTCTCACAGGCGGCGACGAACGCGCAGCAGCTCAAGCAACTGCTTGCAGAAACTCCCGCAGCAGTTCGTTGAAGCGGTCGGGCCGCTCGAGGTTCGTGAAGTGCCCGGCGCCTTCGATCACTTCGAGGCGCCCGTTTGGCGCCGAGGCGACGATCTCGCGGGCCTCGTCGACGGGCAGGAACGGATCGTTGTCGCCGACCACGATCCACAGCGGGCCCTGGAAGCCTGCGACGACGTCGGTCGAGTCCCGGCGGTCGCGGAGCGCCTCCGTGGCGCCAATCAGCTCGTCGATCGTCCGCTCGGGCGGCGGCGGCGCCGGAGCGCTCGGGGCCCACGCCTCGATGCCTCGTTCCCGGAGCGTCTCGATCGCCTTGTCGCGGGCCGCGCGGCGCTGCGGCGTCATCCGCGCCGGCGCGCGAGCCGGCCAGGAGCAGGCCGCGGACGCGCTCCGGCGCGAGCCGCGCCAGGGCGAGCGCCACGTAGCCGCCGATCGAGGCGCCGACGGCGGCGAACTCGCCCTCGACCTGCTCGAGGATCTGCTCCGCCCAGCCGTCGATCGAGTTGCCGCCGAGCTCGTAGAGGGTCGGCGCGAAGACGTCGTGGCCCGCCAGGACTTCTCGCTGCGGTGCCCACATCTCCGGGTCGAGCGGGAACGCGTGGAGAACGACGATCTTCACTCGTGCTCCACGATGATCGCGCCGGGAAGCTCGCGCGCCTGGTCGAATCCGTAGTCCACGCCGTCGACGCCGAGGGCGGCGGCGAGGGCGCGGATCAGCTCCTCGGGCGGCGGCAGGTCGACCGGTGAGTCGGCGGTGCGGGCGACGTTCCGGATCGCGGCGGGGTCAGCGCCCGTCAGCCGCGCGACTACCGTCGGGTTGGCGCGCATCGCGATGGCGTCGCCGGGCGCGAGCGGCCCGCGGAACTCCGGGACCGACAGGTACTCGTCCAGCAGCCGGCCCCGCTCGAACGCGATGTAGTGGACGGCGAGGCCGTCTTCGATCCCGATCGTGAACGTGACGAACCCGACGGCGTTCGAGAGCTCTCGCCCGAGGCGCTCGAGCCTCCGCGGATCCCGGTCTGCGACCTCGTTGTAGACGCCAACCCATCCGTTGCGCGCCGGCGACACTGCGGTCTCGCGCGAGCGAAAGACCCGCGGGACGAGTCGCTCGACTAGCTGGACGACGCCGTTCTGGTCGTCGGTCTGCAGCTGCACCGACCCGAAGGACGGCGCGCGCGCAGCGGTCTCTTCGGCGCGCGGATGCGCGGCGGCCACCGCGTGGACCAGCGCCAGCGCGACGCTCTCACTCGGCTCTGCGAGCTCGAGGACGACGCCGGCGTCGCTCATCCTCGCCGTCCCGAGCACGGCGCCCTCGTTCTCAGCGACGAAGAGATCGCCTTCGTGCTTGATGTTCACGCACGCCTCCGGTGGCCGAGGAGCAGGTAGTGCGCGCTCAGGTTCTGGAACGGGTCGAAGCGGGCGCCGATCTCGCGGACCTCCTGGGTCGTCAACGTGCGGCCGTCACCATAGAAGGCCGATACCACCTTCCGCAGGGCGAGGTCGCCCGCGGGCCACGCGCGAGGGCGGGCGAGCTGGCGGGCGAGGAACCAGTCGGCCGTCCACTCGCCGATGCCGGGGAGCGTCACGAGCGTCGCCTTCACCTCCTCGTCGGACAACTGCGCCAACGCTGCGAAGTCGATCCCGGAGCTCGCGAGGCCGAGGATAGACCCGGCCTTTCGCCGCGAGTAGCCGACGCCGGTCAGCTCCTCGGGTGTGAGCCGGGCCACTCGCTCGGGCGTCGGGAACGCGTAAGCGAGCTCTGCCCGGGCGCCGAAGCGCTCGATGAAGCGGCTCCGCACCGCAGACGCCGCCCGCAGCGAGATCTGCTGCGCCGAGATCGCGCCGACGAGCATCTCGAACGGATCAGGAGCGATCGGCGGCCGGAAGCCCCGGAGCTCGAGCTCGAGCTCCGTGAGCAGCGGGTCGGCCGGACGAAACGCGTTCAGGTCGAACTCGGCGCCGAGCAGCTTCAGGACGACCGGACGGGTCACGTCGTCGAGCGGTTCGACGTCCACCCCACCGGGCGCCGGTTCGATCCGAACCTCACGACCGGCGACGACGCGGTGAAGGCCGCCCTCGTGCCAGAGGTTGGCGAGATCCGAGCCGAAGGCCCGGAAGCGCTCGGTCGTGAGCGCGAAGTCGAACGGCTGCGGCATGGCCAGGATGGCCATGCCGCACCCTACGCAGCGGCCATGGCTCGGGGCCAGGCCCCTAGCCATGGCTCAGCGGGACGGGCGCCGGGCTGACGCCTGCGGCTACGAGAATCGCCACCCGCGGCTCTCGTCCAGTGCTCAGGCGCCCAAGCCATGCCTTCCCGAGCCGCGTCCAGGGGCCTGGCCCCTGAGCGCGGCTCGGCGGCAACGATGGCGGGTTACTGTCCCCAGCGATGAACCTGCAGGAGATCGCGCCCCACCTCTGGCACTGGACTGCGCCGCACCCCGAGTGGAAGTCGCCGAAAGGCGGCTGGGAGGAGACCGTCTCCTCCTACGCCCTCGTTGCCGACGACGCGCTCGTCCTCTTCGATCCGCTCGTCCCCGCCGACGAGCCCGACCGCTTCTGGGCGGCGCTCGACCGGGACGTCGAGCACCACGGCGCGCCGTCGATCCTGATCACCCTCTACTGGCACGCGCGCAGCTCGCAGGAGATCGCGGATCGCTACGACGGAACGACGGTCTGGGCGCACGAGCCGGCAGCTCGGCTGGTCGGCAAGCGCGTTCGCTATACGAACACGTTCACCGAGGACGACGGGCTACCCGGCGGCGTGCAGGCGATCCCGATGCACAACGAGAACGAGGTCGCCTTCTGGCTCCCGAGCCACAAGGCGACGGTCATCGGCGACTCGATCCTCGGCGGGGACGGACGAGCGCGCCTCTGCCCGCCGAGCTGGCTCGGCAAGCGCGACTCGATGGACGAGGTCCGGGCCGCGGTCCACCGCGTGCTGAAGTTCCCGGGGAACCGGCTGCTCCTCACCCACGGCGGGCCGACCGACCCGAGCGCGCTAGAAGTGTGAGGTCGCGCCGGCCGGGTCGGCGTCGTAGGACGCCGGCACGCCGTCGTCCGTGTACCAGGAGTAGGCGTACTGCCCGTCGTCGAGCTGCTTCGCCACGCGTCGTCAGCTTGAGCGGGTGGAACGTGTCGCACATCACCGCGAGCTCGTGCGTCTCCGTCATGCCGAGCGACTTCTCCGCCAGACCGGGGTGCGGCCCGTGCGGGATCCCCGACGGGTGGAGGGTGACCGACCCGACCTCGATCCCCTTCCGCGAGCCGAAGTTGCCGGAGACGTAATAGATCATCTCCTCGCTCTGGAGATTCGAGTGGTGATAGGGGATCGGGATCGCCAGTGGGTCGAAGTCGAGCTTCCGCGGGCAGAACGAGCAGATGACGAAATTCGGGCCCTGGAAGGTCTGGTGTGACGGCGGCGGCATGTGGATCCGCCCGGTGATCGGCTCGAAGTCGTTGATGTTGAACGTCCACGGGTAGAGGTAGCCGTCCCACCCGACGACGTCGAACGGGTGGTAGTCGAGCTCGTAGTCCTGGTAGCCGTCGCGGACGCGGATCTTGAGCTGGAACTCGCCGCGCTCCCGGTACGTCTTCAGCTCCGTGGGCGGGTGGATGTCGCGGTGGTAGAAGGGCGCGTGCTCCATCAGCTGCCCGTACTCGTTCCGGTAGCGCTTCGGGACCTCGATCAGGCCCGGGGTCTCGAAGAGCAGGTAGCGCTGCGGCCCTGACGGCTCGAACTGGTACGTCGTCCCGCGGGGGATGACGACGTAGTCGCCCTCCTTGTAGGGCACGTCGCCGAAGGTCGTGTGCAGCGTCCCCGAGCCCTCGTGGACGAAGTAGACCTCGTCGCCCTCGCCGTTTCGGAAGAAGTACTCCATCGTCTCCGCCGGGCCGGACGAGCGAGATCTCGACGTCGTTGTTCCACATCAGCAGCTTCCGGCCGGAGATCTCGTCGCCCTCGGGCTCGATCCCGATCGTCTTGAAGTGCCGGTGTGCATGCGCGTCGGGCACCCACTCCTCACGCTTGATCGGCTCGAAGTCGCCCAGCTCCTTGACCCGGCAAGGCGAAGTCAGGTGGTAGAGGATCGACTCGTTGCCGGTGAACCCCTCGAGGCCCATGACCTCCTCGGTCAGGAGCGAGCCGTTGTCCCGGAACTGGATGTGGCGCTTGCGCGGAACGTCCCCGCGAACCTGATAGGTCGGCATGGCGCGAAGGTTACCCGGGGCTGCTCGTAGGATCGCTGCATGGTCCCGGCTCTGTCGGCGCAGGCGCTTTCCAAGCGCTACGGCCGCGTCCAGGCGCTCGACGACGTCAGCCTCGAGGTGCAGCCCGGCGAGCTTGTCGGCCTGCTCGGGCCGAACGGCGCCGGCAAGTCGACGCTCGTCAAGATCGCCTGCGGCCTGATCCGCCCCTCGCGCGGCCGGGCGGAGCTCTGCGGAGCGCCGGCCGGGTCGCGGGCGGCGCGTGCCGCGCTCGGCTACCTCGCCGAGCTCTTCCGCTTCCCGGGCTGGTACTCCGCGGACGAGGTGCTCACGCTTCACCAGCGCCTCGTTTCGTCGCCGGGCGGCGAGGGCGAGCGCAGCGAGCTGCTCGAGCTCGTCGGGCTCATGGGGGCCCGCGCAGTCCGAGTCGACGCGATGTCGAAGGGGATGCAGCAGCGGCTCGGCATCGCCCAGGCGCTCGTGGGCTCTCCGCGGGTCCTGCTCCTCGACGAGCCCACGAGTGCGCTCGACCCTGCGGGCCGGAGGACTGTTCGCGGCCTGCTCGAGGAGCTCCGCGGCCGGGAGATCGGCGTCCTCCTCAACTCGCACCTGTTGAGCGAGGTCGAGCTCGTCTGTGACCGCGTCGTCATCCTCTCCCGCGGCCGAGTGGTCGCCGAGGGACGACCCGAGGAGCTCTCGCGACCACGGGGCGTCGAGATCGAGACCGACGAAGGCGTCCAGGTCTTCGCGGAAGCCGGGCGAGACGATGTGCCGGCGCTCGTCGAGCGGCTCGTCGGCGAGGGCAGGCGTATCTACGGCGTCCGCGTGGTCGCGACGAGCCTCGAGGAGGAGTACCTCGAGGCCGTCGGAGGGGACACGGCCTGAAGGCGATCCCGATCGTCGCGGTCTACGCCCTCCAAGAGGCGCTCCGCCGCCGGATCTTCCACGTCGTCCTCGTTCTGACCCTGGTCTACCTCGGTCTCTACTGGCTCGGCGCCGACACGGCGTTCGAGGAGGTCGCGCAGTTCGAGGACGGCTTGGACGTCGACGACCAGGAGCTCACCGGCGGCACGCTCTTCGGCCTCTCGATGTTCGGAACGCTCTTCCTCGGCGCCGTGCTCTCCGCCTTCCTGACGCTCGGCGTCGTCCGCGGCGACGCGGAGCGCGGCCTGCTTCAGCCGCTCGTCGTGAGGCCCGTCGGCCGCGGCGCCCTGCTGCTCGGGCGCTTCCTCGGCGCCGCGGCGGTCTGCGTTCCGTACGTGCTGGCCGTCTACACCGCCTGCGCGCTGATCACCCGCGCCGCCGGCGACTGGTGGCCCGACCAGTTCCTACGTCCAGGCATCGAGCTCGCAGCGGCAGTCCTCATCATCGGCGCGCTCGCGCTCCTCGGATCGGTGTTCCTGTCCGCGACGGCGAACGGAATCGCGGTCTTCATGGTCTTCGGCGCCGGGCTCACGGCGGGCCTGCTCGGCCAGATCGGCGAAGCGCTCAACTCGGACACGCTCGAGACGGTTGCCGACCGGACGTCGTGGGCGCTCCCCTTCGAGGCCCTGTACCAGGACGCGCTCTACCGGATCACGTCGGAGAGCCGCGGGCTGACCGGCCTCGCGATCGAGCTCGGTCCGTTCGGCGGCTCGCAGGCCGCCGGCCCGAACCTCCCACTCTGGGTCATCGCGTACTTCGTCGTCGTCCTCGGCGCAACCTTCGTCGCCTTCGCGCGCAAGGACCTCTAGCGCGCGCCGACCGTGTTCCTGAGCACGCCGATGCCCTCGACCTCCAGCTCGACGACGTCCCCCGGCTGAAGCCAACGGCCGTCGCCGAGCTCGAGGATGCAACCCGTCCCGACCGTCCCTGATCCGAGGACGTCGCCGGGATACAGCTCGGTGTTCCGGGCCGCGTGCTCGACGATCGAGTCCCACGAGTGGTACATGTCCCCGAGCTCGCCGCGCGAACGCTCCTCGCCGTTCACGCGGGCGATCATCGTCGCCGAGGAGCCGTCGAACTCGTCGGGCGTGACCACGATCGGGCCGAGGCTCGTGGCGAAGTCCTTGCCCTTCGAGGGGCCGAGCCCGACCTTCATCTCGGCGCGCTGGAGGTCGCGGGCCGACCAGTCGTTCATGACCGTGAAGCCGCCGATCTGGCCCTCCGCGCCGATGATCGCGGCGACCTCGAGCTCGTAGTCGAGCTCCTCGGTGCCCTTTGGGTACGGAATCTCGGCCTCGGGGCCGTAGATCACCGCCGGGTTGGAGAAGTAGAAGACCGGGATCCGGTACCACTCCTCCGGCATGTCGAGGCCCCGGGCGGCGCGCGCCGCTTTGACGTGCTGCTCGAAGGTGTAGAAGTCGCGGACGGACGGCGGGTGTAGCACCGGCGGGAGCAGCTCAACCTCGTCCAGCGGGTGCTCGTCGTGCTCTCGTGCGTGGCCGCCGCCGGTGAAGTACGACTGGAGCGTCTGGGCGGCGAGCTGGATCACGCGGTCGCCCTCGATCCGCCCGGGCCATCCGCGCTGCAGGTGACGGCCCTTCGGGCTGAACATGCAGAGCTTCACGGCTCGGTGTGCACCACGACGTCGGCGATCTCGGGCAGCCGCTCGCGGATCCGCTCTTCGACCTCGCTCGCCAGCGCATGCGCCTCGGCGAGCGTCCGGTCGGGAGGGACGCGCAACGTGACGAAGACGAGCAGCCCCTCGTCGGTGCGGACGAGCCGGACGTCGCGTGGCTCCTCGCCGGTCGCCTCGCGGACGGTCGCCAGCACCGCCGCTTCGTCCGGCGGCGGCCGAGCGCCTGCCGGCGGCAGCCTCGCGAAGCGGCTCGAGGTGCGTCTGGACGGCGACCACGTTCGGAAGTGCCGTCGAGATCGCGCTCTCGACCTCCGAGGCGACCGCGTGCGCCTCCTCGAGCGAGAGGTCGCCGGGCAGCTTGATGTGCAAACCGACCTCGATGCCGCCGTCGACCGTCACGACGCGGACGTTATGGACTTCGCGGACGCGGGGCACGCCGAGCGCGGCCGCGTGGACACGCTCCCGCAGCGCTGCTTCGTCCCTCGGCTCGACGTGGACGACGACGTCGGTCTCCGGCAGCGCCTCCTGGACGGCGCGCTCGACCCGGTCGGCCGCCGCGTGGCCCTGCCCGACGGCCGCGCCCGGCGGCACGCCGATGACGACGTCGGCGAAGTGACGCCCTGCCGAGCTGCGCAGCCGCAGCCGCCGCAGCTCGACCGGCGGATCGATGCGGTGGATCGCCGCGCGCGCGGCAGCGTCCGCGTCGGGCGGCGAGCGGTCCATGAGCACGTCGACGTTGCCGCGCATCAGCCTGGCGGCGGCGAAGAGCACGAGCACGGCGACGAAGAGCGCGGCGGCCGAGTCGGCGCCCGGATACCCGGCGGCAACGAGCAACAGTCCCAGCAAGACGGCGAACGAGCCGGCGAGGTCGCTCCCGAAGTGAAGCGCGTTCGCCTGCAGTGCGGGGCTGCCGTAGCGCTGGGACCCTCGCAGCGAGACGAGCGTCCGGCTCGCGTCGATGACGATGACGATCGCGATCACTGCGAACGCGTACCACGTCGCCTTCACGTCCGACTCCGAGGCGCCGACGAGGTGCGAGATCGCCCGGTAGGAGATGAAGAGGCTGGCGATGACGAGGATCGCGGCTTCCGCCAGGGCCGCGAGGTGCTCGGCCTTCCCGTGCCCGTACGGGTGGCCTGGATCGGCCGGCCGGCCGGCGACTCCGACGGCGAAGAACGTCAGCAGCGCCGCGACCAGGTCGGTGCCCGAGTGGATCGCCTCCGAGAGGAGACCGAGGCTCCCACTCGCGAGTCCCGCACCGAGCTTGAGCGCGATGAGCACGAGCGCCGCGATCACGGAGACGAGGGCGGTGCGCCGCTGCGGGCTCACGCGGATGCTTTGAGCGCCGAGCGCGCGGCGTAGTAGCCGCACAGCCCGTGGACGCCCCCACCCGGAGGCGTCGATGACGAGCAGATGTAGAGCCCGTCGTCCGGCGTCGAGTAGGGGTTCAGTCGGATCGCCGGCCGCGTGTAGAGCTGCCGGAGGTCCTGAACGCCGCCGTTGATGTCGCCGCCGACGTAGTTCGGGTTGTAGCGCTCGATCGCGACCGGGCCCATGGCGCGCCGCTCGATGATGCGGTCACGGAAGCCCGGGGCGAAGCGTTCGACCTGGGCCTCGATCCGATCGGTCATGTCCTCGGTCCATCCGTTCGGCACGTGGCAGTAGGCCCAGAACGTGTGCTTGCCGGCCGGAGCTCGGGAGTCGTCGAAGAGGCTCTGCTGGGCGGCGAGGACGTACGGCCGTTCCGGCGCCTCACCGCGCCAGACCGCTTGCTCGGACTCGGCGATCTCCTCCAGCGTGCCGCCGAGATGCACGGTCGCGGCGCGCGCGCACTCGGCAGCCGTCCACGGAACGGGCCCGTCGAGCGCCCAGTCGAGCTTGAAGACGCCGGGGCCGTACCGGAAGCGGCGGAGCGCCCTCGCGTAGCGCGTGGGCAGCCGATGGCCGGCGATGCGGAGCACCTGGCGGGGAGTGACGTCGAGGAGCGTTGTCCTCGCCTCAGGCAGCTCCTCGAGCGAGTCGACGTGCCGGCCGGTCTCGATCTCGCCGCCGAGCGAGCGGAGGTAGGCGGCGAGGGCATCGGCGATTCGCTGAGAGCCGCCGCGGGCGAGCGGCCAGCCGTGCCTGTGCGCGATCAGGCTGAACACGAGCCCGAACGACGCCGTCGGCACGCGATGGAGGTCCTGGACCGAGTGCGCGGCCAACCCGGCGAAGAGCGCGCGAGCGCGCTCGCCTCGGAAGCGCTTCGCCAGCCCGACGGCCGAGCGGAGCGCAAGGACACCGAAGCGTGCCGTGACCAGCGGGCGGCGCGGGATCGGCGAGTGCCCGAGCAGGAAGGGCTCCAGCAGGTCGCCGCGGTCGAGGAGCGGCCCGATCAGCTTTCGGTACTCCTCGGCATCCGGTCCGAGCCCGGCTGCGGTCTCCTCGAGCGACCGCTCGAGCATCACCGCCGTCCCGTCGTCCAGGGGATGGGCGAGCGGCGCCGGAGGCTGGACGAGCTCGAGCCCATGCTCGGCGAGCGGCAGCTCGCGGAAGAAGGGTGAGGCCTTCGCCAGGGGGTGGATCGCGGAGCAGACGTCGTGGAGGAAACCCGGAAGCGTCAGCTCGGCGGTACGGACGCCGCCGCCGATCGTGTCCGCCGCCTCGACGACCAGCACCGAGCGGCCCGCCCTCGCCATCGTGATCGCGGCGGCGAGCCCGTTCGGGCCCGAGCCGACGACGACGGCGTCAGGCATCGCGCTGGCATTCCTCGCATCGACCGGGCAATCTACGGAACGGGGATGGCTCAGAAGACACTTGCGCCTCCGACCCGCGCTGCGGACGTCGAGCTCGGAGAGCAGCCGTCGCGCGCCCGCCGGCTGGCTCACCGCCTCTTCGAGCCGGTCGACGGCGCGTCGCTCGCCGTCTTCCGGATGCTCTTCGGCGCGATCATGATCTGGGAGGTCTGGCGCTACTTCTCGAACGGCTGGATCGACCGCTACTTCATCGAGCCGACCTTCCACTTCACCTACTACGGCTTCGGCTGGGTGCAGCCGTGGCCGGGCAACGGGATGTACTGGCACTTCGCCGCGCTCGGCGTGCTGGCCGCCTGCATCATGCTCGGGCTCTTCTACCGGATCGCCACAGTGCTCTTCTTCATCGGCTTTACGTACGTCTTCCTGCTCGAGCAGGCGCGGTACCTCAACCACTTCTACTTCGTCGCGCTCCTTGCGTTCCTGCTCTGCATCGTCCCGGCGCACCGCGTCTGGTCGCTCGACTCCTGGCTCTCCACTTCGCGCTGGTCGCCCACGGTGCCGACGTGGTCGCTGTGGCTCCTCCGAGCCCAGATCGGAATCGTGTTCGTCGGCGCGGCGGTCGCGAAGATGAACGGCGACTGGCTGCGCGGCCAGCCGCTCGAGATCTGGCTCGGCGAGCGCACCGACTTCGCGGTCATCGGCCGCTTCTTCGACGAGGCCTGGTCCGCGCTCTTCTTCAGCTACGGCGGCCTTGCTTCGACCTCCTCGTCGTCCCGTTCTTGCTGTTTCCCCTGACTCGACCGCTCGCGCTGCTCGCCGCGTTCGGGTTCCACTTCATGAACTCGAAGCTGTTCACGATCGGGATCTTCCCGTGGCTCGCACTCGGCGCCGCGCTCCTCTTCTTCTCGCCCGACTGGCCCCGCCGCCTGATCACGCGAGTCCGCACGAGGCGGCTACGGCTGCCGCGCCCGCCGTTCATCAGCCGGGTCCCCTCGCCGTCCGCGGGCTGGCGCCTCTCCCCCGCCCGGACGGCGCTCCTCGGCGTGCTCGGGCTCTTCCTCGCCGTCCAGCTCTTCATGCCGCTTCGGCACTGGCTCTATCCCGGCAACGTCAGCTGGACGGAGGAGGGACACCGCTTCGCGTGGCATATGAAGCTCCGCGACAAGGCCGCGGAGGCACGGTTCTTCGCGTCGGATCCCGCGACGGGGCGAACGGCCGAGATCGACCCGTTCGTCTACCTGACCGACTGGCAATACGACGAGATGACGGCGCGGCCGGACATGATCGTCCAGTTCGCGCACCACCTCGAGGGCGAGGCACGGAAGTCCTTCGGGCGTCGAGGATCTGAAGGTGACGGCGCAGGTGGACGCGTCCCTGAACGGCCGGCAACCGGAGCGGCTGATCGATCCGGAGGCCGATCTCACCGAGGTCGAGATGTCGCCGTTCACGACGGCGGAGCTTCATCGAGCCTCTGCGGGCGCCGCTGCGCTGAACGATTACTGGCTCGCGAGGGAGCCTGCGATGCGCTCGAGCTCGTCCACGACCTCGTCGAGCGGCGCGCGTGTGTCGATCTCCGCCGTGGCTCCGGCGCGCAGCAGCGGCTCGACCGTGGCTAGGTCGTTCATGATCAGATCGCGCTCCGCGTCGGTCTTGCCGAAGTCGTTTGTCTCGCGATCGGCCACGCGTCCGAGGATCACGTCCGCGGGCGCGCTCAGCAGCACGACCGCGTCGAACCGCGGATAGAACTTCCCCTGGTTGGCGACGCACCCCGAGACGAACAGGACGCCGTCGTCGTGCGCGTCGAGCAGCTGGTCGATCCGGTCCTCGCGCCACAACTGTTCCCACTCCCGCTCCTCGGATGCCGGCACCTCCTCGCTCCAGCCGCCGTAGTCCGTGTCCACGACCCGGTGCCCCCTCCGGGCAAGCTCGACCAGAGCCGTCGACTTCCCCGTCCCGGACATTCCTGTCACCAGCACCACCGGCACGAGCACACGGTAGACGCGAGCTGAGCTAGAGGTTGCCGCGGAGCGCCTGCTCGCGCTCGATCGACTCGAAGAGAGCCTTGAAGTTGCCCTCGCCGAACGTCGTGGCGCCGTGGCGCTCGATGACCTCGAAGAAGACCGTCGGCCGGTCCTGCGCCGTCTTCGTGAAGATCTGGAGCAGGTAGCCGTCCTCGTCGCGGTCGGCGAGGATCCGGAGCCGCTGGAGGTCTTCGTAGTCCTCGTTGATCTCCCCGACCCGGTTCTCGACCTCGTCGTAGTAGGCCTCGGGCGTGTCGAGGAAGATGACGCCTCGCTCCTTCATCGCCTCGACGGTCCGAACGATGTCCTCGCTTTGGAGGGCGATGTGCTGGACGCCCGGCCCGCCGTTGAACTCGAGGTACTCCTCGATCTGGCTCTTCCGCTTGCCCTCGGCCGGCTCGTTGATCGGGAACTTGATCTTCCCGCTGCCGTCCGCCATCACCTTCGACATCAGCGCCGAGTACTCGGTCTGGATCTGATCGTCGCCGAAGTGGACGATGTTCGTCATCCCGAAGACACGCTCGTAGAACCCGACCCAGTGGTTCATCCGGCCGAGCTCGACGTTCCCGACGACGTGGTCGAGCACCGTCAGGCCGACGCCGGCGCCGGGCTGTCCGTTCCCGAGCATCGAGCGGTAGCCCGGGAGATACGGACCGGCGTAGTCCTCCCGGTTGACGAAGGTGTGGATCACCTCGCCGTAGGTCCCGATCGACGAGAGCTCGACGCGGCCGAACTCGTCCTCGACCCACTGCGGCTCGGCGATGCCACGCGCGCCCCGCTGCACCGCCTGGCGGTACGCCTCCTCGGCGCTGGGCACCTGGAGCGCGATCACCTTGGCGCCGTCGCCGTGGCGGCAGGCGAACTCGGTCACCTCGCTTCCGCCGCGGAGCCCGCTCGTCAGGACGAAACGGATGTCGCCCTGCTCGAGGACGTAGGACGCGCGATCGCGCACGCCGGTCTCCGGGCCGGCATACGCCGTTTGCGTGAACCCGAACGCCTGCTCGTAGAAGTACGCCGCCTGCTTCGCGTTCCCGACCCAGAACTCGACGTGGTCCCAGCCCGTCAGCGGCATGAAGTCGGTCGCGCTCACTGATCTCATCTTAAGGGGTGGATCAAGAGTGTTCGGCCGCGCGAGATGATGTATGATTTGTACATGGTGAAACGGACACAGATCTACCTCGAGAAAACGCAGGACGACGAGCTTGCCCGACGCGCAGCGGCCGAAGGGGTCACCAAGTCAGCCCTCATTCGGCGGGCCGTCGACTCATACCTCGATGGCGGCGTTGACCCGGAGCTCCAGCTGGCTCGTTTCAAGGCTGCCGTTGAAGTCCGTTGCCGGCTTGGCGCCAGACCTGCCGGAGGGTTCGCTGTACGTCGAGCGCCAACGCGCGCTCGACGTGCGTAGACAGGAGGAGATCGAGCGGCGCCGACGCGCGTGAGTCTCGTCTTCGACACATCGGTCCTGATCGACATCCTGCGAAATGACGCGGCAGCGCTCGACTACGTCAATAGCGTGCAAGAGGTTCCAATCTGTAGCGAGGTGACGCGCATCGAGGTGATGCGCGGACTACGAAGCCCAGAACGGAGAGCCACCGAGCAACTCTTTCGAACGATCCGCTGGGTGCCCCTCGACGAGCCGCTCGCGCGCCGAGCCGGAGAGCTTGGACGACGGTGGAGTCGTCATCGGCCGGGCATCAGTCTCGCTGACTTGGCAATCGCTGCGACGACGGAGCAGGTGAACGCCGCGCTTGCAACAACAAACGTGCGCCATTTCCCGATGTTCGAAGGCTTGCAGGCGCCTTACGCATCAAGCTGACTGGCAAGACGATCACGCCGATTCCAGCGTAGGTCTACGCCGAGCAAGCAACAGCGCGAGCCCGATCGCAACGCCGCCGACGACCTGCAGCCACGTCAGCTCCTCCGACAGGAGCCAGACTGCGAAGAGCGCGGCGAGGAACGGCTGAAGGTTGGTCACGAGCGTGGCCCTCGACGGCCCGACCCGTTCGATCGCCGTGAACCAGAGGAAGTTCGTCAGCACGAGCGGGCCGAGGACGGCGAACGCGAACGCGGCCCACACGAGGGCGTCGAGGTCCCAGCGCTGGTCGGCGATCTGCGGCATGGCGGTGAGGATCAGCGGGACGCGAGCCGATCGAGCAGCGCGCCGGCGCTGATCCGCCAGACCGAGTAGCGGCGCAGCAGCGGGACGATGGCGACCGAGTAGGCGCCCCAGGTGACCGCGCTGATGAACGCCAGCAGGTTCCCGCCGAGATTGCCCGAGACCCCGCCGCCGGATCCTGCGGCCACGAGCGCGACCCCCGCGAAGGAGAGCGCCGCGGCGATCCAGAATCGCCGGTGAAGACGCTCGACGCCGAGCGCATACGCGATCAGCGCCGTCACGATCGGCAGGCTGCCGAAGATCAGCGCGACGGTCGAGGCGTTCGTGAGGTCGATCGAGTAGACGAACGTGATCGAGTTGAGGTAGATCCCGACGATCGCGGCGGCCGCGAGCAGGACTGCGTCCCTGGGTTCGAAGCGCAGCGACCGCTCGAGCCCAAGCGTCACCGTCGAGACGATGAGGGCCGCCGCCCCGAACCGCAGCGCGGAGTAGGCCAGAGGCTCGAAGCCGTGGGTCAGCGCGTAGCGGGTGACCGTGAAGTTGAAGGCCCAGATCGTGACGGTCGCGAGCAGCATGAGCTCCGCGGCAGTCGGGCGACGCACGCGACGAACCTACAGTCACGGGCCTAGAGCCCGGCGCGGTTCCGGGATATAGTCGCCGGAGATGGACCCGGCCCGCCTCGCGGCGATCCCGCTCTTCGCGGAGCTCACCCTCGACCAACGCGCACGGGTCGCCGGGGTCTGCGAGGAGCTCCCGATCGAGGAGGGAGCAACGTTGCTGAAAGAGGGCGACTTCGGCTACGCGATGTTTGCGATCACGAAGGGAACTGCCAACGTCGTCAAGGACGGCCTCGTGGTACGGAGGCTTGGCCCCGGCGACGTCTTCGGCGAGGTTGCCGTGTTGTCCGGCGGCCGCCGCACCGCGACGGTGGTCGCGACCTCGCCGATGCGTCTTGTGACAGTGCTCAACCGCGACGTCTGGCAGCTGGAAAAGGACGCACCGGATGTCGGCGGCGCACTCCGGGCACAGGTGGCCGCGCACCTAGAAGCTCACGCACACTGAGGCTCCGGGCGGCGGTAGCCTCCCACCCGTGGAACGAGAGCCGACCAAGGCGGACATCGACGCGCTCGCCGGCCCCGCGACGCCGCACTTCGCCTACCAGCTCCGCGCCCGCGTCTGGGAGCTGATCGAGAACCTTCCGGATGATCACCCGGTCCGGCGCTACGGCGAGGAGAAGATGGAGCTCCTCGACCGGCTCGGCTACGCGTCCTCGAAGGCCGAGGATCTGCCGCCGGAGCCTCGCACGAAGGGGCTCGGCTGGGAGGAGATCCCGAGCTCCGCGCCCGCGAGCCACCCGCTTCCCCGGAAGAGATGACCCGATTCGACGGCGCCTCCGTGTTCGTGACCGGGGGCTCGCGTGGAATCGGCAAGGAGATCGCCCTTCGGTTCGCCGAGCTGGGCGCAGCCCGCGTCGCGATCGGCTACCTGCGAAACGACACCGCGGCGGAGGAAACAGCCGAGGAGATCCGCGCCGCCGGCGCCGAATCCGTGCTCGTGCGCGGCAACGTCTCGTCCGACCGCGTGCTGAGCGAAGTCGCCGAGCATGGCCCGTGGAACGTCCTCGTCCACAGCGCCGCGACCGGCGTCGTCCGACCGGCGCTCGAGACCGAGGACAAGCACTGGGACTGGACGCTCAACGCAAACGCAAGAGCGCTGCTCTCTCTGGCTCGTGCGACGGTGCCGGCGATGCCTACCGGCTCGTCGATCGTCGCGATCTCGAGCCTTGGGTCGATCCGCGTGCTCGAGAACTACGTCCTGGTCGGCACCTCGAAGGCGGCGCTCGAAACCCTCGTCCGCTACCTGGCGGTCGAGTTCGCTCCGCGCGGAATCCGCGTCAACGCGGTCTCGGCGGGTGTCGTCGAGACGCAGGCGCTCGACCACTTCCCGAACCGGGAACAGATGCTGGAGATGGCGCGAACCCGAACCCCGGCCGGCCGGATGGTGGAGCCGAGCGACGTCGCCGACGCCGTGGTCTTCCTCTGCTCGCCAGGCGCCGAGATGATCCGCGGCCAGACGCTGATCGTCGACGGCGGGTACTCGCTGCTCGCCTAACCCCGGTTTGATCCTCTCGATTCCGGGGAACGCTGTCCCTAACCGAGGACGACACAGAAGGGGGACAAGTGGCGGATATCAACAGAGTTGCCGAGCGGATGATCGACGTGTCGGAGCGTTTCGCCGACGCAGTCGACGGTGCTCAGGGCAGAGGACCGAGACAGTCTGGCGTCGGTGCGCGCTGGCTGATCCTGCCGGCGGCTGGGGCGGCGGCGTACGCCCTCGCTACCAGCAGCTCGAGCCTTGCGCGTCAAACGAGAGGACTGATGCGGCGCGCAACAGATCGCGCGGCAGACCTCCCCGAATCGGATCTCATGGATCGGGTCAAGGAGGCCACCGGCCTCGCGGAGCAGAGCTCGTCAGGGAACAGCCGCAGTCAGGGGCAGAGCCGACGCCGCCGCACCAGCCAGAGCCAGCGCCGGCGGAAGACGACGACCTCGAGGTAGCAGCTGGACTAGCGGTCGTACCTGATCACGAGCTTCGCGATCTCGCCGTCGCGCTCGGTCAGGAACATCTGGCCTGCCGGCGTCGCCGGAGCGCTCGCCCACGCATAGGTGCCGTCGCCGTCGAGCAGGACGATCTCGTCGTCCGGCGGCTGAGCGGCATACGCCTCGCCGATCGCCTCCCGGCCGACGAACGGCCCGACCGGGATGCCCTCGAACACGAGCTCGGCGTCCTCCGCGAACGCCGCGACCATCGGGCCGAAGTCCCCGGTCCGAACGCCCTCGTTGAACCGCTCGACGTGCCCTGGGAGCAACTTCAGGCGCGAACGCCGTAGACGTCGGCGACCTTGGCCTTCAGGTAGCGGAGATACGGCTCGGCGTCGAGCGGTCCGCCGACGATCCGGGCGAGCATGTCCTCCGGTGGGTAGCGGCGGCCCCAGCGATAGAGCTTGTCGCCGAGCCACTCGCGCAGCGCTCCGAACTCGCCTGCCTCCATCTGCGCGTCCAGGTCGGGCAGATCCGCCCGCGCCGTCTCCCAGATCTGCACCGACGCGATCGTGCCGAGCAGGTACGTCGGGAAGTAGCCGAACGAGCCGCCCGACCAGTGGACATCCTGGAGCACGCCCTTCGCGTCGTCCGGGACGTCGACCCCCAGGTACTCCTTCATCTTCGCGTTCCAGGCCTCCGGGAGATCTTCCAACGCGAGCCGGCCCGCGATGAACTCCTGCTCGAGCTCGTACCTGAGGATGATGTGCATGCCGTAGGTGACCTCGTCCGCCTCGACGCGAATGGGCGCCGGGTCGACGCGGTTGACGAAGCGCCACCAGTCCTCCTCTGTCACGGTGCCGAGCTCTGCCGGGAAGAGCTCCTGGAGCTTGGGGAAGAAGAAACGTGTGAACGGGCGGCTGCGACACACGAGGTTCTCCCAGAGCCGGCTCTGCGATTCGTGCAGGACCATCGAGTTGAGCTCGGCGAGCGGCGTCCGGTCGAGCTCGCGGTCGATCCCGTACTCGTAGATCCCGTGCCCGAACTCGTGGGTCGTGTGGTAGATCGACTCGAGGTCGGCCTCGGAGTACCGCGTCGTCAGGCGGATGTCGTCGAGCGCGATCGAGGTCGCGAACGGATGCACCGTGGGATCGAGCCGCCAGGCGTCCGACGTGTAGCCGAGCCGCTCGAGGATCTCGCGGCCGAAGAGCTCCTGCTTCTCGACCGGGAAGTGTCCGTGCGCGAAGCTCGTCTCGACCGGGTCGGCCGACGCGACCTCGCGAATCAGCGGGATGATCTCCTCCTTGAGCCGCGCGAAGATCGCGGTGATGTCCTCGCTGCGCGCTCCCTCCTGGTAGTCGTCGAGGAGGATGTCGTAGGGCGACTTGCCGGTGTCGGCGAAGCACTCGATGTACTGGAGCTTCAGGTCGAGGTTCCGCTTCAGATAGGGCAGAAACGCCTGAAAGTCGGCGTTCTTGCGCGCGTCGGCCCAGGCCGGGACGCCGAGCACTTCGGCCCGCGTGATCTCCGCGCGCAGGTCGGCCGGTACCTTGCGGGCCTTCTCCCAGTCTGCGCGCGTGACCCGGATCAGGGCTGCGTCGATCGAGTCCGGGTCCAGCTGCTGCTCGTAGTCCTCGAGGCCCGAGAGCAGTTCGCCGATCTCGTCGTCGACGAAGAGCTCGTGTGCGAAGCGGTCGACGGTCGAGAGCTGGTCGCCTCGGGACTCGGTCCCGGCAGGCGGCATCATCGTCAGCTGATCCCAGCTCAGCAGCCACCCTGCCCGTTTGAGGTCGTGGATCGTCGCGAGCCGCTGCCGCAGCTCCGCCAGCCGCTGCTCGCCGCTCACTCGAGCGTCAGAGCTCCACCCGTGTAGACGCCGCTCGGATTCCAGAGCAGGAAGCCCGACGATTTCCAGCGCCGCGCTGCTCGAATCTGCTCGCGCACCTTCTCGACCGTCGTCGACCCGCCCAGGGTGAAGTCCTCGAGCCAGGGGATCAGCTCTGCCCGTCCGCCGCGCATCTGCCGGCGGAAGTCTCGCAGCGAGCGGCCGACCGTGCGGCCCGGGACCGCACTCGGGTCCGAGAGACCGTGTTCGCCGGTGCCGTAGTGGGACGGATAGACCATCGGGTAGATCGCGTCGACGATACGGGCCAGCCTCCTCGGCGACTGGCCAATGCCCAGGTTACGTGTCGCGGACAGCCCGAAGACGTCAACCGACACGCGGGCGCCCATTGGGCGGAGCCGATTCGTTGCGTAGTGGGCGAAGCGCGCGATCGTGACCGCCATCGCCTCGCGCCGCTCGCCGCGGAAGACGGCGGCCTCGATGTCCCCGTCGCTCGGGAAGCGGACGTAGTCGAACTGGATCTCGTCGAACCCCGCGCGGACCGCGGCCTTGGCGATCTCGAGGTTGTAGTCCCAGACCCGCTTGTCGTACGGGTTCGTCCACCCGAGGCCCGCGTCGTTGTGCCAGACCGCACCGCCCGTCGTCAGAATCGCCATGTCCGGCCGCTTTTCCGCCAGGACCGGGTCCTCGAAGCACACGACGCGGCCGATCACGTAGATGCCCTGCCTGTGGAGCTGCTGTGCGGCCCGCCGGGGGTCGTAGTAGCGCTTCGCCGCACCGACGCGGCGCGCCAGCGACGGCGCGCGCCGGTAGAAGCCGACCTCGCCGTTTTCGTCCTTGACGTCGAGCTGGACGGTGTTCAGGCCGGGCGTCTCGGCGTACTCCTGCAGCTTGCCGGGGATCGAGGCCAGCGCCATCGTGACGTGAACGCCGCGGATCTCGTCCGGCACCGGCGGGCCCTCTCGGCGCTGCGGCTGCGGCTTCGCCTTCTCGGCCGCGGGCTTCGCCGCGCTCGACTCGCCCTGAGTCCAGGCCACGGGCGGCGCCCACGACCAGCGCACTCGCGGCGAGGAGGAGCGCGATCCCGCCCGCGGTGCGCCTGATTCGCTTGCGCCGCCGAGCGGACTCGCGGCGCTCGCGAAACCGCTGATTGGGGTCGAAGTTTTCCACAGGGCCGCACAGTATGGCCCCGCGGAGCCGGATTTACCGGCTGAAATCGACCGAAGGCATCAGCGAACCAGCCGTCCGTTCGGCTTGACGACGAGCCAGAGGCCGCCGAACTTGTCGACGTTCTGGCATTTGACCTGTCGCGGGCCCTCGTGGGCGTAGTAGTAGAGCGGCCAGCCGTTGTAGGTGACCTGGAGGCGCCCGTTGCGCCGCCGGACGGTCCCGATCATCGACTGCCTGACGCCCGTCATGGCCTTCACCCGGCCCTTGGCGAAGTACACGGGCCAGGCGGCGGCGCAGGCGCCGTAGCACGTGCTCTTGCCGCCGCGCTTGTCGCGCGTGAAGGCGTAGAGCACGCGGTCTCTGCCGTCGAACAGGATCGCGCCAAAGCGCGTGTTTCGCACCTTGAGCGCGAGCTTCTGGTCCATGGAGGCGGCGTCCGTCCCGGAACCGCCGTGCGGTGCCGCTGCGGCTGCCGCCGGCACCGTGGCGGCGATCGCGAGCAGCGCGAGCAGTCTCTTCATGTCGATTCCTCCGACTCGATGACCTAGGCGGACGCTAGAGCCGCGACTGCTTGCGAAACTCTTAAACCGGGTACTTCGCTGCCAGCCGGCGGACGGTGTTGACGTTGCGGACGGTGGTCGGCGAGCCGAGGGCCTTGTCGAGGCCGGCCATGCCGAGTGTCGAGTCCATCAGGCCGCCGCGAACGTGCCAGTAGACCTCGCGGTCGTGCACCTTGAGGCTGTCGACATCGTTGGACGACGCGGAGAGAGCTCGCCGTGTCCCGGCAGGCGGACGCCGGTCGAGAAAAGCGACGTACGAGCTTCCCTTGGCGCTCTTGAGGTCGGGAAACGGCTCGTACTCGGCGATGCGGGCAACCTCGGCATCGGTGCGCAGGAAGGTGGGGACGTCGTAGCCGAGCTCTTTGCGCAGGTGCTTCTCGATGCGCGTCTCCAGCTTCTTGGCAGCGTCGTCGCTCTCGAAGATGACGTTGCCGCTCGCGATGAAGGTGGCGACGTCCTCGAGGTCGAGCGCCTCGAACAGCCGTCGCAGCTCGTCCATCTTGACCTTGTGACCCCCCACGTTGATCCCTCGGAGGAAAGCGATGTAGCGCATCAGCGCCGGCCGTTGCGGCCGGGGATCAAGCGGCCGAGCGTGTCCGAAGCGATGTACCCCGCGATCTTCGGATTCTCCTGGAGCCGGCGCAGCGAGTACGCGTACCACTGCTCCCCGTATGGGACGTAGATCCGAAGCCGGTGCCCCTCGTCGACGAGCTCGTCGGCCCGCTGCTCGCGGACACCGAGCAGCATCTGGAACTCGTACTCATCCGGGCTCCGCTCGTGTTTCTGCACGAGCCGCGCTCCCTCCTGGAGCAGCCACTCGTCGTGCGTCGCGATCCCGACGTAGGAGCCGCCCTCGAGGAGCGCCTCGAGCGCGCGAACGAAGTTGCCGCGCACCTGGTCGAAGTCCTGATAGGCGATCTTGAGCGGCTCGACGTAGATCCCTTTGCACAGCCGGACGTTCGGCGTCAGGTCGGCAAGCGCGGCGATGTCGTCGAGCGTCCGCCGCAGGCGGGCCTGCAGGACGATTCCGACGTTGTCGAGCCCCTGCTCGCGCAGCTCGCGGTAGAGCACGAGCGTGTCGTCCGTGCAGCTCGAGTCCTCCATGTCGATGCGGACGAAGTTCCCTCGCGCGGCCGCCCCGCGCACGGTTCGCTCGAGGTTGCGCCGGGCGACGTCCCTCTCGAGCTTCAGCCCGAGCCCGGTGAGCTTGACGCTGACGTTGGAGTCCAGCGTTTGCTCGTCAATGGCGCGGAAGACGTCGTCGTAGGCGTAGGCGATGTGCCGCGCCTCTTCCGGCGTCGTGATCTCCTCGCCGAGGACGTCGATCGTCGCCATCTTTCCGGCGTCGTTCAGCTCCTTGACGACGCGGCACGCGTCCTCGAGATGCTCGCCGGCGATGTAGCGCTGCGAGATCCGGCGGACGATCGGCTTGGGGACGGCCGGCAGAGCGCTGACGATGGCGCGATCCAGCAGGGCCACGTGTCGGGATTCTAGGGCTCTAGGTTTCGCGCATGAACCCCTGGCGGGCGGCTGAGACCAGCCCCACCGCCTCGGGGAAGAGGACGCGCATGGCGTCGCGAAGGGCTATTGCCTGCTCGTCCGGGCCGCCCTCGACGCTCATCTGCGAGAGGGCGGCAGCGGTCAGCTGGACGGCCGTGTTCAGGGTCAACGTGGCGAACTGCTCCCGCTGCGCCTCGGCAACCGACTCGGCCTGCTTCTCGGCGAACTCGCGGAGTCCGCGCATCAGATCCTCGGGGTCGCCCCCGATCGGGAAACCAAAGCCACCGCCGCCTTCCATGCCTACACGGTACCGCGGCTAGTCGAGGTCCCGCTTGTAGTTCGCCTCGACGTCCGCCGTCAACGCTTCCACGGCGTCCGAGCCCTGCTTCATCGCCAGGAGGAAGGGTGACTCGCTCGCCTCGCCCAGCGTTTCCTCCAGGCGCTGTCGTCGCTGCGCCGAGCCGGTCCAGGAAGTCCGGCGTGGCTAGCCACGGCGGAGTGCCGAGGGTGACTTGCAGCGCGACAAGGGCCTCTTCGGCCTCGTCGATCCCCGGCGGGTTCTCGGTCAGACGAAGCGCGACCAGGCGCGACCGCAGCTCGTCGAGCTCGCCGCCGCCCGCGCTCTCCGTGGCGACCTCGGTCAGCGCGACCAGCGACGCGGCTGCGCGCACCCGCTCACGATCCTTGATCGGCTCGCCGCGATCGTCGAGCGCGAGCCACGTGAGCCCGTCGCCGTCGCTGAACGCGCAGAGGTACACGCGGCCGCCCGTCGGCGGCTCGGCGGCGAACACGGCCGACACGCGCTCCCCAGGGGCGGCGAACGGCGCAGCCGCTGCGGCGATCCGCTCGAGGTCGTCCTTCAGCGCCACGAGGCAAACATAGACTCGCATCCCATGGACGCGATCGAGCTGTTCGCGCCGCTCGCCCCCACCTACGACCGCTATGCCAGGCTCCTCTCCTTCGGCCAGGATCCGCGCTGGCGCCGATTCCTCGTCTCGCGGCTCGAGGTCGGCCCCGAGGACACGGTTCTGGACGTCGCCACCGGGACCGCCGCGGTAGCGATCGAGCTCGTCCGGCGGACGGGCTGCCGCGTCGTCGGTCTCGACCAGAGCAGCGAGATGCTCGAGACCGGACGGCGCCGCGTCGAGGTCGCCGGCCTCGAAGAGCGGATCGAGCTCGTCGAGGGAACCGCCGACAAGCTTCCGTTCGCCGACGCGTCCTTCGACGGGCTGACGTTCACCTACCTGCTCAGATACGTCGACGACCCGGCCGCGACCATGCGCGAGCTGGCACGCGTCGTACGCCCCGGCGGAACGATTGCGATGCTCGAGTTCGCAGTGCCGCGCGGGCTCGCCCGCCCCGCCTGGGAGCTCTACGTCCGGGCCGGGCTGCCCTTGCTCGGCGCCACGGTCTCGCCAGGCTGGCGGCGCGTCGGCTCGTTCCTCGGCGACAGCATCCGCGACTTTCACGGCCGGTACGACGTGACGGCGCTCTGGACCGCCGCCGGGATCGAGGACATCCGGGCGCGCCACCTCTCCCTCGGGGGCGGGCTCGTCATGTGGGGACGCCGAGCGTGAAGCGCCCCGCGTTCTACGCCCTGGAATCGGGCGGCTGGCGTGACTACATCACGCTGCTCCACCCGCCCTACACAGCGTGGCACCTGTCGTACGTCGTGATCGGCGCCGCCCTCGCACCCGAGTTCGAAGGCCGCCGCCTGCTCGCGGCACTCGTCGCGTTCTTCCTCGCGATGGGGGTCGGAGCCCACGCCCTCGATGAGGTGACGGACAGGCCGCTCCAAACCCGCATCCCGGACCGCGTTCTGATCGGGCTCGCCGCGGTGTCCATCGGCGGCGCGGCAGCAATCGGCGTCGCCGCGTCGTTTGCATGGACGCTGTGGCTCCTCCCGTTCGTCGCCGTCGGCGCGTTCCTCGTCGTCGCCTACAACCTCGAGCTCTTCGGCGGGCTCTTCCACACCTATCTGTGGTTCGGGCTCGCCTGGGGCGCCTTTCCCGTGCTGACCGGCTATCTCGTCATGGCGGAGAAGCTGACCGTCGAGGCGCTGCTCGCCGCGCTCTTCGGCCTGCTGACGAGCCTCGTCCAGCGGACGCTCTCCACGCCTGTCCGGAACGTCCGCCGCCGGGTCGCAAGCGTGACGGGGACGGTGACGCTGACCGACGGAACGCGCGAGGAGATCACCGGCGACACGCTGATGGGTGCGCCCGAGCTGGCGCTTCGCCTCCTCGCCGCGGCCATGGTCTCGCTCGCCGCGGCGCTGCTCGTCCTACGATGGTGAGCGATGGGACCCTTCGCACGACGCCGACGCCAGCAGGAGCGCATCGAAGACGTCGAGGCCGAGCTCGACCGCGCCCGCGACGAGCTCAAGCGGGTCATCCGCGAAGAGTCCGACTCCCGGGCGGCCGAGGTCCAGCGTCTCCTCGCGCGCGAGCGTGCCGACTGGCTCTCACGGCTCTGGGAAGAGGAGCGGAAAATCGCCGAAGAACGCCGCCAGGCAGTCGCCGAGACCGAGCGCCGGGCGACCGCCGAGCTCACAGCGCGGCTGACGGAGACACAACAGCAAGTTGAACAGCGGCTGGCGAGCTGGACCGCGGATCTCGAGCGCACCAAGCAATCGCTGACGACGGAGCTGGAGAAGCTCAAGGAGAGCCAGCAGGCCGTCATCGCCGAGGCGGAGGAGCGGATCCACGCCGACCGGGAGAAGATCGACGAGGCCGGTGAGCTCCAGGCGGCCGCCTTCGCCAAGCTCCGCGAGGAGCTCGTGCACTCTGCCGAGAGCGCCGTCGTGACTGTCGGCGAAGAGCTGGAGGCGCACGCCGCCGAGGCGCGACGCGCCGTTGAGGAGATGAACGAGCGCCTCAAGGCCCGTGATCGCCGACTGGCCGAACGCATCGAACGCGAGGAGACCGACGTCGCGAAGCGGATCCAGGCCCGCTTTTCCGACATCGAGCGGCGTCAGCTCGAGAGTCTCGAGCGCTCGACCAACCAGGCCGCCGGGCGGTTCGCGGAGGCGGCAGCGCTCCAGTTCGACTCAGACGTCAAGAGCGCGCGAGAGGACGCGGCCCGCCGGCTCGCCCGAGAGCTCGACCGCGCCGTGCAGATGTTCGCGCGGGAGGCCGAGTCGGTGCTCGCGGAGCGGCTCGGGCAGGTCGCCGACTCGGGCACCCAGCGGCTCGAGAAACGGCTCGGCAACGTCACCGCGGGCCTCGAGCGGCAGCGGGAAGAGTTCATCGCCGCCCTCCAGCGCCGCTTCGGCCAGCTGGAGCTCGAGCTGCGGGAGCGGATTCGCAGCATCGCGGAGGAAGCAGAGGCTCAGCGGGCGCTCCTCGATCGGCGTCTCCAGGAGCTGGCCCGCCGCGCCGACGAGACGCTTTCGGCGCGGCGGTAGACCCGCCAACTTCCGCTAGCAGGGTTCGTCTTATTGAGACCGAAACACGCGGACAAAACCGCCTCCGCTATGACTGAGATCGCCGAACAACACCAGACTGAACGCGAGCGGATCGCCGGCTGGCGACTCCACGTCCTCGTCGAGGCCGGTTACCCGGTGCACCTGGCCGAGCGCATGGCCCACAGCGAGATCGACCTCCATCGCGCCGTCGATCTCGTCAAGCAGGGCTGCGACGCGACGGTCGCCGCCGAGATTCTTCTCTAAGCCGCGACGCTTTCAGCCGTATCCTGGCCTCGTGAAGGTCGAGGCGCAGCAGTACGGCGATCGGCAGGTTTTCACCGTCTCCGCGTTCAACCGCGGCATTTCCGCCTGGCTCTCGCGACTGCCCACGGTCTGGGTCGAGGGCGAGGTCACCGAGCTCCGGCGGCAGCAGCGCTGGCAGAGCGTCTTCTTCACGCTCAAGGATCCGGGCGACGGTGCCTGCCTGCCCGTGTCGATGCCGCGTGGGCAGTTCGACGCGCTCCGACTCGAGCTCGGGAACGGCGAGCGGGTGCACGTCTACGGCCGTCCGGAGCTCTTCGAGGCGCGTGGCGACTTCCGCTTCCGGGCGCTCTCGATCGAGCGCTTCGGCCTCGGCGACCACCTCGCTGCGCTCGAGCGACTGAAGCAGAAGCTGGCCGCCGAAGGCCTCTTCGCGCCCGAGCGCAAGCGTCGGCTGCCCCGGTTTCCGCGCCGAGTCGGGCTCGTGACCGGCAACGACGCCGCCGCGAAGCGGGACGTCCTGACGGCGATCACGACCCGCTTCCCACCCGCGCGCGTCGTCGTGGCGGAGACCTACGTCCAGGGCCCGCGGGCGGCGCCGGCGCTCGCAACGGCGATCGAGGATCTCTGCGCGATCGCAGGATCTCGACGTGATCGTGATCGCGCGAGGCGGCGGCAGCTTCGAGGATCTCCTCCCCTTCAGCGACGAGCGGCTCGTCCGGGCCGTCGCGTCCTGCCGGGTCCCGATCGTCTCTGCCGTCGGCCACGAGCAGGACACGCCGCTCACCGACCTGGCCGCCGATGCCCGCGCGTCGACCCCGAGCGTCGCAGCGCGGCTCGTCGTCCCGGACTCGGACGAGCTCAGGGAGCGCCTGACCCAGGCGCGCATCCGCCTTCAGCGGGCGCCCGCTGCTGCTCGTCGAGCGCAAGCGCGCCCGGCTCGACGCCGCCTACGGCCGGCTGCGCGCACTCTCCCCGCGCGCGACGCTCGAGCGCGGCTACGCGATCGTGAGAACCGGCGACCGCATCGTCCGAGCCTCGACGGAGCTGCAGTCGGGCTCACACGTCGAGGTTGAGCTCGGTCAGGGCGGTTTCGGTGCAACAATCCAGGAGGTCAGGTGAACTTCGAAGAAGCCCAACAGGAGCTGGACCAGATCGTCCAGCAGCTCGAGTCCGGCCAGGCCGACCTCGACAAGTCGATCAGGCTCTGGGAGCGCGGAGAAGAGCTCCACCAGATCTGCCTCGAGAAGCTCGAGTCGGCGCAGGGGAAGATCGAGGAACTGAACCCGCGCCCATCTGAATAGAATCCCGCGCACGATGGCCACCGGCGCAGCCGACCTCCTCAAGCAGGTCCCGCTCTTTTCGGGTCTCGACGGCAAGGAGCTCCAGGAGGTCGCGAATTCGATGAAGTCGCGGACGTTCTCCCAGGGGCAGGAGATCGCGGTCGAGGGCGAGAGCGGCGTCGGCTTCTTCGTCATCGAGGACGGCGAGGCGAAGGTGACCGTTCACGGCGACGAGGTCCGCCGGCTCGGCCCCGGCGACTACTTCGGCGAGATCGCGCTGATCGCGCAGAGCCCGCGCACGGCGACGGTCACCGCCGACACCGAGCTCAAGACCTACGGGATGACGTTCTGGGACTTCCGCCCGCTGGTCGAGGAGACGCCAGGGATCGCCTGGAAGCTGCTCCAGAGCTTCGCCAAGCAGTACGACCAGTCGCAGAACTAGCCGAGGACGCTCGCAGCTCAACCCGGGAGCCAGCCGTCTCGGTATCGCGTCAGCTCGTGCTCCGGAAACCGGCGTATGCCTCTTCAGGGTCGTCCGTCTCCTGCTCGACGCCGGCGTCATGGCGCAGCGCAGCCTCGTCCACCGTGTAGCCGCCCCAGTCCGGGTCCTCCTGATGCTCACGCGCGCCGACGGCGAGGACGACGCAGCGCGCGTTTCCGGCCCCGACGATGGTGTGCTTCGCCTCGGCGGGGCAGTGCACGAAGTCCCACTGCCTGCAAGGGCCGCTCCTCCCCCTCGATGATCAGCAGCGCCTCGCCGGAGAGGACGAGGTAGTCCTCCTGATCGGCCTCCCAGTGGTACATCGCCATGGACTCACCGGGCGCGAGGACATAGAGGCTGACTCCAACCTGCGGGAAGTCCGTTTCGCCTTCGAAGCGCAGACGCTCTCCTCGCCCCTCTTGGTGGCGCCAGGGCCCGTCACGGGCGTTCAGGACGAACCAGCCCTCCGCGGCGGGCACAAGCCCAGCCTCGGTCTGTTCGAGCGGTGCCTCGGGAACCACCGTTGGATCATAGAAACGGGCTGTGGACGTGGACGAGGACCGGGTCTGTAGGGTCGGTGTCCCCACGAAAGGACTCGACTCATGGCCGCATTACCGAACATCGTCCTTGTCCACGGAGCCTGGGCAGACGGCTCTTGCTGGAGCGCCGTAATCGAGCGCCTGCAGGCCGACGGCTACAACGTCACCGCCCCTCAGCTTGCGGAGACCTCGCTTGCGGATGACGTCGCGAAGGTCCGCCACGTGCTTACCCGCCAAAGCGGCCCGACCGTTCTCGCGGGCCACTCCTACGGAGGCCAGGTCATCACCGCGCTCGGTACCGACGCACCGAACGTCGTCGGCCTCGTCTACATCGCGGCCTTCGGGCTCGACGAGGGTGAGTCGGTCGGCGCGCTGCTAAAGGGTCCTCCGACCCCGGCGCTGGCGAATATCGATGTCGACTCGAAGGGCTTCGCCTGGCTCCCCGAGGACGATTTCCTCGGTCACTTCGCCGCCGATATCGACCCGGTCAAGGCGAAGGTCATGTACGCCGTGCAGCAGCCTCTGCCCTTGTCCACGTTCGACGACGTGATGGGCACCCCCGCGTGGAAGTCACTGCCCTCGTGGTTTCTGGTCGCCGAGAACGACGAGGTGATTCCACCCGATGCCGAGAGGCAGTTCGCACAGCGGATGGGCGCCGACACGATCGAGGTCACGAGCGGACACTGCGCGATGGTCTCCCACCCGGAGGAGACGCATGAGCGGATAGTGACCGCGGCGAAGGCTGTCGCCGTGCCCGGGTAGGCGCGGGGCCCGGGGAGTCGTTCAGGCTCGGGGGATGAAGCTCTGGCGTCTCACCCGCGCGGGCCACACGGCGCTCGACGGGACGGGGACGCTGCGGCATGGTGGGCGCTATTCGCCGCCGGGTGTGCCGGTGGTGAACTTCGCTTCCGAGGCCGGCCTCGCCGTCCTGGTGGCATTGCGCTACCTGCCGGGCGATCCGGCCGGGGCTCCCGACGATTACGTGCTCGGATGGACCGAGGTCGATGCCACTCCCGAACGCGTCCCGGACGAGCAGGGCGAGCAGTCGAGCCGCGCATTCGTCACTCGCTGGCTGGAGGAGCGCCGCTCCTTGCTCGCCGCGGTGCGCTCGAAGGTCCTGCCCGAGGCGGACGTGGTGATGATGAACCCTGCTCACCCCGATGCGGCGCGAGTGCCACCGCTCGTCACGCGGCCTTTCAGCTTCGCCGAGTGCCTGCACACCCCGCCGATGATGGCCCGCTACAAGTCCGAGGGCTGAGTCCGACACCCCCGTTGCTGCTGGAGCTTAGTAGCATCGCCGACGGCCTCTCTTATCCCCGGAAAGGAGAGCATCATGGCTACTGACTCAGCAGCGAGGAGCGTCGTTTTGGTCCACGGCGGCTTCGTCGACGGCTCCGGCTGGCAGGGCGTCTACCACCGACTGAAGGAGGACGGCTACAACGTCGCTGTCGTCCAGAATCCGACGGTCTCGCACGCCGACGACGTTGCCGTGACCAAGCGTGTGATCGACGCGCAGAGCGAACCGGTCATCCTCGTCGGGCACTCCTACGGCGGGGCGGTGATCACCGAGGCGGGAAACCATCCCAAGGTGGCGGCGCTCGTCTACATCGCGTGCCTTCGCGCCGGACAAAGGCGAGTCCGTGAACACGCTCATCGCGGACTCCGCCGCCCGGCGCACCCGTGCCGCCGATTCTGCCGCCCCAGGACGGGTTTCTGCTCCTCGACCGGGAGAAGTTCCATGATTCGTTCGCGGGCGACCTGAGCGCCGAACAGGCCGCGTTCATGGCCGACTCGCAAGTCCCGTGGGGCGTCGATGCCCTGGGCGGCACGATCAGCGAAGCCGCGTGGCAGAGCAAGCCAAGCTGGTACCTCGTTACGACCGAAGACCGGATGATCCCGCCACCGGCACAGCGCGAGATGTCTGCGCGGGCGGGCTCGACCGTTGTCGAGGTCGCCGGCAGCCATTCGATCTATGTGTCGAAGCCTGACGCCGTGGCTGAACTCATCGAAAGAGCTGCTTCCGAAGTGAGTGCGGCCCCGACTGAGTGACTAGCTCAGACGGTTAGGGCAGAACGGCCTGCAGTGCGCTGCGGCATTCCGTCCGAACGCCGCAGCGCACAAACCTGGGGCTACGGCCGTTCAGCCCACGGCAGCTCATCCCAGCCTGCTGGACGCCGAACCTCCCATGTCCCTCGGCGCTCGGGAGTCTCCGTATCGACATCGGACCCCGCGTCATAGCGGAGCGCGACCTCGGATCGGAGGGACACGCGCTCGAGATCGTCGCGCCGGTTTCCCGTGGCGAGGATCACGCATGGCCCTGGTTCCTTGGCTACAAACGCGTGCGAGGTCATCGGCGGGCAATGCACGAAGTCCCATGCGCGCAGGTGCCGTTCCTGGTTTTCGATGATGAGCACGCACTCGCCCATCAAGACGAGGAAGTCTTCTTGCACCGATTCGGCGTGGTAGAGAGTTGATGGATGCCCGGGCGGTACGACGCGGATCGTGAACCCGGCGTTCGGCTTCTCGTACGCCGTGAGATCGGGCCGACCCTTCAGCACGAACTCGTCGGACTCGAAGATGCAGACACCGCCGTACGAGTCGTTGTTGGTCCACGCGGCGTCGGCCGTGTTGACGATGAACCATCCGGGCGTGACTGGTGCCAGCCCGGACGCGACACGTTCAAGGCGTGCTTCAGTGACCACGTTTCCTCCTTAGTTGATCTCGTCGCCGGCCACCGACGGATGCCAGCGACGGCCGGTGCGTATCAGGCAGCCCACGTCAGCTCGCACAGATGTGCGGCCGAAGGTCATAGAGGCGGGATCAACTACGCCGGAAACGCCACAGCGGCGAGTCTAGCCCAGACACCTTCAGGGGAGCTCGAACGGCGCGCGTCGTTGTTGGGCAGGGGTCTTTGGCGTGCGGGGCCTACCGGAACTCTTCCACTCCTTGTCCGCTTTGCTCGTCGATCCCGTACCTGTCGATGTAGCCCCAGCAGTTCGGCTGGGAGCCGTCGGTATCGGTGACGCCGTACTCGTTCGCCAGGTCGTACGACGTGAGCGAGCGGCCGGCGTACCTCCTCGGGTTGGCGTCGCCGGCGAGCGCCGCGACGCCCCGCCCCACGTACGCGGGGGACTCACTAATCGCGAACCCGGGTCGCTCCGCCAGCGCGTCGCGCCACGTCTCTTCGGTGACGCCGAAGTTGTCGAGCATGTTCTCCGAGCGAAGCCAGCCTGGCGTCACGGCCAAGGCCACGACCGGATGCTCACGCAGCTCGAAAGTCAATCCGACGACAATCCGCTGCACGTTGGCCTTGACCAAGTCGTAGTAGAAGCCGACGCGTTCACGGAAGTTGGCGTTGAACTCGAACGTTCCGTCGGTCATCTCCACCACAAGTCCGGGCGTCTCGTCCGACGCGGTTTTCAGCATCAGCGGCAGCGCGTGATGGGCGGTGATCAGATGCGTGTCAACGCCCATGCGGAGCATCCGCAACCCACCGAGTAGGTCGTGCTCCCACAGCGGCTTATCCCACTGCGCGTACCGGTCGCCGCCGAACATGTCGTTGACGAGTACGTCTAGACGTCCATGATCCGACTCGATGCGCTCGACGAGAGCAGCAACGGCGCTCGAGTCCTCATGGTCGACGACCAACGCTGTCGCCGACCCGCCGGCCGCCTCGACCAGTTCGCCGGTCTCCTCGATCGTCTCGGGACGGTCGATCTCGGACCGCCCCGCCAACCGGCTGCTGCGCCCGGTCGCGTACACGTGAGCGCCGGCTCTGCCCAGCTCGACCGCGATAGCACGCCCCGCGCCGCGGGTCGCTCCGGCTACCAGGGCGACCTTCTCGGACAGTTCCCTTTCGCCATCGTTGACCATCGCCGCGATCTCCGTAGAGCAGTGGATGGAGCGTTAATGGAGCCTAGCGGGCTCAACCGCTGGCAATCAGTGGCAGACGCGGACGCCCGAAACCGAACAAGCCAACACCGTTGCCGTCGGCAGAACAGTCACGTCAGATGAGAACACGCTCGCCCAGGCGACCCAGTCGCCCTAGTACCCTCGGCCGGCACAACAGCCAGCAAGAAAGGACTGAAGTACATGGCTGACAAGAGGGTTTGGTTCATCACTGGCGCCGGCCGCGGCATGGGCGTCGATATCGCACAGGCCGCACTCGCCGCCGGCCACGCAGTCGTCGCGACCGGCCGCAACACCGACGCCGTGGCCGACGCCGTCGGCGAGGCCGACGCCCTGCTTGTCGTCGAGCTCGACATCACGAGCCTGGCGTCTGCGGAGGCGGCGGTGCAGGTCGCGGTCGGCCGCTTCGGCCGCATCGACATGCTGGTAAACAACGCTGGCAACTTCTATGCCGGCTACTTCGAGGAGCTGACGCCGGAACAGATCGAGCGGTCGCTGACGACCAACCTTGTCGGGCCGATGAACGTCACCCGCGCGGTCCTGCCCGTGATGCGCAAGCAGCGGTCCGGGAACGTCGTCACGATCACGTCGACCGCCGGCATCGTCGGGCAGGAGTTCTGCTCGGCCTACGCCGCCGCAAAGTTCGGGGTTGAGGGGTGGATGGAGTCGCTGCGGTTCGAGGTCGAGCCGTTCGGCATACACACCACGATCGTGGAGCCGGGCTTCTTCCGCACCGAGCTGCTCGAAAAGGAGTCAACGGCCTACGCCGAAGTGTCAATCGACGACTACGCCGAGCGCACCGCCCAGACCCGTCCCGCCTGGGAGGCGATGAGCGGCAAGCAGGGCGGCGACCCCGCGAAGCTCGCGAAGGCTCTGGTCACCGTCGTCGACCAGGAGCAGCCGCCCCTGCGCTGGGTTGCAGGCGCGGACGCGGTCGAGACCGTCGAGCAGAAGGCCAACGACCTGCTCGCGCAGGTCGATGCCTACCGCGACCTCTCGTCGTCGCTCGCGGTCGACGAGGCTCATGCCGCACGTGAGACGTAAGCGGCCGCCACGGGTGCATCAGTGCCGCAATCTCAGCCGACGGTCCCTAACGGGTCCGCGCCCTGTCGCCCGATCAGGCGAGCCGGTTGACGGCGGTTACGATCGACGATTCCCAACGACCCGCGCAACTCGGAGGTGAACACGGATGAACGACAACCCGACGTGGCAGGTCGCGCACCTCGACGACATCGAGCGGCGCGGCAGAGATATTCCGGTGCGCGAGCACCTCGGGATCCACGCATTCGGAATCAACGCCTACACGCCCGGCGAGGACGGCACGCTGATCAATGAGCATGACGAGGCCGGGTCGGGCCAGGAGGAGCTGTACATCGTGCTCGACGGGAAGGCGACCTTCGAGGTCGACGGCGAGACGGTCGACGCGCCGCCAGGAACACTCGTGTTCGTCGGGCCGGAGTCGCGGCGGAAGGCGACCGGGGACGGAACAGTCCTCGCCGTCGGCGCCACACCCGGCGAGGCGTACCAGGGGGTCGACTGGGGGGAGGCGTGGCCGTTCCACAGCGAGTCCATGACGGCCTACGGCGAACAGCGGTACGCCGACGCGCTCGAAGCGGTCCGCGGTGGCCTCGAGCACATGCCGGACCACGCGGGCTTGCATTACAACTACGCGTGCTTCGCAACGCTCGCGGGCGAAACCGGTGACGACACGTTCGCCCACCTCCGGCGGTCCGTCGAGCTGTTTCCGCGGTTCCGCGAGGACGCGCGCAGAGACGACGACTTCGCCGCCGTACGCGACGACCCGCGGTTCGAGGAGGCTCTTCGCTGAGCGCGTAGGTCTCGACCCTCGACGAGCTGAGCCTAGTCGGGTGACATTCCCGCACGCCGGCCCACGTCAGGGCGCTACCGCCTGAGTAGCGTGGAGCGTTAGGACAGAACCCGCTACTGGGACGGCCTCCGTCGCTTCTTGAGAAATGGGCGGGCCGAGCACGCCCGCGTGAACAGCGGCACTCGCCTGCGCCATTGCGCGGCAATGACACTGAGCGCCAGCCTCAGTGCGACTGCATATCCTGGCCCATCAACTAAGGAGATCCTGATGAGAGCCGTCACCCTCGATGCCTTCGACGCCGCTCCTGCCGTGCGCGACGACCTGCCCGATCCGACAGCCGCGGCTGGCGGCATGGTTGTGCGTGTGCGCGCGTCCTCGGTCAACCCCGTCGACAACGCGATCGCGGCGGGGATGCTGCGGGAAATGGTCGACCACGACTTTCCGGTCGTCCTCGGCCGTGACTACGCGGGCACCGTTGAAGCAATCGGCGCGGACGTCGAGGGTTATGCGGTGGGCGACGAGGTCTTCGGCTTCGTCTTGCACGCAAATCCCACCGTCCACGAAGGAAGCTGGGCCGAGTTGATCGCACTCACGCCGGAGATGCAGGTCGCGCCGAAACCCGCCTCGCTCGACCTCGCCGCGGCCGGCGTCGCCCCACTCGCTGGCATCGCCGCACTCGCGGCCGTCGATGCGCTCGCGCTCTCCGAGGGAGAAACGATCCTGATCGTCGGCGCGACCGGCGGCGTCGGCAGCTTCGCCGTCCAGCTCGCCGCCCGCGCCGGTGCCACGATCATCGCTCCGGCGCTCGCGGAGGACGCCGACTACCTGCGCGAACTCGGCGTCACGGAGCAGCTCGACCGTGACGGCGACGTCGTCGCCGCCGTCCGCGACCGCCACCCTGACGGCGTCGACGCGCTGCTTGATTTCGTCTCCTACGCGCCGGGAGCGTTCGACGGCGCGCTCAGAGACGGTGCGCGCGTCGCCTCGTCGAACGGCGCAGCCGGAGAAGGGCCGGGCCGCACCAACCTGATGGCGGTGCCGAGCACCGACAATCTCCGCCGCCTAGCGGCACTACTCGACGACGGCACGCTGCAGGTACACGTCCACAACACCTTTGAACTCGACCGCGCCGCCGACGCGCTCCAGGCCCTCGCCACCGAGCGCGTCCGCGGCAAGCTCGCGATCAGCGTTCGCTGAGCGTCACGGAACACACCCGTTCTTGATGCGATGGGCCAGCGTGCTCTCGCCTGACATCGCTCGTCGGGCCCTGCCGCGCTGAGTAGCGTGGAACTAATAGGCCAGAACACACTCGCCTGCCCCAGCGTTCAGGAATGTTCCCCGGAGATCGCGCTCTAAGATCGAAGGGCGTGTCGCTGCCCGTGACGCTTCCCCTCATCGACCACTTGGCCCTGCGAGTACGTGACTTGAGACGCAGCCGCACCTTCTACGAGCAGGCCCTCGAGCCGTTCGGAGTGAAGGTAGTGGAGAGCTCGCAGGGGCCTGGGTTCGCCATCGAGGGCGGTGGAGATTTCTGGATCGGGGAAGGGGAACCCCCGGCCGCTCCCGTTCATGTGGCCTTCGCCGCAGCCGACCGAGCCACCGTTGACAAGTTCCACCGCGCCGCTGTCGAAGCCGGCGGCCGCGACAACGGCGCGCCGGGTCTTCGCCCGCATTACCACGCCGGGTATTACGCAGCGTTCGTCATCGACCCGGACGGAAACAACGTCGAAGCGGTCTTCCACGGGGACCGCTAGCTGCCAGCCGCGTGAGACTCGCTTGGGCCAGCGTGCTCTCGCTTGACATCGCTCGGAGGGCCTGCCGCGCTGAGTAGCGTGGCGCGCGGCCCCGCCTGAGCCAACGTTCTACGATCGGTTCCGTGGCCGATGCCGAGTTCGTCCCGCCCGACTTCGATGTCCCGCTCGGTCTCGAGACTTCCGAGTTCGTCCTCGAGCCGCTCGGACCTGAGCACAACGAGCTGGACTACGACGCCTGGACGTCGTCGATGGAGCACATCGCGGCGACGCCCGGGTATCCCGACGGCTCCTGGCCGCGAGAGATGACGCGGGACGAGAACCGCGCGGACCTGCAGCGCCACGCCGACGACTTCCGCACCCGGAAGGGGTTCACGTACACGGTGCTCGATCCCGGAAGCCGCGACGTGATCGGGTGCGTCTACATCTACCCGCTGCCCAACAATGACTACGACGCCTGCGCGCTCTCCTGGGTGCGGGAGAGCCACGCGCACCTCGACACCCCGCTCTGGCGCGCTGTGAGTGAGTGGCTCGAATCCGACTGGCCATTCGCCAGCGTCGAGTACGCGCCGCGCGCCTAGGCGCGTCCCAAGCAGCCTGCAACTCAACTCGGTCGGGGACATTCCCGAACTCTGGCGCAGGCGAGGTTGCTGCCGCTTGGCGATACCGTTGTCGTCGAGAGAGCCGTGAGTCAGAACACCCATCCCAGTTCTAGGGCCCCCGACGATCTGGTCTCTGTTCGGGCTCTGGCTGCCCCGACGCGCAGGGAAATCGAAGCACTCGCCGAGATCTTCGATCAGTATCGCGCTCACTACGGCGAGGCTTCCGATGCCTTCCGATCAGCGTCCTGGCTGGACGAGAACCTCAGTACGAGCCGCCTCCGCGTGTTCGTCGCTGAAGACAGTGCGAGGTTCGTCGGTTTTGCGATCACGATGGATGTTCCGGCTTCGTTGCGGCTCGCCCACTTTTGGCAGATCAGAGACCTGTTCGTCCTCCCGACGCACCGACGGCTCGGAGTTGGTCGCGCCCTCCTCGCTTCGGTCCGAGCGGCTGCGATCGCATCGAGCGCGCTGCGGCTGGTCGTGCAGACGGAGGACGACAACGACCCCGCTCTCCGTCTCTACGCCGACAGCGGCTACGCCCTGATCAAGGGCTACCTCTCACTGATGCTGCCGCTCGGCCCGGAACCTCGTTAGGACCCACGGGATACCCGATGCGTCGAGCCGCTCAGGAGTCATTCCCGAACACTGGGGCAGGCGAGCGGTTCGACGGCGAACTCGCAGTCGAGAGCCGGGCCCCATCGCGCTGAGTAGCGTGCGATCAAATAGGCCAGAACACACTCGCCTGGGCCAGCGTTCGCGAATGTCCCCTGAAAGTATTGGCGGCAATGCCCCTCGGGACTACGAACGATCCGCGCGACCGGATTCGCCGCTCCGTCGGCGGATTAGGGTGTCTCGACCTGTGGCCGAACGAGTCCTCACGCTGCGCGAGCTGAACCGCGCGACACTTGCGCGGCAGCTCCTCCTCCAGCGCACGCGACTCTCGCCGACGGCGGTGATCGAGCGTCTCGTCGGGATGCAGGCGCAGTCGCCGCAGGCTCCGTACGTCGGTATCTGGACGCGCACGACGGGGTTCCGGCGCGGGTCGCTCGAGCGACTTCTCCGGCAGTCCGCGATCGTCAGGGCGACGGCGACGCGGCAGACGCTGCACCTCGTCACCCCGCGCGACTACGCGCTCATCTGGGCGGCGATGAGCGAGACGAACTTCCCCTGGGAGACGGAGCGGGCGAAGCAGCTCGCGCTGTCGGCGCGCGCGCTCGCGGCGGACCGACCCGTGACGTCGACGGAAGCGATTGCCCAACTTGAGAGCGAGTACGGCCTCGCCGGCGTCGACGCGCGCCGCGCCTGGCGGATGGCGCGTTTCGCCGCGCTCATCGTCCACCACCACGAGACGGCGCTCTGGCAGCCGCGCAACGACCGCCGGTTCGTCGCGATCGCCGAGCCGCAGCCGCACGTCCCGGTCGAGGCGCGCGCCGAGATCTTCCGCCGCTACCTCGCGGCCTTCGGCCCTTCGACGCGCCGCGACATCGGGGCCTGGAGCAGGATGCGCGTTGCGGAGATCGACGCTGCGCTGGAGCTGCTCGAGCCGCTGCGCCGCTTCCGCGACGAGCAGGGCCGCGAGCTCCTCGACGTCCCACGAGCGCCGCTGCCGGACGCCGGGGCCCCGGCGCCCGTACGCTTCCTGCCGAAGTGGGACAACGTCCTGCTCGCGTGGGCCGACCGCACGCGCGTGCTCCCGGAGGCCTACCGGAAGACGGTGATCAAGATGAACGGCGACGTCGCACAGACGTTCCTCGTCGACGGCTTCGTCGCCGGGATCTGGCGCGTCGACGACGGCCTTGTCGTGCTGGAGCCGTTCGAGCCTCTTTCAGCCGCGGCGCGGCGCGAGATCGAGGACGAGGCAGGGCGTCTGGAGGCGTTCCTCGCCGAGCCCTAGTCGCGCTCGGCGAGCAGCTGCTGCATGCGCGCCATCTCGATCCGCTGGCCGTCCTCGACGTCATGCGGTGCCACGCTTCGGATCGTACGCAGCACCGGCACAACGTCCATCCCCTCGCCTGAGCCAGCGTGCTCTCGCCTGACATCGCCGGCGGGCCTGCCGCGCTGAGTAGCGTGGAGCGTTAGGGCAGAACGGCGTTGGTCAGGCCAGAGGACGCTCGGCGGCTCTGCCCCCACTGGTGTCGTCAGCTGAGGTTGGCCGCCAAGTCTTGATATGCAGGGTGTAGCTCGTCCCATCGCGCCTTGGAGTCGTCGCGGCGCTCACGCGCGGCGAGGTGGTCGGCGAGATCTTCAACATGGAGCTGCACCCCGGCCCCGAAAGCGGAGAGCTGGTTCAAGGGCATGCCCCGTTCCTCCCAGACCACGATGGTCTGGTCGCCGTCGGCGGCCAGTATGACCTCGATGTCCTGCTCGTCCGGCTCGTCCGCGTCCTTGATTCGCACCAGCAGCCGCTGGGGCGGCTCGCACGCTTCCACGCGCCCGGTGCCCTCCCATCCGCTGGCGAAAAGGTGTGCGCGGTACTCGCCGCCGAGGCGCAGGTCGCCCTCGACCTCGCCGTACCAGCGGGCCAGACGTGAGGGGTCGGTGAGTGCCGACCAGACGTCGTCGATATCGGTGTCCAAGCGGTCTTCCATCCGCACGACGCCCTTTCCCTCGGCTGATCCCAAGCTGCCTAGGATGCCGCGGCCTCCACGTGCGTTGCTCGTCATCTCGTGCTCCTTTGCGCGCTGGGAGTAGTGCTTTCCTCAGAGACTCAGCAGGTGCACACAAATCATCGGTCGGCGTAGCCATCGGGGGACATTCCCGCGCGCTCGCCCACGCCAGGCCGCTACTCCCTGAGTAGCGTGGATCAATAGGGCATAACGCACCGGCCGACGCGGCTCTCCTTATGTATTAGCCGGGCTCGACGACGAACATGCCGTAAGTTGTTGATGGGGAATCAAGAGTGACCGAGCCATCGCCGGGAGAGGCGGGCGCCGTTAGGTTAAGGCGGCGTGGGTGAAATTCGGCACTTCCCGCTGAACTTGAATTCATTGCTGGCCGCGGTCGAGGCGGCCCCGCCCGTCGCGGCGGCCGATGTGCTGGCTGGCGCGCTGGCCGAGGCGATCGATGCCCGCGAGGTCAGCTTCTTGATCGCTGACTTCAGCGGGCAGTCGCTGATCCGCCTGGGCCACGCAGGGGGGAAAGGGCGCTTGCAGGGGAAGGAGACTGCGGAGCGTGTGCCATTGGTCGGGACGCCGCACGGCCGGGCGCTTGCCGCCCAGGTCGTCGAGGTGATCGACGAGGAGGGCGGCGCTCGGTTGATCGCTCCGGTGACGAGCCGCGGTGAAGCGGTCGGCGTTCTGGAGCTCCTGCTAGATGACTTCCCGGCTGAACAGACGGTGGCCGATGTCGCTCAGGCGGCGCACTTCTTGGCGTACGTCGTGATTGCAAACCGCCGCTACACCGATCTCTTCGAGTGGGGACAGCGCTCGGTTCCGTTGTCCCTGGCGGCAGAGATCCAGCATCGGTTGTTGCCCGGAGCCTTCACGTGCGAGGCCGGGCAATTCACACTTGCGGCCTGGCTGCAACCGGCGGGTGAGATCGGCGGTGACACCTTCGATTTTTCGCTCGACCGAGACGCGCTCCATCTGTCGATGACCGACGCGATGGGCCACACGATGGACGCCGCGTTGTTGGCCACCGTGCTGGTCGGAGGGCTACGAAACGCCCGCCGGCGGGGCGTCGAGCTGGCCGAGCAGGCGAGGCTGGCGAATGATGCGCTGGCCGAGCAGGCGGGCGAGAGCCAGTTCGTTACGGGCCTGGTCGTTCGGATCGACCTGGCCGCTGCGACGGCGGGCATCGTCAATGCCGGCCATCCGCCGCCGTTCCGGCTGCGAGGAGGGCAAGTCGCGCAGCTTGATTTGAAGGCCGACCGCCCGTTCGGGCTGCAGGCCGGAGGCGGCTATCGGGTTCAAGCGCTGCAGTTGGAGGTGGGAGACCGACTGATATTCGTCACCGACGGCATGCTGGAGCGCAACGCCGAGCGAATCAACATCGCCGCCATCCTGACCGCGGGCCTCAACATGCATTCCCGCGAGGCGGTGCAGCACCTCACCCAGGCTGTCCTCCAGGCAAGCGGCGGCGAGCTACGTGACGACGCGACGGCTCTGTGTCTCGACTGGCACGGTGGCCCTCCACGCGACCGCGAAGCAACGTCGGGAGCAAACCGCGAAACGCGACCCCAGCAAGTTCTGTCGGCCTGAGCGCGAAGGAGCAGGAGCCTCGGGTGACGTTGCCAGCGTGCTCTCGCCTGACATCGCTCGGCGGGCCTGCCGCGCTGAGTAGCGTCTCGGGCCAGAACGCGCACCTGCGCTGCCTAGTAGGTTCGGGACATGCGCGACCCGACGGACACTGCGGCGTACGACAAGGAGCTCGCCGACGTCACCATCGGCGGGCCCCGGCCGCTCACACAGCCGATCGAGATCCGGGAGTACGACCCGGAGTGGCCGCTGTCCTACGCGCGGGAGGAAGCGCGGATCCGCTCCATCCTCGGCGACCGAGTCGTCCGGATCGAGCATGCCGGCTCGACCGCGGTTCCGGACCTACCGGCCAAGCCGGTCATCGACATCGTTCTCGAGGTGCCGGACTCGGCGAACGAGTCGGACTACGTGCCGGACATGGAGGCGGGCGGCTACATCCTGCGCATCCGGGAGCCCGAGTGGTTCGAACACCGCCTCTTCAAGGCACCGGACACTGAGGTCAACCTGCATGTCTTCACGGCCTATTGCACCGAGGTCGACAGCATGCTGCTCTTCCGCGACTGGCTCCGCTCCAACGCGGAGGACCGCGCGTTCTACGCCGCCGCCAAGCGGGACCTGGCCGCGCGCGACTGGAAGTACATGCAGCAGTACGCCGACGCCAAGACCGCCGTCGTCCACGAGATCATGGCGCGCGCGCAAGCTGCGTCCCGAGCTCGACGAGATCCGCCCGCGCCCGCGCAGGATCGCCGCTGAGCTCGTAGAGCTCCACCTCCGCCGGCCGCTCGCTCACCCGGCCGCCGAAGACGGCGCAGCGCACCCCGGCGGCTTTGGCCTGCCGCTGCACCTCCGACGGCGCCTTGCCGAGGAACGTCGAGCTGTCGACCGTGCCCTCGCCGGTGACGACGAGCTCTGCGCCGCGCACGCGCTCGGGGAAGCCGACCAGCTCGAGGACGAGCGGAGCGCCTGCCACGAGCTCCGCACCGAGCGCCGCCAGGGCCGCCCCGAGACCACCTGCCGCCCCCGCTCCGGGCAAACGCGCGTACGGGGCGAGCGCCCGCATCCCCAGCAGCCGGCGCTCGAGCTCGCCGAGCTGGTCGTCCGTCGCCCCTTTCTGCCGCGCGAACACCCGCACGGCGTCGAGCAGCGGCGACCGAACGTCGCACGCGGCCCGCACCGGCATCCGGAACCCGCCGAGAATCTCGAGCAGACCGCTGCCGCCGTCGACCGTCGCCGTCCCGCCGAGGAACACGATCAGCTCGGCCGGCTCGGCGTCCATCGCCTCGTGGATCAGCTCGCCGAGGCCGCGGCTCGAGGCGCGCAACACGTCCCGTTCCCCCTCCTCGACGAGCCCCAAGCCCAGTGCCTCGGCGGACTCCACGGCCGCCACGCCGTCCGGAAGCAGCAGCCAGCGCGCCGCCACCTCGCGGCCCAGCGGATCGGACACGACAGCCTCGCGCCAGTCGCCGCCGAGCGCGCCGTGGAGCACCTCCAGGGTCCCCTCGCCGCCGTCGGCGACCGGCAGCACCTCCGCGTCGGCCCCGCCGCGCCGCAACCCCTCGGCCAGCGCCGCCGCAGCTTCCGGCGCGGAGAGAACTTCTTTGAGGCTAGCCGGACATGCCAGCGCGAGCACGAGGCTCCTCCGGCTCCGCCTCACGCTGCTCGGGCGCGTCGCTGGGCATGCCCCGGAGCGACGCGAGCGAGAGCCCCTCGCGGGCCAGGAACAGGAGCCCGAGGCCCACGCCGACCGACATCTCGAGCACCTGGAGCCCGAGGCCGAACGCGATGCCCGTCGCGTAGGGGACCCCGTAGGAGCGCAGCGGCAGCGCTACGACGGCCTGGAGCAGCCCGATGTTCCCCGGCCAGAGCGGGAAGATCATCGCGACGTTCATCAGGAGCAGGACGACGGCCGCGGCCGACAGCGGCTCTTCGATCCCGAACGCGTACATCGTCGCCCAGACCGCGAGCAGCTGGACGACCCAGCCTGCTGTCTGGAGCAGCGCCGCGGCGACGGCCGCCAGCGGCTCCCGCATGACGTTCAGCCCCAGCCGCGCCATCGCCAGCAGCCTCCGCATCGCCCGCGCGCTCTCGGGCAGCGGACGGTGCTCGAGCCCCGCGACGAGCATCGTCACGAGGAAGAGGACGATCCCGCCGATGATCACGATCTCGAGGCTCGTGATCGCCCACCGGGGAATCCTCGCCGTGGCGAGCACGTAGGCCGTCAGGATCAGGGCCGGCACGAGGTCGAAGAGCCGGTGCGCGAAGACCGACCCCAGCAGTCGGCCGGTCGCTCCCTCGCCCCTCGGCATGTCGCGCGCGAGCACGGCGACCCGCGCCAGCTCGCCGATCCGCCCGGGCAGCACCGCGTTGCCGAGCAGGCCGATCGAGAACGCAGAGAAGACCCGGCGGAAGGGCGGCTGCTGATCCTCGGGCAGCGCCTGGTGGATGACGACCTGCCACGACAAGGCCCGAATCACGACCGAGACCAGGTTGAGACCGAGCGCGACCGCAACCCAGCTCCAGGAGACGCGGCCGAACGCATCGCCGACCCGGTGCCACTCCGGCCCGCGCCACCAGAGGAGGCCGACGACCGTGATCAGCATCGTCACGGCGAACAGCCCGCGGACGAACCAGCTCCTCGTAAACGCCCAGCTCATGCGGCTGCCGGCACCCGGCCGAGTACGCGGTCGTACACGTCGACCAGCCGCCGGCCGACTTCGTCCCAGGAGTACCGCTCCTCGGCGATCTGCCGCGCGGCGAGGCCGAACCGGCGGCGCCGATCTTCGTCCGCGAGCAGGCTGACCAGCGCATCCGTCAACGCCGCGGGATCCCCCGGCGGGACGGTGAGGCCGGTCTCAGGCGTCATCACGTCACGGTATCCGTCGATGTCGGATGCGACGACCGGCAGCGCGGCGGCGAACGCGCGCGTCAGCACCATCCCGAAGCTCTCGCCGCCGAGTGACGGCGCGGCCATCGCCTTCGCCGCGAGCAGTTCCTCGGTGAGCCGACTCCTGCGGGACGAAGCCGAGCATGTCGATCCCCGTCTCCGGAATCCGCGCCCGGGCCAGCAGGAGCCTGACGGCGAGCGGGTCCGCGCCGATCACGCGCAGGCGCGCGCCGGTGCGGCGGTGGATCTCGGGCCAGGCGCGGAGCATGACCGGGAGCCCCTTGCGCGCCTCCTGCCGGCCGACGAACAGGATTCGGTGCTCGCGGTTCGAGGGATCGGCCTCCGGCGGGATCAGGACGCCGTTCGGGATCACCTCGTAGTCGGCCGGCGCGTAGCGCTGCGCGGTCGCGCGCGCCTGCTCCGAGACGGCGATCCGCGCGTCGATCCGGTCGAGCAGGAACCCCCAGAGCGGCATCCCCGGCGTCGTCCAGGCGAGGTCGCCCGAGGCGTGAAAGGTCGCGACGACCGGGCTGCGCGTCAGCGCCAGCGCCCCGATCGACAGCACCGGCGTCATCGGCTCGTGGACGTGAATCAGGTCGAACTGCTCGCGCTCGAGCACACGCTTGAGCCGGAGGACCGACCGCGGCCCGAGGATGATGTTCGGGAGCGACGCGTTGGCGGGCACGATCGCCGAGCGTCCGACGGGAATCACGTCGGGCGGCGGCGGCCCGTCGCGGCCGACGCGCGGGTGCAGCGCGCGGGTGAACTGCCCGGGCGGGTCGTTGCCCATGATCGTCCGCGTCTCGACGCCGAGCCGCTGGAGCGCCTCAGCCTGGAGCTCCGCGTGCTCGACGACGGCGCCCCAGAACGACCACGAGTACGGGACGATGATCCCGACCTTCATGGCGGCGAACTATGCCGGACGAGGTCTCTAGTCGATATCCGCGCGGCGGTAGCGCCACGTCGCGGCCAGCCAAGCCACAACGGCGATTGCGGGCAGGACGACGAACGCGGCCGCCGCCGAACCGGCCTTGAGCTCGACGTCGGGGTCGGAGGACAGGCCGAGCCCGGACGCCAGGTCGAGCACGGATGACGCCCAACCGATCACGGTGAAACGCGCCGCGCCCTCGGCCGTGTACGCAACGGCGTTCTCCCAGATCAGAACGAAGGCCAGACCCCACCAGATCGCGCGCCGAAACCAGATGCCCGCGGCGACGAACAGGCCGGAGTAGGCGAGCGCAGCGAGCGACGCGGCGAGCAGCCCGGCCCAGGCCACGTCGGGGGCACCCGCGACGAGCGCGGACACGGCCAGCGGCACCGCGGTCAGCGGCACGACGACGCTGACCGTCGCGAGGATGGCGGCCGCGGGAAGCTGCCAGCGCGGCACGGGCTTCAGCGACAGGTAGACGAGCAGCTTGTCCTCGACCAGGTCGCCGATTGCCGAGCTACCGAGCCACAGCGCCGCGAGCGGGACGAGGATCCCGAGCCCGTAGCCAGAGACGGCGTCCACGGCGGCCTGCGCCGAGTTGTCGTCCAAGCGGGCGAACAGCCCGATCAAGACGGCGAGGGCGCCGAGCGCGCCGATGCCGAGCAGGCGCGCAACCGTGATCTGCGTGCGCAGCAGCAGCCGATAGAGCGCGAAGAACGAGACGACCGTGCTCGGGCGAGTTGCGACTGCCGGTGCCGCGTCGACGACGTTCATCCGCCCACCACGTAGCGGAAGACGCCCTCGAGGTCGGCGTCGAGCGGATGCACCTCGAAGAGGCGAGCATTGCGGTCGCGCGCGACGGGCGCGACCGAGTGAGCGAGCGCCCTGGCGTCTGTCGTGTCGAGCTCGAGCACATCGTTGCCGTTGAGCCGCACACCCACGGCAGTCCCGGCCTCGATCAGGGCGCCGGCGAGCTCACGCGGCCGATCGGTGCGGATCCGGATCCGCATCGGCCGGTCGTCCATCAGTGCGCGCAACTCGCGGAAGTCGCCCGCTGCGGCGAGCCGGCCCTGCGACATGACGAGCACCTGCGAGCCCAGCCGCTCGACCTCGTCGAGGACATGGCTGGACACGATCACGCAGCGTCCCTCGCCGCCGAGGCGCCGGAACAGGGCGACCATGTCCACTCGCTGACGCGGGTCGAGGCCGGTCAACGGCTCGTCGAGGACGAGCACGGCCGGGTCGTGGACGATCGCCTGCGCGACCTTGACGCGCTGCCGCATTCCCTTCGAGTACGCCGGCAGCCGCCGGGTGTCCGAAGGATCGAGGTCGACCGTCCCGAGCGCTGCAGCCGCCGCGCCGTCGGGATCCGGCAGGCCCTGCAGCGTGGCGGAGAGGGTGACGAACTCTCGTGCCGTCAGCGGCTCGAAGACGCTTTCCTGCTGCGGTACGAGCCCGATGAGCCGGGCAACGTCGGTGTCCGCTTGGGGATCACGGCCGAGCACGCGGACCGTCCCCTTGGACGGCCGGGCCAGCCCGCAGAGCATGCGGAACATCGTCGACTTGCCGGCGCCGTTCGGGCCGAGGAGCGCCGTCACGCCGGGCCCGACGTCGAAGCTGACGTCAGAGACGGCGACGAGCGGCCCGAACCACTTCGAGACGTTCTCCGCGACGACCCGGGGCTCGTTCACCGGAACGCCTCGAGTCGGCGATAGGCGAGCCAGCAGACCAGGGCACCGGCCACGATCGCGGCGCCGATGCCGCCGGCCAGGGCCCACGTCGACAGCTCCGTGATCGGATCGGTCCCCTCGGAGTCCTCGCCGAAGATCCGATAGGCGAGCTCGAACACGGCGAAGGGCGAGCCGAGCAGGGAAAGCGCCTTCGGCGCGCCCGCGCTCTCGATCGCCGGCTGAACGACGCTCGCCGGGACGAATAGGAGGAGTACGACTCCGACCGCGGCGACGGCTCGTCGACTCGTGAAGCTCGAGACCGCCATCGAGAGAGCGGCGTAGAGCAGCGCCGTCACGATCCCGACCGCGAAGATCTGCGCCAGCAGCTTGGGGGTCTCGCCGGCGGACGGCCCGAACCCGGCGAGAACGAAGGCGAGGAGCATGAAGAGCAGCGGGCCGACGGTGATCAGGAGCATGACGGCGACAACACCGACTGCCCTTCGCAATCAGGTAGCGGGTGCGGTCGAGCGGCCCGGCGAGGTAGAGGCCGAGCATCCCAGTGCGCTTGTCCGGGCACAGCGCCTCGGGGGCGACCAGCGCCGCGAAGAGCGCGAGCGCACTCCCGATGAAGAACATGTAGTCGCCGTAGCTGATGAGGTCATCGGCGACGAGGTCGTTCGCGATGACCGAGACGGCGACGGAGAAGAGAGCGGGCAGAAACGCGATCGTGAGCGTGATCGCGGGCAGCACCTTGTGGCGCGCGCCGCGCCCGAGCCCGAGCACGCGACGGGCCGTGAACTCGGCGAGCGTCAGGATCGCCCGCGCCGGCCGCTCGCGAGGGCCGTCGTAGCTCCGGTAGCCGAGGTCGTAGAGGCGGGCGTCGGTGGTCACGCGCCGACCCCCAGGTACACGTCTTCGAGCGTTCGTCCGCGCGGCTCGAGCCGTCGCAAGCCCGACGCCGAGATCGGCAACGGCGTCGCGGACCGCGTCGTAGGCGTCGTCTGCGCCGCCAAGGAGGAGCACGCCGTCGTCGAGGGTCACGTCGAGCCCACGACTCTTCAGGATCGACGCCAGCTCGTCGGCCCGGTCATCGACCTCGACGACGAGCCCTTCAGGGCCGCGACGGAGGTCTGCCAGTACGCCCGCCCGCACGACTTGCCCGCCCTCGACGATCACGACCGCGTCGCAGATCCGCTCCGCTTCCTCGAGGTGGTGAGACGACAGGACGATGTGCACGCCGAACTCCGTGCCGATGCGCCGGATGAGCGCGAGCATCTCCGTCCGCTGCATGGGGTCGAGCCCGTCGGTCGGCTCGTCGAGGAGCACGAGCTCGGGATCGTGGGCGATCGCCGCGGCGAGCTTGACCCGCTGCCGCTGGCCCGTCGACATGAGCCCGACCGGACGGAAGCGCTCCTCGCCGAGTCCCACCAGCCACAGCGCGTCGTTCGCCCGCTGGACGGCGCCGCGGCGGGGCAGCAGGTGCATCTCGGCGAGGTGGCGCACGAAGTCCGTCGCAGAGAGCTCCGAGGGCAGATCGTGGTGCTCGGGGGCATAGCCGATGTGCGCGCGCATATCGATGCCGGCCGTCGCCGGATCCCTGCCGAGAACGGTCAACTCGCCGCCGTCGCGGGAGCGGAGACCGAGGACGAGCGAGATGAACGTCGTCTTCCCGGCGCCGTTCGAGCCGAGCAGACCGGTGATCCCGGGACCGATGTCGGCGTCGAGACCGGCGAGCGCGACGGTACGGCCGTAGCGCTTCACGACTCCGCGCGCGGAGACGACGGTTGGCGCCTCGAGGTTCTCTGATCACAGCCACGACGAGACGGTACGTGCGGCGAGCGCAGCCGCGCATCAGCCGCAAGGCTCGACCTGGCCCCTACTTAAGTGCTACTCGCGCTCGTCGGTCTCGGGAAGCTCGAGCGTCACCGCTCCGCCGAAGCCGACGGCCTCGGGCGCCGAGGCTCACGGACGCCGATGTCCGGTGGCCGCTTGCGCAGGCCGAGGAACTCCAACAGACGAGTGACGAGACCTGGCTTGGGATCACGTTCCATGCGACCACTGTACGCGTCGGGTCGCACAAAGTGACCCTTCAGCCGTGTCCAGGGGCCAGGCCCCTGGAGCCAGGCCCGCAGGATGACAGTCCGCGGCGCTGAGACGGGCAGTGACACTGCTCCCGAGAATACGGACGGCCCGATGAGCGGGCCGTCCGAGAGGCTTTTGCGGTTCATCACTCCCCGCCGACACACCTGATAGGCACTATCCGCGTAGCTCAGGCCCGAGCTCCTCGAGGCGCGTTTCGAGCTCGCGGACACGCGCTCGGGCTTTGTCCAGCTGTTCCTGCAGCCTCGCCCTCCGCAGGGCGTTCGGGTCCCGCTTCGGCTTCGGCGGCGGCTTCGGCTTCGCCTTCGCGGCCGGCTTCCGCCCCGGCTTGGGCTCTGCCTTCGCCTTCGGACGAGCCTTGCGGCGGAACCCGCCCGCGGGGACGGCCGACAGCACCGGCCCGAACCCGGACTGCTCGATGTCGCCCGTCAGCGTCCCGTCGAGCAGCGTCTTCGAGGCTTCCTTGTCGACCGAGGCGCTGCGCAGGGTCTGCACGACCCGTTGCAGGGTCGTCCCGTCGGCGTCGAGCTCGTGACGGGCAAATGACGTCAGGTCGTCGAGACGATCGCGGTGTGCCTGCGTCGCGTCGCGAAGCGCCTCGGGCCCGCCACCGCCGACTGCCGCCCGCTGAGCCTTCCGAAGGCCCTCACCCGCCTTGACGAGCGCACGCAGCTCCTGCGGATGACGGCGCGCCAGCTGGTTCACCGTCCACGCCGACACGCTCGGCTTCCGAAGCGCCTTGACCTCGTCGGCCGCCTCCTTCTTCCCTGCTTGCCGGAGCTCCTTCGCGAGCGCGTCGCGCGCCTTCGTGAACTCCTCGAGCGGCAGGCCGTAGAGATCAGCGGCTTTCGACGGCACAGCATGAATCTTGACCTACGCTGCTTGTTCACCGGTTTCTCACCACATGCAAACGACCTGGTCACCCAAGTGAGCGGCTCGCACCCTGAGACTTCGCGCGTGGCCATGGAGCTCGATCCCGTCACACGGGTCCATCTCGAGCGAGGCATCGACGGCCTGGTCGACGAGTTCCGCGGGATCTTCTCGCGCGAGACGATCGACCGCTACGTCCAGGAGTCGCTCCAGGAACTGCCCGCGGCGCGCTTCAGCGACTTCGTCCCGCTGCTCGTGCATCGGTTCGCGCGCGAGCGCCTCCGCGCGCTCGGCCAGGCAGAGGGAACGATCGTGAAGGACGTGCCCGAGGTGCTCTTCGTCTGCGTCCAGAACGCAGGTCGGAGCCAGATGGCCGCCGGTCTCCTGCACCAGCGGGCCGCCGGGCGCGTGCACGTTCGGTCCGCGGGCAGCGACCCGGCGGAGTCGATCAACCCGAACGTCGTCGCCGCGATGGCCGAGCTCGGCGTCGACCTCTCGCACGAGTTCCCGAAGCCGCTGACCGACGAGGTCGTGCGCGCCGCCGACGCCGTGATCACGATGGGCTGCGGCGATGCCTGCCCGATCTACCCGGGCAAGCTGTACGAGGACTGGGAGGTCGCGGATCCGGCCGAGGCGAGCATCGAGGAGGTTCGTGCGATCCGCGACGAGATCGACCAGCGCGTCCGCGACCTGCTGGGGAAACTCACCACCGCGCCGGTCGGCACCGCAGCAGACTAAGCCCCGGTAGGCTCGCCGGATCAGCAGCCAGGACGGTCTCGCGGAGCTGCACACCCACCTCGGCGGTGCGGTCGCCTCCGAGATCATGTGGACGCTCGCGCACGAGCAAGGGATCGCGCTCCCGGTCAAGGACTACTGGGAGTTCGACGAGCTCGTCACGGTCTCGGACCCGCGCGAGGTACCCGACCTCGCCGCGCTCGATCGGATCTACAAGTGGACGGAGCTGATCCAGTCGAGCCCGCTCGCCGTCGAGCGCTCCGTCCACTTTGCGATCGGCGGCGCCTACCGCTCGCAGCGCATCACGACGCTCGAGCTTCGCTTCAACCCGATGAAGCGCAACCGCGGCGGCGAGCGCGATCTCGACCACATCATCATGGCCGCCGCCCGCGGCCTCGACCGCGCCAGTCTCGAGTACCCGCAGGTGCGCGCCGGCCTGATCCTGATGATGGACCGGACGTTCACGGACCGGCAGAACGCCGTCATCGTCGAGAAGGCAATCCGCTACGCCCCGCGCGGGATCGTCGGCATCGACATCGCCGGCCCGCGGCCCGACGGCGACGGCCCCTACCCGTATCGAGAGCTCCTGCCGCTCGTCGAGCAGGCGCGCGATGCCGGTCTCGGCGTCACGATCCACGTCGGCGAGGAGGGCGGCGACTACGGGATCGCCGAGATCCGCGAGGTCGTCTCGACGCTGCGGCCGGACCGAATCGGCCACGGGATCCTCGCGGCCGGCGACGAGCGGCTGATGACGCAGATCTGCGAGGCGGAAATCGTGCTGGAGATCTGCCCCACCTCGAACCTGCTGACGAAGGCGCTGCCGGACGAGGACGCCGTCCGTGACACCCTTCGCGCCTTCAACGACCACGGCGTCCCGTACACGATCGCCACCGACGGCCCGGAGATGATGCGCACCCACCTTCGCGACGAGTTCGAGCTTCTGCTCCGGATCGGCGCCGTCGACGAGGCGCAGCTCAGCGAGGCCAACCGCCGGGGCCACGACGCGACCTTCATCGACTAAGGCGAGGAGGACGATGGGCCAGCTTCAATTCGATGCTGACACTGCCAGGCGCGTCGAGACGCTCTACATGATCCGCGATGCAGTCCGCCGGCGCGGGCTGGTCCGCCAGGCCCTCGCCGCAGCGCCGGGCGAGCGGCTCCTCGACGTCGGTTGTGGACCCGGCTTCTATTGCCTCGAGCTTTCGGAGGAGGTAGGCCCGTCCGGATCGGTGGTGGGCGTTGACAACAGCTCGGCGATGCTCGAGCTCGCACGAAATCGCTGTGCCGGTCGCGACAACGTCGAGCTCCGCGAAGGCGAGGCCACAGCCCTCCCGATTGAGAGCGGGACCTTCGACGGCGCGGTCTGCGTACAGGTCCTCGAGTACGTCGAGGACGTCCGTGCAGGCCTCGCTGAGCTTTACCGCGCGCTTCGACCCGGCGCACGCATGGTCGTCTGGGACATCGACTGGGCGACTGTGTCGCTCCAGTCGCGGGACCCCGTTCTTGACGACCCGCGTCTTGCGGCCTGGGACGAGCATCTCGCACACCCGTCGCTGCCGCGAACGCTCGCGCGCGGATCTGCGTTCAGTGGGCTTCGAGGACATTCGCGTCGAGGCGTATCCGTTCGCCGCAGTTGGACGGGATCCGGAGACCTACGGCGCCGCGCTCGTGCCGTTCATCGCGACGTTCGTCGCAGGACGGCAGGGCATCGACGAGGACTCCGCCGAGGCGTGGGGAGCTGAGCAACGCGAGCTCATGGAGCAGGACGAGTTCTACTTCGCGAGCACGCAGTTCTGCTTCACGGCCAGAAAGCCGGCCTGACGTTCAGGCTCTCTGTTTGTGAGCGCCCGCAACTCAGCCGACGACGGCAGCCTGCTCATCGAGTTGCACTACCTGCTTTTCGTCGCGCACGCCGCCTAGCCCTTGACCTGACAAGGGATGCCACGGACTACGTCTCCATGGGCGCGAACAGCGCTGTCTGCTCAAGATCAAGAGCGGACGCTGCCTTGGTCAGGTCTCGTCGGCTCTGTTCGCGAGGAGTTCCGAAGCCGCAGCGGCATCGCTCTCGGCGACCAGGACGTGCGCCCCACCTCCAGAAAGCACGAACGGAAAGGCGCCGCCCGCATCGTCGGCTCTGATCGCTGCCTCGATCCCTGCCGAAGCGAGCAGACCCTGAACGACCTCCGCCTCGTCCCGCGTCCCATAGGTGCCGATCGTGACCAGCCCGCCCACTCTCGCCGAGATAATCGCAGTTTGATCCACCGTCTCTCGTTCTTCTTCGGTCTCGCCTCGGTCGCCGTCTGGACTTACGTCTTCAACGAGTGGTGGGGCGGCGAGTGGTGGGGCCTTCTGCTCGCCATCGCTGCCGCGATTCCGGTCGGACTCGTCTTCTCGATCCTGCCGTCGATTCTGCTCGGAACGCTAAGGCGGCTACCCCTCGTGAACGATGCCCTTCTCACCTGGTTATTCATCCTCGGGGGGATCGCGCTCGGGGTCTACGCGTTGATCGCCCTCGAGGGGGCGACGCTTGCGATGGGCGCACTTATCGGAGTCGAGATCCTCGTGAGCGGGATCGGACTCCTCGTCCGCTGATCTAGGCGCGCCCGCGCAAGGCGAGCACGTTGGCGACGAAGCGGCGTGTCTCGCGAGAAAGCCCACGCCGCCGCACGGCGGCCGGCCCCGAGTAGTACGCGCCCAGCGCGCGCCGTGCGTTCATCCCGAACAGGTGGAGGAGATGGTGCAGGTACGCGACGCCGACGCGCACGTTCCCGTCCATCGTCTCGGGGATCCGCCCGCCGATCAAGACCTGCTCGACGAACTCGCGGGTCGCGGGCAGAACCTGCATGACGCCGACGGCGCCTGCCTTCGACCGAACGTGGCTCTGGAACCCCGACTCGTGCCACGCGAGCGCCCGGACGAGGTCGAGGCTGACGCCGTAGTGGGCGGCCCAGCGCTGGAGCGAGGCCTCGACCGCCGGACGCGATGAGACCGGGAGGACCGCAGGGCTCTGCGGGGCCGCGACCGCCCTTCCGACGAGCGCCGCGCGCGTACGCCTTCCGACGATGCCGTCCGGCACGAGTCCTGCGCGTCGCTGGAAGCGCCGCACCGCGCGCGCAGTGGCCGGACCGAACGAGCCGTCGAGCGACAGTGGTAAGCCGCGCCTCACCAGCAGGAACTGGAGCACCGAGACGTCGAACCCGACCTGGCCGCGCTTGATCAGCCGAGTACCGAAGAGCGGACGACCGAGGCGACGGCCGAACGCAGCGCGCGTCTGCGGGCCGACGACGCCGTCCACCGTGAGCCCTTTCGACCGTTGGAAGTTGCGAATCGCCCGCTTCGTCAGCGGCCCCGCGATCCCGTCGATCTCACCCTTGTAGTGGCCGTACCGGTAGAGCGCGACCTGGACGCCGGGCACCTGCACCCTGGCGAGCGCCGCGGCCTCGCCGCAGGCAATTCCGGCGAGCACGAGCACGACAATGAATGCGACCTGCGCACAGGTCCACGCGGTACGCCTTACGGACACGATCTCCTCCCCGTAGACGCAGTCTTCGCTGTCTGCTCCCTACACGCCGGCGCCGCGCAGAGTTGTTACACCTTTGGCACACAACGCTCTTGACACCCCGCGGTGTCGGACACCGTTCGGGCCTTCTGACACCCATCGCTTCCACTGGGGCTCTAGCGGCATCGCGATCCCCTCTGAAAGCAATCCTGACGTGGTAGAGCTCGCCGACCGGCGCTTCCGCGCGGCACGGTCACTTTTCTCTTCACTGACATTGAGGGGTCGACGGAAGCTCGTGCGACAATTGGGTGCGGAGTTCGGCCGGCTACGCAGCGAGCATCGCCGCGTTCTTCGCGAGGCATTCGAGCGACACAACGGCCACGAGATCGACACGGCGGGCGACGGCTTCTTCGTCGTCTTCGAGCAAGCCGGGGACGCAGTCAAGGCTGCCGTCGCCGCGCAACGGGCCTTGAATGGCTCGGAAGGGGGCCGCGCGCCGCTCCGGGTGCGGATGGGCCTGCATTCAGCCGAGCCCCACCTGCAGGACGAGGGTTACGTCGGCGTCGGCGTGCACCGGGCGGCGCGGATCTGCGCCGCGGGCCATGGCGGCCAGATTCTGCTCTCGAACGCGACCGCGGGGATCGTCGAGGATCTCGGACTCGAGGGAGTACAGCTACAGGATCTCGGTGAGCACAAACTGAAGGACATGGGACGGCAGCAGCGGCTCTTCCAGCTCGTTGTCGAAGGGCTCCCATCGGACTTCCCTCCGCTCAATTCACTCGACCGTGTGCACTCAAGGCCGGCGGTTGTTTCACTCCTCTTTACCGATCTCGTCGACTGGCGGCGCGTGCTTCAAATACACGGAGACGAGAATGCAGGGGTAGCAGCCAGGCGTACCAGGACTTGGGCATCGAAGCGGTCACCGCTGAGGGCGGTCGGATGATCGAGACCAGTGGAGACCACACGCTGTCCATGTTCGATTGGCCCAGGGATGCTCTCCGTGCGGCGATCCAGCTACGTAACACCCTTAGGACAGACCCATGGTTCCTGAACGATGACCGGCCACCGGTTCGCATGGCGATTCATTCGGGACGGACAGCCGATCCAACGTCGACAAGGACGCACCTAGGGTCGGTCGCACTTCACTGCGTTTTGCTCTGCAACTCCGCTGCGCCATGGCAGATCCTGGTCTCACACGCTACGGAGGCGCTGCTCACGGAGAACCAGCAGGCGATGTTCACCCTGCGCGGCCTCGGCGAGCGCACGCTGGCGAGCCTCCAACATCCTGTGCACGTGTTCGAGGTTGACGTTGAGCCGCAGCGAAACCGCGGCCTACCTTGAGCCGCTCGGTGCAGCTCCCGCCGAGGGGCGCTGGCCGGGCTTGTCGACGATCGCGGTCACGACCCGCGCCGAGACGACCTTGCTGCCCTTCTTCACCTCACCTCTCGCGTTGCCCGCCTTGAAGGGATCGATCCTGGCGTCCCTGACGATGGTCGACGACTCCCCCCGATACGTGTACGTCTCCTTGTCGAGCAGGATCCATTCGTGCAGCCAGTCCGACGTTCCCAGGCCGAGTGCGATCGCTGGACGGCCCAGGACGTCGACGGTGTCCAGAACGGTCACCCCCGGGACCTGCTTCAGCGCGCGGAAGATCGCTGCCTCCAGCTCGGGGGGCAGCACGTTCCCGCGCAGCATGGCTTGAAGAGGCCATAGACCTCGCTGTGCTCGTTCATTCCGCTGCCGGTGATGTTCTCCGCCCGCTCGTACGCCCAGCGCAGCAGCGCGTCGGGGTCGGTGGGCAGCGCGGCCAAGGACTTGTAGCTGTCGATGGGGCCAGGCGGCGCAGGCCGGTTTCCCCTTCTGGGCTCGAGTGTCTCCACGATGAGCCTTCCCGTTCGCGTCGAGGCGAAAGCCATGCCGTCCGCGCGGCGCCACTCCCGGAAGGTATGGGTCTTCCCCTCCAACGTGGTGACGCGGTCCTCGATGTAGATCCACTGGTCGTCCCGCGGAGCCGTGAACGGCTTGGTCTCCGCCGCGACCGCGGCCCGCTCCAGGACGGCCGCCGACGCAACGGGCACCACTTCGGCGCCGGTGCCGCCGAGATTCTCCGCGACGGCCACGACGGTCAGGATCGTCAGCGCGAGCGCGCCGGCGAGCGCTACGCGGACGCCCAGCCCGGGTAGACGGAATCGCCGCCCGTGGCGGGCACGGGCCAGCAAGGCCGCGCGGGCCTCCATGTAGGCCGCGCGCGAAGGCGCCTCAGGAGTACGCCCAGGCGTCGTGCAGTGTCTTCAGATCGTTCATCGGTCGTCCCCTCTCACGTAGTCCTCTCCGAGCGCCGCGCGCGTCTTCTTGCGCGCTCGATGCAGACGCGATCTCGCCGTACCCGCCCGGATGCCCAACGCGCTCGCCGCCTCCTCGCAGCTGAGCTGGGCCCACGCGACCAGAAGCAGCACCTCGCGGTCGCCGTCCGCGACCTCGACGAGGGCGGCGGCGAGTCGTCCGCGCAACGCCTCGGCGTCGAGCCGCGCGGCGACACTTTCGGTCGAGCCGTCGACCGCGTCGGAAACGCCCGCCCTGGCGAGCGCGCGGTATCGCCGCAGCTCGGCCCGGTGATGGCGGGCGATCAGGTTGGAGGCGATCCCGTAGAGCCACGGCCGCGCATTGGGGCTGCGCCAGGTCGTAGCGGCGGCGCCGGTCGAAGGCGACCAGGAACGTCTCCGAGGCCACGTCGTCGGCAAGGCTCGAGCCGAGCCGGCGCGACACGTAGCCGTGGATCTCGGAGTAGTAGCGGTCGAACACCTCCGAGAACCGCTCGGGCTCGGTCCAGGACCGCCGGATGAGCGCGGCGTCGGAAGCCGACTTCGCGCCACGGCTGCGCCGGATCAACTGAGCCCGAGCCCGGCACGGCGACTGTTTTCACCGCAGCCATGTCCGGCACCGTCGCATCATCACTCCTTCGCCGGTCGAGAGAAGAGCGTTCGCGGCCCCGTTACGCTGGGCCACTTCGTATGGCAGCCCGTGAGCAGCGGGTCACCCCGCTGGAGCTCTTCTTCGACCTCGTCTTCGTCTACGCGATCACGCAGGTCACCCTCCTCATGTCGGACGAACCGACCTGGCGCGGGGTCGGCCGCGGGTTGCTCGTCCTCGCGGCGCTCTGGTGGGCGTGGTCGGGCTACGCCTGGCTGACAAACCTGCTCGAGCCCGAGGAAGGGCTGGTTCGCGCAGGCATGTTCGCGGCGATGGCTGCGCTGCTCGTCGTCGCGCTCGCCGTCCCGGGAGCGTTGGGCGACGACGCGGTGCTGTTCGCCGTCGCGTATCTGATCGTGCGACTCCTCCAGCTCTTGCTGTTTGCGATTGCGGGCAAGCGCGACCCGGATCTGTGGGAGGCCATCATCCGGTGGTTGCCGGCTGCCACGCTGGCGCCGGCGATCATCGTCGTCGCCGCCTTCGTCGGTGGAGAGGCGCTAGTCGCGCTCTGGATCGTTGCCCTGGCGGTCGACTACCTGGGTCCGCTGATCGGTCGCGGCCGGGGCTTGCGCGTCTCCCCCGCGCACTTCGCCGAGCGCTACGGCCTCATCGTCATCATCGCTCTCGGCGAGTCGATCGTCGCGATCGGAATCGGAGTCGCAGGCGTCGCGCTTACCCCGAGGATCATCGCGGCCGCCGTTCTCGGCATCGTCGTCGTGGCCGCACTCTGGTGGGCGTACTTCGACGTCTACGCCGTCGGAGCTCAACGTGAGCTCTCGGAAGCGCGCGGTGTGGCGCGCGCGCGACTCGCTCAGGACTACTTCAGCTACCTCCACCTGCCGATGATCGCCGGCATCGTCCTCTTCGCCCTTGGCCTGAAGAAGACGGTCGAGCGGGTCGGCGAACCGCTGGACACCGTCCCCGCCGTGGCGCTCTGCGGCGGGTTGTCGCTCTACTTCCTCACTCACGTTGCGTTGCGCATACGCATCGTCCATTCCGTGCGCCGCCGGACGACGGAGCGGCCGGGATGGATCGGCCCCGGCAGGCTGGTCACGGCGATCGCCCTGCTCGCCCTCCTGCCCGCCGCTCTCGAGCTACCGGCGCTGACGGCACTCGCGCTGGTCGCTGGAGTGTGCTGCGCGCTCATCGCCTACGACGTCGTCCACTATCGCGAGGACCGCGCCCGGGTGCGCGCGGCGCGTCCCTAGTCCCGGAGCCCGCGAACTTCGTACGCGGCAACAGGACGGGCGAAGCCCTTGAGCTCGAGCTCGCCGGCAGGTGCCGTCTCAACGGTCTCCTCGACTGCTGCAAAGGTGCGCGGGCCGATCAGGATCTGCCCCGCGGCTGCCTGAGTGCTGAGTCGGGAGGCGACGTTCGCAACCGAGCCGAGCGCCGCGTAGTCGTACCGGCCTTCGAAGCCGATCCGGCCGAGCGTCGCGTAACCGGCCTCGAGTCCGATGCCGAGCCCGAGCTCCGTTCCACGTTTCCGCCACGCCTGAGCCAGCTCCGCCAACCGCTCCTGCGCGGCAAGCGCGAGCCGGACCGCCTGAAGCTCGTGGTTGGCCACGGGCAACGGATCGTTGAAGAACACCATCACCCCGTCGCCTGCGAAATGCTCCAGCGTCCCTTCGTAGCGAGCGATCAGCTCACCGAGCGCTCCGTGGTACTCCCGTAGCACTTCGATCAGCTCCTCGGGCGCAGCCGTTTCGGCGAACGCGGTGAAGCCGCGCAGGTCGCAGAACAAGCACGAGATGTAGGCGCGGTGTCCGGCCAGGAGCTGCTCGCCGTCGTTGCTGGAGATGAGCTCGGCCACCTGCGGCGAGACGAACCGGGCGAGCTCCGTGCGCTGCCGCTCGACCGCATCGATCAGGCGCGCGTTCGTGATGGCGATCGCGGCCTGGTCGGAGAAGGTCTCGACCAGAGCGATGTGTTCGTCGGCAAACGGCTCCGGTTCGCGCCGCACGAGCACGACGCTGCCCATCAGATCGTCTTCGACCATGATCGGCACGCCGAGCACCGCCCGGTAGTACTCCGTCGGACCGCCGTAGGAGTATTCCGGGTCGTCACGGATGTCCGGAATGTGGACCGGCTCACGTAAAACCGCCGCCCGGCCGGCGGCCGTCGTTCGGTCGAGAGCGTGTGGATGCTGTCGGTCCCACTCAGCACCCTCGGCCTTGGTGTCGTGCGCCGCCACGTGCAAGAGCCCGTGCTCGAGAAGGTAGAGGGCGCCGTAATCGGCCCTGCAGAGTCGCTCGCAGGCGTCGACCACCTCGTCGAGAACGGGTTGGATGCCCGCACTGCGGGCAACGGCGCGCAGGACGCCGCTGATCGCGTGCTGCTGCGCACGGAGATCCTCGAGCTGACGGGAAAGCTCCGCATCTCTGCGGCCTATGTCGCCCATTCGCGCAGCTTAAGTCGCTTGCACGGGCGGACGTTCGCGTCTGACGTTGCGTTCCGCCGACCGCGGAGCTAAGCCGGATCGCAAGCACCGACCGCATAACTACAGAGTCGCGTCGTCGGTTCGCTAGGGTCGGATGACCTTCCACTGCGACCGAGAGGAGTTCGGCATGGCGTCGATTTCGGAGCGGGAGAGCAGGGAGATCGAGGCGGCAAACGCCTCCGGCACCACTCCGGTCGTCTTCATCCACGGCCTCTGGCTGCTGCCGAGCAGCTGGGCCAACTGGGCGGACTTCTTCAAGCAGGCCGGTTACGCGCCGCTGACGCCGGACTGGCCAGACGATCCGGAAACGGTTGAAGAGGCGCGGGCGAACCCGGACGTCCTCGCCAAGAAGACGCTGAAACAGGTTGCCGACCACACGGCCGACGTGATCGGCAAGCTCGAGAAGAAGCCCGCCGTGATGGGGCACTCGACCGGCGGATTGTTCGCCCAGATGCTCGCCGGCCGTGGGCTCTCGGCAGCCACGGTTGCCATCGACCCGGGCGTGTTTCGCGGCGTCCTGCCGCTGCCCCTCTCCACGCTCCGGGGGACTGGACCTTTCCTGTTGAACCCCCGGAATCGAGGCCGCGCGATCACGCTCACCTTCGACCAGTTCAAATACGGCTGGACGAACGCCCTCGATGAGGACGAGGCGAAGCGCCTTTACGACACCTACCACGTGGCCGGGTCGGGGATCGCCCTGGCCCAAATGGGCAACGCCAACCTCAACCCCTGGACCGAGTCGAAGGTCGACACGAAGAACCCCGATCGGGGACCCCTGCTGATCCTCGACGGGGAGAAGGACCACACGGTTCCCTGGGCGATCGCCAACGCGTCCTACAAGCGGCAGAAGCGCAACCCGAGCGTCACCGAGATCAAGAAGATGCCCAACCGCGGCCACGCGCTGACCATCGACCACGGCTGGCAGGAGGTCGCGCAGACCGCCCTCGACTTCGTCAAGCGGTTCGTCCCGGCCAAGCCGAGCTAGCCGGCCTCGATCTGCCGGCAGGCGAGAGTCCTCCGCGTTACTACAGAGTTGCGATTACCCCCGACTGCGCTCGAGCGACAGCACGCTCGTCCCGCCCAGGCAGTTGGGGTCATGCATCAGGCGACGAGCAGGCGAAGCCCAAGCTCTGCCGCCTCGAGATCGAGGAGGTCGCGGTTGCGTTCGGCCCACCGACCAGATGCGAGGTCATCACGGAGGCGGCGCACTGCCCTCTGCTCGGCGTCCGGCCCGACTGTGGCCCACACCGATACTCCGCGACGGACGTTCTCGTCCAGGTACGCCTCGGGCCGGCGCCAGTAGGCCTCGAAGAAGCCGTCAGCGCAATCCCACGGAATGAGCACCGGCTCCATCCGAGCTCCAATCGCGCGGGCCAGCTCGGTAGCGAGGCCAACGCGGGAGGCAGCGACCTCGGGGAGGTAGTCACGAGTCAGCCAGAACCGGCGACGCCAACTCCGGTCAGTGGTGTCGCACGTGAACACCACCACCCGGCGAGCCACGCGCCGCATCTCGCGCAGGCCGGCAATCGGGTCCTGCCAGTGATGAACGGTGGCAAAAGCCATCGCGGCGTCGAAGGACTGGTCCTCGAACGGAAGGCTCTCCGCGCTCGCAGCCACGCACCGCGCTGCGCCTGCGGGACGCTGCGCACGCATGACTGCCGACGGCTCCACCGCGGTGACCTCGCGGTCGGAGGGTTCATAGGAGCCAGTGCCAGCCCCGACATTAAGCACGGTCCGCGCATCGCCGAGCGCAGCCCAGACCTGCGCGGCGATCCGCGGCTCGGTGCGCCGCGTCACGGTGTAGGTGGCTCCGATGGTGTCGTACAACTGCTCGCTGGTCATGACACTGCCTTCAATCATGAGGCACACGTTGCGACCCGCCGAGTGCGCCGCTCTTCTCAGACCGGTCGTTGGTACCCGAGAGCGTCGAACGCGGCCGGATAGACGATCCGACCGGCGAGGTCGGGGCTGTATCCCGGGAGCCGCTTGACCATGAAAGCGTCGTCGGGGATCTTCGGATGCGGAGAGATGAAGCCGAGCGCGCTCGCCTGCTCGAAGCCGAAGCGAGGATAGTACGCGGGAATGCCCTCGACCATGACGGCAGGCTCGCCTGCTTCTTCGGCGCGGCCGAGCGCGTCCCGGATCAGCCGTGCCCCCACACCGATGCGCTGGCGGTCAGGCCGAACCGACATCGGCGTGAGATTGAGGATCCTTGTCCGGGATCCGCCTTCAACGCCGACCCAGCTCAGCATCACGTGAGCAATCACACCGGAGGAGTCCTCGGCGACCAACGCCAGCTCCGAAATGAACTGTTCCGACGCCCGAATGCGCTCGACGAACGACGCGACCTCGTCAGGGTGTCCGACGAATGCCGCGCGGACCACCTCTGCGATCACGGGATGGTCCGCGTCGCGCTCGGGACGGATGACGACGCCCTCGGCCACGGGTGGCGATGGTAATTGGGGCACGCCGTTCGCGGCTCCGGCCACGCGCCCGCACCGGAACGCTGGGAGCGGTGCTGGGTCGCGGTGATGCGCCCGGCATGACCATCGCAGCGCGATCAGGGTCATCCCCGAACACTGGCCCAGGCGAGGGTCCTGCACCCGACGACTGATCGCAAGACCGGGGATTTCCCCGGCGCGACGTTGGCCGGAAGTCCATGACCATCGGGCTACCGACCTGAGGAGAATCAGTGCTTCGTCAGTCTTGGCCTCGCAAAGGAGCCGCCGCGCTGGCCACCATCGCCACTTTCGCCGTCTTCTTGCTCGGCTGCGGTGGCGGCGAAGACACCGGCTCGGCCTCGACTGTCCCTGCTGCCCCGACCACCGCTGAGAACGGCCTAGACGGTGTCGTAAAGATCGACGGCGACCGCGGCCTCTACGTGCGGTGCACCGGTAGCGGGTCGCCGACGCTCGTCATGGAGGGTGGCGACGGGGACACGAGCGACTCCTATGCCTTTGCCGAGCCGAGCCTCGCCAAGGTGACGCGGACCTGCGTCTACGACCGGGCGAACCTCGGGCGCAGCGATCCCGCTCCAGGGCCACGCGGTTACGGTGACCTCGTTGGAGACCTCGAGCAGCTGCTCGAGGCCGCCGAGATCCCGGGGCCCTACGTCCTGGTGGGCACTTCTGGAGGCGGCTTGATCACGGCGGGCTATGCCGTCGCCCATCCGCAACAGGTCGCCGGCATGGTCTTCATCGACACCGGAGCTCCGTTTCAGAATCCGCCTCGCGAGATCGTCGAGGAGACGGACCCGACCAACCCAGCAAACGTCGAACGTCGCGACTATTTGCAGGAAGAGAAGGACGCCTGGGCGGCGCGCAAACGCATCGGCGACATCCCCGTCTCAGTCGTCTCCGTCCACTACCCGCCCGCGGCGATCAAGGAGTCGCCGTTCCCGTCGGAGCGAAGAGGAATGCGGCGCAACGTCGAAGCCCAGAGAGGCTGGCTCGTCCTCAGCCCGCGCGCGAAGCAGATCGTGGCGCACACCGGTCACGCAGTGGAGGAGGACGATCCGGATTTCGTGATCGACGTGATCCGCGACGTCGTCAAGGCGGCCCAGTAGACGTGAAGAGGGGGATTGTGCTGAGCGCCGCGTTCGCCGTCGTCCTCATGGGTTGCGGTGGTAACGGGGACAACGACGCGCAGCCGCAAGACTCCACGCAGGCGGCGCGAGCCGAGCCGCTCGTGGGGGAATGGCAACGGATGACCACCTGCGCCGAGCTCGTCCGGGCGCTCGAGCGGGCAGGACTCGAGAAGCTCGCACTCGAGGCCGTCGCCGGGAATGGGTTCGTGCCCGGGGTCACGACGGCGGACCAGGTCGCCGACCCGGCGCGCCCTTGCGAGGGAGCCGTACCCCGCAAGCACTCCCACTTCTTCACCGCGGATGGCAAGTTCGGATCCCGGGACTGGAACGGCGAGCAGGTCGACGACGGCACCTATGAGGTCATGGACGAACGAACGTTCGTTATCTCCAAGGAGTTCCCCGACGTGACGTTCCACTACCGGATCGACGGCGACACGATGATGCTCGATCCGGTGATTCCCGACGGCTGCTCGACGTTTCGATGCATGTGGAGCGTTTCGGTGGCCTACCCGGGCAACAACTGGAAACGCGTGAGCTGATCCGGACCGGTCGAGGCTCGCCGGTCAGGGTCAGGCCACTGTGACCCAGACCGAGCCGTTTCTCTGCCACAAACCGGGTCACTCGATCCAGCGAACGACCTTCGACTCGGTGTCGAGTACACCATCGAGCTCGGCAATGCTGTCGATCACTGCGTCCATCTCGGCGATGTCGCTTCCCTCAACGATCGCGACGATGTCCGGAGTTCCCAGAAGCGCGTCCGCGCGGACGACGCCGTCGAGGCTCCGGATCTGACGCACCACTCTTTTCGGCCCGGGATTCTCAGTGTCGACGAAGACGTACGCCTCGACCCTGCGCATAGCGTCAAGCATGCGGGATCAGGTGGCCGGCGGCCATCAGCCCGTCGGGATCGACGGCGGCTCGTATGGCCTGCAGCCGCTCGTAGTCCTCGCGGGCGAAGAGCGTGGCCGGGTCGACCGGACGCTCGACGAAGTTGGCGTAGCCCCTGCCGGTGTCGTAGCCGGACATCGCGCTACGTAGACCTTCGAGCGCCTCCTCGACCGCGGCCGCCGCGTCGGGGCCGGCCAGGATCCCGATCCCGAAGAGCGAGAAGTTGCCGGGTAGCGCGCCGAGAGCACCGGCGTCCTCCGGAGCCCGAGCGAGGGCACCGCCAAGGTGGCGAAGCTCCCCGAAGATCAGGGGCGTGCCGGGCTGGACTGCGCCCGCGAAGGCCTCCAACGCGGCGGCATCGAGCTCGCCGAGGAGCATGGCGTCGCTCGTGTACGGGATCGGCTGCTCGGGATCCATGTGGAGGTGGCTCACCGCCGCCGCCGTCATCGGGCCCCACGTATCCAGCTCCGGCTCCAGCCGGCGGAGCTCGGCCACTGCCGCCTCGCCGTCGGCGGTGTCACCGGCGAAGACGCCGTCGATCGCCACGACCGAGCGGCCCCGGAGGAACGGGGGCAGGTTCTCGTCCGGCGGCAGATGGAGCAGGCGGAACCACGTCGTGAGCTCGTCGGGCGCGCTGCCCGTCAGGCCGTGCCACGCGGCGAACACCTCGGCGTGGCGCTCGAAGGGCCACAGGAACATGCCGGCGTAGAGCTCGCCGTGGGGAAACAGCCCGAACTCCAGCGCGGTGACCACTCCGAAGCTGCCTCCGCCGCCCCGCAGCGCCCAGAACAGCTCTGGATCCTCGGTCGGGGTGGTCCGCCGGAGTGCGCCGTCGGGCGTCACGACCTCGATCGCCGTGACGTGGTTGGCGGCCAGCCCGTACTTGCGCCCGAGCCAGCTGAGGCCGCCACCGAGCGTGTACCCGACGACGCCCACGTCTGGCGACGAGCCCGTGAGCGGGAACAGTCCGACCTCCGTCGCCGCCTCGCAGACCTCGGCCGCGAGCGTGCCGGCCTGCACGCGGGCGATCCGCGCCTCGGCGTCGATCTCGACGCCGCGCATTCCTCGCATGGCGAGCAGGATCGTGTCGTCGAGCGACCCGATCGCCGGCGCGTTGTGGCCGGTGCCCTGGGCCGCGACCCGTAATCCGTTGCTGCGGGCGAACTCGACGACGGCCACGACGTCGGCGGCGTCGAGCGGCTCTGCGACCAGCGCGGGGCGCTGGTCCACGGCCAGGTTCCAGGCCTGCCGAGCAGTGTCCCACCCGGGATCAGCGGGCGCAGAAACCTCGCCACGGATCTTCGGAATGACCGTACTCATGCCACGATCTCGCACTTGGCGGCCGTGTCCTTGATGCGGCCGCTCACCATGCCGCAGGAAACGAAGAACGGCTTATCGGTGCACTGGATCTCGAGCGTTTGGGCGTTCGCGTCGTAACTCCACTTGAGCGTGAAGCCGCTTTCGCTCGCCTCTCCCTGATCCGAGTCGATGCGGATGCCGTAGTCGCGCTCTACGACGTCCCTGGCGCATTCCCATTTCGAGGAGTCGACGCCGGAGAAGCTCACGGGGTCACAGGCCACTTCACTTCACCTCCATTGGGGCTCGCGTTGAGCGCTCGCCCGAGCTCCGCGCGCGAGCGGATGCCCAGCTTGCCGTAGATGTGACCGAGGTGCCACTCGACCGTCCTCGAGCTGAGGAAGAGCTGGGCGCCGGCCTCGCGATTCGTCTTCCCCTCGGCGACGAGCATCGCGATCTGGACCTCCTGCGGCGTCAGCTCGTCCTCGGTGGTGGGGTCGCGCCGACGCAGTCGCTCGCCGCTCGCGCGCAGCTCGGCCGCCGCCCGCTCGGCCCACGGCCTCGCCTCCAGGTGCTCGAACACGCCCAGGGCCGCGTGTAGCTGCTCACGAGAGTCGATCCGGCGGCCGCTCCGCCGCAGCCGCTCTCCGTAAGCGAGCCGCGTCCGCGCGGCTGCGAAGACGTTCTGGTCGGCCGCATGCAGCTCGAGTGACTGCTCGAAGTGCTCCTCGTAGGACGCCTCGTCTGCCAGCAAGGCTCGACAACGCAGGGCGACGGCGCGCGGGAACGGCTGGCCGAGCCGCTCGGCGTCCTCCGCGAACGGCACGAGCAACTCCTCCGCCGCATCGGCCTCCCCGGACCGGAGCAGGGCCTCGATCAGGTCCGGCGCGGACGAGTTCGCCGGCGTGTCGCGCAGCGGCCGCTCGGCGAGCGAACGACGAAGGCGAATGAGCTCCGGCGAGTCCCCATTGACACCGAGCCCCAGTTCGAGCACGACGAGGGCGTGGAGCAGTCCGTTGCGCCACCGGAGCCCGCGCTTCTCGGCGATCTCGAGGCCGAGCTCGACGTGTCGGTGGCAGTCGTCTGCTCGCCCCTGCGCGGCGTCCAGCCAGGCGAGCGTGCTGAGCGTGTCGGCCTCCTGAGTGGCCTGGCCGGAGATTCGCGCCGCCTCGAGCGATTCCGCCAGCGATGCGCGGGCCGCACGCCACCTGCCGGTGATGAGCTGCCCGCGTGCGAGCAGGCGCGCGGCCATCGGCAGCGTCCCGACTGCCGCGTGCTCCCGCGCCCATTGGACCGCCGTCGCCGCCTGCTCGCTCATCAGCGTGCCGTCGCCCAGCCAGAACGCTGTGAGAGCCGCCCACGAGAGATGTCGCGGATCATCGGCCAGCAGTCCACCGTCCTGGAACGCCTCGGCCGCCTGTTTCAGGAACGGCAAGCCCTCCTCGGGGCGCCCGGCCATGACGAGCGAGGCGCCGCGCGGAAGCAAGGCGAAGAGCAGCTGATCGGGATCGTCCCGGTCTGCGATCGCGTACGCCCGCTCGCTCAACGAGACCGCGCGCTCGATCTCGCCCCCGACCAGCGCCGAGCCGACGGCCGTTTGCAGCGAGAGACACGCCTTCCGCCGGTCGCCGTCGACGAGGAGCTCTGCGGCCTCCTCGAGCGTCCATTGCGCGCGCGTGTCGCCGGCGAAGTGCTCGATCGTCCCGCGCGTGTGCAGCAGCGCGCCTCGTTGGAGCGGATCGTCGGTGTGCGCAAGCGCCTCTTCGATCAGCGCGAGCGCGCGGGGAGATCTGCCTGCGAGCCAGGCGGCGTCGGCTCCGGCGGCGAGCCGTCTCACACGATCCGACTTCTGCTCCGAGAGGCGCGCCGCTCGCTCATAGGCCGCGGCCGCTGCCGCGAATCCCGAGCGCTTCCGCGCCGTCTCCGCGGCACGCTCGAGCGCATCCGCGGCGGCATCGTGTGCTCCCACCACGGCGGCCGCGAGGTGCCATGCGGCACGCTCGTCGTCGCCGAGGGCCGCCGCCACCGCGGCATGCGCGCGGCGGCGCTCCCCCGCATCGGCGGCCTGGTACAGAGCTGAGCGGACGAGCGGATGGCGGAATTCCAGCTTCGCGTCGACGAGCGACACGAGCCCGGTCGATTCTGCGGGCTCGAGGTCATCCAGAGAGAGGCCTAGCCACTGGAGCGCCTGACTCATGATCTCCAGGTCCGGCGTGCTCGTGACGGCCGCGACGAGCAGTGCACCGCGAGTGCCGTTCAGGAAGTTCCTGTGCGCGGGCGGTGAACGCGCGCTCGAGCCGCTTGCCGACGCGAACCGGTTCCTCACCGAGGTCGTGTCCCTCTACGTACCGCGGCAGCTCGAGCAGCGCCAGCGGGTTTCCGCGGGCCAGTTCGAGCAGCTCACGCTCCTGCTCTGGCGCCACCTTTCCTCCGAGCAGCGCCGCGGACGAGGCGTCGTCCAGCGCTTCCAGCTCGAGCTCGGGGAGGTCGCTTCGCTCGAATGCCCGACCCTCTTCGGGTCGCATCGCCAGGAGCGTCGCGATGCGATCCGCGTGAAGCCGCCGGACGGCGAACGCGAGCGCGTCGGCAGAGCCGCGATCGAGCCAGTGCGCGTCGTCGACGAGCAGCAGCAGCGGGCGCTCCTCTGCAGCGAGAGCGAGCAGCGACAGCGTTCCGACGCCGACCGCGAACCTCGAGGTCTCGCCCTCGACGATCCCGAAGGCGGCACGGAGCCCCGACGCCTGCGGCGGCGCGAGGAGGTCGAGCCGGTCGAGGAAGGGACGGCAGAGCTCGTAGAGCGCCGCGAACGGGACCTCCGCCTCCGACTCGACGCCGCGGGCGCGAACGACGTCGAAGTCGGGCGCTTCCGCGGCTGCGTACTCGAGCAAGGCGGTCTTGCCGATCCCAGGCTCGCCGACGAGGACGAGTGTCTCACTGGACCCAGCGCGCGCGTCCGCCAACAGCTCGTCGACCCGACGCTGTGCCGCAGCTCGTCCGATCAGCAAGAGTCAATCGTTACCCGCGCGGCTCCCGTGTACAAGACCAGGGATTTCACGGGCGCGAGCAGCCTGGCCGCTGGCCAACGATCTGCACCTAGACGAAAGGAGTGACTTGTCGTCGAGCTCCCGGCAACGGGAGCCCGATTCATGTCGTGGAAGCAATCCCTACCGAGAGGAAAACCCAAGCATGAGAACGAGTCGGATGAAAGTCAGCGTCGGTTTCGCAGCGATGCTTGCGCTTGTCGCTGTCCTGGCGCTGGGACCCGGGGGAGCGTCGGCGGGACCCGGGGCAGCTCGGCGGCACCCGGTGATAACGCCGTCGTCCACTGGAGCGGCGTCGCCGCGACCAACATCGTGGCACCGCCACCCGGTGCAGTCAATCCGCGGCCGCCCGCCAGCAGCAGCGTGCTCGGCGGCATGGTGCACGGTGCGATGTACGACGCCGTCGCCGCCATCGAGGGCGGGCTCAAGCCGTTCGCGACCGGTGTGACAGCGCCCCCTGGTGCGTCGGCGGATGCCGCCGTCGCGCAGGCGGCGCGGGACGTGCTCGTCGCCCGTGTGCCGGGGCAGACGGCGGCCGTCGAGGCTGCCTATGCCGCCTACATGGCGTCGATTCCGAACGGGCCTGCAAAGGACGCAGGCAAGGCTGTGGGCACTGCCGCGGCGGCAGGGATGCTGGCGATGAGGACCGGCGACCACTTCGACGACGTCGTTCCCTACGTCCAGCCTCCGGTCGGGCCGGGCGTGTTCGAGCCGATCGCGCCGACGCCGCCGGTCGACACCAAGCTCCCGCTCGTGCGGCCGTTCACCTACGACTCGCAGTCGAAGTACCGTCCTCGCGGCCCGCTCGAGCTGACGAGCAAGCGCTACGCCCGCGACGTCAACGAGGTGCAGGCCATCGGCCGCGTCGACAGCAGCGTTCGGACAGCGGGGCAGACCGAGACCGTCCGCTTCCACACCGAGCAGACGTTCTTCCAGTTCAACCGCACCCTGCGTGACCTGGCAAACGCCCGCGGGCTCAACCTGCGCGAATCAGCGCGGCTGCTCGGCTACGTGAACGTCGCGACCGCGGACACGATGATCGCCTGCTGGGAGGCCAAGTACCACTACTACTACTGGCGCCCCAACCACGCGATCCAGCGGGCCGACACCGACGGCAACCCGGCCACGACGAAGGACACGAGCTGGCTGCCGCTGATCGTCGGCAACCACCCCGAGTACCCGTCCGGCCACGCCTGCTACACCGGCGCGGTGACCGAATCGATCCGCAACTACTTCGGCACCAAGCGCGTCAAGCTCGAGATCTCCAGCCTCGCGCCCGGCGCCGGCCCACCGCGGACGTACGACAACCTCGACGAGCTCGTCGTCGACGTCGAGAACGCCCGCGTCTGGGGCGGCCTCCACTACCGCACGACGATGACCAAGACCGCCAAGCACTTCCCGCAGATCGCCCGCGACGTCGGCCGAAAGCACTTCCTCAGCAACCACGGCCGACACCGCGACCACGACGACGACGACGACTGATCGGCGGCAAACGCAGCCGGGGGGCGAGCGGCACCGCTCGCCCCCCGGTCGAATTTGACGGGTCTGCCTGGCTGGGTCGCACGCCGGGCGGGATGCGGGGCGGCTGCCGCGGGCGGCCGCCCCGCTGCATTACAAGACCAGGGATTTCCCGGGCGCGAGCGGCGCCACACGGGCGCACGATTGACCGACCTAGACGAAAGGAGGCCTACCGATGAGATTTAGCTTGTCGCCTGGATCCAGGGCTGTCTTCGTGGCGCTGGTGATCCTGGGTCTGGCAGCAGCGACTGCGGCGGGGACGTACGCCCGATCCAACCACGACGACGGAAAGAACGAACGGCGCATCGCGATGCGCGACGACTGCGATCCGACCGATCCCACCTGGGCAGACGTCGGCGGCTGTACACGCAAGAAAGGCAACGTGACGCGCGCCGAGTTCTTCGCCGCGGCCAGCTCTCCGCTGGCCACAGGGCTCATCGGCCACCAAGCCTGGCGCAACGCCCCGTCCTACGCGGTGGTGAAGCAGGGAACGACCTTCCGTGTAAAGAACGCCGGCGGTCGGCCACACACGTTCACCAAGGTCGCAGCGTTCGGCGGAGGGACGGTGCCGCCGCTCAACGGAGGGTTGACGGTGGCTCCCGAATGCCCGCTGGCGATCGGCATCCTGCCCGGCGACTCCGCCAAGGTGTCAAACCTCGCAGCCGGCGATCACCTGTTCCAGTGCTGCTTCCATCCCTGGATGCGGGCGCAGATCACGGTGCTGCCGAAGGCGGGCGGCGACGACGATGACGACGACAACGGCCACCACGGCCACCACAGCCGCCACTGAGGCGCCGTTCGCGGACGACCTAGACTGAAGCGTGCGAGCCCCACCTCCCTCGGGCGTCGCACTGGTGGGAGGCCCGTCCAGGGCCTCCCACCATCTGACCGGCGTCGCTCGATCCGGCATAGGCGGGCCATTCCGCCGCGTCAGCACGAACTGCCGACGTGGTTTGCCCGGCTGCTGGTGCTGGAAGGTCCAGGAGTCCGTTCGCACTACGCTTCACGGCGTCGGTGAGCAGGGCGGCGGTTCAGATCGACCCCAGAGTTGTCGCTGCAAAGCTGCTGCGTTTCGCTTCGTCGACCGGCGACCCTAAGAAAGAGACGCTGCCAGTAAAGGTAAGTTTCGACTTGGGCGCCGCATCGGAGGGCGTAGAGGCGCAGATACGCCCTTTGGTCAATAGGCAGCGGGGAACTGGTCCGTTAGCGTCACCTGCCATGCAGGAGGCCCTCACTAAGGTCTCAACGAGCATCACAGAGCGTCAGCTGCAGGTGATCGAGCTCATCGCTGCTGGCTGCTCGAACGAGGAGGTCGGTGAGCGACTCGGGATCTCTCCGCGAACGGCCAAAGCGCATTGCGACGTGCTTCGCCAAAAACTTGGCGTCGCTCGGCGCCGGCAGATCCCGGTCGCCTACCGACTCCTTACCGGGGAGGATCCCCTCTCCCGCAGCCTCGGTCCGGCGTCGTCCGGCTCGGGGGACTGACGGCGCCGCGCCTGCGACCCGGGCGCAGGCGCGGATCTCCAGTACCGCGCATCGATTCGTCTTGAGAGCGTTAGCCTCTGAGTTCGATGATGGGAACGACGATGGCAACGGAGGTCGCAGGTGCTCGCGGTCGGATAATCCGTCGGCCGCGCCTGACGCGGCTGCTCGATGGGAGCTCCGCTCGGATCCGGCTGCTGGTCGCTCCTGCAGGGTACGGAAAGACGACGCTAGCGAAGGAGTGGCTCGGCGAACCTGAGCGCAACGATGTTTGGTACCGCGGCGGCCCCGCATCGGCGGACGTCGCCGCGCTTGCCGCCGCACTCTCTGAGGCAGTGGGTGCGATCAGCCCTGAGGCCGGGAAACGAATGCGGGAGCGGCTACGTGCGACGGGCCATCCCGAGGAAGATGTCGAGATCCTCGCTGAACTCTTCGCCGAGGACCTTCAAACTTGGCCCGCCAACGCGTGGCTCGCCATCGATGACTACCAGTTCGCAATGGGGTCGTTCGCCTCCGAGCAATTCGTAGATCTCCTGACGCAGAGCACTCCAATCCAAATGCTGATCACAAGCCGGACGCGCCCGAGCTGGGCGACAGCCCGACGAGTCCTCTATGGCGAGATACAGGAGATAGATCAGCGATCCCTTGCTATGGAGACCGAAGAGATCCAAGACGTAGTCGGGAGAGACGGGCCCGAACTGGCTCAGCTCTTGAAGAAAGCGCGTGGCTGGCCAGCAGTAATAGGACTCGTCGCGGTCAATGCGAACAACCCTGAGCTGGCTGAGGCGGTTCCGGAGAAGCTATACGACTACTTCGCTCAGGAGCTTTACGAGAGCCTTCCTCAAGCACACGCAGTTGCACTTGCCGAGATCTCTTTTGCATTGCGATTTGATCGCGAATTCGCAAGAAACATACTTGGAAGCAGGATGGAGGATGTGCTTGACTCGGGCGTCCGAAGCGGCGCCCTTATTCAGTTCGAAAGGAACTCGTTCGAGTTTCATCCGTTGCTTGCAGAGTTCTTCCAGGAAAGCGTCTTTCGAACATATGCGGAGAAGCAACATGCAGCGGCCAAGGTTGGTCGGCTCCTTTTGGAATCTCATCGTTGGGACGAGGCCGTCGAGCTCGCCGGCCGCTTCAGGCTGCCTGATCTCCTGACCTCGACAATCGAAGTTTCGCTTTATTCGTTGCTCGATTCCGGCAGACTCGCGACCGTAAGACGATGGCTCGAAGCTGGCGCGCTGCTTCAAACACATTCTCCCGTCCTAGATCTGGCGGAGGCGGAAGTCGCCTTTCGGGTCGGGGACTACCGTCGCGCAGAGGGAATGGCTGAGCAAGCTGCGAGGCGACTCGCTCCTGAAAGCCGTCTCGCCTCACGTGCGCATTTCCGAGCGGGGCATTGTGCTCTTCTTCGTAGCAAGGAACAGCTTAGTATTTCGCACTTCCGAAGAGCGAGAGAGGCAGCAATTGATGTCCGTGATTTCAGGGAGGCGCTCTTTGGGCTGTATTCCGCGATGTCAGAACTCGAATGGCCAGAGGCAACCGATGTTCTCGTAGAGCTCGATTCCCTTGAGCTCGACTCCCCCGACGATCAGCTCCGAGCTGAGGCGGTGAGACTCACAAACGCTCTTCATGCTGGCGACCTTGAGAATGCTGTCGAGTCAGCATCGACGGCGCTAGCGGCACTTGAGAAGGCCGTAAACCCAGTGATTATCACGTCGTTTCTTCACGTTCTTTCCAATGTGTCGAGTTCTGCTGCCTACTATGACCAAGGCCTCCGAACGGCGAAACAGGTTCTTTCATTGGGAAGCGAGCACCGGCTTGGTTTTGTCCGTCCGTTTGGAGTAATCGATCGTGCCATTGGACATCTTGGACTTCGATCATTCGCTGACGCCAATCATGATCTCGAACTCACCGGTAACTTGGCACCTGACGATGGTCATATTCAAGGGAACGTGGCTGCCCTGAGGTGTCGTTTACTACTCGCCACCGGGCGTGCTTCCTTCGCAGCGGACGCAACCAAGCTGGATTTTCTAGATGAGCAGCCATCTCTTCCTTTGCAATCGGAACTTCTCGCCCATCAAGCACTAGCGCTCGCTTGTTCTGGCGAATCGAAGCGGAGCCTCACGATACTCGAAGAGGCCGAAAGCGTCCCAAAGAAGACGCTCGTTGTCCGGGTACTCGGTCCCGCTGTACGAGCAATATGCGCGGAATCGCGCCGGGAGTGCGTGAAATACGCTTCTACACTGTGGGATGCCGCATCCACCTCCGGCCACTTCGATGCGCTGGTCTCTGCCTACCGCGCATATCCTGACCTGTTACTCGAGATAGCGAACGTTGCCGGTCGAGATCGGCTCGGCAGCGTATTGGTCCGCGCCAATGACACTCTACTCGCTCAACGATTCGGCATTGCGATAAAGCGACAGCACGCGTCGGACCGAGCACAGTTGACACCGAGAGAAGTGGAAGTAATGGATCTAGTCGCGACTGGCCGATCTAATCGAGAGGTAGCGCAAACTCTATTCATCACCGAATCTACAGTGAAGGTGCACCTTCGCCATGCATACGAAAAACTAGGTGCAAAGGGTCGATCCGAAGCGGTGCCCAAGTGGCTCACACGAGCTTAGAGGATCGGGCTGATCTCTCGGTTTCGCAGCGACGCGCGTTGGGACGTGCATCAGCGCGTGCCTAACTTCGATTCCCGTCGGTCTGACGCCTAGACCACCGGCGGCGCCTCGACCGGCGTAGCCTCGCCAGCCTCGAAGACCGCCTCTCGCTCCTTCGGCGCGAACCGGCCGGCCTTGATCTCCTCCGCCCAGTGGCAGGCGACGAGATGGCCGTCGGAGAGCTTCCGTAGCGGCGGCACGTCGGTCGTGCAGCGCGTCGGCTGCACGTAGGGGCAGCGCGTGTGGAAGCGGCAGGCCGGCGGCGGGTTCGCGGGGCTCGGCAGGTCGCCGGCGAGGAGGATCCGCTCCCGCTGGAGCTCGATGACGGGATCCGGGATCGGCACGGCCGAGAGCAGCGAGATCGTGTACGGGTGGAGCGGGTTGTCGTAGAGCTCCTCCGCCGGCGAGACCTCGACGATCGTGCCGAGGTACATGACCGCGATCCGGTCGGAGATGTGCCGGACGATCGCGAGGTCGTGGGCGATGAACAAGTAGGTGAGCTCGAACTCGCGCTGGAGGTTCTCGAGCAGGTTGACGATCTGCGCCTGGATCGAGACGTCGAGCGCCGAGACCGGCTCGTCGGCGACGATGAAGTCCGGGTTGAGGGCGAGGGCGCGGGCGAGGCCGATCCGCTGCCGCTGGCCGCCGGAGAACTCGTGGGGGTAGCGGGACGCGGCGTCCGGGGGCAGGCCGACCGTCTGGAGCAGCTCGCGCACGCGCGCGCCGGCCGCCCGCCGCCCGCTGATCCCGTGCACCCGCATCGGCTCGCTGATCATCCGCCCGACCGAGTGCCTCGGGTTGAGCGAGGAGTAGGGGTCCTGGAAGATCATCTGCATCCGCCGCCGCAGCGGGCGCAGGTCGGACTCGCCGAGGTTCGTGATGTCCTGGCCGTCGAAGACGATCCGGCCGGCGGTCGGCTCGTACAGCCGCAGGATCGCGCGGCCGACGGTCGTCTTGCCGGACCCCGACTCGCCGACGAGCCCGAGGGTCTCTCCCCGCCGGATGTCGAACGAGACGCCGTCGACGGCCCGGATGTCGCCGACGTGGCGGTCGAGGAGAACCCCGCTCTTGATCGGGAAGTAGACCTTGAGGTCGTCGAGCTGGAGCAGGCTGCCGTTCACGCTCACCGTGACACCGCCGCCTCCCGCGTCTTCTGCCACTCGTCGACCGGGACGGGGTTGAAGCACGCGACCTTGTGCCCGGGCTCGACCTGCTCGAGCGGCGGGACCGACCGGGACGACTCCTCGACCTCGTAGCGGCACCGCGGCTGGAACGGGCAGGCCTGCGGCGGGCTGAGCATGTCGCGCGGGTTGCCCTCGATCGGCCGCAGCGCGCTCTTGCGGGCGGCGTCGAGCCGCGGGACGCTCTGGAGCAGGCCGAGCGTGTAGGGATGCCGCGGCCGCGCGAAGACCTGCTCGGCCGTGCCGGTCTCCATGAACATGCCGCCGTACATCACGTGGACGCGCTGGCACATGCCCGCGACGACGCCGAGGTCGTGCGTGATCAGGATCAGCGCGGCGTCCCGCTCGGAGACGATCTCGCGCAGCAGGTCGAGGATCTGGGCCTGGATCGTGACGTCGAGCGCCGTCGTCGGCTCGTCGGCGATCAGGAGCTTCGGCTCGCAGGCGAGCGCCATCGCGATCATCGCGCGCTGGCGCATCCCGCCCGAGAACTGGTGCGGGTAGTCGCGGAGCCGCGCCTTGGCGCTGGGGATCCCGACCCGGTCGAGCAGTTCGGCAGTGCGCCGCTCGGCCTCGGCCTTCTCCGTGCCGAAGTGCGTCTCGAGCGCCTCCCGGATCTGCCGGCCGATCGTCAGCACCGGGTTCAGGCTCGTCATCGGGTCCTGGAAGATCATCGCGATGTCCTTGCCGCGGATCGTCCGCAGCTCGTCGTCGGAGAGCTGGAGCAGGTCGCGGCCCTCGAACTCGGCCGTGCCGGCGACGGCGCGGCCGGCGCGCGGCAGGATCCCGAGCAGGGCGAGCGAGGTCACGCTCTTGCCGCAGCCCGACTCGCCGACGATGCCGAGCGTCTCGCCGGGGGCGATGTCGAACGAGACGCCGTTGACGGCGTAGACCGTCCCGCGCTCGGTCCAGAACTCGACCCGCAGGCCGTCGACCGAGAGGAGCGGTTCCCTAAGCACGGCCTCTGAATCTGGGATCGATTGACTCGCGGAGCCCGTCGCCGATCAGGTTGAAGCCGAGCACGGAGAGCACGATCGCGAAGCCCGGGATCAGCGCCAGGTGCGGCGCCGTCTGGAGGTAGCGGGTCGTGTCGGTGAGCATCGTCCCCCACTCCGGCGTCGACGGATCCTGAGGGCCGAGACCGAGGAAGCCGAGCCCTGCGACCTCGATGATCGCCACCGCGAGCGCGAGCGTCCCCTGCACGATCACGGGCGAGATCGAGTTCGGGAGGATGTGGGCGCCGAGGATCGAGCGGCTGGGCACGCCGACCGAGCGCGCCGCGAGCACGTAGTCGGCCTCCCGCGTGGCCAGGATGGAACCGCGTAAGAGCCGGGCGAAGATCGGGATCTGCGTCACGCCGACGGCGACCATGATCTGCACGAGCCCGGGGCCCAGCGCCGCGACGATGCCGATCGCGAGCAGCAGGCCCGGAACCGAGAGCATGATGTCCATCAGCCGCATCAGGACGGAGTCGACCCAGCCGCCGAAGTAGCCGGCGATCGCGCCGATGATCGTCCCGATCGAAAGCCCGACCACGACCGACACCACGCCGATCAGCAGCGAGTAGCGGGCGCCGTAGACGACGCGGGAGAAGACGTCGCGACCCTGCTGGTCGACGCCGAAGATGTGGTCGGCGGACGGGCCCGGGCAGCAGGTGCCGCCGAGCCTCGAGAGGTCACCGACCCTCGGATCCTCCGGAGCGATGAGCGGCGCGAACACGGCCACGAAGACGAAGATCGCGACGAGGACGAAGCCGACGATCGCGCCGGGGTTGCGGCGAAGCCGACGCCACGCCTCGTGCCAGAGCCCGGTCGGCAGCCCCTCCATCTGGACTTCACGGGCTTCGATTTCGGCGATGCTCATGAGACCCGGATCCGCGGGTTGATGAGGGCGTAAGAAATATCGACGAGCAGGTTGACGATGACGAAGACGAACGAGACGAACAGGATCCCGCCCTGGAGCACGGGGAAGTTCCGCTGCTTGATCGCGTCGACCAGCCAGGTGCCCATGCCGGGCCAGGCGAAGACCGTCTCCGTCAGCACGGCACCCGAGAGCAGGAGCCCGACCTGGAGCCCGATGATCGTCGTGATCGGCAGCAGCGCGTTACGGAAGATGTGCCGGATGTCGACGACGCGCGGCGGCAGTCCCTTCGCGCGCGCCGTGCGGACGTAGTCCTCGTTCTGGACGTCGAGCACTGACGCTCTCGTGATCCGCGCGGTGATCGCCAGCGGGATCGACCCGAGCGCGATCGCCGGCAGGATCAGGTGCTTGATCGTGTCCCAGAACGCCTCCGGGTCGAGGGCGATGATGGCGTCGAGGACGTAGAAGTTCGTCGGGTGCTCGAGGTCGATCGTCGCGGAGATCCGGCCGACGGTGGGTAATAACCCGAGCTTCACCGCGAAGACGTACTTGAGCAGGATGGCGAGGAAGAAGACCGGGATCGAGATCCCGAGCAGCGACAGGACCAGGCTCGCGTGGTCCGTCGCGGTGCCGTAGCGCTTCGCGGCGATGAAGCCGAGCGGGACCCCGAGGAGCGTCGCGAAGAGCAGCGCCGCGAGGGCAAGCTCGATCGTGGCGGGGAAGCGCTGCTCGAGCTCGTCCGTGACCGGACGGCGGGTCGTCACGCTCGTGCCGAAGTCGCCCTGCGCGATCTTCGAGACGTAGGTGAAGTACTGCTCGTAGACCGGCTTGTCGAGCCCGTACTGCTGCTCGATCTCCTCGATCGACTCCGCCGTGGCGCGCTCGCCGAGGAGCGCCTGAGCCGGGCCTCCGGGCAGCGCCCTGATCCAGATGAAGACCAGGATCGAGAGCCCGATCAGGATCGGGACGATCAGCAGCAGTCGGCGGACGACGAAGCGAAGCATTTACGTCGTCCGCCGACTGTAGATCAGACCGAACCTATTCTCCGAGTGAGACGGTCGAGAACGGCTCGAGCGACACCGGGCTCGGCGTGTAGCCGGTCACGCCCGCCGTGAAGGCGAGTGCCGGGCTCGTGTGCGCGTAGGGCACGCCCGGAAGGAACTCCATGATCATCCGGTTCGCGTCCTGGTAGAGCGACGTGCGCGCGGCCTCGTCGGTCTCGGTCTCCGCCTCGTCCAGCAGTGTGAACAGCTCCTGGTTCGTGAACCCGAACTGGCCCGTCTCGGACTGGAAGAACGTGCCGATGAAGTTGTCCGGGTCGCCGTAGTCGCCGGTCCAGCCGAGCAGGTGCAGGTGCCCTGCGTTGCCTTCCTGCGCCCGTCCGAGGTAGTCGGGGCTCCACGGCGCGCTGTGCGGCGTCACCTGGAAGCCGGCCTTGTTCAGGCTGGCCGCGAACGCCTCGAAGTTCCGCTTCGGATCCGGCATGTACGGCCGTGAAACGTCCGTCGGATACCAGAAGTCGATCTTGAGCGGCATCTGTACGCCGGCCTGCCGCAGCAGCTCCTTCGACCTCTCCGGGTCGTAGTCGTAGGTCATGACGTCGTCGGCGTAACCGAAGAGCGACGACGGCATGAACTGCGTCGCCACCTCGCCGCGGCCGGCGTAGAAGTTGTCGATCACCGCCTGCCGGTCGAGCCCGTGCGCGATTGCCTGCCGCACCTCGAGCTGGTCCATCGGCGGCTTCTTCTGGTTGATCCCGACGTAGGCGACGTTGAACGGCGGCCGATCCAGGATCTGGAGGTTGTCGTCACCCTCGATCGTCGCGATGTCCTGCGGCTCGACGAGGTCGTAGCCCTGGATGTCCCCGGCCTGAAGCGCCTGGAGGCGCGCCGCGTTGTCCGCGATCGGCCGGAAGATCAGCCGGTCGAGCTTCGCCTTCTCGCCCCAGTAGTCGTCGTTGCGCACCAAGACGAGGCGATCCCCGCGCGTCCAGGACTCGAACTTGAACGGCCCGGTCCCGGTCGGGTGCTCGGTTCCGTAGGTGCCGGTCGGCTTGAAGCCCGGTCTCCTCGTCGACCGTGCCCTCGTCGGCGCCGAACTCCTGCAGCGCCTTCGGGCTCGCGAACGTGAAGTTCGTGAGCGCGAGCGCGCCGAGGAACGAAGCCGACGGCTTCGTCAGGTTGATCGTGACGTGCGTCTCGTCGGTCGCCTCGCAGCTCTCGAACAGGCTCTCCTCGCCGCCGGCGAAGCCCCCGAACACGGTCTGCCAGTAGTAGGTCGCGCTCTCGAGCTGGAACGGACCCTTGAAGTTGTACCAACGGTTGAAGTTGAAACAGACGGCCTCGGCGTTGAACGGCTCGCCGTCGTGGAACGTGACGCCGTCCTGCAGCGTGAACGTCCACGCGGTTCCGGCCGCGTCGGCCTCCCACTCGGTCGCCAGGCCGGGAACGACGTCGGTCGTCCCAGGTGCCAGGGTGACCAGGCCCTCGAACATCTGGTCGATCGCGCGGAGCGACTCGCCGTCGGAAACCAGCGCGCCGTCGAGGACGACCGGGTCGGAAGCGGTGCCGAAGACCAGCTCACCGCCGGTCGCTCCTCCCCCACCTCCATCACCTTCGTCGTCGCCTCCGCAGCCGGCAGCCGCCAAAACCAGCAGTGCCGTCGTAAGCAGTAGCAAGATCCTGATTGGAACCCGACCCAACGCAGCCCTCCTTGTCTCGCTCCCTCGCCGAATTCGGGCAAGTATAGGAACCGACGTTAACGGGGTCATTTGGTTGGTGCATCGTTCTGAGTGGGAGAACCGGCCTTGGCTCAGAAAGGGGAGTGTGATGTCCGCGATCATGCGCGCCCGGCCGTCGCCGGCGCTCGTCGTCGCCTGTCTTGCCCTGCTCGTCTCGCTGGGCGGGGTCGGCTATGCGGCAGTCGTCTTGCCGGCAAATAGCGTCGGCACGAAGCAGCTGAAGCGAAATGCGGTCGTCTCCGCGAAGGTGAAGGACTTCTCGCTCCTGCGCCAAGACTTCAAGCGCGGGCAGCTGCCCGCCGGGCCGCGCGGGCTGCGGGGGCCGCAGGGCCCGCCCGGCGCGCGCGGGCCATTCGGCGTGACCGGGCCGCGTGGCTTTCCGGGTGCCCCGGGTCCGCAGGGCCTGCAGGGGCCGCAGGGGCCGCAGGGGCCGCAGGGGCCGCAGGGGCCGCAGGGGCCCGCGGGCGGCCTTGACCGCCTCCGGCCGCCGACGGCGAACGCATTCACGCCGCTGGCTAGCGTCGGCGGCGGCGCGGCCTTCACCTCGGTGACAGTCGGTGTGGATGGGCTCGCTCTGATCGCCTACTTCGACGGGACGACCGCCGATCTCAAGGTCGCCCACTGCGAGAACGTCGCCTGCACGAGCGCGACCACGCAGACCCTGGACGAGGCCGGCGAGGTCGGCCTGTACACCTCGGTGACGATCGGTCAGGACGGGCTCGGGCTCATCAGCTACTACGACCTGACGAACGGAAATCTCAAGGTCGCCCACTGCACGGACGTCGCCTGCACGAGCGCGACCACGCAAACCCTGGACGACGACCCGGAACCGTCGGCCATCACACCTCGGTGACGGTCGGCGCAGACGGGCTCGGCCTGATCAGCTACTTCGACGTGACCAACTTCGATCTCAAGGTCGCCCACTGCGCAAACCTCGCCTGTACGAGCGCGACCACGCAAACCCTGGACGGCACCGGGACCAACGTCGGCCAGTACACCTCCGCGACGGTGGGCGCGGACGGGCTCGGCCTGATCAGCTACTTCGACGGGACGAACGGAAATCTCAAAGTCGCCCACTGCGCGGACGTCAGCTGCACGAGCGCGACCACGCAAGCCCTGGACACAACCGGCGTGGTCGGCCAGTACACCTCGGTGACGGTGGGGGCAGACGGGCTCGGACTGATCAGCTACCTCGACGTGACCAACGGCGATCTCAGGGTCGCCCACTGCGCAAACGTCGCGTGCACGAGCGGGACCGATCTCCCCTGGACACCGACACCAACGTCTTCGTTGGCTTGTACACCTCGGTGACGGTAGGGGCTGACGGTTTCGGACTGATCAGCTACCGCGACGGGACGAACGGCGATCTCAAGGTCGCCCACTGCGTGAACGTCACTCTGCTCGATCGCGACCACGCAGACCCTGGACCAACCCGGCGACGTCGGCGTGGAGACCTCGGTGACGGCGGGGGCGGACGGGCTCCCCCTGATCACGTACCAAGACGTGACGAACGGCAGCCTCAAGGTCGCCCACTGCGCAAACGCGCTCTGCGTCAGCTACCTCCGGCGACGCTGACGCTCAGCTCGCGACCGCGCAGAGAGCGAGGCCGGGACCTCGTAGCCGCTGTCAGCCGCGAATGGAGCGAACGCCTCCTCGAGGTGGGACGTAAGTGCCTCCGACTCCTCGGCCGACAAGCCGCGGAGGACGAGCGCGAGTGAGGCCGATACGTCCTTCAGCCAGCGCGGTACTCGTCGAGGTCGCGGGAGGTCCACCGCACGCGACCTCCTCGATGCGCACCGTGGTGAAGCCGCGCCCTCGAGCAGCTCGCGCGTGCGCTCCTCGCTCGCCATGCTGAAGACCCCCGGCGCGCCCGGCTCCGGTGGCGGAATGTGGCCGCGCTCGACGAGGAACCGGCCGGGGGTCGAGGCCCACGGGTTGCGCTCGGGCGCACCCCACACCGACAGCGCCACGCGCCCGCCCGGGCGCAACACGCGGCGCGTTTCGGAGAGGGCGGCGGCGGGATCCGCCATCAGCATGTAGCCGCTCTGGCAGAGCACGCCGTCGACCGAGTCGTCGTCGAGCTCGATGCGCTCGGCGTCGATCACCCGGTAGTCCACGTTCCGTAGCCCCAGCTCGGCACCGCGGCGGCGGGCCACCTCCACCATCTCCGGGGAGAAGTCGGTCGAGAGCAGCCGCCCCTGCTCGCCGACGATCTCGGCCGCCGCGAAGCCGGTATCGCCCGGCCCGGCGGACAGCTCGAGCACCGTGTCGCCCGGTCGCGGAGCGAGCTCCGTGACCAGCCACGTGCGGACCGGGCTCAGGTCCTCCGCGAGCTGCGCCCGCCAGCTCTCCCAACCAGACGCCGCCGCCCGCCAGGCCTCGAAGCTGGTGCGCCGGTACTCCGCGGGCTCCATGTGGCCAATCCTAGGCTCGCCTCTTCGAGGATCTGGCGTGCGCGGCCCAGTTGACCACGCTGCCGGAGCGGACGAGAATCGTCACCCGACGTACAACGAAGAGGCAGATGAGGCGGATCAGCTGGGAACGCTTGGCGGCGCTGGCAGGGCTTGCGTTCGTCCTTTCTTATGTTGGGGCATTTGCGCTTGGCATCGAAGTCGGCGACAGCGACCGCGAGATCCTTGACCACTACGCAGACAGCGGGAATGGGACAAGGAGCTCGTCGCATTCTTCCTCATCGCGGGCGCAGCTCTGAGCCTCGCGGTCTTCGCCACCGCCGTGCGGAGCATCATCAAGAGGTTCGAGCAGGAGAGTGCAATGCTCGCGGCACTAGCCTGGGCGGGCGGGATCGGATGTGCCGCACTGATTCTTGTCGGTAACGCAGTCTCCCGAGCCACAGCGTTCGCGGCGTCGGACGAGGGCTTCCAACTCAACGTCGACACGCGCGACCTTTTCGAAGCCGCCGGCTTCCTGCTCTTCGTCAGCGGGGCCCTTGCGGCGATTCTCCTCGTCGTCGGCGTCTCACTCGCGACGCTGCGTCACGGCGTCCTCCCGCGCTGGCTCGGCTGGGCGGGCTTCGTGGTGGCGGTACTTCTGCCACTCGCAATCGCGTTCGTCGGGTTTCTCGTCTTCTTGCTCTGGGTACTCGCCGTCAGCGCCGCCCTTGCCTTCGGGCGTGCCGGCCCAGCGCCGGCCCCGGCGACGTAGAGGCGGCTCAGCAAGTGTTAGGCGGCGGTTCGCCAGCGAAGCGGTCCGCGATCCAGTTGGCGACGTCCGCCGCGGTCTCAGGGCCCGCGTGCACGTGATCGACGCCGGGATAGGTGCGGTAATCCACCGTCTCGCCTTGCCGGCACAGCCGCTCGACGAACGCCTTCGTGATCGAGGGGAGGATCAGCCGGTCGGCCTCGCCCTGGGCGATCAGGATCGGCGCTCCGATCTCCCCGTTCCCGGGGCTGTTCCTCGCGATCAGGCTCTTCCACGGCTCGGTCTCCCACGGAAGGGTGCGCAGGTAGGTCACCCTCAGCGCCTGGCTCACGACCACGGCGGCGATCGTCGCGTTTCGATCGAGGGCGACGCAGGTGTTCGCGATCTGTCTGACGACAGGCCGAGCCGGCCGTGTCACGAGCTGGTCGATACGGAGCTCCGGGTAGACCTGGCTCCAGGTCTGGATCGTGTACGCGGAGAGGATGCGGCCGAAGGTGCCGTTTCGATTGACCTTGAACAGCGTCTCCAGGTCGGTCGCCGGCGCCGCCGCGGCGACACCCACCAGCGCGAGCTCGGGTGCGTAAGTCGCCGCTTCCTGGCCGGTAAAGAGCGCCGCCTGCCCGCCTTGCGAGGCCCCGAGGACGGCAAACCGCGCACCGGCATCCGTCGGCTCGAACATGCCGGCCGCACGCACGGCGTCGAGCGCCGCCGACGCCTCTGACTCGCCGACCAGGTATGGGTGTGGGCCGCGCGTGCCCAAGCCTTGGTAGTCCGGCGCGACGACGACGTAGCCCGCGCGGAGGAACTCGTTCAGACCATCGATCGCCGCGTAGTAACCGGCGCCGAGGTTCGAGCCTGCACAGTGCGAGGCCACTCCGATCGTGCCGTGCGTGAAGACCACGACCCCGCGCCCACCCGGCGGCGCGGGCGCGTCCGGCACGAACAGCAGCCCGCTCACCGCCGTCGGCTCGCCCGTGTAGCTCTTCGACAGGTAGAGGAGCTTCCACCCCATCGACCCTTCGGGCGGCTCCGCGAGCTCTTCTGTCCTGATCACTCGTCCCGGGCGGTCCCGCTCGGCAACGGGGAGGGCGCGGCGTAGAACTCGCCCGGGTCCGGCGGGTTCGTCGAGCGCGCGAAGACGACGACCGCCACTACAGCTGCGACGACCAGCGCCACGAGCCCGGCAACAGCGATCAGCAGCCAGCGGCTCGAGCGACGCCAGAAGGACCGCTCCGACATCCCTCGCGACTCTAGTGCCTCGTGCCTATGCCCTCGCACAGCGAGCGAGTCCTCGCAATCGGACAGGTATCGTCCCCGCGAGGATGACGGGGGGGATCCCACCTCCAGGGGCCCGCACGCGCGCGCATGACGCGGAAGTGGCTAGCCCGCCGGTGGCCTCTCTTGGCTCTGGCCGGGACGCTCGTTGTTCTGTTCGGCGTCATGGCGCCCGAGGCATGGGCCCCCGAGCGGAACTTTGCACCTCGCTTCAGCACCAACGACACGGGCAACATCACCATCGTCGGGAACACGCTGATGTCGTGTAGCCCGAGCGACACACGGAACCTTCCGACGACGTGCGCGCAAGCTCGCGCCGGCATCGCGCCCGGCGCGGACAACAACAACAACGAGTGGACGATGGTGCGCGTCGACGAGGATGGGGATCCAGCCACGACGCTGAACTCCTCGCGCGCGACGTTGACCCTTCCGCCAGGCTCCACCGTGCTTTTCGCCGGGCTCTATTACGGCGCGTTCAGCACGTCGCGACTGCTGATCAACAGGGTCGATCTGAAGGTGCCGGGCGCGAGCGCGTACGAGACGCTCACGGCGGCGGTCGACGACATCGCCGGGCGGTACCAGGGCTTCGTCGACGTGACCGGGAGAGTCGCGACAGCCGGGAGCGGCGATTACTGGGTGGGAGACGTCCAGTCGAACCCCGGCCTAGATCGCTATGCAGGCTGGGCGCTCGTTGTCGCGTACCGGGACACGGCGCAGCCGGCGCGCAACCTCACCGTCTTCGACGGGTTCAAGCCGGTCCTGACGGGCAGCACGGTCGGCATCCAACTCTCGGGATTCAAGACGCCGCCCGCCGGCCCGGTGCGAACGAGGCTGGGCGTCGTCACCTATGAGGGCGACGCCGGCTCCAACACCAACAGGGACACCCTCACCCTGAACACGCACGACGCTCCCGAACGCCGCGAACCCCAACCCGGTGAACCCCGCGGACAACTTCTTCAACAGCACGATCTCGGCGGTGGGCGTGCACTTCACGGCGAAGACTCCCAACTTTGTCAACCAGCTCGGCTTCGACGCGGATCTGCTCGACGCCAACGGCGTTCTCCCGAACGACGCCACGGACGCGAAGATCACGCTCGCGAGCGCCAACGAGCAGTACTTCCCAGGCGTCGTCACGTTCGCCACCGAGCTGTTCGCGCCGAGCGTGCAGGCGACGAAGACGGTCACGGATCTCGACGGCGGACCGGCGGAGCGCGGCGACACGCTCCGCTACACGGTCACCTTCACCAACACCGGGCAGGATGGGGCCGACAACTTCGTCGCCAGCGACCTCTTCCCGGTCGGGACGACTATGTCCCCGACTCGCTGCAGATCCTCACCGGGCCGAATGCGGGCGCGAAGACCGACGACGTAGGCGACGACCAAGCCGAGCTGAGCGAGAACCTGAACAGCGTCGTCTTCCGCCTCGGGCAGGGCGCGACGGGTGCGACAGGAGGCCGGCTCACAGCGGCCGGGCGGGCCGGCGAGCAGCTCCTCGTTCAGCTTCGACGTGACGATCAACGACGACCTCGCCGTGCGCACCCCGATCGTCAACCAGGCCGAGGCGAGCTTCCTCGCTCAGAGCCTCGGCACGGCGCTCACGTCCCGCAGCAACGAGGTCACGACGCTCGTCGACGCGCCCGACCTGACGGTCACCAAGACGCACACGGGCGGGTTCGTCGGCGGCCTGCCGACCCCGTTCACGATCACCGTCTCGAACACCGGGACGATCCCGACCGACGGGACGGCCGGTGACGTCAGCGACACGTTCCCGCTCCACCGCGTTCACATCGATCACGGTCGTCTCAGCGCCGGGGTGGGCCTGCCTCGGGGACCACGGACCCGTGCTCACTGCGCGCGCAGCAACGTTCTCGGCGCCGGCGCGGCGTACCCGCCGATCCTCGTGAATGCGGTCGTAGCCGACCCGCCGCCGGCGACGATCGACAACACGGCCGTCGTGGACGGCGGAGGCGACAGCGACCCGACGAACAACCAGTCGACCGACACGGGCCCGGGACCGTCGAGGCCGACCTCGCCGTGACCAAGACCGTCTCGGAGTCCGCCGTGCCGAGCGGCGGCCAGGTGACCTTCGACCTCGTCGTAAGGAACGCGGGGCCGTCGACCGCGACGGCGTGACCCTCACCGACACGCTCGGCGCCGATTACACGGGGGTGACGGCGACCGCGAGCCAGGGCACCTGCACGAGGGCGGTGGTTTGTACGCTCGGCTCGCTGGCGCCGGGTGCGACTGCCACCGTCACGATCACCGCCACGGTCACGGCCAACGACACGACGCTGACGAACACCGCATCGGTGACGTCCACGACCCCCGATCCGGTTCCCGCCGACAACAGCGCGTCGGCCAGCTTCGTCGTCCAGAAGACAACCGACTGGTGCTCACAAAGGCCGTCACCCAGAGCCCGAACGCAGGCGAGCTCAGACGGTGGCACCTACACGATCACGGTGCGCAATGCGGGCCCGCTGGATGCGACGAACGTCGGCGTCGCCGACACGATCCCGGTCGAGTTCACGCCGAGCTCCGTGACGGCTCCCGGCTTCACGTGCAACCTCCCGGGCGCGGGCGGTCAGCTCTCTGTGCAGCCGGCCGACCCTCGCCGTCGCCGACGGCACGCAGACGATCACCGTCCTGGGTACTTTCAGCGCTGCCTCGGCCGGCACCACGGTCGTCAACGGCGCGGCGGTCATCTCCGACGAGGCCGATCTCAACCCGCGAACAACGCCGACGCGGCGCGAGACGGTCCCGATCCCGTCGGCCGACCTCGACCTGCAGAAGACTGCGTCGGCCTCCTCGGTCCTGCCCGGTGGAACGGTCGTGTTCACGCTCACGCTCGTCAACAACGGGCCGAGCCCCGCGGCCGACGTGACCATCACGGACACGCTCCCTCCTGAGCTCACGTTTGTCTCCTCACCCGACTGCACCGCAGCCGGTCAGGTCGTTACCTGCGCCGTGGGCGCGCTCGTCGCCGGCGCGACCCGCAGCCTCACGATCACCGCACAGGCGTCGGTCGCGGCCGCGGGACAGACGGTCACGAACACGGCGACGGCGACGAGTTCGACGCCCGACCCCGTGAGCTCGAACAACTCCGGCACGGTGCTATTCGTGGTTCAGAACGCAACCGATCTGCAGCTGGCGAAGACAGTCACCCCGAGTCCGATCGCCGGACTCGTCGACGGTGGCACCTACACGCTGACCGCGCGGAACGCCGGGCCGATTCCGACCGCGACGAACGTCAGCGTCGTCGACCAGCTCCCGTCCGAGTTCACGCCCAGCTCCGTGACGGCGCCCGGATTCACGTGCAACCTGCCGGGCGCCGGAGGGACGCTGACCTGCACCCGCCCCACGCTCACGATCGCCGACGGCGACGTTGTGATCACCGTCACCGGCACCTTCAGCGCCGCCTCGGCCGGGACCACGGTCGTCAACCGCGCTGTCGTCGACGCCGACCAGGACGACTCTGTCTCGGAGAACAACGAGGCCTCGGCCGAGACGACCCCGGTCTCCCCGCCGCCCCCGCCGCCGCCACCACCACCGCCCTCGCCACCGCCCCCGCCGGTAGCGCCCAGGGTCGACGTCGCCGTCACCGTGAGCGGGCCGACTCGTATCGTCCGGGAGGGCGGCACCGCAGCGTTCCGGATCAACGTCTCCAACAACGGCCCTAACACGGCAACTTCCGTCGTCTTGACCGCGACGGCCCAGAGAGCCGTGAGCGATACATTCGCCAGGCTGCTCCAGAACTGCACCGGGCTCCCGCTCCATTGCGAGGTGGGAACGCTCGCGCCGGGTGCGCAGCGGACGTTCACCGTGTCCGTGCGCCGTCTCCGGCTCGGCCGGGTGACCGTCACGGGGAACGTCACTGCCGCCGAAACCGAGACCACCCTCGCCAACAACGTCGACCGCGCTTCGGTCCGCATCCGAATGGGTCGTGCGGTCGTGCGCTTCACCAAGCGCGCCGTCACTGCCACCGCACAGAGCGGAGACCCCGTGGGCTTCACCATCGCGATCCGCAACACCGGCTCGATTCCTGCACGCGGCGTCGTTGTCTGCGACCGGCTCCCCAACGGCCTCACCTGGGAGCGCCTCGGCGGCGCCCGACTCAGGAACGGCCAAGCTTGTTGGACAGTGAGGCGCCTCGCCGGTGGACGGACGGCCCGCTACCACGTCATCACGAGAGCGACGAGCGTGGGCCGCGTCCGGCGGGTGACGAACACGGCGATCGTCCGGGGCACGAACCTCGCGAGGCGAGCCGCCGGCGCGCGCGTAACGGTCAGGCCGGCAGCACGCTCCCGGCCACCCTTCACGGGCTAGGACGCGTGGTCGGGTGAAGGACCCTCGCCTGGGCCGTGTTCGGGAATGACCCCTGATCGCGCTGCGATAGTCGAGCGGCGAATCTGCGGGCGCATCACCGCGACCCAGCACCGTTCCTAGCGTTCCCGGTGCGCGCGCGTGGCCGGAGGCGCGAACGGCGTGCCCCAATTACCATCGCCACCCGTGGCCGAGGGCGTCGTCATCCGTCCCGAGCGCGACGCGGACCATCCCGTGATCGCAGAGGTGGTCCGCGCGGCATTCGTCGGACACCCCGACGAGGTCGCGTCGTTTGTCGAGCGCATTCGGGCGTCGGAAAAGTTCATTCCGGAGCTGGCGTTGGTCGCCGAGGACTCCTCCGGCGCGATTGCTCACGTGATGCTGAGCTGGGTTGGCTTTGAAGGCGGATCCCGTGCAAGGATCCTCAATCTCACGCCGATGTCGGTTTGGCCTGACCGCCAGCGCATCGGTGTGGGGGCACGGCTGATCCGGGACGCGCTCGGCCGCGCCGAGAAGCAGGCGAGCCTGCCGTCATGGTCGAGGGCATTCCCTGTGTACTCTCCTCGTCTTCGGCTTCGAGCAGGCGAGCGCGCTCGGCTTCATCTCCCCGCTTCCGAAGGTCCCCGGCGACGATTTCATGGTCAAGCGGCTCCCGGCATACAGCCCCGACCTCGCCGGTCGGATCGTCTATCGGCCTCGTTCACGCTCTCGGGTCTAGCGACCGCTCTGTGAAGAGCGGCGCGCTCGGCGGGTCGAACGGGCCTAACGGGGTCCCCGACGTCGGCCACGGGCCCTCGGCTGCCCGAGCGTCCTGCCGCTAGAGCGTAGTCGGGAGTAATCGCAACTCTGTCGTTCGCGTGCACGACCCTCGCCTGCCCCAGCGTTCGGGAATGTTCCTCCACTACGCCCCCGCGCTGCGTCCGACCAGCAGCAGCCGCTGCTGACTTCCACCTGGTGGCAATCGTTGGCTAGCTCCTGGTCAGCAGGCGTAGTGTCGGTGAGGTCCCCGACTTGAGCAGGAGGCAGGGCACCCGACCCCCCATCCATATCTGGTGGGCGTAATGAGTACCGGCGGCGATGAACGCCCCCGACACCCGTCCCCTGCCAAGTCGAGATTCAGGAGGAACAGCTCGATGACCTGCGCCGGCGCATCAGGCTACGCGCTGGCCCGCCAAGAGCTCGTCGCAGACCGATCCCAGGGCGTGCAGCTGGCGGCGCTGCAGGAGCTCGCGCGCTACTGGACGACCGACTACGACTAGGCGCAAGTGCGAGGCGAGACTCAACGCGCTCCCGCAGTTCACGACCGAGATCGACGGGGTCGAGATTCGCTTTATTCCACGTGCGCTCTAAGCACGAGGAGCGTTGCCGCTGATCATGACGCATGGCTGGCCCGGCTCGTGATCGAGCTGCTCGAGACCATCGGCCCGTTGACCGACCCGACCGCTCACGGCGGCACCCCCGGGGACGCATTCCGACCTGGTGCTGCCGTCCTTGCCTGGCTACGGCTTCTCGAGCGAGCCGACCGAGCTCGGCTGGGACGCCGGCCGCATCGCCCGCGCGTGGGCGGAGCTCATGGACCGCCTCGGCTACACGCTCTACGTCGCCCAGGGGGGCGACGTGGGCGCCTACGTCACCGACGCGATGGGCCGCCAAGCGCCCGAGGGGCGCTCGGCATCCACCTCAACGTGCTCACCGCGGCGGTCGCTCTCAAGGACCAACCGCCGGCGCAGTCCGAGCAGGAACGCGCGGCGCAGACGCGCTCACCACGTTCTTGACGGATGGCTTCGCCATCGTCCTGGAGCAGTCCACCCGGCCGCAGACGATCGGCTACTCCCTGCTCGATTCACCCGTCGGGCTGGCGGCCTGGATGCTCGGCCACGACACGGACAGCTACTACAAGTTCTCCCGCGCTTCGTCGACGGCGAGCCCGCGGGCAACCTCACCCGGGACAACATCGTCGACGACATCACGCTGTACTGGCTGACGGGCACCGGCGCCTCGGCCGCCCGGTGGTACTGGGAGTTCGGACGGGCCCAGGCCGCAGCCGGTGCGGCCGGCCAGGCTTCGACCGTCAGTCGCGGTTCCGGTCGGCTACACGAACTTCCCCGGCGAGGTCTTCCCTGCCCCGCGCAGCTGGGTCGAGGTGGTCTTCACTGGCCTCGCCTACTTCAACGAGCCCGACAGGGGCGGCCACTTCGCCGGCTGGGAGGAGCCCGAGCTCTTCACGACCGACCTGCGGGCTGCGTTTCTCTCTCTGCCACCGCAAAGGAGGGATAAAGACAACTCTGTAGTCGAGGAAAGAACCCTCGCCTATGCCAGTGTTCGGGAAATGTCACCCGAGTTTGCGGCAGTTAGCGTTAACGGCCGTGCGGGAGGGCTCGGGACAGCTTGTCCTTCGCGAGATCGAAGATCGTGATCTCGGCGTGCTGTTCGAGCACTCGACGGATCGCGACGCGATACGGATGGCCGCGTTCACCTCGCCGGAGCCCGATGATCGAACGAGCTTCGAGCGACGGTGGGCGCGGCTGAGGAGCGACGGCTCTACGACGAACAGGGTCATCGAGATCGACGGTCGAGTCGTGGGTCACATTGCGAGCTTCGACTTGGAGGGTCACCGCGAGGTCACCTATTGGATCGGCCGTGAAGATTGGGGCCGCGGCATTGCTACGCGTGCCCTACAGGAGTTCTTGCAGCTGGAGGCAACCCGGCCGCTTTACGCTCGCGCCGCGAGCGACAACGCCGCGTCGATTCGTGTGTTGACGAAGTGTGGTTTCCTTATCGTGGGCGAGGGGCGCGGGTTCGCTCATGGGCGCAACGAGGAAACGGACGAGGTCGTGCTCCGACTCGATGCATGACCCCAACTGCCCTCGGCTGGACGAGCGTGCTGTCGCTAGAGCGCAGTCGGGGGTAAACGCAACTCTGTAGTTGGGTGAAGGACCCTCGGGAATGTCACCTAACCGCCTTGGGCGATTGTGTCGCGGCGGCCTGGTGACCTTGTTGCTTATCCAGACCGGCAGGCGTAGTCTCGTGCCCAAGTCCCCTACCCACGGAGGTCCTCATGACCACCACCAGCATGCTCCCTGACGTCGGGATCGAGCTTCGGGAGGGTTACGCCGAAGTCGGCGACGTGAACTTGCATTACGTCGAGGCCGGTGATGGGCCGCTGATCGTTCTGCTGCACGGCTTCCCGGAGTTCTGGTTCGGTTGGCGGCTACAGATCGAGCCGCTCGCGGCGGCGGGTTTTCGGGTCGTCGCCCCCGACACGCGTGGCTACAACCTGTCATCGAAGCCAGAGGACTTCGAGGCCTACGCCGTCGACCTGCTCGCCGCCGACATCCGCGGTCTCATCGGAGAACTCGGTGCGGAGTCCGCGCTGTTGGTCGGTCACGACTGGGGCGGATCGCATCGCCTGGACCACCGCGATGAACCACCCCGAGGTGGTCGACCGACTCGCCATCCTCAACGCCGCCCATCCGCGGCGGCTCCAGCAGGGACTGCACCACCCGAGCCAGCTTCGGAAGTCCTGGTACTTCTTCTTCTTTGCGGTACCGGGATTGCCCGAGGAGGTGGTGCACGCCAGAGACTGGCACTTCTTCCGGCACTTCCTGGAAGACGCGAACCCGCCTTACACGCCGGAGGAAATCGAACGCTACGTCGAGGCGTGGTCGCAGCCGGGGGCGGCGGCCGCGATGATCAACTACTACCGCGCCTCGGTAAGACAGTCCCAGAAGGAAGCCGCGGCAAAGCTTCGCCCGATCTCGGCGCCGACACTGGTCATCTGGGGGGAGCGCGATTCCTACCTCGGCTCTGACCTCGCCGAGCCCGACCGCGACGACGTGCCCAACCTCGACCGCGTGGAGCGCCTGCCCGACGCGTCGCACTGGGTGCATCACGACGAGGCTGAACGCGTCAACCAACTGCTTATCGACTTCTTCGCCGCCGCCGCGCGAACCACGGAGGTCGTGATGAGCACCACCGCCCAGACCGCCACCGACATCCGTCCCTTCCACGTCGACACTCCCGAAGAGAAGCTCGCCGAGCTGCGCCGCCGGATCGCCGCGACGCGCCTGCCCTCCGGGGAGCTGGTCGCAGATCGGTCGCAGGGCGTGCAGTTGGCGACGATTCAGGAGCTCGCGCGCTACTGGGAGACCGACTACGACTGGCGCAAGGCCGAGGCGAAGCTCAACGCCTTGCCCCAGTTCACGACCGAGATCGACGGCGTGGACATCCACTTCATCCACGTCAAGTCGTCGCACGAGAACGCGCTACCGCTGATCATGACCCACGGCTGGCCCGGCTCCGTCATGGAGATGATCGACTCCGTCGGCCCGCTGACGGACCCGACCGCGCACGGCGGCAGCGCCGAGGATGCCTTCCACCTCGTGCTGCCCTCCCTGCCCGGGTACGGCTTCTCGGGCGAGCCGGTCGAGGTCGGCTGGGACCTGGGCCGGACCGCACGGGCCTGGGCCGAGCTCATGCGCCGCCTCGGCTACACCCGCTACGTGGCCCAGGGCGGCGACGTGGGCGCCGGCGTCACCGACGCGATGGGCCGCCAGGCACCCGAGGGGCTGATCGGCATCCACACGAACCTGCTCGTGCCGGCGCTGAGCGGCACCATGCCGACGGACACCGACGAGGAACGCGCCGCGGCCGCGCAGATCGCCACGTTCGGGCAGTCCGGAAACGGCTACTACATCGAGATGGCCACCCGCCCGCAGACGATCGGCTACGCCCTGCTCGACTCCCCCGTCGCCCTGGCCGCCTGGATGATCGACCACGACACCGACGCCTACTACAAGATCGCCCGCGCCTTCGTCGACGGGCAGCCCTCGGGCAACCTCACCCGGGACAACGTCCTGGACAACATCACGGCTTACTGGCTGACCGGCACCGGCGCCTCCGCGGCCCGGTCGTACTGGGAGGCCTACGGGCCGGACGCGCCGGCCGCGGGCCGCCAGCCGCTGCCGCCGCCGACGATCCCGGTCGGCTTCACGACGTTCCCCGGCGAGATCTGGCGGACTCCGCGCAGCTGGGTCGAGAAGTCGTACCCCAACGTCATCTACTTCAACGAAGTCGACCGGGGCGGCCACTTCGCCGCGTGGGAAGAGCCGGAGCTCTTCTCAACCGAGGTGCGGGCGGCTTTCAGGTCATTGCGTTGATCGGCGCGTGCGAGCGGCGCGCACGAAAAGGTGCGCGCCGCTCGCGGCTTGTTTGCGGAGCGTCTTACGCTCTCTCGCCAACCGCTGCTTGCGGGCCGTCTACACCGCAACCGCTCGACTGGGCCAGCGTTCAGGAATGTCCCCTGAGCCGCCGAAGCTCGCTGAGTAGCCGAGGCATGTGGTTCCGAGCCGGTCTACGACGTGTGCACGGGATAGCGCAGATGCGTGACACCCACACCGGTGACGACTGTCGGATTCCCGAGGACGGCCGGTGTGTTCGCGAGGTGGTCGAACAGCCGCACTCCTGCGCCTAGCAACACGGCAGCCAGATCGATGTGGATCTCGTCGAGCAGCCCGGCGTCCAGGCACTGCTGGATCGTTTGGGCGCCGTGCACTCCCACGGACTTCGGGTCGGCAGCCGATTTCGCTCGAGCAACGGCGCTTTCGATGCCGTCGGTGACGAACTGGACTGTCGAGCCGGGCCGTGGCCAGCCGTCGGGCACGTTGTGGGTGACGACGAAAGCGGGAATATCCCACGGGTGCTGGCCGCCCCAGCCGTCGGCGCGCTCGAACGTGCGCCGACCGGTGAGCATGGCGCCGACCTCAGCCGTCAAGCCCCTCAGGTGTCGGCGCTCGGCGCCGAGACGTGGAACGTCATGCCGGATGTCGTGCTCGCTGTGGGGACCTCGACGTCGCCCGAGAAGTACCAGTCGAAAACTTCGGCGACCCCGTCGTTCGCGTCGGCGACGTACCCGTCGAGAGACATCGACATCAATGCGACCACCTTGGTCATTCTGCAGCTCCATCGACGGAGACGAGCGTCGTGGTCGTCCGTTTCATGGGTTCGTCCTTTCTCTCGTGGTGGTCTTTCACGTTACGACCGCACCGAGGCGCGGATCTCATCGGTCGCAGCAGAGTCCGTCCGGCCGAACTCGAGCCTGAGGATCTGGAATACGAACCGAACAAGGCTGCAACTGAGCCAGCATCAGGGAATGTCCTCTGCGAGCTCTACCCGCAGGACGCGACGCTCGATGACAACCGGATTCGACGGTCGCTAGAGGCAGTTCGCGATCAGACACTCTTAGTGATTCGGGCAACGCCGATCAGGTGTCCGCGAGGTTCGCCGGGCGGTGGCCCTTGGTCATGTCCACGAGCGTGAGGCTGTTGCCGAATGGGTCGGTGATGACGGCGCAGTTGCCGATGGCGATCGGGAACGGGCCGGTCACGACGCGACAGCCGGCCTCCACCAGGGCCGGGAGCGCTGCGACCACGTCTGCAACCCGATAGTTCAAGTCGACCGCCGGGATGTCGGGGTCGGTGTGGAGAACGAGCTCGGTGCCAGGGGCGGCCGGGAAGTGAAGGCCGGCCATGTTTCCTTCGCGCCAGCGCGGGACGAGACCCATGACGTCGCGGTAGAAGGCCAAGGCGGCGTCGAGGTCGTCGACCCGATACATGACGCAGTCAATGCGCAGGAGCATGGCCGGAGCCTCCACGAAGGTGTCAGACACCGCGGGTGAGGATGCTCACGGCCGTATCAGGCGCCGGGCTGCGGCGATCATCGGGCGAGTCTAGGCGCTATCCGGCACGGCTCACGCCGACTCGCAAGCGCCGGCCGGTAGGCTCGAGATATGCGTAACACTTGCGACTGCGGGCCGGACTGTCCATGCGGCCCGGGCTGCGACTGCTAGCCGCTTAGTAGCAGTCGTTACAGGGTGTCAGACACCGCTGGGTGTCAAGGCCGTTCTGTGCCAAGGGTGTAACGGTCTGCCCCCAGCGGCCCAAGTTCTCCGCTCCTTCACACTTCCGACACCACTCCGCGCCCCACCCGCGCTCCGGGCTCGTTGACACTCCCCGGCGGCCGGGGGAACCCCGGATCTTCGACCCAGGGAGGGGTTGATGCTCAAGAGAGGAGCTCTGCGGATACTCGTCGCGGCCGGGCTCGCTGTTGCCGTCACGGCAGCGGTCGCCGGCGCGGCGATTCAGGACGTCAAGCGATACACAGTTCCGTTGCCCGGGAGCGGGTACGAGACGAAGCGCCTGCTCTCGGTCGGCGACACCGTCCCGCTGACGGGCAACCCGGCGAGGGAGTACCAGATGGTCGGAATCCCGGACGGCACCGGCGCGCACCGGAATCGCGACGGGACGCGGACCATCTTCATGAACCACGAGTTGCCCGTGTCTCCGACAGTGGCGACCTCACAGCCGATCATCGGCGATCCGCTGAACAGAGGCGCGATCGTCTCGAAGCTCATCGTCGATCGGCGCGGGAACGTCCTGTCGGGCGATCGCGCCTACGACGTCGTCTACGACGAGAGCCAGGCGAACCCGGTGGCGCAGCCGGCGCCGGACATGAGCAACTCGACGCGACCGTTCTCGCGCTTCTGCTCGGCGACGCTCATCGGGCCGCCGGAAGGCTTCGACCGCTGGATCTACATGCCGAACGAGGAAGAGGGCACCGAGGCCAACACGTTCGACCAGAAGGGCGGAGTCGCGGTCGCGATCTTCGACAACGAGCTCCACACGCTGCCCGAAGCTGGGGCGCTTCGCGTGGGAGAACACCGTTCCCCAGCCGAACCGCGGTCGACGCACGGTCGTGATGGGGCATGGAGGACGGCCCGTTCGTCGTCGATCCGGCACAGGAGAACAGCCAGGTCTACATGTACGTCGGCCGGAAGGAGCGGGGCTCCGGCGTGAGCGTGCTCAACCGGAACGGGCTCGACAACGGCGACCTCTTCGTGCTCGCGCCGGTCGACCCGGCACAGAGGCTCGAGCCGAGCTTCGGTGACGAGAGCGGCGCGATCCCGGTCAAGTGGGTGCAGGTCCCGAACGAGGACTCGACGACCGAGGCCCAGCTCGAAGCCGCCAGCGACGCAGCCGGCGCGATCAACTTCGCCCGGCCCGAGGACGGCGCGTTCAACAAGAGGAACGACAACCAGTTCTTCTTCGTGACCACCGGCGGCCTCACCGGTGGGAACGAGCTCGGCCGCCTCTACTCGCTGAACATCGACCGCAGGGACCCGACCGACGAGGGCACGCTGCGGGTGGTCTACGAGGCGGACGAGGTGATCGCCGCCGGCGGTGACACCGCGATCAGCCCGGACAACATCGATACGAGCAAGGACTACCTGATGATCAACGAGGACGGGACTACCGAGAGCCGTCTGGTCATGGGCGCAAAGGGCCGCGACGGCTCGATCTGGCGCTTCAAGATCACGGGTGGCTCCGTCGGAGTCGAGTGCCGAGCTCAGCGAAGCGCATCGCCGAGCTCGACCCGCCCGGCCAGGCGGGCGGCGGCACGGTCGGCCCCGGCGTCTGGGAGACGAGTGGCATCACCGACACGTCTCATCTGTTCGGCAGGGGCAGCTTCATCTTCGACGTCCAGGCCCACCCGCCGACGATCGCACCCGGCGTCAACACCTGGGAGGACGGACAGCTCCTCCTGCTCACGCCGGCTGACGACGACGACGATGACGACGACGACGACGACGACTAAGTCGTCCTGAAACAAGCTAGCGACGCGGGGCCGGTCGAACGCCGGCCCCGCGTCTATCTTGCAACCAATACCAAGAGGCTTTATTTTCCGCCCCTCAGTCTTTTGACCCGGGGGGGAGAGCGTGTTCTCTGTACGCATGTCATCACTGACGGCCGGAGGCGCAGTGCGGGCTCGCGGCCTTCTTTTCATCTCGATTGCTGCTTTCGCGGTCGCGCTGCTCGGCGGCGCGGCGCCCGTCCTCGCGAGCTCAGCGCCCGCCGAGGGCGCCGGGCCGGCGCCGATCGAGCCCAAGGTCCTCGACGAGATCGCCGCGCAAGGCGAGACGACCTTCTGGGTCAACCTGCGCGAGCAGGCCGACCTCGAGCCGGCTTACTCGATGACCGACCGCGACGCGCGCGGCCAGTTCGTCTACGACCGCCTGACCGAAGTCGCGGACAGTAGCCAGGAACGCGTACGCGAATTCCTCGACGCCCGCGGTGTCCGCTACCGCCCGTTCTGGATCGTCAACACGATCGAGGTGACGGCGGGACTGGACGTGCTCGAGTCGGTCGCAGCGCTGCCCGAGGTAGCGGAGATCGAGGCCGACCGCGTCTACACGCTTCCCGACCCGGTCAAGACGACCGACGAACGAATCCTCGCGACCGAGTGGGGGCTGAACGCCATTCGCGCGCCAGACGTCTGGTCGACGTTCGGCGTGCGCGGCGAGGACATCGTCGTCGGCAGCATCGACTCCGGCGTCCGGTACACGCACACCGCTGTCAACGCCCAGTACCGCGGGCGGAACACCGACGGAACGTACGACCACAACTACAACTGGCACGACCCCTCGAACGTCTGCTCCCTCCCCCGCGCCGTGCGACAACAACGACCACGGCACGCACACGATGGGCACGATGGTCGGCGACGACCTCGGCGCGAACCAGGTCGGCGTCGCCCCGAAGGCGAAGTGGATGACGGCGAAGGGCTGCGAGACGAGCACTTGCTCGCGGCCCGCGCTCCTCTCCTCGGCGCAGTTCATCCTCGCGCCGACCGATCTGAACGTCAGAACCCCCGGCCCCGACGTAGCGCCCGCACATCGTCAACAACTCCTGGGGCGGCAACGACGGGGCCGATACCTGGTACCAGGCGTCCGTCCAGGCCTGGGTCGCAGCCGGCATCTTCCCCAGCTTCTCGAACGGCAACGCCGGGCCGGCCTGCGGCACCGTCGGCGCGCCGGCGAGCTACCCGGAGAGCTTCGGCGTCGGCGGGTTCGCGGAGAACGGCACGATCTACGGCAACTCGAGCCGCGGCCCATCCCCTGTGGGCGGCGCCGGGATCAAGCCGCAGGTCACGGCACCGGGTGTGGCCGTGCGCTCGTCCACTGCCGACAGCGACACGAGCTACGCAGCGTTCACGGGCACGTCCATGGCCGCCCCGCACGTGTCCGGAACCGTCGCGCTGATGTGGTCGGCCGCGCCCATGCTTGCGAAACGACATCGACGCGACGCGCGCACTCCTCACGCAGACCGCCGTCGACACGTCCGACCTCACCTGCGGCGGCACCGCCGAGAACAACAACGTCTGGGGCGAAGGCAAGCTCGACGCGTTCGCAGCCGTCGACCTGTCGCCTCGAGGGCCGACCGGGACGCTCACCGGGACGGTCACGGACGACGCCACCCTGCAGCCCGATCGCGGGCGCGACCGTCGTCGCCTCCGGCCCGATGAACCGGACGACCACGACCAACGCGTCGGGCCAGTACACGATGTTGCTCGGGCCCGGCACGTACAGCGTGACCGCGAGCGCGCGGGCGTACGTCGAGGAGACCGTGGCCGGCGTCGAGATCACGCAGGACACGACGACGACCCAGGACTTCGCGCTGACCGGCCTTCCGATCCTCGTCCACGAGGAGACCACGGTCCTGGACGACGACGGGACGATCAGGCCGGGTGAGGCGTTCGGCCTCGACGAGGTGATCCGCAACACCGGCGTCGCTCCTGCGACGGGCGTCACCGGCGTTCTCACGTCCCAGACCCCTGGGCTGACGGTGACGCAGGGGACCTCGGCCTATCCCGACATCGCTGCCGGCGCCACGGCGACCAACACCACGTCGTACCAACTGGACGTGGGCGACGAGGTTCCCTGCGGAACGCAGCTGCAGCTGCAGCTCGCGCTGACGACCGGCCAGGGCAACTTCACCGATCGACATCGAGCTGCTGACCTGCGAGCTGTCGCAGACCGCGCCGATTCAGATCCCGGACGTCGGCCCGGCGACGCCGTATCCGTCCACGATCAACGTGACCGGCTTCGGCACGAACATCACGGACGTCGACGTACGCCTGAACGGCATCACCCACACCGAGGCCGACGACCTCGACCTCCTGCTCGTCGGGCCGACCGGTCAGACCGCGACCATCATGTCCGACGTCGGCGGGACGACCGATGTGACCGGCGTCAACCTGACGCTCGACGATCAGGCTCCCGCGTCGATCGACAACACCGCCGCGCTCGTCTCGGGCACCTTCCGGCCGACGAACTCCGGTGCCGGCGACGCGTTCGCAGCACCGGCGCCTGCCGCGAACGGCAACGTCTACCTGTCCGCCTTCAACGGGACCGACCCGAACGGGACCTGGAGCCTCTACGTCGTCGACGACCTCGCCACCGACCTCGGCGAGATCGCCGGCGGATGGTCGCTCGTCATCGAGACCGGCGCACCGCCGCCGCCTCTGCCGGACTGCCCGGACGACTGCCGCAATCCCGGCACGATCCTGATCCCCGACGGGCCGTCGACGCCGTACCCGTCGAGCATCACGTACGACGGCGAGCCCGACGCGAGGATCATCGACGTCAACCTCCAGCTCAACGGTCTCATCCACACGGAGCCTGACGACCTCGACCTGATGCTCGTCGGGCCGACCGGCCAGACCGCGACCTTCATGTCCGACGTCGGCGGAACAACCGACGTGACGACCGGCGTGAGCCTGACGTTCGACGATCAGGCACCCGCCTTCATCCCCGATGCCGGGCCGCTGGTTGGCGGCACGTTCCGGCCGTCGAACGCCGGCCCAACCGACCCGTTCCCGGCGCCGGCGCCGCCGAGCGGCAACGTCTTCCTGTCCGCCTTCAACGGCACGAACCCCAACGGCACCTGGCATCTCTACGTCGCCGACGACCTCGCCGCGGACTGGGGCGAGATCACCGACGGCTGGTCGCTGGAGATCACGACGGGTGAACCGCCTCCGCCGCCGCCGCCGTGCTCGGCGAGCCCCTGCACCAATCCGGGCACGATCCCGATCCCTGACGGGCCGGCGTCGCCGTATCCGTCCACCATCGAGGTGACCGGCTTCGCCACCAGCATCACCGACGTCAACGTCCAGCTGCACGGCCTCAGTCACACCGAGCCGGACGACCTCGACCTCCTGCTCGTCGGGCCGACCGGCATGAGCGCGATCGTCATGTCCGACGCAGGCGGGACGACCGACGTGCTCACCCCCGGCGTGAACCTGACGCTCGACGACCAGGCCACGGGGTCGATCCCCGATGCCGGGCCGCTCGCCTCGGGCACCTTCAGGCCGACGAACGCCGGCGCGGGCGACACCTTCCCGGCGCCGGCGCCGGCACCGACCGGCAACGTCTACCTGTCCGCCTTCAACGGCACGAACCCGAACGGGACCTGGCGGCTCTTCGTCGCCGACGACGCCTCCGGCGACTGGGGCGAGATCGCGGGCGGCTGGTCGCTCGTGATCGAGGCCGGCGATCCGACCCCTCCGCCGCCGCCGTGCACGGCGAGCCCCTGCGTCAATGCGGGCACGATCCTGATCCCCGACGGGCCGGCGACGCCGTATCCGTCCAGCATCGAGGTGACCGGCTTCGGGACCAGCATCACGGACGTCAACCTCCAGGTGACGGGTCTCACCCACACCGAGCCGGACGACCTCGACCTGCTCCTCGTCGGGCCGACCGGCAGGAGCGCGATCGTCATGTCCGACGTGGGCGGCTCGACCGACGTCACGACTCCCGTCACGCTCACGTTCGACGACCAGGCGCCGACCCACATGGCCGATGCCACGGCGCTCGTCTCGGGCACGTTCAAGCCGACGAACGCCGGCGCGGGCGACACGTTCCCGGCACCGGCGACGACGAACGGCAACGTCTTCCTGTCCACCTTCACCGGGACGAACCCGAACGGGACCTGGCGCCTCTTCGTCGCCGACGACCTGGGCGGCGACTGGGGCGAGATCACCGGCGGCTGGTCGCTCTCCATCAAGACGGGCGACCCGCCTCCGCCGCCGCCTGACTGTCCGCCCGACTGCGTGAACGCGACGCCGATCCAGATCCCGGACGGGCCGGCGACGCCCTACCCGTCGAGCATCGACTACGCCGGGCCAGCCGGCGTCACGATCACCGACGTCAACGTCACGCTGACGGGTCTCACCCACACCGAGGCGGACGACCTCGACCTCCTGCTCGTCGGGCCGACGGGAGCCGATGCGATCGTCATGTCCGACGCCGGCGGCACCACGGACATCACGGGCGTCAACCTGACGATCGACGACGAGGCGGCTTCGCTGCTGCCCGACAGCACGGTGTTGACGTCGGGCACCTTCAGGCCGGCGAACCACGGCGGAGCGGACACGTGGCCGGCGCCGGCGCCGCCCGCGAGCGGCAGCGTGCCGCTGTCCGTCTTCGACGGGACGAACCCGAACGGGACCTGGCGCCTGTTCGTCGCCGATGACCTCAGCGGCGACTGGGGCGAGTTCACCGGCGGCTGGTCGCTCGGGATCACGACGACCGCTCCGCCGCCGACGCTGTCGATCGACGACGTCAGCCAGGCCGAGGGCGACTCCGGCACGACCGCCTTCGTCTTCACGGTCACGAAGAGCAACACCGACGCCGCGGCGACGGTCGAGTTTGCGACCGCCAACGGCACGGCGACCGCGCCCGGCGACTACGCGGCCCAGAGCGGCACGCTCAGCTTCGCTCCCGGTGAGGCGACGAAGACGATCACGGTGCCCGTCAACGGCGATACGGCGTTCGAGGCCGACGAGACCTTCACGGTCAACCTCACGAACCCGACAGCCGCGACGATCGCCGACGGCGAGGGGCTGGGCACGATCCAAAACGACGACGCCGCGCCGACGCTGACGATCAACAACGTCAGCCACGCCGAGGGCAACTTCGGTCCGACCGCGTTCATCTTCACGGTCACGAAGAGCAACACCGACAACGCGGCGACCGTCGACTTCTCGACCGCGAACGGCACCGCGACCGAGCCTGACGACTACGCGGCCGCGAACGGCACGCTCAGCTTCGCGGTGGGCGAGGCGACGAAGACGATCACCGTGCTCGTCAGCGGCGACACGACGTTCGAGGCAAACGAGACCTTCTTCGTCAACCTCTCGAACCCGAGTGGGGCGACGATCGCCGACGGCGAGGGCCAGGGCACGATCCAGAACGACGACGCTCCGCCCAACTTCGTGTTGGAGGCGAACGCCCGCAAGGCGCGCGGCGACCTCTTCGCCGACCTCACCTGGACGGGGGCCACGTCCGACGAGGTCGACGTCTATCGCAACGGCGCGGTGATCGTCACCACCGCAAACGACGGCGCCCACACCGATCCGCTCGGCAAGCCAAAGAAGGGCACGGTCTTCGTCTACAAGGTCTGCCAGGCAGGCACGCAGATCTGCTCGAACGAGGACATCGTGGTCAGCTAAAGCCAACGAGGGGCCCGCCGGAGCGTCCGGCGGGCCCCTCGCGATCCGTGGTCGGCACGCGATCGCCGTGCCTTGTACTACGGTTCGCCGGGGATGCGGACGTCGCGTGGCTGGGATTGCCCGGCGGCGGGAAGACGAGCGCTATGAAGACGCGAGCGGCTGGGGCCTGGCTTGGCCGGGTTGAACGGGCAACAAGCAGCGCTTGGGGCCTCGCGGCGGCGGTCGGAGTCGTGGTGAGCATGGTCTGGTACCTGCTACTCCCCGACCTTGACGAACCGTTGGAGACCGCCCTGTCCTGGGCAGTGCTCCTCAGCGGCGGTCTTCTGGGCGCTGCCCTAGGTTGGGCGATCGGTCAGCGTGGGAAGCGTCTCTGGGTCCACTGCGGCTGTCGGTATCGGCTCAACTCTTATTGCGTTCCCCGTCCTACTGGCCGCTTGGTACACGGTGGTTCTCATCGTCTACTTCGGTTGGTGCCTGGTCCTGCACGACCTGCTTGGCGTTGTGCCGGAGACCTGGTGCGAATCGTGACGACGAGCGCAGCCGCAGGAGAGTGGCATGGTCACGGGGGAACACATCGGGCGGTCAGGCGCACCAGACCTAAGGGTTTCCTTTTGCCGGTCGGTGGGGAGGTGAGAGACGCGATTAGGGGTCTAATGCCACGAGGAGGTTGATGTCGTTGTTGGAGCGGACACGGACCGGTCTTCGAGAGATGCCGTCGAACGCGGCCTGGCTGCTTTCCCGAGCCATCAAGCCGGCAGTCGAGGTCGCGGGCGTCGGCGAGGACTCAGTGGAGATCCAGACGAGGCGTGCGCAGGACGCTGCCGAGGTTGCCCGGGAGGCCGAGAATCTGGCCGTCGAGGCCGCGCGGGAGTCCAAGGAGGTCGCCGACCACGCTCGACAGGTGAGCGAGGATGGTCGCGCATACCTGAGGGAGGTCGACCGGGAGACGAGTCGGCAGGTCAAGCAGCGCCTCGCTGAGGCGCAAAAGGCCGCCGACGAGCTCGTCAAGCGCGAACGCCAGGCCGCCGAGGCCGATGCCGAAGAGCAGCGACGGGAAGCCCAGGAAGAAGTCGACAACGAAATCGAAGATGCTCAGCGGAATGCCGAAGCGTCCCAACAACGGGCCCAGGAGCTCGTCGAGGACGCGACGGAGAAACTTGCCGAGGCGAGGCGATTAGCGGACGAGGCCGCCGATGCCGCGCGCGCCGACGCCGAGGAAGCGAAGCGTCGGGCGCAGCAGCTCGCCAGCGAAGCGGACCAGCAAGCGAGCGACGCCGAGGCACGGGTGAAGGCGATCGAGCAATTACGCGAACACTCAGTGGCAGCCGCGAAGCACACCGCACGCGAGCTCAAGGGGCCGACAACGAACGGTGGTCTGGAGGCCTACAACAAGCCGAAACTCGTCGACCTCGCCGCCAGCATCGGTATCGAGGGACGGACGAATATGACCAAGGACGAGCTCATCAACGCGATCACGAGGGCCTCTCGACAGCAGCGAAAGGAACGCGACTCGAGATGAGACTCTTCAATAGAAAGAGCCAGCAGCCGCGGCTTACGGAAACGATCAACGACTCCCTCGAGGCGCTGAGCGAGATGAAGATCAACCCGACGAAGGGCAAGATCCTGACGGCAGGCTTGGTGGCCGGCGGTCTCGCTGCTCTCACGGCAGGCAGCGCCGGCATCTCCTCGCTCCGCCGCCGTCAAGGAGAGCGCGAGGGACGAGTGGTGACGAGGACGCGACGCCTTTCGGAGGGGGCTCTTGTCGAGGCGTCGGTCCGCGCGCGCCTTTTGGGCATCCCGCTCTTGAGGCTCGACGCGACCATAGTGCTCGCGCCGGCCGAGGTCACGCCGTTGTCCTCTGCGCGGTATGAGCGGCCGGGGCATACCCGTGCGCGATCGGTTTCGCCGACGCGCTCAGGCGCTGCCGGACACGGCCTCGCCGAGGCTGTTCGGAGCATCAACGAGGGAGCAGAACTCCTCGCCCAGGTACGGCGCAACGGCTCTTGACGAGCGCTGCAGGGCGCTCTAGCACTACGCGCCGGTCAGCTGGGCCTGCCACCTCGAGGACGACGATCCCCGCGCGCGGTGGCCGACACCTGACCAGGAAGACGGAGACGCAAGGCACGCAAGCCCTCCTTGTGCGCGGAGCAGACGGTGTCGACGGCGCTCTAGGCCAAGCCGATCGGCAACCCCTGGAACGGCTCACAACACACAAAAGCAAAAAAAAAGAGAGAAACAAAAAGGCGGCAAGCAGCACGCCAGCACCCCGCGCCACACGGCCGAATGACCACGGGAGCACGGGCCGACATCAGCCTACTGCCTACTCGAACAAGGTCAGGAAGAGCCGAATCATCAGCAAAGAGCGAGCTAACGGCGCTGCGCCTGACTGTGCAGAAGAACCCGCGCGCCGCAGAGCGGATGGACTCATAGCCTCCTCCGTGGCGGATACGCCTGTCCCAGATCTCTCTCGCCTCCCAGCCGCGACCTGCAAGAGACGTTGCCAGTCCGAGACCGGCCTCGAGACTTCCCTCGAGCAATCGAGGCACAACCACTTCAACCGAGCACGCAGAAGTGGACGACCGCGGCGCCCGCCCCCCCCCCATCAACGTCGTCGAGCCAAGCAAGCGGCGGTAGGGAGATAAACCGAACGCAGAGGACAACGCGACGGGGGGTCGTGCGTGACCTCGCAGTAGAACTAAACTCGGCCTGAAAACGTCCGAGCGCGTTCTATACGAGCACACGGCAGAACCCGAAGCACACCGCACTAACGAAGAGTGAACTACACGCATCACACCTCGGAGCGGAGAGCGAGACGTGCAACTACATGCTGCAGCTGCAACAGCCGACACCGCTCCCGCTCGGAACTAACTGTACCTCAAACTCGAACAGTAACTCCGCCGATACGCTCCAAATGCGATGGCAGGCTGTCGCATCGCCTCCCTCCGAGCTCGCCGCTAACAACGAAGCAGGCTTGTGACACCGACATCAACACGCAAAGCGCTTTTCGGCAACCCGACTAATCCGTCGGACCGTTGCGTGCAAGATCTGAACCTCGACTCGGCGAGAACACCTTCCAGAGCTTAGCGCCTGCGTCCGCGACTGACGATCAGGTTGATCTTCGACCGGGCCGGCAGCACCTTTCCGGGCCGACGACTTTGGGAGATGACGATGCCCCGCTTGCGCTTACGCGAGTAGGCGTAGCTCACCTTGCCGGTGCGGCAGTGCTTCGCTGCGATCGTCCGCTTCGCGGATGCGACCCGCTTGCCAACGACTTTCGGCACCGTGCACCGCGCGCGACGACGCGATCGAGAAGGTGCGCGAGACGTCGGGCGCGGCGTTGTAGTTCGCGTTGCCGAGCTGCGAGGCGGTCACCGTGCATGAGCCGACGCTCGTCAGATGCACCGTCTCACCCCTGACCGTGCAGCTCCCAGCGCCATGAAGGAGACCACCAGACCGGAGGACGAAAACGCGCGGACGATGAAGTCCGGGGCGCCGTATGTCCTATTCGCGATCGGGCCGAAGCTGATCGACTGGCCCGCCTTCGCGATCGCGAAGCTCTGCGAGACATCCTGGCGCCGAGTTGTAGTTCGCATCGCCCGCCTGCGAGGCGGTCAGCGTGCATGAACCGGCGCCGTCGAGGTGGACGATCGCTCCGCCGACGGTGCAGTTCCCGCTCGCAGCGAACGAGACAGGCAATCCCGAGGACGCCGTCGCGCCAACGGTGAAGTCCGGATCACGGTAGGTCTTCCCTCGCGAGCGGGCCGAAGGCGATTGTCTGGTCCGTGAGCTCGACCAACGCCAGGCTGTGATAGTCGCCGGCGGCGATCGCGCTCACGCCGGAGAGGCCGCTCGGCACGCTGCACTGCCCGCTGTCGAAGCCGGAGCCGCAGCCCCAGGCGACTACCGTGCCATCGCCCTTCAAGGCCAGGCTGTGGAAGTAACCGGCAGCGATCGCAGTCACGCCGGAAAGACCGCTCGGCACGCTGCACTGCCCGTAGGTACAGAGGACGCTGCAGCCCCAGGCGACGACGGTGCCATCGCTCTTCAGGGCCAGGCTCTGAGCTTGGTCTGGCGGCAACCGCCGTCACGCCGGAAAGGCCAGGCCGGAACGCGTGCACTGTCCCCAGTTGCCGCCGCCGGCGCACCCCCAGGCGACGACGGAGCCGTCGCCCTTCAAGGCCAGGCTGTGAGCGGTCCCTGCGGCGATCCCGCTCACGCCGGACGAGGCCGCTCTGCACACTGCACTGTCCCGAGTCGGTGGGAAAGCCGCAGCCCCAGGCCACCACGGTGCCATCGCTCCTCAAGGCCAGGCTATGAGAGGGGCGGCGGCGATCGCGGTCACGCCGGTGAGGCCGCTCGGCACGGCGCACTGCCCGACGTCGTAGCCGGAGTGCCGCAGCCCCAGGCGACGACGGTACCGTCGCCTTTCAAGGCCAGGCTGTGAACGTTGCCTGCGGCGATCGCGGTCACGCCGGAGAGGCCGCTCGGCACGATGCACTGCCCAGGTAATCGAGCGCCGCAGCCCCAGGCGATGACGGTGCCGTCGCTCTTCAAGGCAAGGCTATGGCCGCTCGCCGGCGGCGACCGCGGTCACGCCGTTGAGTCCGCTCGGCACGTTGCACTGCCCGAAGGACAAGCCCCCGCAGCCCCAGGCGACCGGCCTGCCGGCAGCCGCCGCCTGCGCCGCGCCTGACGCCAAGAGCAGCCCGACGCCCAAGAAAGCCAGCGCGCAAAGCCGGAGGATCGGCCTCGGACTCAGGGACGAATCGATCCCTCTCCTCTCCCCCACCGAAGCCGCAATCAGGTGGGAATTGATCCAATCATTGTTCTCCCTCCCCCACTGATTTACAAGCGGACGTACAGCCGCGCCGGCTCGTCGTACGCGTAGTAGCGCGACCTAAGGCTGCTGGAAGATGCCTAGGACGTTTCCGGCGGGATCGCGGAACGTCGCGTACGCCTCGCCCTCGCCCTGCGGAGTGAGCGGGGTGACGACCGCGCCGCCTAGCTCGACGATCTTCTCCAGTTTCTGCTCGACGCTCTCGACCATCACGTAGACCAGCAGGCCGGGCTCCGACGACGGCGGGCGGCCCGTGACCCACGTGCCGCTCACCTCGCCGACGCCGTCGTCGAACGCGATCTCGCCGTCGCTGCGCCGTCTGATGTTCCAGCCGAAGACCGCTTCGTAGAACGCGACGGAGCGATCCACGTCGACGGCAGGGATCTGGATGTAGGCGATCTTCCCCGGCGCCAGCGTGGGAGACATCGCTCGCGGTTTCTATCAGCCGAAGGCCCCGCGGTCACGGGGCCTTCGATCGGTACTTGGTGTGCCGCCTCACCGCTCTCGAGGTTGACCCGGGAGCCGTTCGCTCGGCATTCGCTCACCAGTCGAAATGAGCGGGAAGCTCGCCACACGTCCCCGAAGCAAGGCGCGACGAGCGCAGAATTACACTCGTCGGAGTAGTCACGGTCCGATGCGATCACTACGTGTAGCCGGCGCCGTCTTCGTCGCCGGTCTCGTCGCCGGCGCCCTAGCCTCCGCATCCCTTGGCGCTGTCGCGGCGACTCCCGAGCAGCAGCTCGCGGACCGCTACTCGCCAGTCATGGCGATGAAGGTGAACGACGACCTGCCCTGCAACACGAGTGGCGAGCAGTACTCCCTCACCTCCGTCGACATCGTCCTCGGGAACCCCCAAGTGCAGCTCGTCCACGCTCCCCCGGGGCAGAAGTCCGAAGTCGTCAAGACCGCAGCGACCGAATCCGATTTAACGGGCCTGGGCGAGAGCTACTTCCTCAACCAGCCCGGCGACCCCTTTCGCCCCGGCTGCACGTACGCACGCGACTCGCAGCGTCTGACGCGGGGCCGGCAACCGGTGACGTACGCACACGTGGCGCGCGAGTCGGGGAGAGAGGGGATCGCGCTCCAGTTCTGGTTCTACTACTGGTTCAACCGCTTCAACGACCTCCACGAGAGCGACTGGGAGATGATCCAGCTCGCCTTCGACGCGTCCACGCCCGAGGAGGCGCTCGCCCGTGGCCCGACGCGCGTCGCCTACGCCCAGCACGGCGGCGGCGAGACCGCTGATTGGGACGACGGGAAGCTCGAGAAAGAGGCCCACGCACCCGGTGGTCTACGTCGCTTCGGGGTCCCACGCGAGCCAGTACGAGTCGGCTCTCTACCTCGGGCGCGGCCGGCAGGGCGCGGGGCTTGGATGCGACGACACGCGAGGCAAGTCCTACCTCGTCCGGCCTACGCCGATCCTTGTCCCGACCCTCCCGTCGGCGACGAGCAAGCACGCGTGGCTGAACTACCGTGGCCACTGGGGCCAGAAGGCGAAAGGCCTCTCGAGCGGGATCACAGGCCCCAGCCAGAAGCGCCAGTGGGAGGAGCCCTTCACCTGGATGGAAGACCTGCGCAGCTCGACGCCGAAGATGCCGGTTTCCAAGGGGGCGGGTGCCACAGTGACCGACTTCTTCTGCGACACGGTCGCGAGCCTCGCCGGCGCCGCGAATTACCTGGGCAACCGGTTCTGGCTCCTCGGCCTGATCATCGTCGGCCTCGTCGCGACCACGGTCGTCCCGGTGCGCCGGACGCGGTGGCGCCCCGCCGAGGCATGCCCCTGCGAAAGGAGCGCGCCGCCGGCCAGCTGCTGCGGGTGGCGGGGATCCTCTACCGCCGATATGCGCTGACGCTGTTATCGCTTGCACTGGTCATCATGCTGCTCGCAGTCGGCCTGGGCCTTCTCCTCCAGCTGATCTCCGACCTCACGTCACTCGAAATCGTCTTCACGCCCGGCGACCCCGGGATCGACAGCCTCTCCAGCTTCATCTTCGCGGCGCCCGCGTACGCGCTGGTGCTCGCGCTCGTCGGCGCCCCGATCGTGGCCGTCCTTCGACGCATCGACGCCGGCGAGCCCGCGACGCCGTGGGCCGCGTTCCGGGAGGTCGTCCCGCTCCTGCCGCGCCTCCTCTGGGTCGAGGTCCTTGGCGTCCTCGCCATGGTCGGCCTTGCGCTCACCGTGATCGGGATCCCGTACGCGATCAAGAAAGGCGTTGATTGGACGTTCGCCGGCCAGGAGGTCGTCTTCCGGAGGTGCAAAGCTCGAGAGGCCCTCTCGGGAAGCTCGCAGCGAGTGCGAGGTCGCTGGTGGGCGATCGCCGGCGTCGTCATTGCGCTCTTCTTCCTCGGCGCGGTGCTCGCCCCGCTGATCGCGGCATTCCTGATCATGTTCACCGACTTCCCGCTCTGGACGATCAACGCTCTCGGCGTGGCCTTCTTCGGCCTCGCCCTCCCCTACATGGTCACCACGCTGACGCTCCTGTACCTCGAGCCTCGCGAACAGCCGGAGCCGTCAGGGAGCACCTGGTGGCAACGGCTCCGCCGCCGACCTGAACCGACGCCGGCTCGGTGAACCTGTTCCGGGACTAGCGGGAAGAGCCGCTCGGCCTTGTCGCTACAGGCCTAGTTCGCCGAGACCGCGGCCAGGTCGCGCAGCGCGGCCAGCCTGGCCAGCGCCTGCGCCTCGAGCTGCCGGACGCGCTCGCGCGTCAGGTCGAGCTCGTGGCCGATCGCCTCGAGCGTCCAGGGCTCGCCCTCGAACCCGAACCTGAGCTCGAGGATCCGGCGCTCGCGCTCCGGGAGCGCGTCCAGCGCACGCCGGACGCCCTGCTTCCGCAGCGACTCCTCGGCCTCGTCGAACGGATCGGCCGCCTCGCGGTCGGCGAAGAGATCGCCGAGCTCGCCCTCGTCGTCGGCGCCGACGGTCTGGTTCAGCGACACCGACGCGTGGGCTGCGCCCAGCGCCTCGTCGACGTGCTGCATCGGGAGACCCGTCGCCTCGGCGAGCTCGTCCTTCGTCGCCTCGCGGCCGAGCTCGACCTCGAGCCGGCGCGCGGCGCGCGAGAGCTTCTGCTGGCGCTCGACCACGTGCACCGGCACGCGGATCGTCCGCGCATGGTTCGCAACTGCGCGCTGCACCGACTGGCGGATCCACCAGGTCGCGTAGGTCGAGAACTTGAAGCCGCGCCGCCAGTCGAACTTCTCGACCGCGCGGTTGAGGCCGAGCGTGCCCTCCTGGATCAGGTCGAGGAAGGGGACGCCGAGGCCCCGGTAGCCCTTGGCGATCGAGACGACGAGCCGGAGGTTCGACTCGATCATCTCGCGCTTGGCGATCAGGTCGCCGCGCTCGATGCGCTTGGCGAGCGAGACCTCCTCGGCAGCGGTGAGCAGCTTGTGTCGGCCGACGTCGGCCAGGAAGAGCTGGAGGCTGTCGGCCGAGCCGACGATCGCCTCGGGGTTGGGCTGCTTCTTCACGGCCACGGCCTCGGTCTTCTCGCTCTCGGCCCGCGCCTCGCGGACCTCGAGCCCGATGGCCTCGAGCTCGCGCGTGAGCTGCTCGATCTCCTCCTCGCCGAGGTCGTGCTCGACGGCGAAAGCCTCGAGCTCAACCGGCTCGATGTGGCCGCGCTCCTCGCCCTGCTCGATGAACGGGCGCGCCTGTTCGCTCTCCAAAAGCTCCTGAAGCTGATGCGGTGTCAATTGGGTTCTCTGTGTCCTTTCAGACCTCGCGGCAACCTACTAACTGTAAGACGTTCGTCGGACCTCAACTGTTCGCATTCTGTGCCGAATTTCCTCGTTTTTCCAGGGGAACCGGTCCCAGTTTCGGGTTCGATAGATGAAACGTCTCGCTTTCTCCACCTATTCCTCTGGACGCAGGTCCAGATGCCCCCATGAACTATTACGCGATCGCGCAGGAAAGGTTTGTTACGGGATGGTTTATTCGGCAGCGGCAGGTGCGGGAGCGGTCTCCTCTTCTGCCGCCTCCTGCTCGGCCTGGCGCTTCCGCGAGACGGGAAACTCGAACTCGACCTTGTCCTCGTCGTTCAGGACGAGCCTGGCCCGGAACGGCTTCCCGGCGCGTGAACGGAACCCGGAGAGCACCTCGCGCGTCCTCCGGTCCTCCATTAGCTGCCGGGCAATCTCGGGCGTGAGCGTCCGTCCGGCGACGCGCTTCCAGATCACGAAGCCGCAGCCGGGCTCCTCGCGGCTCTTCCAGCTCGTGCAGCCGTAGGCGCGGGCGTTCTCTTTGATGATCTCGCCGGTCTCGGCGCCGCAGCGGGGACAGAGGCCGAGCTCGGCTCGCTCGACCTTGATCTTGTCGTCGTCGAGGTTCGCGATCTCCTCCACGGTCGCCCTGGCGAAGCCGGCGATGCCCTCCATGAACTCCGCTCGGTGGCCGTTCCCGTGCTCGATGTCCGCGAGCTGCTTCTCCCAGTCGCCGGTCAGCTCGGCCGAGGTGATCGGATGCTCGTCGAGCATGGTGACCACGCCGAGGCCCTTCGGCGTCGGCTGGAGGTCCTTCCCGGCGCGCTCGATGTACTCGCGGCGGATCAACGTCTCGATGATCTCCGCGCGGGTGGCCGGCGTGCCCAGGCCGCTGTCCTTCATCGCCTCGCGGAGCTCCTCGTCGTCGACGAGCTTGCCGGCGGTCTCCATCCCGGAGAGGAGCGATGCCTCGGTGTAGCGCGGCGGCGGCTTCGTCTCCTTCGCCTCGCTCTCGGCCTCGACGCACTTGACCTCCTGGCCCTGCTTGAGCTCGGGAAGCTCGCCCTCGCCCTCGGCGTCCTCGTCCTGCTTCTGCTTCTGGTCGTCGGCTTCGAGGCCGTAGACGCCGCGCCACCCGGCCTCCAGCGTGACCTTGCCGCGAGTCCGGAAGCGCTCGTTCTCGACCTCGGTGACGATCGTCGTCCGCGCGTAGCGGGCCGGCGGGTGGAAGACGGCCAGGAACCGGCGGGCGATCAGGTCGAAGATCCGCCGCTCGTCGGGCGAGAACGTGCTGAGGTCGTGCGAGATGTCCGTCGGGATGATCGCGTGGTGGTCGTCGACCTTCGCGTCGTTGACGACGCGCCCGAGCGGCAGCTGCTCGAGGTCGAGCACGTAGCGCGCCGCGTTCGCGTACTCCTGGATCGGAACGAGCGTCTTGGCTGTCTTCTTCAGCTGGGGCACGAGGTCGCCGGAGAGGAAGCGGGAGCTCGTCCGCGGGTACGTGATCGCCTTCTTGCCCTCGTACAGGGACTGGGCGGCGCTCAGCGTGCGGCGGGCCGAGAACCCGAACCGGCGGTTCGCGTCTCGCTGGAGCGAGGTGAGGTCGTAGAGGAGCGGCGCGCGCTCGGACTGCTCCTTGCGCTCGACCGACTCGACGCGGCCCGTCTTGCCCTTGACCTTCTCGACGATCTCGTCGGCGCGCTTGCCGTCCTTGAGGCGCGTCTCGTCGCCCTCGAACCAGAGACCCTCGTAGCGCGGGTCGAAGGTCGCGTGGACGAGCCAGTACGGCTCGGGAACGAAGGCCTGGATCTCGCGCTCGCGGCGGACCATCATCGCGAGGGTCGGCGTCTGGACGCGGCCGAGCGAGACGACGCCGGCGCCCCAGCCGCGACGGACGGTGGCCGCGCGCGTCGCGTTCATCCCGACGAGCCAGTCGGCTTCCGAGCGTGACCGGGCGGCGTCGCGGAGCGGCTCGACCTGGTCGGCGGGCCGCAGGCCGGCGAAGCCGTCGCGAATTGCCTGTCTCGTCATCGAATTGATCCAAAGGCGTTCCACCGGCTTCTCGACGCCGGACGTCTCGTAGATGTGCGTGAAGATCAGCTCGCCCTCGCGCCCGGCGTCGCAGGCGTTGACGACGCGGTCGACGTCCTTCCGCTTGAGCAGCTTGTGGATCAGGTTCAGCTGCGTCGCCGACTTCTTGTCGCGCGGCCGCACCTTGAACTCCTCCGGGATGATCGGCAGGTTCTCGAGCTTCCAGGACTTCCAGGCAGGGTCGTAGTCCTCCGGATCGGAGAGCTCGAGCAGGTGCCCGACGGCGAACGTGACGATCGTGTCGTCGGACTCGTAGAAGTTCTTGTGCTCGTCGAACGTCCCCGGCAGCGCGGCGACGATATCCCGCGCAACAGAGGGCTTTTCTGCGATAACCAGCGTCTTCACAACGGGCCAGAGTAGCGCAGGGTCCCCGGCTGGCAACCTTGCCGGCACGTGATACTGCGCGACCGTGGCCGTCGCGCATGTACCGCCTCATCGGCGCCCTGACTGTGGGGCCAGTCGCCGGTTTGTTCCGGTTCAAGAGCACGGGAGAGGAGCACCTTCCACGCGAAGGCGGATATGTCCTCGCCGCCAATCACATGTCCAATCTCGACCCCTGGCCGCTTGCCATTCCGCTCCTTCCCGACCGCCAGCTGCGCTTCATGGCGAAGGCCGAGCTGTACCGGCCGCCGCTGAACTGGATCCTGGACGGGGCCGGTGCCTTCCCGATCCACCGGGGCACCGGCGACGAGGGGGCGCTGAAGCGGGCGATCGAGCTCGCGCAGGCGGGCGAGGTGGTCGCGATCTTCCCGGAGGGCACGCGGCGTAACAAGGGCAAGAAGCGCAACCCGCGGCCCCGGAGCGGTGCCGCGCGCGTGGCTCTCGCCGCCGGCGTCCCGCTCGTCCCCGCCGCGATCGGCGGTACCGAGAGTCTGATGAAGCTCGGCCCCCTCCGCGTCGCCTACGGCCCGCCGGTAGAGGTCGACGATCTGAAGGACATGGACATCCGCCGCGCCTCGAGGGTCGCGACGGAGCGGCTGATGGAGGCGATCCACGGCCTGGAGGAGACGCTTGCCTAAGCCGCTGCTCATCGTCGACGGGGACTCCCTGGCGCACCGCGCCTACCACGCGCTGCCGAAGAAGATCAACAACAACGCCGTCGTCGGCTTCACGAACATGGTGCTCCGGCTCTGGGAGATGGAGGAGCCGCGCGCCGTCTTCGTCGGCTGGGACACGCTGACGGTGCCGACCTACCGTCACGAGGCGCTCCCGGGCTACCAGGCGGGCCGCGTCTTCGACGACTCGCTCCTCAAGCAGCTCGACATCCTTCCCGAGCTGGTCGAGGCGCTCGGCTTCGCGTTCGGAAAGGCGCCCGGCTTCGAGGCGGACGACTTTCTGGCCGCAGCCGTCCAAGCGGAGGAGAAGCGGCGTGGCGGGCGGGCGGTGGTCGTGACCTCCGACCGCGACTCGTTCCAGCTCGTCAGCAACAAGACGACGGTGGTCACGCCGGTGCGCGGCGTGTCGGAGCTGGCCCGGATCGGCCCGGACGAGGTGCGCGAGCGCTACGAGGTCGAGCCGGCGCAGGTGCCGGACTTCATCGCGCTGCGCGGCGACCCCTCGGACAAGATCCCCGGCGCGAAGGGGGTCGGGCCGAAGACCGCCGCGTCGATCCTCAAGCAGTACGGCTCGCTCGACGCCGCGCTCGAGGCAGGCCGCTTCTCGCAGCAGCGGGAGGACTTGGAGCTCTACCGGCGAATTGCGACACTCGACGCCTCTGCCCCTCTCCCTCCCCTCGAAGATCAGACCCCAACGTGGGCAGAGGCGTCCTCCCTCTTCCGCCGCTGGGGCATGAATCAGATGGCCGAGCGCATGGCGGCACGTGCTGCTGGTTCGGCATAGCCTCCCGGAGGTCGATCCGGCGCGACCGGCCGAGGAGTGGCCGCTGAGCGAGGAAGGCCGGAGGCGCTGCGGGCCGCTCGCCGCGCGGCTCGCTGAGCTCGGTCCCACGGGGATCCTCTCCAGCACCGAGCCGAAGGCGCGCGAGACGGCGGAGCTGATCGCGGCGGAGCTCGGCCTCGAGGTGCAGGAGTCGGCCGGGCTCCGCGAGACGGCGCGCCGAACCGTGCCGTGGCTGGAGTCGGAAGAGCTCAGGCGGGCCGTGCGAGAGCTCTTCGAGCGGCCGAATGAGGTCGTGTACGGCGAGGAGAGCGCCGCGCAGGCGCTCGCGCGGTTCTCGGCGGCCGTCGAGGGTCTCGATGAGCAGACCGTCGTCGTCTCGCACGGGACGGTGATCAGCCTCTACGCGGCCGCGCGCACGGGGCGAGACGCGTTCGAGCTGTGGAGCGGCCTCGAGCTGCCCGACCTCGTGGTGGTCTGATGGAGCTGATCAGCCATGCGGACATGGCGCGGCTTCACCCGACGGGCGATCACCCCGAGTCCGCCGAGCGGCTGAAGGTGCTCCAGGCCGCGTTCGAGTGGCGCGAAGGCGCCGCCCGCGACGGCGGAGGAGATCGAGCGCTGCCACAGCCGCGGCGCTCGTCGAGATGATCCGCGCGATCGAGAAGCCGACGATGCTCACGCTCGACACCGTCGCGTCGGAGACGAGCTACGAGGCGGCGCTGCTCGCTGCGGGCGCGGCGATCGAGGCGGCGCGGGTCGGCGGGTTCGCACTCGTCCGTCCCCCGGGTCACCACGCGACGCCCCAGGAGCCGATGGGCTTCTGCCTCTTCAACAACATCGCGATCGCCGCACGAGCCGCCCAGGCGGAGCCCGGCGTCGAGCGCGTCGCGATCGTCGATTGGGACGTCCATCACGGGAACGGGACGCAGGACGTCTTCCTCGACGATCCGAGCGTCTACTTCGTCTCGATCCACCAGTGGCCGCTCTACCCCGGCACCGGCGGGCCGGGCGAGCAGGGCGAGACGCTGCTCAACATCCCGCTCCCCGCCGGCTCGACGGACGAGGACTACCTGCGGCTGTTCGACGACGTCGTCGCGCCGTCGGTGAGGGCGTTCGAGCCGGACCTGGTGCTGGTCTCGGCCGGCTTCGACGCGCACGAGCAGGACCCGCTCGCGGGGATGCTCGTCACGGAGGCGGGCTTCCGCGAGCTCGCCCGCCGCTCGGCGGCGCTGGGGCCGAAGGTCGGCGCCGTGCTCGAGGGCGGCTACAACCTCGAGACGCTGCCGACCCTCGTCGGCGCCGCTCTCGACGGCTTCTCCTAGCTCGGTCTGGTCCGAGGAGCTCGGTCTGCAGCAGCTCGGTGAGCCACTTCCGGTGCTGCTCGGCCGTCCAGCCGAACTCGACCGTGAGCAGGTAGTAGAGCTCTGGACTGGCGAGTGCGCAGTAGCGCTCGCCCGCCTCGGATACCGACAGTCCTCGTCTGAGGTCATCGCACAGGTACTGCTGAACTCGCTCTGTCTGGGCGATCAGTCGGTCGTGCAGTAGCCGCCGACCGAGGACCGCTGCGGTCGGCTCCTGGTCCGCCGCTCCGCGAATGACGGCGTGAATTGGACGGGTGCGGGCCAAGATCTGGCAGCTGTACTCGACCATCTTCTCCAGCCGCTCGGGGGCGCCGGACAGCTGCGCGACCGCGGTCCACAACTCGTCCTCCCGAGTCGCTCGGTCGTCTTCTCCGGTGATGGCTGTCTCGATCACGCCTTCGAGCAGAGCGCGTTTGCCGCCGAGGGAGAGATAGATCGTCTCGGGGGAGACGCCGGCCTTCTTGGCGACCGAGGCGATCGTGGTCCCTGCATACCCGCGACGGGCGAAGAGTCGATAGGCCGCCTCGAGGATCCTGCGCCGCGTTTGTCGGGCTTGATCGGCTCGGAGCGGTGAGTGGTACTTGCGTCGAGGGGTCTTGATCTCGCCCGGCACTTCAACTACAGTAGCAATTGATTCACTTCAGTCTCTATGTATCCATTTTGAATCGATGAAACGAATGGAGAGGGCGGCAGTCAATGGTCTCGAGCTCGAATACGAGCTTCGAGGATCGGGAGATCCTGTCGTCCTGATCCACTGGGGGGTGAGCGCGACGTGGGCCGAGCCGCTTCTCGCCGAGCCGTTCCTCGCCGACCGCTACCGACTGCTCAGCTACCACCGCGCCGGGTTCGGAGGCAGCAGCCCGATCGAAGGGCCGATCAGCATGGCCGACCATGCCGAGCACTGCCGGCTGCTCATGCGTCAGCTCGAGATCGAGCGCGCGCACGTCGTCGGCCACTCCTCGAGCGCCATGATCGCGCTGCAGCTGGCCCTCGACTTCCCGGACGCGGTTCACACGCTCGCCCTCATGGAGCCGGCGCGGCCGGCTCCGCCGACGGAGCAGCAGGCTGCGTTCGTCAAGGAGTTCGTGACGCCCGCGATTCAGCGTTACCGCGCCGGCGACAGGGACGGTGCCGTGGATCTCTGGGCCCGCGGAGTCTTCGGACCGGACTACCGCCGCCCGCTGGACCAGGGACTCCCCGGCGTCTTCGAGCAAGCCGTCGCCGACGCGGATGCGTTCTTCGCCCAGGAGCTGCCCGCTGTTCAGCAGTGGGAGTTCGCGCAGGAGCAAGCGAGTCGCATCACGCAGCCCGCGCTTGCCGTTCTCGGGGAGAACACCGCTCCGACCTTCCCCGAGCGACTGGAACTGCTGCTCGCCTGGCTGCCGAACGTCGAGCGCTTCGATCTCCCCAACGCGAACCACCTTCTCCACTTGCAGAACGCTCGGGGCATGGCCGAGGGCCTCGGCTCGTTCTTCGCCCGGCACCCTATCGGCTGAGCTCTCATTTACTTCTCATGTTTTTCCTGCGACCATCTAGGCATGCGCGTTTTGATCGTCGAGGACGAGCCGAAGATGGCCGGGCTCATTCGGCGAGGCCTGCGCGAGGAGGGTTACGCCGCCGACGTCGCCGGAACGGGCGAGGAGGCGACCTGGATGGCGGCCGCGACCGAGTACGACGCGATCGTCCTCGACGTCCTGCTGCCCGGTACGAATGGATTCGACGTCTGCCGGGAGCTGCGCCGCTCCGGCATCTGGTCGCCCGTGCTGATGCTGACCGCTCGGGACTCGGTCGACGACCGGGTTGCCGGCCTCGATGCAGGCGCCGACGACTACCTGACGAAGCCGTTCTCGTTCGTGGAGCTCCTCGCCCGCCTGCGCGCCCTCGCCCGGCGGCCGCCGCTCGAGCGACCAGCCGTCCTCGAGGTCGGTGACCTTCGGCTCAACCCGGCCACGCATCAGGCCTGGCGCGGCGAGACAGAGCTCGAGCTCTCCGCGAAGGAGTTCCGGATTCTGGAAGCGTTCATGCGCCGACCGGGGCACGTGCTGTCGCGGTTGCACCTGCTCGATCACTGCTGGGACTACGGCTACGAGAACCGGTCGAACGTCGTCGACGTCTACGTCCGGTATCTCCGCGAGAAGATCGATCGGCCCTTCGGGCGGAAGTCGATCGAAACCGTCCGCGGCGCCGGCTACCGATTGCGCGAAGCGTGAGCCGCTTCCCCATCCGGCTGCGCCTCACGCTCGCCTTCGCCATCGCGATGGCGATCGTCCTCGCGGCGACCGGGAGCTTCGTCTACTGGCGTCTTAGCTCGGCCCTCAACGAGGCCATTGCAGAGAGCCTCGATTCCAGGCTGGTGAGCGCCAGGGCGCTGGCGCAGCAGGCCGCTCCCGGCCTCCGCGAGGAAGAGGAGGGCTTCATCGAGATCGCCGCTCCCCACCAGAGCGAGATCTTCTCGCCCGCCGAGCTCGAGGAAGCGCGATCCGGTCAACTCGAGGTCGAGCGTGGCCGCGTCCCCAGCGTGGACGGACCGCTTCGAGTCCAGTCCCGTCTGATCGACACGCCGAGGGGGCAGCGCCAGATCACGGTCGGCACGTCGCTCGGCGACCGCAACGACGCGCTTCGCCAGCTCCTCTGGGCGCTTGCCATCGTCGGGCCGATTGCGCTGCTGCTCAGCTCCGCGCTCGGCTACCTCGTTGCGGGGGCCGCGTTGCGCCCCGTGGAGGAGATGCGGGTCGAGGCGGCCGCGATCTCGGGCGAGGATCCCGGCCGGCGGCTGCCCGCCGGCAAGACGCATGACGAGATCTCGCGGCTGGGCGAGACGCTGAACGCGATGCTCGCGCGCCTCGAGCGCGCGATCCAGCGGGAACGGAGCTTCGTCGCCGACGCGAGCCACGAGCTCCGCACGCCGCTCGCGCTGATGAAGGCCGAGCTCGACCTGGCACTGCGGAAGCCGAGGACCGGACCGGAGTTGGAAGAGGCGCTGCGGTCGGCGTCAGCCGAGACCGACCGGTTGGTGCGCCTCGCCGAGGACCTGCTCGTCCTCGCGCAGGCCGACGACGGTCGACTGCCTCTGCGGCATGACGAGCTGCGCGCCGCCGAGCTGCTCACGACCGTCCAGGAGGCGTTCCGCGCCCGGGCCGAGGCGTCGGGCCGAACGATCCAGGCCGAGCCGGCCGACGGCATCGCGCTCACCGGCGACCGCCTCCGCCTCGAGCAGGCGCTCGGCAATCTCGTCGACAACGCCCTCCAACACGGCTCGGGGCCGGTCAGCCTCAGCGCAGTCGACCGTAACGGCCAAGTCGAGCTCCACGTCGTCGACGGAGGTCAGGGCTTCCCGCCCAACTTCCTGCCGCGCGCCTTCGAGCGGTTCGGCCGAGCCGACGAGGCGCGGACGAGCGGCGGAGCCGGGCTTGGGCTGGCGCTGGCGGCGGCGATCGCCGAGGCGCACCGGGGCTCGGCGCACGCGGCGAACCGAGACGGCGGCGGCGCCGACGTCTGGCTCGTGATTCCGAAGCGCTAGCTCAGTCGCCGGTGTTAAAGCTCTCGAGCTGCTGCCAGAAGTTCCCGCCCGAGAGTCCCACCAGGAGAATCGGCCCGACGCCCCTCGCGTAGAACTTGTGCTCGTTGATCTCCGGCTGGAGCGGCGTGTAGTCCTTGGTCATGAGCACGTCCTGGTACCGGCCGGTTGGGACCTGCACCTGCTCGTCGAGACTCAGGACCGTGGCCGCGTCCTCGGCTTCGCCCTCGAGGTACTCCTGCCGGTAGCTCATCCCGACCTCGGGGTCTGCGGGGATGAGAATCCCGCCTTGGGCGCCGTCGACACCGGCTTCCCAGGAGCCTTCCTTGCTGACGGGCTCCCCGTTCTCGAACTCCGTCGTGTCCTCGCCGAGGTACCAGATGTTGCCGTCCTTGTCCTGCGCGTACCAGTCGAACGTGTCCTCGATCAGCTCGCCGTCCTCCGTGACCACGTCGTGCACGACCGTCGCCTCGACTCCTTGGATGGTCTTCTTGCGATCGGTGACGGTGACCACGATTCGCTCGCGGGCGTCCTTGAGGTCGGTCTCGCTGAAGACCCACCTGCTGCCGGGAGGCATCGGCCAGTACGGGTTGTCGATCTGCTCGACGAAGTCGTCGGGGTTGAGGTCGACGGGCTCGGCTCCTTGCGGCAGCGAGTTGTCGGAGCCGTCTCCTCCCCCACACGCGACAACCAGGAGGGACATCACGGCGAGGAGGAAGATGCGACCTCGCATGCACGGACCGTAGGAACAGGAGATGAGAGTCGGGTGAGAGGTCCGGTCAGGGCGGGGCGTTCCAGAGGCGCAGGACCGGCGTCTCGCGCTCGTAGCCGAGCACGCTGATCGTGGCGGGATCGAGCGCGAACAGCCGGCCGATTGTCGGCTCGAGGCCGAACCATCGTGCGGCGAACACGCGCAGCAGGTGACCGTGACCGAACACGAGCGCGTCGCCGTCGAGCCCCTGGAGGTCGGCGATTACCCGGTCGACTCGAGCGCCGACCTCGTCTGCGCTCTCGCCCGCGGGGACGCCGTCGCGCCACAGCGACCAGCCCGGGCGCTCGTCGCGGATCTCGGGGGTCGTGCGGCCCTCGTACTCGCCGTAGTCCCACTCCATCAGCTCGTCGCGGTACTCGGCCACGGCTCCGAACCCCGCCAGCCGGCACGTCTCGGCCGCGCGCGAGAGCGGGCTCGACAGCACGCGCGCGAACTGCCGGTCCCCCAGCGCGGCGTCGAGCGCCTTGGCCTGTTCGCGCCCCAGGTCGGTGAGCGGGACGTCCGTTCGCCCGGTGTGCTTCCCCGCCTTGCTCCACTCCGTCTCGCCGTGCCGGACGAGGACGATCTCGTTCACGCCGCCCGCAGTTCCGGGACGACCTCTTGCGCGAAGCGCTCGAGCTGGGCGAGCGGCTCCTCCGCCGGCCAGAAGATGAACGTGTCGAACCCGAGCTCGCCCGCGAAGCCCGTCAGCGTCTCGATCCAATGCGCCGGCGGCCCGTCGAGCAGCCCGTTCACCGGGCCGTCGACGATCCTGCCGCTGACGTTGTAGAGGCGCCGGATCTCGGCCGGGTCGCGGCCGGCTTCTGTCGCCCCGTCGTCGATCCGGCGGTGAAGCCCGGGGACGACGTCCGGCGTCGCCCACGAGAGCGACGGCACCCAGCCGTCGGCGAGCCGCCCGGTCAGCGCGAGGGCTCGCGGCTTGCCGACGCCGAGCCAGATCTCGATCCGGTGGGCGGGCGCCGGGCCCGGGTGGAGCCCCTTCACCGAGTAGTGCTTGCCCGCGAACGAGATCGTGCGCTCACCACTCCAGAAGAGCCGGATGATCTGAATCGCCTCGTCGAGCGTCTCGAGCGCCTCACGCCCGGAGCGGATCGGGCCGCCCATCGCCGCGATTGCCTCCCAGAAGGCGCCCGCGCCGAGCCCCAGCTCGAAGCGGCCGCCCGAGAGCACGTCGAGCGACGCGGCCTGCTTCGCGATCATCGCGGGGCTGCGGAGCGGCAGATTCGCGACGTCAGGGAAGAGCCGGATCCGCTCGGTGCGGGCGAGCAGGTCGCCAATCAGCGTCCACGTCTCGAGAAACCGCCACTGGTACGGGTGGTCCTGGATCGCGATCAGATCGAGGCCGAGCTCGTCCGCCCGCCGGGCGAGCGCGCGGGCGAGCTCGGCCTCGGCGCTCGTCGGGACGATGCTGAGCCCGAACTCGAGCTCACGGCCGTAGCGAGAGATCATCGGCTCGAAATCTCTCGTAAAGTTCCACCGTGAGGTTCCGGCGCGGCCAGAAGCTCGATCCCTCGCAGGTCGAGGACTATCGCGACGGCCAAGGCGGCGGCGCGCGGAATGGGCACGCCGCTCGCCGTCGGCGGCGGCGGCCTCGCCGCGATCATCGCCATCATCATCGCGCTGATCGGCGGCTTCGGCGGCGGTGGAGGTGGGCTCGGCGACCTCGGCGCCTTGGAGGATCAGGCCGTCGGCACCGGGCAGCCCGACGGGCGCGGCCTCCGAGTGCCTGACGGCAGAACAGGCGAACGAGCGCGAGGACTGTCGCGTCGTCGGATTCGTCAACAGCATCCAGTCGTTCTGGTCGCAGGGGCTGCGCGGGTACGAGCCCGCCCGCACGCGCTTCTTCGACGGCTCGATCAACACGGGTTGCGGGCCGGCGACGTCCGCGAGCGGGCCGTTCTACTGCCCGGCCGACCGGTACGTCTACATCGATCTCGGCTTCTTCGACCAGCTCCAGTCGGACTTCGGAGCAACCGGCGGGCCGCTGGCGGAGGCGTACGTGCTGGCGCACGAGTACGGGCATCACGTCCAGAACCTACTCGGCGACCTGGAGAACGCGCAGCGCGGAGGCACCGGCCCGCAGAGCGGCGCGGTCCGCGTCGAGCTCCAGGCCGACTGCTACGCCGGGCTGTGGGCGCGGAACGCAGTTCGCACGGGCTTCATCGAGGACCTGACGCGAGAGGACATCCAATCGGCGCTGGACGCGGCGGCCGCGGTCGGCGACGACCGCATCCAGGAACGGATGCAGGGACGCGTCATACCCGAGTCCTGGACGCACGGCTCGGCCGAGCAGCGTCAGTTCTGGTTCGCCCGCGGGCTCCAGGTCACGAACCTCGACGGCTGCAACACCTTCCGCGGCCAGATCTAAGTCGCCGGCACCCAGACGACGGCAAGCTCGGCGACGCGGACGTCGGTCGACTCCGCCCTGATCGAGATCGTCTCGATGTCCGTAGCCTTGTCCTGCCACTTGGCGTCGATCTCGGCCACCTCGTCGAGTAGCTCCTGCTCCAGGTCGGCCAGCTCGTCCGCCTTCTGCTGGACGCGCTCCTCCGCTGTCCGCCGACGCTCTGCGGCTCGAGTGGTGACGCCCCGGCGCGACGCCGCGCTGCCGATCTTGGTCGCGATCGAGCGGGCGGTGCGGCGACCGCGCAAGAGCGCGTCGAGGACGGCACCCGCCCCCGCGGCAAGCTCGGTGGCCTGGTGCGACTTCTCAGCCGCGTCGAGCTCCTCGACCCGGCGCTGGGCGAGCTCGTAGGCAGTTCGTAGCCGCTCCGCTCGCGCCTCGAGCCGGTCGCGGATCTTGGCGGCCTCGCGGTCGGCTTCGGCCTGGGCGGACTCGTCGCAGCGCTGCGCGAACTGTTCGGGCGTCTCGCCCGGCCGCGAGTAGAGCTTCAGCGAGGCGTTCCGCTGCACTTCGAGCGTGCGACGGTCGACCAGCCGCCGCTGGATCTGCGCGGTCGCGTCGCGGAAGAACCGGGCCTCGCCGAGCGGCGCCTGCGGCAGCACGTACCCGGCCCCTTCAGGCGCATCGGCGCGGAAGTCCCGCTCGTCGTAGTCGACCGGGGTCTCGAGCTCGAGGTCGAGCCCGCCGTCGAGCGGGCCGTAGATCGCCTCCCACTCCTCGCTCGCGTCGATGCCGGCCTTCGTGTCGTCGAAGCGGAGGTTGACGCGGGCGGCCAGGTAAGCGGTCAGCCGCCGCCCCTCGGGCTCCGCTCCGAGCTCGGCGGCCCAGGGGGCCCCCGGGTCCAGGAAGCGCACCGGGACTCCCGCTGCGACGGCGGGAGCAACCGCGCTCTCGTCCGCAGCCGGAGCCGGCGGCGGTACGGGCTCAGGGATTGCCTGAGGCGTCTCGGGCGTAAGCGCTTCGATCTGGTCCTTCGTCAGCGGGCCGCGGAGGTACGACATCGCCCAGCGAGACTCGAAGAGCGCCGGCGTCGCACCCTTGGCGCTGACGAGCAGGAACTGCCGCTTGCCCAGACCGCCGATCGCCGTGTCGAGCTCGCCGACATCGGTCTCGCCGGCCGCGGAGCGAAGGCCCTCGAGCACCCGTTCCTTGTCGCGCTCGGTCTGGAGGCGGCCGATGAGCCAGGTGCCGGCGTTCGCCATCGCCTTGTAGTCCAGATCGACCGTGTTCTGAGTGGCGAGCGCCATCCCGACGCCGAACGCTCGTCCCTGCTTGAGGATGGTCAGGATCGGCTTCTTCGCCGGCGGCGCCGCGGTCGGCGGGACGAAGCCGAACACCTCGTCCATGTACGCGAGTGCCCGCAGGTCGGAGGTGCCCGGCTGCCCTCGCATCCAGGTGACGAGCTTCGAGAGCACGAGCGTGACGACGAACTGGCGCTCCTGGTCGGAGAGGTGCGCGAGGTAGACGATCGCGCACCGCGGCTTGCCCTCCGGCGTGCGGAGCAGCGTCGCCGGGTCGAGCGGCTGGCCGGCGCCCCAGGCGGCGAACGCGGGCGAGGCGACGAGGCTGTTCAGCTTCAGCGCCAGCTCCATGCGCTCCTTGGGCGGGAAGAAGGCGTCGACCTCGAAGACGCCGAGCTTGCGGATCGGCGGCGCCTGGACCTGGCCGATCAGGGCGCCGAGGTCGAGGTCTCTGGCCCGAGCGCCACGCATGCTCGATCAGGTTGGAGAGGAGCACGTGCTCGCGGCTCGACAGCGGGTCGGCCTCGATCCCGACGAGACCGAGCAGGCTCGTCACCGTGCCCTCGATCTCGTCACGCAGCGTTTCCGCCTCGCTCTCCCATGCGAGCGCCGGCGCGCGGAGCGAGCCGATGACGTTCAGCGGCACGCCGGACTCGGAGCCGGGCGTGTAGACCGTGAACTCGGCCGCGTCGCGGAGCGCGCGGATCCGGTCGGCGCCGCTGCCCTGCGCCTCGAGACCTTCGCGCCAGGTCGTCGCCGTCTTGGCCGCGTAGTCGTCGAGGGACAGGCCTTCGCTGCGCGCGTCGTCCTCGTTCACCCAGGGGCGGAAGCTCGCGGCGTCGAGCTCCGGGAAGGCGAGCATCAGGTTGCCCATGTCGCCCTTCGGGTCGAGCACGAGGCATGGGATGCCGGCGAGCAGCGCCTCCTCGATCAGCACGACGCCGAGCCCCGTCTTCCCCGAGCCGGTCATGCCGAGGATGACCCCGTGGGTGGTCAGGTCGCCCGACTCGACGACCAGCCGCTCGCTCGCCCGGCTTGCCCGACTTCGGGTCGAGACGGAAGCCGAGGTGGAGATCAGCCATCGCCGCCGAGTCTAGAAGCGGACGCGCCGCTCAGCTGAGCACGCGCAGGCTCGCGAGGTCGGTCAGGAGCCAGCGGCGCTGGAGCCGCTTGAGCGTTCCGTTCGCGGCGAGCGCGCGCACCGCGGCGTTCACGCGGCGCGTCAGCGGCGAGCCCTTTCTGGAGGACGACGCCGTAGTGCTCGTTCGTGCGCAGCACGCCGGCGAGCGCGCCGTACCGGTACGGGGCCGCGGCGCGTTCGGCGGCGAGGATCGGCGCGTCGAGCACGGCCGCCTCGCAGCGGCCCGAGCGAACGCCCTCCAGCAGCAGGTCGAGGCTCCTGAAGAAGAGCAGCGGCTGGGAGGGCCGGACCCGCTCGCGCACGATCCCGACGCTCGTCGTCCCGCGCAGGAGGCAGATGCGGAGGCGGGCGAGAGCGGCGAGCGTCCGCGGCGCGGTGAGCCCCTTGCGGAGCAGGACGCCCTGGTCGGCGCGCAGATAGGACTGCGAGAGATCGACGCTCTGACGGCGGGCGGGCGTGATCGTCACCTCCGCGAGGGCGACATCCCAGGGCTTGCGTCCAGGCCCGATCAAGCGGTTGAACGACGGGTCGTTCACGAACCGGACGCGCCTGAGTCCGAGCCGCGCGGCAAGTGACCGCGCGAAGTCGATCTCGAGCCCCCGCGCAGCGACCACCGTCCTGTTCGGGCGTACCGCGCCCGCCTGGAACCCCGGGCTCGGAAGGCTCACCCCGACGGTCAGCACACCCGGCGCGACGGTCGCGGGCGGCGCGGCGCCGGAAGCAACGCCGACGACCGCGAGGGCGAACATCGCTGCGAGCAGGGCTCTCATGAGCGGGCCAACACCCTGACCGGCGTCCCGATCGGCGTGAAGTCGTAGAGCCACCTGGCGTCGTAACGGGGCGTCCGGACGCACCCGTGCGAGGCCGGCGTGACGGGGACGTCGGGATACTCGTGGAAGGCGATGCCGCCGACGAAGTAGCTCGCCCAGGGCAGCCAGACCTTGAACGGCACCGACCACGACCGGACCTCCTTGCGGAACACCGAGTAGGAGCCCGCCGGCGTGCCGAAGCCCGGCGCGCCGGTCGAGACGTGGATCGCCCGGACGACCTGGTTGTTCTCGATCGCCAGCGTGAGCTGCCGGTCGAGGAGCACCTCGACCCGCCGCCCGGCCCCTCCGCTCGTGATCGGGCTCGGACGGCCGGCCTGCGCGAGCGCAGCCCTCGTCTGAGGTCCGGCGACACCGTCGCGGGCGAGCCGCGCCCACTTCTGGAAGGCGATGACGGCGAAGCGGGTCTCCTCGCCCGCGACTCCGTCGACTGCGCTCAGCGCGAGGAAGCCGAGGTCCGCGAGCCGCTGCTGGAGCGCGCGCGTGTCGGGGTTCGGCTGCCCGCCGGGGTCGGGCGGCGGTGTCGGCGGCGGGACGATCGGCCGCGTCGCCTGCGCGCGGGTCACCGGCCGTGAGAACGCGTAGCCGGGGAAGAGCCCGAGCGGCACCCCTCCGGAGACGAGCAGGCGCACCGACTTCACTCCGGGCACGGACGTCACCGTGTAGACGAGCTGGGTGATGCGGGCGCTCAGCGACTCGGCGTCACGCCCGGCCGCGAACCCCTCGCCCAGGTCGACGGTGGCGACGCCTTTCGAGAGGCGGACTGCTCGGAGCCGGGTGCCGGACGGCACGTAGGTGCGGAACTGCCTGGCCTTCTCCGCGCGGGTCGGCCCGGCGAGCAGCGCGGTCACCGCGGTTCGCAGTGTCCCGCCCGGACGCGAGACCGCGACCAGCTGCTCGCCCTGGAGGAAGTACACCCGCGATGACGCCGCCTGGCTTCCTCCGGCCGGTGCGGCGGCCGGCGCCGCGGCGGCGATCGCGAGGACGAGCGCCGCGACGCGCACGGCGCGCGTCACGCGCTCGTCGCCTCGTACCGGAGCAGCTCTTGGCCCGAGCTGTCGGAGAGCACGAGCTCGCCTTCGGTCGCCGACCACGACGACACCGATTCGAGCGCCGCGAAGTACGCGGTCTCGGCGCTCATGACCTCGTCGAGGCACGCCATCCGGGTCGACGCGAGCTGGCCGAACGAGACCGACTCGCCGTCCTCCTCGTAAGAGCCCGTGAACCTGTTGCAGCCGCCGGATCCGGAGGCCCGGCCGCCTTCGAACGCGAGCGTGATCGCGCCGTCGTGGGGATCGTGATGTCCGTTCCCTCGACGAGCGTCCACGAGGTGCCGTCCAACGACGTCAGTTCGTCGCCGCCGCCGTCATCGCCGCCGCAGGCGCTCGCCAGAAGCAGCGTGCCCGCGACGAGACCGGCGGTCATTGCGGCGGTCGCCATTGGCGGGGAAGGATACGAGTCCGTCCGGGCGACGCGCGATCAGGCGACGGCCAGGCGTTCCGCGACGCGGTCGAAGAACGACGACCACCCCGTGCCGGCCCGCTCGTACTCCTCGGCCGACATGCGCCCGTGCTGCTCGAACTGCATCTCGGTCCGGCCGTCGCCGAGGTCGGTGAGGACGACGACGATCAGCTCGTAACCCTCCTCCCCGGGCTGGTCGGAGACGGTGAACACGAGCCGCTCGGGCGGGGCGACCTCGCGGTATTCGCCCTTCCAGTGGATCTCGCGCGGCCCGGGCTCGGCGTACATCGTCAGCCGCCACGAACCACCGGGCCTGACGTCCATCGAGACGGTCGAGAGCGGCACCTCGGAGTCGGCCGCCGAACCAGTCGGCGAACCGCTCGGGCTCGGTCCACTCCTTCCACACGCGCTCACGCGGAGCGTCGAAGACGCGTGTGATCGTGATTCCCGGAGCGTCAGTCACGAAGGCGTTCGTCGAGCTGGTCGAAGCTCTCCCGCCAGAAACGGCGGTACGTGGCGAGCCAGGTTACTGCGTCCTCCAGCGGCGCACCCTGAAGGCGCGCCGGCCGGAACTGCGCCGAGCGCCCGCGCGTGATCAGCCCTGCGCGCTCCAGGACCTTGAGGTGCTTCGAGACCGCCTGGACGCTGATCGGGAACGGCTCGGCCAGCTCCTTCACCGTCGCCTCGCCTTCAGCGAGGCGGTCCATGATCGCCCTCCGAGTCGGATCGGCGAGTGCCGCAAAGGTGCTCGTCAGTTGATCGTTATTCATCTGCTCGGTTTAGCAACTGTATGGTTGAGTATTGTACGAAGGAATTCGGACAACGAACAGGAGGAAGCCGTGGGCAGGATCGTCGTCACAGAGTTCGTGTCGCTGGACGGAGTCATGGAGGATCCCGGCGGCAGCGAGAACTTCAAGTACGGAGGCTGGAGCTTCGAGTTCGACCGCGGCGACGAGGGCGACCAGTTCAAGCTCGACGAGACCATGTCGTCTGAGGCGCTGCTCCTGGGTCGGGTGACCTACGAGGGCTTCGCCTCGTCGTGGCCGTCCAGGGAGGGCGAGTTCGCCGACAAGTTCAACACGATGCCGAAGTACGTCGTCTCCTCGACCCTGGAGCAGCCCGAGTGGCAGAACTCGACGGTGCTGAAGGGCGACGTCGCGGAAGAGGTCGCGAAACTGAAGCAGGAGCTGGACGGTGACATCGTCGTCCACGGCAGCGCCCAGCTCGTGGAGACGCTGGTCGAGAACGACCTCGTCGACGAGCTCCGGCTGATGGTCTTCCCCGTCGTGCTGGGAACCGGCAAGCGCGTCTTCGGCGAAACGAGCGACAAGAAGACCCTGCGGCTGGTCGACTCGAAGCAGGTCGGCGACGGCGTCGCCATCCTCACCTACCAGCCGGCGGCCGGATGACGACGCAGGCGATTGAAGTCGTCACACCACTGCACTAGGGTCGCACTCACGCATGCTGAGGGCGGCGGCCGCAGAGGGGTACGCTATTCGCAGCCTGCAAGACGGTGAACCCCTGACGGAGGAGGACGTACCTTGAAGAGACGCAGAACAGGGGGGTCGAGACTTCTTTGGCTACTCGTGCCCGCTGTCGTCGGCATGCTCGCGCTGGTCGCGGCGGGGTGCGGAGGCGATGACGGTGGAGGTTCGGGCGACGGGCCGATCTGGGTGCTCCTGCCCGACAGCGCGACCTCGCCGCGGTGGGAGTCTGACGACCGGCGCTACTTCGAGCAGGCGTTCGAGGAGGCCGGTGTCGAGTACAACATCGTCAACGCCGAGAACGACGCGGCGCAGCAGCAGTCGCAGGCCGAGCAGGCGATCGCCGACGATGCGAGCGTGATCCTGCTCGTCAGCATCGACACGGGCTCAGGCGCGACGATCATCGACAACGCCAAGGACGCGGACGTCCAGGTCGTCGAGTACGACCGGTTCAACACCGGCGGCTCTGGCGGCGCGGCCTACGTCAGCTTCGACAACGTCGAGGTCGGGCGGACGATGGGGCGCGAGCTCGAGCCCGCGATCGACGCGCTCAACAAGCCGAAGCCGCGCGTCGTCATGCTCAACGGCGGCGAGGAGGACAACAACTCGTTCCTCTTCCGCACGGGCTACAACGAGACCGTGGAGCAGCGGGTCAACGCGGGCGACTGGGAGCTCGTTGCCGACCGGCACGTTCCGGCCTGGAACAACCAGGAGGCACAGACGCTCATGGAGCAGATCCTCACGAGCGCGGACAACAACGTCGACGCGGTCTTCGCCGCGAACGACGGGCTCGCCAACTCCGCGATCAACGCGATGGAGGCGGCGGGGGTCGAGGATGCGCCCGTGAGCGGCCAGGACGCGACGGTCGCGGGGATCCAGAACATCCTCCTCGGCAAGCAGACGATGACCGTCTACAAGCCGATCAAGGCCGAGGCCGACGTTCGCGGCGGCGGTCGCCCTCGCGCTGCGGAACGGCGAGGACATCGAGAGCGTCGAGGTCCCCGATGTGGACTTCAACCTGATCGGCATCAAAGCCGACGACGGGAACCCCACGGAGGAGCCCACGGGCGACGGCGTAGTGCCCTACTTCGCCCTGACCCCGATCGGCGTAACGGCTGACAACATCCAGGACACCGTGATCGCCGACGGGTTCCGCACGAAGATGGAGGTCTGCGCCGGCGACACCGCGCAGACGGAGTTCTGCCAGTCGTCGTAGAACCCACGAACTGAGGCGGGGAGGGACTACGCGGTCCCTCCCCGCCCACTTCGGACAAGAGCCTCGTGGCCGACACCCCGCTCCTTGAGGTCAAGAACGCCTCGAAGGCGTTCGGCGCCGTGCAGGCGCTCTACAAGGTCGACTTCGAGGTGCGTGCGGGCGAGGTGATGGCCCTCGTCGGCGACAACGGCGCCGGCAAGTCGACGCTGATCAAGGGGATTGCCGGCATCTATCCGTTCGACGAGGGCGAGGTCTTCGTCGAGGGCAAACACGTCGACATCCACGGACCGCGCGACGCCGCGCGACTCGGAATCGAGATCGTCTACCAGGACCTCGCGCTGGCCGACAACCTCGACGTCGTCGCGAACATGTTCCTCGGCCGCGAGCGCACGCTCGGCTCCGTCGTGCTCGACGAGTCGTCGATGGAGCGGTCGTGCGCGGGAGACGCTCGATGGCCTCTCGGTAACGACGCTGAAGTCCGTCCGGCAGACGGTCGCCGGCCTCTCGGGCGGTCAGCGTCAGTCGGTCGCCGTGGCGAAGGCGGTCATGTGGAACTCGCGCGTCGTCATTCTCGACGAGCCGACGGCCGCACTCGGCGTCGCGCAGACGCGGCAGGTGCTGAACCTCGTCCGTCGGCTCGCCGAGCGTGACCTCGCCGTGGCGATCGTCACACACAACCTGCACGACGTCTTCGAGGTCGCGGACAGGATCGCCGTTCTCCGCCTCGGTCAGCGCGTGGCGCTCTTCGAGAGGGAAAAGACGACGCAGGAGGAGGTCGTCCACGCGATCACCGCCGGGAAGCTCTACCACGTCCCCGGCATGGAGGGCGGCCGCTCCGGCGGTAGGACGCGGCCGAGGCAGGGGCGGAGGTCGAGGCGTGAGCGCAGACCCCACTGCCGCGCCCGTCGGGCGCGTTCCGGGAGGAGCCGCCGGTCGACGAGCGCCACGAGTCGGAGACGCTCTCGGGCTACGCGCGCCTGTGGTGGCAGGGCGTGCGGGCCGGCGAGCTCGGGACGCTCCCGATCATCGTCGGCCTCGTCTTGATCGTCATCACGTTCTCCATCCTCGACGAGAACTTCCTCACGGAGCGGAACTTCACGAACCTGCTCCTGCAGATGGCCGCCGTCGCGACGATGGCGATCGGGGTCGTCTTCGTCCTTCTGATCGGCGAGATCGACCTCGCCGTCGCGTTCGTCAGCGCGGTGGGAGCCGTTGTCATGACGCTCCTCCTGCGTCCCGACGATCCCGGGCTGGCCGTGGTGGGCCGCGATCGGCGTCGGCCTCCTCTGCACGACGGCGATCGGGCTGGCTGCAAGCGCTCGTGATCACGAAGGTCGGCGTGCCGTCGTTCGTCGTCACGCTGGCCGGCTTCCTGATCTGGTCCGGCGTCGTCCTCATCCTCACGACGCAGTACTCGACGGCCGGGACGATCCGGATCCAGGACGAGACCGTGGTCGGGATCGCGAACGACTTCCTGAGCGAGTTCTGGGGTTGGGTCCTCGCCGTGGTCACCGTCGTCGGCTATGCCGCGCTCCAGCTGCGGACCGCGGTCGACAAGCCGCGCGCGAGGGCCTGGTGGGCAAGCCGATGGTGCTGATCGTGCTGCAGACGGTTGGCCTCGCGGTTGTGACCTTCGCGGCGGTCTGGTACCTGAACAAGGACCGCGGCGTCCCGCAGGTGATCGTCATCCTCGGCGCCTTCCTCGTGTTCTGGTCGTTCATCGCGAGCCGGACGCGGTTCGGGCGACACGTCTACGCGGTCGGAGGCAGCGCCGAGGCGGCGCGGCGGGCCGGAATCAACGTCGACCGTGTCCGAATCGCGGTCTTCATGATCAGCGGCTTCATGGCCGGCGTCGGCGGGATCATGCTCGCGTCCCGTCTCCGCTCGGTCGCCACGAACACCGGCGGCGGCAACCTGCTCCTGCTCGTCATCGCCGCCGCGGTGATCGGCGGCACGAGCCTCTTCGGCGGAACGAGGCCGCGTCGATCGCGGCGCTCCTCGGCGCGCTCGTCATCGCCTCGATCCAGAACGGCATGGACCTGCTGGGGCTCGCCTCGGGGACGAAGTTCGTCATCACCGGGCTCGTCCTGCTCGGTGCCGTCCTGGTCGACGCGCTCGCGAAGCGGCGGCGCGCTGCCCGCGGTGGCGTCTGAAGTCGCTGCGCGCGGCCTCGATCCTTGCTCGCGGCGACCTCCGCGCTCGTCGCACGTCACCGCGTGCGGTAGCCAGTCCTCGTCCGGGCCTGCCGCTCAGCCCGGGAACCTCTCGTTCGTCGACGTCGCCGCGGACGTCGGGCTCCGCTTCCGGCATGGCGCCTTCCGCTGGGACGAGTCTCCGGACGCTGCGGCGATGACCGGCGGCGGGCTCTGCTGGCTCGACTACGACGGGGACGGCTGGCTCGACCTGTTCGTCGTGAACGGCTACTCGCGCGACGAGCGGGATGAGTGGGAGGCACGCGGTGGGCTGCCGACGACGCGGCTCTTCCGGAACCGCGAGGGCCGCTTCGACGACGTGACCGCCGAGACGGGCGCCGGCGTCGCCCTCCGCGGCCAGGGCTGCGTCGCCGCCGACCTCGACCTCGACGGGCACACCGACCTCTACGTCACGGGAGCCGACCGCAGCACGCTGCTGTGGAACGACGGCGACGGTTTCGAGGAGGCGGACGAGGAGTCGGGCGTCCGCGTCTTCGGCTGGCACGCCGGTGCGGCGGCGGGCGACCTGGACGGGAACGGCCTGCCGGATCTCGTCGTCACCGGCTATGTAGACGAGGCGACGCGGATCCCGGAGGCGGAGCTCGGCTTCCCGAACACGCACGCGGGCCGGCGCGACCTCCTGTTCCTGAACGAGGGCGACCGGAGGTTCCGCGAGGTCGGCCGGGAGGCGGGCCTCGAGGTGGTGCGGTTCGCCTACGGCCTCGGCGTCGACCTCGCCGACTTCGAGCGCGACGGCGACCTCGACGTCCACGTCGCGAACGACACGAACCCGGACCGGCTGTACGAGAACGTCCGCTGGCCCGGCGGCGACGAGGCCGACCCGGCGGGACTCGGCTTCCGTTTCGAGGAGCGCGGGGCGGCCGCCGGCGTCGCCGACCCGGGGGCCGGGATGGGCGTCGCGGTCGCGGACTGGGACGGCGACGGTCGCTCCGACGTCTTCGTCTCGAACTCGCGCGGCCAGGGCCACGGCCTCTTCCGGTCGAACCCGCCCGACGAGAACGACCCGTCCTTCACGGATGTCCGGGCGGATGCGGGGATCGATCTCGAGCGCTCCACCGGCTGGGGCGCCTCCTGGGCCGATCTCGACCACGACACCGATCTCGATCTCGTGCTCGTGAACGGGTACATCCCGGTCACCGACCTGCGCAAGGACGCCGAGCCGATGCAGGTCTTCCGCAACCTGCTCGCCGAGGGCCGCGAGAGCCGCTTTGACGAGGCTCGGGCCGCGGTTCGCGGCGTCGGCCGGCTCGTCGCGCGCGGGAGCGCGGTCGCCGACTACGACAACGACGGCGACCTCGACGTCGCCGTCCTCCCGCTCGGACGGCCGCTCGTCCTGCTGCAGAACCGCGGCGCCTCCGGCCGCTGGCTCGAGGTCGCCCTCGAAGGCGCGCCGCCCGGGGCCGAGGTGACCGTGACGTTGGCCGACGGCCGGAAGCTCTGGCGGCAGCTCCAGGCCGGCTCGAGCTACCTCTCGTCCGAAGACCCGCGCCTCCACTTCGGGCTCGGCGACGCCGGCTCGGTGCCCGAGGTCCGCGTCCGCTGGCCCGGCGGCGAGGAGACGGTCCTCGAGAACGTCGAGGCGAACCAGATTCTGGAGGTCGAGGCGCCGTGACGAGGCTCGTGGCGCTGGCCGTCGTCGTCCTCGCGGCGGGTGCGTGCTCCTTCGGCGGCGGCGGGTCGGAGGCCTCCTCCTACGTCCGCGACGACTGCACGCCGCGAAAGCGCGACGGCCACTCCGTCGCCCGCGTATGGAACGAGGCGCTGCTCCACGCGATCGAGCGCGACACCCCCGCGCCGACCGTCCATGCCCGCAACCTCTTCCATGTCTCTGCGGCGATGTGGGACGCCTGGGCCGCGTACGACCCGCAGGCGGACGGCTGGCTCGTCACGGAGAAGCTGGAGGCGGACGACGTGCGGGCGGCGCGCGAGACGGCCATCAGCTACGCGGCATACCGCCTCCTGCTGCACCGCTACTCCTACGCGTCCGGCCTCCAGGAGACGTTCGACGAGCTCGTCGCGACGCTCGAGGGGCTCTGCTATCGCCTCGACTACGTCGAAACCGAGGGCGACTCGCCCGCCGCGTTCGGGAACCGCATCGCCGCGGCGTACATCGCCCGTGGCCGTGAGGACGGCGCGAACGAGGAGCTTCGCTACGCGGACCCGACGTACAAGCCGGCCAACCCGCCGCTCGTCGTCGAGGAGCCGGGCGCCGAGATGCGCGATCCATCGAGTTGGCAGCCGCTCGCGCTCGCCCGGATCGTGGCGCAGAACGGGATCCCGCAGCCGGGAAGCGTCCAGTCCTTCGTTGGGCCGCACTGGGGCCACGTCGGCGGCTTCGCGCTACCGGCTTCCGACGAAGGCGTGCCGATCGATCCTGGACCGCCGCCGCGGCTCGAAGATGACGGCGGCCGGGGCTACAAGCGCGACGCGCTTGCAGTCATCAGCCGCAGCTCCGACCTCGATCCCCGCAGCGGCGTGTCCATGGACATCGGGCCGGGCGCACTCGGCGGCAACTCGCTCGGGGCAAACGACGGGAGCGGACACGACGTCAACCCGGCAACGGGCCGGCCGTACGCGCCGAACGTCGTCCTGCGAGGGGACTATGCCCGCGCTCTGGCGGAGTACTGGGCGGACGGGCCGCGCTCGGAGACGCCGCCGGGCCACTGGAACGCCGTCGCCAACGAGGTCTCGGATTCGCCGGAGCTCGCCCGACGGATTGGCGGCCGGGGGCCCGAGGTCGACCCGCTCGAGTGGGACGTCAAGATCTATCTCGCACTGAACGGCGCCACGCACGACGCCGCCGTCGCGGCGTGGGGGCTCAAGGGCCACTACGACTCGGTCCGGCCGATCTCGATGATCCGCTACCTCGGGGAGAGAAACGCGCTGCCGACCGAGCCCGGCCTTGTCGAGCGGCGTGGGGGCGAGACGTACATACGTGCCTGGGCCGGCTTCCCCGAGGATCCCGCGACCCAGTCGAGCGGCGTGCGCTGGATCCGCGCAGCCGACTGGGTGCCGTACCAGCTGCCGACCTTCGTGACGCCGGCGTTCGCCGGCTACGTCTCCGGCCACAGCACGTTCAGTCGGGCCGCCGCCGAGGTTCTGACCGCGTTTACGGGAAGTTCGTACTTCCCCGACGGCCTGTACGAGGTCCCGATCCCGCGCGGTCACCTGAAGATCGAAAGCGGGCCGAGCCGCGACCTCACACTCCAGTGGGCGACCTACTTCGATGCGGCCGATGCCGCGGGCCAATCGCGGCTCTGGATGGGCATCCACGTCCCGCCGGACGACTTCGGCGGCCGCCGGGTCGGCGCCCAGTGCGGCAAGGACGCCTGGGCACTTGCGAAGCGCCATTTCGAGGGGTCGGCGAAGGCGTGAAGACGAGCCTCGGGATCTGGGCGCTCGGCCCGATGGTCACTCGGTTCGTCCCGGGCGGCTACCAGCCCGAGTGGGCGGGCGAGTCGACGGTCGAGCGGGTGCGCCGCGCCGTCGAGGGGCTTGGCGACCTGATCGACGGCTACGAGTTCCACTACCCGCAGGAGCTGAGTGAGGACGAACCTCGACGAGGTGCGCGAGGCGCTCGGCGGGCACGACGTCTACTGCATCGCGACGGGGCTACACCTCGACCCGCGCTTCGGGCGCGGCGGGCTCGTCTCACCGGACTCCGCGACGCGAGAGGAAGCGCGCCGCCGAACGGTCGGCCGCCGCCGACTTCGCCGGCTCGATCGGCGCCCACTTCATCGTCTGGCCGGGGATCGAGGGCTACAACTATCCGTTCCAGAGCCCGTACCGCGAGAGCTGGGAGTGGCTCGTGGAGGGCATCGGCGAGGCCGCGCAGCGCTGCGCGGACCACGGCGTCCTCCTCTTCCTCGAGCACAAGAACTCCGAGCCCGCGATGAAGATCCTCATGCGCAACGTGGGGATGACGCTGCACGTGATCCACAAGCTGCGGGCCGAGGGCCTCGACAACGTCAAGGTCAACATGGACTGGCAGCACCTGCTGATGAACGGCGAGAACCTGGCCGAGTACGCCGCGCTCCTGGCTGCCGAAGGCGTCCTCGGCCACCAGCACGCGAACTCCGGCTGGGGCACGTTCGACGACGACAACATGGTCGGCGCGACGGCGTTCATGGAGACGCTGGAGCTCGCGGTCGAGCTGCGCCGCGCCGGCTACGGAGAGAACGGCGAGCGGCTCGGGTTCGACCTCTACCCCTACACCGAGGATGCGGTGGCGGCCGTGCGCCGAAGCGTCCTCCAGTGGCGCTTCATCGACGGCGTCGCGGCCCGGATCGACGACGCCGCGCTCCGCGAGGCGCAGCTGCAGAAGGACGCGGTTCGCGCCTACGAGCTCGTCTACGCAGCGCTGGGCGAATGAAGCTGGAGCAGGCGCTCGCGATCGTCCAGGCGGTCTTGAGGGATGCGCCGAGTCCGGTCTCGGTGTTCGTCGCCGACGAGCACGGCGAGCTCGTCGCGGCGGCGACGATGGACGATGCAGCGCCGGACACCCGCCTGAACGCGCAGCGAAAGGCCTATACCGCAGCGCGCAGCGATGCCCGTTCGACCGGGGAGCTGGCGGAGAAGGTGCGTGACGATCCCGCCGAGCTCGCCAGCTTCGACCCCTTCTTCACCTTCTTTCGCGGGGGGATCGCTGCGTTCGAGGAGGGACGCCGGGTCGGCGCCGTCGGCGTCAGCGGCTTGCCCGGCAGCGAGGACGAGGCGCTCGCCGAGCGGGCGCTCATCGGCGCCGGTCTCGGCGTGCGGTGAAGGCACTTGTCGGGCTGGACGTCGGCACCACCGGGCTCAAGGCGCTAGCCGTCTCGCCTGACGGCGAGGTGCTCCGGCGCGCGACCGTCGAGTACTCGTTGTCGGTCCCCAGGCCGGGCTGGGCCGAGCAGGACCCGGAGGAGTGGTGGCGCGCCGCCGAGTCGGCGCTCACCTCCCTGGACGTCGACGCCGCAGGGATCGGCCTCTCGGGACAGATGCACGGGCTCGTCGCACTCGACGCGCGGCAGCGTGTCCTGAGGCCGGCGATCCTCTGGAACGACCAGCGGACGGCCGCCGAATGCGCCGCGATCGAGGAGCGCATCGGGCTCGAGCGCCTGATCGGGCTGACCGGGAACCGGGCGCTCCCGGGCTTCACTGCGCCGAAGCTCCTTTGGCTGCGCGCGAACGAACCGGAGACGTACGAGCAGATCGCGCACGTCCTGCTGCCGAAGGACTACGTCCGCCTGCGGCTGACGAAGGAGCTGGCGACCGACGTCGCCGACGCGTCCGGGACGCTCCTCTTCGACGTCGCCGGTCGACGGTGGAGCGACGAGGTGCTCGACGCGCTCGAGGTGCCGCGCGAGTGGCTGCCGCCGGTGCACGAGTCGACCGCGATCGCAGGCGCGGGTGACCAGGCGGCGGGCGCGCTCGGCGTCGGAGTCGCGGAGCCCGGTCCGGCCTCCGTCGTGCTCGGGACGTCCGGAGTCGTCTTCGCGCCGCTCGCAACGTTCGCCGCCGACCCCAAAGGCACGGCCCACGTCTTCTGCCACGCCGTGCCCGACACCTGGCACGCGATGGGCGTGATGCTCTCGGCCGGCGGGTCGCTGCGCTGGTTTCGGCAGGCGTTCGCGGCCGGCGAGCCGTACGAGCGCCTGGATGCGGAGGCGGAGAGCTGGCCGGCGGGCGCGGGGGGCGTCTTCTTCTTGCCGTACCTGGCCGGCGAGCGAACGCCGCACGCCGATCCGGACGCTCGTGGTGCGTTCGTCGGACTTGCGCTCCAGCATGATCGCGGCGCCGTCGTCCGCGCCCTGCTCGAGGGCGTCGCCTACGGGCTGCGGGACTCGCTCGAAGTGATACGGGCGCTCGGCTGTCGCGTGGACGTCGGACGGGTTTCCGGCGGCGGAGCGCGAAGCGCCCTCTGGCTCAAGATCGTCGCCTCGGTCCTCGGCGTGCCGCTGGAGCGAACCGAGGTCGACGAGGGTGCCGCCTACGGCGCCGCGCTCCTCGCCGGTATCGCCGCCGGCGACTTCGCCGACGTCCGCGAAGCGGTTGACGCCTGCGTCCGGGTGCGGGAGACGATCGAGCCGGACTCCGAGTGGGCGAAGGTCTACGCCGAGGGGTACGAGCGCTACCGCGCTCTCTATCCGGCCTTACGATCGCTCGAGCAGTGATGCGCGCCGTCCAGATCTCTCGGCACGGCGGCCCCGAGGTGCTGGAGGTCGCCGAGGTTCCTCCGCCCGAGCCCGGGCCCGGCCAGCTGCTCGTCGACGTCGCTGCGGTGGGCGTGAACTACCGCGACCTCTACGAGCGCGAAGGCTCCTACGGCGGAGACCTCCCCGCGATCATCGGCGTCGAGGGCGCCGGGTCGGTGGCGGGCAGCGGCGAGCGCGTCGCGTGGATCTCCGCACCTGGGAGCTACGCCGAGCAGGTCGTCGTCGAGGCCGACAAGGTGGTGCCCGTGCCCGAAGGCGTCAGCGACGAGGTCGCCGCGGCTGCGCTTCTCCAGGGGATCACCGCCCACTACCTGACCACGGCGACGCACGAGGTGAGCGAGGGCGAAAACGTCCTCGTGCACGCGGCGGCCGGCGGGCTCGGCCTCCTGCTCACGCAGCTCGTGGCGACGCGCGGGGGCCGAGTGATCGCGACGACGTCGACCGAGGAGAAGGCCGACCTCGCGCGGGAGGCCGGCGCGGCGGAGGTGATCGGCTACGAGGGCTTCACCGAGCGCGTGCGGGAGCTCACCAATGGGCGTGGCGCGGACGTCGTCTACGACGGCGTCGGCGCTGCGACCTTCGACGACAGCCTCGCGTCGCTTCGGCCGCGCGGGACGATGGTCCTCGCCGGCGCGGCGAGCGGCCGCGTCCCGCCCTTCGACCCGATGCGGCTGGAGACACGGCGGCTCCCTCTACCTGACCCGCCCGTCGATCCGGCATTACACGGCGACGCGGGACGAGCTGCTCGCGCGGGCGGCCGACGTCTTCAGCTGGATCGCCGAGGGCAAGCTCGACGTTCGGATCGGAGGCCGGTACCCGCTCGAGGAGGCGCGGCGCGCGCATGAGGATCTCGCCGGCCGGCGCACGACCGGCAAGGTCATCCTGATCCCATGACGCGCTTCGGAATCCTCTCCACCGCGCGGATCAACCTGAACGTGCTCGCCGGCGCACGCAAGTCCGATCGCGTCGAGGTCGTGGCCGTCGCGAGCCGCGACCAGGCGCGCGCCGAGGCGTACGCGCGAGAGCAGGGGATCGAGCGGGCCCACGGCAGCTACGAGGCGCTGCTCGCCGACCCGGAGGTCGACGCGGTCTACATCTCGCTGCCGAACTCGATGCACGTCGAGTGGTCGATCCGCGCACTCGAGGCGGGAAAGCATGTGCTCTGCGAGAAGCCGCTCACGCGGCGCGCGGACGAGGCCGAGCGCGCGTTCGACGCAGCGGATCGGGCCGGCCGCCTGCTGATGGAGGCGTTCATGTATCGCCACAGTCCGCAGACGGCGAGGCTGTCGGCGCTCGTCGCCGACGGCGCGGTCGGCGACCTTCGCCTCATCCGAGCCGCGTTCAGCTTCACCGTCGACAACCCGAGCAACATCCGAATGCTTCCCGAGCTGGACGGCGGCGCGCTGATGGACGTCGGCTGCTACTGCGTGAGCGGGTGCCGGCTGCTCGCCGGCGAGCCGACGGAGGTGCACGGCGAGCAGGTGCTGGGGCAGGGCGGCGCGGACGTCCGCTTCGCCGGGACGATGCGGTTCCCCGGCGACGTGATCGGGCAGTTCGACTGCGGCCTCGACCTCCCGGGCCGCGACGAGCTGGAGGTGATCGGCTCCGACGGTTCGCTCTTCCTCGACGATCCGTGGCACGCCCGGACCCCTGTGATCGAGCTGCGACGAGACGGCGAGACAGAGCGGATCGAGGTCGAGCCGGCCGACTCCTACCAGCTCGAGCTCGAGAACCTGAGTGACGCGATCCGCGGAGAGGCTGAGCCGCTGCTCGGGCGCGCGGACGCCGTTGGCCAGGCCCGCACGATCGAGGAGCTCTACCGATCGGCGGAGGCGTGACCTACCTCCCCGCCGAGGACCGCTACGAGCGGATGCAGTACCGCCGGAGCGGCCGCAGCGGCCTCCTGCTCCCGGCCGTCTCGCTCGGCCTGTGGCAGAACTTCGGGCACGACCGTCCGCTCGAGACGAGCCGCGCGATCATCCGGCGCGCCTTCGATCTCGGCATCACCCACTTCGACCTCGCCAACAACTACGGGCCGCCGTACGGCTCGGCGGAGGAGAGCTTCGGCACGCTGCTGAGGCAGGACCTGGCTCCGTACCGTGACGAGCTCGTGATCTCGACGAAGGCGGGCTACGACATGTGGCCCGGCCCGTACGGCGACTGGGGCTCGCGCAAGTACCTGCTCGCGAGCCTCGACCAGAGCCTGCGCCGCATGGGCCTCGACTACGTCGACATCTTCTACTCGCATCGGGCCGATCCGGACACGCCGCTGGAGGAAACAATGGGCGCCCTCGACACCGCTGTCCGGCAAGGCAAGGCGCTCTACGCCGGCGTCTCGTCCTACTCCGCGACGAGGACGGCGAAAGCCGCGGCGATCCTGCGCGACCTGGGGACCCCGCTCCTCATCCACCAACCCTCGTACTCGCTGCTCAACCGCTGGATCGAGCCCGACCTCCTCGACACGCTCGCCGAGGAAGGGATCGGGTGCATCGTCTTCTCGCCCCTGGCGCAAGGGCTGCTGACCGACAAGTATCTGGAGGGCATCCCGGAAGGCTCGCGGGCGAGCCGCGAAGGCTCGCTGTCACCCGAGCTGCTGACCGACGAGACGCTCGAGAAGGTGCGCGGCCTGAACGAGATCGCGGCACATCGGGGTCAGACCCTCGCGCAGCTGGCGCTCGCCTGGACGCTGCGCGACCCTCGCATCACGTCGACGCTCGTCGGCGCGAGCAGCGTCGAGCAGCTCGAGGCGAACGTCGCCGCGCTCGACCGGCTCGAGCTCACCGCCGACGAGCTGGCGCGAGATCGACCGGCTCGCGACCGAGAGCGGCATCAACATCTGGGCCGAGTCGAGCGAGGCGGAGCGATGAGTTCAGGCGCGCCGCGCAGTCTTTAGACGCAACGGCAAACAGGAGGAGTTGAGATGGGAAAGCTCGTTGTCGGCACATTCCTGACCCTCGACGGCGTGATGCAGGCTCCCGGCGGGCCCGAGGAGGACGCGAGCGGCGGCTTCGAGCACGGCGGCTGGTCGGTGCCCTTCTGGGAGGGCGACGACACGTTGGGGCCGTTCATGGACGAGTCGATGCAGAAGGCGGATGCCTTGCTGCTCGGGCGAAAGACGTACGAGATCTTCGCGGGCGCACTGGCCGAAGGTCGGCGACGATGACCCGATGGCGGCGAAGCTGAACAGCGTTCAGAAGTACGTCGCCTCGACGACACTCGACGACGTGGAGTGGCAGAACTCGACGCTGATCGAAGGCGACGTGGCCGAGGCGGTCGCGAAGCTCAAGGACGAGAAGGCCGAGATCCAGGTCCCCGGAAGCCAGAACCTGATCCAGACGCTGCTGAAGCACGACCTGATCGACGAGTACCGGCTGTTGATCTTCCCAGTCGTGCTCGGCACAGGAAAGAAGCTGTTCGCGGACGGCACGATCCCGACGAACCTGAAGCTCGTCGACACGAAGAGCTCGGGCACCGGCGTCACGCTCAACACCTACGAGGCAACGGGCAGGCCGGAATACGGCACGTTCGCCCTCGAGGAGCAGGGGTGACGGATCACACCGATCTCGGCGCGCTCGCACGCGAGATCATCGACTCGAACCGCTACATGACGCTCGCCACCGCCGACGAGAGCGGGCTGCCCTGGGCGTCGCCTGTCTGGTACGCGCCGTCGGAGTACCGGGAGTTCTTCTGGGTCTCGTCCCCGGAGGCGAAGCACTCGCGCAACCTCGCGACCCGCCCGGAGCTCGCGATCGTGATCTTCGACTCGACCGTGGCGATCGGCACCGGGCAGGCCGTGTACATGTCGGCCGTCGCGGAGCAGCCGACGGGCGACGACGTCGACCGCGGCATCGAGATCTTCTCGCGCGAGGTCCGAGGCGCAGGGAGCACGCGCGTGGACGCGCGAGGACGTCCTCCCCACCTCTCCCATCCATCTCTATCGAGCCACGGTGTCGGAACACTCGATGCTCGACCCGGCCGCGAG
>CAVXTG010000012.1:0-227079 GCA_963764595.1 uncultured Actinomycetes bacterium | reverse complement strand
GCGGTTCCCAGCGGAAGCCGCGGAGCGCGACCACCAGCCCGACCACGCCCCATGCCGCCACGACCGCGGCGTCGCCGAGGTGCTCCCAGACCTGGTCGCCGTAGACGAGCACGTCGCGGGAGAGCCGGATCAGATGGCTGAGCGGCAGGATCTCGCCGATCAGGCGCAGCGCGTCCGGGAAGGTGTCCTCGGAGAAGAACGCGCCTGAGATGAACGCGACGGGCAGGTAGAGGGCGTTCACGACGGCGGACGAGCCTTCGGCGCTTCGGATCACGGCGGTCAGGCCGATCCCGAGGGCTGCGAACGAGGCGGCGCCGAGGAGCAGCACGGCGACGAGGGAGAGCATCGAGTCGGGCAGCGGGCACATCGAAGGCGAACCGGGCGAGCGCGATGAGGATCGCGGCCTCGAGCAGGAAGATGACGATGATCGAGCCGAGCACGGCGGCGATGTAGGTGCCGGCCGGCAGCGGCGTGGCGCGAAGCCGCTTGAGCACGCCGGACTCGCGGCGGATGACGAGCAGGAGCGCGAGCCCGGCGAAGGTCGTCGCCGCGGCGCCGTAGCCGATCATCCCGCCGAGCAGGAACTGGTAGCCCGAGACGCCCTCGATCTCGTCGTCCCCGTAGGCCGAGGCGAGCATGAGGTAGAAGACGATCGGGAGCAGGAAGGTGAAGAAGGCGAGCTCGCGGCTGCGCCAGAACAGCTTCTGCTCGGCGCGGAACTGGTGGAGCAGGAGCCTCACTCCGATCGCTCCTCCGTCAGCGCGAGGTACACCTCTTCGAGCGTCGGGCGGTGCACCTCGAGCGCTTCGAGGTCGAAGCCGTTGCGGAGGGCGCGCTCGGTGAGCTCGTGCAGCTCGCGAATCGGGTCCTCGGTCTGGATCACGACCTCCTCGCCCGCGTGCCGGTAGCGGATCACCGTCGCCGGTGCCTGCGCGATCAGCTCGGCCGGCGTCCCGGAGGCGACGATCTCACCGTGGCGAAGGACGGCGACGCGGTCGGCAAGCCGATGCGCCTCCTCGATGTAGTGGGTCGTGAGGAGGATCGTCTTGCCGAGCGACCGCAGCGACCGGATCGTCTCCCACGCCGCGCGCCGCGCACCGGGGTCGAAGCCGGTCGTGGGCTCGTCGAGGAAGATCAGCTCGGGGTTGCCGACGAGCGCGACGCCGAGATCGAGGCGACGCTTCTGGCCGCCCGACAACGTCCGAGTCTTGGCGCCGGCCTTCTCGTCGAGCCCGACGAGCGTCAGCACCTCGCGCGCCGGGCGCGGGTCGTCGTAGTAGCCGGCGAAGAGCTCCAGGTGCTCGAGCACCGTCAGGTTCGGGAAGAGCTCGCCCGTCTGGGGGACGACGCCGATCCGTCCACGCCAGGCGGAATCCACGCGCTCGGGGTCGGCGCCGAGCACGCGCACCTCTCCGGCGTCGCGACGCCGGTAGCCGACGAGGATCTCGACCGTCGTCGTCTTCCCCGCGCCGTTGGGCCCGAGCAGCCCGAACACCTCGCCGCCCCCGATCTCGAAGTCGATGCCCCGGACGGCCTCGACGCCGTCGTACGCCTTCCTCAGCCCGCTGACTTCGACCACGCTCATAGGAGCGACAGGGTATTCGGGAGCGCGTAGCGCGTGCCCAGCTGGAGCGAGCCGCTGGCCGGGTTCCGCCAGACCCCTTCCACCGCCCGCTTCGCGGGCAGCGCTTGCGAGCGCGGGTGTGGCTTGGGGTTGGAACGGGAAGGAGCTATGTGTGAGCGAAGAGGAGCTGGAGCAGGAAGAGGAGCCGTCGGTCCTTCCGGCCCGCGAGCTGATGGCGCTGCTCGGCGAAGAGCCCGCGGAGTCGGAGCCCGAGACGAGGAGTCGGAGGAGGAAGAGCCGCACGACGCCGATCCGGGGCACTAGGCTCGCTGGGTGCCCAACTTCCGCTACGTCGTCGCCGACGTCTTCACCGACACGCCGCTGGCAGGCAACCAGCTAGCGGTCTTCACCGATGCCCGCGAGATTCCGGAGGAGCTGCTCCAGCCGCTGGCGCGCGAGATCAACTTCTCCGAGACGACGTTCGTGCTGCCTCCCGAGCAGGGCGGGCACGCGCGCATCCGGATCTTCACGCCGGCCGCGGAGATCCCGTTCGCCGGCCATCCGACGCTCGGGACCGCGTTCGTCCTCGCGGCGCCGCTCCAGCTCGGCGAGATCCGCCTCGAGACCGGGAGCGGGATCGTCCCCGTACGGCTCGACCGCGACGAGACCGGCCGGATCATCTTCGGGCGCATGGAGCAGCCGATTCCGACGATCGAGTCCTACGGCGACACCGCCGCCTTGTTCGATGCGCTTGGTGTCGAGGGGTCCGAGCTACCCGTCGACGCCTACGACAACGGCATCAGGTTCGTCTACGTGGCGTTGCCGTCCGAGGCTGATGTGGCCTCGCTGAGGCCGGACCTAGGGCGGCTCGGTGAGCTCCCCGCCGTGCTCGGCTTCTATTGCTTCGCGGGCTCCGGATCGACCTGGAAGTCGCGTATGTTCGCACCGGGCGGCGGAGTCGCCGAGGACCCTGCGACGGGCTCGGCCGCCGGCCCCTTCGCCGTTCACCTCGCACGGCACGGCCGGATCGCCTTCGGCGACGAGATCGAAATCTCACAAGGCGTCGAGATCGGTCGCCCCTCGACGCTCTATGCGCGGGTCGACGGCTCCACAGAGCAGATCGAGCGGGTCGAAGTCGGCGGCTCGGCGGCGGTCGTCGCCCGTGGCGAGTTCAGGCTCTAAAGCTCGACCGTTCGGATCTCCCACGCTCGCAGATCTAGCTCCGCCTCACCGAATGTCGCCTTCCCCGCCTCCGGATGCTCGTTTGCGACGGTGGCTTCGAGCCGCCGGCCGCGTCGGCGCAATGACGAGAGAACGACGCCCTGGCCGGTGAGCTCCGGGCCTGACGCAGTCCTCGGGCCGTCCAGTGCCCGTCCGGGCGCGACCAGAAACGGATGGCGGTAGTGCTCTAGCTGGTCGAGCACGCCGGCCTCGTGCCATTCGCCGTCGTGCGGAAAGAGCGCAAACCCGATGCTCCAGGGGCCGCGGCATTGAGCGGCCGGAATCGCGAGCTCGGGCCCGGCCGGGCTCTGGCGGTACCGATGCGCGCTCCGGCTGACGAGGCCCGTGGCGCGAAGGATGGTCAGCGCCAGCTCGCGACCGTCGATGAGCTCGTACTCCATCGGGTGATCGAGGAGCGCGGCGACGCCGCCGGCGTCGACGAACCCGTAGGCGGGGAAGGTCGGCAGCGCCACCTCGCCGAAGCCTTCCTCGGCTTCGAGGCCGCGCTCGACGACCGCGAACTGGCCCTCGGCGGCCGACGACGTCGTTTCCCGCGCCAGCGGGACATGGAAGCGGAGCCGGTGGTCGTTGCACGGGTTGTCAAAGGCAACTCGGATGCGGCAGAACGGCTCTCCTGCCCTGAGCTCGACGAGCGTTTCGACCTCGACCGGCACTTCTGCCGCCGACCAGCGGTACGAGCGGACGACGCTGAGCAGACCGCGCACGGGACCCCGGGCGAGGACAGTGACCCGCACGTCGTCCGGCTCCTCGACGACGACATCCTCGGGCGGCGGCGCGTAGTTGTAGCTGTCACCGCCGTCGCCTCCGTCAACGAGGCGTCCCACCCCCTCGAGCCCGCCGACGGCGAGCGTGCCGTTCGCGGTCACGATGACCGAGAGCAGCCCGTTCTCGAGGCGGTCCTGCTCGACCCCGACTGCGTCCTGGATCGCTTCTACTCCCTCGACGGGCTGGAACGCCGTCCACCCGAGCGGCGGAACCGGGACCTGTGCGACGACGGTCCTCCGCGGACGGGCAGCGATCCGGACCTCCCAGTCGGCTTCGTCCGTGGCAGTGGCCAGCTCGAGCTCCTGCTTGAGCTCCTCGAGGTGCAGCCAGATCGGGTTGTCCTCGTCGTCCACGAGGAAGGTGACCTGTCGCTCGCCGATCACCATCCCGTTCAGCCGGCGGGCGAAGAGCTGGCGGCCGTGGAGGCGGCGGCGCAGCCACTCGGAGACCTCCGGGCCCGGGATCAGCTCGCTGTGAAGCAGCGGTTCGTTTCGTTGCACTTCTTGGGTCGCGATCCGGCTGCCATCGGGCAGCTCCAGGGCCAGCTCGTCCCACTCCGCCGGGACCGCCAATTCAAGCTCGACCAGGCCTGCACGGCTGACGGGCGACGGGTTGAAGGCGACGACCGAGCCGAGCGGAGCGCCCTCCGCCGCCTGCCGGATCGCTTCGTCGGCGAGGCCCATGGCGATCTGCTCGGCCTCGGCGCAACGCACCAGGACCTGTGTCGACACCTCGTCGACCGAGCAGCCGCAGATCGAGTCGTGCGCCGAGTTCTCGATCACGCGCCGCCAGGCGAGGTCGAGCAGGCGGTCCGGCCAGGACCGGCCATAGAGCGCCTGGAACGGCTCGGCGTACCGGGCGAGCGCGCGCTCGGCGCGGGCCATGGCAACCTTGAGGTCGAGCCGCGCCGAGAGCGTCCCCATCAGGATGTTCGCGCGCGCGCTCGAGCGCAGCTCGCCGGTCCAGCGCCGCAGTTGCGGACGACCGTCGAGGCTCGCCATGTACTCGGGCAACGTGGAGACCACGACGCTTGCACCGCTCTCCTCGAGCAGATCGTTGAGCTGGGGCAGCGGCTCCATGTGATCGGTCCCGAACATGGCGAGGATCGGCTCGTCGCCGAAGAACTCCCGATGAGACTCGCGGACGGCGTCGAGGCCGCGGCCCAGCTTCCCCGGCACGTCCAGGAGGTACGCGCCGTTGTCGTATCCGCGCGGCAGGTACTCCGCGCGAACGGACGAGCCGTCCGGCGCCTCGCCATTCGAACGCATGGGAGTCGATCGCGGCCGGGACGCCACGCCAGACCACGGCCTGGTCGATGCCCGCCCGCCTGAGGATCTGCGGCATCTGGGCGACGTGGCCGAACATGTCCGGCAGGTAACCGACCGACATCGCGCCGCCGAGCTCGCCTCCTCGATCCTGCCCGTACTCGAGGTTCCGCAGGATCGTCTCGCCGGAGACCAGGAACTCGTCCATCAGCACCTGCCACGGCCCGATCGCGAGCCGGCCGTCCTCGACGAGCCGACGGATCCGCTCCTCGGCCTCGGGCCGCACCTCGAGATAGTCGTCGAGCGTCGCCAGCTGGCCGTCGAGCGTGAAGCGGTAGCGCTCGTCCGCCTCCATGACGTCCAGCAGCCGGTCGACGAGCCCGACGAGTTGAAGCCGAAAGCGCTGGAACGGTAGGTACCACTCCCGGTCCCAGTGGGTGTGGGGGACGAGGTGGACGGCGGCGCTCAAGGCGCGGGATGCTATTTGACGGAGCCGGCGAGCAGGCCCTGGACGAAGTAGCGCTGGAGCGCGAAGAAGACGATCAGCGGCACGATCATCAGCAGGAACGCGCCGGAGCTCAGCAGGTGCCATTCACCGCCGAACTGCGACTGCAGCTGGTTGACGCGGATCGTCATCGGCCAGAGATCCGAGTTCTGCACGAAGATCAGCGCCATCAGGAGGTCGTTCCAGACCCAGAGGAACTGGAAGATCGCGTACGCCGCCAGTGCGGGCACCGAAAGCGGGACCACGACTTTCAGGAAGATCCGTAGATTCGAAGCGCCGTCGACCCTGGCCGCCTCGATCAGGTCACGTGGCAGGGTGATGAAGAAGTTGCGCAACAGGAAAATGCCCAGCGGCAGGCCGAAGGCGGTGTGCGCGAGCCAGATCCCGATGTACCAGTCGGCGACCCCCCAGTCTCGGAAGAGCCTGAGCAGCGGGACGAGCGCCATCTGGATCGGCACGATCATCAGCGCCACGATCACGAGGAAGATCGTGTCGCGGAACGGGAACCGGATCCAAGAGAACGCGTAAGCCGCAAGCGCCGCGATCGCGAGCGGCAACAGCGTCGACGGGATCGTGATCATGAGGCTGTTGACGAAGCTCGAGCCCATGTTGCCCCTGCTCAGCACTTCGTCGTAGTTATCGAGTGTGAAGCTCCAGTCGAAGAGCGAGCTCCACCAGCTCGACGCCTGGATGTCGCCCCGGGGCCGGAACGAAGTGACCGCCAGCCCCACGGTCGGAACGAGCCAGATGACGGCGATTGCGATTAGTGCGAAGTGGAGCGGGGTGCGCGTCATGAAGCCGACGATTCGCGCGCTCACCGATTCGCGCTCCGGGCGTGCGACGGTGGCCTGGGCGGTTGCCATCAGCCAACCACCCGCTCGCTGCGGAAGCGCCGGATGTTGAACACCATGATCGGGATGATCAGCAGCAGCATCACGACCGCGATCGCCGCGCCGTATCCACCCTCGCCGTTCGTGAACGTCTCGTCGACCATCGAGAAGGCGATCACCTCGCTGGCGCCGCCAGGCCCGCCTCCGGTGAGCACGTAGATGATGTCGAAGACCTTGATCACATTGATCAGGAGCCAGACCGTGACGACGGAGATCGGCAGTGAGAGCAGGGGCAGCTGGATCCGGCGAAAGATTTCCCACTCCCCGGCGCCGTCGGTTCGAGCGGCTTCGATGATCTCCTCAGAGATGCCCTTGAGCGCCGCCGAGAGCACGACCATGGCGAAGCCCGTGGAGGCCCAGACGTACGCGAAGATCAGCGCGTAGTTCACGGTGTCGGCTCGCCCGATGAACGAGATCGGGTCTCCGCCAAGGCCTGTGATGGCCGCATTGAGCACGCCGAGGTTGGGATCCGGCTCGTAGACGAACCTCCAGATGATCGCCACCGCGGTTGCCGAGATCGCCATCGGGATGAAGACGATCGACTTGAGGATGGACTCGTACCGGACGCGGGCGGCGAGGACGGCGATCAGCAGACCAAGCAGCAACGAGACGGTGGTGTAGAGCACGACCCACTTGAGGTTGTTGATCAGTGCTCCCGTCGGCGGGAACACGTCCAGGTTGAGGAACTCCTTGTCGGTGGTGAACAGGGTCTTGTAGTTGTCGAACCCAACCCACCGCGTGACTTCCAGCCTTGCGTTCGTGTTGCCGAAGCTGTAGACGATCGTGAAGATCAGGGGGTAGACCACAAGCGCCCCGAGGACGAGAAGGGTAGGCAGGAGGAACATGAGCGCCTGCCATCCCGGGCGACCGAAGTAGCGGGACAGCCGCCGTCCCCGGGGTCTTCCGACCGGTCCGGGGACGGCGGTGCTACTCATCTGCGTTTACTGAGCGGCGAAGGCCTTTTCGGCCGCCGCCTGGTAGGTGTCCAGCGCCGAGTCCATCTGCGCCGGCGTCTTCACGATCCTCTGTAGGAGCGTGCCGAATTCCTGACCGAGCGTGCCCGGCAGGAGGTCGGAACCGTCGAAGCGGAAGGACTCTGCGTTCTTGACCTGCTCGGCCTCCTTGGTCACCAAGGGGTTCGGATACGCGTCCTCCGCGACGCCCTTGTTCGGGGAGACGATCGCGCCCGTCGAGACCCAGATCCGCCCGGCCTCGGGCGTAGCGAGGTACTCGATCAGCTTCGCCACGTCCTCGTTGTTCACCATTGCCGACGCGACGTCACCTGAGCCAACGAGCGGGTCGCCGTGCTCGGGATTGATCTGAGGAAACGGGAAGAAGTCGATGTCCTCGCCGACCTGCAGATCGGGATTCACCTGCCCGAGGGCGATGCCGCCGACGAAGCCGCCGAGCATGTACATCTCGGCCACCGGATTCTTGCTGAACACACGCCCGATGCCGTCGATGAAGCTGATGCCGAGGGCGGTGTCGATCCCGCCGGCGACATTCTCGTCGTTGACCATCTTCACCATCTCGTTGAGCGCGTCCTTGACCGACTGGTCGTTGAACGCCAGGTCGCCGGCGAAGAGCTGGTCGTACTTCTCGCCGCCTGCGGTCCGAACGTAGATCTGCTCGAACCAGTCGGTCAGCGTCCAGGAGTTGTCACGACCCTGCGCCCCGACGGCCCATGGGGTCATGCCCTTCTCCTTGTACTGGCTGACGATGTCCTCGAGATCCGCCCAGGTGGCCGGGATCTCGAAGCCGTTCTCCTGGAACGAGTTCGGCTTGTACCAGACCGTGCTCTTCGAGTTCGCCTTCGCAACCACGCCGTACTGCGTGTCCTCGAAGGTCGCGAGATCGATCCAGGTCTCGCCGTAGTTCTCGTTGATCGTGTCGGGATCGAGGCCCAGGTCCTCGAGTGAGATCAGAGCGTCGTCACGAGCGAGCTCGTCGACGAAGCCAGGCCGCGGAAGGATCGCGACCTCCGGAGGGTTCCCGGCTGCGAGCCTGGTCCTGATCACGGGCAGGAAGTCGCGGGCCGCTTCGTACTTCGTCTCGATGCCCGTGTCCGTCGTGAACTGGTCGAGCACCTTCTGGAAGGCCTCCTGCTCGCTCCCGCCCCAAAGCGAGAAGATCGTGACCTCCCCGTCGCCTGCCTCCGTCCCGCCGCCGCCGTCGTCTCCGCCGCACGCCCCCAGGGCGAGGGCGAAGGCGGCGAGGGCGGCGATCGGGAGCATCAGTTTGCGGTTCATGAAGCTCCTTTCATGTCAGCGTCGTCGTAGATGGCCATGCCGGTCTCGGTGTCGAAGAAATGGAGCCCGCGCGTATCGACGGCGATCTCCGCGGTGGTGCCCTCCCGGATCTTCGAATCGGGGCCGAAGCGCCCGACGACCACGGTCTTGGTCGTGTCGCCGCCGCCGAGCTCCTCCGCCGTTGTTCCCGCATCCTCCGCAAGTTCCTTGACGTCCTCGGTCAGCGCGGGCGGCGCATCCACCGTGAAGTGCACCATCAGCTCGGAACCGAGCGCCTCGCGCAGCTCAACCTCGCCGCGCAGGCGGCGGTCGGCGGGAGTCTCGTGAGCGACCTCGGCGTCCTCCAGCTGCTCCGGCCGTATCCCGGCGACGACCTTCCGCCCCTCGTATTCCCTCAACGCCGGGCGCTCTGCGATGCACTTCTCGTCGAGCACGATCCTCTGGCTGCCGAGTGCAACCGCGAGCCCGCCGTTGGCACGCTCGAGCGTGGCCTCGAGGAGGTTCATCGCCGGCGAGCCGATGAAGCCGCCGACGAAGAGGTTGACCGGTCGGTCGTACAGCTCCTGGGGCGGCGCTACCTGCTGGAGCTCGCCTTTACGCATGACCGCGACGCGCTCGCCCATCGTCATCGCCTCGACCTGGTCGTGGGTGACGTAGATCGTCGTCGTGCCGAGGTTGCGCTGGAGCTTGCTGATCTCCGCACGCATCTGGACGCGGAGCTTGGCGTCGAGGTTCGACAGCGGCTCGTCCATCAGGAAGGCCGCCGGCTGGCGCACGATCGCGCGGCCCATCGCCACGCGCTGCCGCTGCCCCCCGGAGAGCGCCCTCGGCTTCTTGTCCAGGAAAGGCTCGAGATCGAGGATGCGCGCCGCGTCGCGCACGCGCGTGTCGATCTCGTCCTTGCGCTCCTTGCGCAGCCGCAGGCTGAAGGCGATGTTCTCGTAGACGCTCAGGTGCGGGTAGAGCGCGTAGCTCTGGAAGACCATCGCGATGTCTCGGTCACGCGAGGGAACCTCGTTGACGACCCGGTCGCCGATCTTGATCTCGCCCTCGGAGATCTCTTCGAGGCCGGCGACCATCCGCAGCGCCGTCGTCTTGCCGCACCCCGAGGGGCCTACGAGCACCATGAACTCGCCGTCGCGCGTCTGGAGGTTGAGGTCGGAGACGGCCCGCGTTCCGTCGGGAAAAACCTTCGCGACGTCTGAGAATTCGACCTCGGCCACTATTCAGCCCGTCCTCCTTACCACTTTGAAGCAGGTTGCGGCAAGCGAGAGCCGAGTGAGCTGAGGACGAGGGCGAGCACGAACGACGCCGCAAAGCTCGGCAGGGACGCTCCGATCCCGAGGTTCTGCTGCCCCGTCTCCTCGACCACGTCCACCCACCAGGATGGTCCGAGCGGCGGCTCGTGAAGCCAGTGGTACAGCAGGAACCCGAGCACCCAGGCGGCGATCAGCTCCGGTCGCCAGGCCGGCGCGTCGAAGATCTGCGCCCGCGCATAGCGGGCGCCCGAGAGCAGCCAGTCGGCGAGCAGCACGCCGAACAGCGGCACGAAGAACGAGCCGAGCAGCAGCAGGAAGGACTCGTAGTTGCGCAGCTCGATCAGCAGGGCGCCGACGGTGGAGACGAGCGCGATGATCGCGACCAGCACACGCTGCGGGGCTCGTCGAGACGACGTTCTGAAGCGAGACGGCGGCCGAGTAGACGTTCGCGAACGCCTCGTCGGTCTCGTCGATCGTCACCGCGAGCAGCGCCAGCGCGGCGGCAAAGCCGGCCGCGGCGACCGCGGGCGGGATCTCGACGGGGTCGCTGATCCCGCGGCTCAGGACGATCAGGACCCCGAGCCCGAGCATCCAGGTGCCGCCGATGAAGTAGCCGCCGCCTGCGCCCCAGAAGGCCGACGTGCGGTCCTTCGCGAAGCGTGTGTAGTCGGAGACGAGCGGCACCCAGGAGACGGTGATCGCGATCACGAGGTCGACACCGAGCCAGAACGTCGATCCGCCCTCGGCCGGTGCGTCCCACAGGGCGCCCAGGTCGGCCTCGGAGAGCGCCCACCACGTCAGGTAGACGAGCGACGCCAGGACGATCCAGACGCCGAAGCGCCGCAGGATCCGGCGCACGAATCCGATCGGCCCCATCAGCGCGAAGCCGGCGGCGAGGACGCCGAACGCGATCGTCCAGGCCGGCTTCGCCTGGAAGCCGAAGAGCTCGTCCGAGAGGGCGCTCGCCGCGGCGGCGATGATGATCAGCTCGAAGGTCGCCCAGCCCAGGCACTGGAGCGTGTTGATCGCCGTCGGGATGTAGGAGCCGCGCCGTCCGAGCGGCGCGCGGAGGAGGACCATGGAGGGGACGCGGGCGTCCGCGCCGATCATCCCGGCCGCGCCGAGCATCGCGTTTCCGATCAGGCTGCCGACGAGGATCGCGAGCAGCGCGTCGCGGAGGCTGAGCGCCGGCACGAGCAGCGCGCCGATCACCAGCACGAGCAGCGAGACGCCGAGATTCCCCCAGAGCACGGTCAGGTCGGCGAGCCCGAGCGTGCGGAGGCGCTCCGGGACCGGCTCGATCCCCCACGCCGGCGTGCGCTCGTCCATCTGCCGCGACACTACCGGTCGCGTTTCGTCAGGCGTCCTGGGTCGATCCGTCGGCCGGGAAGAGCCGGGTTGCGGTCGCCTTGAACGAGGCGGTGACGGTGGCGCCCGGGCGGAGCCGCAGGCGGTCTGCCGACGCACCCGTGATCTCGGCGACGACGGGTCCGACCTGGACCCGCACGCGGTTCCCCATCGGCGCGATCGACGTCACCGGCGCCGTGACGTGGTTCAAGCGGGAGTCGTCCTGGACGACCGGACCGAGCGAGACGTCCCACGGATAGACGGCGACGTTGACCCGGCCGACCGCCCGGTCGGCGCTCCAGGCGGTGAACCCGCTGTCGAGCGCGACCTCCGTCAGGCCGTCCCTGCTGCCGACGGCACGGCCGGCGAGCAGCAGGGCTCCGGTGAAGGTCGCAACGAACGGATCGACAGGGACCGAGACGAGCTCCGTCGGGCTGCCGAGTTGAAGAATGCGGCCCTCGCTGATCACTCCGACCTGGTCCGCCAGCGTCGCGGCATCCTCGAAGTCGTGGGTGACGATGAGCGTTGGGAGCGCGAGCGAGTGGAGCAGCTCGAGGAGCTCGGCCCGGACACCGGCCCTCGTGTGTGCGTCGAGCGCCGAGAGCGGCTCGTCGAGCAGCAGGACGGCCGGATCCCGGGCCAGCGCGCGGGCCAGGGCGACGCGCTGGCGCTCGCCGCCCGGAGAGCTCGCTCACGCGCGCACGCGCCAGGTGTCCGATGCGGAAGCGCTCGAGGAGGTCGTTCACCCTGGCGCCGTTACGGGCACCGAAGCGCACGTTCCCGGCGACGTCGAGATGCGGGAAGAGCGCGTACTCCTGGAAGAGGTAGCCGACTCGCCGGTGCTCGGGCGCGACGTCGCGTCCCCGCTCGGTGTCGAGCAGCACGGTCTCGCCGATGGTGACCTTGCCGGACTCGGGCCGGAGCAGTCCCGCGACGACACGGAGTGTCGTCGTCTTGCCGGCGCCGGACGGGCCGACGAGGGCAAGCGTCTCGCCCCGTCGCGACGGTCAGCTCGGCTGACGCGACGAAGGAGCGGAGAGGATGAGTGAACCGGACGCTGAGTGCCATCTGGTCATGAGCTTGACGGACAACAGGACGACCGCGCTGACGACGATGAGCAGGGCGCTGATCGCGAGCGCGACGTTGAAGTCGAGATCGAACTGCTCGTAGATCGCGAGCGACAACGTCTGCGTCACTCCCTGCAGTGAGCCCGCGAACATGATCGTCGCGCCGAACTCGCCGAGGCCGCGCGCGAACGCGAGCGCCGCGCCGGCGCCGAGCCCGCCCCTGGCGAGCGGAAGCATGACGCGGAAGAAGACTCGACCGGGGCCGGCGCCGAGCGTGCGCGCTGCCGCCGGGAGGGTGGGGTCGACCGCCTCGAAGGCCGCCACGGCCGTGCGGAGGTAGAAGGGACTCGCGACGAAGGTGACGGCGAGGACGACGGCGACCTTCGTGAACGCGATGTCGATCCCGAGCGCGTCGATGGTGCCGCCGAGCAGGCCGGCACGGCCGAACGCCACGAGGAGCCCGACGCCGGCGACTGCCGGAGGCAGCACGAGCGGCAGCTCGACGAGCGTGACGACGATGTCCCGCGCTGCGCCGCGACGGCTCGCGATCCAGTACGCGGCCGGCGTCCCGAACAGGAGGATGAGCGCCATGGCGAGCGCGATCGTCTCGGCCGTGACTCGAATCGCATCGAGGGCGGCGCGACTCCCGAGCGCCGACCAGAGGTCGCCCAGCGGGACCCGCAGGAAGACGGCGACGATCGGAAGCAGCAGGAAGAGCAGCGCGACGCCTGTCGTCAGGAGGAGCGCCGCGCGAAAGAGCCGAGCTACCGCGTCGCCTTCGGGATCGGGAGGAACCCGGCGTTCCTCAGTGCCCGCTGGCCTCTCGGGGAGAGGATCTTCTTGATCCAGGCCCGCGCAGCCGCCTTGCGGGACGAGCGCGAGACGACGGCGATCTCGTAGCGGATGCGCGGCTGCGCCCAGGCCGGGATCCGGATGACGGACACCTGCGTGCGGACCGGCCGCGCGTCGGTCGCATACACGAACCCCGCGTCGGCCTGTCCGAGCGCCACCTTCCCGGTGACCGCTTTCACGTCGGACTCCTGGCTCACGACCTTCGAGAGCACGGACGTCAAGCCCATCTTCCGGAGGACGGTCCGCGTGTAGCCGCCGACCGGCACCGCCGGCCCCGCGATGACGAGCTTCACCGGCTTCCGCTTCAGGTCGTAGACCGACCGGATGCCGGCCGGGTTCGACCTGGGCACGATCAGCACGAGGCGGTTCGCCGTGAACGTCACGGGCCTCTCGACCATCCGGCTCTGGAAGAGACGCTGGGTGTTGAGGGGCGCAGCCGAAGCGAAGATGTCCGCCGGCGCGCCGTTCCTGATCTGAGTCTCGAGAGCATTTGACCCGCCGAAGCTGTAGCGCTGTGCCCGATCGAAGGCGCTGAACACCTCGGTCAGAGACGCGGCCGCGTAGATCGTCAGCGGGCTCGTTTGCCGCGGCGCCGCCGCGGCCGAGGTCGAGTGACGACGCTGCGATCACGGCGATCGCGAGTAGGGCAGCGAAGCGAGTTCTCATCCGGTCGTCCTCCTAGCCCAGGTACGCCTCGATGGCGGCGCTGGCGGTCTCGACGTCCATTGCAACGGGAAACGACTTGGCGCCCACGAGACCCGACAGGGCCGAGAGGTCGCCGATCTGCTGTGCGGTGCTCGCGCCGAGGCTCGCGAACAGGATCCGGTAGTCGACCACCGAAGCCGAGGCTGCGGCCGATTGGTACGAGCCGAGCAGTGCCCGGAGCACGATCAACCCGGTCTTCACGGTCGTCTGAGCGCTCGAGAACGTGCGCCTCGGCCACGCGAACTCGAAGTCATCCTCGACCGGGGGCGTGTCTCCGAAGCTGACGAGCAGGTTGCTCAACGCTCTCGCGTGCTTCGTGGCTGCGGTTCGTCCCTGGCGCAGCACGTTCGCGCGCGGCCCGCGAAACCGCTTGCCGTCGAGCGCCTTGGCATAGAAGTCCTTGAGCAGGAACTCGGCCGAGACTCCGAAGTTCGCGAAGGCGATGTCCTCCTCGGTCGCCGCGCCGGCTGCGCCGATCCAGGGACCGCCGAGAACCGCCGCGGAGGCGCCGGCGGAGCTCACCAGGAAGCGTCTCCGGTTCACAGGCGGCGACCCTACCACGGTAGACATTCTTTGACTACCGCTGGTTACGATTCGGCCGGATGCCTCGACAGCCACCAACGGAGCCCTCGCTCCCGGAGTGGGCGGCGCTGGGCTTGCTGTGCGAGCAGCCCGCCCACGGCTGGGCAATTGCCCGGGAGCTCAGTCCGTCCGGGCGCCATCGGCCGCGTCTACTCGTGCACTCGCGCGCTCGCCTATCGCGCGCTCCGGCAGCTGCGTGAGGCAGGTCTCGTCGAGGCGCGGCGCAACGATCGGAGCGAGAAGGGACCGGCGCGCACGACCCTCGGCCCGACGCGCCGGGGCCGTGCGAGGTTCGTCCGCTGGCGCGCCAGGCCGGTCGAGCACGTGCGCGACCTGCGCTCCGAGCTGATGCTGAAGCTGCTCTTCCACGACCGGGCCCAGCTCGACCCGCGGCCGCTCCTCCGCCGGCAGGCGAGCGTCCTCGCCCGCCTCGACCGAGCGCTGGACGACCAGGTCGCGTCGGCGTCCGGGTTCGATCGGACGCTCGCCCTCTGGCGCCTGTCCGCGAGTCGCGGCGCTCTCTCCTTCGTCGACGGGCTGCTGGAGAGCCGAACCGCCGAGCCGGTCGTCTACAAGCCGATCGGCTACGTCAACTCCCCTCATCTACAGATGGACGGAATGCCGCTCCAGGCGATGGCCGATACCGAAGGCCCAGCGACGATCGAGGTCTTGGAGGAGCACGCCGGCTGCCTCGTCGATCTGGACGGATGCACCCACGTCTGGGTGCTCGCGCACCTGCACGAGACGATCGGGTGGGGCCCCACCGTGCGAGTGTTCCTCGATGAGGTGCCACATGGGACCTTCTCGACACGATCCCCGCGGCGGCCGAACCCGATCGGCCTGTCACTTGCCAGGATCGTCTCTGTTGAGCCCGACCGGGTCGTCGTCGAGGGCCTCGATCTGTTGAACGGCACGCCGGTGCTCGATCTGAAGCCGTTCGTCCCGTTGTTCGACACGCCGACCGGGGACGTCCGGTCCGGCTGGTTCGACGGCCGGGCCGAGCGAGTGTTCGACCGGACCTCCGACCGGCGCTTCGCGCTCCGCAGCGACCGAAACTGACCCGCGCCATGCATCTGCTGCTCGACGGCGGCGCCTTCTTCGAGGGGCCGCGCTGGCACGAGGGCCGCTGGTGGGTCTCCGACTTCTACCGCCACGTGGTCTTGACGGTCGACTCCGGACGGACGCGAGGAGGAGGTGCTGACGGTGGAGGGGCAGCCGTCCGGTCTCGGCTGGCTTCCGGACGGCTCGCTGCTCGTCGTGTCGATGAAGGATCGCCGCCTACTGCGCCGCTCGCCGTCGGGCGAGGTCTCGGTGCACGCCGAGGTCGGCCACTTCTGCGGCGGCCCGCTGAACGATCTCGTCGTCGACGCCGAACGGCCGCGCGTTCGTCGGCAACTTCGGCTTCGACCTGATGGCGCGCGAGGAACCGAAGCCGACCGGTCTCATCCGCGTCGATCCGGACGGATCGACCGCACTCGCCGCCGACGATCTCCTCTTCCCGAACGGCACGGTGATCACCGACGACGGCCGAACGCTCATCGTCGGGGAGACGTACGGCCGACGCTACGTCGCCTTCACGATCGAAGACGACGGCTCGCTCGCGGATCGTCGGGTGTGGGCCGAGGTTCCGGACCTCGCTCCGGACGGCTGCACGCTGGACGCGGAGGGCCACATCTGGTCGGCTGATGCGCGAGGCGGCCGTGCCTGTCGCCTCGCTCCGGGCGGCGCGATCGTCGAGGAGATCGAGGCTCCCGAGGGCCTGCAGTTCTTCGCCTGCATGCTCGGCGGCGACGACGGGCGGACGCTCCTCCTCTGTGCAGCACCCGACTTCTCGGAGCGACGGCGAAGCCAGGCCCGGGAGGCCGTGCTCCTCACCACGACCGTCGACGTCCCGCACAGCGGCCTGCCCTAGGCCGACGCGTACGTCGATGACCTGACCCCGATCGAGCCGTCTCGCGCCGTCTCGCAGGACGAGGTACTCGAGGTGCGCGCGCGTCTCCGCGAGCGCAAAGCGGCGCAGCGTCGGCGAGAGCGGCTCGGGGAAGAGCGTCAGCGAGACCTGGTAGGCGCTCCTGCGGATCGCCGTCGAGCGCCGCCGTCGTCTGCTCGAGCCGCCGGCGATGATGCTCGATCAGCTCGCGCGCCCGCCCGGCGGGATCGCGGATCGGATCGCCGTGGCCCGGGAGCGCGAGGCGCGGGTCGAGCTCGATGATCCGCTTCGAGCGACCCGAAGTAGTCGGCAAGCGGGTCCGGTCGCGAGTCCGGGTAGAGGCCGACGTTGGGCGTGATCGCCCCGAGCAGCGTGTCGCCTGCGACGAGGATCCCGTCACGCAGCAGCGCGAGGTGGCCGTCCGCATGCCCCGGCAGGTGGAGGAGCTCCCAGCCGTCGAGCTCCTCGCCGGGCGAGAGCAGCACCGGATCGCGGGCGAATCGGACGAGGTGGACGAACGCAGCCGCGTCCTCGCGGAACGACTCGAGCTCCGCCTCGGGCGTCCCGTGCTCGCGCAGGTACTCCGGCATCCTCTCCTCGTTGCGCTGCTCGCCCCAGGTGCCGACGCATTGGGCGTAGTCGTCGGCGCCCTGGTGCACCGGCGCCCCGGTCAGCGACGCGACGTCGGCCGCCGCACCGACGTGGTCGGGGTGGAAGTGGGTGATGACGATTCGGCCGACGGGCGCCGTCAACGAGGCGAGCTCCCGCGACCACCGCTCACCCGCATCCGGCAGCCCGAGGCCGGTGTCCACGAGGGTCCAGCCGCGGTCAGGCGAGGGCAACAGGTAGCAGTGGACGTGGTCGATGCCGAGCGGCAGCGCGAAGGTGACCCGCCGAATACCGTCCTCTAGTTCGACCACGGACCTTATGATCGTCGCCGCGTGGCCCTCCTTGCTGTCGAGAACGTGACCCGGCACTTCGGGGGGATCGTCGCCCTCGACGATGTGTCGCTCGCGTTGGAGGAGGGCACCATCGCCGGTCTGATCGGTCCCAACGGGGCCGGGAAGACAACCCTCTTCAACATCATCACCCGTCTCTACAAGGCCGATTCGGGCCGAGTCGTCTTCGACGGGCACGACCTGCTGCGGACCCGGCCGTACCGCGTCGTCCGGGCGGGCGTGGCGCGGACGTTCCAGAACGTCGTGCTCTTTCCGACCATGACCGTGGCGGAGAACGTCCTCGTGGGCGCCCATACGAAGGTCCGTCCCTTCGGGGAGCGCAACGCGCGGAAGCTGGCGGGCGAGACGCTCGACTACCTCGACCTCTCCCACCTCTCCGAGCGTCCTGCCGTCGGCCTTCCCTTCGGGACGCTGAAGCGGATCGAGCTCGCGCGCGCGCTCGTCTCCCGCCCGCGGCTGCTGCTGCTCGACGAGCCCGCCGGCGGGCTCAATCACGAGGAGGTCGAAGCGCTCGGCTCGCTGATCCGGCGGCTGAGGAAGGACTTCGACCTGACGATCCTGATCGTCGAGCACCACATGGCGCTCGTCATGGGCATCAGCGACCGCGTGCACGTTCTCAACTTCGGCAGGAAGATCGCGGAGGGCACACCGCAGGAGGTCCAGCAGGACCCCGAAGTGATCGAGGCCTACCTCGGGGGCGCGGATGCCGCTGCTTGAGCTTCGGGAGGTCCACGCGCGCTACGGGCCCATCCGCGCGCTCCACGGCGTCTCGCTGACAGTGGACGAGGGCGAGGTGGTCGCGCTGCTCGGCGCCAACGGCGCGGGCAAGACGACGACGCTCCGCAGCGTCTCGAGCATGGTGCGCACGAGCGGCGAGATCGTCTTCGACGGCCGGCAGATCACGCGACGCAGCCCGGAGCTCGTCGCCCGACTCGGCATTGCGCACGTCCCGGAGGGCCGCGGGCTCTTCCCCGAGCTGACCGTCTGGGAGAACCTGCGCATGGGCGCGCGAGGACGGCTGGCCGACAGCGAGGCCGAGCGCGTCATTCACGCCTTCCCGTGGATCGAGCGCCGTCGTGACCAGCATGCGGCGACGTTGAGCGGCGGCGAACAGCAGATGCTCGCGCTCGCGAGGGCGCTCGTCTCCAAACCGCGGCTGCTGATGCTCGACGAGCCGTCGCTCGGCCTGGCGCCGACGATCGTGCGCGAGCTGTTCGGCGTCGTCCGGCGCCTGAACGAGGAGCAGGGGCTGACGGTGCTCGTGGTCGAGCAGAACGCAACGATTGCGCTCGAGCTCGCCGCGCGTGCGTACGTGCTCGAGGTAGGGAAGGTGGCGGTCGAGGGAACGAGCGACGAGCTCGAGCGCCACGAAGCAGTCCGGAAGAGCTACCTGGGGTATTAGGGCGAGTGGCCGAATTCATGCAGCAGGTCGTGAGCGGGCTCGCCCAGGGGGCGATCTACGCGAGCCTCGCGCTCGCGCTCGTGCTCATCTACCGCGCCACGGACGTCCTCAACTTCGCGCAGGGCGAGATGGCGACGTTCACGACGTACATCGCGTGGTCGCTGATGGACCACGGCTTCTCGTTCTGGCCGGCGTTCGCGGTCACCCTCGTCATCGCCTTCGTCTTTGGTGCGGCGGTCGAACGGGTCCTGATCCGACCCGTCGAGCACCGGCCCGAGATCGTGATCGTCATCGTCACGATCGGGCTGCTGATCGCGCTCAACGGATTGACCGGCTGGCTCTGGGGCCCGGAGGTGAAGGCCTTCGACAGTCCGTTCCCGCTCCGGACGATCGACGTCGGCGGCGTCGTCATCTCGCTCCAGGACCTCGGCGTCCTGGCCGTCTGCCTCGTCACCGTCGCGCTGCTGTGGGCGTTCTTCCGCTTCACGACGCTCGGGCTCACCATGCGCGCCGTCGCGAACAGCCAGGATGCGAGCCGGCTGCTCGGCGTCCGCGTGGGCTGGATGCTCGCGCTCGGCTGGGGGCTCGCCGCCGTGCTCGGCGCGGTGGCCGGGATGATGGCGGCGCCGTCGCTGACGCTCGATCCGAACCTCATGCTGGTCGTGCTGATCTACTCGTTCGCCGCCGCCGTGCTCGGTGGGATCGACAGTCCGGTCGGCGCCGTCGTCGGCGGGCTCGTGCTCGGAGTGGTGATCAACCTGCTCGGAACGTACGTCGACTTCATCGGCGGCGAGCTGCGGCTACCCGCGGCGCTGACCGTCCTCCTGATCGTCCTGCTGATCCGCCCGCAAGGGCTGTTCGGCCACCCGGCGGTGCAGCGCGTCTGATGCCGAAGATCGCCCCGCTAACCGTCCTGAAGTACGCGTCCGCACTGGCGGTCGCGCTCTTCATCGCCTTCCTGCCGCAGATCTTCGACGCGCGCCTCGACGCTGCCTCGGCCGAGTTTCGCGTCGGCCAGTTCACGCTCGTCGGGATCTGGTTCGTGGCGATACTCGGCCTCAACCTCCTCACCGGCTTCAACGGCCAGATCTCGCTCGGCCACGGCGCCTTCGTCGGCGTCGGAGCGTACGTAGCGGCCCTGCTCTCACTCGGACGACCCGGCCTCGAGCTCTACATGCTCGACCCGCCGAGCTGGCTGCCGATCGGCGACGGCATGCGGCCGGTCTTCACGATTCCGATCGCCGCGCTCGTCACCGGCGTCATCGGCCTGCTCTTCGGCTTCCCTGCGCTTCGGCTCGGCGGGGTCTCCCTCGCGCTGGCGACGCTCGCCGTCGCGGTCTCGTTCCCGATCATCATGAAGCGCTTCGACGAAACCACCGGCGGCGGCGGGGGCATCAACCTGAACCTGCCGACGACGCCGTTCGGCTGGGACATCTCCACGCGCCACTGGCTCTACTACGAAGCCTGGATCACCGCCGGGATCGTGTTCGTGATCGCCTGGCTCCTCGTCCGCGGACGAGTGGGCCGCGCCTGGCGCTCGATCAGGGACGGCGAGATCGCCGCTGTTTCCTCCGGCGTCAACTCGGCGCTCTACAAGACACTCGCGTTCGGCGTTTCGTCGGCGTTCGCCGGCGCCGCAGGCGCGCTGCTCGCGATCGAGGTCGCCTACGTGAACCCGGACACATTCCCGGTCTCGCTCTCGATCCTCCTTCTCGCGAGCGCTGTCATCGGCGGCCTCGGCTCACTCGTGGGCGCTCTCTTCGGCGCGCTGCTCTACGTCTTCCTGCCGATCTACGCAGAGAACCCGCCGCTTGTCTCCTCGGACTTCTCGAGCCAGGCGCCGGCGGTCGTCTTCGGCGCCGTCCTGATCGCGATCATGCTGCTGCTGCCGGGCGGTGTGGCGGGCGGCTTCCGGCGCCTGGGAGCGTTCATACGCGGGATCCTCGGGCGCCGCCCTCGCGGCCGGACCGCTGAGCCGTTAACGTCAGGGACCGATGGCGACTGAAACGGCCCGCGACGAGAGTCTCGAAGCAGACCAGGCGGCGGGAGCGTCGGCGAGAAGAGCTCCTCGACGTCGCGGATCGCGTCATTCAGCGTCGCGGCGTCGGTGTCTCCATGGAGGAGATCGCCACGGAGGCCGGGATCACGAAGCCCGTCCTGTACCGGCACTTCGGCGACAAGGACGGCCTCTACCAGGCGCTCACCGAGCGTTACGTCGAAGAGCTCAAGGTCGCGCTACGGCCGGCGACCCGGGCGAGCGAACCTCGCGACCGACTCGCCGCGGCGATCAACGCGTATCTCTCCTACGTCGAGCGCGAGCCTGAGCGCTATCGCTTCCTGCTCCATGCCTCCGAGCAGCCCCGGACGGCTGCGATCGTCGCCGACTTCCGGCGCCGGCACATCGCCGAGTGCGCGTTCACGGCCGAAGAGAATCTCCGTCGGGCCGGCATGCATCCCGGTTTCGCGGAGCCGTGGGCGGAGTGCGTCTCGGGGATGATCAGGGCGGCGGGCACCTCCTGGCTCGAGACCAGGTCGCTCCCGAGAGACCGACTGGTCGACTATCTGACGACGATTCTCTGGGACGGATTCTCGTCCCTCCGCCGGGCGACGGCGCACCGCTGAAGCGGAGCTCGCGGGAGGGGTTACCCCGCGTAACGTTTTGCATTACGCTACCCGCTTATCGGGTCCGGCCTACAACTAATCGCGGCGTTCGGAGTCCTATCGGAGGCGGATGGGACAGTCCCACTCCGGGTGGCAAGGAGGAGAAGCACATGAAGAAAGTCGTATTGGCGGTCGTGGCGCTCGGCGTGGCGCTGACCGTGGGTCTCCCCGGGGCATTCGCCCGGGTGGAGGCACCGAAAGCGGCGAAAGCAGCGAAAGCAGTTCCAGGGGTCACGAGCAGGGCGATCACGATCGGAGGCACGTTCCCGTTCAGCGGGCCGGTCTCGTCGTACGCGCCGATCGCTCGGGGGATGGAGACCTACTTCCGCTACGTGAACGCGCGGAGGGGCCCTGACGGCAAGCGTGGGGTCTACGGCCGTCAGATCATCTTCAAGACCTACGACGATGGGTACAACCCGGCGAGGACCGTCCAGCTGACGAACCAGCTCATCCTTCAGGACAAGGTCTTCGCGATCTACGGGAGTCTGGGCACGGAGCCCAACCTCGCGATCCGGCCGTTGCTGAACCAGCGGAAGATCCCGCAGCTCCAGATCGCGACCGGGGCGAGCTACTGGGGCGCCCAGCACAAGGCATACCCGTGGACGATGGGGTGGCAGACCGACTACGTCGCCGAGGGCCGCGTCTACGCGCAGTGGATCCGCCAGAACCGGCCGAACGCGCGGATCGCGATCTTCTACCAGAACGACGACTACGGCAAGGACTATCTGCGGGGGATCAAGGCGGGGCTCGGGAGCCGCGCCAGCAGCATGGTCGTCAACGAGCGCAGCTACGAGGTCACCGACACGAGCTACGCCTCGCAGATCGCCCAGCAGAGAGCTTCCGGCGCCGACACGTGGGTTCTACTGACCACGGCCGGCACCCCGACCGTGCGCGCGCTCGCGACGGGGCGGACGCTCAACTACAGGCCGCAGCAGATCATCATCAACTCGGTCGCTGCGACCGACCAGGTGATGGCCGCGGCGGCCCGGACGGTCGGGCAGGACTACGTGAACGGCGTGATCAGCACCGGCTATCTGAAGAACAACACGAACCCGAAGTACCGAAACGACCCGGCGATTCGGTCGTTCCGCCGGATCATGGGCAGGTACGGCCCCGAGGGCGGCGTCGACATCCGGAACACGTTCTACTACTACGGAGTCGCCAACGCCTGGGAGTTCGTCAGGATGCTCTACAAGGCCGGGCGGAACCCGACTCGGGCGTCGCTGATGGCGGCGGCCCGGAGCCGGAACTGGGTCAACCCCTACACGCTCGCCGGCATGAGGACGAAGACGGGCAAGAACGATGCCTTCCCGCTCGACCAGGGGAAGGTCGTCCGGTACAACAACGGCAGCTTCACGGAGATCAGCCCGCTCTACAAGGGCCGAGGGTAGACCTCACGTAACCGGAAAGAATGACGGGGCCGCGTGAGCGGCCCCGTCGTCGTTATGGATCTAACGCTGACATCAGAACAAGAGCTCATCCGCGGCTCGGCCCGCGAGTTCGTCGACCGGGAAATCGCGCCGCATGTCCGCGACTGGGACCGCGAGGAGCGGATGGACCGTGGGATCGTCGCGAAGCTCGCGGAGATCGGGTTCCTCGCCGGCTGGGAGCTCGACACCGTCTCCTACTGTCTCGTGATGGAGGAGCTCGGGCGCGCCGACTCGTCCGTTCGCGGAATCGTCTCCGTCAACGTCGGCCTCGTCGGCAAGACGATCAAGCGCTGGGGGACCGAGGAGCAGCAGCGTGAGTGGCTGCCGCGGCTGGCCTCGGGGGAGGCGCTCGGCTGCTACGCGCTGACGGAGCCCGGCGCGGGGTCGGACCCCGGCAGCATCGCTACGCGGGCGGAGCGCGACGGCGACGGCTGGGTGATCTCCGGCTCGAAGATCTTCATCACGCTCGGCACCTGGGCCGGACTGGCGCTCGTCTTCGCCCGCACCGGCGAGTCGATCACCTGCTTCCTCGTCCCGACCGCCACGACGGGCTTCTCGGCGCACCAGATCAAGGGCAAGCTCGGCCTCCGCGCGCAGGACACCGGCGAGCTGACGCTTGACGGCGTTCGCATCCCGGCCGGAGAACGTGCTCGGCGAGGTCGGCGGCGGGATGAAGGTGGCGCTGTCGGCGCTCGACAACGGCCGGATCTCCCTGGCCGCCGGCTGCGTCGGGATCGCGCAGGGCTGCCTCGAGTCCTCGCTCGCGTATGCCGGGGAGCGGCAGCAGTTCGGGCGCTCGATCGCGTCGTTCCAGCTCGTCCAGGAGCTGCTCGCGGAGATCGCGGTCGAGACCGACGCCGCGCGGCTGCTGACCTGGCGCGCTGCGCTCGCCGCAGACTCGGGCGCGCGACATACCCTGGAGTCGTCGATCGCCAAGTACTACGCCAGCGAGGCGGCGGTGCGCGCCGCCAACGCAGCGGTCCAGGTCCACGGTGGCTACGGCTACGTGGACGAGTACCCGGTCGGCAAGTACCTGCGGGACGCTCGCGTGACTACGTTGTACGAGGGGACGAGCCAGATACAGAAGCTGATCATCGGTCGAGCAACTTACGGGAGAGAACGCCTTTGCCTGACGCAGTCATCGTCGCCGCCGCACGCACGCCGATCGGGCGGGCCCGCAAGGGGTCGCTCGTGGACGCGCGACCGGACGACCTCGCCGCCTTCGCCGTCGACGCGGCGCTGAAGCAGGTGCCCGAGCTCGACCGCGCCGACATCGTGGACGTGATGATCGGCTGCGGGTTCCCGGAGCAGAAGCAGGGGATGAACCTCGCGCGCCGCGTCGCGCTTCTCGCCGGGCTGCCCGCGGGCGTCCCGGGCACGACCGTGAACCGCTTCTGCGCGTCGTCGCTTCAGACGATCCGCATGGCCTTCCATGCGATCAGGGCGGGGGAGGGCGACGCCTTCGTCGCGGGCGGCGTCGAGTCGATCACGCAGGTGGACGGCTATCCCAAGGACGCCGAGGAGCTCCACCCGAAACTCTTCGGCGACGAGGCGCCGATCGCGAACGTCTACATCCCGATGGGCCTGACCGCGGAGAACGTCGCCGAGAAGTGGCAGGTCTCGCGGGAGGACATGGACCGCTACGCACAGCGCTCGCAGGAACGGGCGGTCGCCGCGCAGGACAGCGGCTTCTTCGAGCGAGAGATCACGCCGTGGGACGGTGTCGCGGCCGACGACGGCCCGCGCCGCGGCTCCACGCTCGAGAAGCTCGCGGAGCTCGAGCCGGCGTTCAAGCCCGGTGGGAAGGTCACGGCGGGGAACTCGTGCCCGCTGAACGACGGCGCCGCCGCAGTCGTCGTGACGAGCGCCGAGAAGGCGCGCGAGCTGGGCCTCGAGCCGCGGGCGCGGATCATCGCCTCCGCGGTCTCGGGTGTCGAGCCCGAGATCATGGGCGTCGGGCCGATCGGCGCCGTCAGCCGGGTGCTCGACCAGGCCGGGATGACGATCGACGACGTCGACGTGGTCGAGCTCAACGAGGCGTTCGCCGCGCAAGTGCTCCCGGTCAGCCGTGAGCTCGGGATCGACCCGTTCGGCGAGAAGCTGAACCCCAACGGCGGCGCGATCGCTCTCGGCCACCCGTACGGGATGACCGGAGCACGGATCATGTGCACGCTCCTGAACGATCTCGAGACCCTCGACGGGACGATCGGGCTCGAGACGATGTGCGTCGGCGGCGGGCAGGGGATGGCGATGCTCGTGGAGCGGCTCCGGTGATCGTCGACCTCGACGAGGCCGCTGTCGCCGAGTCGAAGGTGTTCACGGAGGAGCTGGTGCGGCTGCTCGCCGACGATCCGCCGGTGTACACGGTTCCGCCCGAGGTCTCCCGGCAGGCGCGGCGCGAAGGCCGAAGCATCCTGCCGCCGCCGGTGTTCCTGCCCCAGGCGCGCGACCTGGTCGATCCCGGCGCGCTCGGGCGAGCTGCGCCTGCGGGTCCTGGCGCCCGAGGACGAAGCGGCGGGCGTCTACCTCCACCTCCACGGCGGCGGCTGGGTCTTCGGATGCTGTGACGAGCAGGACGAGCGGCTCTGGGCGCTCGTCGAGGCGACCGGCATGTGCGCGGTCAGCGTCGACTACCGCCTGGCGCCGGAGCACCCGTTCCCGGCGGCGCCGGACGACTGTGAGGACGCTGCGCTCTGGCTGCTCGACCGCGGTCTTCGCGAGCTGGGAGCGCCGGACCGGCTCGCGATCGGCGGCGAGTCGGCCGGCGCGCCACCTCTCCGTGCTTACGCTGCTGCGGCTCCGTGACCGCCACGGCGTCACCGGCGCCTTCCGCGCGGCGAACCTCGTCTACGGCGCCTTCGACCTCTCGATGACGCCCAGCGCCCGGAACTTCCGGGATCGACCCGGCTTCCTCACGTCCGAGGAAATGAGGTGGTTCGGGGCGAGCTTCATCGGCGAGCGTGCCGAGTCGGAGCTCCGCGATCCCGAGCTCTCGCCGCTCTATGCCGACCTGCGCGAGTTGCCGCCGGCACTCTTCACCGTCGGCGAGCACGACCCGCTGCTCGACGACTCGCTGTTCATGGCCGCCCGCTGGCAGGCGGCGGGCAACGAAGCCGAGCTCCGCGTCTGGCCGGAGTCGACGCACGGGTTCACCGCGTTTCCGATCGCGCTCGCGCGCGCGGCGAACGCGCACGGCGTACGAGTTCCTGCGCGAAGCCGTGTCCGGCTGATCGGCAAATCCGCTCCTTCGCTCGAGCCGTATCGCAACACGAGCAAGAGGCAGTCAACGCCTGCGGAGAGGGAGGCACGTTCATGTCAGTTCGTCTCGCCCGGTGGGCCACCACGGGCCTGCTCGCTCTCATCACACTTGCCGTGGTCGCAACGTCGGCCGCGACCGCGGCAGGCAGCAAGCCCGCGAACCTACGCGTCACCGCCAAGACGCAGACGACCGTGTCCTTGGCGTGGGACAGTTTCGGCAGCTCCGACTACGTCCTCCATTTCTGGAAGGACGGCAACTGGGTGAAGGTCACTCTGCCGAGGACGCAGAGGTCGTATACCTGGACCGGGCTGCTTCCGAACGCCGAGTACTTCTTCTGGTCAAGTCCGGCAACTTCGCCAGCAACCGGTCATCGTCAAGACCGAGCCCGACGTGACGCCACCGTCGGCACCCGGGAACCTGAGGATCGGCACCGTCACCGCCTCTCAGATCTCGCTCGCCTGGGACGCGTCGACGGACGACGCCGGAATTCGCGAGTACCTGGTCTCCGTCAGTCCCCAGCAGGGGAATCTCGTCTGGACCGGGCCGACGTCGGCGAAGCTCGTCGGCTTGGCACCGTCGACCGAGTACACGTTCACGGTCAAGGCGCAGGACTTCGGTTACCACGTCTCGCCGCCCAGTGACGCCGTCTCCGCGACGACGGCGGCGAGCACGGACACGACGCCGCCGACCGCGCCGACGGACCTGCGCGTCTCGAACGAGGACTGGTGCGGCGAGGTCGACGTGCGCTGGACCCAGTCCACCGACGACCAGGATCCGCAGTCGGCGATCCGCTACCGGATCTTCATCAACGGTGCCCCGGACCCGTTCGACCCCGGCGCGATCGGCACCGGACGCACGATCACCTACGGCGTGGTCGACGGCGAGAACACGTTCGTCCTCCGGGCCGTCGACAGCGCCGGCAACGTCTCGGCGCCGAGCAACTCCTACTCGCTCGAGGTGAACATCTGCTGAGACGACGAGCTGAGGCCCGCCGGTTCTCCGGCGGGCCTCAGCTCAGGACGGCCTGCGTCTGCGTGACCTGCGCGACGCGACGCTGCTCCGAGTCCAGGAGGTCCGTCTGGACGACGATGAAGCTGCGGCCGACGTGGAGCGGGCGTGTCACGCCCTCGACCCGGCCCTCCCGGACGGCGCGGAAGAAGTTGGTCTTCGACTCGACCGTGGCGGTCGTCGTCGCGCCGTCGGGGAGGTTCAGGAACGCGCAGACGCCGCCGAGCGTGTCCGCAAGGGCCATCAGCGCGCCGCCGTGCAGCACTCCGCCGGCGGTGCAGCGCTCCGCGGCCCAGTCCATTCCGCCGCGGACCTCGCCTGCGTCGGCCTGCGTGAGCTCGATGCCCAGCGTCCCGGCCAGCGGGGCGACCTCCGCCAGGTTCTCCACGACGTTATGGAGCTTACGCGGCGGCTTGCGCGGCGGCGCCGCGAGAAACGGCCTCGAGCGAGTTCCCGTCGAAGTCGAGGACGCGCGCGGCGTAGTACTCGGCGTGGTACTCCTGCCGGACGCCGGGCTCCCACTCGGTGCGGGCACCGGCGGCGATCGCCGTCCCGTAGAACGAGTGAACGGCGCCGATGTCGCGCGCCGGGAGCGCGATCTCGAGCCGGCCGGCGAGCTCCGACTCGACGAGCCAGAGCGAGCTGGGCTCGTCCGGGCGGCCGAAGTAGGCACGTCGCTCGTCGGGCCAGTCGAGCAGGCAGACGAGACCGAGTGGCGCGAGGACCTCCTCGTAGAACGGCTTGCTCGTGTCGTAGTCGCGGACGAAGACGGTGAGGTGGTCGATCTCCATGGCGCCAAGAATAGAACGATCGTACTATTCTGTCAAGCCATCCTCTATACTTCCTGATATGGCCGTCGTTGAAAAGCGGACGCCCGTCCTGAAAACGAAGGGCGAGCGCACTCGCCACGCGATCCTGACGCGGGCCGCCGAGCTCGCGACCCAGGAGGGGCTCGAGACGCTCTCGATCGGCCGGCTCGCCGAGGCGACCGGGATGAGCAAGAGCGGCCTCTTCGCCCACTTCGGCTCCAAGGAGGAGCTTCAGATCGCCACCGTCGAGCATGCGGCTTCCCTGTTCGTCGACGAGGTGATCGCGCCGGCCCGCTCGGCGCCCAAGGGCCTGCCGCGCGTCTGGGCCCTGTGCGACCACAAGATCGGCTACATGGAGCGCCAGGTGTTCCCGGGCGGCTGCTTCTTCGCCTCGACGTCCGTGGAGTTCAGCCATCGACCCGGCCCGGTCCGCGACCGCATCGAGGACATGCTCCGATCCTGGTTCTCGTACCTGGAGCACGCAGTCGAGCAGGCGCAGGAGGCAGGCGAGCTCGACGACTCGCTCAGCGCTCGCGAGATCACGTTCGAGATCGACGCGTTCGCGGCGTCCGCGAACTGGCAGTTCCACCTCTTCCGCGACCCCGCGGTGTTCGACGCCGCGCGGCGTGCCGTGCGCGAGCGGCTCGAGAGCCTGCCGGCCCGTAAGCCGCTACGGAATGAAGGCCAGGTCCTCCGGGGGCGGGCCGACCATCGGTGTCTCGAAGATCGGTGCCGCGCCGTCCGGGTCGATCGTGGTGGCGCCGTCGCTCGCAAAGAACGTCGCGATCTGAGCCTGCGCGGCCAGGGCGAAGGGGGCACCCGCGCCCGCGATGCCCGTCACGAACGAATGCGGGTTGCGCCCGAGCGTCGGATTCGCCTGGACCGCCAGGTCGTGGCGGTAGAGGGTCGTTCGGGACTCGAGGTCGCCGGCGCGGATGATCGCCGACGTCGTCGGGTTCGGCACCGTCTGGTCGCCGCGCGCGAACTGGAGGATGATCGGCCGGTTGACGAGCGGCGCGTAGGCGGCCGGGTTCGCGGCCTGCTGCACCCACTCCTGGCGGTCGATGAGCTCCTGGATCGCCGCTGCGCCCGGCACGGTGTCGACGACGGGCGGCAGGTTGCGGAGCGGCTTGTTCTCGATGAAAGACGTGAAGGTCGGGTTCGGCACGGCGTTGTAGAGCGAGGGCACGCGTGAGATCAGGCCGATCCCGACCAGCGGCCGGAAGCTCGGCGACAGCCGCGCGATCTCGATGATCGGCCCGTCCGGGCACGTTGGGCACGCCGGCGCGGATCTCGCGCTCGAGGCCGAGCAGCGGCACCCCGTAGATGCCGCCGAAGGACTGGCCGGAGTAGTAGATCCGCTCGCGCTGGAGGTCGCTCGCTCCGTCGCCGTCGACGTCGACGCCGCCCTCGATCACCCGCACGAGCTGCATCAGGTCGATCACGGTCTGGCGAAGCCCGTCGCGGTTGCCGATCGACCGTCCTGCGGCGGGCGCCGCGTTGACGCCCTTCGGTCGAGTCGATCGTCCCGTTGCCGTCCTGATCGATGCCGCGGCCGCCCGCCGGCAGAGTCACCGGCGGCGCTCCGCCTGAGGGGAGGACGGTATACGTGCCGAGCGCTCCGCCACCATGCCCGACCACGTTGATGGCGATCGTCGCGATCCCGGAGTTGGCCAGTGACGAGGCGACTGCCCACGGCGCGCCGTTCTTCGAGTCGGTGAAGCCGTGCCCGAAGATCGCGACGGGCCAGCCGCCGGCCGGCGGCGTCCCCGACGGCACGAAGAGCGTGAACCCGATCTCGTTCGTCCCCTGCGGCGTTGGCGTCCCGGTCCTCGTTCCGACCGGCGGGATGAACTTGTCCAGCGGTCTCGTAGTCCGGCGACGTGTACGACCCGAAGGCGACGGTGCCGACGGAGCCGGGGAAGACCTGAAGCGCCGGGCAGCGGCAGGAACGAGGTCGTGAACGTTGCGGTCCCGACCTGGCGCCGCGACTGGATCGCGGTGATCGAGGAGAGCGGGAAGACGGTGCGCTCCCCGGCGGTCCCGAGCGTGAAGCTCGGCGCCGCCGGTGGGGCCGAGCGGATCTGCGCCCGGATCTTCTGCGAGATCGCGGCGATGCTCTGCGTCGTGAACAGGCTTGCAACGGCGACCTGGCTCAGCTTGACGCCGGCGAGGGTCGAGGCCGCGAGCGCGAGCCCCAGCTGGACCCGGTACCGCTTCGCGTCGGCGGTGGGCGGATGTCCGAGGAGCAGGTCGCGCCAGAACGCGCTGCCGTCGAGGCGCTCCCCGTCCGCTCCGTGGACGCCGCGCGTGACGATGAGCAGGTAGGGCGAGCGGGCCGCCAGCTGCTCGTCGCTCTCGACGTGGAGCGTGTTGGCGGCCGGCTCCCAGACGATCTGGTTGATCCCGATCCGCCGGCCGCTCAAGCCGACGAGGAACACGGTCTCGCTCGAGACCGTCGAGACGTCGATCGGCGCCGAGAACGGGATCGAGATCCGCGGCTGGACGTTGAAGCCGTCGAGCGTGTTGACGACGTCGATGTCGGCGCAGTCGGATGGGCGCGCCGCACAGTCCGGCTTCGCCAGGTTCACGCGGACGTTCGTCGCCTGCGTGAGGTCGAGCTTGGTGAACAGGTTGCTCGGGAACGGCTGCCCCGGCTGGACGGCGGCGAGCGCGCCGGCGGGCACGGCGAGCGCGAGAACGGCGACGACCGCAGCGAGCAGCGTTCGCATCGGCTAAGTGATCCTACTGTTCGTCGCCGGTTTCGGTTTCACCCTCTGAACTCGGCCCAGAGCTCCTCCATCGTGCGGAGGCGGCTCGTGAGGTGCGCGAGGTCTGTCGGCGTCGTGTTCACGGCGCGGACGACCCAGTCGGCGTCGCCGACGTCGAGGACGTTGATGCAGCCCGGGGACTGCTCGAGGTTGCCGAGGTACATCCGACCGCCCGTGAGCGCGTAGGAAAGGATCGCGCGGTTGACGGCGCCGTGGAGCACGGCGAGCACGATGTCCCAGTCCGGGTCGGCGAGCAGACGCTCGACCGCCGGGATCACCCGGTCGAGCAGCGAGCCCACCGTCTCACCGGCCAGGAAGCGTCTCTCCTCGGGAACGACGTCCCTGAACATCGAGGTGAACGTCTCCTCGAGCTCCTCCTCGGGGATGTCGTCGAGGCGTCCGGCCTCGATCTCGCGCAGCTCAGGCCACGACTCGGGTTCCGCTCCGGGCGCGACGATCCGCGCCGTCTCGACCGTTCGCGGAAGGCCGCTCGTGATGACGCGGTCGAAGCGGATTCCTGCCAGAGCGGCCTCGGCAGCGCGAGCCTGCTCCTTGCCCTGCTGCGTCAACGGGACGTTCTCCGGGTTCACGGGACGGCCGTCCTCGAAGTAGGCGACGTTGCCGTGACGCATCAGGTAGATCCGGCGGCGCGTCACTCGTACCGCTCCAGATAGGCCGGGTTCGAGATCCGGAGCTTCGCGGCGACGTGCTCCTTCAGGCGCGCGTGGTCGTCGTCGCGGACGTCGCCCGCCCGGATCCGCCGTGCGAGCTCCGCGGCCTCGTCGTCGGCGAGGCCGACGTCGGTGCCCGCCTGGAGCTCGCGGTACGCGATCCCGAGCGCGTTCAGGGCAACCAGAGTCCGGAACTTCGCCCGGTGGTCGGTCGCCGACGGGAGGACCTCCGTCGAGAGGTATTCCGTCACGGCCTCGATCAGCTCGAGCGCGGTGGGCCGGTCAGGCACGTTCGATCAGGTCGAGGAGCTCGTACTCCATCTCGGCCGCCATCCGTCCGAGCACCGCGTACTCGACGCTTCGATCCTGGCCGGTCAGATGGCGGCGGGACTGTGTCAGGCAGCCGGTCCCCCACTTGACGTTGCCTAGCACCTCCCACCAGTCGAGGTCGGCCTCGGAGATCGCCCGGCCTGTGAGCTGCTCATAGCGCTCGAGGTACGGGCCGACCTCGCCGATCCCGCCCAGCCGCCGGTCGTCGGCCCCGAACCGCCAGGCGCGGACGATCGGCCAGGCGACGTCCTCGCGGGGATCGGAGAGGTGCGCGAACTCCCAGTCGAGCACGTACTCGAGCCCGCGTTCCGAGACGACGATGTTCCCGAGCCGAAAGTCGCCGTGGCTGACGACGTCGGGCAGCGGCTCGGGCCGGTGGTCCCGGAGCCACCAGAGCCCGTACTCGAGCGCCGGGTGCGGCTCGCCGACCGAGTCGAGCTCGTGCTCGAAACGCTCGAGGACGTCTCCGGAGCGGAGGAACGGGAGCCGCTCGGGCGGGATCGCGTGGATCTTCGCCAGCTCATCGGCGAGCTGGGTCTCGAGCCCCGGCGGCGGATCGCGGACGATGCGCCGGCCGATCGTCTCGCCCTCGACGAGCTCCATCGCGAACGCTTCGCGCCCGCCGAGCTCCCCCAGGTACGCGACGGGCTGCGGGACCTTGACGCCGGCCTCGACGGCGGCCTCCAGCACCCGGAACTCGTTCTCCAGCGAGAGCGTGGCTGCATGGATGACGCCGCCGAGGGCGCGCCGGACGAGCAGGCGCTCGCCGTCGGCCTCCACCGCCCACGCCTCCTTCGATGCGCCGCCTGGGAGCAGCTGCATCGAGGTGACACGGCGCCCGAGCGTCTTCTCCAGCTCATCCGCCCATGGGGCGGTCTCTACCAAGCCGATTGGCCTCCGTCGACGACGAGCGTCTGGGCCGTGATGTAGGCCGACGCCTCCGAGGCCAGGAAGACGACCGCTCCCTTGAGATCCTGCGGCCCGCCGAAGCGGCCGAGCGGGATGTGACGCAAGAGGTCGTCACCGTGCTGGTCGATGACGAAGTTCGCCATGTCCGAAGGGAACCAGCCCGGCGCAATCGCATTGACGCGGATGCCGTGGTGCGCCCACTTGCCGGCCAGGTCCCGCGTGAACGCGATCACGCCGCCCTTCGTTGTGTTGTAGGCGATCGTGTTCATGATCTCCGGCGGGCCGCTCCTGAGCCCGGCCACCGATGCGATGTTGACGATCGTGCCGCCGCCGGCGCCGATCATCGCCCGGCCCGCGGCCTGCGAGAAGAGGAAGACGCCGGTCAGGTTGACGTCGACGACCTTCTGCCAGCCCTCGAGCGGCGTGTCCTCGGGGGAGCTCCCCAGACGGTTCCGGCGTTGTTGACGAGGATGTCGACGCCGCCGAAATCCGCCACCGTCCGCTCGACGACCGCCTGAATCTGCTCGGGGTCGCGGACGTCGCAGCCAAGCCCGAGCGCCCGGACACCGAGCTGCTCGAGCTCGCTTGCCGCCTGCTCGCAGCGGTCGGCCTGGCGCGCGCAGACGACGATGTCGGCCCCGGCCTCGGCCAGCCCTTCGGCCAGCTGGCGACCGACGCCCTTGCCGCCCCCGGTGACGATCGCGGTCTTGCCGGTGAGATCGAAGAGTTTCATGGCAGCGCCTCCGCCACGGTACGCAAGGTTGTCAGGTCGCGCGCCGAGACCAGCAGCGTGGTCGCGCCCGACTCCTGCCAGGCGGCGAGGCGGTCCTCGATCCGCGCCCGCGGCCCGACGAGCGCCATCTCGTCGATCAGCGCGTCAGGCACGGCCGCGGCGGCGTCGCGCTGCCTGCCGTCGAGGAAGAGATCCTGGATCTGCTTCGCCTCGGCCTCGAAGCCGTAGCTCGCGACGAGGTCGTTGTAGAAGTTCGCGCCGCGGGCGCCCATGCCGCCGATGTAGAGCGCGTAGTACGGCCGCAGGGCGTCGCGGGCGCTCTCGACGTCGTCGGAGACGAGCGCCGGCACGGCGGGGGCGATCTCGAAGCCGTTGCCGCGGGCAAACGGGGCGGGAAAGGTCTTCCGGGCTCGCTCGGGCGAGAAGAAGATCGGCAGCCAGCCGTCGGCGATCTCCGCGGCGAGCTCGACCGAGCGCGGCTTGAAGACGGCGAGGTAGATCGGAATGTCGGCCCGCAGCGGCCGCGCCATCAGCTTGAGCGGCTTGCCGAGCCCGGTGCCGTTCGCGGCCCGAGTAGGGGATCGCGTAGTGCTCGCCCTGGTGCTCGACCGTCTCCCGCCGCAGCACGGTGCGCACGATCTCGACGTACTCGCGCATCTTGGCGAGCGGCTTTCCCCAGGGCTCCCCGTGCCAGCCCTCGACGACCTGCGGCCCCGAGACGCCGAGGCCGAGCAGGAAGCGGCCGCCGGACATGAGGTCGAGCGTCGCGGCGGTCATCGCCGTCGCCGTCGGAGTCCGCGCCGGGATCTGAAAGATCGCCGAGCCGACCTTCAGCGTGGTCGTCGTCGCCGCGAGCCAGGCGAGCACCGTCGCGGCGTCGGTCCCCCACGCCTCCGCGGCCCAGGCCGAGTCGTAGCCGATGCCGCTCCGCCTCGCGGGCGAGCTCGATCAGCTCCGTCGGGTTCGTCCCGGGCGGCGCGTACCCCATGTAGAAGCCGAGTCGCACGAAGTGCGATGCTAAACGGGTGGCGATCACGGAACTCGCTCCGACCGAGGCGATCGAAGAGCTGCGCGCGCGCTATCGGGCCTTCATGGAGGAGCATGTCTACCCGAACGAGCAGCGTCTCCAGTCCGACGATCACGAGCTCGTCCAGTCGCTGCGGGCGAAAGCGAAGGAGCAGGGCTTGTGGGCGCCGCACGTCCCACCGGAAGCCGGCGGCACCGGCGAGGGCTTCCTTGCGTACGCGCACCTGAACGAGGAGATCGGGCGGTCGACGTACGCGCAACTCGTCTTCGGCTGCCAGGCCCCCGACGCCGGCAACGCCGAGATCCTCCACCTGTTCGGAACGGACGAGCAGAAGGAGCGGTGGCTGCGCCCGCTCGTCGCCGGCGAGATCCGGTCGTTCTTCTCGATGACCGAGCCCGAGGTGCCCGGATCCGACCCGACGACGTTGCGGACGACGGCGCGGCGCGACGGCGACGACTGGGTGATCGACGGGCACAAGTGGTTTTCGTCGGGCGCCGACGGCGCGGCGTTCGGGATCGTGATGGCCGTCACGGATCCGGAGGCCGAGCCGCACGCGCGCGCCTCGCAGATCATCGTGCCGGCGGACACGCCCGGAGTCGAGATCGTCCGGCCGATTCCCGTCATGGGTCACGCAGGGAGCGGCTGGTCGACGCACTGCGAGGTCTGGTATCGCGGCGTGCGCGTGCCGGTGGCGAACACGCTCGGGGAGCCGGGCGACGGCTTCCGCATCGCCCAGAAACGCCTCGGCCCGGGCCGGATCCATCACGTGATGCGCTGGCTCGGCCAGATGCAGCGGGCGTTCGAGCTCCTGTGCTCGTACTCGCTCGAGCGGGAGGCGTTCGGCTCGCGGCTCGCGGACAAGCAGACCGTCCAGAACTGGATCGCGGACTCCGCGGCGGAGATCCACGCCTGCCGGTTGATGACGCTCGACGCCGCGCACAAGATCGACGCCGGTGACGAGGCTCGGGTCGAGGTCTCGGTGATCAAGTACTACGCGGCCCGTGTCCTCCACGACGTCGTCGACCGGGCGATCCAGGTGCACGGGGCTCGCGGGCTGACCGACGAGACGCCGCTCGCCGAGATGTATGCGAACGCGCGCGCGGCGCGCATCTACGACGGGCCGGACGAGGTGCATCGAATGGTCGTCAGCCGGCGGATCCTGAAGGAGTTCGAGAAGGGCGGCGTATGGCGGTTCTCGTGAAGACCAATCGGCGCGTGACGATGGCGGCGCATCCCGTCGGCTTCCCGAAGGACGCGGACTTCGCGATCGACGAAGTCGAGGTCGGCGAGCCCCGGCCGGGCGAGGTGCTCGTTCGGACGCTCTGGGTCTCGGTCGATCCCTACCAGCGTGGACGGATGAGCCAGGTGCGGTCGTACGCGAAGGGGCTCCAGCTCGGCGACGTGATCACCTCGCAGTCGGTCGGCGAAGTGCTCGAGAGCAACGACGGCCGCTACTCGTCGGGGGACCTCGTTGTCGGACAGCTGGGCTGGCAGGAGTACGCGGTCGCGCGAGCTGGGTCGGTGCGGCGGGTTCCGGAGTTCCTCGACCCGCCGACGTTGGCACTGCACGTGGTCGGGCGCGACCGGGATGACGGCGTACTTCGGCCTGCTCGACGTGGGCCAACCGAAGCCAGGCGAGACGGTGGTCGTCTCGGGCGCGGCGGGGGCGGTCGGCCAGATCGTGGGACAGATCGCGAAGCTCGCGGGCTGCCGGACGGTCGGGATCGCCGGCGGGCCGGACAAGTGCACGGACTGCACGACCTACGGCTACGACGTCGCGCTCGACTACAAGGACGAGGGTTTCCACGAGGCGTTGAAGGCGGCATGCGCGGACGGTGTCGACGTCTACTTCGACAACGTCGGCGGTGAGGTGTCAGGCGCCGTGCACCGGCGGCTGAACATCGGCGCGAGGATCGTCATCTGCGGGCAGATCTCGCAGTACAACCTGGAGCGGCCGGAGCCGACGTTCAATCCCTCGCTCCTGATCGTCTACCGCGCGCGCATGGAGGGGTTTCTGATCAACGACTACGCGCACCGCTTCGACGAGGCCGCTCTGCGGCTGGCGCGGTGGGTCGCGGAAGGGAAGATCCGCTGGCGGGAGGACGTCACGGAAGGGCTCGAGAACGCGCCGGCCGCGTTCATGGGGATGCTCCGTGGTGAGAACCGCGGCAAGGCGCTCGTGAAGGTCGCGGAGCGCGGGGCGTCTACCGACGCCAAGTAACACTGTGTTACTTGGCCGGAGCGGCTAGCGCCGCAGCTCCGGCACTCCGGTTCCCGAGAGGTGGTCGAGGACGGCTTCCGGCGGTCGCACCCGGAACGCGACGTCGACGAGGACGCTGGTGGTAGTTGGCCCGCGCCGCAAACGTCGCGACTGGTGGACGAGTTCTCGCACGCGCTGGTAGCTCGGCCTCGTCAAGCCAAGTCGGTCGGCATCGCTCCCCACGCGCCGGCAGGTCTCGGCGATCGGGTGGGTGCGCTTGTCGTGGCGAACGATCGCCTCGAGGAGTTCTTTGCGGATGCGCGGAGCCATCGTCGGTACGCCGTTCAGTCTCGCTTGCCCGTAGCCCATTCTTTGCGCCGACTCTGTGCCAAGTAACACTGTGTTACTTGGCTAGAACGGTGGGGCCACGCCTTCCGCGCCTGGGACTCGCGGGCCCGGGATGCCGCGGAAGCGATAGGGCTCCGGGTCTCGGCCCGGCTGGACGGTCCACGCCTCGCCCGTGCGATCGCTGCGCGCCGCGAGCAGGACGGCGTCCGCGACGTTCTCGGCCGCGAGCAGCGGGAAGCCTGCCTCCTCGAGCGACGCGCGCAGCTCGCCCGCCACCATCGGCGTGTCCGCGAAGCCGGGACACACCGCGTTGATTCGAATGCCACGCTCAGTGAGCTGCGGAGCGACCGAGCGCACGAGCCCGATCACCGCATGCTTCGTCAGCGCATAGATCGGGTCGCCCTCGACCCCCGTCAACCCCGCCAGCGAGCCCGTCACGACGATCGCATCGCCCTCGTCCATCACTCGCGCGAGCCGCCGCACGCCATAGACGACACCGTCGACGTTGACCCCGATCACGCGCCGGTACTCCTCGGCGGTGAGCTCCGTGATCGCCGCTGTGCTGGTCGTCACCCCGGCGTTCAGGCATGCCAGCTCCACCCGATCGACTGACTCCCACGCCGTTGGATCCGAGACGTCGAAGCCGGTCACGAGGTCGAGCTCCTGGACATCCGTCCCGTCCCGCTCCAACCGGTCGACGATCGCGCGCCCGATCCCACCGGCCGAGCCGGTGACGAGCGCCGTCCTAGGGAACAAGGACGACCTTGCCGACGCTACGACGCTCCTCGATCAGTCTGTGCGCCTCCGGGGCCTGCTCGAGCGGGAACGTGGCGCCGACGACCGGCTTGACGGCTCCGGCCTCCCAGAGCTCGACGACCTCGCGCGTCGCCTCCTGCACGACCTCCGGGCGGAGCTTCATCAGCCGCCCGAGGTAGAAGCCCTGCAGCGAGAGGTTGCGGCCGACCATGAGCGCAGTGTCCAGCGGGTCCCACCAGCCGTCGGCGTACCCGATCCCCACGATCGTGCCCAGCGGGTTGAGGACGCCGATCGACCGCTTGAAGATCTCGCCGCCGACGGCGTCGAGCACGACGTCCGCCCGCACGGCGTCCGCGAACTCGTCATAGCCGAACACCTCGTCGGCGCCGAGCTCGAGCGCGAACCGCCGCTTCTCGTCCGTGCTGGCCGTCGCGACAACCCGCGCGCCCAGGTGCTTCGCCAGCTGAACCCCCGCCGAGCCCACGCCGCCTGCTGCGGCGTGAACGAGCACTGTCGAGCCCGATCCGACCTCGGTTCGGCGAAGCGGGATCCACGCGGTCAGGAAGGTCGTCAGGAACGACGCGCCCTCCTCGAAGGACGCGGATTCCGGCAGCTCCACGAGCCACTCGGGGTCGGCGACAGCAAGCTCGGCGTAGGCTCCCGACTCGGCGCCCGAAGCCGACATCACCCGCCTCCCGTCGACTTCGCCCGCGATTTCGCGGCCCAGAACGGTCGGCAGCTCCGGCGGCTGCGGGTACCGCCCCGCGCGCACGAGCACGTCGGCGAAGTTGACGCCGGCCGCGCGCACCCGCACGACGACCTCGCCGTCGCCCGGCTTCGGGTCAGGCACCTCCGCGAGCTCGAGCTGCTCCGGGCCGCCAGTCTCGCTGAGGAGAACGGCCTTCACGAACTAGCCGGAACCTGCTCCTCCGCGAACTGGTCCCGCAGCGCCGTCTTCTTGAACTTTCCAACGCTCGTCTTCGGGATCTCGTCCACGAACTCGAACCGGTCCGGCAGCCACCACTTCGCGAACTTCGGCGCGAGATGCTCGCGCAGCGCGTCCGCGGTCACCGTCTGACCCTCCTTGAGGACGACCGCCGCCAGCGGGCGCTCCGCCCACTTCTCGTCCGGGATCGCGATCACGGCCGCTTCGGCCACGGCGGGATGCGCCATCAGCGCGTTCTCCAGCTCGACCGACGAGATCCACTCGCCGCCCGACTTGATCACGTCCTTCGAGCGATCCTTGATCTGGATGAACCCGCGCGGATGCATCGAGACGATGTCGCCGGTCTTGAACCAGCCGTCGTCCGTCCAGCGGTCGGCCTGCGTGTCGTCGTTGTAGTAGCCGGAAGCGACCCAGGGGCCGCGCACCTCGAGCTCGCCCATCGACTCCCCGTCCCACGGGACGTTCTCGTCTCCGGCCCGCACGCGGATGTCCACGAGCGGGAGCGGTACGCCGGCCATCGCGACGAAGTCGAACTGCGTGTCCGGGTCGGCGTCGACGAGGTCACCGATGAAGTCGGTGACCGAGGCAACCGGCGAGGTCTCGGTCATGCCCCAGCCCTGGACGACGCTCAGCCCGTGGCGCTCCTTGTACGCGGCGATCATCGCGCGAGGCACCGCGGAGCCGCCCACGAGCATCCCCTTCATGTGGGAGAGATCCCACTTCCCGGGATTCGCGTCGAGCATCTGCAGCATTCCGAGCCAGATCGTCGGCACGCCGGCCGTCCACGTGACCTTCTCCTCGACGAAGTCTTCGAGCAGGCTCTCGGGATCGAGATGCGGGCCGGGGAAGACGAGCTTCGTCCCGAGCATCGCCGCGAGATAGGGGTAGCCCCACGCGTTCGCGTGGAACATCGGCACGACCGGCAGGAGCGTGTCGCCGTGCGCGACGCGCAGACCGAGCGGAGACGTCGTTGCGACGCCGAGGGCGTGGATCATCGTCGAACGGTGCGAGTAGACGACGCCCTTGCAGCGGCCGGTCGTCCCGCTCGTGAAGCACATCGCCGCCGCCTCACGCTCGTCGAGCTGCGGGTCCTCCCAGTCGTCGGGGCTCGCGGTGGCGAGGAGATCCTCGTAGGAGTCCTCGACCACGATGACGTGCTCGATCTTCGTCTCGCCCTTGAACTGCTCGAGCAGGGGCAGGAGGCTGCGGTCGACGATCACGGCCTTGTCGTCGGCGTGAGCGGCGACGTAGGCGAGGTCCGACGGATGCAGGCGCAGGTTCAGGGTGTGCAGGACGAAGCCGCCGCACGGGATCCCGAAGTACGCCTCCAGGTGCTGGTAGTGGTTCCAGCACAGGGTCGCGACGCGATCGCCGCGCTCGAGCCCGAGCTTCTGGAGCGCCACCGCCAGCTGCTTGGCCCGCGGCGCCATCTCGCCGTACGTGTAGCGGTGGAAGCTCTTGTCCGGGAGCCTCGTGACGACCTCCCTGTCCCCGAAGAAGGTCTCCGCGCGGTTGAGCAGCGGGGGGAGGGTGAGCTGGTAGTCCATCATCAAGCCGTTCATCGACCGGTTGCCTCCTCGGTTTGACGTGTTGAGATCGTAGTTCAGTCCGCGCCGAACGCCTGTCGGCGAGGCAGATCGCGCTCGACGTCGACAAGCTGCCCGTCACGGCTGACGTAGCCGTCCTTGCCTCCGACGATGAACAGGACGAGGTCCTCGTCGGTTCGGTTGTCGATCCTCCGCGGGGTCGTCGACTCGACGTAGACGACACCGCCGGGCCCGAGCTCGAACTCCTCTCCGTCGACCTGGAACGACGCGCGGCCCTGGTGGACGAAGTAGAGCTCGTCCTGCTCGTCGTGGTAGTGGAGGAAGCCTTCCTGGCCGGGCGGGTAGATGACGGCGTTGACGCCGAACGCGGTCACGCCGAGCTCGCGGCGGATCTTGCGGAACCCAGGCCCCTCGCCCATCTCGTCGATCGATCCCTTGGCGTACCCCATGGATTCCTCCTAACCCTTGAGTAGGACTCGTTGGTAGATCCGGTCGCGGAGTCGGTCGGGCAGGCGTTCGAGGCCGGCCCGAAGCCTCGCGTCGCGGCCGACCAGGTACCGCGTCTGCGGCCGCTCCGTGGTCAGCGCGTCGACCACCACCTTCGCGACGGCTTCCGCCGGCGCTCCCGCGGCGCCTCGCCTGAGCGCGATCTGCCTGAACGCGGCGATCCGCTCGCCGTACAGCTCGCCGAGCCGATCGTCCGCGGTCGCGGCCAGCTCGTCGGCGCGAGCCGCGGAAGTGCTCCAGATGCGCGTCTTGATCGTGCCCGGCTCGACGATCGAGACGCGGACGCCGAACGGCCGCAGCTCCAGTCGCAGGGAATCGGCGACCGCCTCGAGCGCATGCTTCGAGGCGGCGTAGGGGCCGAGGAACGGCAGCGCGCTCCGTCCGGCGATCGAGCCCATGAAGACGATCCGGCCCTTGGCGCGCCGCAGAGCCGGCAGGACCGCCTGGGTGACCGCAACCTGCCCGACGAGATTGACCTCGAGCTGGTACCGCAACTCGTCCGGCGGGACGAACTCGAGCGGCGCTGCGAGGGCGATGCCGGCGTTGTTCACGAGACCGTCCAGCTCGTCGACACGGCCGGCCGCGTCGCGGATCTGGTCCGCAGCGGTGACGTCGAGCAGCACCTCCTCGGTTCCGTCTGGTGCGTCGCCCGCGCGGCGGACGCCGGCGATGACACGCCAGCCTGAGCTCACGAGCGCGACGGCGCACGCCTGCCCGATACCGGACGAAGCGCCCGTCACGAGCGCGGTGGGCATCAGTCCAGGAGCCAGGCGGCGATCTTCGCGCGCTGGATGCGCGCGTGGCCGCCGTAGGCCTGGATCCAGAGCGCGCGCTTGTAGTACTCGTGGAGCACGTGCTCCCAGGTGAAGCCGATGCCGCCGTGCACCTGGATCGAGCGCTCGCACGCCGCCACGGCTGCGTCTGCGGCGTAGGACTTCGCTGCCGCCGCTGCCACGGGCGCCTGCTCGTCGTCCTCGGCGACGCACCACGCCGCCCAGTAGGCCAGCGAGCTGGCGAGCTCGGTCTCGACGAACGTGTCGGCGAGCTGGTGCGAGACCGCTTGGTAGACGCCGATCTTGCGGCCGAACTGCTCGCGCTCCTTCGCGTGCTCGATCGCAAGCTCGAGCGCCTTCTTGCCGATCCCGACCGCCTCGAGCGCGAGCGACGCAAGCCGCTCGTTCTCGGGCCGGCTCTCGTCGAAGAGCGACTCGCCGACGTGCGCCCGACCTGCCTCCTCGAAGAGGACGCCCTTGTCGACGAAGCTGAGCTCGGCGGCCGCGATCTCCTCGCGGGTCCAGCCGCCGTTCTGGAGCGCGTCGCGGGCTTCGCGGCGGAGCAGCTCCTGCTCTTCCGTGAACGCGAACTGCATCAGCGGCTCCTCGGGAGGCCGAGGACGCGCTCGGCGATGATGCTGCGGAGGATCTCCGACGTCCCGGCCTCGATCGTGTTGCCGCGGCTCCGCAGCTGCTGGTGGCGCCAGTAGCCGTCGTCCTCGCCCTCGAGGATCTCCATCGCCAGCTTCGTCAGCCGCTGGTTCTGCTCCGACCAATGGAGTTTCGAGACGGAGCCCTCGGGGCCTGGGATGCCCGTCTGCATCAGCGTCGTCAGCGAGCGGTAGTTGGTCAGCTTCAGCGCCTGGAGCTCGATCCACTCCTGCGCGACCCGGTCGCGGATGATCGGGTCGTCGGCGCCCCGTTCCTTCGTCAGCGCGACGAGCTTCTGCACCTGCGCCTCGAGAGCCCCGCCGAGCGCGAAGCCGAGCGTCCCGCGCTCGTGGAGGAGCGTCGTCATCGCCACCTGCCAGCCCCCGCCGATCTCGCCGAGGAGGTTCTCCTTCGGCACCTCGACGTCGGTCATGAAGATCTCGTTGAACTCGGCCTCGCCGGTGATCTGTCGCAGCGGGCGCACCTCGACGCCCGGCGCCTTCATGTCCACGATGATGTACGTGAGGCCCTCGTGGCGCTGTGATTCCGGATCGCTGCGGCCGACGAGGATGCAGTGGTCCGCGATGTGGGCGAAGGACGACCAGACCTTCTGGCCGTTGACGACGAACGAGCCGTTCCGCGCGTCGATCGAGGTTCGGACCGCGGAGAGATCGGAGCCCGCCCCCGGCTCCGAGAAGCCCTGGCACCAGATGTCCTCGGCCGAGAGGATCTTCGGCAGGTAGCGCCGCTTCTGCTCCTCGGTGCCGTGCGCCATGATCGTCGGGCCGGCCATGCCGAGCCCGATCACGCCCATGTGCGGCGGCGCCTCGGCTCGGGCGAACTCCTCGAGCACGATCGCCTGGTGGCTGTACGGCGCGCCGCGGCCGCCGTACTCCTCGGGCCACGTCAGGCCCGCGTAGCCGGCGTCGTAGATCTTCCGGCTCCACTCGCGCGGGTCGCCTGCGGGCAGGTTCTCCTGGAGCCAGGCGCGGACGCCCTGGCGGAACGCAGCTTCGTCAGGGCTGTCGCGGAGGTCCATTGGTGCTTAGCCTATATCGCGTGCTACCGGCGGTAACACATGACTTTCTCGACGTAGTGATGGGCGTGGTCGATCCTGCCGTCGCGGAGGCCGAGCGCAATCCACCGCGACTGGGCGCCGACGGGCAGATCGAGTTCGACCCGGCGTACCACGAGGCCGGCCGAGCAATCTGGGCGACCGGGATCGTCGGGGCCGACGCCAAGGAGCAGGCGTCCCTCTTCTACACGCTTGCTCACGCGGGGGAAGGCGGGCACGCCTGTCCGGTCGTCTGCACCGCGGGGCTCGTTCGTGCGCTGAGGACGACGGCGTCGAACGACATGCGCGCGCGCTTCCTGCCCCCGCTCCTCGAGACCGACTACGACCGGGCGCAGCGGGGCGCTCAGTTCCTCACGGAGCGCCACGGCGGCTCGGACGTCGGCGCCAACCGCGTCGAGGCCCGTCCCGACGGCGAGGTCTGGCGCCTGCACGGCGAGAAGTGGTTCTGCTCGGTCGCCGATGCCGATCAGTTCGTCGTGACCGCGCGTCCCAGGGGCGCGCCGGCCGGCACGCGCGGCATCGGCTGCTTCCTGGTGCCGCGCGAGGGCGGCGGGTTCCGCATCCGGCGGCTGAAGGACAAGCTCGGGACGCGCGCCCTCGCGACCGGCGAGATCGAGTTCGAGGGCGCGCGTGCCTACGCGCTCGGGCCGCTCGAGGACGGCTTCAAGACCGCCGTCAGCGTCCTCAACACCTCGCGGTGGCTGAACGCAGTCGGTTCGACCGGCCTGATGAAGCGCGCCTACCTCGAGGCGTCCGGCTTTGCGCGGGAGCGCGAGGCGTTCGGCGGGCCGATCAGCCGCTTTCCGCTCGTTCGCGAGAACCTCGCGGTGATGAGGAGCGAGGAGGCGGCCGCCCTTGCCTCGACGATGCACCTGACCGAGCTCGTCGCCCGGATCGACGACGGCTCGGCGAGCGAGGACGACGTGCTGTGGCACCGGCTGCTCGTGAACGCGAACAAATTCGTGACGTCGATCGCGGCGACGCAGGTCGTCCGTCGTGGAATCGAGACGCTCGGGGGAAACGGGACGATCGAGGACTTCTCGCCGCTGCCGCGGCTCTACCGCGACGCGATCGTCTTCGAGAGCTGGGAGGGGACGCACAACGTCCTCTGCGCACAGTTTCTCCGCGACCTCGGCCGGCTGGACGCGGTCGAGCTGGTCGTCGAGCGGGCGGGCGCGTCGGAGGAGCTCGCCGCGCGTCTGCGGCGCTCGCTGGCGGAGCCTGAGTTCGGCGCGCTCCACGGTCGCCGCCAGATCGCTCAGCTCGTGCGGGCGCTCCAGGTGAAGCTGCTCCGTCGGTCGGACTCGGCGAGCGCCGACCTGGTCGAGCGGCGCCACCTCGTCCCGGGCTGGAGCCCGGAGGCCGACTCCGACTATCCAGCGTTGATCGACCGCGTGCTCGGGGCGGAGGCGTAGGGCGACCCGCTTCCTAGTAACACTGTGTTACTTGGAAGGAAACGCCCGCTGAGAGCCGCCAAACCGACCTTGTAACACTGTGTTACTTGGGCTTTAACGGCCCTCCGCGGCGCTTCCTCGGAGCGCCATGACGGTGCTCGTCGCGTGGGCGACCAGGCGCTCCTGGTCGTCGACCACGCGGCACTCGGTCAGACCGACGGTCTTCCCGCGCGAGACCACCTTCCCGTGCGCGAGCAACGTCCCCGTCCAGAACGGGCGCAGGAAGTTGATCTTCAGCTCGAGCGTCGTGAACGACTCCCCTTCGCCTAGCGTCGAGAAGAACGCCATGCCCATCGCGGCGTCGGCGATGTCGCAGAGGATCCCGCCGTGGATCGTTCCCATCGGGTTCGAGTGCTGCTCGCCGGCCTCGAGCCGCATCGTGCACTCGCCGTCGCCGGCCTCGACGAGCTCGATCCCGAGCAGCTCGGCGACCGGGGGCGGCAGCCTCACTGGATGACCACCGACCGGATGACTTCTCCCGCTTCCATGTCCTCGAATGCCCGTCCGACCTCGTCCAACGTGATCCGCTTGCTGACCATTCCGGCCAGGTCGAGCTTGCCGTCAGCGGCCAACTGGGCGAGCCGCGGGAAATCCTCGGCCGGGACGTGGTCGCCGCCGTGAGAGACGACGAACCGCAGCCGCCGGTCGAACGTGTACTCGAGCGGGAGGGCTGCCTCTGTGCCCGACTGCGGCAGGCCGATGAAGACGAGGGTGCCTGCGTGCCCGAGCATCTGGAGGCCCTGCGCGACAGTCTCCGGCCGGCCGACGACGTCGAAGACGAAGTCCAGGCGCTCCGCGTCGCCGCCGCCGGTGTGCGTCGCGCCGAAGCGCCGCGCCGCCTCGAGCTTCCGCTCGTCGAGGTCGAGCGCGTGGATCTCGGCGGCGCCGGCGATCCTGGCGCCCTGGATCACCGAAAGCCCGACGGCTCCACAGCCGATCACCCCGACCCCGGCCCCCTCCCAGACCTCGGCCGTCTTCAGCACCGAGCAGACGCCGGTCGCGACCGCACACCCGATCAGGCACGCCTGCTCCGGCGGCAAGTCCATCGGCAGACGAACCAGCGAGGCGCCTGGCAACACGCTCCTCGTCGAGAAAGTTCCGGCGCGAAACACCCCGATCAGGTCCCGTCCGTCTCGCGTGTGCATCCGCCCGAGGGCGATCGGCGGCGTGCGGCACAGGTGCGTGGCTCCGCGCAGGCACCAGCGGCACTCGCCGCACGGCGAGCGCCAGCCGACGACGACTCGGTCGCCAACCTCGACGTGCTCGACCTCCTCGCCGACGGCCTCGACGATGCCTGCTCCTTCGTGTCCGAGCAGCACCGGCAGCGGATGGTTGTGGCCGGTCCGGACGACGTGGAGGTCGGAGTGGCAGACGCCGGTCGCCTCGATCCGCACGCGCGCCTCGCCCGGCCCGGGCTCGTCGAGCTCGATCTCCTCGACGGCGAACCGCTCGAGCTCGCTTAGGACGACGCCGCGATCCATGACGAGTCGAGGTCACGTGCACGCTTGCCGCCCGCGAGCGCCAGGGTCAGATCCGTTTCCGCCATCAGGTGGCGGATCACGGCCTCGACGCCCTCCTGGCCGCCGACGGCGAGGCCGTAGACGTACGGCCGCCCGAGCAGCACCGCGTCCGCCCCGAGTGCGAGCGCCTTGAGCACGTCCGGGCCGCGGCGGATGCCGCTGTCCATCAGGACCAGCGCCTCGCGTCCGAGCGCCTCGCGAACCTCGACGAGCGCGTCGAGCGCCGCGACCGCCCCGTCGACCTGACGCCCGCCGTGGTTCGAGACGACGATGCCGTCGACGCCGGCGTCACGCGCGCGCACCGCGTCCTCGGCGGTGAGCACGCCCTTCACGAGCACCGGCAACGTGGTCTCTCGCCGCAACCAGGCGAGGTCGTCCCAGGCGAGACCGAGGTTCGGGAACGTCGCCAGCATCGCCACGGCCGCCGCGAGCACGTCCTCCTCGGGCGGCCGATCGAGCTTGCTCCGGAAGACCGGGTCGGAGAAGAACTGCGCGCAGCCCTCGCCGGTGACAAACGGGAGGTACGGCTTGCGCAGGTCGCGATCGCGCCAGCCGAGCGTCAGCGTGTCCAGCGTGACCACGATGGCGCCGTAGCCCGCCTCCTCGGCGCGCCGCACCAGGCTCGCGACTACCTCTCGATCGTTCACCCAGTAGAGCTGGAACCAGCGCGGCGAGTCGCCCAGCTCGCCCGCCACGTCCTCCAGCGAGTGCGAGGCCGCCGTCGAGAGCACCATCGGGACACCGGTTGCCGCGGCAGCCCGAGCGACGGCGAGCTCGCCGTCGGGATGCGCGATCGAGAGGACGCCGATCGGCGCCAGCAGGAACGGCGCCGGCGAGCGCACGCCGAGCACCTCGACCGAGAGGTCGCGCTCGGCGTTGCCGGTGAGCATCCGGGGCCGGAGCCGCCGGCGCTCGAACGCCTCCAGGTTCGAGCGCATCGTCGCCTCCGATCCGGCTCCACCCGCGATGTAGTCGAAGGGCCCCGGCTCGAGCGTCTCGGCCGCGCGCGCCTCCCATTCCTCCGGCGAGATCGGCCACGGCGACTCGCCCGAGACGTAGATCGCGTTCTGTACCTGGCTGCCTTCGAAGCTCATGCGTCGTACGATCTTCCCGCAATGCCGTCGCTCGAGGGCAAGGTGGCGATCGTGACCGGCGCCGGACGGGGGATCGGACGCGGGCACGCACTCGCCCTGGCGGAGGCGGGCGCGCGGGTCGTCGTCAACGACCTCGGCGCCTCGCTCGCGGGCGAGGGGACGGACGCGACGCCGGCGCAGTCGGTCGTGAACGAGATCGTCGCGGCGGGCGGCGAGGCGGTCGCGAACTACGACGACGTCTCGGACTTCGGCGCCGCCGAGCACATGATCCAGCGGGCGATCGAGCGCTACGGCGGTCTCGACATCCTCGTCCTGAACGCGGGAATCCTGCGCGACCGGATGCTCGTGAACATGACCGAGGACGAATGGGACGCGGTCATCGCCGTCCACCTCAAGGGACATTTCGGCCCGCTGCGCCACGCCGCTGCGTACTGGCGCGAGCGGGCGAAGGCGGGCGAGAGCCTCCGTGCCCGCGTGATCTCGACGTCGAGCCCGTCCGGGGTGTTCGGGAACGTCGGCCAGGCGAACTACGGCGCAGCCAAGGCGGCGATCGCCGGGTTGACGCTGATCGCGGCGCAGGAGCTGCACCGCTACGGCGTGACTGTCAACTGCATCGCGCCGAACGCCCGGACGCGGATGACCGAAGAGACCTTCGGCGACCTGCCGCCGCCGGATGAGGGCTTCGATCCGCTCGATCCCGGCAACATGGCGCCGCTCGTCGTCGCCTTGAGCGCCGACGAGGCCCAGGACATCACCGGCCAGTGCTTCTTCGTCTGGGGCGGCTCCGTGAACGTGCTTCGGCCGTGGGACGCCGGCGAGCTCTTCGCCGCGGACGGGCGGTGGGACGCGGACGCGCTGCTCGCGGAGCTGAGGGAGCGCTTCCCCGACGGCGTCGCGCCGGAAGGGATGGTCGCGATGATGGGTAGGGCCGGCGGCCAGTCGATGCGCGTTGGCTGAGCTCAACCTGGCGCAGCTCGCGGAGGAGGCACGCGAGCGCCTCGGGGACTACGACGCCCTCTCGTTCGAAGGCGAGTGGCTGCGTTCGGGTGAGCTTCACGATCGCGCCACGCGCCTCGCCGGCGGCCTGCGTGAGCTCGGAATCGAGCCCGGAGACCGCGTCGTCGTCTTGATGGCCAACTGCCCCGAGGTCGGGATCGCCTACGACGCGATCTGGCGTGCCGGCGCCGTCGTCACACCCGCGATCTTCCTGCTCCCGCCGACCGAGCTCGCTCACATCGTCTCGGACTCGGGAGCGAAGCTCGTCCTCGCGACGCCGGAGCTCGCCGACAACGTCCCGGACGGGGTCAGAGTCGTGACGACCGACGAGTTCCCCGCGCTCGAGGCGGCCGGCGCTGCTCCGATCGTCCCGCGCGCGGCTGCCGATCCCGCCGCGCTCCTGTACACGGGCGGGACGACGGGCCGGGCCAAGGGCGTGCTGCTCTCCCACGAGAACCTGTGGACGGCCGGCAAGGGCGGACACGACTCCGGCTACGTCCCCGGGATCGCTCGCGGGCTGACGGCCCTGCCGCTCTCGCACGCCTACGGCCTGCTCGTCACCGTCGTCGGGCTCCACGCCGTCGAGCAGCACCCGGCGGTGCTGATGCGCTGGTTCGACCCGGAACGCTGGCTCGAGCTGGCGCAGGAGCACAGGACGCAGATCGCCGCCGTCGTCCCCTCGATGCTCCAGCTCCTCCTGGCCCTGCCGGTGGAGGACTACGACCTCTCCGAGCTTCGCTACATCGTCTCGGGCGGCGCGCCGCTCCCACCCGAGACCGCCGAGGAGCTCATTCGCCGCGTGCCGCAGGTGGAAATCCGCGAGGGCTACGGACTGACGGAGACGGCGGCGCTGGTCACTTCGACGCCGCCCGGCCAGTCGCGGCTGGGGTCGGTCGGGAAGCCCGTGCCGGGCGTCGAGGTTCGAGTCGACGGCGACGGCGACGTCGGGGAGATCTGCGTCCGCTCCCGCTGCGTGATGCTCGGCTACTGGCAGGCGCCCGACCAGACTGCGGAGGCGATCCAGGACGGCTGGCTGCACACGGGCGACCTCGGCTACCTCGACGACGACGGCTACCTGTACATCGTCGACCGCAAGAAGGACCTGATCATTCGCGGCGGCTTCAACGTCTTCCCGCGGGACGTGGAAGAGGCGCTGCTGGAGCACCCCGCGGTCGCGGCCGCGGGCGTCGTCGGCCGCGCCGACGAGACGCACGGGGAGGAGGTCGTGGCGTTCGTCGAGCTCAAGCCCGGCCAGGACACGACCGCCGAGGACCTCGTCGCGTTCGCCAAGGAGCGGATCGGGGGCTACAAGTACCCGCGCGAGGTGCATCTCGTCGGGTCGCTGCCGCTGACGCCCGTCGGCAAGATCGACCGGAAGGCGCTGCGCGCGCGGCTCATGCAAGAGGCAACCGCGTGACGACGAAGCTGACGCTCGCCGAGCTCGAGTCCGCGGAAGAGCTCGACCTCGGCACGAGCGATTGGGAGACGATCGAGCAGAGCCAGATCGATCGCTTCGCCGAGGCCACGCACGACCACCAGTGGATCCACGTCGACCCCGAGATGGCGGCGCAGGGGCCGTTCGGGACGACCGTCGCGCACGGCTACCTCAGCCTCTCGATGCTGCCGTACTTCGTCTCGCAGGTGCTGAACGTCTCGGACGTGCGGATGGGGATCAACTACGGCACGGAGAAGATCCGCTTCACCGCGCCGGTGCCCGTCGGCTCCCGGGTCCGCCTCAAGGCGACGCTCAAAGGCAGCGAGCGGCGAGGCGAAGGCGTCCTCTACCGCCTCGGCGTCGAGATCGAGATCAAGGACTCCGAGAAGCCGGCGCTCGTCGGCGAAGTGCTCTACCTCGTGTTCTAGAACGTCGCCTCGCGGGCGCCGCCGCGATGACCAGCAGCACGATCGCGGCGACGATCAGCCGATAGACGACGAACGGCGTGTACGTGTGCCGCCGGATGAAGCCGAGCAGAAAGACGATCGCGAGCAGCCCGCTCGCAGCCGCCGCCAGGACGCCGACGACGAACGGTCCCTCCCAGCCCGCCGGCAGGTCGCCGAGGAGGACGTCCGTCGTCCCCTTGAACAGCACGGCGCCCAGCGTGACCGGGACGAGCAGCAGGAAGGAGACTCGGGCAGCGGTGTCGCGGTCGAGACCGAGGAAGCGTCCGGCCGAGATCGTGATCCCCGAGCGGGAGACGCCGGGTGCGAGCGCAGCGGCCTGCGCCGTGCCGATGATCACCGCATCACGGACCGTGAGCGAGTCCATGTGGCGTCGGGTCGGCCGCTGGTCGGCGATCCAGAGGACGACGGCGAACACTGCGAGCAAGATCGCGATCTGCCAGGGCTCGCCGAGATTCTCGGCGATGAACGTCTCTCCGATGCCGCCGATCAAGACGGCGGGAATCGTCGCGACGACGAGAAACCACGCGATGCGCTCGTCCGCGTCCGCGACCGACCGGCGTGACAGGGAGCGAAACCACGCGGCGATGTACTGCGCAAGGTCGCGCCAGAAGTAGCCGACGACTGCGACGAGCGTGCCCAGGTGCAGTCCCACGTCGAACGTCTGATTGAACTCGTCGTTCTGCTCGAGAAAGGTCCACTCGGCCGCCCACGGCACGAGGATCAGGTGCGCGGACGACGAGATCGGAAGCAGCTCGGTGGCGCCCTGGACCAGGCCGAGGACGAGTGCCTGCCAGTTCGAGAGCGCTCCCTCGACCTCGCCGACGCCCAGCGCCGCGAGCAGGAGAGCGACGGCGAACGCCGTGCCGGCCGCCGCGTAGATGCCGACCCGGCCACGCATCGGGCGTGTCTATAGCAGCCGGAGGCTCGAGATGCGGGCGCTTACGATGCCGCGCATGGAGCAGGTTCGCGCTGCGGGCGGAGTCGTTCGCCGGGCTTCGGCCTCCGGCGAAGAGGTGCTCCTCGTCCACCGACCGCGGTACGACGACTGGGCATTTCCGAAGGGCAAGGCGCTGCCGGACGAGACGGACGAGGAGACGGCGCTCCGCGAAGTCGAGGAGGAGACGGGTTTCCTCTGCCTGCTCGGCGAGGAGCTCCCGAGCACCAGCTACCGCGACAGCAGCGGCCGGCCGAAGGTCGTCCGCTACTGGACGATGCGGATCGAGTCCGGCGCTTTCGAGCCGGGCCGTGAAGTGGACGAGATCAGCTGGGCCCGGCCGACTGACGCGGAGGCATCCCTGTCCTACGACCGCGATCGCGACGTTCTTCGCGCCGTTCCGCCGCCGCTGCTCGTGATTCGCCACGGTACAGCGGGCCACAAGCACCTTTGGACCCAGGACGACGCGCGGCGACCGCTGGACGAGCGAGGGCGACGCCAGGCGTCGGCGCTCGTCGAGCAGCTCGCACCGTTCGAGATCAAGCGAATTCTCTCCAGTCCGTTCGACAGGTGCGTGCAGAGCGTCGAGCCGCTCGCCGCGGCTCGCGGGTTGAAGGTCGAGCTCTCGCCCGGCGTGGCCGAAGGCGCGGGGCCCGAGCGAGCTCGATCGTTGCTCGTTGGGCTCCGGGGCACCGCGACGGCCGTCTGCGGCCACGGGCCGGAGCTCATTCCTCTCTTCGGGAAGACGAAGAAGGGCGCGACGATCGTCGTCGAGACGGCGAACGGCGCGCTCGGCGAGCTGGGCCGGCTGCCGCCGCCCGGATAGTCTCCCGCCCGTGAGACGCACGAACCTCGACGAGCTCCGGCTCGAGTACGACGAGGCAGACCCTGAGGGCTACCGGGCCGGGATGGCGCGGTTCGGCCCCTCGATCGAGGCGTCAAAGCTCGGGGGCACGGTCTACGAGCTCCCTCCGGGCCAAAGCATCTGCCCCTACCACTACGAGTATCCCGAGGAGGAGTGGGTGATCGTCCTCACCGGCCGGCCGACTCTCCGGACGCCGGAGGGCGAGGAGGAGCTGAAGCCGAACGACGTCGTCTGCTTCCCCGAGGGGCCTGACGGCGCGCACAAGGTGACGAACCGCACCGACGAGACGATCCGGGTGTTGATGCTCTCGACGAAGACGCACCCGGGGGTCGCCGTCTATCCGGACAGCGACAAGATCGGCGTCTGGCCGGCCGAGGGCGGCAAAGATCACATCCTCGTCCGCCGGAGCAGCCAGGTCGGCTACTACGACGGCGAAACCTAAGCCGAGCTAAGCAGCTTCCGCAGCGAGCTCCGCGAGCAGGCCGAGGACGGCGCCCTCGCGCACCCCGCCTCGCGCAACCTCGAGCCGAACTCCGAGGCGTCGCCGGACCTCGAGCAGGATGAGCGCGCCGGCAGCGAGGGTCCTCGCGCGCTCGATCGGAATCGCGTAGCTGTCGGCGACGACGGCGGACGGCTCGATGCCAAGCCGCCAGAGGGCGGCGAGCAGCTCTTCCTCATCGAGCCGGCGGCCGACGATCTTGCGGAGCGCACGCGCGGTCCCGCCCGTGACGAGGGCGAGGCGCGGAACCGGTGCGACGACGCCGACGAAGGCAGCTTGGACGGCTTCCTCGGCGGCGGCGAGCTCGGCCGGCGTGGGGGGATCACTGACGTGGAAACGCTCCGTCAGGCGAAGCGAGCCCAGGTCGAGCGATCGCAGCCACATCGGCTCACGCCGCGTCCCGACGACCAGTTGCGTCGACCCGCCTCCTACGTCGCACACCGCGACGCTCTCGGGTACCGACCGGCAGCCGGCGACGGCGCCGGCATACGCGAGGCGGCCTTCCTGCTCGGCTGACAGCTGGCGGACGGGGGCGCCGGAGGCTTCACCCAGACGGCGGTGCAGGAGGGCTGCGTTCCGGCTCTGGCGGCCCGGCGATGTCACCAGGACCTCGAGACTCTGCGCGCCGCAGCTGCGGGCCAGCGTTGCGTACCGGCGGGTGAGCTCGGCCGCCTGCATGACCTTCCGCTCCGAGAGCAGGCCGGTGCGCTCGATGTCGGCCGCCAGACCGAGGTGGGTGCGTTCGCTGACGATCGTGTTCAGCCCGCGATCGCTCGGCCCCGCCACGAGCAGGCGCACCGTGTTCGAACCCACATCGATCACACCTGCGCGCATCGACTCCATTCTGGACTCGACGCGGGACGGCATTTCTCAGCGATCCCGCCGGGTCGCTGGAGTCGCTCGAGATCGGAACCTCGCCCTCGTGCTTCGCATGAGGGTCGCCTGTGCGGGCTTTGGGCGGTCTTCCTTCTTCGGATGGACCCGCGTCCAGCTCCCGTCGGCGTCGAGGTCCCAGGCCTGTGAGTTGTCGCCGAGCAGCGCGTCGAAGACGGACGAAAGCCGTTGCTGAGCGCGGCTGTCCTCGATCGGGACGACGACCTCGAGCCGGTGGTCGAGGTTTCTCGGCATCAGGTCCGCGCTGCCGAGCAGGTAGGTCGTCTTCTTGCCCGCCTCGAAGATGAAGAGGCGGCTGTGCTCGAGGTAGCGGCCGAGCACGCTGCGGACCCTGATGTTCTCGCTCATCCCCGGAACTCCGGGCCGGAGCGTGCAGACCCCGCGGCTCACGATGTCGATCTGGGCGCCGGCCTCCGACGCCTCGTAGAGCTCTTCGATGATCGCCTGATCGCTGAGCGCGTTGACCTTGAGCCGGATCGCCGCTTTCTTGCCGGCCGACGCCGCCTGTGCGACGGCTCGGATCTCGTCGATCAGGCGAGAGCGGAGCGCAAAGGGGGCAACCAGCAGCTTCCGAAAGCGCTGGGGGCGCCCGAAGCCGGTGACGTAGTTGAAGAGGTCGGCGACGTCGGCGGCGATGTCCGGGTCAGCCGTAAAGAGGCCGAAGTCTTCATACGTACGCGCGTTCAAGGCGTGGTAGTTCCCGGTGCCGACGTGCACGTAGCGGCGTAGATCCGTGCCTTCCCGGCGGACGATCAGCGTCGCCTTGGCGTGGACCTTCATGTTCGGGAACCCGTAGACGACATGGACGCCCGATCGCTCCAGCGCCCGCGACCACTCGATGTTGCGGTGCTCGTCGAACCGAGCCTTCAGCTCGACGACGCAGACGCTCTGCTTCCCTTCCTCCGATGCCTCCACCAGGGCCGGGACGAGCGGCGTCTCGTCGCTCGTGCGGTACACAGTCGTCTTGAGCCCGACGACGTTCGGGTCCGTCGCTGCACCGCGAACGAACGCCTCGAAGCTGGTGGCGAACGACTCGTACGGGTGGTGGACGAGGATGTCCGAGCGGCGAATCTCGGCGAAGAACTCTGCGGCCGAGTCGAAGTCCTTGATCCGCGGCTGCGTCACCGGCAGCCACGGCTCGTCCTTCAGGTCACGCCGGTCGATCGCGGCCAGCTCGGCCAAGTCGGCGAGACCCAACAGGCCGCCGACCGGATAGAGCTCGTCCTGCTCGGCTCCAAGCCCGGCGAGCAGGCGCGCGCGCATCTCTTCGGACATCGCTTCTGCGACTTCGACTCGGACGGCGTCGCCGAACCGGCGCCGCCGGAGCTCCAGCTCGAGCGCCTCGAGCAAGTCGTCCGCCTCGTCCGAGACCTCGAAGTCCGCGTTGCGGGTGACCCGGAAGGCCGCGCATTCCGCAATTTCCATCTTCGGGAAGAGCGAGGGGAGGAAGTGGGCGATGACGTGCTCGAGCGGGAGGTACAGCGCGCGGTCCCCGATCCGGAGAAACCGCGGCAGGAGCTCGGGGACCTTGACCCGCGCGAAGCGCTCCTCACCCGTTTCCGGGTCTCGGACGAGCAGGCCGAGAGAAAGCGAGAGCCCGGAGATGTACGGGAACGGCTGACCGGGCCCGACGGCGAGCGGCGTGAGTACCGGGTACACCTGCCGCTCGAACCGCTCCTGGAGCTCATCCAGCTCGTCGTTGCCGAGGTCTTCGACGTGGGCGACGACAACCCCGTGGTCCTCGAGGGCCGGCCGGAGCTCGCCACGCCAAAGCTTCGACTGGCGCGCGGTCAGCCCGGTGGCGACCCGGCGGATCTCCGCGAGGGTCTCGGCCGGTGTGCGCCCGTCCCCCGCCGGCGCGGCCAGGCCAGAGTCGATCTGCTCCATGACGCCGGCGACGCGGACCATGAAGAACTCGTCGAGGTTCGAGGAGAAGATGGCGCAGAACTTGACCCGCTCGAGCAGCGGGAGGTCGGGGTCCTCCGCGAGCTCGAGCACGCGGGCATTGAAGTCGAGCCAGGAAAGTTCCCGGTTGAAGAGGCGCTCCGCCTCGTGGGCAACCGTTGCGGCTTCCGCCATTACTTGAGGTGCGGCTCGAGCTTGTAGCCGACTCCGTAGCGCGTGTGCAGGAAGGCGTAGCGCTCGGAGCGGGCGTCGATCTTCTCGCGGAGCTTGCGGACGAAGACGTCCACCGTCCGATCGCGGCGCGTGAGCCGGCGTCCCCAGATCTTCTGCAGCAGCTCCTCGCGGCTGACGACGCGAGGGCTCTCGGCGGCGAGGGCGTAGAGGAGGCGAAACTCGGTCGGCGTCAGGTGTGCGCTTTCGCCGTCGAGGTACGCCTCGACGCTGATCGGGTCGATTCTCAGGCCGTCGAACTCGAGCACCTCGGCCTGCGCGGGCGGTTGATCCCGCACGCCGCGACGGGCGGCTGCTCGCACGCGCGCGACGAGCTCGCGCATCGAGAACGGCTTGACCATGTAGTCGTCGGCTCCGAGCTCGAGGGCCTGCACCCGGTCCTGTTCGCTGCCTCGGGCGCTGACGACGATCACGGGCGTCCCGATTCCGTGTGCGCGCGCCGTTTCGATCAGTTCCCAACCGTCGAGCGCAGGCAGCATCAGATCGACGATACAGACGTCCGGCCGCTCGTACCGGAGGCGCGCCAGCCCCGAGACACCGTTCGTGACCCAGGTGGGCTCGAACCCTGCGGCGCCGAGGTGGCTCGCCATGCCCTTCCCGATCACTTCGTCGTCCTCGATGATCAGCACCTTCGACATCACCTCGAATCTTGGCCAGCCGACGTGCCCGCCTGGGTGCTTGCGTGGTGAAGGGGCGGTAACGGACCGGTGAAGATTCATGCGGCTGCGCGTCGCCGCAGCTCGCCGCTCAGGCCCCAAGGGACAACATAGGCCCTGCCGCTCGAGCGCAAGTACTCGACGACGGCGTCCTCCCGCTTTCGGCAGGGCAGGAGGGTTTTCCAGGTCATCAGGTGCTCGTGGCGGTGGAAGTCGCCGGCGGCGACCGCTGGTAGGCCGGCGGTGGCGACCCAGCCGAACGTCCGCTGCCGGTTGATGAGCTCGAAGCGGTCGACCAGCCCGTCGAGGCGACCCTGGTTGCGCCAGAACCACCGCGTCGTCCTCTCCGGGTCGGGCTCGCGACCGTGCGGATGCGCCGCCACGACCGCGGCCCCTTGGCGGCGCGTCTCGCGCAGTGCGTCCTCGAGGGCGCCGTCGAGCGGGTCGAAGGAGCGGAGCCCGAGCGCGAGGGCGTGACCGGCCTGGTCGGGATCGGGATCGTCGTAGGTGAGCTCGAGGCCGGGGATGACGAGCAGGTCGTACTGCTCTCGTGCGCGGCGAGCCTCGCGCTCGACTGCCTTCAGGTACTGGCCGAAGGTTCGCCGGCCGAGCCGAAGCGGCTTGCTCCGGGGCACGGCGCCGTCGGGGAGCGCGTGATCGGTGATGCAGAGCACGTCGAACCCGCTGCCGCCGTAGAGGTCGACGAGCTCGGTCAGCGTGAGGGCGCCGTCACTCCAGGTCGTGTGCGCGTGGAGCTCACAGAGCAGCGGGCCGGAATCCATGCCATGAGCGTTCCTGCGCGGCGCCGCCGCATGGGAAGCAAAGAGGTGAAGGAGCAGGGAAAAAGCGGACAACGACAGGCGGCCCCAGCCGGGGCCGCCTGCGGTGGCGCTGCGTGAGAATCCTCGTTGGTCCAATGATCAGGCTCGCCCGCGTACCGTGGGCTACGGCCTGGTGAAAGCGGGGTATCGGTTAGGCGACCGCAGTCGCTGTCGCCGGCTCGGCGGCCGGAAAGAGCGCGCCCATCGTCCGGGCGAAGACATCGCCTCCGTCGAGCGAGTACTGGTCGTTGAACTCGACCGCGCCGTTCAGCTCGAGCACGACGTAGCCGCCGTCGGGCGTGGGCAGGAGGTCGATTCCGACCAGGTCGGCCTCGATCGCGCGGGCGGCCTCCAGCGCGAGCGCGCAGGCCTCCGGCGGCGGCGAGACCGGCTCGCGTCTCGCACCGAGCGCGACGTTCGTGCGCCATTCGCCGGCGGCGGCGATCCGCCTGACCGCGCCGACGACGGAGCCGCCGGCGACGACGATCCGGAGATCGTGGCCCTGCGGCGGGACGAGCTGCTGGACGAGCGCGCCGTGACTGTGAAACCAGGGGCGGCCGCAGTCCTCGGCCAGGCACCGACGGAGCGCGGCCACGTCCTCGCAGAGGACGACGTCGCGACCCCAGCTGCCGAAGCGGGGCTTGACGACCACGGGCGGCTGGAGCGGGATCCCGAGCGACGGGGCGGTGATGTGGGCCGTCTGGGGATGGGGGACACCGGCTGCCGCCAGGGCGCGCGACGTGGCCAGCTTGTCGTGCGCGGCGACGAGCGTCCCGGGCCGGTTGAGGACGCGGACGCCCTCGCCCTCGAGCCGCGCGAGCTCCCAGAGCCCGACCTCGATGCCGTCGAGCCGCTCGGCGACGTCGAGCCGGCCGATCGCGACGTCACCCGCGGTCAGCGCGCGCAGCGCCTGAGCAGGCGAGAGCACTTCCACGCCTGGGCGCGCGGCCAGCGCGGCGTTGGTCGGAGTCCTGCGATGGGCGACGAGGGCGACGATCATTGATCCGTAAGTGTGCTTTCCAAATCAGCCTCCCGAGGGTCGCTCACCACTTTTACACCACGGTTCTGAGAGCGGGCTAAGAAGCTATTTCTGCTGCGCTTCGAGCTTGTATCCGACGCCGTAACGCGTCTGGATGAAGCTGTGGTCGCGCGACCTGCGGTCGATCTTCTCCCGTAGCTTGCGGACGAACACGTCGACGGTGCGGTCACGATGGGTCTCGCGCCGGCCCCAGACCCGTTGGAGGAGCTCGTCCCGCGTGACGACGCGTCCGGTCTCGAGCGCGAGCGCGTAGAGCAGGCGGAACTCCGTCGGCGTCAGCGCGGCGCTCTCGCCGTGGACGAACGCCTGCACCTCGCGGGGATCGATTCGCAGCTCCTCGATCTCGATCGCCTCGCCGCGTTCGACCTGCTCGGCCCGCGGCCCGCGGCGAGCGTTCGCCTGCACCCTGGCGACCAGCTCCTTCATCGAGAACGGCTTGACGAGGTAGTCGTCGGCACCGATCTCGAGCGCGTGGACGCGATCGTGCTCGGTCCCGCGCGCGGACACGACGACGATCGGCGTGCCGATGCCCTCACTGCGCGCGCTCTCGATCAGGCGCCAGCCGTCGGTCCCGGGGAGCATCAGGTCGACGACGCAGACGTCGGGGCGTTCGAAGCGAAGCCGTGCCAGTCCCTGGGTGCCGTTCGGGACGCGGATCGACTCGAACCCAGCCTCCGAGAGGTGGCGCGCCATCCCCTCGGCAATGACTTCGTCGTCCTCGACGATCAGGACCTTCGCCATACTCGGGGTGGATTATGAAGTGGCCGTTCGCGCGATCCCGCGAGGTCTCTCCCGAAGACGGACGACCTCTCCGCATCGAGGCCGAGCGGGCGCGCAAGCTCGTCGAGGAGAGCCGAGAGATGATGCTCGTGCTCGACGCCGATGACCGGGTGATCGCCGCGAGCAGAAGGGCACGGGAGGGCCTGGACGGGATTGCCGAGGGCACGCCGGTGCCCGCCGAGTACCTCGAAGGCGCGAGCCGGCACGAGCCGCTGCGCGTCTCGTACGAGGTCGACGGCGACCGCGAGACGATTCTCTACCTGAGCCCGCCCGGGGAGCTGGCGGCTTACGAGGAGCTCCGCGCGGGCTTCACGGCCTCGGTCTCGCACGAGCTGCGGACGCCGCTCGCCCGGCTGCTCGCGCTGCTCGAGACCGCGGCGTTGCCCGGCGAGGACCCCGCGCCGCTGATCGAGCAGTCGCGGACCGAGGTCGAGAACATCCGCGAGCTGATCGACGACGTGCTCTTCCTCAGCGAGCTCGAGACGGGGCGTGCCGTCGTCGCCCTCGGGACGACCAAGACGCTGCCCGTCGTCGAGCAGGTCTTCCAGGAGCTTCGTGAGACGGCCGACCGCGCCGGTGTCACGCTCCGAGCGGGAGGGGACCCCAACGCGGAGGTGCCCCTGCGTCCGCGAATGCTCGAGGTGCTGGTCGGGAACCTGGCACGGAACGCGATCCACTACGCAGGCCCCGGCTCGTCCTTCACCGTCACCGTCGCACCGGGTGAGCTGCGAGCCGCCGACGACGGCGTCGGAGTCACCGACGAAGACCTGCCACGCCTCTTCGAGCGCTTCTACCGCTCGGACCGCGCGCGCGGATCGCGGGGCACCGGGCTGGGCCTGGCGGTCGTCAAGCACATCACCGCCGCCGCAGACGGGACGGTGGAGGCGACGAAGACGCCCGGCCACGGCCTAACGATCACGGCCCGCTTTCCAGAGCGCTAGGGCATTCACCGGTCCGTTACCAGACGTTCACCACCTCACGACCGCGCTCCGACGAACAATGCCGCGGGGTGCGCCTCGTCGCTCTCATCTTGCTGTGCCTGCTCGTCCTTCCGGCCTGCGGGCGGGAGCGACCGAGCTCCGCACCTCCGGTGACGACCGAGGAAGACCCGCTCGGCGGCTTCGAGGAAGAGGCCGTGACCGGCCGGATCGCGATCGACGGCTCGAGCACCGTCGCGCCGCTCATGACGTACGCCGCAGAGCAGTTCCGCAAGGAGAACCCCGGTGTGCGCATCACCGTCGGCGTGGCCGGGACCGGCGGAGGATTCGAGCGCTTCTGCCGCGGCGAGACCGACCTCTCGAACGCCTCGCGGCCGATCCAGGACGAGGAGCGAGGCGCTCTGCGAGAAGAACAGCATCCGCTTCTTCGACCTCCAGGTCGCGAACGACGGCATCGCGATCGTGGTGAACCCGGAGAACGATTGGGCGTCGTGCCTCACCGTCGAGCAACTGAAGCGGATCTGGGCGCCCGGGTCGGACATCCGCAGCTGGCGGGACCTCGATCCGAGCTTCCCGAACGAGGAGCTCGACCTCTTCGGCGCCGGCACGGACTCGGGCACGTTCGACTACTTCACCGAGGCAATCGTCGGAGAGGAGGGTTCGAGCCGGAGCGACTACACGGCCACCGAGGACGACAACGTCACGGTGCAGGGCGTCGGCGGGGACCGCGGCGCTCTCGGGTACTTCGGGCTCTCGTACCTGCTCGAGAACGAAGGGAAGGTGAAGGCGGTGGGGGTCGACGGCGGCGGCGGGTGTGTCGAGCCGAGTGTCCAGACCGTCCAGAGCGGCGAGTACAAGCCGCTCTCACGGCCGCTCTTCACGTACGTGCGCGAAGACGCCCTGGAAGACAAGCCGGCGATCGACCCGTTCCTGACCTACCTCCTCGACAACCAGCCTCGGCTCGCGCGGGCGTCGAAGTTCGTGCCGATGACCGCCGAGCAGCTCGACCGCGCACACACGGTCCTCGAAAGCGGCGGGGTCGGAGTCGAAGAAGGCGCCGAAGGCGAAGAATAGAGGTGTCCCGCTTCACCAGATCGCAGCCAAACGTTCACATGCTTTCTACCCACGCCGATCGTCCAACTTCCGACACTGGGCTGCTGCTCGAACAGCAGTCTGCGACACCTACTGCGACGAAGGGGAGGAAATGAGAAGGACATACAAGCTTGTGCTTGTGGGTGCGTGCATCGCGCTCGTGACTGCGACGACCGTCACCGCCGCCGCGATCCGAGGATCGGTGACTTCTGACGGCTCGAGCACCGTGGCGCCGTTCGCCCAGGCCGCAGCCGAGAGCTTTCAGCGCCAGCACCGCGGTGCGCGGGTGACCGTCGGAGTCTCCGGAACGGGCGGTGGCTTCGAGCGGTTCTGCAAGAACGAGACCGATCTGTCGAACGCCTCGCGGCCGATCCGGCTGTCCGAAGCCGCTCGTTGCCACGCCGCCGGCATCGGCTATATCCAGTTTCTTGTTGCCAACGACGGCATCTCGCTCGTCGTGAACAGGGAGAACACCTGGGCCAACTGCCTCACGACCGACGAGTTGAAGCGCATCTGGGATCGTGGGTCGAACGTCAACAACTGGAGCCAGGTTCGCTCGGGCTTCCCGAACGTGCCGCTTCGGCTCTTCGGCCCGGGCACCGACTCGGGAACGTTCGAGTTCTTCACCGAGAAGGTCAACGGTACGGCTCGCCGCAGCCGATCGGACTACTCGGCGTCGGAAGACGACAACGTGCTCGTCCGCGGCGTCGCCGGTGAGCGCGGCGGCCTCGGCTACTTCGGGCTCTCCTACTACCTCGAGAACACGAGCCGCCTGAAGGTGCTGTCGGTCAACACCGGCAGCGGCTGCGTCAGGCCGAGTGTCGCGAGCGTTCAGAATCGCTCCTACAAGCCGCTGTCGCGTGGTCTCTTCGTCTACGCGAAGAAGAAGGCCTTCAAGCGGAACGTCGTCGCCGCGTTCATCCGGCACATGATCCTCAACGAGAAGGCAATCTCCCGTTCGGCCAAGATCGTGCCGCTGACGAAGCAGCAGCTCGCCAAGGCCAAGCGGCAGTACAACACTGCGATCAAGAACCGGGCGAACTACTAGGAGGCATCGGAAGCCGGAGTGGCGACCAGAGACGTAGCAGCACCACAGCCGCTCCGGCTTCGCGCCTCTCGCCGGCGCTGGGGCGAGGACGTCGTCAAGGTCGTCCTCGCCCTCTGCGCTCTCGTCTCGGTGGCGACGACGGTCGGGATCGTCATCGCGCTGTTCGAGCCGGCGATCGAGTTCTTTGGTGAGATCTCGATCGTCGACTTCCTGACCGGCACGGAGTGGACGCCGCTGTTCACGCCGTCGTCCTTCGGCGTCCTGCCGCTCGTCGCGGGCACGATGCTGGTTGTCCTCTGCGCCAGTCTCGTCTGCATCCCCTTCGGGCTCGGCGCGGCGATCTACCTCAGTGAGTACGCACGGGCGCGCACGCGGAAGACGCTCAAGCCCGCGCTCGAGGTGCTGGCCGGCATCCCGACGGTCGTCTACGGCTACTTCGCGCTCACGTTCGTGAGCCCATTGCTCCAGGACATCGGCCTGAACGTCGGAGTCTTCAGCGCCTTGAGCGCCGGGCTCGTCATGGGCGTGATGCTGCTCCCGACCGTGGCGTCCGTCTCCGAGGATGCGATGGCGGCGGTCCCGCGAGACCTGCGCGACGGTGCCTACGCGTTGGGCTCGACCAGGTACCAGGTCGCGACGCGCATCGTCGTCCCGGCAGCAATCTCCGGGATCATCGCCTCCTTCGTGCTCGGCATTTCCCGCGCTGTCGGCGAGACGATGATCGTGCTGATCGCCGCCGGCGGCCAGCCGAACCTCACCTGGAACCCGTTCGAGGCCGTCCAGACCATGACCGCCTTCATTGCGGCGACCGGCCAGGGCGACGTCCCGACCGGGTCGATCGAGTACAAGACGATCTTCGCCGTCGGCGCCGCGCTCTTCGTGGCGACGCTGATCATGAACCTGATCTCGATCCGCCTCGTCCGCAAGTACCGAGAGGTGTACGAGTAGTGAGCATCGCCCCGGACGCGCTCTCACGGTCGTCGCAGCGAAGCCTGTGGGCCGGCCGAATCTTCCAGGGCTTCCTCTGGCTGTCGCTGGCGATCGGCTTCCTGATGCTCGGCGCGTTGCTCCTGCAGGTCTTCAAGGACGGCTACAAGTGGGTCGACGCCGTGCTCTTCTTCGAGCCGCCGTCGACCGACCCGCTGATCTCGGGCGCCGAGCCGGCGATCATCGCGACGATTTACCTCGGCATCCTCTTGCTGATCTTCACCGTGCCGCTCGGCGTCGGCACGGCGATCTACCTCGAGGAGTACGCGAACCGCGACCGCTGGTACAACCGCCTGCTCGAGGTCAACATCCAGAACCTCGCCGCCGTTCCCTCGATCGTCTACGGGATCCTCGGCCTCGCCTTCCTCGTGCGCGGGATCGGACTGGGCCGCGTCCTGCTGGCCGGCGCGATGATCCTGACGCTGCTCGTACTGCCGACCGTGATCATCGCCGCACGCGAGGCGATCCGTGCTGTGCCGGGCTCGATCCGCGATGGTGCCTACGCGCTCGGGTCGACGAAGTGGCAGGTCGTCTGGCGGCAGGTGCTGCCGGCGGCGACGCCGGGCATCGCGACCGGGTCGATCCTGGCGCTCTCACGCGGCCTTGGCGAGACCGCGCCGCTGCTCCTCGTCGGCGCACTCACCTACGTGGCGTTCAACCCGACGATCATGGGTGAGTTCACGGCGCTGCCCGTGCAGATCTACCAGTGGATCGCGCGACCGCAGGAGGAGTTCCGCACGCTCGCGGCCTCGGCGATCATCGTCCTGCTCGGGATCCTGCTGACGCTGAACGCCTTCGCGATCTGGCTCCGCAACCGCTACGAGAGAAGGTGGTAACCACTCCATGTCAGTCAAAATGACCGATGTGAGCGTCAACCTCGCCGAACGCGATCAGCAGCTCCCGCCGAAGGAGTTCCGCGAGGTCGTCTTCGACGTCAAGGACCTCGGCGTCTCGTACAACGGCAACAAGGCGATCCAGGACGTTTCGCTCGAGGTCTACCGCAACTTCGTGACGGCGTTCATCGGCCCGTCGGGCTGCGGCAAGAGCACGTTCATCCGCTGCTTCAACCACTTGAACGACCTGATCCCCGGTGCGAAGGTCGAGGGGACGATCCTCTACCACGGCGAGGACCTCTACGGCTCGCACGTCGATCCGGTGGAGGTCCGCAAGCGGATCGGCATGGTCTTCCAGAAGCCGAACCCGTTCCCGAAGTCGATCTACGACAACGTCGCCTTCGGCCCGCGCGTGCTCGGGATGACCGACGCGCTCGACGACCGGGTCGAGAAGGCGCTCAATCAAGCCGCGCTCTGGGACGAGGTCAAGGGCCGGCTGAAGGCGAGCGCGCTCAGCCTCTCGGGCGGGCAGCAGCAGCGACTCTGCATCGCGCGCGCCCTGGCCGTCGAGCCGGAAGTGATCCTGATGGATGAGCCGGCCTCGGCGCTCGACCCGATCGCGACCACCCGGATCGAGGACCTGATGCACGAGCTCAAGCGCGAGTACACGATCGTCGTCGTCACGCACAACATGCAGCAGGCCGCACGGGTCGCCGACATGACCGCCTTCTTCAGCGTCACGCGCGCGGGAGAGGGAGAGCGGGTCGGGCTCCTCGTCGAGTACGACTCGACCTCGAAGATCTTCACCCAGCCCTCGGACAAGCGAACCGAGGATTACGTTACGGGGCGATTTGGCTAGAACAACCGGTGTGCGGCTGTCGTTCCAGGAGGAACTGAACCGCCTCGAGGCTCATCTCCAGGAGGAATCCGATCTGGTCCTCCGCTCGCTGCGGGGTGCTCTGAATGCGCTCGAGCAACAGGACGCCGAGCTCGCCGACGAGGTGATCGCGTTCGACGACGAGGTCGACGACCGCTACCTCTCGATCGGACAGGGCATCGAGCAGCTTCTCGCCAGGCAGACGCCGGTCGCGGTCGACCTACGCCTCGTGCTCGCGATCCTGCACAACAATCTCGGGCTCGAGCGCATGGCCGACCTGTGCGTGACGATCTCGAAGCTGACGAAGCTGTCGGCGGACCTCCCGACGGACGAGGCGCTCGTCGAGGCCTTCGAGGAGATGGGGAGCCGCGCCGAGGAGATGATCCGCGTCGCGATGAGGTCGTTCGCCGAGCGCGACCTCGCCGGCGCCGAAACCCTCGTCGACCTCGACGAGCTGATCGATCGCGCCAACCGGCGTGTCGTCGAGCACATCCTCGACTTCGGAGCCGATCCCGGAGCTCCGCGAGTGGGGTATGCGGATGATCGTCGTCTCCCGGTGTCTCGAGCGGATCGGCGACCACGCCGTCGACATCGGCGAGCAGACCGCGTACCTCATCACCGGCGAGTTCCGCGAGTTCACCGACGCCTCGCATCCGGAGCAGTAGCGCCCGGAGGCGGGTGGCCCCGCCCCCGGACGCGTCCGATGTTCGTCTACGTTGCGGCTAGGCCGACGGAGCCGGCCGGAAGGCCGCCGACAGCGCCGAGCGAGTCGAGGCTGCCGTCGGAGTTGACCTCGAACGCTCCGATCTCAGGCACTCCCGAGCTCAGCTCGTAGAGGAAGCGGCTCGAGCGCGACAGCGCGGCATCGATCGGAGTCGCTCCGGTCTCCGCCGTCCGCCCGTCCGCATCGAGGAGGGTGAGCCCTCCGTCACGGCCGATCGCTGTACCCGGAGATCGAGTTGCTGCCGGTGTTCGTCGCGTAGGTGTACCGGCCGTCCTTCGTCACGACGACCCAGCAGGCCGCCGTCTCCGTCGTCGGCGACCTCCGGATCGATCACCGAGACCGCGCCGCTGCGGCTCACGCGATAGGAGGACATGACGCTCGCGTCCGGCGCGCCGCCGAACGCCTCGGACACGATCAGCCGTCCTCGTGGGTCGAACGCGAAGCCGAACGGCGTCTCACCTGCGGACGGGACCGAAGACGGCCCGCTCGCAAACCCGAAGAAGACCCGGTACGTGGTGATGCGGTTCGTCGCCTTCTCGGTGACCACGAGCACGCGGCCGTCAGGCGTGAACTCGATCTGCGCCGGGTCCGGGGACGCGGTGCTGAGCGGGCGGCTCGACCCCGGCAGCGGGATCAGCTCGCCCCGGAACGACGAGGAACCCGGCGATCGACGCCGGGGTCGTCGCGTTGCCGGCGTTCAGGACGTAGAGCACGGGGCCGTGAACGGTGACGCTGATCGGCCTGACCCCGCGCGACGACGCGACGTCCTCGAGCTCGACCTCGCCGTCGTCGACCTCGAGGGACGAGATCGTGTTGCTCCCGGCGTTGACCGCGAACAACCGGTCGTCGTCGAGCACGATCGCGCCCTGGGAGCCGAGACCACTGCCCGTCCCGAGGCCGCCGGTCGAGACGGTTCCGTCCGGCGTGAGCGTGCCGTTCGCGGCTCGTTCGAAGACGGCGACGGCGTTGCCATTCGCCGCATTCGTCAGCGTGTACACGGCACCTCGGCTCCGGTTGCCGTCCGCCGCCGCCGACGCGACGAAGACGAGCGCCACGGCCGCGAGCACGGCCGCGAGGAACACCTGTCTGATCAAGTGCATCCGACATCTCCTTTCGTTGGAGGCGGCGGGCACCGTACGAGGCAGACCTTGCGACCGACTTACGTCCGTCTTAACAGTCGGTGAACTCGCTTCCGGGCGGCATGATTTAACCGTTGCGCAACCTTCGACGGCCGAGAATTCGCCGCATGACGACCGTTCTGGTCGTGGACGACGAGCCGATCGTCCGCGAAGTCGTGGCGCGCTACCTGAAGCGCGAGGGCTACCGCACCCTGGAGGCGGCCGACGGCAACCGGGCGCGTGAGCTCGTCGAGCGGGAGGCGCCCAACCTGGTCGTCCTCGATCTGATGATCCCGGGGACGGACGGCCTTGCGCTCTGCCGCTGGATCAGGTCGAGCTCCCAGCTGCCCGGTGATCATGCTCACCGCCCGCGGCGAGGAGGCCGATCGAATCGTCGGGCTCGAGCTCGGGGCCGACGACTACGTCACGAAGCCGTTCTCCCCCAGAGAGCTCGTCGCCCGTGTTCGCAGCGTGCTCCGCCGCGCTGAGCCGACCGTTCTGCCGGCCGAGCGAATCAGCTTCGGCGACCTCGAGCTCGTGCCGAGCACGCGTGAGGTCAAGAAGGCGGGTACTTCCGCTCCAGTTGACTGCGAAGGAGTTCGACCTGCTCCAGTTCCTCGCGAGCCATCCGCTCCACGTCTTCTCCCGCGACCAGCTCATGAGCCGCGTCTGGGGCTACTCGACGGCGCTCGACACGGGCACCGTCACAGTGCACATCCGCCGGCTCCGCGAGAAGATCGAGGACGACCCCTCCCACCCGCGGTTCCTCCAGACGGTCTGGGGCGTCGGCTACCGCTTCGCGTCGTGATCCTCTTCGCCGTTCTCGTCGCCGCGGCGACACTGGGCGCGGGCCTCGCCGTGACGCTCCTGCTGAGGAAGCTGCCGACGCTTCGCCTTCAGCTCGTCGGCCTCGCACTCCTCGCCGTCGTCCTGCCGCTGGCCGCCGTCGTCCTCTCCGGCGTCGTGATGTTCGAATCGGGCCACGACCTGACGGTGCTCGGCGTGGCGGCCGCGTCCGCGACGGCCGCCCTCGTCGGAGCGCTCCTCCTCGGCCGCTCGATCGTGAGGCCGATCGAGGAGCTCGAGGCGACCTCGACTGCGCTGGCGAGAGGGGACCTGGCTGCCCGGGCGAAGCCTGACGGCGCACGCGAGCTGGCCGGGCTTGCCCGGTCCCTGAACGAGACGGCGGCGAACCTCGAGGAGCTGTTCGACGCCCGGCGCCAGCTCGTGGCGTGGGCGAGCCACGACCTCCGGACGCCGCTCGCGTCGCTCCAGGCGATGCTCGAGGCGCTCGAGGACGGGCTCGCGCCGCCCGATCGCTACCTGCCCGCCATGCGGGAGCAGGTGGAGACCCTGGGACGGCTGATCGACGATCTGTTCGAGCTCGCCCGGATCGACGCCGGCGTCCTGACGCTCGAGCTTCGCGATGCGCCGCTCACGCCTGTGGTCGAGGCGTGTCTTCGCGGCGTGGAGGCCGAGGCCGAGGCGCGGCAGATCCGCCTCGAGGCCCGCGTGAACGGCGGGGCAGCGGCCCACTGCGCCCCTGAGAAGGTCGAGCGGGTGCTCTTCAACCTGCTGACGAACGCGCTGCGGCACACGCCGTCCGACGGAGCGGTCGCGGTCCTCGTCGAGCCCGGCGTGGACGAGGTGCGCGTCACCGTCGAGGACACGGGCGAGGGCATCGCCCAGGAGTCGCTCCGGCGGATGTTCGACCGCTTCTGGCGCGGCGACCGAGCGCGGTCGAGTGGCGGAGCGGGTCTCGGCCTCGCGATCGCGCGCGGCCTCGTCGAGGCGCAAGGCGGCCGGATCTGGGCGGAGAGCCGCCCGGGCGGCGGCGCCCGCGTGAACTTCACGCTGCCGGCCGCCTAAGAGCGCTGGCCGACGATGACCGTGTTGCCGTCTGGGTCGAGGACGCGCGCCACGCGCTCCCCCCACGGCTGGTCGGTCGGCTCCTCGACGATCTTCACGCCGGCCGAGCGCAGGCGTTCGATCGCAGCGTCGCAATCGTCCGTGTAGACCCAGAGGCTGAAGCGCTCACTCGGCCCTGCGGTTGAGGTGAGATCGCGTCCGATCCCCAGCTCGCCCGGCCCGAGCTCGAGCCCGACGTACGCCGGCTCGCCGTCCGGGCCCGGGAACTCGTAGCTCACCGTCGCACCGAGCAGGTCGCGGTAGAAAGCGAGCGCCGCCGCGAGATCCTTGGTGGTGATGATCGGGAAGATCGTGGTGAACATTCGTGCGTCTGGTTGTAGCTAAAGAAAATGGCGAGCTCGCGGATCATGTGTCCATGAGCCGCGCGGAACCCGACGCGGTCCTGGACGAGATCGAGCAGATGTACCGGACGCGCTACAGCGTTTTCCTTCGCGTGGCCACGGCGATCGTCGGCGATGCCGACCTCGCCCGCGACGCGGTGCACGACGGCTTCGTCCGTGCCGTCCGTCATCGCCGGCGATTCCGGGGCGAGTCGCTGGAGGGCTGGCTCTGGCGGATCGTCGTCAACGCCGCCCGCCGTCGGCGCAGCGACCGTTTCTGGCCTCGGCAGTCGCCGCTCCAGGAGGCAGAGCCGTCATCCGACGCCGCCGAACGGCGATCTGCGCGCGCTCGTCGCCGCACTGCCCGAGCGGCAGCGGCTCGCGCTCTTCCTCCGCTACTACGCCGACCTCGACTATCGCGTCGATCGCGGATGCGCTCGGCGTTACGCCGGGGACGGTGGCCGCGAGCCTCCATCAAGCGCACGCGACGCTCAGGCGCTCCTTGGAGGAGGAGCAATGAGCGGTCGAGCGGGCCTTCGACGAGCTCGTTCCCCTCGCAGGTCGAGGGCGACTGGGAGCGCGTGCTCGCCGATGCGCAGCGAGATCGATCGCGGCACTTCCGAGCGCTTGGCCTCGATCTGCCGCTGCTCGCGCGGCGTGCGTCGTGGCGGTCGCTCGCACTCGCCTGGCCCTTCGCAAAGCGAGTCGTCCGTCCTCGGTGCTCGACCGAGCGCTCGCCGCGATCGGCGACGGCTCGGTGATTGCACGTCGTCGAGCCGCGGCGACCACGGCTCCGATCTCGTCGATCTCACTACTGGCGAGGTCACGCCGCTGATCGCCGAGTCCGAGGTCTGGTACGACCCCAAGCGCGGCGTTCACCAGGTCTGGCGCCTCGGCGGCACGGGTGACAGAGCGACTGGCTCACGCCGCCGAGGCTAGCTCTCGGCGCGTCAGGAGGCAGAGCGCTATGTCTCGCTCGTCAACCGGTATCGGAGCCAGCTCCGAGATGCGGGTATGCAGCGCGGCACTGACTCCACGGGGTCGACCACTACCCGGTCGCGGTCGACGACACGTACACCGATGTTCATGAGGTCGGGATCTCGACGGACACCGTCGCCTCGATCTACGCGCAATCGCGGGTGTGGACGACGCTGGGAGGTCTGCGCCAGCTGGAAGCTCCGGACCGGGAGGGGAGTTCGTCCTCCCGACCCGGCTTGAGGAGCGCTACATGATCTACGACGCGATCCTGGACGGCGCGCGCAGTCTTGCTCTTCTACGGAGGCAACATCTTGGCGTCCGCTTTCGCAACGACCAGAAGCCATACGTGCTGCTCACCGAGGCGAAGGAGCTCTCACCGATGCTGGCGTTGATCGCCCACGAGGGCGCCGACGTACCTGAGGGTTCAATGCGGATCAACTCGGTGGAGACCGGATTCGCTACGAACCGGCGGCATCGTACGTCCTCGATCGACGCACGATCAGGTTCGCGAGCGTGCTCGCTGCCGCCGTGGCGCTCACGTCCCGTCGGCGACGCCGCGTTCCTCCCCCCAGTCGGCTGCGATCTCGCCCGAGATCGCGCGTGAGGTCGAAGCCGCCAGCGCAGCACGAGGCCGTCGTCAGCGGCGGCAGCCGGGTCCGCCCACGCCCGATCGTCAAGCGCGGCGCGAAGTCGGTGCAGACCGCGACGGGCGACGGCGTCACGGTGCGGATCTATCAGTTCGGGCGCTGCCCGTCTTCGACACGACAGCTTCATGAACGGAGTCGTCGGGCGATGGTTCACAGCTAGATCACGCTGGCTGCATCAGGATCCGCGGGCCGACCGATCCATCAGGCGGCTTCTCGATCCCGTTTCGCTGGCCGCGTCACCATCCGGCTTCTCGGGCACTTCCGCCGCGGGCAGACGCCGCGCCCATTCGCCGCCGTTCGACGCCTGCGAGTTCGGCCTCCGGTCAGGGCAGGAACGGTTACCGCGCTTTAACTGGCACGGGCCACTCGAGATCCCGCTGACGGAGCGCGTCCGCCGCTTCCGAGGAGCGGGCCGCCGCCCGCGAGCTCTCGACGTTCGCGCGCGTCGGTGCCATGGACGTGCTCGACGGCGATGAAGCAGGGCGCGCCTGCGCCACCAGCGTCGCGCTAGCCGATCCGAAAGCGACTAGTCGACGTCGTCTCGAGCGGCGATCGCATCACCGTCTCGCTGACCGCACGACGGGACGCCGGTTCTTCATCGACATCGTCCGCGGGAAAATCGCCGCGCACGAACATCGGCCGTTCGCCTTCGTGCGCTGGTATACAGAATCGTATAATACGGCGCTGTATATCCGCCTCTGAGCTGAGGCTCCGGTCGTGATACACGCTTGTATAATACAAGGGTGTATACCGACCTCAACCCCTTCATCTTCGGCGCGCTCGCGCTCGACGAGGCCTTCACCGATCGCGAAGACGAGCTGAAGGAGCTCACCGCGGACATCCGCAACGGCCAGGACGTGCTCGTGTTCGCCCCGCGGCGATACGGCAAGTCCTCCCTCGTGCTTCGCGCCGCTCAGCAGGCGCTCGCGAACGACGTCCTCGTCGCGTACGTCGACCTGATGAAGACGCCGACGAAGGAGCGCTTCGCCGGGGCGCTCGCCAAGAGCATCTGGGAAGACCTTGCGTCCCCGGTCGGGCAAGCGGTCGAGCGGGCAGCGTCGCTCTTTCGCGGACTTCGTGTCACGCCGACGATCGAGGTCGACCCTGAGGATGCCAGTCTCCGCTTCAGCTTCGAGCCGGGACGCCGGCGCGGGCCCGCCATCGACGACACGATCGAGCGGTTGCTCGAGCTCCCCGGCAGGATCGGCGCCGAGCGCAAGCGACGCGTGGCGCTCGTCTTCGACGAGTTCCAGGAAGTGCTTCGGCTCGACCCGCAGTTCCCGAACCTGATGCGGGCGGTCTTCCAGACGCAGCCCGAGGTCGCGCACATCTACCTGGGCAGCAAGCGCCACGTGCTCGAGACGATCTTCAACGACAGGAACGAGCCGTTCTGGCGAAGCGCGAAGCGCGTCGAGATCGGGCCGATCGCGCCCGCCAAGTTCGCCGCGTACATCCGAAAGAGGTTCGACGACACGGACCGGGGGATCCGCGACGACGCGCTCAATCGTCTGCTCGGTGTGACCGGCGGCCATCCCTACGGCACCCAGGAGCTCGCCTACTTCATCTGGGGTCGCATCCCGACCGGGCACTTCGCGAGCCTCGACGATGTGGAGTCGGCAGTCACCGAGGTCCTTCGGTCGGAGCACAACCACTTCGCGAAGATCTGGGAGGACGCCACGCACAACGAGCGGCTGCTCATGATCGCGCTCGCGGAAGAGCCGTCCCGCGCCTACGGCGAGGACTACCGGGCTCGGCACGGCCTGCCTTCAGCCAGCCACGTGCAACGGGCGATCGGGCAGCTCGTGAAGGAAGAGGTCGTCGGCCGCGATGCGGGCGGCGCCTACCAGATCATCGAGCCGTTCTTCGCCGAGTGGGTCACGCGCGAGCAGGTTCGAGACGCCGCCCTGCGGCTGAACACTCCTTAACACATCGCAACGACGGGTTAACCCAGGTGAACCCGCGTTCAACGCGCGGAGTGTTAGAAGGAATCATGTGCTGAGACCTCCCCGCGCACTGAGTGGCGTAGCCCCGCTGCTCATCGCGTCAGTGGTGGGTGGCGGGGTTGCGCTCGCGGGTGCCGAGGTCACAGGCGTCTTCGACGACGAGTCCACGGTGGTCAACACGATTGCGGCCCCGCAATCCGCCGCGCCCGTCTCGTTCGCGGAGACGAAGCGGTCGAGCATCAACCAGATCTACGGCCAGAGCGCGCGCGGCGTCGTCCAGATCACGACGAACGCCCGGGCGCTCGGCTCTGGATTCGTGATCGACAAGGCCGGCCACATCCTCACGAACTTCCACGTCGTCGAGGGCGCCGACCCGATCGAGGTCAGCTTCACGAACCGCGACAGCGTCGTGGCGCGGCTCGTCGGCTCCGACCCTTCGACGCACCTGGCGGTGCTGAAGGTCGACGTCGACGCCCGCGCGCTGAAGCCGCTTCGGCTGGGCGACTCGGACCGCGTGAAGGTCGGCGACTCGGTCGTCGCGATCGGGAATCCGCGAGGCCTGGAGCGAATAGTCACTGCCGGGATCGTCAGCGCACTCGGCGACGTCATTCAGACGGACGCCTCGATCTCCAGCGGGAGCTCGGGCGGCCCGTTGATCGCCCCGACTGGGCGGGTGATCGGCGTCGCGACGGCCCGAGCCGGTGGAAGCGGCTTCGCCGTTCCGATCAACACCGTTCGCGACGTCACGTCGCAGCTGATCGACCGTGGCCGCATCGACCATGCCTCCCTCGGGGTCGAGGCACAGCCGCTCGACGGCGATATGTCCCGCCTGTTCGACCTGCCGGTCGAGCGCGGGCTCATCGTCGTTTCCGTCCAGGAAGCGGGCGGGGCCGGCCGGGCGGGGATTCGCGCGGGCACCGACGAGGTGGTGGTCGCCGGCGAGAGCTACCGACTGGGCGGCGACATCATCGTCGAGGTGGACGGCAAACCTGTGCAGACGCCGGAGGGGCTTCGGGAGGCGATGTCGGCGAGGAAGCCGGGTGACGAAGTGACGATCGAGGCGTACCGCGGCGACGAGAAGCTGAGCTTCGAGGTCACGCTGGGGTAGCCACGGCGGCCTGCTCGGCCGCCGCCTTCACCCCCTCGCCGAGGCTCGGGTACGTGTGGTGGACGTTGGCGAGGTCGTCGACGGTCGCACCGAGCTTCAGTGGGAGGGCTAGCCCCTGGACGATCTCGCTCGCCGCGCGGTTGACCACGTGCACACCGAGCACCCGTCGCGATCCGGTCTCGAAGACGATCTTGTAGAGGCCGCGCTTCGACCCGGTGTACTGCGCGCGCGTGACGCTCGCGAGCGGATGCTTCACGACGTCGACGTCCAGGCCCGCCTCGCGGGCCTCGTCCTCGGTCATGCCGACTCCGCCCAGCTCGGGATCCGTGAAGATCGCAGTCGGCAGGGCCGAGTAGTCGGCCTCTGGTGCGCCGTCCGTGAACATGTCCTGGACGGCCAGGCGAGCCTGGTACTGGGCGATCGGCGTGAACTGGGCCAGGCCGGTGACGTCGCCGGCCGCCCAGATCCCCTCGGCTGTGGTTCTCAGGTGGCCGTCGACAGCGATCCCGCTCTTCGTCCGCTCGATCCCGGCCCGTTCGAGCTCGAGCTCCTCGACGTTCGGGACGCGGCCCGCGGCGAGCAGGACGCGCGAGATGCGAAGCTCGCGCTCCTTGCCGCCGTCGCGCGGCGCGAGCGTCGCAACCACCTCGTCTCCCTCGGCCCGGACTGACTTCACCAGGGTGTTCAGGACGAGCTCGATCCCCTCGTCCTCGAGGGCGGCGGCCAGCTCGGCGGCTCCCTCACGGTCGTCGCGGAAGGCGATCCGGTCGACCGCGTCCACGATCGTGACCCGTGACCCGTACCGGGCGAAGGCCTGGCCGAGCTCGAGCCCGACGGCGCCGCCGCCGACGACCAGCATCGATTCCGGGAGCTCGGTCAGCTCGAGTGCCGAGACGTGGTCGAGCCAGTCGATCTCGTCGAGGCCGTCGATCGGCGGCACGGCCGTGCGCGATCCCGTGGCGACGAGGACGCGATCGGCCGACAGCAGCTGGTCGCCGACGCGAACCGTGTGGGCGTCCTCGAATGACGCGACCCCGTCGAAGAGCGCGTAGCCGGCCTTTGCGAGGCGCTCGCGCCACTGCTCCTGCGTCGCGCGGATCGAGTCCTTCCACGCCTTGATCCGGGCCAGGTTCGCCCGAGCGGGACCGACCTCGACCCCGATTGTCGCCGCCAGTGTGTTGACGTCGCGAGTGAGCTCGGCCGCGACGAGGTACGCCTTCGTCGGCCTGCAGGCGACATTCGGGCAGGTTCCGCCCCAGCGAACGCGTTCGATCATGGCGATGCGCGCGCCGAACTCCTCGGACGCCTTCCCCGCTCCCGAGCGCGCCGCACTGCCGGCACCGATGACGATCAGGTCGAAGGATTCGGTGTTCATGTCAGCGCCTCCCTGGTCGGTGTCGGTCAAACGCAGTGTCCTGTCCAGTAATGGCGCCGAGTTTCTGGGTCGCGAGCACCAAGCCAGAGGCCGCACTCGGACGCGCCAAGGCTAGACAGCCTCGGCAAGGAGGAGGGTGGGCTCTGGCGCCGCGTGATCGCGGGCCAGAAGCCGGCATGTATTGCTGGGCAGGACGCTAGATTCGGATCATGGATGTCGCGGCGTTCCTCGCGATCTCGGCCCTCGTCATCGTCACCCCGGGCCAGGACACGGCGCTGACGATCCGGAACTCGCTGCTAGGCGATCGGCGGACGGGCGTCTTCACCGCGCTCGGGGTCTCAGCGGGCCAGGCCGTCTGGGCGATCGCGACCAGCATCGGGATCGCGGCGCTGATCGTCGCATTCGAGCCTGCGTTCGTCGCCCTCAAGCTCGCCGGCGCCGCGTTTCTGATCTATCTCGGGGCGCAGGCGCTCATCAGCGCCTGGCGCGGTCGAGCCCACGAGCAGCGCACCGGGGGCGGACCGCTGACCGGGGCTCGAGCCCTTCGGCAGGGCCTCGTCAGCAACCTCGGGAATCCGAAGATGGCCGTGTTCTTCACGAGCCTGCTGCCCCAGTTCGGCAGCTCGTTCTCCAGCCTGCTCGCCCTCGGGCTCGTCTTCTGCACGATGACCTTCGTGTGGCTTGCCGCCTATGCCTTCGCGGTTGCCAAGGCTGGTGACGTGCTCCGCCGGCCGGTGATCAAGCGCGCGTTCGACGCCGTCCTGGGCGTCGTGCTCGTCGCGCTCGGGCTCCGCTTGGCGACCGAGCGCCGCTAGACGTTACGCTCGCCGATCCTGGGCGGAGCGCTGACAATCGAGCAGCACTTCGGCGAGAGCGCGCCGCTCTCGATCGGCGTCGAGGAGGAAGTGATGCTCCTCGACGGAGGGTCGCTGGCGCCGGTCCCTGCCGTTCGTCAGCTCCTGGCCGACGTGGAGGGGGTCGAGCTCCCGGGACGACTGAAGACCGAGCTCCATGCTTCGGTCGTCGAGCTGAACACCGACGTCTGCGGGTCGGTCGAGGAGGCGGTCAGTGCGCTCGCGCTGCTCCGCGGGACGGCGGCCGACGCGCTCGAGCGGCGCGGCCTGCGCCTCGCGGCGGCCGGCACGCATCCGTTTGCCGAGCCGGAGGAGCTGGAGGTCGTCGACGAGCAGCGGTACCGGAAGTTCGTCGGGTACGCGGGAGTGACGGCCCGCCGTCAGGGCGTGAACGGGATCCACGTCCACCTCGGGATGCCGGGGCCGGAGGAGTGCCTGGCCACGCTCGAGACGGTCTTGCCGTGGATGCCGCTCGTGCTCGCACTGTCCGCCAACTCGCCCTACCTGGCCGGGCGACTCACCGGCCTGGCGTCGAACCGCGCGGAGATCCTGGCGCAGCTGCCGCGCAGCGGAGCCCCGCCGGTCTTCGGCTCATTCGCGGACTGGGAGCGGTGGATCGGACGCTTCGTCGACACCGGCGTGGCCTCCGACTACACGCAGCTCTGGTGGGACGTGCGCCTCCACCCGCGTTTCGGCACGCTCGAGATCCGCATGCCCGACCAGCCGACGGCGCTCGAGGTCAGTGCTGCGTTCGTCAAGCTCCTGCGAGACCTTGCCGGCTGGGCGCTCGAGCACCCTGCCGCCGAGCCCGCCGACCGCGGCATCTACCAGCAGAACCGCTGGGCGGCGGCTCGGTTCGGATCGGAGGCACAGCTGATCCACGACGGGGCGTCTCGTCTCCGTGCCCGCCCTCGTCGACGAGCTGCCGGTCGAGCCGCCGGACCTCGATCCGACGACGAGCGAGGCCGCCCGCCAGCTCGCAGCAGGCGACCCGCGAAGCGCCTGCGCCGATATCGTGGCGCGCACGTGGCCGTCCAGCAAGAGACCTTCGAGGTAACCGGCATCCGGTGCGAGCGGTGCGTCAACCGCCTCTCCGCGGCGCTGCGGGGCCGCGACGGCCTGGAGTTCGCAACGGCGAACCTGATGGGCCAGGTGACGCTGCACTGGGACGACGAGCGCATCTCGCGCGCCGAGCTCGTCGGGGCGCTCGACGGCGCCGGGTTTCGTCAGCGGTCCGAGTCGCTCTCGGAATAGCGGCCGACGACACATCGTTTCGAACTCCGTAAGGCTGCTACGGTCGAGCCCATGAGCGACTCGACGCCCGAGAGCTCCCCAAGGCAGCTGGCGAGCGATGCGCGCGACCGCGTGCACTTCGAAGAGGAGGCGCTGGAACTGTCGGATCAGGTCTACCAGGTGGCGAGGCGCCTCTCCGGCTCCCGGGAGGAAGCCGAGGACCTCGTTCAGGAGGCCTACGCTCGCGCCTTCCGCGCCTGGCGCTCCTTCGAGCCCGGGACGAACCTGCGCGCCTGGCTGTTCCGGATCCTCACGAACCTCAACATCGACCGAGGCCGCAAGACCCAGCGCTCGCCCGACACACAACCGCTCGAGGAGACCGACTACTTCCTCTACAACAAGCTCGAGGAGTCGACCACCGACGGCAACCCGGACGAGCGGAGGGTCGTGGAGCGCCTCTCCCAGAACGACGCCGTCACGGCACTCGCCGAGCTCCCGCACGACTTCCGCGACGTCGTGCTCCTGGTCGATCTCGCGGACTTCACCTACAGCGACGCCGCCGAGATTCTCGGGATCCCGATCGGCACCGTCATGTCGCGTCTGCATCGTGGTCGGCGTATGCTCAAAGGGTCGCTGGCGGAAGCGGTGGAGGAGAGCGCGTGAGCGGTTACGTCTTCGATCCCTGCGACAAGTGCGAGCAGATGATGCAGCCCTACCTGGACCGCGTCCTGAGCGAAGACGAGCGGCTCGAGGCCGAGGTGCATCTCGATACGTGCGAGTACTGCCGACGGCGCTACCGCTTCGAGGCCGAGTTCCGCCGCTTCGTGCGACTCGCCGCCGCCGAGCCGATGCCGCCCGAGCTGAAGGCGAAGCTGCGGGCCCTCAGAACGCCGCTCTAGCGCAACCTTTCGGGAAGCTCGTGGGCGAAATCGACGTCGCCCGGATGGCCGAGGTCGTCGCACGCGACCAGGACGGGCTCGAGCGCCCTGGCACCCTCGTCGGGGATCTCGGTCCAACGCGCTCGTCCGATCACGACCGGGTGACCCCGATTGCCGCCGTACGAGGCGGCGACGACGTCGCCGGCGCCGCCGCGCCAGGCGTCGATCACGCGGTCGACGGCGTCAGGTGAGAGATTCGGGCCGTCGGCCAACACGACGACGGCCGCGTCGACCTCCGGCGCGAGCGCGCGCAGGCCGCAGCGAAGCGACGCCCCCATCCCGCGCTCCCACTCGGAGCAGGTGACCACCCGGGCGTCCACGTCGACCGGGTGAGCTCCGGCGACGACCACGAGCTCGCCCACCGAGCTCGACCGGACCGCAGCCAGGACGTCAGGGAGGAGGAGACGCTGCTTCGGGCCCCCGAACCTCGATCCCTCTCCGGCGGCGAGGATCACCGCCGCGACACGCGCCATCAGGCGCCGGAGGTCTCGGCCCGTTCGATGACGATCTTCTCGGTCGGCTCCTGCGTCTCGGCATTCCCGAGCTTGCCGATCTTCTCGACGACGTCCATCCCCTCGACAATGCGCCCGACGGGGGCGTACTCCGGTGGCAGCGGCAGATCGTTCCCGGTCACGATGAAGAACTCGCTCCCGCCCGTTCCGGGCACCTCAGTCATCGTCTTCGCCATCGCGACGACGCCCTTCGTGTACTGCGTCTCCGGGAGCGGCGTATCGACCGTCGTGTAGCCCGGGCCGCCGTCCGGCGTCTTGTCGGAGCGGCCGGCCTGGATCACGAAATCCGGAACGATCCGGTGAATCGTGACCCCGTTGAAGAACCCCTCGTCGGCTAGTTGCATCAGCGAGGCTCCGTTGCACGGCGACTGCTCCTCGTCGAGCTCCATGGTGAAGTTCCCGTGGGTCGTCTGGAACTCGATCGTGTACGTCTTGCCCGTCTCGAGCGGTGTGATCTCCCGGTCGCGGGCGGGGTCGATGACTTCGACATCGCACGAGGTCACGTTGTTGACGGGGTCCGGGTTGCCGCCGCACCCGGCGAGCAGTGCCACGCCGGCCAGAGCGATGAGACGCTTCATGCGATGGTCTCGAGCGCGCGCCTGACGAGCGTCTTCGCGATGTCGAGCTTGTAAGTGTTCCCGGGCAACGGCGTAGCAAGTTGTAGCTCGCCGTCATCCTCGAGTGCCCAGGGAACCGGCGCGACCCCGGCCAGGACCAGCTTCGTCTCGTTCTCGTAGCGCGCCGCCGCGACGCCGACGATCGCGAAGGCATAGCGACGCCGGTCCATCGCCTTCAGGTAAGTAGAGGCGAGCGGCTGCTCGTACTCGAGCTCGAGCATGAGCTCGCCGTCGCTCGAGCGTCGTGGTCGAGACGTCGCCCTCCGTCGGCAGCCGGTAGAGCTCGGCGAGCGGGAGCTCGCGGCGGTTGGTCCGCAGAGTGGCCCGCAAGGCGAGGAGTGCTGCGGCTACGTCCGAGGGATGAGCGGAGGCGCAGAAGTCGTTCGCGAAGATCGCGTGCTCGCTGTGGAGCCCCTCGCGGGCGAAGCACCGCGTCCCGCCGTGGAGGCGGCACGGGAACTTCAGGCGCCAGTACCAGCAGCGGGTCGCCTGGAGCAGGTTGCCCGCGACCGAGCCCATCGCGCGGAGCTGCGGCGAGGCCGCGAGCGAGCAGGCCTCGCGGAGCACCTGCGGGATTTGCGGATCGACCTCGAGCTCGCCGAGGGTCGTGCCGGCGCCGATCCAGCCCTCGCGGATCCCTTTCGGCACGACTCGGTCGACCTGGACGAGCGTGTGCGCCTCGACGATCCCGTCCCGGAGCAGCGGGACGAGCTCCGTTCCGCCCGCGAGCGCAACCGAACCGTCGCCGAGTGCCGAGGCCGCCGCCTCGACGGAGTCAGGCCGCAGGAGCTCCAACGCGATCCTGCGCGCGCTCGCGCGCCTCTCGCAGCGCGCGCAGCATCTCCTCGCGGGTGATCGGCAGCGAGCGGACGTCGGCGCCGGTCGCGTCCCTGATTGCGTTCGCGATCGCGGCCGAGGTCGGGACGATCGGCGGCTCGCCGAGCCCTTTCGAGCCGAGGTTGGTCAGGTGGGCGTCGGGGATGTCGATCAGCTCGCTGACGATCTCGGGGACGTCCGCGATCGTGGGCATGCGGTAGCTGTCGAGCGTCTGGGTGAGGACGGTGCCGCTCCGCGGATCGAGCAGCCGCTCTTCGGAGAGCGTGTGCCCAAGCCCCTGGATGATCCCGCCCTCGACCTGGCTCGAGGCGCCGAGAGGGTTGATCACGCGGCCGACGTCGTGGATCGCCGCGACCCGCTCGACGCGCACCTCGCCCGTCTCGATGTCGACGGCGACCTCGGCGACCTGCACGCCGAAGGTCATCACCCGCATGCCGGTCGGGTTCGGACCGCGGGAGCCTTGGCCGAGGATCTGGCCGTCCCCGAGGAGGCCGGTGATCTCTTCCAGCGGCCAGGAAGCGAGCCGTCGGCCGAGACGATGTTGCCGTTCGCGCAGCGAGAGCACGCGCTGCTCCACGTCGTACCGCTGCGCCGCGATCTCGAGCAGCTGGCGCGCGGCGTCGGCCGCGGCGGCCCTGACTGCGGGGCCCATGGAGGGCACCGTCGCCGACCCCGCCGAGACCGAGGCGTAGGGGCCACGGGCCGAGTCGCCGAGGGACACGTCGACCCGGTCGAGCGGGAGCCCGAGCTCCTCCGCCGCGATCTGTGCCATCGCCGTCGCCGTGCCGGTTCCGATGTCCTGCATCGCCGTGACGACGGCTGGCGCGGCCATCGGCTCCGATCCGGACCCAGGCGTACGAGGGCGGCCCGCCGCCGCCGTACCAGATCTGGCTCGCGAGCCCGACGCCGTGGCGCCAGGGCCCCGCTGACCGCGCATGCACTTCGTCGCGGCGCGCCCAGTGCGGCTCGGCGCGGCGGTAGCACTCGAGCAGGTTCTTGGCCGAGAACGGCCGGCCGTCGCTCGAGTCGCTGTCGGAGTGGTTCCTGCGGCGGAGCTCGAGCGGATCGAGCTCGAGCCTGGCGGCGAGCTCGTCCATCAGGCACTCGAGCCCGAACGTGCCCTCGACGAAGCCGGGCGCGCGGAACGCCTTCATCGGCGCGCGTGTTCAGCCTCGCGCCGCGCTCGACGAGCCGCATGTTCTCGCAGGCGTAGAGCATCTCCATCGGGCCGCCCGTCGACGAGAGCCAGCCGTCCCAGCCGGTGGCGTTGACGAACTCGCCCTCGAGCGCGGTCAGCGTGCCGTCAGAGCGCGCGCCGGCCCGGAGGCGCTGGATCGTCGCGTTGCGGTTCCCGGAGTCGAGATTCTCCTCGCGCCGCGTGAGGGCGCACTTGACGGGACGGCCCGTCTCGCGCGCGAGGTCGGCGGCGATGTACGTGTAGTCGCCCGGCCCGTTCTTCGAGCCGAAGCCGCCGCCCATGAACCGGCAGACGACGCGGACGTGATCCTGCGGCAGACCGTAGTGGTCGGCGACGTCCGCGCGGACGCCCCAGATGAACTGGGTCGAGATGTGCACGGTCAGGCGGTCGCGCGCCTCCCACTGGCACACGGCCTGGTGCGGTCTCCATCGAGTTGTGGAGGACGGTCTGCGTCCGGTAACGCCCTCGACGACGACGTCGGCTTCGGCGAAACCGCGCTCGACGTCCCCGCGTTCCTCCGTCCGTTTGCCGACGAGCGCGCCTCGCCGAACGGCTTCGTCGGGATCGAGCAGCGGCTCGAGCACCTCCCACTCGACGTCGATCAGCTCGATCGCCGCCTGCGCCTCGCGCCAGGGTTTCCGCTGCGACCGCGGCGACGGCTTGGCCCTGGTAGCCGATCTCGTCGGTCAGCGGTATCGACGACGCCGCGAACTCCAGGCGCCTGGCGCGCCGCGGCGAGGTCGATGCTCTTGACACGCGCGTGCGCGTGCGGGCTGCGCAGCACCGCCGCGTGGAGCATCCCCGGGAGGTGGACGTCGGCGGTGTAGACCGCCTCGCCGCGTGCCTTCTCGAGGCCGTCGATTCGCTCTGCAGGCCGGCCGACCGTGCTCAGCGGGCCATCGGGCCACTGGTCGAGCGTGTCCTCGTCGACGACGATCCACTGCTCGGTGTAGCGGCCCTCGATCTCCTTCTCGGTGCGGATCAGCCTCGCCACGAGTCGTCGCCACGATCGCCTCCTCGATCTTCGGATACGTGCCGCAGCGGCAGATGTTCCCCGCCATCCCGTGGCGGATCTCCTCGCGGCTCGGCGACGGGTTCGCGGCGACGAGCGCCGCGCCGGAGACGATCTGGCCCGGCGTGCAGAAGCCGCACTGAAGCGCGTCGGCGCGGACGAACGCGTCGACGAGCGGATGGTCGCGAAGCCCTTCGATCGTCGTCACTTCCCGACCGTCGACGGTATGGACGAGCGTCAGGCACGAGAGGACGGGCACGCCTTCGAGCTGGACGGTGCAGGCGCCGCAGTGGCCCTCGTTGCACGCGACCTTCGTGCCGGTCAGTCCCAGCCGCTCGCGAAGCACCTCGGCGAGCGACGTCCCAACCTCCGCGTCGAGGGTGAACTCCTCGCCGTTGACCCGTAGCTCAAGCACCGGGCGTGACCGCGATGATGTCGGCGAGGTGGACGAGCGCGAACGTCGCGCGGGCGCTCGTCATGCGCTCGCCCTCGTCTTCGATCTCCGGGAGCGTGCGCCAGAGGTCCTGCGCCGCCGTCAGGAGCTCCTTGATCTGGTCCAGCTCCTTCGGATACCCGTTCGCGCTCGTAGCAGGCGTTCAGCGCCAGCCCGAGGACGCCGATCGTGTCCGCCTGCCGCGTCCAGAGGAGCGGCGTCGCCATCGACAGGTACTGGTGGATCCGAGCGAGCGCGAGCGACTGCGAGAACACATCCGTGCCGCTTGGCGTCGACGGGGCGAGCGGCTCCTCACCCGAGGCGATCCGCTTAGCGTTGCCGGCGAGCATGTCCCGGAGCTGGGACTCGTTCAGGCCGGCCCTGATCGCCGTCCGCAGCGCGATCAGAAGCGATTGCGGCTGGCGCCCGTAGGGGTAGTCCGAGGCGTACAGGATCTGCTCCGGCGGCACCTGGTGGAAGAAGTCGAGGAGGTCGACCGGGCTCCAGACTGCCGTGTCGAAGAAGACGCCTCTCCGGCCCGCGAAGTGCCCGGCCAGCGCCGCCAGGTCCGCGATGCCGGCGTGCGCGATGATCAGCTGCGCATCTGGATACGTGTCGACGAGATGCGAAAGGTGGTCGCCGATCGGCGGCAGCCCCCGGCCGCCGTGGATGAGGATCGGCACACGTCGCTCGGCGGCCAGCTCGAAGACCGGCGCCAACCGCTCGTCGTTCAGCGTGAAGCGCTGCGCGCGCGGATGGAGCTTGATCCCGCGCGCCCCGAGATCCAGGCACCGCACCGCCTCCTCGATCGGCGACTGGTTCATGTCGAGGCGGACGAACGGGATCAGCCGGCCGGCCGAGCGCTCGGCGGACGCCAGCGTCCGGTCGTTCGGCGCGCGGAACGCCGGCTCTCGGTCCGGCTCGTCCATGCAGAACATGAACGCACCCGAGACGCCGTAGATATCCATGATCCGCTCGAGCTCCTCGTACTGCCCGCTGAAGCCGTCGATGTCGTGGCCGAGGTGGACATGGGCGTCGAAGATCTCGGCACCCTCGGGCAGGAGGCGCCTCAGCTCGTCGTCGTAGTTCGAAAGCAGCTGATGGGCGCGCGTAAGCGGCTCGTCCACGGGTCGTCAGTGTATGCGCGAGGCATGTATAGGATCGGCCATATGACTGACATCCTGATCTACGCAGACTCCATGCACGGGCCCGAGATGCGCCACGAGGTGCCCGTACCGATCCCCGATCCTTTCCTCTACGTCGAGCGAAACGGCGACCGGCATGCCGTCGTCACGTCCTTCGAGATCTCCCGGATGCCGGAAGGAATCGAGGCACACCCCCTGGAGGAGTTCGGCCAGGACGAGCTGATCGCTCAGGGCCTCCCACGCTACGAGGTGCTGATGCAGACGCAGGTGCGGGCCGTACAGGAGCTTGGGGTCACCGAGGCGATCGTGCCCCACAACTTCCCGCTCGGGCTCGCCGACCGGATCCGGTCCGCGGGCGTCGAGCTGCGACCCGATCGGGAGTTCTTCTCGCAGCGGCGCCGCGTCAAGAGCGAGACCGAGCTCGCGGGCATTCGCAAGGCCCAGCGCGGAACCGAGGCGGGGATGGGTGCCGCGCGGGACATGCTCCGGGCGGCCGACACTGCGAACGGCGTCCTGACGCTGGACGGCGAGCCGCTGACCTCGGAGCGGATCAAGGCGCGGATCATCGAGGTCTTCAACGAGCACGACCTCGTCTCCGACGAGATGATCGTCGCGCACGGAGGCCAAGCGGCGTCGGGCCACGACATGGGCTCGGGGCCGATCTCGCCGGGCGAGGCGGTCGTCATCGACCTCTTCCCCCGAGACCGCGAGACGGGGTGTTACGCCGACATGACGCGCACGTTCGTCGTCGGCGACGTCCCGGAGGAGCTCGCCGAGTACCACCGGCTCGTCCACGAGGCGCTGATGCGCTCGCTGGACGCCGTCAGGGCGGGCGAGGACGGCAGGAAGGTCTTCGAGCTCGTTTGCGACGTCTTCCACGAGGCCGGCCACCCGACCCAGCTCTCCAAGCAGCCCGGCGAGGTGCTGTCGAGCGGCTTCTTCCACGGGCTCGGCCACGGCGTCGGTCTCGAGGTGCACGAGCCGCCGTCGCTCTCGCGCGACCCGAGCACGCTCGTGGCCGGCGACGTCGTCACGCTCGAGCCGGGGCTCTACCGCGAAGGCTGGGGCGGTGTCCGGCTCGAGGACCTCGTCCTCGTCACCGAGGACGGCGCGGAGAACCTCACGAAGTTCCCCTACGATCTGACGCCGTGAGCGTCGAGACAGGCAGCGGCGCGGCCATCGAGACGATGTTCGCTGGAGGAGCGGCGCTATCCGCCGTCTCCAGAGTTCGCAGCGCAGGCGAACGCGCAGCAGGATCTCTACGAGCTCGACTTCGAGGAGCTCTGGGCGAAAGAGGCCGAGCGCGTCACCTGGTTCGAGCCGTGGACGACGCTCCTCGAGTGGGAGCCGCCGTACGCGAAGTGGTACGTCGGCGGCAAGCTCAACGTCTGCTTCAACTGCGTCGACCGCCACGTCGAGGCCGGGAACGGCGGCAAGGTCGCGTACTACTGGGAGGGCGAGCCCGAGGACGACCGCCGCGAGCTCACGTTCGCCGACCTCCAGTCCGAGGTCGTCCGCTTCGCGAACGCGCTGAAGGAGCTCGGCGTCGAGAAGGGGACGCCGGTCGGCATCTACATGGGCATGGTCCCGGAGCTCCCGATCGCGATGCTGGCCTGCGCGCGGCTCGGGGCGCCGCACACCGTCGTCTTCGGCGGCTTCTCGTCCGAGGCGCTCGCCGATCGGCTGCAGGACATGGAGTGCCGCGTCCTCGTCACGCAGGACGAGGCGTGGCGGCGCGGCACGACCGTCCCGCTGAAGCGCAACGCCGACGAGGCGCTCGAGTCCTCACCGACCGTGGAGCGCTGCGTCGTCCTGCGCCGGACCGGCGGCGAGGTGCCGATGCGGGAGGGTCGCGACCTCTGGTGGCACGAGCTGACGGAGGGCAAGTCGGATGATCCCGCGTCGTCGCCGCCGGAGCCGATGGACTCCGAGGACCTGCTCTACCTGCTCTACACGAGCGGGACGACCGCGAAGCCGAAAGGCATCGTCCACACCACGGCCGGCTACCTCGTCGGGGATCTCGGCGACCCACCACTACATCTTCGACATCAAGCCCGATTCCGTGTACTGGTGCGCGGCCGACGTCGGCTGGGTCACCGGCCACAGCTACATCGTCTACGGCCCGCTCGCAAACGGGACGACCGGCGTCATGTACGAGGGGACGCCGGACTTCCCGGACCAGGGCCGGTGGTGGGACATCGTCGAGCGGTACAAGGTCGACATCCTCTACACGGCGCCGACCGCGATCCGGAGCCACATGAAATGGGGCCCCGAGCACGCGGCGAAGCACGACCTGTCGTCCCTCCGGCTGCTCGGCTCCGTCGGCGAGCCGATCAACCCTGAGGCGTGGGTCTGGTACCGGGAGCACATCGGCGCCGACCAAGTCCCCGTCGTGGACACCTGGTGGCAGACCGAGACGGGGATGATCCTGATCACGCCGCTGCCCGGGCTGACGACGCTGAAGCCCGGCTCGGCGACGAAGCCGTTCCCGGGCGTCGACGCCGCCGTCTACGACGAGCAGGGGAACGAGGTCGGGCCGGGCGGCGGCGGCTACCTCGTCCTGCGGCGGCCGTGGCCGGCGATGCTGCGCGGGATCTACAAGGACCACGATCGGTACGTCGAGACCTACTGGTCGCGCTACCCGAACGTCTACTTCGCCGGAGACGGCGCGCGGATCGACGAAGACGGCGACTTCTGGCTGCTCGGCCGGGTCGACGACGTGATGAACGTCTCCGGCCACCGGATCTCGACGATCGAGGTCGAGAGCGCGCTCGTCGACCATCCCTCGGTCGCCGAGGCTGCGGTCGCCGGGCGGATGGACGCACAGACCGGCCAGGCGATCGTCGCCTTCGTGACGCTGAAGGGCGGGGAGGAGGGCTCCGAGGAGCGCCTCGTGGAGCTCCGCGAGCACGTCGGGAAGAAGATCGGGCCGATCGCGAAGCCGGCGAACATCGTCTTCACGCCAGAGCTGCCGAAGACCCGGAGCGGCAAGATCATGCGGCGGCTGCTGCGCGACGTGGCCGAGAACCGGCCGCTCGGCGACACGACGACGCTGGCCGACCCGGCGGTCGTCGAGGAGATCCGGGAGCGGGGGACGGCCGACGCCGGCGAGGAGTGAGTGAGCTAGGCGGCCTCTAGAGCGCTGCGCGACTCTTCGAGCTGCTGGTCCGTCATCGGGACGAACCTCGCGGCATCGGTGATCTCGACCGCGTTGTCGAGCCAGAAGGTGAGGAAGTCGCGAACGCCTTCCTTCTCGAGCGAGGCGGTCTTGACGTACGTCAAGAGCGGCCGCGCGAGCGGCTTGTACTCGCCGCTCTGCGCCGCTTCAGCGCTTGGCGCGACGCAGCCGTCGCCGCTGTCGATCGATACCGCCTTGAGCGAGTCCTGGTTCTCCTCGAAGTACGAGAAGCCGAAGTAGCCGAGCGCCCCCTTCTCCCCGGTGACACCCCGCACGGTGACGTTGTCGTCTTCACTCGCGGAGTAGTCGGACCGGCTCGCGCCTTCCTCGCCGTTGATCTCGTCGGTGAAGTAGTCGAACGTGCCGGAGTCCGTGCCCGGGCCGTAGAGAGTGAGGCTCTCGTCGGGAAACTCGGGTCGACATCGTTCCAGCTGTCGACCGTCGAGTTGGGCTGCCAGATCTCCTTCAGCTGCTCGACCGTCAAGCAGTCGACCCAGTCGTTCTCGGCGTTGACGACGACCGTCAGCGCGTCATTCGCGACCTGGAGCTCGACATACTCGACGCCCTGCTCGGCACAGGCGGCCTTCTCGTCGTCCTCGATCGGCCGTGAAGCATTCGAGAGGTCGGTCTCGCCGGCGCAGAAGCGCTCGAAGCCGCCACCCGTTCCGGAGATTCCAACCGTGATCCGCGAGTCGGGATTCTCTGACCGGAATCGCTCGGCCGCCGCCGTCGCGAGCGGGCCGACAGTGCTCGAGCCGTCCGCGCTGATCGTGGCCGACGTCCCGCCGCCTCCGTCGTCGCCGCCGCAGGCAGCGAGGGCAAGCACGCCGAGCATGACGATGGCCCCCCGAAGTCGCATCGGCCGCAGTTTCTCCGCCAAGGCGATGGCGACGTGGTGAACGTGCGGTGTCGAAGTGGTTACGCGAGTAGCTGCTCGAAGCGCTCGGCGTCGTCGAACGGCCCGATCAGTGCCAGGTTGAGCCCGTTGCGGCCGATCACGTCCTGCGCCACGCGCTGGACGTCCTCGGCCGTGACCTTGTCGATCTCCTGGAGGACCTCCTCCGGCTCGACGGCCTGGCCCTCGAGGACCTCCCGTCGCAGCCCGAACATGATCATCCCGTGCGGGCTCTCGGTCTGGAGGACGAAGCGGCCCTTTGAGGCGTTCTTCGCCTTCTCGAGCTCGGCGGCAGGCACGGGCTCGTCGGCGATCTTCTTCAGCTCGCGCGCGATCGTCTCGATCGCCTCGTCGATGCGGTTGATGTCGACGCCGGCCTGCGAGTACAGCGTCCCCGTGTCCGTGTAGGAGTGGTTCGTCGCGAAGACGTAGTAGGCGAGGCCGCGCCGTTCCCGCACCTCGGTGAAGAGCCGCGACGACATTCCCGTGCCCAGTACCGCACCGACCAGCTGGAGCGCGTACCGGTCGGGATGAACGAGCGGGTAGCTCGGAACGCCGATGCAGATGTGCGCCTGGTCGGACTCCTTCGAGTGGACCTTGACCCGCGGCTCTGAGGCGTCCGGCAGCTCCTCGAGCGGCGGCGGCCCGCCGGGATCGCCGCCTTCCACTTCGCCGAGGAGCGACTCCAGCTCGTCGCGGACGCTGTCCGGGTAGTTGCCGGCGATGCCGACGACCATGCGCGGCGCCCGGTACCAGTGCTCGACGTACTCGAGGAACGTCTCGCGGGTGGCGCCGCGAACCGTCTCCTTGCGGCCGATGATGTCCCAGCCGAGCGGCGTGTCGTCGTAGAGGAGCTGGTGGTAGACGCCGGAGATGTAGTCGCGCGGCGTGTCGAAGTACATGTTCATCTCCTCGATGATCACGCCCTTCTCCCGCTCGATCTCCTCGGGATCGAACTTCGAATGCTGGAGCATGTCGACGAGGACGTCGAACGCGTGCTCCCGGTGCTCGGCCGCGCACTTGACGTAGTAGCCCGTGTACTCCTTGCCCGTGAAGGCGTTGAACTCAGCGCCGATCCCGTCCAGCTCGAGGCCGATCTGCTGGGCGGTCGGCCGCCGCTCGGTGCCCTTGAAGAACATGTGCTCGGCGAAGTGGGCGATGCCGTTCGTGTCCGGCGTCTCGTAGCGCGAGCCGGCGGCGAGCATGATGAAGCAGGCCACCGACTGCACCTGCGGCATCGGCGCGGCCAGCAGCCGCACGCCGTTGGACAGGGACTGACGCTCGAACACGCTCACGCAGGTACTCCTTCCAGGAGCTCGCGCCACTCCGACGGGAGCTCCCGCGAGCGATTTGTCGTGTAGTCGAAGGCGACGAGGACACTCTTGCCCTCCGCCGCGAGCCTCCCGTCGGCGCGAACTTCATGCTCGAGGTCGAAGCTCTTCGTCCCGACCCGAGAAACGCGCACGCCGATCTCGACCTCTTCGCCGAAGGAGATCGGCGAGCGGAAGTCGATCTCGAGCCGTGCGAGGATCAGGCTCTTCTGCGGATTGCGGCCGGCGCCCAGGGACTCGAGATAGGCGAGGCGCGCCGACTCCATGTACGTCGCGTAGACGGCGTTGTTGACGTGATCCATGCCGTCGAGGTCGTTGAAGCGCACGATCTCGCGGTGCACGAAGTCGAATCCGTCCACGCGCCGGATGGTATAGACGCCTCGATGGCTGGCGAAAAGACCCGGGAGGCGGTGTTCGCGCAGCCTGACTGGCTGCGACGGGTGTCGACCGAGGAGCGCTTTCCCGCCGGCAGGCTGGTCTTCACCGGCTGTGGGACCTCGTTCCACGCCGCCCAGACCGGCGGTCTGGCCGTCGAGGCGCTCGACGCGTCGATCGCCCCGCCCGACGCGGACGTGCTCGTCTGCGTCAGCCACGAAGGCACGACTCGGATGACGCTCGCGGCGGCAGCTGCCTTTCCCGGGCAGACGATCGCGGTCACGGCCGTGGAAGGAAGCCCGCTCGCGGCTGAGTGCGACGCAGGCGTTCTGGATGCCGGGGCCGCCGGAGGAGAGCTACTGCCACACCCGCGGGTACACCTGCGCCGTGGCGACGCTCGCTGCGCTTCGCGGCGAGGACATCGCCCGGCTTCCGGCCGCCGTCGAGGAGGCGCTACGGCAGGACGTCGGCGAGCCGCCGTCCGGCCGAGTGCTCGTGGCCGGCGCAGGCACCGCCTGGCCGACGGCGCAGGAGGCGGCGCTGAAGCTGCGCGAAGGCGCCTACCTGCCGGCGGAGGCGCTCCACACCGAAGAGCTCCTCCACGGCCATCTGGCCGCCATCGACGAGACCGTTCGCGCCTACGTCCTCGACGGCCCGCGCTCCGCGGACGCCGTCCGTGCGCTCGAGATCATCGGCTGCGAGACGACCCTCGTGCCGACCCAGCATCCCGTCGTGGACATCGTCTTCTTCCAGCTGCTCATGCTCGCCGCGGCCGAGGCCCGCGGCGCGAATCCCGACCTGATTCGACGAGACGACGAGCGCTGGCAGCGCGCGCGCGACGCCTACGAATAGACCGCGACGGGAGGGCGGGTTGCCCCGCCCTCCCGCCGGCTGCGCTACCGCAGCCTCGGTCATCGTCGTCGTCATCGTCGGCTTCGGGAGCGAGGTCGACGCCGTGTGGCCGCCCTGGATAGTCGAGCGTCTCGACGGAGTTTCCGTCGCGGTGATCGATGACTGCGACTACCGGGGCTCGCTCCCCCTTCGAAGGCAGCGAAGGTGAAGCGGCCGTTTCGCGACGTCCACTGATGCCCGGCGAGGGTGCTCGTCTCAAGCGGGTTGCCGAGCCTGATGCGCTCGTACTCGAACGTCCGCGTGTCGATGACCACGGCCTCCGCCGGCAACGTGCGGAGCGTGACGGTCAGCAGCTCGGTCGCGCCGCGCGAGCCGCAACGTGTCCGGAAGCCCGAGCCCGAGCACGTCCGTGCACGCCTGATGGAGTTCCAGATCGAGCACGCAGATCTGGTTCGCCGTGCGACGGCTGACGTAGGCGGTGTCGCCGTCCCGGGTGACGACGAGCTCGTGCGCGCCGGGGACGTCCAGCCGCCAGAAGACCTCGCCCGTGCGCGGGTCGAGCGCGACGATCTCGTTCGAGGCGTCACTAGCGACGTAGAGCGTCCTGCCATTTGGCGCGAAAACACCCGCGTGTGCGCGGCCGTTCGTGTCGGCGGGATCGATGTCCCAGGGGCCGAGCAGCTTGTCCGTGCGGGTGTCGACGACCGCGACCGTGTCCGTCCCGTAAAGGCCGAAGGCGACGAGCTTGCCGTTGCGGCTCGCGTGCACGTGGTGCGGACGGGCTGAAGCCGCGGGGGGTGCAGGGCCGATCGGAATCCTTTCGATCGCGCCTGAGTCGAGATCGACGATCGCGATCCCGGGCGCCGCACCGAATTCCTCCGCGACGTAGAGCTTGCCGCGCGCGTAGGCAAGGTCGCCGGGCTGCGAGCTCGCCGCCATCGCCACTGTCGACACGACCTTTCCCGTGCTCGCGTCGAAACCCTGGATCGTGTGAGCACCGCGGTTCGCGACCCACATCGTCCCGTCGATCGACGTCAGCCGGTCCGACCGTCCCGCGCCGGCAAACGCCGCCGTCAGGCCGACACCGACAGCTCCAACGAGCAGCGCAAGGGCTAGCGCGATCCTGCGCATGGTCATACCTCCTGCGGTAGCGCCCTCGGCGACCGGGTGATGGCGCCGCCGGGCTCCGTGTCAACGTACGACGCCAGGCAGCCCAACTCAAATACATGTTTCGCCGGTGTTCTATAACTTGAGGTGATGCAAATCGAGGCGAGGCTGCGCGCGTTCGCCGCGATCGCCCGCTGCGGCTCGCTCTCACGCGCGGCGGAGGAGCTCTACGTGAGCCAGCCCGCGGTCTCCAAGCACCTGGCCTCGCTCGAGGCGGAAGTGGGCCAGCGGCTCGTCACGCGTGGCCGCGAGGGCGCGGCACTCACGCCCGCCGGCCAGGTACTCGCGGACTACGTGCTCCGTGCCGAGGCGCTGCTGGCCAACGCCGGCCGGGCGCTCGCAGCCGGCGAGGAGGCCGAGACCGGCACGCTGGCGATCGCCGCCTCGGGCATCCCCGGCACCTACCTCCTCCCCGAGCTTCTCGCGAGGTTCCAGGAACGTCATCCCGGCGTCGAGCTCGAGTTCGAGGTGACGACCTCGGCGGGCGCGCTCGAGCTCGTGCGAGCGCACCAAGCCGAGCTCGGCGTCGTCGGCGGACTGACCGTGCCCGCCGAGCTCGAGAGCGAGCCACTTGTCGAGGACGACGTTGTCCTGGTCGGGCCGCCCTCTCTGGGCGGACGAAGGCTGCGTCCCAAGCAGCTCGAAGGGCTCACCTGGCTGTCGCGCGAGGAAGGATCCGCGACGCGGGCAGCCGTCGAGACCGCCCGCTGGGAGATGGGACTGCACTCCGTTCCGACGCTCGCGCTGCAGTCCTGGGAGGCGGTCAAGCTCGCCGTCGCCAAGGGCACCGGCATTGCCGCGATCAGCCGGCTTGCGCTCGACCTCGAGCTCGAGGCGGGGCGGCTCGTGATCCTCGACGTCCCGCGCTGGCGCCTCGCGCGCACGATCTCCGTCATCTACACGCGCGGCGTTCCGCTGACGCCGCCCGCGGAGCGCTTTCTCGAGCTCCTTCGTGAGACGTTCGTTGCCGAGGAGCCGCCGCCGAACTCGAACCTGCCGGTGCCGGCGACGAAGCTCGTCGGTCGCGAGCCCGAGCTGGAGAAGGTCGTCCAGCTCGTCCGCGGCCGGGACCCGGTCGTCACGCTCACAGGCGCCGGCGGCTCCGGGAAGACGAGGCTCGCGGTCGAGGCGGCGGCGCGGGTGATCGACGAGTTCCGGGACGGCGTCTACCTGGTCGACCTCGCTCCGCTCCGCGATCCCGACCTCGTGCCGGCTGCAATTGCGGACGTACTCGCGCTCAACGATGCGGACGAGCTCGAGGAACGGCTGAAGGGCCAGCGGCTGCTGCTCGTGCTCGACAACTTCGAGCATCTGCTCGAAGCGGCGTCGCCGGTCGTGCGTCTCGTCCGGGGCTCGCCGGACACGGCGGTGCTCGCGACGAGTCGGGTCCCGCTCGGGATCCGGGGCGAGCGCAAGTACCGCGTCGAGCCGCTCCCGCTGGACGACGCCGCCACCCTGTTCGTCGAGCGCGCCCGTGACGTGAACCCCCGCTTCGGCGACGGTGCGCCAGTTCGCCGAATCTGCGAGCGCCTCGACCGCCTGCCGCTCGCCCTGGAGCTCGCCGCGGCGCGGGCGCGTGGCACGAGCGCGGCGAAACTCGCCGACCGGCTCGAATCGCACCTGCCGGTCCTGGCCGGCCGCCGCGACGCGCCGGCCAGGCAGCGGACGCTGACCGCCACGATCGCCTGGAGCTACGACCTACTCGACGAGTCGCAGCAGGAGCTGCTCGCGCGACTCTCGGTGTTCCGCGGCGGCTGGTCGAGCGAGGCTGCCGAGGCAGGTCTGCCGGGCAGATCCCGGCGACGTTCTGGCGCTCATCGAGCTGGGCCTCATTCGTGGCGAAGACGACCGCTTCACGATGCTCGAGACGGTCCGGGAGTTCGCCCACGACCGGCTCGCCGAGAGCGGCGAGCTCGACGAGCTGCGGCGCCGTCATGCGGAGCACATGCTCGCCTTGGCCGAACGAGGTCGGCCGCTCGCCCGCGGTCCCGAGGAGCCGGAGCTGATCGCTCAGCTCGTCGTCGATCTGGACAACTTCCGGGCCGGCGTTCGAGTACGCACTGGAGGCGGGAGACGCGGCACTCGGCATCACCACCGCCGAGGCGCTCGAGCCCCTCTGGATCCGGGGCATGCGACAGCGCGAGGCGATTCGTTGGCTCGAACCGCTCCTTCGCCTCGAAGGCGAGGTCGATCCGGCCATTCACGCCGGCGCGCTCACGCTGGCCGGGCGCTCGGCGATCGAGGCAGGAGAGATCGAGCAGGCCGAGCCGTGGTTGCGAGCCGGGCTCGAGCTCGCCCGGGATGCCGGCGACGGAGTGCGGCTTGCGTGGGCTCTCCACGGCGTCGGCCACCTCTTGGCCGAGCAGGGCAGCCACAAGGAAGCCGAGGCCCTCCTCGAGGAGAGCATGGAGCTCTTTCTCGAGCTCGGCGACCATGCGCCGGCCGGCGGGCGCATGACCTACCTCGCCCACTACGCCGTGCGTGATGGCGATCTGGACCGGGCCGAGTCACTACTCGAACGGGCAACCGAGCAGTACCGCCTCGTCGGCGACCTGGCCGGCGTCGGCGGCTGCATCGACGGCCTGGGCGACATTGCCCTGGAGCGGGGAGACCTCGAGACCGCGTTCAAGCGGTATCGCGAGGCACAGCCGATGCTCATCCAGAGTGGCTCCACGCTCGATTTCGTGCAGGTGCTTGCCGGAGCGGCCGTCATCGCGTCGAAGCGAGGTCGGTCAGCGGCTGCGGCTCGACTCTGGGGCGCGCTCGAACGGATCGACGAAGAGGCCGACCGGAAGCTGGAAGCGGATCTTCGCGGGCTCTACGAGGGAGCACTCGGTGAGCTCGACGCTGCGGAGCTCGAGGCGGGACGCGGGTTGTCCGACGAAGCGGCCATCGAGCTCGCTCGAGCGACGGCAGACGAGCTCGCCGCCTAGAAGTCCCCGCCTGCCGCCGAAGTCCCCGCCGCCGCCGAAGTCCCCGCCGCCGCCCCAGTCGCCGGAGTCGCCGCCGCCCCAATCGCCGGAGTCGGAGCCGGATGTCCCTGCGTAGGCGTCGGCCGGCCCTGCAAGCGTCGACCCCAGGAGCGAGCCCGCGAGGAGGCCCGGGAGCAGGCCGCCGCCGTAGAAGCCGCCCGCCCACGGCCCGAAGTAGGCAGGCGCCTGCCAGTACGGCTGCCGGCGGCCGCCGACAGTCACCTGGCGGGACTCCGGCTCCTCACCCGCGTCCACCCGACGCGCATCCGCCTCGCACGCCGGGACCTGCACCGGCCCGCGGTACGGCGAGTCCCACCAGACGTCGCGCGTGGAGGTCCCATGGCGCGGATCGAAAAAGCAAGGCGGCCGCCGCTCGGGCGGAGGCTCGCCCGCGAGCTGAGCCTTCGCCGTCTCCATCCCGAACCGCGCGTCGGCGAGATTGGCCGTCACCGCGGCCACGTCTTGGGGCGAGCGCGCGCGGTCGAACGCGTCGTCGGCGCGCTGGTAGGCCTCCATCGCGCGCGTGTAGGCCTCCTTCGCCTTCGGGTCGCGCTCGACGTCCTCGTCGAGGCCGCTGACGTCGTCGGCGAGCGCGACGAGGTCCTCTCGCGCTGTTGCCTTGACTTCCGCCAGTTCGGCTGTGCGCTTTCGGCGGCGGAAGAACAAGAATCCGGCCAAGGCGGCCCCTCCGATCCCCAACCCCACGAGCCAGAAGTTCGACCCGTCGCTGTTCGAGATCGGCGCGCTTCGTCCGGCCCCTCGAGCATCGCCGACCCGCTGGACGAAGTCCCCGAGCACGGCGGCCACACCCTCGTCCGAGTGCGCCTCGAACGCTTGGGTGGCGAGGTGGGCGGCGCGCCCGCTGCCGAGATCGGTGCTGACCGCCCGGAACTCGTTCCCGACGACGACCGCGTAGACCCCCGGAATCCGGACGAGCCGTCCCAGGCGCAGCGCGGCCTGGGTCGCCGAGTCGTCCGCCTCGTTTTGCGCGGCGGCCGGCAGGATCGCGATGAAGAGCGGTCCATTCGCCTCACGCCCGATCAGCGTCCGAAGCCGGCCTGCTTCGGCCTCGGTGAGCATGCTCGTGCCGGGATGGATGTAGACCGGGTTCGAACGCAGGGCCTCGGCCGCCTGCTCGAGAGAGCTCGCCTCCTGGGCGGAGGCCGGCGCCGCGAGGGCGAAGCGCGACGAGTGCGGCGGCGAGGAGTTTCATCGAGCGGCCCATGCTGCCAGCAGCTCGCGCTCCCGCTCCGGCTTCAAGCCGGCGTCCTCGGTCGTCTCGGCATGGTCGAGCGTGCCGCGGATCGTGTCCTCGAGCGGGCGGAACGTGAGCCCGTCGGCGACGGCGCGGGAGGCATCGGCGCCGTTCATCCCGACCCACTCGGGATCGCGCAGCCACATCGGCAGCTCCATCCACTCGCCGACGCCCTGCTCGCCGAGCCACTCGGAGTCGACCCAGACCGGGCGCGCGTCGGAGCCGGTGACTCGCAGCCCGGTCTCGACGAGCTCGGCCCAGGTGAAGCCGGGATGGACGGCGTTGTACGCGCCCGAGGCGCCCCGCTCGCCGAGGTCGACGAGCCACGCGCCGAGGTCGCGCGCGTCGACGAGCTGGAACCGTCCGTCGTCCGGCGCCGGCGCAACGAAGTCGCCGCCGCGCGCGATTCTGTGGGGCCAGTACGTGAAGCGCCCGGTCGGGTCATGGGGCCCGACGATCAAACCGGGCCTGACGATGACGGCGCGCTCGCCGTAGGCGTCCGTGACGACGTCCTCGCAGAGCGCCTTCAGCGCGCCGTAGTTCTCGTACTCGGGGAGCATCTCGTCGACCGGGTGGTCCTCGGCGAGCTCCGCGCGCCTCGAATCCTCGCTCGGCCCCGTGCTGAAGTCGGCGTAGGCCGAGATGCTCGAGACGAACACGTAGCGCCCAACCGAGTCGCGCAGGGCTTCGGCCGAGGTCGCGGACGACCTCGGGGAAGTAGCCCGAGGTGTCGACGACCGCGTCCCACTCGCGGCCCGCAAGAACGCTACGCGTCCTAGGATCGGATCGGCGCGGTCGCCGCGCAGCTTCTCCGCCTCTGGGAAGAGGTCGGGGTTTGTCTCGCCGCGAGTGAAGAGGGTGACCTCGTGACCGCGCCCGAGCGCCGCCTCGACCGTCGCGCGGCCGAGGAATCTCGTCCCTCCGAGGAGCAGGAGTTTCAACGTCTGGTGAAGCGCCGTAAAGATTGTTGGAAACGGCTTGTGCGAGGGCGAGAACACGTCGGTAGCTTGCCTGTAGCCCCCATGGTCGAGCTTCTCATCATCGTTCTCCTCTTTGCGGCCGCCTGGCTGCTCACCCGCGCGAGCGCCTGGCTCGCGCTCAAGGTGCTGGTCTGGAACGACCGCCGGTCGGCCGGTGTCGACCTGACGCAAGCCGGGAAGATGACCCGCCTCAAGCGGCGCGAGACGCAGGTTTCGATCATCCGCGCCGGGATCAGCTACCTCGCCTTCGCTACGGCAGCCGTGCTCTCGATCGGTCAGCTGCTCGGCGGCGTCGATCGCCTGACCGCGCTCGCCGGCGCATCGTTCCTGCTCATCCTCGTCGGCTTCGCGATCCAGCGCGTCCTCATGGACATCATCGCCGGGCTGGTGATGTTCATCGAGCGCTGGTACTCGGTCGGCGACACGATCCAGATCCCGATGCACGAGCTTCAGGGGATCGTCGAGGACGTGTCGCTCCGGCACACCCGCCTGCGGACGCTCGACGGCGAGGTCATCCACATCCACAACTCTCAGATCCCGTCCGTGCGGGTTCTTCCGAGCGGTGCCAAGGAGCTTCAGCTCGAGGTCTTCGTCACCGATCGCGAGCGCGGCGTACAGATGGTCGAGTCGGTTGCCGGAATCCTTCCGGAGGGGCCGACGACGTTCATCCGCCGCCCGCGGATCGACCGCGTGGACGAGCTGAGCGAGACGCTCGTCCGGATCAGCGCGCGCGCCGCCGTCGCCCCGGGCCGCGAGTGGCTCCTCGACGGGTTCTTCGCCGACCTGATCCGCGACCGTGCCGGAGACGGCCTGATCGCCCACGGGCCCGTCACGCTCTCCGTCGACGAGTCGGCCGCGCGCAGTTACTCGCGCGCGAACGCCGCCACCCGCCGCTCGAGCGAATGGTCGCCGTCGGTCTCTAGAGCTCTCTGAGCTCGGCGAGCAAGCGGTCGACCTCGTCGGTCGTGTTGTAGTGGACGAAGCCGACGCGGACTGCGCCGTCCTCGAGCCCGAGCCGCCGCATCACCTCCACGGCGTAGTAGTCGCCGTCCCAGACGAAGATGCCGCGATCGCCGAGGTGCCGCGCCACGTCGGTGGGGGACTTGCCCGCGAAGGTGAAGGCGAAGGTCGGGACGCGGCCGTCCATCGTGGCGAGGCCGTGGAGCTCCGCCCGCTCCGGAAATCCGTCCAGGAACCGCTGTCCCAGCTCGCGCTCGTGGGGGACGATCGCATCCCAGCCGATGGACTCGACGTACTCGACCGCGGCGACGAAGCCGGCCAGCAGCTCGTGCTGCATCGTGCCCGTCTCGTACCCGGGAGCCGGCCGGACCTTGTACGGCCGCCAGCGGTCGAGCAGCTCGCGCCGGACGAACGCGAGGCCGAGGTGTGGGCCGTAGAACTTGTAGGGCGAGCAGAGGAGCACGTCTGCGCCAACCGTGGCGACGTCGATCGGGCGGTGCGGCGCGTAGTGCACCGCGTCGACCCAGGCGAGGGCACCCGCCTCGTGGGCGAGGGCGCAGATCCGCTCGGCATCGGTGATGGTGCCGAGCGCGTTCGAGGCCCAGGGGAACGCGACGACGCGGGTCTGATCCGTCAGCTGGTCCTCGAGGTCCGACAGGTCGAGGTCGGCGAACCGGACGACGATCCCGAGGTCGTGCTGGAGCTCGAGCCAGGGCGCGATGTTGGCGTCGTGATCGAGCCGGGTGACGACGACCTCGTCGCCCTCGCGCAGCTCGCGAGCCAGAGTTCTCGTGAGCATGAAGTTCAGGTTCGTCATGCTCGGACCGAAGATCGTCTCGGCAGGCGCGCAGCCGAGGAAGCGGCCGGCGGCGGCACGCGCCTCCTCGATCAGCTCGTCCGTCCGCCGGCTGGTCTCGAACGCGCCGGCGACGTTCGCGTTCGAGCTACGGAGGTAATCGGCGATCGCGTCGATCACCTCGTCCGGCACCTGTGTGCCCGCCGGTCCGTCCAGGAAGGCGATCGGCCGCGCGAGGGCGGAGAAGCGAGCGCGGACCGCCGCCACGTCGAGCGCGGTCGCCGTCACAGGTCGCGCCCGTTCACGCGCCAGCTGTAGCGCGGAGCGGGCTGGAGCGAAGCGCCGACGAAGCAGCCCCACTCGGCGCTCTCGACGAGCGATCGCAGCTTGTCATCCGCGAGCTCGCCGTCGAGCTCGACATCCATTCGGCACTCGATGTCGGTGAAGCCGTAGCGGTCGTCCTCCGTGCGCCGCGTGACCGTGCCCGACGCATAGGCGGACGCCTTCAGCTCGACGTTTCGCTGTCGTGCGAAGTACTCGAGGCTCTGGATCGAGCACCGCGCGAGGCCGGCGAGGAGGAGGTGCTCGGCGCTGACGTCGTCTCCGAGCGGAACCGGCTCGCCGTCCGCCGAGAGCTCGCCGTCCTCGCCGAGCGAGATCCAGTACTCGAAGTGTTTCGCCCGAATCGCCACCGTCCGATGTGAAATTTACGGTCCCTCTGGTGCGCTTGCGGGTTCTCGACGAAGCCGAGTGCTACGCCCGTTGCTACGGCGGCTACGAGCACAGTGTCGCAGATCGTCTCGTTGGAGCCGCCTCGTCCGCGGTTCGAGAGCACTCTGAGCGGCGAGGACATCCGGCGCCTGTTTGAGTTGCGCCTGGATGCCCGCGACCCCGAGCTCGAACCCGAAGCCGAAGCCCGAGCCGCCTAGCTCGGTCCCGGATGTGCTCGCGCCGGGCCTGCGCGTGGTCTTCTGCGGCATCAACCCGGGCCGCTGGTCGGCGGCCGCCGCCGCTCACTTCGCCAATCCGCGCAATGACTTCTGGCGTCTGCTCCACGGGGCTGGGTTCACACCCCGCCTGCTCACCCCGGAGGAGCAGCACGAGCTGCCGTCATTCGGCTATGGGCTGACGAACGCCGCCTTCCGGACGACGAAGGGCTCCGGTGACCTGCGTCGAGGGGACTTCGTGGGCTCGGCCGAGCGGCTCGAACGGATCGCGGCCGAGCTTCGCCCCGCGTGGATCGCGTTCGTCGGCAAGGAGGCGTACCGTGGTGCGTTCGGGGAGCGACCGGCGCTGGGCGTGCAGGAACGGAGGGTTGGCGAGACGCGGCTCTTCGTCCTCCCGTCGACGTCGCCGGCGAACGCGGCGGTGCCGTATGCCGAACGGCTGCGATGGTTTCGCAAGCTGCGCGAGTCTGCTCGGTGAAGATTCGACAGGCCGTCCGTGCGGTCGTCCTCGATCCCGACGATCGCACCGTTCTCGTCCACTTCGACTTCGGACACCGCAGTGTCTGGGCAACTCCGGGCGGCGGGATCCAGCCCGGTGAGTCGGACGAGGACGCGCTTCGCCGCGAGCTGGCCGAGGAGCTCGGGCTGGAGGATCCGGAGCTAGGGCCGCGTGTCTGGGTGCGGGAACACATCTTCCAGGCTCCGCTGGGCCGTTACGACGGGCAGCGGGAGCGCTACTACCTCGTACGCACCGGCCGCTTCGAGCCCAAGCCCCACCTGTCGCCCGAGCAGCTTCGCGCGGAGTACGTCGTCGGCGTGCGGTGGTGGACGATCGACGAGATCGAGGCGTCAGGCGAGGCGTTCGCGCCCACGCGTCTCGGCGAGCTGCTGCGGGCCCTGCTTGCCGACGGCCCGCCCGACGAGCCGATCGACGTCGGTGTCTAGTCCTGCCGGAACCTCTTGCGGATGGTTCGGCCGACGTAGAGCGCCGACGTGACGACGGCGACCGCGCCGAGGATCGCCGCCATCTGCTTCCCCCTCGGCGGAGACTTGCGCCTGGCGACCGGCAGCTCGAAGGTCTCGATCCTCCCGGCGACGCGCTTCGGCAGGCGAACCGCTTCTCTCTGGAGTGTCTGTGTCTTGCTCATGGACCCTCGAATACCCGCCTGGGCGTAAGCCAAACCGGGGTCAGACCCCGTGACGACTTGCGCGACGATCTGTCCCCAAATAGGCCATGGCCGTAGTCGGGCGTGAGCCGATCTGGGGACTGCGGCGGCACACTTCCGTGGCACTTTGTGCGCGTGATTCGTGACGGGGTCTGACCCCGTCACGAATCAGCGTCACGCTCAGCCGCGCCAGCGGTTCGTGATCGGAGTGCGGCGGTCGCGGCCGAAGGCCTTCGGGCGCAGCTTCACTCCCGGCGGTGCCTGGCGGCGTTTGTACTCGGCACGGTCGATCAGCGCGATCGCGCGGTCGACGACGTCGGGGTCGAAGCCGTCGGTCGTGAGCTCCTCGTGTGAGCGATCCTCCTCGACGTAGGCCTCGAGCACCTTGTCCAGCGCCGAATAGGGCGGCAGCGAGTGTTCGTCGAGCTGGTCGTGGCGGAGCTCGGCGCTCGGGGCGCGGTCGATGATGCTCTGGGGAATCAGCTCGCTTGCACCGCGCTCGTTGAGGTGGCGGGCCAGTCGGAACACGTCCGTCTTGTAGACGTCCTTCAGCAGCGCGAAGCCGCCGGCCATGTCCCCGTAGAGCGTGGCGTAGCCGACCGACAGCTCCGACTTGTTCCCCGTCGCGACGACGAGCCAGCCGAACTTGTTCGAAAGCGCCATCAGCAGCACACCCCGGATTCGCGCCTGGAGGTTCTCCTCGGTGATGTCGGGCTCGCGGCCGTCGAAGACGCCGGCCAGCGTGCGCTCGAAGCCGTCGAAGATCGGGTCGATCGGAAGCTCGAGGAAGCTCGTCCCCAGGTTCTCGGCCAGCCGCTTGGCGTCGCGACGCGTCTCCTCCGACGAGTAGCGCGACGGCATCGAGACCGCATGCACGCGCTGCGGCTCGAGCGCCTCCACCGCGAGGGCGAGCGTCAGCGCCGAGTCGATGCCCCCCGAGACGCCGACGACGATCTCGTCGAAGCCGTTCTTCTCGACGTAGTCGCGGAGGCCGAGCTCGAGCGCGAGCCGCATCTGCTCGAGGTCGTCGAGCGGCTCGGCGACGATCGGTCTCGCGGGCGACGGCTGCTGACGCGGCTCGCCCAGGTCGATCACCGGCGGATCGGGGATCTCGCGCTCGCGGGCGAGCGCCCGGCGCCGTGCGTCCACCAGGCGGCGCGCGATCGCCGTCGACGCGTCGATGTCGACGACGAGGAGCGCCTCCTCGAAGGCGGGCGCGCGGGCGACGACCTTGCCCTCCTCGTCGATCACGAGGCTGTGACCGTCGAAGATCAGCTCGTCCTGACCGCCGACGGCGTTCACCAACGCGACCCAGCAGGCGTTGTCCCGCGCCCGGGTGATCAGCATCTCTTCCCGCTCGAGCCCCTTGCCGACGTGGAACGGCGAGGCGGAGATGTTCGCGATTACGTGGGCCCCGGCCAGTGCCAGGTCGGTCGCCGGGGGGCCGGGCTGCCAGATGTCCTCGCAGACCGTCGGACCGACCAGCGCCTCGCCGCAGCGGAGCAGGAGCAGCTCGCGACCGGGCTGGAAGTAGCGCACCTCGTCGAAGACGCCGTAGTTGGGCAGGAACCGCTTCGGGTAGATCGCCTTCACCTCGCCGCCCGCACAGACGGCGCAGCCGTTGTAGAGGTCGCGTTCGAGCCACGGGAACCCGACCAGCGCCGCGATGTCCGTCGTCTCGGCCGCGATCTGCTCGAGGCTCCGGCGAGCCTGGCGAAGGAACTCCGGCCGGAACAGGAGATCCTCGGGCGGATAGCCGGTGACGGCGAGCTCGGGGAAGAGCACGAGATCCGCGCCGGCCTCGCGAGCCTCATGCAGCCGATCGACGATGCGGCTGCGGTTGCCGTCGAGGTCGCCGACGACGGTGTTGATCTGAGCGAGCGCGAGCCTCATAGTTTTCGCCTCACAGTCGAAAACATAGTCTACCTGTGGTGGAGCTCGTCATCGATCGGAAGTTTCGCGGTCCCACCGGGTCGGCCAACGGCGGCTACACCTGCGGGCTGGTCGCGTCGTTTCTGCACGGCCCTGCCGAGGTCACGCTCAAGCTGCCGCCCCCGCTCGAACGCCCGCTCGAGGTGGCGACCGAAGGCACGCTCGAGTTGCGCGACGGTGACGCCGTCGTCGCGGAGGCGGCCGCCACCGAGCTCGAGCTCGAGGTTCCCGAGCCGATCTCGTTCGAGGAAGCCGCTGCCGTCGCACTGCCCGAAGGAGACAAGGACAGCGTCTTCCCCGAGTGCTTCGTCTGCGGCTGGGCGAGGGAGGACGGGCTCCGGATCTACGCCGGACCGGTCGACGGCGGCGAGCTCGTCGCGGCGACCTGGGTCCCGGGCGACGACGTGATCTCGTCCGAGTTCGTCTGGGCGGCGCTCGACTGCCCGGGCGCGTACGCCGTCCACTTCGGCGAGCGCGGCAACCCGGTGCTCGGCCGGCTGACCGCCCGCGTCGAGCACCTCCCGCATCCGGGCGAGCGCTGCGTCGTCCTGGGCTGGCCGCTCGGCGAGGACGGCCGGAAGCTCTACGCCGGCACGGCCCTGTTCGGCGAGGACGGCCGCGTCCTCGGCGCCGCCCGCGCCACCTGGATCATCCCGAGGAGCTAGCGCTGCAGCCGGATCGCGTTGAGGTCGTTCTCGGCGATCTCGTCGGCGCGGCGGATCAGATCCTCGATGTCGTCGTGCTCCGCGTGGATGTATCGCCCGCTTAGCTCGTCGGCCCGCCCGGAGGCAAGCACGCGAACGAGCTGAGGTGCCAGCTCCGGAGGCGTCCACGGCGCATCGTCCGGAAACACGTCCCTCGTCATTTCGGTCTTCACGAGCCCGGGACTGATCGGGAAGACGGGGATCCCGTGCGGCTCGAGCTCGAGGGCGAGCGTTTCGGCGAATCGGTTCACCGCTGCCTTGCTGGCGCTGTAGGCGGTCGAGCGGGAGCCGGGCAGGTACGCCGCTCCGCTAGCTGTGATGACGATGCGGCCGTTGCCGCGCTCGATCATCGCCGGGATGACGGCCCGGCAGCAAAGGAAGACGCCAAGGACGTTCACCTCGAACACCTTGCCACCACGCGGGCGGATCGACCTCCCACGTGCGGCCCCGCGGCCCGGTCGTTCCGGCGTTGGCGACGAGCAGGTCGATCGCGCCCAGCTGCCGCTCGACCTCCGCGACCATCGCCTCGGCGTCGCCCGGCGACGAGACGTCGGCCACGACGGCCAGCCCGCCGATCTCCCTGCGCGACCTCCTCGACCTCCTCTCGGGTACGCGCTGCGACAGCGACCTTCATCCCCGCCGCGGCCAGCTCGCGTGCGATCCCGGCGCCGATCCCCCGGCCGCCGCCCGTGACCAGCGCGACGCCCTCGAGCTCAGCCAATGACCTTCTCGATCTCCTCGAGCGCCTCCGGGTTCTCGAGCGAGGAGAGATCGCCTGGATCGACTCCCAGCGCCTTCGCCCGCACTGCGCGGCGCATGATCTTCGCGCTGCGCGTCTTCGGCAGTGCGGTCACGAACACGACCCTATCCGGGCTGAACGCCTTGCCGAGCTCCTGGGCGACGAGCGCCGACACTTCGTCGGCCAGACCGTCGTCGACCGCGACGCCGGGCGCCGGGATGCAGAACAGCCACGCGACCTCGCCTTTGACCTCGTGAGGGATCCCGACCGCCGCCGCCTCGAGCACACCGGGATGCCCGACCGCGGCCGACTCGAGCTCGGCCGGTCCGATTCGCTTGCCCGCGATGTTGAGCGTGTCGTCGGAGCGGCCGTGGAGGAACCAGTACCCGTCCGCGTCGACCGACGCCCAGTCGCCGTGGGTCCAGATGCCCGGGAAGCGCCGCCAGTACGTGTCGAGGTAACGCTCCGGATCTCGCCAGAAGCCCCGGGTCATGCCCGGGAAGGGCCGGCGACAGACGAGCTCTCCGACCTCGCCGCTTGCCACCAGTGACCGGCCCTCCGCGTCCACGACGTCCATCGCCATCCCCAGCGCCGGCCCGCCCAGGGAGCACGCCTTGATCGGGATCACCGGCGTGGGCGAGAGGAAGCAGGCGCCGACCTCGGTCCCGCCCGAGCAGTTGATGATCGGCAGTCGCCCGCCGCCGACACGCTCGAAGAGCCAACGGTAGGGCTCGGGGTTCCACGGCTCGCCGGTCGTGACGATCACCCGCAGCGACGTCAGGTCGGGTTCCGGGTCGCCGTGCGGGATGAGTGCACGAACGAGCGTCGGGGAGATGCCGAGGATCGAGGCGCGCTCGCGCTGGATCAGTCGCCAGAGCCGGTCGGTCGGCCAGTCCGGCGCGCCCTCCGCGAACACGAGCGTCGAGCCCATGGCCCCGCCGCCGACGACCGTCCACGGGCCCATGATCCAACCCATGTCGGTGGCGAAATGGATGACGTCGTCCGGCCGCGCGTCGGCCTGGTAACAGACCTCGCGCGCGATCGAGACCAGGAAGCCGCCTTGAACATGGACGACGCCCTTCGGCCTTCCGGTCGTCCCGGAGGTGTACGTCAGGAGGTAGGGATGCTCCGAGTCGACCGCGAGCGGCTCGAGCTCGCCGGGAGAGTCGTGCACCGCTTCGTCCCAGAAGACGTCGCGCCCGGCCCGCATCGGCACGTCGTCCGCGCCGAGCCGCCGCCAGACGATCACGTGCTCCAGGGCCGGCGCCTCCGCGGCGGCCTCGTCGGCGATCGCCTTCATCGGAATCTCTCGCCCCCGCCGCAGTGAGCCGTCTGCGGTGATCAGCACCTTCGCCTCCGAGTCCTGGAGCCGAGCTGCGACCGCCGGCGCGGCGAAGCCTGAGAAGACGGGGACCTGGACGGCGCCGACGTGCGCGCAGGCATGTGACGCGATCGCGACCTCGGGTGACATCGGCAGGTAGATCCCGACACGATCGCCGGGCTCGACGCCGAGCCGGACCAGGGTCTCGGCGAGCTTCGTCACCGCCTCCGACAGCTGCCGGAAGGTGAACGTCGCCTGCGTGCCGTCCTCGCCCTCCCAGACGGCCGCCTCGGCGTCGCCCTGCTCCCCACGCGCCCAGCGGTGCACGCAGTTCCAGGCGATGTTCAGCTTGCCGCCGATAAACCACGTCGCCCACTCCGGGCCGCGCGAGACATCCATGACCTGCTCCCACGGACGGGCGAACTCGAGCCCCATGTCCTCGACGGCCGCCGCCCAGAACCACTCGGGCTCCTCCTGCGATCGGCGCACGAGCTCCCAGTAGTCGTCGATCCCGACACGGCGGAGGAGACGCGTGACGTTGGCCCGCTCGACGACCTCCTTGCTCGGCGTCCAGATCACCTGGCGCCCTCCGACACCATTGACATATTAGTGAGCGCTAACATAGCGTTGGACTAGCTGATGGCACTCCATCTGATCTCAGAGGAAACGCGCAAGTGGTGGACGCTCGCGGCCGTCGCATTCGGGCTCTTCATGATCATGCTGGACAACACCGTGGTCAACGTGGCGCTGCCGTCGATCGCCGCGGATCTCCAGGCCGACCTGTCCGAGCTCGAATGGATCGTGACGGGGTACGCGCTCACGTTCGCCTCGCTGATGCTGACCGGCGGGAAGCTCGCGGACATGCTCGGGCGCCGTCGCATCTTCATCGTGGGGCTAGTGATCTTCACGCTGTCCTCGCTGGCCTGCGGCCTGGCCGTCGAGCGGCGAGATGCTGATCGGCGCGCGGGTCGTTCAGGGCGCGGGTGCGGCACTGATGAACCCAGCCACGCTGTCGATCATCGCTGCGACCTTCCCGCCCCGGCAGCGTGGCACGGCGATCGGCATCTGGGCCGGTGTCTCGGCGCTGGCGCTCGCGATCGGTCCGCTCGTCGGCGGCCTGCTGACCGATCACATCCACTGGAGCTGGATCTTCTTCGTCAACGTTCCGATCGGCGTCCTCGCGATCGCCGCCTCGCTGATCCTGATCCCCGAGTCGAAGGACCAGTCCCCCGAGCAGCGACTCGACCTGCCGGGGCTCGTGACCTCCGGGCTCGGGCTCTTTGCGCTCACGTACGGGCTGATCGAGGCGAACACGTACGGGTGGACGTCCGCGCGAATCCTCGGCGCCTTCGCCGTCTCGGCGCTGATGCTCGTCGCCTTCGTCGTGCTGGAAATGCGCCAGCGGATCCCGATGCTCGACCTCAGCCTCTTTCGCAACCGCACCTTCGTCGGAGCCAACCTCGCCGTCTTCATGGTCGCGCTGGCGATGTTCGGCGTCTTCTTCTTCGTCTCGCTCTACATGCAGGGCGTGCTCGGCTACTCCGCGGTCCAGGCCGGCGCCGCCTTCTTGCCGATGACCGGGCTGATCATCCTGGTCGCGCCGATCGCCGGCAAGACCTCGGACCGCATCGGGTCGAGGTGGCTGATGACCTCCGGGATGCTGCTCGCCGCGGGCCAGCTTCTGTACTTCTCGCGGCTCGGCGTCGACTCGACGTTCTGGAACCTGCTCCCTGGAATGCTCGTCGGCGGGGTCGGGATGGCGCTCGTGATGACGCCGAGCGCGGCAGCGGCCGTGCGCGCACTTCCGGTCGACAAGTCGGGCGTCGGCTCAGCCGTCCTGAACGCGTTCCGTCAGGTCGGCGGCTCGATGGGAATCGCGCTGATGGGCGCGATCATGGCTCACCAGCTGGGCAGCGTCACCGGGGCCGCGGCCTTTCGCGACCCACAGCGCTTCGTCGACGGCTTCTCGACCACGCTGCTGGTCGGAGGGGCGATCGCCCTCGGCGGCGCAGTCGTCTCCGCAGTGTTGGTCCGACCACACGAGCGTGAGCTCAGCCCCGACGACGCCGTCGCGGAGCTCGCCGGGTGAGCACGACACGCCCGAGACTGAGCGCCGAGGAACGGCGCGCGGCCGTCCTCGAGGTGGCGACCCAGATCTTCGCCAGGGGCAGCTATCACGGCGCGACGACGGCGGAGATCGCCCGCACGGCCGGGGTGACGGAGCCCATCCTCTACCGCCACTTCGCCTCCAAGCGCGACCTCTACCTGTCGTGTCTTAACGCGACCTGGGAGGAGACCCGAACGATGTGGGAGGCTGCGATTGCAGCGGAGCCCGATCCAGCGCTGTGGATCGGAGCCATGGGCCGGAGCTATCTCGCGGCCAAGGACAAGCGAGGCCACATCGCTCTGCTCTGGGTGCAGGCGATGACGGAGGCGAGCGACGACCCCGAGATTCGGCGCTTCATCAGGCGCCAGATGCGCGAGGTACACAGCTTCGTCGCCGACATCATCCGCCGCGCGCAGGCGGCCGGCGGCGTCCTCAGGGACCGCGACCCGGATGCCGAGGCCTGGCTGTTCATCTCGATCGGCCTCCTGGCAACGGTCAGCCGGCGAGCAGGAGGAATGGTCGAGAACGACCTGGAGAAGATCTTCGCCTCCCGCCGCCAGTGGATGACCGGCCGCGACTAGACAGCGATCCAAGCACGGCTGAGGAGCGACTTAGCCCGTTTCGCCGTACCGCATCGGGCTGTAGCCGCGCTCCGGCGGACACGCGCTACGCGCCGGGGCAAAGTCGTGAGACTTTGCCCCAGACAACAAAGGAACCCCCGGGCTGCGGCCCCCGGGGGTTCGCATCTCCTGCGGCGAGCCCACCTCCCTCGGTGACTGCCTGGAGGCTTGACCCTGCGGCCCAGCCATAACCTCCGGGGCTACACCAATGTGGCACGCCTACCTCACAGCTCGATCCGTATGTGTGGACGTGGCTGCTCGGTCGCCCGACTATACGTCCGATTTCCACTCCAGTCAAGTACCTAAGTCAAGTGATTCTGCGTTATGCTCGCTTGACACGTTTTGCTAATAGCCGTGACCCTTTTGGGGGATCCCGGATCGAACGACGAAGAAGTATGGTCAAGTTGTCACAAACCGCCGCCGAAGAATCTCTGACCTTGCCTAGCCCGACTCAGACCACCGGCGCCCACCGTGGGCGTGTGCCAAACGGCGGTCTCGGCGAGCGCCTACGGACGTTGCGCGTCAACGCCGGGCTGACCCAGACCGGTCTCGCAGGAGAGCGCTTCTCCAAGGAGTACGTCAGCCAGATCGAGCGGGGGAAGACGCGGCCGACGCAGGAGACGATCGAATGGCTCGCGCATCGGCTCGGCGTCGACCCCGGCTTTCTCGCCAGCGGCGTCTCCGCCGACGAGCGCGGCCGAATCGAGACGGCACTCGCGCGCGCGGAGGCCCTGACCGAGAATCACGAGTACCAGGACGCGCTGGAAGAGTTTCGGAAGGTCCGCCCATCCGCCGTTGGAATCGCGTCGCCCGAGCTCGAGGTCCGTACGCTCGCCGGTGAGGCATGGGCACTGATGCGGATCGGCGAGGTCAAGCCGGCCGTCGACCTGCTCAACCGCGCGCGATCGCTGACCGAGGACGCGATGTTCTCGGACGTCGATCGAGCCGACATCCTCTTCCGACTGGGCGTGTGCCGTCTATGAGCTGTCGAGCATCCAGACGGCGATCAGCCTCTTCAACGAGGCGTTGATGCTCGCCGAGCGCTCCGAGCTCCCTTGCGACCGGCTGCGCGCCGAGATTCTTCGCCGTCGCGCGCGCTGCTACCGGCGCCAGCGGGACTACGAGGCGGCGCGGGAGGATCTGGAGCTGCGCGCTCGAGCTCTCGGAAGGTCTCGACGACCCACGCGTCGTCGCGCAACGTCTACTTCCAGGCCTCGCTCGTCGCCGAGCGCCAAGGACAGTGGGTCCTCGCCCGCAAGTACGCCGAGCAGGCGAAGGCGCAGTACGAGGAGATCGCCGACCGCGCGACCGTCGGCCGCGTCCTGAACAACCTCGGGCGGCCTCAACTTCCTCCTTGGCAAGCCCGAGGAGGCGATCGAGCAGCTGAACGAGTCGTTCAAGGTGCTCCTCGAGTACGGCAGCGAGGCGGATGCTGCGCGCGCAGTCTCCTCCCTCGCGCAGGTTCATCTCCGCACCGGCCAGATCGAGCCGGCTGAGGAACAAGCGCGCCAGGCCCTGAAGCTCTTGGGCGATCGCGTCGACGTGATCGACGAGATCGGGAATGCCCAGCTCGTGCTTGGGCGATCCCTCCTCGAGCAGGGCCGCCTCGATGAGGCGTCGGAGGCATTCGACGCCGCCGAGCACAGCTTCGACCAGCTTTCCTCCGTCAGCCATCGCGCGTCTGCGTGGATCGCCAAGGGCGACCTCGCCGCGCGGCGCGGTCAGGACCGGGCAGCCGCTCACCTCTACCGGCGCGCTGCGGAAGCGCTCCAGGACTTCAGGTTCTAAGGAAAGGAGGTGACCTTGCTGCGGATGGATCGCATCCGATTGCTCGTACTCGCCGTTCTCGCGATCGTCGCTGCCGTGACCGGTGGTGGCTTCTTTGACGGCGACATCATCGGCCCCTAGCTAGTTCACGAGGGGTCCGGTTCCAGCGGGAGGCCCCGCAAATCCTTGTCGCGGCCGGGAATGTCCGTGTAACGGTTGGCGTTTGCGGATAGACAGCGACCTAGGCACGATTCGCCGATTCCCGGGCGGAGGCTCTCCCAATCGAACTCGGTTCCCCAACCGTCAAGCTGACCGACCTCGCCTCCTGCGGAGGCTGCGCCGCAAAGTACTCGGCCGCGCGGCTCGAGGAGCTCCTGCGCGGCTTCGTTCCCGTTGAGTCGGAGGACCTGCTGGTCGGCCTCGCTCCGGCCGACGACGCCGCGGTCTACCGGCTCGACGACGACCGCGCGCTGATCTTCACGCTCGACTTCTTCCCACCGGTCGTGGACGACCCGTCGGACTACGGCGCGATCGCCGCCACGAACGCGCTCAACGACGTGTTCGCGATGGGCGGCTCACCGATTCTCGCGCTCTCGATCGCCGCCTTCCCCGAGTCGCTGCCAACCGAGATGCTCGCCGCGATCTTCGCTGCCGCGGACGAGCAGGTCCGCGCGGCCGGTGGGCTCCTCGCCGGCGGCCACACGATTCGCGACGAGGAGCCGAAGTACGGCCTGGCTGTGATCGGAACCGTCCACCCGGACGGCCTCTGGCCGAAGGCCGGCGCAAGGCCGGGTGACGCCGTGTTCGTCACGAAGCCGCTCGGGACCGGCCTGATCATGACCGGCTACAAGAGCGGAGCCGCCGGCACGCAGCAGCTGGAGCGCGCGGTTCGCTGGATGCGGACGCTGAACAAGGATGCGGCCGATGTCCTGCGCCCGCTCGAGCCGAGCGCCGTCACGGACGTCACAGGCTTCGGCCTCTTCGGGCACGCACACGAGATGGCCGAGCGAAGTGGCGTCCGGATCACGCTCGAGTCGGAGCGGTTCCCGGCGATCGACGGCGCGCTCGACCTCGCGCGCAAGGAGATGCGCACGAGCGGTGACCCGCGCAATCGGGACTTCGCAGGCCCGCACATGGAGGTCGCCGACATTCCGCCCGCGCTCGAGACGCTCGGCTTCGATCCGCAGACGGCCGGCGGCCTGCTCGTCTCCGTTCCGGCCGAGCGTGCTCCGACGCTCGAGGCCGAGTTCTCCGCTCGTCGGCTGTTCCTGCGCCGCATCGGGCAGGTCGAGGAGGGCGCCGGGGTCCTCGTGCGATGACCCGCGCCCGGCGCGGGATGATCCACGGACGGTTCCAGCCCTTCCACCTGGGGCATCTGGAGTATCTGCGCGGCGCGGCGGAGCGCTCCGACGAGCTCTTCGTCGGGATCACGAACCCGGACCCGACGCGAATCAGGCCCGAGGCGAGCGATCCGCTCCGGCATCTACCGGAGTCGAATCCCTGGTCGTATGCCGAGCGGCTCCTGATGGTCAAGGCGGCGGCCTCGGATCTGGAGCTCGACCTCGCGCGCCTGCACGTGATCCCGTTCCCCGTCAATGAGCCCGAGCTCTGGCCGGCCTACGTTCCCGACGGCGTGACGCAGTATCTGCGCCTCTTCAGCGACTGGGGCGGGACCAAGCTCGAGCGGTTCCGGGAGGCGGGCTACGAGGTGGTCGTGCTCGACCGAGGGGTCGAGAAGGAGATCTCCGGCGCCGATGTGAGAGAAGCACTGCGCGAGGGCGGCGATTGGGAGTCGCTCGTTCCTCCGGGCGTCGCGCGGGTCATCCGCGAGCTCGAGCGCGTACCCGTCTAGCCTCTCCGGCCACATGCAGCCGATCGTCGTCCTGCTCTTCGACGGGCTCGCGGACCGCGCGCACGCCGGTCTCGGCGGGCGGACCGCCAATGAGGCGGCAGCGACCCCGAACCTCGACGCGCTCGCCGCTCGCGGCTCGTGCGGGCTCCTCTACGCGGTCGGCCCCGGACGCGCTCCCTCCAGCGAGGTCGCCCACTGGTCGATGCTCGGCTACCACGCCGACGAGTTTCCGAACCGGGCGGTGTTCGAAGCGCTCGGCGCCGGGCAGGAGCTCGATCCGGACGACGTCTTCGCGTTCGCGGCGCTCCGCCCGGCGGAGGACCGGAACGGCGAGCTCTGGCTGACCGGACGCCCGCGGTCCGGCGACGACGAGGAGGAAGCCCGCGCGCTGATCGAGCGCTGCGACGACATCGAGGTCGACGGCCTCCGCTTCCGGCTCGCGCCGCTGCGCCGCGGCGAGGCGATCCTCCGGGTTTCGGGGGGCGCCGACGATCGCGTGACCGATTCCGACGCGTTCTTCCGGGACCGCCATCCCGTCCTGCGGCCGCAGGCGGCCCACCCGGACGCCGACCGCACGGCGCGGCGCCGCCGAGGCGTGGTCGCGCGAGGTGATCCGGCGGCTCGAGGGCGAGCGGTTCAACGTGATCACCCTCAAGTGGTGGGGTCGGACACGCCCCGCGCCGACCTTCCTCGAGCGTCACGGCGTCACGGGCTCGCTGATCGCCGACTCCCGCTTCATGCATGGCCTCGCCCGCGCTGTCGGGCTCGAGCCGCTCCACGCCCCGGAGACGGATGACCCCGCGGCCGACCTCCGCCGCCGTCTCGAGCTGATCCGCGAGCGGCTCGAAGCCGGCGAGACGTTCGTCTTCTCGCACCTGAAGGCGACCGACGCCGCCGGGCACACGAAGGACCCGGCGGTCAAGCAGCGGACGATCGAGCAGCTCGACTCGGAGCTCGGCGGCCTGAACGGCCTGGAGTCGGCCGTCGTGTGCGTGACCGGAGACCACGCGACCCCCGCCTACCCGGACGTCATCCACTCGGGCGATCCAGTGCCGCTGGTCGTCGCCGGCCCGGGAGTCCGCGCCGACCAGGTCGACTCCTTCGGCGAGCTCGACTGCTCCCGTGGGATCCTCGGGCATCTCCGGGGACCCGACCTGATGCCGTTGCTCCTGAACGCCGCCGACCGTCCGCTCTTCCTCGGCTCCCGGCCGACGCCGTTCGCAGGCGCCGACGGCTATCCCGCCGTGCTCGAGCCGCTCCGCCCATGAGAGCCGTCGAGGGGCGCATCCCGTTCCGCGGCTACGAGACGTGGTATCGGGACGTCGGTCCCGAGGAGGGCATCCCGCTCCTCTGCCTCCACGGCGGTCCCGGCTCCTCGCACCACTCCTTCGAGCCGCTCGAGGCGCTCGCCGAGGACGGCCGCCGCAGTCGTCCTCTACGACCAGCTCGGCTGCGGGGCCTCGGACCGCCCCGATGATCCCGACCTCTGGACTGTCGAGCTCTTCGTCGACGAGGTCGGGGCCGTTCGCGAGCGCCCTCGGCCTTGAGCGCATCCACCTGCTCGGCAGCTCGTGGGGCTCGATGCTCGGCATCGAGTACGCGCTGACGAAGCCGGCGGGCCTCGTCAGCCTCACGCTCAACTCGCCGCCGACGGCGTCGGCGACCTGGCAGGCGGAGGCGATGCGGCTCCGCGACGAGCTTCCGGAGGACGTCAAGCGCGTCCTCGCGAAGCATGAGGAGGCGGGGACGACCGCCGACCCCGAGTACGAGGCGGCGGAAGAGGAGTTCTGGCGGCGCCACATCTGCCGAATCGAGCCGATGCCGGCGTGTGTCCGTCGCGGGCGCGCTGCGAAGAATCGCGCGGTCTACGAGTCGCTCTGGGGCGTGAGCGAGTGGAACCCGAACGGCAAGCTCCGGGACTGGGACGTCAGGCACCGGCTTCGCGAGATCGACGCGCCGACCCTGATCACCTCCGGCCGCTACGACGAGTGCACGCCGAAGCTGGCCGAGGAGGCCCAGCGCGGCATCCCCGGCTCCGAGCGGGTGTTGTTCGAGGAGAGCTCGCACATGGCGTTCGTCGAGGAGCCCGAGCGGTTCCGCCGCGTCCTGTCGGACTTCCTCGCCAGGGCGGAGGCCGCCTGAACGCAACCCGCTTTCGCCGCCTCGCCGTCGCGTCCGCGGTCGCCCTCTACGTGATCATCATCACCGGTTCGCTCGTCCGCCTGACCGGTTCCGGGCTCGGGTGCGAGGGCTGGCCGGGCTGCGAGGAGGGCGCGTTCTTTCCCGAGGCCGACCACCATGCCTTCGTTGAGTTCGGCAACCGCATCGTCGGCATCTTTCCGATCACGCTCTCGGTGCTCGTGGCCTGGTTTGCCCGGCGGCAAGCCCGGTGGGTCTTCTGGACGGCGCTTGGTGTCGCCGTCCTCACCGTCGCAGAGGCTCCACTCGGGCTGGCGACCATCCGCTACGACCTGCCGGCGGGGATCGTGATCGTGCACTTCCTGCTCGCGCTGCTCGCGCTCGGCGGCGCCGTCGTGGTCGCGCTGGAGGCCGTGCGAGAGGAGCGAGGCGCCGCCGCGATCTCGATCCCGAAGGAGCTTCGCTGGGCCGGGATCGCCCTCGTCGCCGCGTGCCTCGGCCTGGTCGTGACCGGCACCTTCTCGACCGCGGCCGGGCCGCACTCGGGCGACGCGGACGTCGTCGAGCGGCTCTGGCACCTGGACGACGCGATCTACCTACACGTACGGATTACGGCCGTGTTCGGGTGCGTCTTTCTGTTCGTCCTTGGCCTCCTCGCCGCGCGCCGCGAGCTCGCGCCGCGGCTCTTCCGCTTCTCGCTGGCGCTCCTCGGCGTCCTGTTGGTGCAAATGGCTGTGGGCGAGCTCCAGTGGCGGCTCGAGCTGCCGTGGGGGATCGTCGCCGTCCACGTCGCCTTGGCTGCAGCGGTTTGGACACTCACTGTCGCGTTCGTCTACATGCTCTGGCGGCCGCCCGCCTGGCTGGCCCCAGTGCGTGGATAAGCTGAATTCGTGCCAGACGAGCTCAACGTGCACGAGCGTCCGGACCTCGAACGGCCGATCCTGATCTCGGCGTTCCGGGGCTGGAACGACGGTGGCCAGGGGGCCTCGCTCGCCGCGGGTTACCTCGCCCGCCTCTGGAATGCGGAACGCATCGCCGACGTCGATCCCGAGGAGTTCTTCGACTTCCAGGCGACACGACCGAACGTCAAGCTCGTCGACGGCGTGACGAGGCACATCGACTGGCCGGAGACGACGTTCTTCAAGGCGCGGCCGGACGGATTCGGGCGGGACGTCGTCCTCTTGCTCGGCGTCGAGCCGAACCTTCGGTGGCAGAAGTTCACGCGGCTGATCGTCGACTTCGCGTCCGAGCTCCGCGTCGAGCTCGTCGTCAGCCTCGGGTCACTGCTCGCGGACGTGCCGCACACGCGACCGAGTCCGGTGACGGGCAGTGCAAGCGATGCGGAGCTCGTCGACCGGCTCGGGCTTCAGGCCTCCCGCTACGAGGGGCCGACCGGAATCGTCGGCGTCCTTCACGATGTCTGTCGCCGGGAGAACGTGCCGTCCGTGAGCCTGTGGGCGGCGGTGCCGCATTACGTCTCGCTGACCCCGAGCCCGCGGGCTGCGCTCGCGCTGTGCGAGCGCCTGGGATCGCTCCTCGACGTCGAGATCGACGTGGCGGAGCTGAGCGAGGCCGCGGAGGGCTACGTCGATCAGGTCAGCCGCGCGGTCGCGACCGACGAGGACACGCAGGCGTACGTGGACGACCTCGAGCAGCGCGCCGACGAGATCGACGAGAGCGACCTGCCCTCAGGCGAAGCGCTCGCCGCCGAGCTGACGCGCTTCCTCCGCGAGCGAGACCGCAAGAACGGCCCGCCGGAAGCGGCTACGGAACAGTAGGTTCGGGCGTTTGCGCTGACTCGGGCTGGCCGCCGTTCTGCTGCGCGGCCTGATCCTGAGGCTTCCCCTTCTTCTTCCTCCGCCGACGGCGGCGGCGGGACCGCGACTGGAGCTTCGGCAGCGGCAGGTTCTCGGCCAGGGCGGCGGCGACCTCCTCGACGGTCCCGAGCTCCTCGCGCGCGGCTTCGAGCGAGCGGGTCGCTCTCGGTGTGTAGCCCTCGGCTGAGGCGAGGAGCGCGGCGCCGACCTCGATCGGCAGTTCCTTCGCCGTCGAGATCAGCTTCATCGCGTTCTCCTCGTGCCGGTGGCCCCGCGAGTTGGCCAGAGCGCCGAGCAGCCGCTTGGCCTCCGGGTACTCGGCGCTCGCGCGCCGGTCCTGGATCTTCCGCGTCGCCCGCGCGAGGCGCCACGTCCAGCGCCAGAGGATCTGCTCCGGCGCATCGGCCTTCCCCTCGGCGAGCCCACGCAGAATGATCCGCACGCCCTGGGCCCGGTCCTTCTCCCACGTCGGCGCCTGCGTCACGAGCGTGACGAGATCGTCGAAGCTGGCGCGTTCGACGCCCATCGATACCCTGTCGGCGAGCGCGGTCATCCGCAGCCTGCGGTTGGGGTTCTCAGCGGCGCAGGTGAAGAGGAACTGCTCGAGCGCAGCCCGCGTCGTTCCCTCCGTCAGCTTCTTCGCGAAGTCGACGCGTTCCTCGAAGCGGACCTGGCGGCCGGCGATCGTCGCCCAGAAGCGCTGCTCCTCCTCGTCGAGATAGCGAGGGTCGATGCGCTGCCACTCGCGTGCGATCACCGAGAGGCGCCGCCCGACGTCCGGCGTCACCGGCACGAGCCACGGCGCCGGCGAGAGCTTCCGACGGGCCCGGCGCTGGGCCCGGCGCCTCGGCGCCGGTGTCACGCGGGCGCCTTCGCGGTAGAAGTCCGCGTCGAGCAGGCTGTGGAGCGAGATCACGCGCTCGTTGTGCGTCGCGCCCTTGGGCACGAAGTCGACGACGATGCCCGCCTCTTTGCGGGGATGCATCCGCATGATTCGCCCGATGCGCTGCTGGTAGACGCGGCGGCTCGCCGTCGGCGCGAGGTGCATCACCACGGTCGCCCGCGGCGAGTTCCAGCCCTCGGCGAGCAGCATCGCGTTGATCAGGATGTCGATCTCGCCGCGCTCGTAGGCGGCGAGGATCTCGGCGAGCTTGACGGGCGGTGTGCGGCCGCTGACCGCTTCGGCCTTGAGCCCGGCGGCGCGGAACTCGCGCGCGAGGTTGTACGCGTGGTCGACGCCGGCGGCGTAGACGATTCCGGGCGTCGAGTCGAAGCGGTCTCGGTAGAGACTCGCCGCGGCCTGGTTCAGCGCCTGATGGTCGAGGACCTCGGCCAGTGCACGCTCCTCGAAGTCGCCGCCGACGATCGGCACGGAGTTGATCGCGGCCGCGGGCGGCACGCGGAGGTTGCGCAGCGGCGCGATCAGTCCACGCCGGGCGGCATCCTGAAGCGGAAGATCGTCGACCGACGCCGGGAAGACGTCCGAGACCTGCTTCGCGATCAGCTGCTCGGTCGCCGTCATGCCGATGTAGATCGGCTCGGTCAGCGTGCGAATCGCCGTGCTCGTCTTCTCGCCGAGCGCGGTGTGCGCCTCGTCGCAGATCACGAGGTGGTAGACGCCGCGCTCGAGGTCGTTGACGTGGCGCGCGAACCAGGCGTAGGTCTGAACGGTGATCAGGTCGGGGCGCTCGGCCCGCTCACCTCGGGTGACGGCGGGGGCGAGTCGCTCGCCGTAGCCCTCCTCCGTGAGCTCCCGGTTGAACTGGGAGACGAGCAGGCGGCGGTGGGTGAGGATGAGGACGCCCATCGTCCTGGCGGCCTCGACGAATCCGGCGGCGGCGATCGTCTTCCCCGAGGCGGTCGGGTGGCGGAAGCGGTAGCGGCGCGCGGCGCCCGGGTCGTGGGTGGCTGTCGGCTCGATCGCCTCGAGCTCCTCGACGGCCTCCTCTCTCGACCTCGTCCTCGGCCTCCAATTCGGCCATCTCCTCGGCCGTCAGGACGCCGTTGCCGTTCTCGGCCGACCGTTGGTTGGAGGCGATCAGCTCCGTGAGCATCCCGGCCAGGGCATCCACCTGGTGGCGCCTGAGCTCGGTCCCGGATCTGAGCTTCGGTGGGTGCTCGCTCAGCACGCGCTCGAGGCCGAGCATCAGCGCGTAGCTGATCCTCCAGTCGGGCGAGGGGTCTGCGCGGCCCTCCGCGATCTCGATCAGCGCGTCGTCGAGAGCGCGTCGCCGCGCGGTCCCGGGCGAGAGTACGACCTCGGGATCCTCGTCGCGATGGAGGAACGGCTCGCCGGCCCAGGTCGCGGCGCGCTCGACGTCCTCGACGAGCGGATGAGTCGTCTGGGTAGGAACTGTGGTGGTCTGCTCGATGGCTTCGTGCAACAGGGGCGGCACGCTCTAGTGCCGCAACCTCCGAGAAAGATCAGGCTCGCTCCGTCCCCGTGCGAGCGCTGTAGGGGGAGTGTACCCGAACTACGGGACGCGTAATGCCGGCGCGCGAGGATCGGCCAGGAGGCCGCCGGTGACCCGCTCCGAGACCCCGGTCTGGTCCAGGTACTTCGTGACCCCGCCGAGGAAGAACGGCCAGCCGGCGCCGAGGAGGAGGGCGGTGTCGACGTCCTTGGCGCTGCCGACGACCCCCTCGTCGAGCATGTGACGAACCTCGTCGGCGATCGCCTCGAGTGCGGCCTGCTGGATCTCCTCGACGGTCCGGCGCGCGTCGCCTTGCACGACGATCTCGTCCTTGCCGTCGGCGTAGTTGGCGAGCGTCTTCGAGAGCGGAAAACGGTCGGGGTAGGCCTCGTTCAGCGTCTCGAGGACGTGGTTCGCGACCCGTGGGCCGACCATCTGGAGCAGGACGGACGGCGCCATCGGCAGTCCGAGCCGCAGGATCGCCTCGTCGGTCTCCTCCACGGTGTTCCCGTGCTCGACTGCGTCCATCAGCACGGTCGTCATCCGGGTCAGCACACGGTTGACGACGAACGCCGGCGCGTCCTTGGCGACCACGGGGCGCTTGCGGAGCTTGGCGGCGACGTCCCACACCGTCGCCAGCGTCGCGTCGTCGGTGTCCGGCGTGCGGATGATCTCGACCAGCGGAAGGACGGCGACCGGGTTGAAGAAGTGGAGGCCGGCCAAGCGCTCCGGGTGCTCGAGGTTGGCTCCCATCTCGGTGACCGAGAGGGAAGAGGTGTTCGTCGCGAGGACGCAGTCGGGCGAGACGACGGCCTCGAGATCGGCGAAGACCTGCTGCTTGACGCCCAGCTCCTCGAAGACGGCTTCGAGCACGAAATCGCAGTCCGCGAAGTGGTCGTAGCCGGTGCCGCCGGAGACGAGTGAGGCAAGGAAGCGCGCCTTGCCCTCGTCGTACCGGCCCTTCTGAACCTGGCTCTCCAGCTCGGCGCCGATGCCGGCGATCGCGCGGTCGACGATCTCCTGGTCGAGGTCTCGGATCGCGATCGGGACTTCGAGGCGGCGAAGGAAGAGCGTGGCGAGCTGGGTCGCCATCAGGCCGGCGCCGACGATCCCGACTTTGCGGACCGGCCGCGCCTCGGCATCGGGCCGGCCGACGTTCTGCTTGGCGCGGCGCTCGACCAGGTCGAAGGCGTAGAGGGAGGCCTGCGCCTGACGGCTGGGCAGGAGCTCCGCGATCGCCTCCTCCTCGGCGGCGTAGCCCTCCTCGATGCTCCAGCCCGAGGAGGCGCCCTCGATCAGGTCGAGGGCCACATAAGGGGCTCGCGTCGCGCCGTGGAGCGAGTCGTCCAGCTGCCGCCTGGCCTTTTCGAACACCTGTGGATCAAACGGCACGCTTTCGACCTGGGGTCTGACCCCAGCACGAATGTGTGCCTGAAGTGTGGCAAGACTGTCGTCGAGGAACTCCGCCGGCTCGAGGACGGCGTCGACGAGTCCGAGCTCATGCGCTTCCGCTGCCGCCGAGCAGCCGGTTCTGGCGCAGCGGGTTCGTCACGATCAGCTGAATCGCGGCGTCCACTCCTGCGATCCGCGGAACGAGCTGCGTTCCACCCCAGGCCGGAAAGAGCCCGAGGAAGACCTCCGGGAACCCGAAGTGGCGGACCGCCGAGGAGACCGTCCGGTAGTCGCAGTGGAGCGCGATCTCGAGCCCGCCGCCGAGGCACGCGCCGTTGATCGCCGCCAGCGTCGGGTAGGGGAGGGCCGCGATGCGGCCGAAGAGCTCATGGCCGGCCCGGCTTCCCGCCGCGCGCGTTCTCCGGCGGAGACGTCGTGGAACTCGTTGATGTCCGCACCGGCGCAGAAGACGAACGGCTTGCCGGTCACCACCAGCCCGGCCCACTCCTCGCCCTCGAGCCGTTCCAGCAGCTCCGCCAGCGACTCCAGCGCCGCTCGCCCGAAGACGGTCGGTTTCGTGTGATCCTCGCCGTTGTCGATCGTGACGAGCGCGAGCGGGCCGCTCTCCGACTCGACCCGCGCGAGCTTGAACTCAGTCTCCAACCAAGCTCTCCCACAAGACCGCGGCGCCCATGCCCATGCCGATGCAGAGCGCGGTCAGCCCGTAGCGCGCCTTCGGCCGCTCGCCGAACCCGTAGGCGAGCTGAGCCATCAGACGGACGCCGGTCGCCGCCAGCGGATGTCCGAACGCGATCGCTCCTCCGTACGGATTCAGGCGCTCGTCGTCCGGCGAGACGCCCATGCCCTCGCACCAGGTCAGCACCTGCACCGCGAAGGGCTCGTTGAGCTCCATCAGGTCGATGTCGTCGATCCCGAGGCCGGCCTGCTCGAGCACGCGCTTCGTCGCCGGGATCGGGCCGATCCCCATCAGCTCCGGCTCGACTCCCGCGAACGCGAAACCGACCATCCGCATCTTCGGCCGCAAGTCAAGCTCGGCCGCCGCCGCCTCCGAGGCAAGCAGCGCCGCCGTCGCGCCGTCCGTCAAGCCTGCCGAATTCCCCGCCGTCACGCGGCCGCCGGCGCGAAACGGTGTCGGCAGCTGCCCGAGGCCTTCCAGAGACGTCTCCGGCCGGACGAACTCGTCCCGGTCCGCCACCCGCCAGCCTTCGTCCGAGAAGACCGACATCGGGACGACCGTCTCCCGCATGACGCCGTCCTGCCACGCCGCGGTCGCGCGCTGCTGTGACTGGACCGCGAAGCGATCGGCATCCTCCTTCGTGATCTGCGGGAAGCGGTCGTGAAGGTTCTCGGCGGTGGCGCCCATCGTCACCGCGGAGGTGTCGACGAGGCGCTCGGCGACGAAGCGCGGGTTGAAGTCCACCTCGGCGCCCATCGGGTGGTGGCCCATGTGCTCGACACCTCCCGCCACCACGACATCTGCGGCACCCATCGCGATCTCGCCCGCTCCCGACGTCACTGCGGTCAGCGCGCCCGCGCACATCCGGTCGAGCGCGAAGCCGGGAACGCTCTGCGGGATCCCGGCCAGCAGCCCGACATCCCGCCCGAGCGTGAGCCCCTGATCGCCGACCTGCGCCGTCGCGGCCATGATCACGTCGCCGATCCGTTCCGGCGGCAGCGCCGGATTGCGGCGCAGCAGCTCCCGGACGACCTTCACGGCCATGTCGTCGGCGCGCGTGCGCCAGAAGAAGCCCTTCGGCCCGGCCCGCCCGAAAGCGGTCCGCAGGCCGTCGATGTAGACCACCTCGCGTAGCTCGCGCCCCACGGAGGTCACCCTATCCTCCGCTCGTGGACTCGTGGACGAGTCACCTCGAGCGCGAGGAAGCGCGCTACCGCGACGGGCAGAATCGGATTCCGGACGACCCCGACGGCCGCCAGCGCCAGCTGACGCGAATGGGCAATGCCGCCTACGGTGCCGGGCTCGCCCAGCTGATGCGCGGCAACCGGGAGCAAGCGGCGGAGTGGTTGATCCGCGCCGCCGAGACCTACCGGGACAGCTACGCCGACGCTCCGCCGGGCAGCTGGGGCCGGCGGGTGGCGATGATCAAGTCCAGCATCCTCGCCGGCGACTGGAGCGGAGCCGAGGACTACGCCCGCCGAACGCTCGAGGAGGACGCCGCGGCCTCAGACTCTCCGATCGGGCGCTATGCCGCGGCGCTGGCGCTGCTGACGCTCGACCGCCCGGAAGAGGCCGTGCCCGGTGGCGAGCTCGCTCCGCGACCGCGACGACTTTCCCGAACGACGTCGCCGATGCGCTCGCGGCCATCGCTGCCGAGGACGACCCGGGCTACGTCTCCGCGATCGAGAGCGTGCTCGAGTCGTTCGAGCGCCGCGACGAGTACCTGGAGGAGATCCCCGTCGCCGACACCGTGCTCGTGCTCCAGGCGCTGGCGCGGCGGCGTGGCCTCGCTGCCGAGCTCGAATCTCCGCTCCTGCCCGCGAGCTAGGTTCGCTCGTCCGGCGTATGCGGGTGCATGATCGCCGTGATCGTCAGCATCTGCTCGTTCTCGTCCTCCAGCTCCTCGAAGGTCGGAACGAGCTCGGAGAGCACGTCCAGCGCCTTCTCCGGCGAGATGCGGACGTTGATCCGGACGAAGCGGAATTGGCCCTTCTCCGCGTAGGCGTCCCACCCGTGCCGGACGTCCTCGACCACGGTCGCCTGAAGCTCCGACGCGCCCGCCGAGACCAGCTCCGGAGCAACCTTCAGCGTCTTCGCGGCCGAGCGGTACGGCTTCTCGCGACCCTTCGCCGAGGCGACCTGCTGAATCAACCCGGCCTTCAGCAGCATCCGGACGTGGAAGTGCAGATGCCCGGGGTCCACACCGAGCTTGTTGGCCAGTTCCCGATTCGACAACGCCGCGTCCGACTCGCCGAGCGTTTCGAGCACGCGGAGCCTCAACGGGTGCCCGAGCGCCTTGAGCTGTTCGGGCTGGTCAATCGTCAGAACGTCGGGAATCGGGTCGGGTTGTGGGACGGGAGAGCTCACTGACGGGGCTATATATACGCCTGGGACAACAGCAATGTCTAGTGGCGAGCTAGGTCGGGAGCGCCGCGGCTGCGGCTCGATCGAGGAACGCGTAGGTGATTCCGGCCGCTGAGCGAACGAGGCTCGCGGGCGTTGCCGGGCTCGGTTCGTCGGCGAATGCGCGCCTGATCGCTTCGGCCTTGTCGGCGCCAACGGCAAGGAAAACGACCTGGTCAGCGTCACGCAGGACCGGCAGCGTCATCGTCACGCGATCGGCGTCGGGACGCTGCACGGCGACCGCTCGTCGCGTCTGCTCGTCGAGGGCCGCGTCGTTCGGGAACAGCGATGCGGTGTGCCCGTCGGCCCCGATTCCGAGCACGGCGAGGTCGAGCGTCATGCCGCGAAGCTCGGCGTCATACCGGTCCGCCGCCTCTTCAGGAGGCAGCTCGCCGCGGACACGATGCTCGCCCGCCGGCGCCAGCTCGAGCCGGTCGAGAAGCCGTTCGCGGACGAGACGGTAGTTCGCCCGCTCGTCGCCCGGCGGCACACAGCGCTCGTCGGCGAACCAGAGCTCCGTGCGGCTCCAGTCGGGCTCGAGCTCGGCGGCGGCTTCGTACGTCGGCCCGGGCGTGGAACCGCCCGAGAGCGCGATGTGCCCGCCGCGTGCCGCCGCCTCCGCGATCAGCTCGGCCGCTCCCCGCCGGGCGGCGTCCGCGCTCGCCGAGATCCGCAGCTCGAGGTCCGCGCTCATGCGTCGTCAGTCTTCGCCGGCCGCGAGCTCCCGGCCGCGGTCCATCGCCGCCTGGATCGCGTTCAGGAACGCGGCGCGGACTCCGGCCTGCTCGAGCTCCCGGATCGCGCGGATCGTGGTGCCGCCGGGCGACGTGACCATCTCCCGGAGCTCGACTGGATGCATCTTCTCGTCGCGGAGCAGCTTCGCGGTGCCGAGCATGGTCTGGACGACCAGGTCGGTCGTATTTTCCCGTGAGAGGCCGAGCAGGATGCCGGCCTCGATCATCGCCTCGGCGAGCAGGGCGAAGTACGCGGGCCCTGACCCGGACACGGCCGTGACGGCGTCCATGTAGCGCTCAGGAACCTGAACGACCCGGCCGACGTGGGCGAGGACGTCCTCGGCCAGCGCCAGGTGCTCGTCGCCTGCATGCGCGCCCGCACAGAGGCCGGCAACGCCTTCGTGAACCAGGGCCGGTGTGTTCGGCATCGCGCGCAGGACGGGGACGCCGGGCGTGATCCGTTCCTCGATCGCCGAGGTCGGTACCGCCGCCGCAATCGAGAGCACCGTCTGCTCCGGCGACAAAATCCCGCCGATCTCACCCAGGAGCGCATCGAAGTCTTGCGGCTTGACGGCGATGACGATCATCCCGGCTCCGCTCACCGCCTCGGTGTTCGAGGTGGTCGCGCGGACGCCGTGACGCTCGGTCAGCTCCTGCACCCGCTCCTCGCGGCGAACGGTCGCGACGATCTCGTCCGGCTTGCGCCAGCCCGTGCTGAGGAGACCCGCCAGGAGCGCCTCGCCGATCTGACCGGTGCCGAGGATCGCGATTCGGCGCTCGTCGACCGCCATGCGTTGAGTCTAGGAGGCTTAGGCCGCTGCCGGCAGACGCACGGGCAGGAGGCCGCGCGCGAGCCCGGCGAGGAGGTACACGCTCGCCAGGCCCTGCCACTCGCCGTAGGGCGCGAGCAGCTCCTCCGTGTCCTCAGGCTCGGCGGGTCGACCGAGGAGGGCCGTGCACAGCTTGATCAAGCCGAGGTCGCCGACGAGCCCGAGCTCATTGCAGCCGAGACCCTGGAGCCCGATCACCCCGACCGACCACGGGCCCAGGCCGCGCTCTCGCTCGAGGCGCCGGGCGACGCCGGCCGGCGATTTGCCGCGCAGCCGCTCGAGGTCGATCGTCCGGCAGGTACGGACGATCGTCGACGCCTTTCGCATCGTCAGGCCGAAGCGCTGGAGCTGCGCCGGGGCGGCGCCGGCGAAGCACGCCGGCGTCGGCGGGACGTAGAAGGCACCGTCCGACTCGCAGGTCGAACGGATGAGCGCACGCTCGATCCTCCTCGCCTCGCGTGAGGGGATCAGCTGACCGCACACCGCGCGGACGAGCGACTGCGTCACCGTCCCGACGCGAAGCTGCCGCTTCCCGCGGAGCACCCGAACCGTCCGAGCGAGCAGCGAATCGTCGGCGAACCGGCGCAGGAACTCCGAGTGGTCGACGTCGAGCGGGAGAACGAAGCGCAGCTGATCGAGCGCCTCCTCGCTCGTCGAGCGGAGCTCGACGCGCCCGTCCGACTGCTGCCAGGCGGCGGCCCGCGCCACCCCGTCCTCGACCTGGAAGAGGCCGACCAGGATGCGCCCGTCGAACCGGCGAGTCGCGTCGCCGGCGTGCACGGCCGACTCGCGCAGCGAGAACGGGCCGCGGGGGCGGAAGGTCGCTTCGACCACGGCTCAGACCCTACGAGGAAGAACGGCTAGCGTTGTCCACAACGTGGCGGAGACGATCGACCCGCGGACGGATATCGGACACGTGCACCTGAAGGTCGCCGATCTCGACCGTGCGATCGCGTTCTACCGCGACGTGCTCGGGTTCGAGCTCCAGCAGCAGCTGGGCGACCAGGCCGCGTTCCTCTCCGCCGGCGGCTACCACCACCACATCGGGCTGAACACGTGGGAGTCGAAGGGCGGCTCGCCGCCGCCGCCGGGCACGACCGGCCTCTACCACTTCGCGATCCGCTTTCCCGACCGCCGGGCGCTCGCTCAGGCGCTAAAGCGCGTGGTCGAGGCCGGCATCCCGATCGGCGCGTCCGACCACGGCGTCAGCGAAGCGATCTACTTCAGTGACCCGGACGGCAACGGGATCGAGATCTACCGCGACCGGCCGCGGGAGGAGTGGCCGCGAACCGGCGACGGCGAGGTCGCGATGATGACCGCGCCGCTCGACGTTGAACGCTCTGCTCGCCGAAGCGAGCTAGTCTGTTCCTCGAGCCCTGCGAGCACCTTTCTGAGCAGCTTGTTGAACTGCGCGAGCTCGCGGTCGTCGAGCGCGGCCGCCAGCCTCGCCTCCTTGCCGGCCTGCGCGTTGATCGAGTCCGCCCAGAGCCTGTGACCCTTGTCCGTGAGCTCGACCTTGAGCGCCCGCCGATCCTCCGGGTCCGGTAGCCGCCGCACGAGCCCGGCCTTCTCGAGCTGGTCGAGGCGGTTCGTCATCGCGCCGCTCGACAGACCCTCCCACTTCGCGAGCCGGCCGGGAGAGCTTCGGTACGGCGGCTCCTCCATCGCCAGATTGCGCAGCAGCTTCCACTCGCCGTGGCTGAGCTCGTACTCGCCGAGGGTCTCCTCCATCTGGCGCTCGATGAGCCTGTAGATCCACTGGATCCGCTGCACGGCCGCCTCGATGTCGAGGTCGATCGGCGGGAGCTTCGGCGCCCACTCCTCGAGCCGCTGATCGACGCGGTCGGACTCGATCTTCTTGGTCGCCACGAGCCGAATTGTGTTCGAAATGTGTCTTGACGTCAAACTAGTCTTGCTCCTATACTCTCGATGTCAAGTAGTTCGAGATCAAGAATATCGAACTGAAGGAGGGCGGGCATGCAGCCGATGGACGTGCAGACCAGAAGCCAACTGGCCGCCGAGCACGTAGCGTTGCTGGCCAGGTCGATGGAAGTCTCGGAGACAAGGAGGAGCCGATGGCAACAACGACTGAGAAGGCTTACCGGGTCGTCACGCTCGACGGAATCGAGCCGGCAGGAGAAGACCACGGGCGCGTACGCCTAGCGGTCCGTCAAGAGCTCGACATCGAGGCGTTCGGCGTGAACGCGTACCGTGCCCTCGCCGACGACGCGCAGATCATCAACGAGCACACCGAGGTCGGCCTCAGCGGAGCCGGCCAGCAGGAGCTCTACGTCGTCCTCAACGGCAGCGCCACGTTCAGCATCGACGGCGAGCGGGTAGAGGCGCCCGCCGGCTCGCTGGTCTTCGTCCGCGATCCGGCGACGAACCGTGGCGCCGTTGCAACGGAAGTCGGGACGACGGTGCTCGCGATCGGCGGCACTCCCGGCGAGGCGTACCGCGTGCCGCCGCCCGAAGTGCAGGAAGCGATGAAGGCCTACAACGCCGGCGATTTCGAGAAAGGGATCGAGCGCTTCGGTCAGGTTCTCGCACGCGAGCCGAACGACGTGCTGTCGCTCTACAACACCGCGTGCTTCGAGGCCCGACTCGGACGCACCGACGACGCCCTCGAGCACCTGGGTCGCGCCGTCGAGCTCGAGCAGCGGGCAGCGGAATACGCCCGCGGCGACGAGGACTTCGACTCCATCCGCGAAGACCCCCGCTTCAAGAAGCTCGTTCCGTAGCGGGATTTCCGGCCGAGAGGGGGCGCCCTCGCGCCCCTGCTCCCGGGGCCGCTGCTATACCTCTTCCTGCGGGGTAAAGCACTTGGCCAAGCCTGTCGAACAGCTCGACCGCGTCGTCATCCGGTTCGCCGGGGATTCCGGCGACGGGATGCAGCTGACCGGCACGCGATTCACGAGCGAGACGGCCGTCCTCGGCAACGACCTCTCGACCCTGCCCGACTTCCCGGCCGAGATTCGCGCGCCGGCCGGCTCGCTCCCAGGGGTCTCGGGCTTCCAGATCCACTTCTCCGACCACGACATCCTCACGCCGGGCGATCAGCCGAACGTGCTCGTTGCGATGAACCCCGCGGCGCTCCGCACCAACATTCGCGACCTGCCCAACGGCGGCACGTTGATCGTCAACCGCGACGCCTTCACGGAGCGGAACCTCGACAAGGCCGGTTACACGGCGAACCCGCTCGACGACGGAACACTCGACGAGTTCCGCGTGCACGAGGTCCCGCTCACCTCGCTGACGCTCGAGGCCCTGAAGGAAGTCGAGGTGACGAAGCGGGAGGCCGAGCGCTCGAAGAACATGTTCGCGCTGGGCCTCATGTCCTGGCTCTACCACCGGCCGACCGAGGGGACGATCGCCTTCCTGGAGAAGAAGTTCGCCTCGAAGCCGGCCATCGCCGAGGCGAACGTCAAGGCGTTCAAGGCGGGCTGGGCCTACGGCGAGACGAGCGAGGACTTCGCCGTCACCTACGAGGTCGCACCGGCCCAGCTCCCGCCCGGCACGTACCGGAACATCCGCGGCAACCAGGCGCTCGCGCTCGGCCTGATCGCCGCGAGCGTGCAGAGCGGCCTGCCGCTCTTCCTCGGTGCCTACCCGATCACGCCGGCCTCGGAGATCCTCGAGGACCTGTCGCGGCGCAAAGAGTTCGGTGTCCGCACGTTCCAGGCTGAAGACGAGATCGCTGCCGTCGGCGCGGCGCTCGGGGCGAGCTTCGGCGGCGCCCTCGGCGTCTGCACGTCCAGTGGTCCTGGCGTCGTCCTGAAGATGGAGACGATCGGGCTCGCGGTCACGCTCGAGCTGCCGCTCGTGATCCTCGACATCCAGCGCGCCGGCCCGTCCACGGGGATGCCGACGAAGCCGGAGCAGGCCGACCTGCTGCTCGCGATGTGGGGCCGGAACGCCGAGTCGCCGGTGCCGGTGATCGCAGCCTCGACCCCCGGCGGCTGCTTCGACGCGGCGATCGAGGCCGCGCGGATTGCCGTCAAGTACCGGACGCCCGTCTTCCTGCTCTCCGACGCCTACCTCGCGAACGGCTCCGAGCCGTGGCTGATCCCGGACGCCGATTCGCTGCCGAACATCTCGGTCGACTTCGCCGACAAGCCGAATCACGAGGGCGAGTTCCTGCCGTACCAGCGCGACGCCGAAACGCTCGCGCGGCCCTGGGCGATCCCGGGGACGCCTGGGCTCGAACACCGCATCGGCGGTCTGGAGAAGGCGGATGGGACGGGGAACGTCTCCTACGACCCCGACAACCACGACTACATGGTTCGCGTCCGCGCGCAGAAGGTCGCGGGGATCGCGGCCGACATCCCGGAGCTCGAGGTCGACGACGAGGAGGGCGCTGAGCTGCTCGTCCTCGGGTGGGGCGGGACCTACGGGCCGATCGCCGCGGCGGTGAGGCGCGTCCGCCTCGACGGCGGCAAGGTCGCCCACGCGCACCTCCACTACCTGAACCCGTTTCCGCGCAACACCGGCGACGTGCTGCGCCGATACGACAAGATCCTCGTGCCGGAGATGAATCTGGGCCAGCTGCTGAAGCTCGTACGGGCGGAGTTCCTGGTCGACGCCGTCGGCTACAACCGGGTGCGCGGCCTGCCGTTTCGCTCGTCGGAGCTGGCCGAGGCGATCGAGGGGATGCTGTGAGGCAAAGCCTGCTCCCCTTGATGGTCTTGACCCTCGCGGCCTGCGGCGGCGACGGTGGAAACGGAGGCGGAGCTGCCGGCGGTGGCGGCGGCGGCAGCAGCGAAGACATCCAGCCGGTGACGATCACGCTCGAGGAGATGAACAACTCCGGCAAGTCCGGCACCGCCGAGCTTCAGTCCGGCGCGGCGTCGACCGAGATCGCGATCGCGCTCGAGCCGCCCGAGGGTGACAACGAGCCGATTCACATCCACAGGGGGACCTGCGACTCGCCGGGTGAGAGGTCGTCCACGACATCGGGTTCACGACGGCGGGGCTCGGCCAGGGCTCGGCCTTCGCGCTGCTCCCCGAGTTGACGACGGGTGAATTCGTCATGGACGTCCACAGCGCATCGAATCCCGACCAGGTGATCATGTGCGGGGCGATTCCGGAGCGATGAGCGCGTCCGAGGGCAACGGCGGGAAGCCTCTGGTGCAGCTCACGGCCAAGGACTTCAAGTCGGACCAGGAAGTCCGCTGGTGCCCGGGTTGCGGTGACTACGCGATCCTCGCCGCCGTCCAGAGCTTCATGCCCGAGCTCGAGCTCCCGCGCGAGCGAATCGTGTTCGTCTCGGGGATCGGGTGCGCCGCGCGCTTCCCGTACTACATGCAGAGCTACGGCATGCACTCGATCCACGGGCGCGCTCCCGCACTCGCGACCGGGCTTTCGACCTCGCGGCCGGACCTGTCGGTCTGGGTCGTGACCGGCGACGGCGACGCTCTGTCGATCGGCGGCAACCACCTGATCCACGCGCTGCGTCGCAACGTCAACATCAAGATCCTGCTCTTCAACAACCAGATCTACGGGCTGACGAAGGGGCAGTACTCGCCGACGAGCCCGCTCGGGACGCGGAACAAGACGACTCCGATGGGATCGCTGGACTACCCGTTCAACCCGGTCTCGTTGGCGCTCGGGGCCGAGGCGACCTTCGTTGCCCGCTCGATCGACACCGACAAGAAGCACCTGACGGAGGTGCTGCGCCGGGCGGCGAAGCACCCCGGGTCGGCTTTCGTCGAGATCTACCAGAACTGCAACGTCTACAACGACGGCGCGTTCGACGCCGTGCGGGAGCAGAAGGAGAACCGGATCCTCTTGAACCACGGCGAGCCGGTGCGGTTCGGCGAGGACGGCGAGCGCGGCGTCGTCCAGCGGCCGAACGGCTCGATGGAGCTCGTTGACGTTGACGAAGTCGGCGAGAAGGCGCTGTTCGTGCACGACGAGCACGCGGACGACGCGGCGTTGGCCTTCGCGTTGTCCCGTCTGGCCCACACACCGCATGGCCCGACGCCGATCGGGGTGTTCCGGGACGTTGAGCGCCCGGTCTACGACGAGCTGATGACCGAGCAGATCGAGACGTCGCGCGGCGAGCACGGCGAGGGCGACCTCGGCAAGCTCCTCCACGCCGGCGACACCTGGTCGATCAGCGCGTAGCGCTGCCCGCGTAGCGGGTGGTGGGACCTAGCCTGAAACGCGAAGCCCGCCTTGTGGGCGGGCTTCGGTGAGAGGGAGTTGGGTTGTTTGAGGAGAAGCCTGGTTAGGCGTCGTCGTCGACGCGGGACGTCGTCACCGTCCTGACAATTTCGCAGTTGACGTGGACGTCGGACTCCTTCGAGTTCAGCCAGATGACGTCCCGGTCGCCCTCGCCGCAGTCGATCCGGTCGAACTGCCGGTCCCGGGCGAGTGCATGCATGTTGTCGTTGCCGGCGCCGCCGAACTGGACGTCCGCGCCACGGCCGACCCAGATGATGTCGTCACCGTTGTCGCCGTTCACGACGTCGTGACCCCAGCGGCCGCGGAGCACGTCATTGCCCTCGCCGCCGTTCAAAGTGTCGGCGCCAGGGCCGCCGCGCATGCGGTCGTTGCCGCCTTCGCCGTTCAAGCTGTCCCTGCCCCAGCCGCCGAAGACGCGGTCGTTGCCCTCACCGGCGTTGACGATGTCGTCACCGCCGCGGGCGTGGATGCGGTCGTTCCCGACGGTTCCCGTCAACGTCTCGCCGTTGTGAGTCCCCTTGATGACGACGACGCGGTGGGCGACGGCAGCACTCACGAGCGCCAGCGCCGACAGCGCGGCGAGCGTGAACACTCCGAGTCGAATCGTCTTCTTCACAGTCAAGAACCTCCCTTTGGACGACGCCCTGACTATCCCCGCTCGCCGTGAGGGCGCCGTGCGCGTTTCGAAAAGATTTCGGGCGGGTCTGTTAAGCCGTTGTTAGAACGGCTCGACGACCGTAGAGCTCCCGGATCGCGGCCAGCGTCATGACGAGGCCCGTCACGCCGGCGACGAGGAAGGCGAGTTGCGTGCCGCCTACGTCCGCGAGCCAGCCGGCGAAGAGCCCGCCGAGCGGGGCGAGGCCTGCAAAGGCGAACAGGTAGAGGCTCAAGACGCGGCCGCGGAGGTGATCCGGCGTGGTCAGCTGGAGGACGGACTGGCTGTTCGACGTCCAGAGCGTGAAGCAGACGCCGATCACGAAGAGAAGCGCCGCACAGGCGATCACGGTGTGGAGCGGGGCGAGCGCGAGGAGGGCGACGCTGAACCCGCCGACGCCGGTGATCAGAGCCTTCCAGCTCGCGCGGCCGAGACCGGCCGAAAGCAGCGCGCCGGTCAGCGCGCCGGCACCGAAGGCGGCGGAGAGGATCCCGAAGGTCCTGGGGCCGGCGTCGAGCGTTTCCGAGGCGAGCACCGGGACGAGGACGTGGAAGTTGAACCCGACCGTGCTCACCACGGTCGTCATCGCAAGCACGAGTCGCACCCGCGGCGACCGGCGGGCGTAGCCCAGCCCCTCACGGATGCTGCTCAACCACGAAGGGTGGTGCTCGGGCCGCTCGGGCTTCACGAGCTCCTCGGGCCGCATCAGTGCAAGGCTCGTGAGGACGGCGAGGAAGCTAAGGGTGTTGAGCCCGAAACAGACGCCGACGCCGAAGGCGGCGATGATCACGCCGGCCGCGGCGGGGCCGATCACGCGCGACGCATTGAAGAGGCTCGCGTTCAGCGCGACGGCATTGGGAAGCTCGTCTCGGCCGACCATCTGGAAGGTCAGCGCGTGGCGCCCGGGGGCGTCGAAGACGAGCGCCGTTCCGGCGGCCGCGGCCAGGACGTAGGCCAGCCAGACGATCTCGGCACCCGAGAAGGCAAGAACGGTCAGCGCGGCGGCGACGATCATCGAGGCCGTCTGCGTCGTCATCACCAGGCGCCGGTTGTCGACGCGATCGGCGACGACGCCCGAGACGAGCCCGAAGACGGTGAAGGGCGCGAAGCGGCAGAAGGCGAGGAAGCCCACCGCGACCGCCGAGTGCGTCAGCTCGATCACGTACCAGGCGAGCGCGATGTTCTGCATCCAGGTCCCGACGAGTGAGATCACCTGGCCGGTGAAGAAGAGCCGGTAGTTCCGGTGCTTGCGGATGCTGGCGAACGTCCGGCGATGGACGCTGAGGATGGCGGCCGTCACTCGGCGTCTTCGATCAGCGCCAGCAGCGGCTCGACCGCCGCATCGAGCGTCGCGAGCTCGTCCGGGGTGAGGTGCTCGAGCCGGGCGGCCAGCCAGGCGGTGCGCCGCGACTTGACCGAGCGCAGGACGCGCTCGGCCTCCGTGGTCAGGGACAGGCCCTGGCGGCGGCCGTCGTGCGGGTCCGGCGTGCGCCGGATCAGACCTGCGCGCTCGAGACGGTCGACATGGCTCGACATCGACGCCGGCGAGATTCGCTCGAGCGCTGCCAGGTCGCGGACGCCGATCCCCCGATTCTGCTGAATCTGGAACAGCAGCGAGACCTGGCCGCCGGTGACCCCGAGGGCATGCGACTCTCGCCTCAGCTCACGAGCGAGCCTCAGGAGCGCGGGCCGCAGACGATTCGCGACGGTGAGTGGTTCCAAGGTCATAGTCGGCATTCGTTAGGCAGGCTAACAAAAATCGTTAGTCTGGCTAACGACCTCGGAACTCCGCACCACATGGACGACCGCCGCGAACTCGTCCCGCGTGAGGTCGGCATGATCTCTGCATGCGAGTCGCGATCGTCCTCGTCGCGGTCCTGGCAGCGCTGGCGATTCGCTGCCGGGCTCGTCCTCGCGCGCGGCTGGCGAAGAAGCCGACTTCCGCGGCAGCGAGCCCCCCGCCGCGCTCAGCCTGCCGGCGTTCCAGCTCGTCGACGATCAGGGGCGTGAGGTTCGGTCCGCGGATCTCCGCGGCAAGGCGCTTGCCGTCACCTTCCTGGACAGCGAGTGCACAGACGCGTGCCCGATCATCGCGGCGCAGATGAAGCAGGCGATCGACGCGCTCGGCAGCGATCGCAGCCGCGTGGAAGCGCTCGCGTTCACCGTCGATCCGGTCGGGGACACGCCTGCGCGGATCGAGCGCTTCCTCGATCGCTATCAGGCGACAGGAACGCTTCGCTACCTCGACGGCACCGTCGCGGAGCTGCGGCCCATCTGGCGCGGGTTCGGAGTGGCGTCGTCACTGGACTCGGGCAATTCGAACCTGCACTCGGCGCCCGTCCGTGTCTACGACGGCGAGGGCCGCTGGCGCTCGACGCTGCACACCGGCGTCGACCTGACGCCGGCGGCGCTGGCCCACGACCTCCGCGAAGCTCTGAGCGCGACCTGAGGCAGCAGGTTTAGCGGTTTCGAGACGGGGTAAAGTCGGTTTCGGACGAGCTTCCGAGGAGGGGTCGACTGAGATTCGAGCGGCCGTGCGGGTCGCCCGGAGCGGGCTCCTTCAGCGCCGTCCACATGAGGGCCGGCTGGGCGGCCCTCATGTCTTTCTAGCCCTCTCGGCGGATCGTCTTCGTCGCGGCGCTCAACGCCTCGAACCCCTCCGAGAAGGCGGTCTCGACGTCAGCGACCGGCTTCGTGGCGACATCGCCGCCACGGCGCTCGAGCAGCGATTGCCCCAGACGGGCGAGCGCGCGTTCGCGCTCGGCGAGGTCGGAGGCGTGCCGGTCGAGGCGCTCGGTCGTCTGCTGCTGTCGCTCGGCCTCCCGCTTGAGCTTGCGCTCCCAGGCGCGCAGCTCCTCTTCCTTCGCGGCCGTCGCTCGCTCCCGGGGCTCGAGGTCGGCCAGGGCCGCCTCGCGTGCGGCCAGCTCCTCCTCGCGCCGACCTAGCTCCGCCTCGCGCGCTTCGAGCTGCCCCTGCGCCTCGGCCGTCGACCCGCGGGCGGCATCGAGATCGGCCGCCTGCCGGTCGAGCTCCTTGCTCGCGGGTCCGGAGGTCCGACTCGCGCCGCGCCAGCTCGAGGCCGAGCGCCTGCAGCTCCGCCGCGCGTCGTTCGAGCTCGGACTGCCGGCGCCCGAGCCGCGCCTCGCCGCGGGAGAGCTGCGACTCCTTCAGCTTCTGCTTGCCTTTGAGCAGCTCGCGCTCGGCGAAGCGCCCACGCAGACGCATCCAGTCGGTGCTGGCGCTGGCGCCGCGCGTCGAGCTTCCGCGCGATCCGGCGGACCCGAGCATCCAGCTCTTCCTCCCGCTTGGCGAGCTGACGCTCGCGCTCGGCCAGCTGCGTTGCAGCCTGTCGAAGCTCGGCCTTCGCTCGAGCCAGATCGTCGAGGGCTGTCGCGCGGGCGAGGCGACGCTGCTCGAGGACGTGCGGATCCATCGTTTCCGGGCCGGACGGCGGCTCGCTCTTGCCCGACGATCTCCGCACAGCCACGTTCTAGCACCAGGACCTTTCGTTCGGGGCATAGGTGAGGTGAACGGGACGTTGAGATGAACGTGCGGATCTGGGCTGCGCTCGGGACGATCTACGTCGTCTGGGGCTCGACGTTCCTGGCGATCGCGGTCGTCGTCCGCGACCTGCCGCCGTTCCTCTCGATGGCCCTTCGTCACCTCGTCGCCGGCGCGCTCCTCTTCGCGTGGGTGTGGTGGAGGCGGCGCGGCGACCTCAGGCTCGGCCGCCGGGAGTGGGGCGCCGCCTTCGTCTTCGGCGGCCTGCTGTTTCTGGCCGGGCACGGGAGTCTCGCCTGGGCCCAGCAGGAGGTCCCGTCCGGCATCGCCGCACTCATTGTCGGGACGATTCCACTCTGGTTCGCGATCCTCGCCTGGCTCGCCTTCGGCGAGAGGCTCACCGGACGCGCCCTCGCCGGGCTCGTGCTCGGCTTTGCGGGCCTGGTGCTGCTCGTCGACCCCTCGGGCGAGGCGGGCGCGAAGCCGCTCGGAGTCGCAGTGATCGTGTTCGGCGCCTTCGCGTGGGCGGCCGGGTCGCTCTGGTCACGCCGCCTCCCGCTCCCGAACGACACGCTGCTGTCGGCGTCGATGGGGATGCTGGCGGGCGGGACGCTCCTCGCTATTTTCAGCGCCTTCGGCGGCGAGCTGGACGACGCGCAGTTCACAGCCGAGGCGCTCGCGGCGACGGGCTACATGATCGTCGTCGGGTCGCTGATCGGCTTCAGCGCGTACGTCTGGCTGCTCAAGGTCGCACCGGCCTCGACGGTCTCCACCTACGCGTACGTCAATCCGGTCATCGCCGTCTTCCTCGGGTGGGCGTTCAACGACGAGGTCATCACGGGTCGCACGCTGCTGGCGGCGGCGGCGATCATCCTCGGCGTCGCGCTGATGGTCTCCCGACGCGTCGAACAGCCCCAGCCGGCTTTAAGCTCGGCGCGTGGCTGAACGCCCCGACATCGTGGAGCGTCTCGCGGGGCTCACGCTCTTCGCCGACCTGACGCCCTCCCAGCTCGAGTCGATCGCGCATCGCTTCGACGAGCAGGTCTTCGCCGAGGGCCAGCGAATCCTGCGCACCGGGCTCAGCGGCGCCGGCCTCTACGTGATCGTCGACGGACAGGCGGTGATCCGGATCGACGGGAAGATCCGCGCCCGCTTCGGGCCCGGCGAGGTCTTCGGCGAGATCGGCGTTCTGACGGGCGAGCCGCCGAACGCCGACGTCGAGGCCGCGACGCTGCTGCGCTGCCTCGAGATCCCGGGCCCCGACGTCGAGCCGTTCCTCGTCGAGTTCCCGCGCGTGATGTACCGGATGCTCCAGGCCGAGGCCCGCCGGTTGCGGATCACCACCGACTGGAAGACCTAGTGCGAAGCCCTTCCCGCCCGGGGACTACGACGTCGTCGTCATCGGCAGCGGCCCCGGTGGTCTCCAGACCAGCCACTTCCTCACCCGCCTCGGCGTCCAGCACGCCGTCCTCTCGCAGGACGACGCGCCGGGCGGCATGTTCCGCCGCTTCCCGATCTTCGAGCGCCTGATCAGCTGGACGAAGCCGGATGCGCCGGTCGATCGGAGCAGCCGGACGTACGAGTGGTACGACCACAACAGCCTGGTCGGCAACGACGAGACGCGGGCGCTCATCTGCGAATTCATGGATCGCAGCTACGACGTGCCGTCGCGGGCGGAGATGGAGGCCGCCCTGGTTGCCTTCGCCGAGCGGGCGGGGGTCCAGGTGCGCTACGGCTGCCGCTGGACCGGCACTCGCCGCGAGGAGGATGGGTGGGTACTCGAGACGAGCGACGGCGAGTACCGCTGCCGGTTCGCGATCTTCGCCATCGGCGTGACCCAGCCCTGGGTGCCGCCGATACCGCGGGGCCGAGCACGCCTCCCACTACGTCGACACAAGCGGACCCGACGCCTACCGCGACAAGCGCGTCGTCATCATCGGCAAGCGCAACTCGGGCTTCGAGCTCGGGCACGGCCTGCTGCCGTGGGCGAGGGAGCTCGTGCTCGTGTCTCCGCGCCCGGTGCAGATCGAGCTGCTTGCGCACTCGCCGCTCCGCGTCCGCTACCTCCAGCCCTACGAGGAGTACGTCCGCGGCGGGGCCGGGACGTTCGTCGTCGACGCGGCGATCTCCAGGATCGAGCGCGCGAACGGGGACCGGCGCGTGATCGCGGAAGGAACGACCTGGTCGGGGCGCCTCGAGTTCGACGCGGACGAGGTCATCCTCGCAACGGGGTTTCAGGCGCCGCTCGGGGATCTGCGCGACGCCGGCGTGGCGACCGTCCTCAACGACCGCATTCCGGCCCTGTCGCCGTACTTCGAGAGCCTCTCCGCCCCGGGTCTCTTCTTCGCCGGGAACATCACCCAGGGAGCGCAGGGCGTGCGAAAGCACGGCGTCGCTCCGAACTCGACCTCCGTGAACGGCTTCCGCTACAACGCGCGGGTCCTCGCCGAGCACGTTGCGGAGCGGCTCGGGGTCGCGGTGGAGCGGCCCGAGCTCGAGCGGGAAGAGCTCGTTGCCCCTTCTGCTCGGCGAGCTCTCGTGCGCGCCCGAGCTCTGGATCCAGAAGAACTTCCTCGCCCGTGTCGTCTCGGTGTCCGACCAAGGGCTCCGTGACGAGGGCATCGTCCCGCTCGCGCACTTCCTCGACTCGGGTGGCGGCGACGCCGTTGCGGCGGCGATCGAGATGGACCCACGCGCGACCATCCACCCGACGCTGTACGTCCGGCGGCGCGGGCAGGATCGAGGAGCGCGAGCTCCCGCCGCACCCGGTTCACGCCTACGACGGCGGGACCTACCAGCAGGAGGTCGAGGCGATTCTGCGGCCGTTCCTGTGACCGTCGTCGCCGCCCTCGGCGACTCGATCACGGCCGGTTCGCCCTTGTGGGACCCGGAGGCCCAGAGCGGCGATCCTACGAGCCAGTACGAGTACTGGGCGTCGCTGAAGGATCCGACCCTCGAGTTCCGGAACTGCGGCGTCTACGGCGAGCGGACGGACGAGATCGCCGTCCGGCTCGAGCGCTGCGTCGAAGGCGCCGAGGTTCTGATCGTCCAGGGTGGGATCAACGACATCGCACAAGGCCGTTCGGTCGACATGGCCGCGGAGAACCTGCTCCGAATGGTGCAAGCGGGCAAGGCACGCGGCCTGAGGGTCGCCGTCGCCGAGTTGCTCCCGTGGAACAACGGCTACCCGCAGGCGGATCCCGAGATCCGCCGACTGAACCAGCTGATCAATGAGCTCGGCGCTGCCGAGAACGTCCCGGTGCTGAGCTTCTACGCGACGCTCGAGGATGACGAGCGCCCGGGCCGGATGCGGGAAGAGTGGACGGACGACGGCGACCATCCCTCGGTCGAGGGCTATCGCCGGCTCGGCGAACTGGCGTTTCGGCTGCCCTAGGCCCTAGCGAGCCAGCGTGACCTTGCTGAGGCCGCGCGGCCGGTCGGGATCGAGTCCCCGGGCACGCGCGAGCGCCCAGGCGAACAGCTGGCCGGGCACGACTGAGAGCAGGGGCCCGAGCAGCCGCGACCCGAGGTTCGGCAGCGGCAGACGGTAGGCGGCGTCCGGAATGGCGTCAGCCGCCGCGCCGCTCGCGATCAGCGTCGCGCCTGCTTGGTGCGAACGCTCGGCCCCCTCGATCACGGTCGAGATTGCTTCGTCGTCGGCCGCGACCACCCAGACCGGAAAGAGTGGATCGAGGGCCGCAACGGGCCCGTGGGCCAGATCGGTGGCGGTGAGCGGCTCGGCGGCGATACGCGTCGTCTCGAGGAGCTTCAGCGCGATCTCCCGCGCGGTCGCGAACTCCGGCCCGCGGCCGATCACGAACATGCGCCCCGTGAAGGCAAACGCGGACGCGACGGGGAGGACACGACGTTCGAGCACAGGGATCAGCTCACCGAGCTCCTCGGCGACGAGACGGATGCCGGTCGCGAATCTCTGCCCCTTGCCGGCGGCGTGCGAGGCGAGCAGGCCCAGCGCGGCGACCTGATTGAGGTACGTCTTCGTCGCGGCCACTGCATGCTCCGCGCCGGCGTCGAGCGGCAGGACGGCCTGGGCGACGGCGGCCAGCTCGGAATCGACGTCGTTCGTCAGCGCGATGGTGAAGGCGCCGTTGTACCCCGCCTGCTCGAGGTACTTGACGACGTCCGGCGTGCGGCCGGACTGGGAGAGCCCGATCGCCACCGTGCCGGACATGTCGAGCCTCGTGCCGTAGTAGACCGACAGCGAGATCGAGTCGCGGAACGCCGTCCAGCCTGCGCCGAGGCCGAACGCATAGACCCCGTAGGACGCCGCGTTGTCGGACGATCCGTGCCCAACCATCCGCACGATCGGCGCGCCTTTGCTGGCCTGGGCGGCAACTCGCGCATACTCGGCGTCGTGCTCGAGCAGCCGGAGTAACGCCTGCGGTTGCTCGTGGATCTCTGCGAGGAAGCGGGTGCCTGCGTCCGGCTCGGGCTCAGGCGACGACACGTTCCTGGCCCCCCACGAGCACGCGGGCGATCCGAAGGTTGTCGTCGACGACCACGACGTCGGCGGGTGCGCCCGGCTCGAGCCGGCCGATGTCGCGAAGGCCGAGCACGCCGGCCGGAACCGTCGACGCTGCCTCGAGCGCCTTGGCGAGCGGCACGCCGAGGGCGTGAAGGTTCCGGACCGCTTCGATCATCGTCAGCACGCTCCCCGCGAGCTGCCCGTCGGGACCGCGGACGACGCCGTCCCGGATCTTGACCTCGAGGCCGCCCAGGCTGTACGAGCCGTCCTGCACGCCCGCGCCGGACACGGCGTCGGTGACCAGCGCGACGCGACCCGCGGCCGCGCGCCAGATGAGCTGCGCGGTCTCAGGTGCGAGATGGACGCCGTCGAGGATGATCTGGACGACGACGTCGTCTCTCGAGAGCGCGGCGCCGGCGATGCCGGGATCGCGGTGGCGGAGCGGGCGCATCGCGTTGAAAAGGTGCGTGACCGTCCGGACGCCACGGTCGAAGGCAGCGTTCGCCTCGGAGGCAGTCGCGTCCGTGTGCCCGCAGGACACCGTGACGCCGCGCCGGAGCAGAAGGTCGATCAGGACATCGGCTCCTTCCAGCTCCGGTGCGAGCGTCATCAGTCGGATCCGGCCCGACGCGAGCAGTCGCTCGAGCAGGAGCGGATCGGGATCTCGACGCGCCAGGGGAGGATGCGTGCCGAGACGTCCGGGGGCGAGGAACGGCCCCTCGAGGTGAATGCCGAGGATTCGCGGAGCGACGCCGTCGAGCGGCACTTCGTCCATCGCGGCGAGCAGCTGGTCTTCCGGCGTCGTGATGAAGGTGGGGAGGTACGCGGTGACGCCGGTCTCGAGCAGGGCCTCACCGGCACGCCGGTAGCCGTCGGCGTCCGAGTCGAGCAGGTCGACGCCGCCGAAGCCGTTGACCTGAAGATCGACGAAGCCGGGCGAGGCGATTCCGCTGCCGTTCGGGCCGGGGAGGCCGACCCGTGTGATGCGGTCGTCGACGATCTCGACGTCGCCTGGGACGAGGCGACCGTCGACGAGTGCGGCTTCGACCCCGAGCCTCATTGGATCGCCCGCCTGACGCTGCCGTCCGCGTCTCGTAGCCGGGAGCGCGCCGTCTCCGAATCGATGGAGCCCAGGATCGAGACGATCGCGACCTTCGCTTCTCCGCCGGCGGCCTCGAGTGCGGCGTCGACCTCTTCCGGCGACGCGCCGGTCGCCGTCCGAACGATGCGGTGGACTCGCGCCCTCAGCTTCTCGTTCTCCGGCGCGACGTCGACCATCAGGTTCCCGTACGTCTTGCCGAGGCGGAGCATCGAGATCGTCGAGATCGCGTTGAGCACGAGCTTCTGCGCCGTCCCCGCCTTCAGCCGCGTGGAGCCGGCGATGAACTCGGGCCCGACGACGACCTTGATCGTGTGGTCGGCCTGATGGGCCAACTCCGACTCGGGGACGCAAACCAGCGCAACCGTCAGCGCGCCGGCCTCGACCGCGGCCTCGAGCGCGCCGGCGACGTACGGAGTGCGGCCGCTGGCACTGATCGCGACGACGGCGTCGTCGTCGGAGACGTTCGCCGCCTGCACCGCGTCGGCGCCTCCGCTGCGGTCATCCTCGGCGGCCTCGTCCGGCGCCGCCAGTGCGACGACCTGGCCGGGCCTCGCGGAGAAGGTCGCCACACACTCGTCCGCATCGAGCGCCGCCAGTCGGCCGGAGGTGCCCGCACCCACGTAGACGAGTCGCCCGCCGCGGGACAGGCGTTCGCCGATCGCGTCGATCGCCGCCGCGATCTCACGGGCTGCCGCGCGAACGGCCGCCGGCACAGATTGCTCCGCGCCGCTCATCAGCTCGACGAGCTCGACGGTGGAACGGAGCTCGTACTCGATGTCCGACGTGCCGCCCCCCTCGGTGACGAGCTCGTCGAGGCTCTCCGGCGAGTGGGTTCCGGTGCGGTTCAAGTTCGGTGAGTGTATGCACGAACCCGGGCGGTGGTCAATACCAATCTTTTCACGCACCGCCCACAGTGGTATTGTCGGGCCTCCGAAATGGCCGGGATCGCGCTCGCAGGGGTAACCAAGACCTTTCCGAACGGCTTCCGCGCGGTCCAGGCTCTCGATCTCGAGATCGCAGACGGCGAGTTCATGGTTCTCGTCGGGGCATCGGGTTGCGGGAAGACGACGCTGCTTCGCTTGATTGCCGGGCTCGAAGAGGCCACCGAGGGCAGGATCCTGATCGGCGACAAGGACGTCACCGACCGCCCACCTCGCCAGCGCGACGTCGCGATGGTGTTCCAGAGCTACGCGCTCTACCCGCACATGAACGTGCGGCAGAACCTTGGTTACGGCCTCAAAGTCCGGCGCACGCCGAAGCAGGATGCACGGCGGCGAATCGAGGAGGTTGCGGAGCTACTCGGTCTCACCGAGCTGCTCGACCGTCGCCCGGCGCAGCTCTCCGGCGGCCAGCGGCAGCGGGTGGCGATGGGGCGCGCGATCGTCCGCGAGCCCAAGGCGTTCCTGATGGACGAGCCGTTGTCGAACCTCGACGCCAAGCTTCGCGTCGGGATGCGAGCGTCGCTCTCCGAGCTCCACGCGAGGCTCGGAGTGACGACCGTCTACGTCACCCACGACCAGGTCGAGGCGATGACGCTCGGCCAGCGGGTTGCGGTGATGCGCGACGGCCGCATCCTGCAGATCGACCGCCCGCAGAACCTCTACGAGGAGCCCCAGGATCTGTACGTGGCCGCGTTCATCGGCTCACCCGCGATGAACCTCGTCGAGGCGAAGATCGACGGAAACCAGGTCGTCTTCGGCCAGTTTCGCCTGCCGATCGACGCGCAGCGCCGGCCCGCCGGAACGGCGCGAGAGGTCGTGCTCGGAATCCGGCCGGAGAGCTTCGAGGATGCGGCTTTCGCCCCGTCTGGGCTGCCCACGATCGACGTCTCGGTTTCGGTGCTGGAGGAGCTCGGCTCCGATTCCCATGCGCTCTTCCGGGTCGATGCGCCGAGGATCACGGCCGAGGTGCTCGAGGCACGCGAGGAGGCAACGCTGCTGGCCGAGCCGACGGCGCTCTTCAGCGCCCGCGTCGATCCCCGCACGCGTGCCGAGGTCGGCCAGACGCTCGAGCTGGCAGTCGATCCGTCCCGCTTCCATTTCTTCGACCCGGAGTCCGGCACGAGCTTGCTTGACGCTCGACGCGCGCCGGCGGCGGCCATGCCAATGGACTTGACCACTTCGGCGGTCGGACGCCGATGACGAAGCAGTCGGAGACCCGCGAACGCGTCCTCGACCTGATCGAACAGCTGGCCGTCGGCGAGGCGATTCCCTCCGAGCGCCAGCTCAGCGTCGAGCTCGGAGTGTCGCGGCTGACGGTGCGGGCGGCGCTGGACGATCTGGTCCGTGAGGGGTACCTCCAGCGAAGGCACGGCGCCGGGACGTTCGTCAGCGAGCCGAAGATCGCACAGGAGCTGACGATGACCTCCTTCACCGAGGACATGCGCCGGCGCGGGATGGCGCCGTCGAGCCGGACGCTCGAGCTGAAGTCGGTCGCGGCCGGCGCAAGGCTCGGCCGGCTCTTGCACGTCTCGCCCTCGGAGTCGATCACCGTCGTCAAGCGGCTTCGCTATGCGGATCGCGAGACGATGGCGATCGAGACGCTGCACGTCTCGGAGTCGCTCGTCCCCGGCCTTACCGCCAAGGATCTCGAGGAGCATTCCTTCTACGAGCTGCTGGAGGAGCGGTTCGGGATCGTGGTCGTCGGCGGCAATCAAGCCGTCGAGCCGACAGTGACGAACGAGGAAGAGTCGGCTGCGCTCGGCGTCCCCCTCCACTCGCCCGCGTTCCTGTTCGAGCGGACGACGAAAGCGGCCGACGGGACGATCGTGGAGTACGTCAGGTCGATCTATCGCGGCGACCGGTACCGTCTCGTGAGCGAGCTCACACGCCCGCAGGAATCGCGTCGGGCCGCGAGCGTCGCCGTCGCGGGCAGCTAAAACGACAATGTGTCGAAGTGGTCTTGACAGCGTGGGTGGTTTGTGCCAGTCTCCTGCCCGTGGCCAACTGGTATGAACCAATTGGCGGCTACATCTTGATGGCCCCGTCTGGCCACCCAGGGGAGCGGGACCACGGCCGCCGCATCGCACTGGGGGTAACGCAATGAAGAAACGCTCTCTTGGAGCCCTCGCGCTCGCTGCGGCGTTGCTCGTCTCAGCCGTGGCAGCGTCAACGGGCACCTCGAGCTCCGACCGCGCAGCGGCAACCAAGATCACGGTCTGGTTGCAGAACGACGCCGAGTCGGGCTGGAAAGAAGTCGTCACGTCGGCGACCAACACATTCAGGGCAAGGCACAGCGACGTGGAAGTGGACGTCCAGTACCAGACCTGGGGCGACCACCTCACGAAGTTCGACGCGGCGCTTGCCGGGGGCACGGCTCCTGACGTCATCGAGCTCGGGAACACGGAGACGACTCGCTATATGGCGAGCCGGCTGCTCCAGGATCTGACAACGCAGAAAGGGAGCTTCCCGAACTCGAAGACCTGGCTCAAGGCGCTGTCTGAGTCCTGCACCTACAACGGCCGCCTGTACTGCATCCCGTATTACGCGGGTGCGCGAGCCGTGATCTACCGGAAGGATCAGTACAAGGCTGCCGGGGTCCGCTCGACCCCGAAGAGCCTGGCGCAGTTCCAGGCAGCCGGGCAGAAGCTGATGAAGCGCTACGGCAAGCAGCGGAACTACTCGGCGCTGTACTTCCCGGGCCGGTACGTGTGGGCGAGCATGTCGTTCGTCTACGACTACGGCGGGAAGATCGCCGAGCGCAAGAACGGACGCTGGCAGGGCACGCTCAACTCGCCGAAGTCGATCCAGGGCCTGACGAAGCTGAAGCAGATCGTCACCTCGATGTCGCGGGCCAACAAGACCGGCGACGAAGCCAACCCGCAACAGGCCCTCGTGTTCTCGAAGGGCCGTGTCGGCTCGTTCATCGGCAACGGTTGGGAATGGCCGTACGCCCTCGACAAGAAGGTCGGGAATCCGTCCCTTGCCAACAAGATGGGCGCGTATCCGATGCCGAGCCACATTCCGGGCAAGTTCATGCCGGCATTCCTCGGCGGCTCGGATCTGGCGGTGCCGGTGACGAGCCGGAACAAGGCGCTCGCCTATGAGTGGATCAGGGCCTTCACGAGCACGAACGCGATGCGCCAGCTGGCGACGATCGGCAAGCAGATCCCGAACACGACGTCACTCGCCAACGTGAACGCCAAGAACCCACAGTTGGCGCCGTTCGCGAACGCGTCGAAGTTCAGCTTCTTCGTGCCGACGGCACCGAACTGGGTGAAGGTCGAGAACGCGAAAGTTCTCCAGAACATGCTCTCGGCGATCTTCACCGGGCGGTCGAGCGTCAAGGCCGCGGCCGACCGCGCCAGCGGTCAGATCACCCGGATCCTTAACGGACCTACGACGTGAGCTCCGGGCCGGGAGGCGAAACGGGCATCCCGGCCCTCACACCCGCCGTCGCCGAGTCGACCGCAACTCGGCGGCGGCGGCGTTCCATCGGCGAGAGCGCCTTTCGGGCGCTCTCGCCTTACCTCCTGCTGGCGCCCGCGGTACTCGTCATCGCCGCGGTCCTCGGTTACCCGATCTACATGCTCTTCCGGCTCTCCTTCCAGCAGTTCGGCCTGGCCGAGCTGGTCACGAAGCAGGGGATCTGGATCGGGCTCGACAACTACACGCGGATCTTTCACGACGAGCAGTTCTGGACCGTCCTCGTCCGAACGATCGTCTTCACGGCCGTGAACGTGGGCCTGACCATGCTCTTCGGGACGCTGATTGCGCTGCTGCTTGGCGCGGCTGGGCCGGTTCATGAGGCTGCTGCTCACGACGGGTCTCGTGCTCGCCTGGGCGACCCCGGTCATCGTGGCCGTGAACATCTTCCGCTGGATGGTCGACTTCGAGTTCGGCGTCCTCAACTGGACGCTGACGAAGCTCCACATCGGCGACTTCCTCAACAAGGACTGGTTCGCCGATCCGCTGACCGGGTTCGCGGTGATCACGGCGCTCGTCGTCTGGGGCGCGATCCCGTTCGTCGCGATCACGGTCTACGCCGGGCTTACCCAGGTGCCGGGTGAGCTCGTCGAGGCGGCCGAGATCGACGGGGCCGGGCGCTGGCAGGTCTTTCGGGATGTGACCTTCCCGCTGCTGAAGCCGATCTTCGTCATCGTCACCAGCCTCTCGATCATCTGGGACTTCCAGGTCTTCATCCAGATCTGGTTGATGCGTGACGGCGAGCCGGAAGAGAGCTACTGGCTGATGAGCGTCTACTCGTTCGTCGAGGCCTTTCCGGCTCGGCGAGTACGGCTTCGGGGCCGCGATCGCGGTCGTGATGGTCTGCTTCATGTTCGTCGCCACGCTCTTCTACCTCCGGCAGATGATCCGAATTGGGGAGACGAGATGAGCCGGCGGCGCGCGAGCCGCATCGGCTGGAACGCGCTGGGCTTCCTCGTCTTCCTCGTGATGATCTTCCCGGTCTACTGGATGGTGTCGACCGCCTTCAAGGAGGGCCGCAACATCCTGGCCGACACGCCCCAGTTCTTCCCCAACCCGGTCACGCTGTCCAACTTCGAGGACGCGATCAGCCGGCCGTACTTCTGGGACGTCGTGAAGAACAGCCTGATCATCGTCTCCGCAGTCGTCGTCTTCTCGCTGATCGTCGCCTTCCTCGCGGCGCTCGCGCTCGCGAAGTTCCAGTTCTACGGCCGCGGCGCGTTCATCGTCCTGATCCTCGGCGTGCAGATGGTGCCGCTGAACGCGCTGATCATCCCGCTGTACATCCAGCTCAGCCGGGCCGGGCTCACGAACCAGCTGAGCGGGGTGATCATCACGTACCTGACCTTCGTCCTGCCGTTCACCGTCTGGACGCTGCGAGGCTTCATGCTCGGCATACCGAAGGACCTCGAGGAGGCGGCCATGGTCGACGGCAGCACTCGCTTCGGCGCCTTCGTTCGCATCCTCCTGCCGCTGATCGCACCCGGCATGGTCGCGACCTCGATCTTCGCGTTCATCCTGGTCTGGAACGAGTTCCTGATCGCGTACGTCTTCCTGAACGACGCCGAGAAGCAGACGCTGACCGTCTGGCTCGCGGGGTTCACGACCCAGCGCGGGACCGACTGGGGCCCGCTGATGGCGGCCGCGACGCTGACGGCGCTGCCGGTGGTCGTCTTCTTCCTGCTCATCCACCGGAAGATCGCCTTCGGGCTCACGGCCGGCTCCGTTCGCGGGTGAGCGCCGAGCTCGAACGGCTGGTTGCCGGCACGCTGCTCGCCGGTTTCGCGGGACCGACCGTTCCCGACTGGCTTCGACCTTGGCTGGAGGCGGGTCTCGGCGGAGTCGTGCTCTTCGCCCGCAACGTCGAGAGCCCCGCTCAGGTCGCCGAGCTGACGGCGGCGCTTCGCGCTGAACGTGAAGGGCTCGTCGTGGCGATCGACGAGGAGGGCGGGGACGTCACGCGCCTCGAAGCCGAGGGAGGGAAGCTCCTACCCGGGGAACTGGGCGCTCGGGGCGGTCGACGACCCCGCGCTGACAGAGGACGTCGCAGCGGCGATCGGCGCCGACCTGGCGGGCGTCGGCGTGAATGTCAACCTCGCGCCGGTCGCCGACGTGAACGTGAACCCGGAGAACCCGATCGTCGGCGTCCGCTCGTTCGGCTCCGACTCGGAGCTGGTCGGCCGCCATGTCGCCGCCTTCGTCACCGGCCTCCAGCGCAGCGGCGTCGCGGCCTGCGCGAAGCACTTCCCCGGGCACGGCGACACGACCGAGGACTCGCATCTCGAGCTGCCGGTCGTCGAGCGGGACGAGGCTGCGATGGCGGCGATGCTCGCTCCCTTCCGCGCAGCGATCGAGGCCGGGACGAAAGCGGTGATGACTGCCCACATCCAGGTTGCCGGGCTCGACGACGCTCCCGGAACGCTCAGCCAGGCGGTGATCGGCGGGCTCCTTCGCGGAGAGCTCGGCTTCGACGGAGCGGTCGTCACCGATGCGCTCGAGATGCGGGCGGTGAGCGCGACGGTCGGTGCCGAGGAGGGTGCGGTACGGGCGCTCGAGGCTGGCGCGGATGCGCTCTGCCTCGGCCACGACCTGCGGCCGGAGTCGGTTCACGCCGCCGTCGCTGAAGCGGTCCGCATGGGCCGGCTGGACGAGGAGCGGCTCAGGGAAGCCAACGCGCGCGTGGCGACGCTTGGCCGCTCGTCGGGCTCACCCGACCCCGATGACGCCACTCGCGACGTCGGGCTCGACGCGGCCCGCCGCGCCCTCGTCAGCGAGGGCGACGTCGCGCTCAGTCGGCCACCGCTCGTGGTGGAGCTCCTACCGGAGGCGTCGATCGCGGCGGGAGCGGCCAACCACGGCTTGGCCGACGTGCTCGACTCGGCCGTCCGCGTCCGGCCAGGCGACGCAGCGGAGCATCCAGGCCGACAGCTCGTCGTGGTCGTGCAGGACGCCCACCGGCACACCGGGGAGCGCGAAACCGCGCAGGCCCTGCTCGAGGAGGCGCCTGACGGGGTCCTCGTCGAGGTCGGAGTGCCGGTCTGGCGACCGGACGGAGCGAACTACCTCGCGACGCTCGGCCTCGGCCGCGTGAATCTCGAAGCCGCGGCCGAGCTGTTACAGCGGCGTCGTGGTCGTGAAGTCGGCTAGAGCCGGCGTGCAGCGGCGCTTCGATGGGGTCAGACCCCGCAACGAAAGCGTCACGAAACGCGCACGAATGCGTGTCGTAGAGGCGAGTCGACCGTCTGGAACAGCGCTGTCGGCGAGTACGACGCTGCGGCGGGCGGTACGGCGCCTCGTCAGCAAATCCGCGCGGCACCCGTTGTGGAAGAAACGCGACGGTTTCGTATGAGGGTCTGACCCCAGAGACCGATAGGGCCGCTCGAGCGCCTCAGTTCGTGCGTCCACTACGACTTCAGAGTGACGACGGCGACGGAGCCTTTATGTGATTGACCCTCCGCCCTGGCCTCACGGGACGCAAACCGGCGGTCTGAGCGTCTAAATGAAGGAGTGGCAGTGGACGATGAGCGACGGCTGGTAGCCGAGGCGGCCGCCCGCAGCGCGAGCTCATCGTCGCCGCGGCGAAGTCGATGATGCCGCTGGGCTGACGCTCAATCGTCGTCGTCGTCGTCGTGCTTCTGCCCGGTGACCATCGCCGACCCGCCGCCTCGCCGTGTCGGCTCGGCTGCGGCCAGCACCCGGCCGCCGCTTGAGGAACTCGATCGCGGTCGACGCGCCGATCTCGGGCGTCGGCGAGAACACGTGGCCGCGCGCTCGCATCGCCGCCGCCTCGGGCGATGCGATGTACGCCGGCTCGGCCGCGGTCGTGGCCGTGTTCCGCTGGCTTGCCCGCGGATTGGCGACCGCGGCGGGGAGCGGCGAGCCGAAGTCGATCCGGTCGACGAGCATCTGCAGGACGGTCGTGATGATCATCGAGCCGCCGGGTGAGCCGAGCGCGAGGAACGGCTTTCCGCGCTTCGTGACGATCGTCGGCGCCATCGAGCTCCTGCGGCCGCTTGCCGCCGTCGGCGCGGTTCGGATGGGTCGTCGAGTCGAAGTTGAAGTCGGTCAGCTCGTTGTTGAGCAGGAACCCGTAGCCCGGCACGACGAGCCCGGCGCCCCCGGTCGACTCGATCGTGTACGTGTACGAGACGACGTTGCCCTTGCGGTCGGAGACCGTCAGGTGCGTGGTCGTCCCGGCGCGGGTGGAGGTCGCCGACGCCTCACCGCCCAGGTGCGGGAACGGGTTTCCCGGCGGCGACCGGACTGGTCGCGGCGGTGGGCGTGATCAGGCTGCGACGCTCGGCGGCGAAGCTCTTCGAGAGCAGGCCGCGGAGTGGCACGTCGAAGAAGTCAGGGTCGGCGAGGTACGCGTTCCGGTCGGCGAAGGAGTAGCGCGACGCTTCGTGGAAGTAGTGCAGCGCCTCCTCGCGGGTCATCGTCGAGAGCGGGTAGCCCTCGAGGATGTTCAGCGCCTCGCCGACGGTGCTGCCTCCGCTCGACGGCGGGCCCATGCTGTAGACGTCGAGGCCGCGGTAGCTGACGCGGGTCGGCGGGCGTTCCGGCGCCCGGTAGTCCTCCAGATCGCCGGTTTCCATGAGCCCGGCCCGCCAGACGTGGTTCGCGGTCGGGAAGATCTGCGGCTGCCGGACGGTGCTCACGATCGCGTCGGCGAGCGCGCCGCGGTAGAAACTGCCGGCTCCGCGCCTTGCCAAGAGCCGATAGGTGCGGGCGAGATCCGGGTTTCGGAAGACCGTGCCGACGTCGCGCGGAGTGCCGTCGGGATCCAGGAACAAGGCCGCCGAGGCCGGAACGTCATCGAACCAGTCGACGTTCGCCTGCGTCTGGTCGAAGAAGGTCTGGTCGACGGTGAAGCCCTCGCGTGCGACTTCGATGGCGGGCTCGAGCGCCTCGTCCAGCGAGATCGTTCCGTAGCGGCGCAGCGCGTCGGCCCACCCGCGAACGGTCCCGGGCACGCCGACCGAGAGCCCGCTGTAGCGCGCAGCGTTGAACGCGAGCGGCACGCCACCCTCCATGAACGAGTCCGGACGCATGGCTGCCGGCGCCGTCTCCCGGTGGTCGATGGTCGTCACGCGTCCGCGCTCACGCCCCTTCGCGTCGTAGACGACCATGAAGCCGCCGCCGCCGATGCCGCAGGAGAACGGCTCCGTGACGCCGAGAACCGCCGCCGCCGCGACGGCGGCGTCCACGGCGTTCCCACCGTCCTCGAGTATCTCGATCGCCGCCCGCGTGGCGCGCTCGTCGACCGTGGCCGCGGCGCCGCCCTTGCCGGTCGCCGTCGGCGACGCCGACGAGGTCGCGTAGGCCGCCGCCCGAGACAGTGAGCGCGACGAGGATGGCCAGAGCGGCGAACCGGCGCATCACTAAGCGGCTACCCGCGAGGCGCGCGAGTTCAAACTAGAAAATCGTCTCGAGGTAGGCGAGCACGTCCTCGAGCTCCTGGCCCTCGACGAGGTCGGCCGGCATCACGCCGCTGCCGTTCTCGATCGTCGCGCGCGCCTCGTCCAGCGAGATTTGACGGCCGGCGAGCGTCGGTCCGACGCCCCCACCGGTGCCGCCCTCGCCGTGGCAGCCGGCGCAGTTCGCGGCGAAGAGCTCCTCGCCTCGAACCGGGTCGGCGATCACACCCACCGGCGCCTGGCCGGCCGCCTCGTCCTTGGCCGGATGGAGCTGGGCGAGGACGAACACCGTCCCCGAGACGACGGCGAAGAGAACCGCCGGCACGACTAGGAGCCGAACCCCGCGCGGTGACATGCGCCGATCGTAATAAGGTCGCGGCGTCTTGCCACCCGCAAGCGTCGAGTCGGTCTACACGGATCTCGTCACGAGCGTCTTCTCGACGCCGATCGCCTTCAAGGCCTGGTTCGCCACGGCCGCCGCGGTGCTCGCGATCGTGCAGGTGGCGACAGGCGCGCGCATCTTCGGGAAGCTGACCGGGATCGTTCCGGTTCCGCCGCCGGGCGTGAACCGGATCCACCGCTGGTCGGGGCGGCTCGCTGTCCTCTGCACGCTTCCCGTCGCCTTCCACTGCATCTTCATCCTCGGGTTCCAGACCGGCGACGCTCGGGTCTTCGCGCACTCGGTGCTCGGGACGTTCATCTACGGCGTCCTCGCCGTGAAGCTCTTCTTCGTCCACGACCCGGACCACCCGAGGTGGACGCTGCCGCTCGTCGGCGGCACGCTCTTCACGGTGCTCATCCTGCTCTGGAGCACCTCGAGCCTCTGGTACTTCACCGAGGTCGAGTTCGGCTTCTAGGTCGCGCGGCCGACCGAGCCGGGCCGGAGACGACGCATCGCGATCAGCTGCAGGCGCCTGGAGAAGATGTCGTACACGACTGTCGCGAGCCAGACGATCACCGTCGCGAGCACCCAGTCCAGGGCGCCGTTGATCTCGAGGCCGTCCGAGAGCAGGTCGGTGATCAGGAGCAGGGCGAATGTCGTGATGAGGGCGATCACGCCCAGCAGCGGGCGGAGGGTGCGGACGACGATGTAGGCCAGGATCGGGCGCAGGACGAGCGACGCGACGCTGAAGATGGCGACCGCGACGACGAACGACGTTGCGTCGATGTGCACCCCGTCGAGCAGAGCCGCGGCGATGAGCAGCGCGATGGCGTTGGCGATGAAGGCGAACGCGACCCTGACCAGCAGCCGCATCAGCGCACGACGGCGCGGCGATACCGCCAGACCGAGAGCGCGGCGAAGACGGCGATGATGGCGAGCGACCAGAGAACCGCAAGCCAGATGTCGTTGCCGGCCGGGGTCCCGATGAAGAGGGCGCGGGCCGCGTCGACCATGGTCGTGAACGGGTTGTGCTCCGCGATCGGCTGCAGCCAGCTCGGCATCGTGTCCACCGGCACGAACGCCGATGAGATGAAGGTGAGCGGGAAGAGGATCGTGAAGCCGTAGGCGTTCGCGGCTTCCGGCGACGACGCCGTCAGCCCGATGAACGCGAACACCCACGAGAACGCGTAGCCGATCAGCAGGAGCAGCGCCATGCCCGCGACGATCTCCCAGAAGCTCGAGTCGAAGCGGAAGCCGACGATGATCCCGACGGCGAACATGATCACGATCTGGATCACGTTCGTCCCGACGTCGGCGAGGATGCGCCCGGCGACCACCGCCGCGCCCCACATCGGCAGCGACCGGAAGCGGTCGATCAAGCCCTTCTTCAGATCCTCCGAGAGCCCGAGCGCCGTGACGAAGCCGCCGAAGACCATCGACTGGACGATGATTCCCGGGATCAGGAAGTCGACGTAGTCCAGCGACCCGGTGTCGATCGCGCCGCCGAACACGTAGACGAAGAGCAGCACGAACATGATCGGCTGGATCGTGAAGCCGACGAGCAGGTCGGGCTGGCGCGGAATGCGCTTCAGACTGCGCTTCGCCAGGACGAAGGTGTCGGAGACCGCGTACTGCATCGCGCTCATTCCTCGCTCCTCCTCCTCGGCGGCGTGCCCGGTGAGCTGCAGGAAGACGTCGTCGAGCGTGGGCGTGCGGACGGCGATGTCGTCGATCGCGATCCCGGCGTCGTCCAGGCGGCGGACCGCGTCCGCGATGGTGCCGCGGCGCTCGGCGACGGGGACGCTGACCGAGCCGTTCTCGACGAACGGACGCGAGCTCGCGATCGTCGTCAGCGCCGCGACTGCCTCCTCACTGCGACCGCCGTCGCAGAGGTGGATCTCCAGCCGCTCTCCGCCGACCCGGTGCTTGAGCTCGTAGGGGGTCCCTTCAGCGATCACCTGACCCTGGTCGATCACGGCGATGCGATCGGCAAGTCGGTCGGCCTCGTCGAGGTACTGCGTCGTGAGCAGCACGGTCATCCCCTCGCCGACCAGCGTCTCGATCGTCTCCCACAGCACCGATGCGGCTGCGGATGTCGAGCCCGGTCGTCGGCTCGTCGAGGAACAGCACGGGCGGCCGCGCGACGAGGGCTGCGGCGAGGTCGAGGCGGCGGCGCATGCCGCCGGAGTAGGTGCGGACGAGCCGATCTCCGGCGTCGGAGAGGTCGAAGTCTGCGAGCAGCTCTCGCGATCGGGACCGTGCGGCCGAGCGACCGAGGTGGTAGAGCCGCCCGACCATCTCGAGGTTCTCGAAGCCCGTCAGGTTCTCGTCGACCGCGGCGTACTGGCCCGCAAGGCCGATGTGCTCCCGGACCTTCGGTGCCTCGCGGACGACGTCGAAGCCCCCCACTCGTGCCGAGCCCTCGTCGGGCTGTAGGAGTGTCGTCAGGATCCGGACGGCGGTGGTCTTGCCGGCGCCGTTGGGGCCCAGGAGGCCGAAGACGACTCCCGTTTCGATGCGGAGATCCACGCCGCGAAGTGCGTGGACGTCGCCGTAGCTCTTGCGAAGGCCCTCAGACTCGACTGCAGCTTCGCCGGCGGCCATGACCCTCACGCTACCTGCCGAGCCTCGCCGAGCCGGTACGGATAACCCCCGTTTCGTAGGCGAGGATTACCGCCTGTACGCGGTCCCGCAGACCGAGCTTCATCAGGATCCGTTTCACGTGCGTCTTCACCGTCGACTCTTCGATGAAGAACGCCTCGGCGATCTCGCGGTTGGAGAGCCCGCGGCCGATGAGCTCCAGGACCTCGCGCTCGCGCGGCGTCAGCTGATCGAGCCGCCGGCTCGACGCGACCGGCGACGGCTGGGTCGCCATCCGGTCGATCACGCGGCGCGTGACCGACGGTGAGAGCAGGGAGTCGCCGGCGGCAACGGTGTGGATGGCGGCGATCAGCTCCTCGGGCTGCGTTCGTTTGAGCAGGAAGCCCGAGGCGCCGGCGCTCAAGGCGTCGAAGATGTAGTCGTCCTGCTCGAAGGTGGTCAGCACGACCACCTTCACGTCCGGCGAGGCTGCGAGCACCTCGCGCGTGGCGGAGATGCCGTCGAGGTGCGGCATCCGGATGTCCATCAGGACGAGATCGGGGCTGAGCTCGCGGATGCGATCGACGGCTTCGCGACCGTCGCCGGCCTCGCCGACGACCTCGATCGTCTCGTCGCTCGAGAGCACCGAGCGAAGCCCGGCGCGCATCAGGTCGTCGTCGTCGACGAGGACGACGCGAACGCGGTCGCTCATATCGCTTCCTCGCCTCCGTACGGCAGCCGCACACGGACACGGAAGAGGCCGTTCATCGACTGGAAGAGCAGGTTGCCACCGAGCAGCGACGCGCGCTCGCGCATGCCCACGAGGCCGTGGCCCGCAGACGCCGGCCCGTCGCCGTGCGCCGGATTCGTCACTCCGATCTCGAGCGCGTCGGGGCCGTAGGTGAGCGCGATCTTGGCCATGCCGTTCCCGTGACGGAGCGCGTTCGTGAGCGACTCCTGGAGGATCCGGTACGCGGCCTGGTCGACGGCCGGGCCGACCGGGCGCCGCGCGCCGTTGACGATGACCTCGACGTCGAGCCCTGCATCGCGATGGCGCTTGACGAGTCCATCGAGCGCGGCCAGGCCGATCGGGGTTTCGGCCCGTTCCTCGTCCTCGCGCAGCGCGCTCACGAGGCCGTCGATCTCGCCCAGCGTCTCGCGGGCCAGGCTCTCGATCGTGGCCAGCGCGGCCCGCGACGCAGCTGGATCCTTCTCCGCGAGAAGACGAGCTGCGCCGGCGTGGACGAGGATCACGTTGATCGCGTGCCCCGCGGAGTCGTGGAGATCTCGCGCGATCCGCGTTCGCTCCTCGGCGGCGGCGAGCCGCCGTTCGCGATCGGTCTCGCGCTCGGCCTGACGGGCGCGCTCCTCGAGGTCGGCGACGCGCTCCCGCCGTAGCCTGACGCGATCGCCCAGCACCCACGCTCCTCCCCACGCCAGGGCCCCGAAGAGGGCGGGAACGATCGGGGGCTCGTCCCGCCCGAAGGCGGCGGCGGTGATGTGAGCGACGTAGAAGAAGAGCACGACCGCCAAGGCGAGGCGTCCGCTTCGCTCACGACTCCCGGAGAGCCCGAGGAAGTAGAGCGCGACCATCGAGCCGATCGGCGGTCCCGGCGGATAGTCGAGCGAGGATATGGCGACAGCCCCGGTCGCCGTCGCCACAAAGACGGCCAGTGGAGCTCGCCGTCGCGCGAGTAGCGGTAGGGAAGCCGCCGCCGCGAGCACGACGCCCAGGAAGTCGAGGCTCCTCGACTCCTCGTCGCTGGAGACCCCGCCCCCGGCGAGCAGCAAGACTGTGAGGACGAAGACGCCGAGCGCGACGCCAACGTCGATGGCGCGCTGCCGACTCATGAAGCGAGCGTAGCGGCACTTTCGTCCCCCGCGGGAGGCACCTTCGTCACCCCAGAGGGGGACGCCCGAACTCCTCCTCCGCGGGCGTTGTGGCGCGGCTGTCGGCCCCCGTACCGTCGAGGCATGACTCCAACACCCCACACATCTCGTCTTGCCCGTCTAGCCGACCTCACCTACCGCCGCCGCGGGCGTGTCGTCCTCGCCTGGGTCGTCCTGCTCGTGGCCACGCTGGCGATCGTCCCGCGCTTCGCCGGCGACTTCTCCACCGAGTTCGGGACGCCCGCCAGCGAGTCGCAGGAAGCCCGCGACCTGATCGAGGCGCACTTCCCGCAGAGCTCGGGTGAGAGCGTGAACGTGGTCTGGGAAGCACGCGACGCTCGTGCGGCTCAGCCGCGCATCGACCGCTTTGTCGAGCAGGCCCGGAGCGTCGAGGGCGTCGGCGACGTTTCCGCGCCACGGTACTCCGCCGACGGCACGATCGGCCTGCTGCGACTCGAGCTCGACCGCCCCTCCTTCCAGCTCGAGTCCGCGTCCGGGACGAAGCTGATCGACCTCGCCGAAGAGACCTCGGGTGAGGGTCTTCGGATCGAGCTCGGCGGCAACCTCATCAGCTCGGCCGAGGAGGGCGCGCCGCCGGAGCTGATCGGCCTGCTCGCGGCGGCAGTCGTCCTCCTGATCGCCTTCGGCTCGATCGTTGCCGTCGGCCTGCCGCTGCTCGTGGCGATCTTCGGGCTCGGCATCTCGGCCACGCTGATCGGGATCGTCGCGCTCGCGATCGACACGCCCGACTTCGCCCCGGCGATCGCCGGCCTGATCGGCATCGGCGTCGGGATCGACTACGCGTTGCTCGTCCTCACCCGGTTCCGCACCGCGCTCATCGGCGGGGCCGACGTTCGCGAGGCCGTCGTCGAGGCGGTCACGACCGCCGGCCGGAGCGTGATCGTCGCCGGCGGCACCGTCGTCGTCTCGATCCTCGGCCTCGCTTTCACCGGCGTCTCGTTCCTCTACGGCGTCGCGCTCTCGGCCAGCCTGGCCGTGGCCGTCGTCGTCGCCGCGTCGGTGACGCTCTTGCCCGCGACCCTTGCCTTCGCCGGCCGCCGCGTCGACCGGCTGCACATCCCCGGCCTCGGCCGCTCGCTGAAGACCGGCGATACGACACTCGCGACCCGCTGGAGCCGCGTCATCCAGCGGCACGCGGTCATCGCCGCCGTCGCGGGCTCGGTCGTCCTGCTCGCGCTCGCGGCGCCGGTGCTCGGCATTCGCTGGGGCTTCCCGGACGAGGGCAACAGCCCCGACCGGGAGCACGACGCGCGAGGCGTACGAGCTCGTGACCCGCGGCTTCGGCCCAGGCGCAAACGGGCCGCTGGTTCTCGCGGCCGAGTTGCCGAACGCTCGCTTGGACGAGTTGACCCAGCGCATCGAGGCCACGCCCGGGGTTGCGTTCACCACGCCGCCGCGCGTCAGTTCGGACGGCGAGCTGGCGATGGTGACGGTGATCCCGGAGACGGCGCCGCAGTCAGCGGCGACCACCGATCTCGTCCACACCCTGCGCGACGTAGCGCCGGAGAACGTCCACGTGGGCGGCCTCACGGCGACCGTGATCGACCAGAGCGACTACCTCTCCGGCCGGATCCCGGTCTTCATCGGCGGCGTGCTCGCGCTCTCGTTCCTGATCCTGCTCGTGGCGTTCCGCGCGCCGCTGATCGCGCTCAAGGCTGGGCGTCATGAACCTGCTGTCGGTGGTGGCGGCGTACGGCGTCGTCGCCTATGCGGCCGAGGGCGGCTGGTTCGGCTCGCTGATCGGGATCGACGGCGACACGCCGATCCCGCCCTTCGTCCCGGTGATGATGTTCGCGATCCTCTTCGGCCTCTCGATGGACTACGAGGTGTTCCTGCTCTCGCGGGTGCGGGAGGAGTACCTGCGGACGGGCCGCACGAGCGACGCGGTCGCCCAGGGGCTCGCGAAGACGGCCCGCGTGATCACCGCGGCGGCCGCGATCATGGTCGTCGTCTTCCTCGCCTTCGTCTTCAGCACCGAGCCCTTCCTCAAGCTGATGGGCGTCGGGATGGCGACGGCGATCCTCGTCGACGCGACGATCGTCCGGATGGTGCTCGTGCCGGCCGTGATGCAGCTCATGGGCCGGGCGAACTGGTGGATCCCGAGTTGGCTCGACCGCGTCCTGCCTCGGCTCGACGGCGACGTCGGCCACGCTGCTCCGGCGGCTGCCGGGGAAAGGAGGTGAGGCCGATGCTGCTCGCCGAACACGGACACGGCTGGTGGGTGGTCTGGCCCATCCTGTGGCTTGCCGTCATCGTCGGCGTGGTGTGGTTCCTGAGCCGCCGCTGGCGGCCGGCCAAGTCATAGGCTCACCGCTGTGACTCTCATTCACAGAGCGCCGCAGACGAGCTCGAGGCTCGTCTGCGCGCGCTCGGGACGCGCTAGCGGGCGGAGCACGAGCGCCGCTATCTGAAGAGCGAGCTCGAGTTCCACGGCGCAACCGTGTGGCAGATCGATCGCGAGGTCAAGGCGTTCGCGAAGCAGCACGAGGAGCTTTCACACGGCGAGCTGATAGGGGTCGTGGAAGCCCTCGGGCGGAGCCGGTGACCTTGACGCCCGACCAGCGAGCCGCGCTGATACCGGACAAGTAACACGGTGTTACAAGGGGCTGGCGTCGAGGACGATCCCGCCTGGGTCCGTGGCGTTCGCGCCCGCGCGTGCACAAGTAACACCGTGTTACTAGCCATCAAGCGCCGGCGGATCCGTGCCGACGGACTTGCATCAGCCCTTCAGGACCCGGCGAGTCGCAGAACGGCTCGCGCATACCTGCCGGCCTCGCGGATGCCGAGCTCACCAGGAGCGAGCTCGACGACGAACGCCCGTGAGGCCGGCAACGCGGCGTGCTGCCAGGCCGTCGCCGAGCCTGGTGGCCACGGCAGCCGGCGGAACCGCATCCCGGCCAGTCGCGCGTAGCGGCGGGCGATCGCCACGCTCGGACCCGACGCGCGGACGAGCCCTTGCGGCTGGTGGAACCAGATCGTCACGTCGGGCCGGAGTCGCCGGATCAGCCGCATCACGACCTGCGTCTCCTGCTCCGAGGCCGGAGCGCGGCCGGCGGTCGGGATCGGCCGCCAGGTGCCCGGGAAGTTGCGGTTCAGGTCGACCCCGCGCGAGTTCCAGCGGCGCTTCGCGGCGTGACCGTCGGGGTTCACGTCTTGCACGATCGTGATCGAGCCGCGCCGCGGCGGTCGCGCGTGGAGTAGCCGGGTGGCGACGACGCTCCCCGCGGACTCGTTCCCGTGGATGCAGCCGACGACGAGGATCCTCGGCCGGCCGCTGCCGAGCGTGAACGCGCGGATCGGCTGTCCGCCCGTGCTGTCGCCGATGAGCTCGGAGCGCACGCCGTCGCCCGGCAGCCGGACGTGCATGTGGTTGTCGTGGTACGCGGGCAGCACCTCGACGATCGCCGGTGGTCCCTTGAGGCCCGTGTTCGGCCCCACGAAGACCTTGGCCGCGCCTGCTGCGACGAACCGCTCGAGGAGATCCCGGGCCAGGCCGCGGTCGATCTGGCGAGGCGACTGAGGCGGGCGCTCGCGCCTGTCGCGCCGCGGGTAGTAGACGTCGACGTCGAGCCCGTTCTGGTGCGAGGCGTGCCCGATCCCGCCGAAGCGCGCGCCGAAGTCTCCGCCGCGCGGCCTGGACAGGTCGGCGATCCCGACCCTCGGCGCATCCGGGTTGGCGGCGGCGTACTCGCCGACCACGCGAAGCGTCGTCCTGACGAGGCGCGCGTTGCCGTAGCGCCGCCACTCGCGGTTCGGCGATCGTCTGCGCACCGAGTCCCAGGTGAAGAAGTGCTCGCCCTCGGCGGCGAGCTGGGCTCCTCCGACCAGCGACCCCGCCCAAGGGAGGCCGAGCGAGCGCGAGCCCGACTGCGCGCCGGCGACGCTCGAGCAGAGCGCCGCGGCGGTGAGCACGGCTAGGCAGTAGCTGCCTTGCCATCTATGCATGTGTACTACGTGGAGCACGGCCCGGTCGGGGTCCGTCGCAGACTGACCGCGGACTGGCATCCTGGGCGGATGGCGCAGGAGCTCGCCATCCGCCTGCGCGGGGCCGTCAAGCGTTACGGGGAGATCACCGCCGTCGACGGGCTCGACCTCGAGGTCCCGACGGGGACCTGCGTCGGGCTACTCGGCCCGAACGGCGCCGGCAAGTCCACGACGATGCGGCTGCTGACCGCGCAGTCGATCGCCGACGAGGGCGAGATCGAGGTGCTCGGCTTCAAGCTGCCCGAGGAGTCGAAGATGGCCCGCGCGCAATGCGGCGTCACGCCTCAGCTCGACAACCTCGACACGACGCTGACGGTCGAACAGAACCTGCTCGTCTTCGCCCACCTCTACCGGATCGGCCGCGGCGAGCGGAAGGAGGCGATCGAGCGGGCGCTCGAGATGGCGAAGCTCGTCGACCGGCGCGACTCCCGCGTCGACAAGCTCTCGGGCGGCATGCGGAGGCGGCTCTTGATCGCCCGCGCGCTCATCCACCGGTCCCAGGCTCGTGCTGATGGACGAGCCGACTGTAGGCCTCGATCCCCAGGTGCGCCAGGAGCTCTGGGCACTGATCGACCGGCTGCGCTACGAGGGCACGACGATCCTGATGTCGACGCACTACATCGAGGAAGCGCAGCGCCTCGCGGACACCGTCCTGATCATGTCTCACGGCAAGGCGGTGGCCGCCGGGCCGCCCTCCGAGCTCGTCATCGAGCACGCCGGCCACGAGGTGATGGAGGTCTACGGCCCGCCCGCGAGGCTTGCCGAGGTCGAGGCCGAGGCCGGCGCCGTCGGGCTCCGGACGCGGCGGACAGGGACGAGCGTCTCGATTCTCGGCGTCGACAGCCCGAACGGCTTCTCGATCGACGGCGAGCGCCGTCCGGCCAACCTCGAGGACGTCTTCGTCCTGCTGACGGGCGAGGAGATCGCGTAATGACGTCGGCCGCGGCGCGTCCCGCCCGAATCGGTCGCCTCGAGCGCTCGGCGCTTACGGGGGTGCTCGTCCGGGAGGTCGTGAACTACTCGTCGTACTGGAAGTCGAGCACGTTCTCATCCACGGTCGAGCCGACGATCTACCTGCTCGCCTTCGGCTTCGGGTTCGGCTCGCTAGTCAGCGAGATCGGCGGTTACGACTACGTCGACTTCGTCGGCACCGGGACGGTCGCGACGGCGGTGCTCTTCTCGAGCGCGTTCCCGGGCATGTTCGGGACCTTCGTCAAGTACCAGTTCCAGCGCACCTACGACGCCATCCTCGCTGCCCCCGTCGACACCGAAGAGCTCGTCAGCGCCGAGGCCATCTGGATCGCTACGCGCGCGGGCGTCTACGGCTGCGTTCCGATGGTCGTCGCCATGTTCTTCGGGCTCGACCCTGCGTGGGGCATGCTCGCAGTGCCGTTCGTCGCCTGGATTGCGGGTTCGGCTGGGCCTGCTTCGGGATCTCGATCGCGGGGTTCTCGAAGTCGTTCGAGAACTTCAACTACGTGGTCAGCGCCGTGCTGACGCCGCTCTTCCTCCTGGCGGGCTCGTTCTTCCCTCTGGACAACTTTCCGGAGTGGGTCCAGGTGCTGGCGCAGCTCAACCCACTCCTCCAGCTTGTCGAGCTCGTGCGCGCTCTCGTGCTCGAAGGCTGGGTGTGGCGGGAGGACCTCGCCAGACTCGGCGCCCTGATCGTCTTCGGCATTGCCATGTGGCGCGTCGCGATCGTCGCGATGACGCGCAAGCTGGTCGACTAGCTTGCTACGCCGGCCTTGGGTGCGCGTTCGTCGACGAGCACTTCGTACCGATCGACGCTGACCCGGCGGCCCGAGAACTGCTGCATCAGGTCGCCGAGGGCGCGCGGCATCTCCTCCTCGAAGGTCGGCTCGGCGGCGAGAGCGTTCTGCTCGGTGTCGAAGAAGCTGATCGAGAGCGACTTGCCGGAGTTGCGGTCGGCGAGCTCCATGTGACCCTGGATGCCCGCGAGCCCGCGAATGATCGGCTCGACGATCTCGGTCGCTTGAGCCATGAGCTTTTCGTCCGCGGCTGGATCCGTGCTCTCGAAGGTGGCGATGCGAGCGAACATGAGTCCTCCTCGGTTGCTGTCGTTAGCTGACGCTACCGCAGGCGATCAGCCGAGGCGGCCGGCGGCCACACGGCGGGCACCGACGAGCGCCCGGCCCCAGTACGAGCTCCGGAGGCGCACCACTTCGACGTTTCGTCCGGACCGCGGGGCATGCACCATGCGTCCTCGGCCGAGGTACATGCCGACGTGCCCGAGCCCCGAGAAGAAGACGAGGTCACCCGCCTTCAAGCGGGAGCGCCCAACGCGCCGGCCTCGGTCGAAGAGCGCGTACGAGGTGCGTGGGAGCTGGACGCCGAGGCGCCTGTAGGCCCAGTAGACGAGCCCGGAGCAGTCGAAGCCGCTCGCCGGAGAACTGCCTCCCCAGGCGTAGGGAGTGCCGACGGCCCTGAGCGCCAGCCTGGCGGCGCGCTGCCCCAGCGTCGGCTTGGGCCTCGGCTTCGGTGGAAGCTGAATCCGGGGTGGACCGTCGAGTCTTGCGGCCGCACTGTTTGTCACCACGCCCGCGACCGAAACGGCGAGCGCGAAGGCGAGCAGGAGGCTGCAGAGACGGTTCGGCATAGAGGAAGAGGGAAGGGCGGGCCGCGAAAGAGGGAGGGCGCGGCCCTGGCCTGTTTGGTAAGCGCGGCATCCTAGCCAGAGAAATCGGGCCCGACTGTCGCCTTTACCTCGGCTTTACCTGGCTGCGGACTGTCATCATCCGGCGGCGATGGGGCAGCTGCTCGGCTTCAAGAATGTGGTCTTCCCGTCCCGAGACCTGGGGACGAGCGTCGAAGCCTGGACAGCGGTACTCGGGCAAGAACCGGCGTTCGTGGGCCACGACTTCGCCGTCTTCACGGGTGCCGGCACGGAGATCGGGCTGTCTTCAGCTCCCTGGGTCGATCATCCGCTCGTCTTCTGGGAGGTCGCTGAGATCGAGGAGGCGCACCGAACGCTCGTTGCCGCCGGTGCCGTCCCCCTGGGCGAGATCGCCGACGGCTCGCTGGCCGAGCTCGGCACCGCCGAGGTCACGAACGGGGATCCGACCACAGGAATCGTCGACGTCCCGGGTGGGCGTCTGGCCGTGCTCAAGGCCGCCGACGGAAATCTCGTCGGCCTGCACCAGGCTCTACCACTGACCTCCTAGAGGAGGCTTTGCTACCGGGCGAGGTCGGTCTCGTGGATGCCGAACCGCGCCATCAGCTTCTGCCTGGCGGGCTCGGGCAAGTCGGGCGCCGCCGCGGAGCCCGCGTCATCGTCATCGTCATCGTACCGGCGTGGCGACGAATGGGACCTCAGCGCCCGACTGGGCGATCGCCCGGCCGGTGATCTGGCCGAGGTCGTTGATGTCGTTGGCGGTGAAGAGATGATCGGGGTACCGGGACTGGACCAGCCCGTTGAGGTCTCGCATGACGCCGTCTTCCCAGATGAACGCGCGACAGCTTGCGAAGCCCGGCGTGCACGAGATGCCGACGACCTGCCGCTACTCGTTGATGCCGAGCGCCTGGCTGAGCGTCTCGTCCGGTGAGATCGTGCCGAGATTCTGGATGGGCTTGCCCGCGAGCTTGAGGAAGGCCTGCGCCGCTGAACGAACCACCGTCGGCCGGAGACGTGTTCGAGAACCCGACGATGTCGCCGCGCCGATTGATCGCCACCGGCGTGTTCCAAGCGACGCCGCCCAGGTCGCCGATGTTCGTCGGCACGCCGTCTTCCCACAGCACAGAATGGATGGCGCTGAACCGGCCGAAGGCGCGGTCGCAGTCGCCGGAGATGCCGACCACCTGACCGCGATCGTTGATCGCCGTGGCGGCGCTGGCCGAGTCGCCCGGGAAGCGGCGGCAGCTCCTGGATCTGGTGCCTGCCCGGTCCCCAGATCACCGCGCGGAACTGCAGGTACTGCTCGTCCACCTCGGAGCAGGTCGGATCGCGCACCGTGTTCTCCGCCCAGCCGACCACCTGGCGACGGTTGTTCGAGCCAGTCGCGAAGCCGTGATTGCCGCCGAGCGTGGGCAGCGCCCGCATCTTCCCGTTCCGCCAGACGAACCCGCGGCAGATGTTGCCTGTGCGCGAGGGGAAGAAGCGCGTGCAACTCCAGCGCTCGTTGAGCGGATCCGGCTCGGCGGTCTCGGCGATCCCAGAGATCACCCCGCGCACGTTCTTGACCGGGAACAGCACGTTGCTGTGAAGGCCGCCGAGCGTGCGGAGGTCCCGCGGCTCGCCGTTTCGCCACAGCGTCGCCCGCCGCACCGTGTTGCCCGCCAGCTCGGACGGGCCGGCGATCCACCCGCGGTTGTTGATGCTGTTGCCCTCGCTCGGCGTCCCGCCGAGCGAGTCGAGATTGGTGACGCGGTAGCGCGTCTCGCCGTCTGCGCCCCAGGCGACGCCGATCGGCAAGGCCACTAGTAGGAGGACGAGCAGGGACCGAGCGACGAGAGCATTCACGAGAGCCTCCTTCGAGCGGGTGGATCCCGTATACCGCGAAGCGCCCGGCGGATTACTCGCCGGATCCGGACGAACCGCCAGGCTAGGGATGGAAATCCAGGCCACGGAATTGCGCTGCGCTTTCCTGGCGCATTTACGCCAATGTCGTGGAAATGCCACCGGCGCAGGCGAAGGCTCTGTTAGCTTCGCGCGGTTCTGGACGTTCGGGGGATGGGTGCTGTCGTCTTGCGCATCTAATCGGCGTGGAAGTTTCAGCGCGCCGATCTCGAGCGATCGTCCGACAAGAAGTCTGCGGCAGGCTCATCACTCCTCTCGAAAGGATGACCTAGATGGATCGATGGCTTAGATCGAAGCCGACGCGGACGATTCTCGTTCCGCTATCGGCGGTTGCGTTCGCTCTCGTCCTCCTCGCCGGAGCATCGAGCGCGGCGCAAGGCACGCAGGCGCAGACACCCGAACCGGTAGTGACCAGCGCGGTCAAGCACGACACGTCCCCGCCGCTGCGCGACATCAAGGTTTCGCGAGCGAAGCTGGACGAGGCGAACGCGAGGGCCGTCCAGCTCCCGCGGCGTGAGATTCCCCGCCAAGGGGAGGGCAACGCGGCGGAGCAGAAGACGGCCGCCGTGCAGACCGGCGATCGTGTGATCACCGACGCCTTGCCGGACTTCGACCAGAACTTCGAGGGCGTCGGGAACGTGAACGGCGTGCTGCCCCCGGATACGCAGGGGGACGTCGGACCGAACCACTACGTCGACATGGTCAACCTGAGCTTCGCCGTCTACAGCAAGACGGGGCAGCTGCTCTTTGGCCCCTTCCCGAATACGGCCCTCTGGCAGGGCTTCGGCGGGATCTGCGAGACGTTCAACGGCGGAGACCCGATCACGATCTACGACGAGGAGGCCGACCGCTGGTTCATGAGCCAGCTCGCCTATCCCGGCGGTGCACAGGGCTTCCACGCCTGCCTAGCAGTCTCCGCAACTCCCGACCCGACGGGCCCCTACCACCGCTACGACTTCCTGTACAGCCAGACCCTGCTGAACGACTACCCGAAGTTCGGCATCTGGCGAGACTCGTACACGATGACCGCGAACGACTTCCTCAACGGCGCCGTGTTCAACGGCGTGGGCATCCAGGCCTACGAGCGTGACGCGATGCTCGCCGGGCAGCCCGCCGACGTGGTGACCTTCCACATCGGCAACCCGAGCGGGATCTACGCGAGCCTGCTCCCGGCCGACGCCGAGGGCCAGGCGCTCGGGTTCGGCCCGCCGCCGGACTCGCCCGCACCGTTCATCATGTTCGACGACGACTCCTTCGGCTTCTCCCCGACCGACCGGCTCTTAATGTGGGACCTCCAGGTCGACTGGGCGAACCCGGGGGGCGCCACACTTGGCGTCGGCCCCAACCACGAGCCGAACCGGTTCCTCGAGACGGCGCCGTTCGACTCGAACCTGTGCAACTACGCACGCAGCTGTATCCCGCAGCCCGGCACGACCGTGGGTCTAGATGCGTTCGGTGACCGGCTGTTGCACCGGCTCGCGTACCGAAACTTCGGCGGGAGCCAGGGCATGACCGTCAACCACGCCGTTGACGTGGGCGGGAATGACCACGCTGGTGTTCGCTGGTATGAGCTTGCGAATTCCGGCTCGGGTTGGTCGATCGCCCAGCAGGGAACCTTCGCGCCGGACTCCGACAACCGCTGGATGGGCAGCGGCGCACTGGACGCTTCGGGCAACCTCGCCATCGGCTACTCGGTGTCGAGCTCGACCAAGTTCCCGTCGATCTCGCTCGCCGGCCGACTGGCGGGAGATCCTGCCGGCCAGCTCGCACAGGGCGAGAACGAGCTCATCGCGGGCGGCGGCTCGCAGACTCACACCGCGTCGCGCTGGGGCGACTACGCCGCCATGCAGGTCGATCCGACCGACGGCTGCACGTTCTGGTTCACGACCGAGTACCTGTCGACGACGAGCGTCGCCGACTGGCGCACGCGGATCGGGTCGTTCAAGTTCCCGAGCTGTACCGCCGGCCCGCACGGCGACCTCGTCGGCACGGTCACGAACTCCAGCAACGGCCAGCCGATCGCCGGCGCGCTCGTCTCGACGCCGTTGGCGACGACGACGACGAACAGTCAGGGCCAGTACACGCTGACGCTGCCCGCGGACACGTACGAGGTGACGTTCTCGGCGTTCGGCTTCACCACCGAGACGGTCCCCGGGGTTGTGATCAGCGACGGCGGCACGACCACGCTGAACGCGGCGCTCGATCCAGCCCCGTCCGTGACGCTGAGCGGCACGGTGACGGACGGCTCGGGACACGGCTGGCCGCTGTACGCGAAGATCGAGGTCACCGGCAGGCCCGGCGGACCGGTCTTCACCAATCCGGAAACCGGCGAGTACAGCGTCGACGTGCCCGCGGGTGCCACGCACACCGTGACGTACACAGCGACGCTGCCCGGCTACCAGGTCGTCACTGACGAGGTCGAAGTAGGGAGCGGTGACACCACGCACGACGTGGAGGTCCCGATCCGGGAGGACTGCACGGCGCCCGGCTACGGGCTCACCGCCCAACTGATCTCCAACTTCAACAGCGGCCTGCCACCGGGCTGGCTGATCACCGACGAGATCGGGAACGAACCAGACCTGGTCGTTCCAGGACATCGCCAACCGTGGAAACCTGACCGGAGGCGACGGCGGCTTCGCGATCATCGACAGCGACCGCTTCGGCCCCGGCCAAACGCAGGACACCTCGCTGGTCACTCCGGTCGTCGACCTGTCCGGAGTGGACGCTCCGGTGGTCGGCTTCAACGAGGACTACCTGCGCTGGCCGGATGACGTCGCAGTCGACGTCGATGTGAGCATCGACGGCGGCACCACCTGGCAGAACGCGTTCCACCAAAACCTGGTCAGCAGGCGCGGGCCACGGGAGACCACCGTGCCCATCCCGCAGGCCGCGAATCAGTCGAACGTCAAGGTCCGGTGGCGCTACCGCTCGACGTTCGGATTCTGGTGGGAGGTCGACAACCCGTACGTCGGCGTCCGCACCTGTGAGCCGATCCCCGGTGGCTTGGTGGTCGGCAACGTCTACGACGCCAACACGTCGAGCGGCCTCAACGGCGCAACCGTCACCAGCAACGACAGGCCGGCCGACAAGGGGACCACGGCCGCTACGCCGGACGACCCGAACGTCGACGACGGCTACTACCAGATGTTCTCGTCGCTCACAGGGTCGCACCCGTTCACGGCGAGCAAGTCCCTCTACCAGTCCCAGACGCAGACGGTCGACGTCGCGGCGGACGACGCCACGCGCGCCGACTTCACGCTTGGAGCCGGCCGCGTCGAGGTCACCCCGACGTCGGTGACGAGGACGCAGCTGCTCGGAACGACCACGACCACGACGCTGACCTTCAGGAACACGGGCACGGCGCCGGCCACGGTCGACCTGAGCGAACGGAAGGGCGCGTTCCAGATCCTCACGAAGAAGGGCGCGCCGCTGATCAAGATGCGTCTGACCAAGGGTGCAGCCGATCCGGGCTGGCTCGGCAACCACCGCGAACGACGAGCCGGTGCCCGGCATCGACGCCGGCCCGCCGGCACAGCCGACCTGGTCGCCGATCGCGCAGTACCCGGAGAACATCGTGGACAACGCGGTCGATCAGCTCGACGGCAGGTCTACTCGGTGGCGGGCGTCACCGGGCCGCCGTTCGTGATCACCGCGGACGCGTTCGTCTACGACCCGGGCGCAGACTCGTGGTCGCCGATCGCCGACGTGCCGCAGCCCGGGAGAAGCCGGCAGCCGCCGGGATCGGCGGCAAGCTCTACGTGAACGGCGGCTGGGATACGGCCGGCGTTCCGGTCGCCGCGACGGTCGCCTACGATCCGGCCTCCGATTCCTGGGAGACGGTGGCACCGAACCCGACGCCGCGCGCGGCCCCGGGGACGGCTGTCGTCGACGACCAGCTCTACCTGGTCGGCGGCTGCGTCGGACGGCTTCTGTACGCCGTCGAACACCGTCGTCCGCTACGACCCGGCGAACGACAGCTGGGACACGCTGGCTCCCTATCCGCACACCACCTCGTGGATCTCGTGCGGCGGGATCGACGGCAAGGTGTACTGCGCCGGCGGCATCGGAGCGGCACCTCCGCCACCGACGGGTTCGTCTACGACCCGGCGGCCGACTCGTGGTCGCCGATCGCGAACATGCCCTTCAACCTGTGGGGCTCGGCGTACGGTGCAGCCAACGGAATGCTCGTGATCAGCAGCGGTCTGACCAATCAACAGCTCACGAACCAGGGCGTCGCCTACGACCCGAGCTCCGACAGCTGGTCGGCGTTGCCGAACGCACAGTTCCCGCGCCACCGCGCGGGCGGCGGCGTGCGGCTTCTACAAGGTCGGCGGCTCGGCCGTTCCGGGCTTCGGCGGCGCCGCGCGTGACAGCGAGCGGCTGAGTGAGCTCGACCAGTGCGGCGTGACCGACATCCCATGGCTGCTGCTGAACCGGACGTCGCTGACGCTGCAGCCCGGGCAGAGCGGCACCGTGGTCGTGTTCCTCTCGGCCTCTGAGGACGTGGGCGTCAACCAGCCCGGCGCCTACACGGCGGAGCTCGGGGTGAGCACCAACACGCCCACCGGAGTCGCTCCGATTCCCGTCACGATGAACGTGACGCCTCCACCGAACTGGGGCAAGATCGCCGGCACGGTGACGGGCGTCGCCTGCAACGGCACGACCGGACCGATTCGGGACGCGCAGGTGCAGGCGAACGGCAGGACCCGCACCGTTCTCGCTCTTTGCCGACCGAGACGGCAAGTGGGCCTTCTGGGCACCGCAGGCGAGCAACCCGTTCCAGATCATCGTCAGCAAGGACGGGTGGATCGCCCAGGTCAGGACGGTCAGGATCATCAGACAGCAGACCGTGACTGCCGACTTCACCCTGCAGCGCGTGCGCTGCTAACCGTCGATACGAACGATGGGCCCGCCCCGTGTCTGCGGGGCGGGCCCATCAACTTCGGCTTCCGGCTCGACCGCGGCGTCCGCGAGCCACTGCCGGCTGGCGGCTACCCAGGCGAGCTGCATCCGCGTCCGGACGTTGGCGAGCTCCATCAGGGCGTGAACTTTCCTCTGCACGGTCCGCACGCTCATCCCGCGATGCATGGCGATGGCCTCGTCGCTGAGGCCGGCGAGCAACAGAGACAGGAGCTCCCGCGCCTCGTCGCAGAGAACCGACGACGGGTGGGGGTGGCCGTTGCTCATGCCTTGAATATGCAGCGGGATCGCAGTCGCCCAGACGTGCTCGAAGAGCGCGCACAGCGCATCGAGCACGGCGCTCTCGCGCACCAGGACTCCGACCGGCGTGGTGTCGTGCTGGGCGAGCGGAACGAGCGCGACCCTTTTGTCGACGGCCAGCATCTTGATCGGAAGCTCCGGGTGCGCCCTGGCCTCGTCACGGGCGAGCAGGCCCGTCCGGAGGGCATCGATCATTCCCGGCTCCTTGAGCGCGCAGGTCTCGTAGATGATTCGGTTTCGGACCGAATCGCCCGGGCCGATCTGCTCTTCCGGCTGGAGGGCGATGAGCGGCGGCTTGATGAAGTTGAGGACCTCCGACCGCGCCGAGCGCAGGAGGCTGAGCGAGCAGTCTCTGAGCGCGTCCTCCCCGCGCAGGATCTCGAAGATGCCGTCGGCGGTTCGCGCGAGGCGGTTCGCCCGGTATTGGGCCGACAGCCGGTCGAGTGTCTCCTGCGCTGCCCGCAACTCGGCTTGGCGTTCGGAGATCATCGACTCGAGCACACTGGGTGAAGCGGCCACGAAACGACTCGGCGTGTCGGCCATCGGCTCGGCCAGCCCTCGCTCGATGAGCGACGCCAGGGCGATCCGAACGTCATCCGGCGACAGTCCCGTGGCCCCCGCGATCTCGTGCTCGCAGGCCGAAACGGCCGTCACGAGCAAACCGTAGACCCTGTCTTCCGCCGCAGTCGCGCCCAGCTCTGTGAGCATCAGCCCACCCCCCAAAAACCGTGCGAGACCAGTTTTCTTCCGCGCAAGCATGCCAGGATGTGCGTTCGCCGTCGAGCGCGAAGCGCTGTCCGCAAAGCGGACCGTGGAGGGAGTCTGAGGGAACCGGGAGGGTTCCTTCAGCTACCCGGCGTGAGCCGAGGCATCGTCGGGAGCCACGCCCTCACGGTGGACGCGCTCTACATGAGCAGCGAATCAGCGACCTCGCCGAGTCTGACATCGCTACCCTCGACAGGCGCGTGTGACGGCAGCGACATGACGAACGTCGGAGATGTAGGCACCGAGATCGCACCCGAGGTCGATGGCGCGCCGGCGCTCGAACCTACCCTCGCTGCGCCGGATCGAGGTGAGCGAACGCAGGGCGCGGCTCGTCCGCCGGCACCGGTTGACGCCAGGTGGAAGCGCGAGCGATGCGCTCGACGCGGCCCGGTCCGTCGTCGTGCTCCACTCGTCGGCTGCCGCCACGGTGTTCCTCTCCGTGTACGCGCGGACGCCCGGCGTGCTCCCCCGCGACATCGAGCGCACCTTCTACGACGACCGCACGCTCGTCCGCGTGCTCGGCATGCGCCGGACGCTGTTCGCCGTTCCGCGCGAGCTCGTCCCCGTCGTCTACGCGGCGGCCACGCGGACAGTCGCCGCGCGCGAGCGCCGCAGGCTCGAGCAGATGATCGCGGCCAGCGGCATCTCGACACGGCCCGCCGCCTGGCTGACTCGTGCCAAGACGCGCCGCGCTGCGCGCGCTCGAGGCCCGCGGCGAAGCGTTCACGAGCGAGCTGGTCGCCGATGTTCCGATGCTCGCGAAGCGCCTTCGCTTCGCGGCCGGTACCCGGTGGGAAACCGTCCAGAGCGTCGGATCACGCGTCCTCCCCCAGCTGGCGATGGACGGCCGGATCGTTCGGGGGCGTCCGCGCAAGTGGGTCAGCGGGCAGTACCGCTGGGTGCCGACCGCAACCTGGCTCGGCGGCGAGATCGACGTGATCGACCAGGCAGCGGCGCAGGCGGAGCTCGTCCGTCTTTGGCTCGCCTCGTTCGGCCCGGCGACCGAGACCGACCTGCGGTGGTGGACCGGCTGGACGGCGCGCGAAGTGCGCGCGGCCCTGGCCGCCGTGCCCCACGCGGTGGTCGAGCTCGACCGCTCGGTGGGATTCGTGCTCGCCGACGATCTCGACGAGGTGGAGAAGCCGGAGCCGTGGGCGGCGTTGCTGCCGACGCTCGACCCGACGACGATGGGTTGGAAGGAGCGAGACTGGTACCTCGGCCCGCACGCGCCCGCGCTCTTCGACAGCGCCGGCAACGCCGGCCCGACGGTGTGGTGGGACGGACGCGTGGTGGGCGGTTGGGCGCAGCGCTCGGACGGCGAGATCGTGTTTGGGCTGCTCGAGGACGTCGGTTCGGAAGCGGAAGCCGCGGTCGAGGCGGAAGCAGCCCGGCTGGGTGAGTGGCTCGGGGAGGTTCGCCTCAGTTCCGGATTCCTGCCTCCGTTCCAGCGCGCGGTCTCTGCCTGAGCGGCTCAGTACGGGACGTCGAGCGCCTCGCACAGGAAGCGCATCAACGGCCAGACCCCGCGGCAAACGCGCGCGTACTCGCCCACGAACCCCGGCGCAGTCGCCTGCCTCTCAGTGAGCGTTGTCCAGCCGAAGAAGTCTTTGCGCTTCAGGTCGTCGATGTACGCGTGGTCGGCGTCGAAGCCGGCCGGCGGCCGCTTCAACGAGTCGCCTCCGAGCGTGAAGGTCTTCACGAACGCTCGGCCGCGCGTTGCACGCTTCCAGCCGCCGGGATCGGCGACGATCGCCTCGCGGATCCTGACGGCCGCGGCCGTGTCCGGATGCCAGATCCCGCCCCCGGCGAAGACCTCGCCGGGCGACAGGTGGAGATAGAACCCCGGCGCGTAGGCGTCCTTGGCGCGCTCGTGCCGGAAGTTGATGCCGACGTTCGTCTTGTACGGCGTCTTGTCCTTCGAGAAACGTGTGTCGCGGTAGATCCGAAAGAGCGAGCCGCCCGACGGCCGCGGATCCGCGCGGAAGTGGGGACTGATCTTGCTCAGATGCGGCGCGAAGTCGGCGACGAAGTCCAGGGCGGGCTCGAGCAGAGCGCTCTCGTAGCGCTGCTTGTTCGCGGCGAACCACTCGCGATTGTTGTTCTCGCGCAGGTCGGTGAGAAAGGCGAACAGCTCGGGGGTGAACGAGGCCTTCGCTTTCGCGGCTTTCGAAGTGACGGTCATAGGCTCCCTCCTCTGACATCGGCTCAAGCCGGGTAGCTGAGGGAACCCTCCCGGTTCCCTCAGACTCCCTCCACGGTCCGCTTCGCGGACAGGCCTACGGCTTGCTCTTCAATCTTCAATGTACGACGAATGTCACGCCGTGAGATCGACATGACCTTGCTCGCCGATGTCGTCAGCGCCTCGAACGAGGTCGCGGACACGACCTCGCGCTCGCGGAAGGTGGAGATCCTCGCCGCACTGCTCGAGAGCCTCGATCCGAGCGAGGTGCCGATCGTCGTCGGCATCCTCTCCGGCCTCCCGCGCCAGGGTCGCGTCGGCGTGGGCTACTCGACGGTCTACGGGATCGAGAGTGCGCCCGCCGCCCAGGCGTCCGTCACCGTCGAGGAGCTCGACCGCGCGATCGTCGAGATCCAGGAGGCGACCGGCGGCGGCTCGGTGGCCAGACGCAAGCAGATTCTCGGCGACCTGCTCGGCCGCGCCACCGAGCAGGAGGCCGACTTCGTCAAGCGGCTCCTGACCGGGGAGCTGAGGCAAGGCGCGCTGGCCGGCGTGATGATCGATGCCGTGGCCAAGGCGGCCGGGGTATCCGGGCCGATTGCCCGCCGCGCGCTGATGCTCTCAGGCGACCTCACGCGCACGGCCGAGATCGCGATGACGAGCGGCGAGGAAGGGCTCCGTGCCGTCGGCCTCGAGCTCTTCCGCCCGATTCTCCCGATGCTCGCCTCCACCGCCGAGAGCGTGGGCGACGCGGTGGAGAGCTTCGACCGCGCGTCGGTGGAGTGGAAGCTCGACGGGATCCGGATCCAGATCCATCGCGTCGACGAGGACGTCCGCATCTACACGCGCAACCTCAACGACATCACGCACGCGCTGCCCGGGATCGCCGACGCGGTGCGCAGTCTCGGCCTCAGGCAGGCGGTGCTCGACGGAGAGGCGTTGTGGATGAGCGAGGACGGCCCGGCCGCGTTCCAGGACACGGTGTCGCAGATCGACAGCGAGGCGCCGCCCCAGGGGATCGTGACCTTCCTCTTCGACGTCCTTCACGTCGACGGCGAAGACTTGCTCGACACGACGCTCGAGGAGCGGGCCGCAAGGCTCGATGCGATCGCGCCGCACCTCAAGATCCCCAGCGTCCTCACCTCCGATCCGGAGGAGGGGCAACGCGTCCTGGACGAGGCGCTGCAGGCCGGACACGAAGGTGTCGTCGTGAAGGACGCCGCGTCGCTCTACGGCGCGGGCCGTCGCGGCAAGGCGTGGCGCAAGGTGAAGCCGGTTCGAACCTACGACCTCGTCGTCCTCGGCGCGGAGTGGGGCCATGGACGCAGGCAGGGCTGGCTCTCGAACCTACACCTCGGCGCCCGCGATCCCGGTACGGGGACGTTCCTGATGGTAGGGAAGTGCTTCAAGGGGCTGACGGACGAGCTCCTCGAATGGCAGACGAAGGCGCTGCTCGAACGCGAAACCGCCCGGCAGGGGATCGCGGTGCTCGTGCGCCCGGAGCTGGTCATCGAGGTCGCGCTGGACGGCGTCCAGTCTTCGACGCGCTACCCCGGTGGAGTCGCGCTGCGCTTCGCCCGCGTGAAGCGCTACCGGCCCGACAAGGACGCCGAGGACGCCGACACGATCGACGACCTGCGCGCGCTGCTCCCCTCCAGAGCCTGACGGAATTCCGCGCTCTCGTCTGGCGTTCGCACCTCTAACGCATAGAGAGCAAACGAAGCCGGGAGGGGATCCTCCATGCAGGAACTGACCATCACCACGTCGATCGAGCAGCTGCGCGCCGATCTCGACGGCCGAGTGATCACGCCGGACGACGAGGGGTACGACCAGGCGCGCGCCGTCTTCTACCGCAGCAAAGACCGCCGGCCGGCAGCCATTGTCCGGCCCGCAGATGCAGGCGACGTCGCGCGCGTCGTCACGCTGGCGCGCGAGACCGGAGCAGAGCTCGCAATCCGCAGCGGCGGCCACAGCCTGGCCGGACACAGCGTCTCCGAGGGCGGGATCGTCCTCGACCTCAGGGACATGAAGGGGCTCGAGATCGATGCCCAGCGTCGCACCGCGTGGGCGGAAACGGGGCTGACTGCGGCCGAGTACACGGCCGCGGCGGCGGAGCACGGCCTCGCGACCGGGTTCGGGGACACCGGCTCGGTCGGGATCGGAGGGCTCACGCTGGGTGGTGGTGTCGGTTTCCTGGTCCGAAAGCACGGCCTCACGATCGACAACCTGCTGGCCGCCGAGCTCGTGACCGCCGACGGCGAGCTGCTGAGCGTCGACGCCGAGGAGCACCCGGACCTGTTCTGGGCGATCCGCGGCGGCGGCGGCAACTTCGGGGTCGCGACGCGCTTCCAGTTCCAGCTGCACGAGGTCGACACGATCGTCGGCGGCATGCTGATCCTCCCGGCGACGCCCGAGGTCATCGCCTCGTTCGCCGCCGAGGCCGAGGCCGCGCCGGAGGAGCTGTCTGCGATCGCCAACATCATGGTCGCGCCACCGATGCCGTTCCTCCCCGCCGAGGCTCACGGCCGGCCCGTGGTGATGGCCCTCATGAGCTACGCGGGTGACGTCGAGGCCGGAGAGCGTGCCTACGCGCCGTTCCGGGCACTCGCCGAGCCGCTCGCGGATCAGATCCGCCCGATGCCCTACCCGGAGATCTACACGCTCTTCGGCGAGGAGGAGGGCCCTGGTCCCGCACAGGAGGTGGCGCGGTCGCTCTATGTCGACGCCCTGGATCACTCCCTGGCGGAGGCGATCGTCGAGCACCTCCAGGCCTCGACTGCGCCGATGGCCGTGGCCCAGCTTCGGGTGCTCGGTGGGGCGGTGGCCCGCGTGCCGGACGAAGCGACCGCGTACTCGCACCGCGGGCGACGGGTGATGGTCGCCATCGGCGCCGTTTACGAGGACGCTGAGGAATCCCCGGCGCACGAGGCTTGGGTCACCGGCTTCGCGGCGGCGCTCCGTCAGGGTGACGCCGGCGTGTACGTCAACTTCGTCGGCGACGAGGGCGAAGCGCGGGTCCGCGAGGCCTACCCGGGGCCGACCTGGGACCGGCTCGCGGCGATCAAGCGCCGCTACGACCCGAGCAACCTGTTCCGGCTGAACCAGAACGTCACGCCGCGCGTGACCTAGTGCCCCATCCAGCAATACATGCCGGCTTCTGGCCCGCGATCACGCGGCGCCAGAGCCCACCCTCCTCCTCACCAAGGCTGTCTAGCCTTGGCTCGTCGGAGTGCGGCCTCTGGCTTGGTGCTCGCGACCCAGAACCTCGGCGGCATTACTGGACGGGGCACTAAGGAAGTCATCGCTCGCCGGATGGAGGTCGAGGCGGCCGCCGTCGCGGCACTCCGGCGGAACGCGGTATTCAAGGCTCGACCCGCGGCGCAGCTCGTTCTCGACGAGCTGCTGCCGCATCAGCCGTCGCGCGGTGTCCGCCGAGAGGCCGAACCGCTGCCCGATCTCGACGCCGCTCTGCAGCCCGTAGCACTCGGTCGTGCCCTCGTCCGAGACACCGCGGAGGTGCCACGCCTCATGGGCGAGGACGGCGAGGGCGCGGGCCGTCTGGTTCGATCCCCCCTCACCCTCGAACGCCAGCCGGTAGAGATCGTGGCAGCGCTCCGGCGTCAGGTAGGCGAGGTTTCCCGCCGACGAGGGCAACGCCGTCCGCGTGCTGGACGGCGCCGACGTAGTCGCCGGACTCGTCACACCGGATCGTGACCGGCTTCCCGGCGACGCGTGATGCCTCCTCGGAGAACCGGGCCGTCGCCTCGGCGCGCGTACTCGCGTCGAGCCCGTTCCAGCCGGTCCGGCTCTCGACGAACCAGAAGACGAGCGCGAGCCCGGCAATGACGCCGAGGCCGGCGAGGAAGCCGCGGATGGGTCGGCGCCGCGGGGCGGCCGGGACCGCGGGAGCGGCCTCTTCCTCCGGCTCTTCGCGCGCCTCGGCGATCAGCGCGTCCAGCTCCTCGTCCGTCTCGCCCGAGTAGGGGATCCAGAGCTCCTCGCCTCCCTCGCGGACGAGTACGAGCTCCTCGTCGGACCCGTAGCCGAAGCGCTCTCGGTCGGCTAGCTCCGGCGCGCGGCTCGGGCGACTCGGCGGAGCCGACCGGAGCGCGGCGACGAAGAACTGCAGCTCGAGGCCGAGCGCGATCAGGAACGGAAGCCAGATCGGCACCGCCGACCGCAGCGAGTACGGCCCGAAGATCCAGGCGAGCACGAAGACGGCCAGCCCGATCCGCAGCAGCGTGCGCGGGCTGGGGAGCCGATCCCTCAGGTTCTGCACACCTCGACGGTAGCCCCGCGGTACAGCTAGCCGGTAGCGAAAGTCTCCGGCCCTCCGGCTACAGCACGGCGCGACTCGTCGCGACCCTTGATGGGTCAGCGAGATCGGAGGCGCATCATTTCAGGATCCTCTCGACGGAACGGCTCGCACGAGCGAGCGCCACCCGCCCCAAGCTCACGCTCGCAGCCTGGCTCGGTCTGTTCCTCGCCTCCGGAGCGGCGATCGCCATGCTGCTCGGGAGCTCGCTCACGACCGACGACGACTTCACGAGCCGGCCCGAGTCGGAGCGAGCCGACGAGCTCATCGACAAGGCGTTCGGGTCCGCCCAGCAGCGTGACGGCTTTCAAGCCGATGTGACCGTCGTCGTCCACTCGTCAGTGGGCCGCGATTTGTCGGCCGCCGTGGAGGCCGTCTCTCGCCGGCTGGACGACGCGATCCCGTCGGCGGAGGCGACTCGTTGCGATTCGGCACGACCGCTCGCTGGTCTCGGAGGACGGCCGCACGGCGCTCGTCCAGCTCGATCTCGGCCCCGCTTCGAGGGCTATGTCGAGGAGCTCGTCGACACTGTCGCCGCCCTCGACGCGCAACCGGGCTATGAAGTCGCGGCGACCGGCGAGTGGATCGTCGACATCGACCTCGAGGAGACGGCCGGGTCGGATCTCGTTCGCGGCGAGGTGATCGGCCTCACCGCCGCCCTGATCGTGCTGCTCTTCGTCTTCGGCTCGGTCGTCGCGTCGCTCGTGCCGCTCGCGGTCGCGATCGTCTCGATCGTCGTCGCGCTCGGGCTGACGACCCTCGTCGGGCAGGCGTGGGAGCTCTCGTTCTTCGTCGTGAACATGCTCGTGATGATGGGCCTCGCGGTCGGCGTGGACTACTCCCTCTTCGTCGTCTCCCGCTTCCGCGAGGAGCGGCGACGGGTCGCGACCAACGCGGCGCGATCGCCCGCGCCGGCGCGACCTCGAGCCGGCCGTGCTCTTCAGCGGCCTGACCGTCGTGATCGCCCTGATCGGGATGTTCGTCGTCCCGCACACGATCTTCCGCAGCCTCGGCGTCGGCGCGATCGTCGTCGTGCTCGTCTCGGTTGCGGCCGCGCTGACGCTCGTGCCGGCGCTGCTCTCGCTCCTCGGCGACCGAGTCGACGCGCTGCGGCTGCCCATCGGGCGCAGGAGTGGCGCGATCTGGTCGCGGATCGCGGAGGCCGTCATGCGCCGCCCGGTCGCGAGCCTGACCGCTTCGGTCGCTCTTGCTCGTCGCGCTCGCCGCACCGTATGCATGGCTGCACGCTGGAAGCTCCGGCGTCAGCACGCTGCCGGACAGCTTCGCGAGCAAGCGTGCGTTCGAGCTGCTCGACAGCGAGTTCGGCGCGCGCGACAACACGTCGGCCGAGGTCGTCGTCGCCGGCGACGTGCGCTCGGCGCAGCTGCGGTCCGCCGTGAGCGGTTCCGGCGGGCGCTGGCAGCTGACGGCCGCTACGGCGCGCCGACCGTCACCGTCGCGCCTCGCGGGCGACGCTGCGATCCTCACCGTCCCCGTCGCCGGTGATCCCGTCGGGCGGCCCGCGATCGACGCCGTTCGCGACCTGCGCGAGCGCTACATCCCGCAAGCATTCGGCGACAGCGGAGCCGAGGTGCTCGTCACGGGCGAGCCGGCTTCCGAGCTCGACTTCCACGAGCTGGCTGCGCGCTACCAGCCGATCGTCTTCGCCCTTGTGCTCGGCCTGAGCTTCCTCCTGTTGGTGGTCGCGTTTCGCTCGCTTGTCGCCGCCGCGACGGCGATCGCCGCGAACCTCCTCTCCGTCGGGCGCCGCCTATGGGCTAGCTTTACATGGAGGTTCCCGTGACGGCACGATGTCGTAGCGGTGAAGCCGATCGACGTGGCGGTTGCGACCGCGGCGCTCCTCGCGGGCGTCGCCGTGTCGGTCGCCGTCTTCACGAGCGATAGCGCGGACCACCCCGTGCGCACCGGCGTGCTGACGCTCGTGATCGGCTTGTCGTGGGTCGGCGCAGGCCTCGTCGCGCTTCACCGGCGGCCTGAGAACCGTACGGGCCTGGTCATGGTCGGGACCGGCTTCATCTGGTTCCTGGGGCAGCTGGGCTACGCCGACAACCACCTTCTGAACACGGTGGGAACCGCCACGGAGCTGCTGTTCATCCTCGGCTTCGCGTACCTGCTCCTGTCGTTTCCGGACGGACGCCTGCACTCGCGGTTCGAGCGCGTCCTGATGGGGATCGGGTTCATCGTCTGCGCCGTCCTGCAGTTGGCCTGGATCCTGTTCGACGGCGATCCGGAGAACCTCCTCGCCGTGACGGACAACCAAGACGTGGAGGTGGCGATCGAGAACGTGCAACGCGCGCTCGGCTCCGCCGTTTCGGTTGCCACAGCCGTCCTGGTCGTCCGACGCTGGCGCGGCGCCAGCGCGCCGCTGCGCCGCGCCGCTGAGCCGGTGCTCTGGGCCGGGGCGGCGTCGTTCGTCGCTCTCGCGGTCTCGGCGGTGAACGACATCGTCGATCAGCCGCTTGGAGACGTCGAGTGGCTGTGGTGGCTCGTGTTCGCGACCGTTCCGTTTGCGTTCCTCGCGGGTCTGCTGCGGGTGCAGATGGCCCGCGGGGCCGTGGCCCAGCTCGTGGTCGAGCTCGGAGAGGCGCCCCCGCCAGGCGGTGTGCGCGACGCGCTCTCGCGGGCACTCGGCGATCCGGAGCTTCAGCTCGCGCTACTGGGTGCCCGAGCGGAATGGGTTCGTGGACGCCGACGGCCGGCCTGTCGAGCTCTCCGCCGACGCCACGGTGGTCGAGCGCGGCGGCCGCCGCATCGCCGCGTTGGAGCACGATCCCGCGCTCGCCGAGCAGCAGGAGCTGCTCGAGTCGGTCGGAGCCGCCGCAGCGCTCGCGCTCGAGAACGAACGTCTGAATGCCGAGTTGCGTGCGCGGCTCGAGGACTTGCGGGCCTCCCGTGCTCGCATCGTCGAGGCGGCCGAGACGGAGCGGCGGCGGGTCGAGCGCAACCTGCACGACGGCGCCCAGCAGCGGCTCGTCTCGATCTCGATGGCTCTCGGCCTCATGGAACGCAAGCTGGAGACGGACCCGGAGGCAGCGAAGCCGATCCTGCACGAGGCGCGCGAGGATCTGGCGATCGCTCTGCAGGAGCTGCGCGAGCTGAGTCAGGGAATCCACCCGTCGCTTCTGACCGAGCGCGGGCTCGAGGCGGCGCTCGGCGAGCTGCCGTTGAGGACGCCGGTGCCGCTCGAGCTCGAGGTCTCGCTGGGCGAGCGCCTCCCGATCCAGGTGGAGGCGGCCGCGTACTACGTCGTCTCGGAAGCGCTGGCGAACGTGACGAAGTACGCGCAGGCGACCGCGGTCCGCGTCCGCGTCGACCGGGTCGACGGCAAGGCGCTCGTCGAGGTCGCCGACGACGGTGTCGGGGGCGCGGACTCGAGCCGCGGGAGCGGCCTGAGCGGGCTCGCGGACCGCGTCGAAGCGCTCGGCGGCCGGCTCGTGCTCGTCAGCCCTGCGGGCAGAGGCACGGTCGTCCGAGCGGAGATCCCGTGCGGGTAGTCGTCGCCGACGACGCGGTCATCCTGCGCGAGGGTCTCGCCCGTCTGCTCGTCGAGGCCGGGTTCGACGTCGTCGGCCAGGCGGCCGACGCCGAGGAGCTGCTCGAGCAGATCGAAGCGACGTCTCCCGACGTTGCGATCGTCGACATCCGCATGCCGCCGACGCATACCGACGAGGGGCTGAGGGCGGCCGCCGAGATCCGAGCCGGCCATCCGAACGTCGGCATCCTCGTCCTCTCCCAGTACGTGCGTCCGAGCTACGCGCTCGAGCTGCTCGCGAACGGCACCGAGGGGGTCGGCTACCTGCTCAAGGACCGCGTCGCCGACCTCGACGAGCTCGCCGGCAGCGTCCGCCGTGTGGGCGAGGGCGGTTCGGTCCTCGATCCCTCGGTCGTGGCGCAGCTGGTCGAGCGGCCGCGGTCGGGCCACGACCCGCTCGAGGACCTGACCGCGCGAGAGCGAGAGGTGCTCTCGCTGATGGCCGAGGGTCGGTCGAACAAGGCGATCGCGCAGCAGCTCTTCATCACGGAGCACACGGTCGAGAAGCACGTGAAGAGCATCTTCGGAAAGCTGCGGCTGCCGACGAGCGCCGACGACCACCGGCGAGTGCTCGCGGTGCTTACGTTCCTGTCGGCGTAATCGCGTCGGCCAGCCCGGCGGGCGCGGCGGCTGAGCTTCGATCGTCTTCCAGTCCTCTCTCGGCGGCGACCAGAGCTCGATCGCGAGCGCGCCGTTGGGCCCGGTTTCCACCTCGTGGGGCACGTCGGCCGGGATGCACCACGTTTCACCGGGACTGACCTCGCGGGTCTCGTCGCCGATCCGAAACCGGAACGAGCCGCGGACAAGAACGCCGAGCTGCTCGTTGGCATGACGGTGCTCGGGAACGACACTGTTCGGCGCGAGCTCGATCAGCGCCATCGTCGCGTGATCGCCGTGGACGGCTCGAACGACGACGCCGTCCCAGATCTGCTGCGGAGCGATGCGGTCGACGTTCGCGAAGGCGCTCTCCATCACGCCCATCATGAAGGATGCGTTTCGAGCCACCCAAGCAGCTCCGCGGCATGCCGATCGGGCGGGAACACCGGGTAGAACACGTGCTCGACGCGGCCGTCGCGAATCACCAGCGTGAACCGCTTGAGCAGGATGTGCCCGGCGGCCTCGAACGTCGGCAGACGCATCGCCTTCGTCAGGCGTAGCTGCGCGTCCGACACAAGCACGAAGGGGAGGTGGAGCCGCTCGACGGCCTCGCGCTGGTAGGCGGTGTCCTGCGTGGACAGCCCGACGACCTCGGCGCCCGCGCGAGCGAGCTCCGCGTGGTGGTCGCGAAACGCACACGACTCCGGCGTACACCCTCGGGCACCGGGGATCAGATCCCAGTCTTCGACGAGCGGCGCCTCACCTGGACGACCGGTTCGAGGGAAGGCGTAGACGACGCGTCGCACGAGCCGGCCTTCCTCGGCGAGCGCGAGCTCGGTGCCGTCCGTCGCGGGTAGCCGAATCGGCGGCACACGCAATCCCGGCAAGTGCTTGGCCGCACCGTCGTCGACCGGAACCGGCAGCCCCGGCGGCAACACGGTCGGGTCATGCGTGCTCATTGCTTTCGAAGGTAGCGGCGATACTGATCGGAGATGAGCGATCGGCCGTCGGCGTTCTCGGGCCGCACGGCTTGGGCGCGGAACCTGCAGACGCCGCTGCGCGAGTTCCTGCGCACCGAGACCGGCGGCGCCGCGGTCTTGCTGGCGGCGGCCGTAGCGGCGCTTGTCTGGGTAAACGTCCACGCGTCGTCCTACGACTCGCTCTGGGAGACGACGCTCTCGATCGAGGTCGGCGGCGCAGGCATCGCACTGGATCTTCGCGAGTGGGTGAACAGCGGCCTGATGACGTTCTTCTTCTTCGTCCTCGGGCTCGAAGCACGGCGGGAGTTCGACCTCGGCGAGCTGCGGGAGCGGCGGCGGTTCGCGTTGCCGCTGCTGGCCGGGATCGGCGGCATGGCCGTGGCGGTCGCCATCTACCTCGCCTTCAACTTGGGACGTTCCTCCGCCACGGGCTGGGGCATCGCGATGTCGACCGACACCGCCTTCGCGCTCGGACTGCTGGCCCTGGTCGGGCCGCGCTTCCCCGACCGGCTGCGCGCGTTCATGCTCACGGTCGTCGTCGTCGACGACATCCTCGCGCTCCTCGTCATCGCGACCGTCTACACGGAGACGCTCGACGTGGGGCCGCTGCTGGTAGCCGTCGGCCTGTTCGTGGCCGTCGTCGTCGTGCGCGGCACCAGCTTCCGCCCGGGCCTTGCCTGCGCGGTGCTCGGGGTGGGCGCGTGGGTGGCGCTGCTCGAGTCCGGGGTGGAGCCGGTCGTGCTCGGTCTCGCGATGGGCCTGCTGGCCTACGCCTACCCGGCGCCGCGGTCGAACCTCGAACGCGCCACCGAGCGGTTCCGCGAGTTCCGCGAGCAGCCGACGGCGGAGCTGGCGCGCGCCGCCAGAGTGGAGATCAGGTCGGCGACGTCGGTCAACGAGCGGCTCCAGCGGCTCTTCCACCCCTGGACGAGCTACGTGATCGTGCCGCTGTTCGCACTAGCGAATGCCGGCATAGCGATCGATGCCGGCTTTCTCGCGGACGGCTTCACGTCGCCGATCACGCTCGGGATCCTGTTCGGATACGTCGTCGGCAAGCCGGTGGGCATCCTCGGCAGCGCTTGGCTCCTGACCCGGCTGAGCGGCCGCCGGCTACGGCCGCCGGTCGGCTGGGTGGCGGTCGCCGGCGGCGGCACGATCGCCGGGATCGGCTTCACCGTCGCGCTGCTCGTTGCCACCCTCGCCTTCGACGGGAGCCGGCTCGAGGAGGCGAAGCTCGGCATCCTCAGCTCGGCGGTCGGCGCGACGCTCGTCACCTGGCTGCTGTTCCGCGCCACCGCGCTGCTGCCTCGGAACCTGCGAATCCGCGCACTGCTCGGAACCGCGCAGCCGCTCGCTGATCTCTACATCGATGTCGACCCCGAGCGTGATCACGTGCGCGGGCCGATCAAGGCACCGGTCACGGTCGTCGAGTACGGCGACTTCGAGTGTCCCTACTGCGGGATGGCCGAGCCGGTCGTCCGTGAGCTCCTCCGCGAGTTCGGAGACGTCCGCTACGTCTGGCGGCATCTGCCCCTGAGCGACGTCCACCCACGCGCTCAGCTGGCCGCCGAAGCCGCCGAGGCAGCGGACGCGCAGGGCGCGTTCTGGGAGCTGCACGACCTCCTGCTCGCTCACCAGGACGCCCTGCGCCCGGAAGATCTGATCGGCTATGCGGAGCAGTTGGGCCTCGACGTCGAACGTTTCACCGACGACCTGCGTGAGCACGTTGGCGCCGTCCGCGTCGCCGAGGATGTCGACAGCGCCGACCTGAGCGGCGTCTCCGGCACCCCCACGTTCTTCATCAACGGCCGACGCCACTACGGCGCCTACGACATCGCCACCCTGTCGGCGGCCGTGCGCGCGGCCGGGGCGCAGGCGACGCTGACGACCACTTGACCGGGTGCTTAGACCCGGTCGAGCTGCTTCGGCACGACGTACGCGGCGAGCATTGCATCCGCCGGCGATAGCTCGCTCCAGTTCGTGTCCTCGAGGGTGAGCGTCGCGAGTGCCGCCGTCGGGAACTTCTCCCGTAGCCGCCCGAGCTCGGTGCCGTACGAGGCGAGCACAAGGGCGAGGTCCTGGACGCCGGGGTTGTGCCCGAGCAGCAGGACCGAGGTCACCTCCTCAGGAACGGCGCGGAGGCGTTCGAGCAGCATGTCGGCTGAGGCGCCGTACAGTCCGGCCTCGACCTCCACGGTCGCCGTCGTGCCGAGCGCGGGCTGCAGGAGCGCGAGCGTCTCACGTGTTCGCTCCGCTGACGAGCAGAGGACGAGCTCAGGCTCGATGCCGACAGCTGAACGAGGTGCTTGGCGATGCGCTTCGCATCGCGGCGGCCCCGTGGAGCCAGCGGCCGCTCGTGGTCCCGGAGGTTCTGAGTCAGCCCAGCTGGACTTCGCGTGCCGAAGGAGGTAGAGCGTGAGCAACTAACGCGCGACGGACGCCAGGGCTTTCAGTGCCCCTTGTGCTCGCTCGTTGAACGCCGTTCTCGACTCCCCTTCCTCGAGCCGCATCGGTAGGCCGAACGTCAGGACGCTCTCCTGTGGACGCGGCACCATCCGGCCCTTCGGCAGCACCTTGTGGGCGCCCTCGATGCGGACCGGCACGAGCTCGACATCGGGGCGCTCGCGGCAGATGTAGTAGAGGCCGCTGCGAAACTGTCCGATGGATTCGCCGGAGCCCCGCGTGCCCTCGGGGAAGAGGATGAGCGAGTACTCGTCGCCGAGCCCTTCCAGCATCTGCTCCACCGCCTCACGCCCGCGCCGGTCGGTGCCGCCTCTGGGCGCCGTCGAGGCCCGCCCGATCGATCAGGACGGCGTTGAAGACCTTCTGGACGTAGTAGCGGCGAAACCGGCTGCGCTCCCAGTAGTCACGGCCGGCGACCGGTCGCGTTCGTTCCCGGACCTGTCGGGGGAGCGAGGACCAGATGAGGATGAAGTCCAGGTGGCTCGTGTGATTGGCGAAGAAGATTCGCTGGCGCGCGTCGTCGATTCGCCCGAGGAAGCGGACCGACTTCCTCGTGATCGTCCGAGCGACCATCACCATCGCCCAGGCGGCGGCTCTCCGTCGATACGTCCATCCCGACCGCACGCGTCCGCCCGATCTACCAGGCGAACCGTTCGCAGAGGCCTGACGAACTGAAGAGGACTCGGGGCGGAATGTCGATTCCTTCGCGCCAGACACGACGTTGGTCTACACGTTCAGCCTCGGAAAGTCGATCTTAGCCGGGTTCCGGCGCTTTCACCGGGAGCGAGCGGCCTTGTCCAGCCGCCCCTCTCTCTACCGTTTGTCGCAGCCGTTCCAAGGAAGAAAGGAGCCGGCGATGGACATCGGCCTCCCCGAGACCGAGCAGGAAATCGAGATCACGCCGCTCGAAGAGCCGGTGCCCGCACCCAGTCCGGTGGAAGAGCCGGTCAAGGAGCCCTTACCGGCGTGACGGTGCTCGCGAGCGAGCCCATCCTCGGTTGGCGACTCTGGCATGTCCGCCTGCACGGTGACGACTACCGCCTCGAATCCTTCACCTGGCACCACGTGAGCTGGCCACCCGAGCGGCGCTTCGAGGCGAGCTGCGCGCTGCATCGCGACGCCGCGCCCGTCGAGGACCACGAGTGCGGCATCTACGCGTTCCGGACGCGGGCGCTCGCGGAGGATCTCCTCCGGCGCTACACCGGCATTCGCCAGCGCTACGGGCGTGAGTACCAGGAGCTGCCTCCGGTCCGGCAGGGACGGCCGATCGCCCTCGGGCAGCGTCTCGCTCTGGGGCAGGATCCTGGCCCGCGAGAAGGGCTTCCGGGCCCAGTACGCCTACCCGTACGAGCTCCATCTGATCGGCGGCGACGACCACATCGCGCGCGAGCTTCGCGACCGGTACGCCGTCGACGTCGTCGCGCGCCTGAGCCGCCAGCCAAGCCCCTAGTCGGGGTGGTGAAGACGCGTTGACTTCGCGCGCAACATGCGAGATGTTCTTCCGCGCACTCTTACCCAGAAGGGGGTGTCATGGAAATCTTCACTGCCGAAGTGGTCGGGACTGCGATCCTGATCATGCTCGGAGACGGAGTCGTTGCCGGAGTCCTGCTTGCGCGCTCGAAAGCCGAGAACGCGGGCTGGATCGTGATCACGTTCGGATGGGGAATGGCGGTCGCGATCGCCGTGTATGCGGTCGCCCAGTTCAGCGGCGCGCACCTCAATCCGGCAGTGACGATCGCCTACGCGGTGACGGACGTCACGCCGTGGGACGACGTGCCCACATACATAGCCGGCGAGTTGGTCGGCGCCTTCATCGGTGCGATCCTTGTCTTCCTCGCCTACCTGCCACATTGGCGAGCGACGGAGGACCCGGGCCTCAAGCTTGCCGTCTTCTCGACCGCGCCGGCGATCCGGAACAAACCCGCGAACCTGGTGACCGAGATCATCGGGACGTTCATGCTGCTCTTCGGGATCTTCGCCATCGTCGGGCACTTCGCCGCAGATCTGGCTCGGGCGGCATCGGGGAAGAGACGCTGGCGACGGCCCTCGGCCAATCCTTCGTGCCGCTCCTGGTCGGCTTGCTCGTGTTCGGCATCGGCCTCTCGCTCGGCGGCCCGACCGGCTACGCGATCAATCCGGCGCGCGACCTCGCGCCGCGCATCGCACACGCCGTGCTCCCGATTCCGGGCAAGCGAGACTCGGACTGGGACTACTCCTGGGTCCCCGTGGTGGGGCCGCTCATCGGCGGCACGCTCGGGGCAGTCACCTATCAGGCGTTGGTTCGCGCCCGGAACGGGCAACCTCGAGGTCGTGGGCAGGGTGATCGGAATCTTCTGACCTGAAAGGGGGTGAGCGCAAGCGTGAAGAAGCTCATCAACAAGCCCGAAGACGTCGTCACCGAGTCGCTACAGGGGATGGCCGCCGCACATCCGCGACCTGCTCAAGGTGAACTTCGGGCCCAACTACGTCGTATCGAGCGGACGCGCCGGTGCAGGGCAAGGTGGCCCTCGTCTCCGGCGGCGGCTCGGGGCACGAGCCGATGCACGGCGGCTTCGTCGGCATGGGCATGCTCGATGCCGCCGCCCCGGGCGAAGTGTTCACCTCGCCGACGCCGGATCAGATGCTCGAGGCGACGAAGGCCGTCAACGGCGGCGCCGGCGTCGTGCACATCGTGAAGAACTACACCGGCGACGTCATGAACTTCGACATGGCCGCCGAGCTCGCCCGCGGCGAGGGGATCGAGGTGGAGGCCGTCGTCATCGACGACGACGTCGCCGTGCAGGACAGCCTCTACACCGCCGGTCGGCGCGGTGTCGGAGCGACCGTGCTTGCGGAGAAGATCTGTGGAGCGGCCGCGGAGGAGAAGCAGTCGCTGCAGCAGGTCGCCGACCTCTGCCGCAAGGTCAACGCGAACGGCCGCAGCATGGGCATGGCGCTGACGTCGTGCATCGTGCCCTCAGCCGGCACGCCGACCTTCGAGCTCGGCGACGACGAGATGGAGATCGGCATCGGCATCCACGGCGAGCCGGGACGCGAGCGACGCAAGCTCGCCCCCGCCGGCGAGATCGTCGAGGCTCTGGCGACGCCGATTATCGAAGACCTCCCGTTCTCAGAGGGCGACCAGGTGCTCGCGTTCGTCAACAGCATGGGCGGAACGCCGGCGATCGAGCTCTACGTCGTCTACAACGAGCTCCAAAAGCTGCTCGAAGGGACGGGGGATCAAGATCGGCGCGGAACCTGATCGGGCCGTACATCACGTCGCTCGAGATGGCCGGCTGCTCGATCACCCTGCTCAAGCTCGACGACGAGCTGACACGGCTCTGGGACGCTCCCGTCAACACACCTGGCCTGCGGTGGGGCGTCTAGAGACCGTCATGGCAGTGTCCTACGCCCAGGTTCTCGGCTGGGTCGAGGCGTTCTCCTCGACCGTCGCCGAGAACAAGGAGTACCTGACCCAGCTCGACTCGGCCATCGGCGATGCCGACCACGGCATCAACATGGACCGCGGGATGAAGGCGGTCTCCGCCAAGCTGGGCGAGCTGGAGGGTGACGACATCGGCGCCTGCTCAAGACCGTCGGCATGACGCTCGTCTCGACCGTCGGAGGCGCCGCCGGCCCCCTCTACGGGACGTTGTTCCTGCAGATGGGCGTCGCGACCGCCGGCAAGAGCGAGCTCGAGCCGGAGGACTGGGCGGCGGCGCTCGACGCGGCGGTCCAGGGCGTGCAGATGCGAGGGAAGGCGGAGCCGGGCGACAAGACGATGATCGACGCCCTGATTCCGGCGAGAGATGCCTTCTCGGCGGCGGTCGCCGAGGGCGCCTCGTTCGAGGAGGCGCTCAAGGCCTCGGCCAAGGCCGCCGAGGAGGGCATGCTCGCGACCACGCCGCTCGTCGCCAAGAAGGGACGCGCGAGCTACCTCGGCGAGCGGAGCGCCGGGCACCAGGACCCCGGCGCGACGTCGTCCCACCTGCTGCTCGAGACCGCCGCCGAGACGTGGGGCGCAGGAGTGACGATTAGACAGGAGGTGACAGTGGATGGCGCAATACGCAGCAGCAATTGACCAGGGAACGACCAGCACGCGCTTCATGGTCTTCGACCACGGCGGGCAGGTCGTCTCGGTCGACCAGAAGGAGCACGAGCAGATCTATCCGAAACCGGGCTGGGTCGAGCACGACGCGAACGAGATCTGGGAGCGCACGCAGGAGATGGTCAAGGCCGGCGTGGGCAAGACCCCGGCATCCGACATCGCCGCGGTCGGCGTCACGAACCAGCGTGAGACGACGGTCGTCTGGGACAAGGCCACGGGACAGCCCGTCCACAACGCGATCGTGTGGCAGGACACCCGCACGGACCAGATCTGTGGCGAGCTGGAGGCGGACGGGGGCCAGGACCGGTTCCGGGCCAAGACCGGCCTCCCGATCGCCACGTACTTCTCCGGCCCGAAGATCAAGTGGATCCTCGACAACGTCGACGGCGTTCGCGCGAAGGCCGAGGCCGGCGACGTGGTGTTCGGGAACATCGACACCTGGGTGATCTGGCAGCTCACCGGCGGGCCGGACGGCGGCGTCCACGTCACGGACGTGACGAACGCCAGCCGGACGATGATGATGAATCTCGAGACGCTCGACTGGGACGACGAGATTCTCGGCATCCTCGGCGTTCCCCGCGCGATGCTGCCGCAGATCCGCGCTTCGAGCGAGGTCTACGGCGAGGCGAAGGGCGATCTCGCCGGAATCCCGGTCGCCGGTGACCTCGGTGACCAGCAGGCGGCGCTCTTCGGCCAGACCTGCTTCGCGGTCGGCGAGGCCAAGAACACGTACGGGACGGGGAACTTCCTGCTCCTCAACACAGGCAACGAAGCCGTCCAGTCCAAGAGCGGCCTGCTGACGACGCTGGCGTACAAGATCGGCGATCAGCCGGCCGTGTACTGCCTGGAAGGCGCGATCGCGATCACCGGCGCGCTCGTCCAGTGGCTACGGGACAACCTCGGCCTCATCAAGGAGTCGCCTGAGGTCGAAGACCTGGCGAAGACGGTTGAGGACAACGGCGGTGTCTACTTCGTCCCGGCCTTCTCGGGCCTCTTTGCCCCCTACTGGCGGGATGAGGCCCGCGGCGTCATCGCCGGCCTGACCAGGTACGTCAACAAGGGCCATATCGCCCGGGCGGCGCTCGAGGCGACCGCCTGGCAGAGCAAGGAGGTCGTCGACGCGATCAACGCCGACTCGGGCGTCGACCTCACCTCGCTCAAGGTCGACGGCGGCATGGTCCACAACGAGCTGCTGATGCAGTTCCAGGCCGACGTGCTCGACGTTCCGGTGATCAGGCCGACCGTCGCCGAGACGACCTCGCTCGGCGCGGCCTACGCCGCCGGCCTCGCGACCGGCTTCTGGTCCGAGGTCGAGGACCTGCGCGCCAACTGGGGCAAGGACAAGGAGTGGCAGCCCCAGATGGATGCGGCGAAGCGGGACAAGGAGTACGCCTACTGGAAGAAGGCCGTCACGCGGACCTTCGACTGGTTGGAGTAGGAGACGTCTACCGCGGAGGGGCCCGGCGGCCGGAGAGGCCGCCGGGCCCGTCTCCTAGTCCTCTTCTTCGATCCCTTCGGCGAAGTCGCCCTTCTTTTCGTCCTCGGGGTGGTGCTCGACGTCCTCGACGCCCTTCCGCGAAGCTGCCCTCGTGCCTGTGCTCGCGCTCCTCCTCCACGCCTTCCGCGAAGTCGCGCTTCTCGTCCTCGGGGTGGTGCTCGGTCTCCTCGTCCCCCTCTGCGAAGCTGCCCTCGTGCTCGTGCTTCTCGGACATCCGGCCTCCTCGTTCGACGCGCCGAGTGTACCCTCGGCCCGGACGCTCTAAGCGTGGCGGCTCTCGAGACCGAAGTCCTCGTGATCGGCGGCGGCTCGACCGGAGCCGGTGTCGCCCGCGATGCTGCGATGCGGGGCCTCGAAGACCGTCCTCGTCGAGCGCAAGGACCTGGCGGACGGCACCACGGGCCGCTACCACGGCCTGCTCCACTCCGGCGGGCGCTACGCCGTCAAGGACCCGGCGGCCGCCAGGGAATGCGTCGCCGAGAACGTCATCCTCCGGCGGATCGCCGCCGACTGCATCGAGGACACCGGTGGCCTGTTCGTCTCGACCCCATGGGACGACCCCGCCTTCGGCGACTCGTTCCTCGAAGGTTGTCGGGCCACCGGGGTCCCGGTGGAGGAGATTCCCGCCGCCGAGGCGCTGCGCCGCGAGCCGCGCCTTCACTCCGAGATCTCACGCGCCTTCACGGTGCCCGACGCCGTCACTCGATCCCTGGAAGCTCGTCTGGGGCAACGCGCGCTCGGCCGAGCAGCACGGTGGGCAGATCCTGCTCTATCACCGGGTCGTCGGGCTCGAGCGGGACGGCCAGAAGGTGACCGGCGCACTCGTCCACAACGAGCTGACCGGGGAGGACGTGCGCATCCACGCGGAGGTGGTCGTGAACGCCGCGGGCGCGTGGGCGGGTCAAATCGCCGAGCTGGCCGGCTGCCGGGTGAACGTCCTGCCCGGCAAGGGAATCATGATCGCGATGAACCACCGGCTGGTGAACACGGTGGTCAATCGCTGCAAGCCGCCGGCGGACGGCGACATCCTCGTTCCGATCCGGACGGTGTCGGTGATCGGGACGACCGACACGAAGGTCTCCGACCCTGACGACCTCGAGGCCACCCAGTCCGAGATCGACGAGATGCTCGACGAGGGAGAGAAGCTCGTCCCCGGCTTCCGCGAGGCGCGCGCGCTTCGGGTTTGGGCCGGTGCGCGCCCGCTCTTCGCGCCCGAGGAGGTCGCCGACACACGCGAGGTGAGCCGCTCGCACGCGCTGATCGACCACCGAGAGCGAGACGGCGTCGACGGCCTCGTGACGATCACCGGCGGAAAGGCGACGACGTTTCGTCTCATGGCCGAGGTCGCGGTGGACGCGGCGTGCGCTCAGCTCGGGGTCGACCGTCCGTGCCGGACGCACGACGAGCCGCTGCCCGACTCCGAGGACGGGCGGTTCTACGAGCTCGGCGCGCGGCTCCGCGCCCGCGAGCCGCAGCCGAGACCGGAGGAGATCATCTGCGAGTGCGAGCTGATCACGCGGGACCGGCTCCAGCGGGCGATGGAGCGGCGACACACCGCGAATCTCGACGACATCCGCCGCACGCTCCGGCTCGGGATGGGCCCGTGCCAGGGCGGCTTCTGCATCTACCGGGCGACCGGGATCCTCCACGGAGTCGAGCGTCTCGACCACCTCGCCGCCAACGCGTCCTTGCTCGCCTTCTTGCAGGAGCGCTGGAAGGGCGTCCACCCGATCCTGTACGGCGACCAGATTCGACAGGCCCGGCTCGACGACTGGATCTTCCAGGGGCTGCTGGGAGTCCAGCACCTGCCGACATGACCAACGACAGGATCGTCATCGGCGCCGGCCTCGCCGGACTGACCGCGGCACTGCGGTTGGCGGACCAGGGCCGGCGGGTGCTCGTGATCGCCCGAGGCGTCGGCTCGACCCACCTCGCGCCGCCGACGATCGACGTGCTCGGCTTCACCGATGAGGGGGTGGAGATCCCCGGCGCAGGCGCTCACGGAGCTCGCGGCCGCGCACCCCGGCCATCCGTACAGCCGCCTCCCGGCCGAGGTGATCGCGGCCGGCATCGAGTGGTTCAAGGCTCGGTTGCCGGCTCTCGGCTACCGGGGCGGGCTCGAGGAGAACTTCCTGCTTCCCACCGCGCTCGGTGCGGCAAAGCCCTCGGCGGTCGTGCCCGAGACCATGGTCGGCGGCGACCTGCGTGGCGGTGGCCGCTTCGTGTTCGTCGGCCTCCGGCTGAAGGACTTCTATCCCTCGTATCTGGCCGAGAACCTCACCCACGGCGGGCGAGTCGAGGCGCGCGCGATCGAGCTCGACCTGCCAGGTGGAGAGGACGGCGGCACGCTCGGACTCGCTAGGCGGTTCGAGCAGCCGGCGTTCCGTGATGCGCTCGTGCGCGAACTGGCGGGTCGCGTCGAGGCTGACGAGCGCGTCGGTTTCCCTGCAGTCCTCGGGCTTCGGCAGGCCGGTGAGGTTTGGCGGGAGCTCGAGGACCGGCTGGAGCGGCCCGTCTTCGAGGTTCCGACCCTCCCGCCGTCCGTGCCGGGCATCCGCCTCTTCGAGGCGCTGACGGAGGAGCTGCGCCGGGCCGGCGGACGAATCCTGATCGGCCAGAGCGTCATCGGAGCCGAGACGGCGGACGGCAGGGTCGAGGGCGTGGTCACCCAGGCGGCGGCCCGGCCGACGACCCATCGGGCACGCTCGTTCGTGCTGGCCTCCGGAGGGCTGGCGGCCGGCGGCATCCAGATCGACTCCCACGGAAAGGTCCGGGAGGACGTGTTCGATCTGGCGCTCGCCGGGCTGCCTGAGGCGAACGGGCGGCCACGGTTCCTGCCGACGTACCTGGACGAGCAGCCGCTCGACCGCGTCGGCGTTGCGGTCGACGACCGACTGCGTCCTACCGACGCCGACGGACGGGCTCGGTTCGAGAATCTTCACGCTGCGGGCGCGACGCTGGCGGGCGCCGTTCCCTGGCGGGAGGGCTCGGGCAACGGCATCAGCCTCGCGACGGGCTACGCCGCCGCCGGCGCGATCCTCGAGGCACGGCGCAGTGACCGAGCTCATCCGCGACTCCCTCGACCATTGCGTCAAGTGCACGATCTGCGAGACCTTCTGTCCGTTCTCCCAGGTGACGCCGCTCTTCCCCGGCCCGAAGTACGTCGGGCCGCAGGCGGAGCGGTACCGCCAGGCCGGCGTCTCGCCGGACGCCTCCGTCGACTACTGCTCGGGCTGCGGGATCTGCACGCAGGTCTGCCCGCAGGACGTGAAGATCGCCGAGATCAACTCCCAGGCGCGTGCACAGCTCTGGGAGGAGCGCGGGATTCCGCTGCGCAACCAATTGCTCGCCAGGCCGAGCGTGCTCGGCCGGCTGGGGACGCCGCTTGCCCCCCTGGCGAACTGGGCGCTGCGGGACCCGCTCGTGCGGGCCATTGCCCACCGCGTGGCCGGCATCCATCACAAGGCGCCGATGCCTCGGTTCGCGGGCCGGACCTTCCAGCGCTGGGCGCGGAACCACCGCAGCCCGGCCACCGACCGCACCGTTGTGTACTTCCATGCCTGCGGCACCAACTACTACGAGCCCGGCGTGGGGGAGATGGTCGTCTCCGTGCTCGAGCACAACGGCTACCACGTGGTCGTCCCGCCGCAGGACTGTTGCGGGCTGCCGCTGCAGTCGAACGGCAACTTCGACGCCGCGCGAAAGTACAACGGGCGGCTCGTCGCCAATCTCGCCCCATATGCGCGTGAGGGCCTGCCGATCGTGTCGAACTCGACGAGCTGCAGCCTGATGCTGAAGCGCGAGGCGCGGGAGATCCTGGGCGTCGAGGACGACGACCTGAAGGCGGTGAGCGAGGCGACCTACGACCTCTGCGAGTTCCTCCTGCTCCTGCACGACCGCGGCGAGCTCAAGACCGACTTCCGGCCGCTCCCGCTGACGGTTCCCTACCACGCCCCCTGTCAGCAGAAGGGGCACGGAATCGGCAAGCCCGCCCTCGACCTGCTCGCCCTGGTTCCCGAACTGCGAGTGATCGAGCTCGACGCCGACTGCTGCGGGATCGCCGGGACGTACGGGCTGAAGAAGGAGAAGTACGAGATCTCCATGGCGGTCGGCGAGCGGCTCTTCCGCGACGTGAAGGACGCCGGCGCGGATGTCGCCGCCTGCGACAGCGAGACGTGCCGCTGGCAGATCACGCACGGGACCGGCATCCGAGCCGTGCACCCCGTGGAGCTCCTCTACCGCGCCTACGGGCTCGATCGGCCGGGCCCGCGTAGCCATGGTCGGGCTCGTGATCGTGTCGCACAGCGCGACGCTCGCCGAGGGCGTCGCCGAGCTGGCGCGGGGGATGGGCGCCGAGGTGCCGATCGAGCTCGCCGGCGGGATCGACGCTCCGGAGCCGGCGCTCGGCACGGATGCCACGCAGGTGCTCGAGGCGATCGAGCGGGCGGACCAGGGCGACGGTGTGCTCGTGCTGATGGATCTCGGGAGCGCCGTCCTGAGCGCCGAGATGGCGATGGACCTGCTCCCGGAGGAGCGGCGCGAGCGCGTCGTGCTCTCCGAAGCCCCGCTCGTGGAGGGAGCGGTCGCGGCAGCGGTGACGGCCAAGCTCGGCGCCTCGCTCGCTGACGTCGCCGCCGAGGCGCGCGGCGCCCTCGAGGCCAAGGCGACCCATCTGGGCTCATCCGAGCCCGCCGCTCCCGTCCCCGCGGCCGCAGGCGATGGGAGCCGGACGATCACGCTGACCGTCCGGAACCCGCTAGGGCTGCACGCTCGCCCGGCGGCGCGCTTCGTCCAGACCGCCGGTGGCTTCGATGCCGACGTCACCGTCACGAACACGACGACCGGGCGCGGTCCCGCGAGCGGGCGGAGCCTCAATTCGATCGCCACCCTCGGCGTTCGTCAGGGGCACGAGGTCGCGGTCGCGGCGAGCGGGCCGCAGGCCGGCGAGGCGCTCGCCGCCTTGGAAGCGCTGGCGGCACGCGATTTCGACGAAGAGCTCGCCGTCCCGCCGCCCGCGCCGTCAACGGCGCGCGCGGAAGCGGGGCCACCGGGCGCCCTCGTCGGGCTGCCGGCAGCGCCCGGGATCGCGCTCGGGCCCGCCCGCCACTTCCGAGCGCCCGCACCCGAGATTCCCACCGAGCCGGCGACCGACCCGCAGGCCGAATGGGAGGCGCTCCAGCAGGCCCTCGAGCGTGTCCGCACCGAGATCCGCGCCACGCGCGACTCCGTTGCCGCGCGCGTCGGTGAGTACAGCGCAGCGATCTTCGACGCCCACCTGCTCTTCCTCGACGACGACGCGCTGCTCGAGCCAGCGCGCCGCGCGATCTTCGAGCAGCGACAGAACGCCGCCCAGGCCTGGCACGGGGCTTCCGAGACGGTCGCGACCGAGTACCGAAGCCTCGACGACGAGTACCTGCAGGCTCGGGCCGAGGACCTGGCCGGCGTGGCGCGCCAGGTCGTCGCCGCGCTCGTCGGCGGGGAGGCGCCGCCGCCGTCCGTGCTCGAGCCCGGCATCGTCCTCGCGGCCGATCTGACGCCTGCGGACACTGCGGCGCTCGATCGCGAGCTCGTGCGCGGCCTCGCCACGGCGTACGGCGGCCCGACCTCGCACAGCGCGATCCTCGCCCGCTCGCTCGGGATCCCGGCTGCGGTCGGGCTCGGGGAAGCGCTCCTGGAGGTGCCCGAGGGCGCGCCGCTCGCACTCGACGGAGACGCGGGCGCCGTCGTCGTCGAGCCGGCCGAGGAGCTTGTCCGCGACTACGAGCGGCGGAGTGCCGAGCGCGAGGCGGAGGCCCGGCGGGCACTCGACTCCGCGCAGCGGCCGGCGCGGACGCGAGATGGACGCCGGATCGAGGTCGTCGCCAACGTCGGCTCACCCGAGGACGTCGACGCCGCCGTCACGAGCGGCGCCGAGGGCGTCGGGCTGCTGCGGACGGAGTTCCTCTTCCTCGAGCGCGACTCGCTGCCGACCGAGGACGAGCAATTCGCGGCCTACGCCGACATGGCCGAGCGGCTGCAGGGGAGGCCGCTCATCCTCCGCACGCTCGACGTCGGCGCGGACAAGCCGCTCCCGTACCTGCCTCGGCGAGCCGAGGCGAACCCCTTCCTCGGGGTGCGTGGAATCCGGCTCGGTCTCGCTCAACCCGAGCTCCTGGAGACGCAACTGCGGGCGGCGCTCCGCGTCGCCGCGGAGCATCCGCTGAAGGTGATGTTCCCGATGGTCACGACCCTCGCGGAATATCAGCAGGCGATGTCGGTGCTTGCGCGCGCCCGCGAGCAGGTGGGCGGAGGCCCGATGGAGGTCGGGATCATGGTCGAGGTGCCGGCGGCCGCACTCGCGGCCGAGGCCTTCGCGCCCGAGGTCGACTTCTTCTCGATCGGGACGAACGATCTCGTCCAGTACACGATGGCGGCCGAACGGGGAAACGAGGCGGTCGCCGGGCTGGCGGACGGCCTGCACCCATCCGTCCTGCGGCTGATCGACGGCGTCGTCCGAGGCCGCCGAGGCGCACGGGAAGTGGGTCGGCGTCTGCGGTGAGCTGGGAGCCGACCCACTGGCAGTCCCGCTGCTCATCGGGCTCGGCGTCTCGGAGCTGAGCGTCAACCCACCTGCGATTCCGGCGACGAAGGAGGCGGTCCGGCAGGTGGACTCGGAAGCGGCCGGCCGCCTCGCCCGCGAGGCGCTGCTGGATGTCCTCCGCCGAGGAGGTTCGCGCCCTCGTCGGCGGAGCGGCCGAGGCTCCGGTGGTGGCCTCGAGCCGTGAGCGGCCGAGTCCTCCTCGGCCTGACCTACCTGCGCATCCTGCTGATACCGGTCGTGATGGGCCTGATCCTGCTCGGGCCCGAGCGAGACTGGGCCTGGGTCGCCGCCGCGGTTCTGTTCGCGATCGCGGCGACGACGGACTTCGTCGACGGCTACCTCGCCCGGCGGTGGGCGCTCACGACGACGTTCGGCTCCTTCCTGGACACGACTGCGGACAAGCTGCTCGTCTCGGGCGCGCTGATCGCCCTCGTCGACGTCGACCGGGCCTCGGTCTGGATCGCGGCGATCATCATCGGGCGCGAGCTCCTGATCCTCGGACTTCGTGGCGTCGTTGCGGCCGAGGGCACCGTGTTCGCGCCGTCGATCTGGGGCAAGCTCAAGACGAACGTCCAGTTCGTCGCCATCCTGCTCGCGATCCTCCGCTACGACGAGCCGCTCGGCCCGCTGCTCCTGGACGAGTGGGCGATGCTGGTCGCGGCCGCGATCACGGTGCTGTCGGCGGTCGAGTACCTGGCCCGCTTCGGGTCGGCGCTGTCCGAAGGTTCGAGCTGAGCGATCCGTTGTCACCGGCGGCTCGGGGTTCCTCGGCGGGAAGATCGTCGAGCGCCTGCTCGCCGACGGGCGCGAAGTCAAGGCGCTTGCCCGGTCAGACGACTCGGCGGACGCGCTCCGCGCCCTCGGCGCCGAGCCCGTTCGCGGCGACATCCTCGACCTCGACGCGCTGACGGCTTCGATGCGCGGAGCGGACGTCGTCTACCACGCGGCCGGGATCAACGCGCTCTGCTTTCGCGACACCTCGCCGCTGTTCGAGGTCAACGTGCGGGGCTCGCGCAACGTCGTGAACGCCGCGGCGGCGGCCGGCGTTCGGCGGGTCGTCTACACGTCGTCCGGCGCTGCGCTGGGAGAGGCCCGCGGGACAGTGGGGTCCGAGACGTCGCCGCACCGCGGCTCGTTCATCTCGAGCTACGAGCGCTCGAAGTACGAGGCCGAGCTGGCGGTGCTGGCTGCGGCGCAGGAGACGGGGATCGAGGTCGTCTGCGTCAACCCGGCGTCCGTCCAGGGCCCCGGCCGAGCGACGGGCTCCACCCGTCTCCTGCTCGACTACCTGAACGGAAAGCTGAAGGCGATCGTCGACTCGACGATCAGCCTCGTGGACATCGCTGACTGCACGGAGGGCCACCTGCTCGCGGAGGTTCGAGGGGAGCCGGGCGAACGGTATGTCCTCAGCGGGGCGACGCTCACCGTCCGGGAGGGCATCGACCTGCTTGGCCGCCTGACCGGGATCAATGAGCCGGTGCGCACCCTGCCACCCGTCGTCGCAACGACGGCGGCGGTCGCCGCTGAGACGGCGGCCCGGCTGCGCGGGAAGACGCCGCGCGTCTGCCGCGACCTGGTTCGGACGGCGCTGCACGGCCACGCCTACGACGGATCGAAGGCGACGCGCGAGCTCGGACTCACCTACACGCCGGTGGAGGAGACGATCCGCCGAACCGTGGAGTGGTTCGAGGAGGAGGGGTTAGTTCCACGGCAGCGCCGCGCGGGTTGACCAATACCGCTCAGGCCCCTCGGTGAGCGGCGCGAGCCGGCGGTCGAGCTCGTCGTCGTAGTCGACGTCGAGCCCGGCGAGATTGCTCCGCAGCTGCTCGACCGTCGTCGCCCCCGAGAGCGCGACGTCGGCCCAGGGCTGGGCGAGCACGGCCGCGAACGCGAGCGCATCCGGAGTCGTGTCCAGCTCCGTCGCGACCTCCGCGAGGAAGGAGTCGCCGCCGCGCGGCGTGAGCCGGCCGTTGGCGAGGACCTCCTTGACGATCACGCCGAGGCCCGCGGCATGCGCCTCCTCCAGGGCAGAGCCGGCGGAGCGCTCGAGCAGGTTCCAGGTCGCCTGGACGGTGTCGAAGCCGCCGACCTCGAGGGCGCGCCGAATCGTCTCCGCCTGGTTCGGGCCGGTCACCGAGAAGCCGATCGCCAACCCCTCGTCGCGGAGTCGCCGCAGCTCCTCGAGCACCTCGCGGTCCTCGAGCACGCCGCTCTCCACGGTCGCCGAATGGATCTGGTAGAGGCGCAGGTGCGGCCCCAGCAGGGCCCGGCTCTCGGCGAACTGCCGTCGGAGCGTCGCCGCCGTGAGGTCCTTGACCTCTGCCGGCTCGGCATCGACGCGCCAGCCCGCGGTGTAGGTGTAGCCCCACTTCGACCCGACGGTCACGTCCCCGGGACGCAGCCCGCGCTGCTCCAGCCAGGAGGCGAGGAAGGCTTCCGCCTTGCCGTACGACCTGGCGGCATCGAAGTACCGCACGCCGCCGTCGAAAGCGGCGTCGAGTACCTCGTGCGCGTTGCGCTCCATCGCCTCGACGTCGGTCTGGCCGCTCAGATCGTCGCCGTGGCCGAGGTTGATGTAGCCGGGTCGACCGAGCGAGGCGAGCCCGAGACCGATGGAGGAGACCCGCAGGCCGGATTGCCCCAAGGTACGTATCTCGCCGCGCGCGGTCATCGCAGCGCACTATGGCGTCTAGGCTCGTCTCGATGAGTAGCGCGTCCACGAGCGCGACACAGGAGCAGCGCCGGTTGCTCGACTCGGCGCGCGCCGGCGACCAGGACGCCTTCCGCCGCCTGGTCGAGCCCTATCGTTCCGAGCTGCTCGCCCATTGCTACCGGATGCTCGGGTCGCTCCACGACGCTGAGGACGCACTCCAGGACGCGATGCTTCGCGCCTGGCGCGGGCTCTCCGGCTTCGAGCAGGGGAGGGCGTTGCGGCCCTGGCTCTACAGGATCGCCACCAATACGTCCCTCGACGTGATTGCCAAGCGTCCTAAGCGGGTGCTGCCGATCGACCAGAGCCCGTCCTCTGACGCCGACGCCGGCCCAGGTCAACCCCTGCTCGAGCGAGTCTGGGTCGAGCCCTTTCCCGACGAGCGGCTTGGCCTCGAGAGCGGCTACTTGGCGCCCGAGGCGCGCTACGAGCAGCGTGAGAGCGTCGAGCTTGCCTTCATCGCGGCGCTTCAACAGCTGACGGCGCGGCAGCGCGCCGTTCTCCTCCTCCGCGAGGTGCTGGGCTTTTCCGCCCGCGAGGTGGCCGAGTTCCTGGAGACAACCTCGGCCTCGGTCAACAGTGCCCTCCAGCGCGCGCGCCGGGCGGTCGAGGAACGGCTGCCCGAGCAGAGCCAGCAGACAACGCTTCGCTCGCTCGGGGACGACCGCCTCCGCGCCGTCGTCGAGCGCTATGTCGAGGCCTGGGAGAGCCGCAACGTCGACGCACTCGTCGCCCTACTCGTCGAGGACGCGCGGTTCGCGATGCCGCCGTTCCCGAACTGGTTCGATGGTCGCGACGCTGTGCTCGCCTTCATCAGCAGCACCGGGCGACCCCGGCTCCGTCACGTTCTCACCCGGGCCAACGGCCAGCCGGCAGTCGCCTGGTACGTGTGGAACGAGCGGGGAGCGAGCTATCTCCCAGCATCGCTGGAAGTGATCACCCTCGAAGGCGCGCGCGTCAAGGAGATCGTCGCCTTCGCCTCCCCGGAGCTCTTTCCCCGCTTCGGCCTGCCTGGAGAGCTCGCGTAGGGCGCCGGCCAGGCACCGGAACGCGGCGGCCGTGCCGGCTTGCTTACCGCGCCTCCTCTTCGGCCGTCCGCTCGGCCGTCGGGGCGGCTTCGAGCCGGTCGTCCGGGATCGGCTCGCCGCTCTCGATCGAAAGGCCGTAGGTTCCGGCGGCCAGCCGCGCTTCTGCCCGCTCTACTGCAGCGAGCTGTTCGCGAAGATCGTCTGCCAGACCCTCGTCGAGCTCGTCCTGGTACAGCTCAGAGGCCAGGTTGGCCGGATCGAACTCGTCTGCCGGCTCGCCTGTCGGCTGGCGACCGAGCCGCTGGAGCGCCCGCTCGATCCGCTCTCGTTGGGCGGAAAGAAGGTCGCGAGCCCGGTCAGGATCCATCACGCCACGTTACCGAAGCACGCGCTACGAGCGGTCGGCCTGGCGCCGGGCCAACGCGAGCTCGGCGAGGCGGTGGGTCGGGGTCAGCACCGCCACGCGTGAGGCCCTCTCGGCGCGCAGGGTCGCCGTGCGCCGGCCGTTGCCGAGCACGGCCAGTTCTCCCAGCACGGTGCCGGAACCGACACGTGCGACCGTGTCGCCGTCGATCTCGACATCGAGAACGCCCTCGAGCAGCAGGAACATGTCGGCGCCCGGCTCGCCCTGCTGGACCAGAGTCTCGCCGCGGCCGAGTCGGCGTCTCTGAATCCGGGCTCCGTTTCGAATCGTCACCCGGTCGAGCTCGTCCTCGAGCTCATCGCCCGACCATGGAGAGTCCTCGTGCCACTCGCGGTACCAGGCATCGAAGTCGGTCAGCCCGTGCTCCGAGACGAACATGCCGTCGGCGTCGTAGAGCGAGTGGTGCGGGAACGGGCTCGCCGCGACGAGGGTCCGGCATGAACTGCCATCCGCGCGAATGACCAGCTCGACCGTCGTCCACGCTTGCGCCGACCCGATGTGGAAGTACTCCCGGCCGCGCAGCGGTCGCGGAACGGGGACGCCGATCCGGCCGCCGACCGTCTGCTGGAAGCGAACGAACCCGTGGCCGACCTCGGGCTCCGGCTGGATGACGGGGAATTCGATCGCGGGAAAGGCGATCTGGCCCTCGTCGAGGTCGAGCCCTGCGCCGGTGACGACGCTCCGTCCAACGCGGCCGTAGCTGACGATCCGACCGCCTTCGACCTCGACCCAGCCCTTCAGCTGGTTGGCCTCGCGAAAGCGGTCGGCGTCCCGCAACTCGTCGAGATCGCCGAGCACTTCGGGGGGCGGCTCGTCATGGTGGGCGACAGCGATCCCGATTGGGAGCTCGGGCAGCGCGTCGAGGGCGGCAAAGGGCAGCCAGGTGATCGCGGTGACGGAGGACTCGATGCGCATCATGCGGTCACGGCGAGGGTGGACGGAGCAGCCGAGGCCTCGCCGACGAGCGTCGCAACGATCTCGCCGAGCTGGTCGCGAAGCTCGCCGTCGAGCAGGCGACCTTCGTCGTCGAAGCGATTGTGGGCATGGCCGACGGCGAGCTCGTCCGCGAGCACGCGCGCGCCGGTCGACGAGAGCACCTTCCGCAGCTCGGCCTGTGACCAGACCGCTCCGAAGGCGCCGGTGCTCGCGCCGATCACGGCGACAGGCTTGTTCCGGAGCGGATTCGAGGCCAGCGGCCGCGAGACCCAGTCGATCGCATTCTTGAGCACGCCGGGGATCGACCAGTTGTACTCGGGCGTCGCGAACAGGACCGCGTCCGCGCCGGCGATCGCCTCGCGCAGCGCGGCCACGGCCGCCGGCGCCGGCTGAACGTCGTCGTCCTCGTCATACGGCGGGACTGCCTTCAAACCGTCCCAGCTGCTCGAGGTCGACGCCGGGGGGCAAGAGCTCCGATGCAGCGCGAAGCAGCTTCGTGTTGTACGAGTCGTCGCGCAGGCTGCCCGAGATCCCGAGGATCTTCAACGGTCCCCTAGCTCCCCCGGATGAAGTAGAGCTCGGCGACGATCGTGACCTCGTCCCCGATCGCCGGCTCGCCGCTCGGGAGGGGCATGCTGAAGCTCACGCCGAAGTCCTGGCGGTTGACCGTGGTCGAGAGGGCGAGCCCGATCCGCTCTCGCTCGAAGGCGTCGACCATCGGCGGCGTTAGCGTTCCGGTCACTTCGACCGGCTTCGTCACGCCCTTGATCGTCAACACCCCGCTTGCCGAGACCGTCTCGCTCGCGAGATCGATGTCGTGCGCGCTGAAGAGCAGCTCGGGGTGACGCTCGGCGTCGAAGAAGTCCGGCGACTGCAAATGGGCCGAGAGGTTCTCGTCCTTGACGTCGACGCTCGCGACGCGCGCGAGCCCGTCGAGGTCGGCGTTCCCGTCGCGAACGACCAGCTTTCCCTCGGCCTCGCGGAACTGGCCCTTGAACGTGCCGGAGAGGTAGGGGACTTCGAAGCCGATCGACGAGTGCACCGGGTCGAGCTCCCAGGTTCCAGTCAGTGATCGGCGAAAATCAACGGTCGTGGTCATTTGGTGGACCCTCCTTGAGTGCGCTATAGTTGAGGACGCAAGCAATCCTAGCGAGAAGAGATTGAGTAGTCAAGTGTTGTCTGCACAAGCTTCGGTCGCGCTCGACGTCTGGGCTCGACTGCTCCAGGGCCATGCGGCAACGACGCGGGCGCTGAGCGGCAGCCTGCTCGCCGAGCATGGACTGACGCTCAACGACTACGAGGCGCTCATGCGGCTCGCCCGGGCTGAAGACGGCCGGATGCGCCGCGTCGACCTCGCCGAGCAGCTCACGCTGACCGCCTCGGGCGTTACCCGCCTTCTCGACGGCCTCGAGGCGGCCGGCTATGTCGAGCGCGCGGCCTGCGCGGAGGACCGCCGGGTCGTCTACGCGGTCATCACCGAGCTTGGCAGCGAGAAGCTGGAAACGGCCTCGGAGTCGCATCTGGCCGCGGTCCGGGGGCTGCTCGAGGAGCGCTTCGGCCCCAAAGAGCTCGACCAGCTGGCCGAGCTGCTCGCACGCCTCCCCGGCGCCGAGAACGCGGTCGGCGAAGACTGTGCCACCTGAGCGGAGGGCCTGATGGGCGGCGCTCCTCCGCGATCAGGGCCCCGCGAGTACGTGAACGGCGAGGTCGTCGTCGAGTGGCGTCCGGAGCTCTGCTTCCACTCGCAGCGCTGCGTGAAAGCGCTTCCGCGCGTGTTCGATTCGGCGCGCCGTCCCTGGATCGACATGGGCGGGGCGGGCACCGAGGAGATCGAGGCCGCCGTCGACGGCTGCCCCTCGGGAGCGCTGCGCTGGCGACGGCCCGACGGGACGTCTCCTCCCGCGTCGGAGACGCTCGAGGTCGAGCCGATGCCGAACGGCCCACTGCTCGTCCGCGGCGCGATCCGCGTCGTCCGAGCCGATGGCACCGTCGAGGAGATGCCCAGGGCGGCCTTCTGCCGCTGCGGCCACTCGCAGAACAAGCCGTTCTGCGACGGCAGCCACCGCGAGGTGGGGTTCCGGTCATGACCGGAGAGTCGTTCGAGGTCGTCGACAACTCCGACGAGAACCGGTTCGAGGCTCGCCTCGACGGGAGCCTGGCCGGCGTCCTCTATTACTCGAAGCGACCGGGCAGGCTCGTACTCGTCCACACCGAGGTCTTCGATGAGTTCGAAGGACACGGCGTGGGCGGTCGACTCGTCGCGGGCGCCCTCGACTTGATCCGCGCACGAGGCCTGAAGGTGACCGCCCTCTGTCCGTTCGCGGCTGCGTATCTCGAGAAGCATCCCGAATACGCGGACCTGGTCGCGGCTTAGCGATGACAGCTCGTGCAACGCCGCTACCGCCCGGGAGCAACGCTCCTGACTTCGAGCTTCCGTCGACGCCCGACCAAACCGTGTCGCTCGCCGACTTCCGCGGTCAGCCCGTCATCCTCGCCTTCTACCCGGAGGACTGGAGCCCGGTCTGTTCGGATCAGATGGCCCTCTACCAGGAGGTGCTGCCCGAGTTCCGGAAGTTCGATGCGGAGCTCTTGGGCATCTCCGTGGACGGGGTCTGGTGCCACCTGGCCTTCGCGAAGGATCGGAACCTGCATTTCCCGCTGCTCGCCGACTTCGAGCCCAAGGGCGAGGTCTCTCGGGCGTATCAGGTCTATCGAGCCGAAGACGGCACGAGCGAGCGGGCGCTGTATGTGATCGACGCCGACGGCATCGTCTCGTGGAGCTACGTGTCTCCCGTGGGCGTGAACCCCGGCGCCGACGGGATCCTTCAAGCGCTCGAGAGCATGGGGCAGAAGGGCGCGCCGTGAGCAGAACCGAGTGGGGGGCCCGCCTGACGATGCCGGTCAGCGAAGACCGGGACCACATCCAGGGGCCTGCGGACGCGGTGGTCACGCTCGTCGAGTACGGCGACTACGAGTGTCCGTACTGCGGTGCCGCGTATCCGATCATCAAGGACGTCCAGGCGCGGATGGGCGAGAGGCTGCGGTTCGTGTTTCGCAACTTCCCGATCTCGACCTCCCACCCCCACGCGGAACAGGCCGCGGAGGCGGCGGAGGCCGCGGCGGCTCAGGGTCGGTTCTGGCCGATGCACGACGTTCTCTACGAGAACCAGGGTCGTCTGGGCGACGAGGACCTACGCGGCTATGCCGAGCAGCTCGAGCTCGACGGCGAGTCGTTCAGCCAAGCTTTGGCCGATCATGTCCACGCCGAGCGTGTCCACGAGGACTTCATGAGCGGCGTCCGGAGCGGCGTCAACGGGACGCCGACCTTCTACATCAACGGTGCGCGGCACGACGACTCGTACGATCTCGAGACCCTGCTTGCCGCTCTCGAGCGAGCCTCCGCTTCATAGTTTGAAGCTACTATGTAGCGTGTAGCTACCGAAAGGTGAGGCTTTGAAGACGCTATTGCTAGTGCCCCTGGACGACGTCGTCGTCTTTCCGAACATGAACGTCACGATCTCGGCCGAGGTGGGAGACGAGGAGCAGGTGCTGCTCGTCCCCCGGCACGAGGACGCCTACGCGAAGGTCGGCACCGTCGCCGAGGTCGTCGGCCACGTTTCGCTGCCCGGCGGCGGACAGGCCGTCAGTCTCGTCGGCCTCCACCGCGCGATTGCCGGGGCTGCGAGCTCGGACATGGAGGGGAACCTCCGAGTCGAAGTCGAGGAGCGGCCCGACGTCGAGCCGCCCGGCATCCAGACGCGCGAGCTCGAGCGCGAGTACCGCGCCGTCGTCGAGGAGATCCTCGAACTGCGCGGCGACGACGGCCGAATCTCGGCCTTCGTCCGCTCGATCCGCGACACCGGCGCCCTCGCCGACACGGCGGCGTACGCGCCCGAGACGACCTTCGAAGAGAAAATCGAGCTGCTCGAGGCGGTCGACGTGATCACCCGGCTCGAGGTCGCGCTGCGCATCCAGCGCGAGCGGCTGGCCGAGCTTCAGGTGCGGCGTCGGATCCGCGAGGACGTCGAGGAGGGCGCTGCGAAGCAGCAGCGCGAGTACATCCTCCGGCGTCAGATGGACTCGATCCGCAAGGAGCTCGGCGACGACGACGCCTCCGTGGCCGAGGAATATCGCGCCAAGATCGCCGAGGCCGACATGCCGGAGGCTGTCCGCGAGCAGGCCGAGCGGGAGGTCGCGCGCCTCGAGCGCATGGGCGACCAGAGCGGAGAGTCGTCGATGATCCGCACGTACCTCGACTGGCTGATCGCCGTTCCGTGGGGGAAGCGCTCCGAGGAGCGCCTCGACCCCGTGAATGCGCGTGAGGTGCTCGACGCCGACCACGCCGGGCTCGAAGACGTGAAGGACCGGATCGTCGAATACCTGGCGGTGCGGAAGCTCCGTCAGGAGCGCGGCATCACCGAGGACAAGCGCTCCGGCGCGATCCTGACGCTGATCGGACCGCCGGGGACGGGCAAGACCTCGGTCGGTGAGTCGATCGCACGGGCGCTCAACCGCGAGTTCGTGCGCATGTCGCTCGGCGGCATCCGCGACGAGGCAGAGATCCGCGGCCACCGGCGCACGTACATCGGTGCGCTCCCGGGCCGGCTCGTGCGTGCGCTTCGTGACGCCGGCACCATGAACCCGGTCGTCCTGCTCGACGAGGTCGACAAGGTCGGCGCCGACTGGCGCGGCGATCCTTCGGCAGCGCTCCTCGAGGTGCTCGACCCGGCGCAGAACCACTCGTTCCGCGACCATTACCTCGACGTCGAGCTCGACCTTTCCGAGGTCGTGTTCATCGCGACCGCGAACGTCGCCGAGACGATCCCGGGCCCCCTCCTCGATCGGATGGAGGTGATCCGGTTCGACGGCTACACGGTCGACGAGAAGGTTGCGATTGCCCGCGCGTACCTCTGGCCGAGGCAGCGCGACCGGGCGGGCCTCCGTGAGGACGAGGTCTCGATCGGCGATGACGTGCTCGAGGTGATTGTCAGCCAGTACACGCGCGAGGCCGGCGTTCGGCAGCTCGAGCGCGAGCTCGGGAAGCTGCTCCGCAAGGTCGCGACGCAGGTTGCGTCCGGCACGACCCAGGAGCCGTTCGTCGCCGACGAGGCGGCTGTCCGCGAGGCACTCGGGCGTCAGCGCTTCTACCAAGAGTCGGCCGAGCGGACGGCGGTGCCCGGCGTGTCGACCGGCCTGGCCGTGACGGGCACGGGCGGCGACGTCCTCTTCGTCGAGGCGACCCGGATGCAGGGGAGCGACGATCTCGTCCTCACCGGGCAGCTCGGTGACGTGATGAAGGAGTCGGCGCGCATTGCGCTCTCCTACGTCCGCTCACATGCCGAGGAGCTCGGCATCGACGAGGACGCGTTCGAGGACACGAGCTTCCACGTCCACGTTCCGGCGGGCGCCATCCCCAAGGACGGGCCCAGCGCCGGGATCGCGATGACGACGGCGATTGCGTCGCTGCTGACCGGGCGGCCGGTGAGGCATACGGTGGGCATGACCGGAGAGGTCACGCTTCAGGGCCGCGTGCTGCCGATCGGCGGCCTCAAGCAGAAGGTGCTCGCAGCTCACGCCGCGGGGCTCACCGACGTGATCCTGCCCGAGCGCAACCGGCCCGACCTCGACGATGTGCCCGAGGATGTGAGGACGGAGATGTCCTTCCATCCGGTCATGGGCATCGGCGAGGTGCTCGACCTGGCGCTCGAGCCCGAGCCGGCACATGCGCTGTCGTAGCTGCGCCCCGCTTCCAGAGGGGGTCCGCCAGACGGCGGACCTCCTCGAGCGGCGCTGGACGATCTCGATCCTCTATGCCGCAGGTGAGGGGGCCGTTCGCTTCAACGAGTTCGTGCAGATGCTCGGACGGGTTCCGCCCGCCACGCTCACGTCGCGACTGACGGAGCTCGAGCGGGCGGGAATGCTACGGCGAGTCGTCGTCGATGCCCGCCCACCGCTCGTCGAGTACCGGCTGACCCCTCGCGGGCGCAAGCTGCAGGCCGTCGTCACCGCGCTCGGCCAGTACGCCGGCGTCCGCTAGGAGCCAGCTGGGGGAACCTCCCGGTTCCCCAGACCCCTCCACTCGTCCGCTCCGCGGACAGGCCGCTACGCAGCCGTCACTCGATAGCTGGGCGCGCTATGGCGGCCGGCTCCCGGCCGGCGAGGAGCCAGCCGGCCGCGGCGGCCGCCACAGGGATGCCCACGACCATCAGGACGAGGTAGAGCACCGGGATCCGACCGAGATAGTCGAGCTTGTCGAAGTACGCCGCCACGAGCATGAGATAGGCGCCGGCGACGCCGAGGAGCGCGCCGAGGAGCGCGAGCCCGCCGGCGGTTGCTGCGGTCAGCGTTCGGCGGATCCTGCTCGTTGCTCCGGTCGCCGTCAGGGTGCGGAGATCGCCGGCGCTCTCGCTGCGGATCAGCCCGACGGTCATGGCGAGGATCACGAGCGCGAGGAGGGCGCCTGCGGCGGTTGCGATGGCGAGGAGCGTTGTGGAGGAGGGGTTCTCGCGCCGTGTCTCGATGATCAGCCCACCGGCGACAGCGAGGTCGCGGGCACTCGCGATCTGTTCGCTCGTCAACGGCCGGCTCGACTCGACGAGCCAGCCAGACGGGATTTGCCTCCAGCCGCGGCGGCGAAGACCGTCGAGCGTGACGAACGAGGTCGGCGCCACGCCGATTTCCCCCTTCGCCCCGCCGAAGAGCTTCCGGCTGTCGATCCTCTGAACGTTCGTGACGGCACGTTCGGTCAGCGTTGGTTCTTCGCGTGTCCCGGTCGCCTCCTGGAAGCGGACCGTGACGAGCCCGTTGGTCCGGACGGTCTCGTCGACCAGGAAGTCCGTGCTTCGATCGATCGAGGTGGGGTCGAGTCCGAGGTACCGGAGCAGGGCGGGGGTGGCGACGTGGAGGCGCGATTCGTAGACGTAGCAGAGCTGCCGATTCGCGCAGATGAATGCTGCCGGCCCTGCGACGCTCTCAGGGTCGGCGACTTTCCGTACGAGCACTTCCGTGCGACGGACTCGCAGGTCGCCGTCCGGTGAGGACGGTTCGCTCGGGTTGTAGGCGTTCGAGAGCGGGATCACAGCCGCGTCGTCGAGAGCTGCCGCGATTTGGCGGACGCGAGCGGCCATTCCTTCGAGTTGGGCGGGCGTCTGGATCGCGACGGACTCTGGACCCGCCGTTGCACCGGTGTACACGCGGATCTGCCGGTTGGACAGATTGGGCGGCTCACCGGCTGCCTTCTTCTCCTCGGCCGCCCCGAGGATGACGATCGTCGCGGCGATGCCGAGGGCGAGCGTGATGGCTGCGAGTGCCGCTCCGGAGCGGGCCTGGTAGCGCGCGAGGTCTCGTAGCGCCAGTCGCACGGCGATCGGGGCATGTCCGGCTGCCCGGGCGAAGAGGCGAATCGCCAGTGGGCCCAGGAGCAGCATCCCGAGGATCGTCGCCACGATCCCGGCGACGATGAGCGGCAGGGTGTCCGGTCGGAGAGCACGAGCGCCGCCGATTCCCGCCACGATCAACACCGCGGCGACGATTGCCGAGTGGTGCGCGGGCTTCGGTCTCGGCGGTCGTCCCGAGAGGGCGCGCGTGACGGGGACGCGGGCGACCGCTCGCCCCGGCCACCAGGCGGCGGCGGTCGCTGCGAGGACCGCGACGACGACAGTCATGGCGAGCAGTGCCCAAGGCACGCGGACCCGTCCATGCGATAGTCGAGCGCGGGCTCGAGTGTCGGCGCGACCGCGACCCAGAGTGCGAGACCCGCGACCGTTCCGATCAGTGCGCCGATCGCGCCGACGACTGCGCCGTTCGTGAGCAGCACGAGTCGAAGGTGCTTCTCGGTCGCGCCGATCGCAGCGAGCATGCCGAGCTGGCGGAGCCGTCGCTGCGCGATGACGGCGAAGCCTGCCGTGGCAACGAGCGAAGCCAGCAGCAGGAAGACGGTGGCCACGGAGAACATCGCCAGCTCGGGTGCCGGCTCGTAGTGGCCCCGAATCCGGGACCCCACTAGGGCGGACCTGGTCACCCTGCGCGTCCCTGAACGCGCATGACCGTCGCCTCGTCGGCGTCGACCAAGACCGTGACGGTGTCCGGTGCTCCGGCGGACGAGGGTGAGACGAGGGCGAACTCGTCGCTCAGCTCGAGTGGGTTCTCGACGATGCCGACGACGGTTCGGCGACGGCCGTCGAGGGCGAGCGTCTCCCCGATCTCGAGCGCCGAGGAGCGTCGCGACTCCGTCGGTGACGGCGACCTGGCCGGGGCCTTCCGGGTAGCTGCCTCGGCGGAGCGCAAGCCGTGCGTACGGTCCGCGCGGGTCCTGGGCCCGGAACTCCACCGTGTCGACACTGCCCGGGACGCGCAGCGAGCGGTGGCCGATGACGTCGGTCGTCCCGAACCGTTCCTCGGCGGCGGCGAGACTTGCCTCCAGCTTGCGCGGATCGGCGGCGTCCAACTCGAACAGGGCATTGCCCGAGCCGAACTCCGCGTAGTCCAGAGGCCCCGAGTTGTAGGCGACCGTGATGCTGCTGATCGCAGCAGCGACCGCGACGGTGATGAGAGCGATCACCAGGATCTGCTGGCGCCACTCGCGGCGGAACATGCGCCATGCCCAGCGGATCAGCGGTCGGCGTGCGGCGAGTCCGCCTCTGCTCGGTCGTCGCAACGCAGAGCCGTGCGCGACCGACGTCATCGCCGGTCACCGGCGGCGAGGAGCGACTCCGGGCCGGGCGGCGCGACCGTCTGGTCGACGACGTGGCCGTCGCGCAGGAAGACGACGCGGTCGGCCCAGGACGCCAGCTGCGCCTCGTGGGTGACGACGACGCCCGCGACGCCCCGCTTCGTGGCAGCCCGCAGGAGACGCATGACCGCCTCTCCGTTCACGGAGTCGAGGGCGCCGGTCGGCTCGTCGGCGAGCAGCAACCCACGCTCGCCGACGATCGCTCGGGCAATCGCAGCCCGCTGGCGCTCGCCGCCCGACAGCTCGTCGGGGTAGCGATCGGCGAGGTTCGCCACATCGAGCTCCTTCATCGCCTCGAGGCCGTTCTTGCGGGCGGCTTTGGCGCGGATGCCGTCGAGCTCGAGCGGCAGGGTGACGTTCTCGACGGCCGTGAGCCCCGGGAGCAGGTTGAAGTCCTGGAAGACGTACCCGATCGACCGGCGCCGCATGCGCGCCTGATCCGAGCGCGAAACGCTCGCGAGATCGACGCCGTCCACGAAGACCTGTCCGCTGGTCGGCTGCTCGAGGCTGCCGGCGATCGTCAAGAGTGTGCTCTTGCCCGAGCCGCTCGGCCCCATGATCGCGACGAGCTCGCCGCGCTCGACCGAGAGATCGACGTCGCTGAGCGCGCGCACCTCGGTCGGGCCGGAGCCGTAGATCTTCGATATCCGGCGCAGTTCGAGTGCGCTCATTGCGAAACCTCCATCTCGTGAGTTGGTTCGAGAGTCGTGTCGGCCACCTCGAGGGGTGCGAGGTGCGGCCGCTGCTTCAGGCGGACGTCGGCGGCATCGAGCCAGCGGACGATCGCTTCCAACCGAAAGAGCTCCGCGTCGGCAACGAGCGCCAACGCCGTGTCGTCCTCGTCGGCCGCCGCCTTGACCCGGGTGTAGCGCTGCATGACCTCGATCACGTGCCGGCGGTGCACCTGCAGGATCTCGTGGACGTCGGTCCCGGGGACCTGGAGGGCAACGAGCACCTTGATCACGAGCTCGTCGCGCGGGGGAGGGACGAGGTCAGGCGGTGTGCGTAGCCAGTCGGCCAGCTCGCGGTTGCCGGTGGACGTAATCCGGTACTGCTTCCGCGATCGCTCGCCTTCCGGGTCGTCGGTCTCGACGAGCCCGTCGCGCTCGAGCCGCTGGAGCGTCGTGTAGACCTGACCGACGTTGAGCGGCCAGACCTCACCCGTCCGGGCCTCGAACTCGTTCTGGAGCCGCAGGCCGTACTTCGGGCCGTCGCTCAGCAGGGCGAGGAGGGCGTGGGGGACGCTCATATACTGAGTACTATACTCGGTATATTGCTGCAGCGCAAGGGCTCGTAGCGCAGGAGCGTGACGCCCGAGTCGTACGACGTCGAGTCGAGGAGCCGCATCGGGACGGTCTCGCCTGGTACGGCCGCGCGCCCTCGCCCCAGACCGAGGGATGGAGCCAGAATCGGAGCTCGTCGACGAGGCCGCTCGCGATCAGGTGACGCGCGAGCTCGCCGCAGCCAATCAGGATCAGATCTCCATCGAGCTCGTCCTTCAGGCGGGCAACCCCTCCGCCGCGTCGCCCTCGATCAGCGTGGCGTTCCACTCGAGCGGTCCTTGCAGCGTCCGCGAGGCGACGAACTTGGGCATCGGGTTGAGCAGGTCCCCCACGGGCCCGACTGCTCCGGCCAGTAGGCGGCGAGGCCTTCGTAGGTCTTGCGCCCGAACACCATGCCCGCTGCCCCGACGAACTGATCGCGGGCCGCGCCGTCGTGCTCCCCCTCTGAGACGTACCACTCGCCGACGTCCGTCACGCCGTCGACGGTCATCGTCGTCGTGTTGATCAGCCTGCTCATCTGACCCTCCTTGCCGCCGTCGATGGTGAGGACGACGTTCCCGGTCTTCTGTTCCGTCTCGACGTACCTGGTCGCCTCGACGACGTCCTCCAACGGGTAGCGCCGATCGATGACCGCCCGGTAGCTCCCGGCCTCGATGAGCTCCTTGAGGAAGAGGACGTCCTCCTTGGTATAGCGAGTGATCCCGAGCGTCACCCTCTTGTCGCCGATCCACCGGGTCGCCAGGGCCAGTACCGGCACGTGCCACATGAACCCGAGGTCGGTTTCGACGTAGGTGCCGCCCGGCTTCAGTGAGTGTCGGCACCGCCGGAACGAGTGCTTGCCGACGGCGTCGAAGACGACGTCGTACGTCTCGCCGTTGCGCGTGAAGTCTTCACGGGTGTAGTCGATGACCCTGTCGGCTCCGAGCGATCTCACGAGCTCGAGGTTCTTCGTGTTGCACACGGCGGTGACGTCGGCGCCGTAGTGCCTGGCCAGCTGCACGCCCGCAGTGCCGACGGATCCGGACGCGCCGTAGATGAGGATGCTCTTGCCCTCCAGGAGCCCGCCGGTCTGAGGCAGGCCAGCGCGAGGCTCGCTCCGTCGCAGACCGCCGCAGCCTCCTCGAAGGTCATGCCGGCCGGCTTGCGCGCCAGCGGCTCGCTCTCCCGCAGGCAGACGAACTCCGCGTGGGCGCCGGAGCCGCGACGCCGAAGACGTGGTCGCCGACCTCGAACTCGGTGACGGCTGCGCCGACTGCCTCGACCTCGCCGGCCAGCTCCATGCCGAGGATCCTCTGCTTCGGTCGGCGCAGGCCGGTGAAGAAGCGGACGATGAACGGCTCGGCGCTGCGCACAGCCGCAGTCCGTCCGGGTGACGGTCGTGGCGTGGACCTTGACGAGCACCTCGTCCTCCTTGGGGACGGGCGGCTCGACGTCTTCGAGTCGCAGAACGTCCGGAGGCCCGTACCGGTCGTGGACGACTGCCCTCATCAGTTCTGGTCGTACTCGTCGTGTCGCCGGAGCCAGAGCTGCCAGGCAGTCGTCCTCGTCGCGCCCCTTCGGCGCACGGTCGAGAATCAGGTAGTAGCCCATCAGGAACTCGAGCCCGCGGGCCGTGGTCGCATAGGTCTGGTACACGGTGCCGTCGTCGAGGACGAATGCGCTGAAGCCCGGGCCCTGGGTGAGGTAGCCCGTGACATCGGTGCCGGTCGAGCTGTGCGTTGTGGTCGACGATCGGCGGCGGTCCCGCCTCGAGCATCGGCGCGAACGCCTCGCGCGTCTGCTCCTCGGTGCAGTGAGTAGCCGAGGTCGAAGTTGAAGTCGCTGTCCGCCGACGAGACCCAGGGCATGTTCCAGCCCATCCGCCGCTTGTACGCCTGCAGCTTCTCGAGCGGCGCCTGCGAGACGTACGACATCGTCACGTCGCGCGCGTGCAGGTGCGGGAGGGCTCCGTCGACGGTGTCTGCCATCGACGAGCACGTCGGGCAGCCGGCCTCGTAGCTCGGGCCGAACATGAAGTGGTAGACGAGGAGCTGGGAGCGACCTTCGAAGAGCTCCGGCAGCGTCCGCGTGCCCTCGTCGGTCTCGAACCGGTACTCCTTCTCGACCGGAACCCAGGGCAGCTCGCGGCGCTGCCGTGCGAGCTCGTCGCCCATCCGGGTGTGTTCCTTCTCGCGTTGCAGCAGCTCCTCGCGGGCCGCCTGCCATTCCTCGCGGGTGCCAATCCTGTGCTCCGTCATCGCGGCTTCCTCCTGTTCGACCGTTGGCCGTAAGACTGCCGGAGTGGCGAGCATCGCCGTGGCATGCACGACCGAGCAGACCGTGCTCGGCGAAGGGGCGCGGTGGGACGCCCGCCGCGAGGAGCTGCTGCGGGTGGACATCCTGGCGGGGCGGGTCTACCGCGACCAGGTCACGGACGACGGTTCCCTGATCCCCGTTCGCAGCTACCAAGTGCCGGGGACCGTGGGCGCGATCGCGCCGGTGGAAGGCGACGAGGGCTGGGTGCTGTCCGCCGGCCGGGGCTTCGCCTACCTGTCGGCGGACGGCTCGCTGCGCCCACTCGCCGAGGTCGCTCCGGCAGGGACGCGGATGAACGACGGCGCGTGCGATCCGCAGGGCCGGTTTTGGGCCGGCACTCTCGCCGAGGACAAGCACGAGGGGGGCGGAGCGCTCTATCGGCTCGATCGCAACGGACGGACCGAGTTGATCCTGCGCGGCCTGACGATCTCCAACGGACTGGACTGGAGCCCCGACGGCGGCACCATGTATCTCGCCGACAGCGGCCAGCGTGTCATCCACGCGTTCGCCTTCGACGCCGAGCAGGGCACGATCTCGGACGGCCGGGTGCTGATCGACGGTGGCCGAAGAGGTCGGAGCACCGGACGGGCTGACGGTCGACGCGCGACGGTGACCTCTGGGTGGCGATCTTCGGTGGCGGACGGGTCCGGCGCTATTCGCCAGACGGTGAGCTGCGCGAAGAGCTGCTCGTCCCGGCCAAGGAGACGACGTCCTGCGCGTTCGCCGGGCCCGGGCTGAACCGGCTCTACGTCACCACGGCGACGGAGAACTGGACCGACGAGCAGCGTCGCGCCGAGCCAGCCGCCGGGCTCGTGTACCGGTTCGACACGGATGCGACGGGCCGGCCGGCTGCGCCGTTCCGTCCTGACCCTGGATGGCTCTCAGCGACCGAATAGCCTTCCGGTCAGCCGCGTTCGCTCGCAGCAGGTCGGGATCGTGCTCGCTCAGAATCCGGCAGCAGGCACGACGCGGCCGCGTGGCGCGCGTGTGAACCTCACGGTCGGCCGGCGCTGACCGGCGCCGTCAGGCGCTCGGCGAGGTACTTCAGCGCGAGCGGATAGCGGTACTCGATCTGCATGTGGGTGGCGTCGAACAGCTCGAAGAAGACGTCGGTGACGCCGATCCGCTCGAGCTCGGCGCGGAACGCCTCCGCGCCGAGGTCGAGGTACCACTCGTCGCGGGTGCCCGAGTCGATGTAGATCGCCCGCAGCCCCCGCAAGGCCTCCGCATGGTCGGGGACCATCCGGACCGGGTCCCACGCGAGCCAGCGCTCCCAGACCTCGGGCACGAGGCGGCCGGTCGTCGGCTCGAAGGGCAGGCGCACGGTGCCGTCGGGGTCGGCCGAGTAGCAGGCGGCCATGCACCAGACGTTCAGCAGGTACATGTCGCTGTCCTTGGAGAACGCCGGCCGCGAGCGGAAGTCCTCCCAGAACCGCTCGTAGGAGCCGTCGTAGTCGTCGCGCAGGGCGCGGGCGGCCTGCGGAACTCGGGCAAGTAGGCGTTCTCGAACACGGCGTCGCCCGCGTGGGTAGCCAGCCCGCCCCAGAGGTCGGGCCGCAGCATCGGCGTCACCATCGCGCCGTACCCGCCGCTGGACTTGCCGGTGATCGCGCGGCGCTCGCGTTCGGGGACCGTCCGATAGCGGTCATCCACCCACGGCACGACTTCGTCGCAGAGGTAGGTGTGGTAATTCCCGGTCCCGGGCGAGTCGAGGAACTGGCTGCCGCCGAGCGACGTCCAGGCATCGACGAAGACGACCACCACCGGCGGAGCGCTGCCCTCGGCGAAGAGCTCGTCGATGAGCTCGATAACCGTGGGGCGGAACGCGGTCCGGTTGCGCCACGCGTCGATCTGGCCGGTGAGGCCCTGGATCAGGTAGATCGACGGGAAGGCCTCGGACGGGTCATCGTCGTAGGCCGGCGGGAGGTAGACCCAGACGGGACGTTCGTGCGGGTCGCCAAGCGGGTTGCCCCGCAAGGCCTCGCTGACGATTGTCGCTTCCTCGAGCCTCCCACGCAGCTCGACCGACCAGGGACGAATCCGAACCCTCCTTCACGACGCCGACCAGGCCGCCAACCTACCAGGACGTGTTCAGCCGTCGGCGGCGGGCTCGTCCGGACTCCCGATCCTTCGCGACCTCGCCGATGACGAGGAGCGCGACGATGACGATCACGATTGCGATCCGCAGCCAACGAGCCCAGTCGGGAAGATCGGGAAGGTCGGGGAGACCCGGGAACGGAATCGCCGACACGATGTCCGGCAGCACGAGGTTGAAGAGGACGACGAGCCCGGCCACGATGAGCCCGAGCCGAAGAGCCGCGTACATGCGGGCGAGTGTGGCCCGCGCGGCTGCGATCCTGGGTAATATAGCGCCCGTGGTCTGATCTGGGATCGACTTTCGTCGGGGGTTCTGCGCCCTACGGCCTGAGCCGGTAGGCGTGCAGGATCGTCTGGTTGACCGAGTTGCCGGCGCTGTCGGTCGCGGCAGCGCGCAGCGAGACGAAGTCGCCTTGTTTCGGGTGGAACAGGACCGCGAGGCCGCGATTGCCGGCTCGCACGACGAGCACCCGGCGCCAGGTGGCGCCGTCGTCGTACGAGACTTCAAGGTCGAGGTCGGTGACCTTGGCCGCCGGTGCGCCGGTCTGACGCTGCACCCAGACCGGCAGCACGAAGGCCGTCCGGCCCGTGCGGCGTTCTGCTGGTCGAGCTTCGGGCCGAAGCGGATCGCCATCACCGCCAGCGGTGTGAACTCCGCGTCGGGGTTGTGGCTCGAGCTGAACGTCCACGCAGCGCTGACCTCGGTGGACAGCTCCGCGAAGCTCGGGCGCAGACCGTTGATCTCGAGCCGGTATTCACCCTCGGCGTCCGGGACACCGAAGTCCCCCGAACCGGAGCGGTCGCTCTCGCCGATCAACTCGCCGTCCAGGAAGAGCGCTGTGCGGCCTGAGTCTTCGCGCGAGAACCCCTCGTGGTCTTCGCTGAAGTCGTTGTACACCGGCACGCTCACGGCGATCCCGTCGCTGTCCTGAGCCAGTTCGACGCTCGAGTCGGAGGACCCGCCGCCGTGATGGCGGAACACCCACTGCGACGGTGAGCCCTCGACCTCCGGGAATGCCGGGCCGTAGACCGCATTGCCCCATTCCTCGACAGTCGTCCGTCCGGCTCGCAGGGTGAAGAGTGGCTTCAGGTGCGCGCTCTCGAAGTCGCCGGTCTCGGGATGGACGGTCTGAAACTCTGTCTGCCAGCGCGCGTCCGCCGCGATGTAGTACTCGGTTCGCTCGAACGGGAGCCGGAACGCAAAGCCGAACGCGCTGCCGCCGATGTCGCCGTCGGGCGGGAACGCGCCGGCGAAGACTTGTCCGATCCGGCCGGGCATCGGTGTGCGGTACTCGCCGCGGACGGTCGCCAGATCGCGCTTCTTGACGTCCCGCTCGAACCCGGTGAAGTAACGACCCCGCTGGAACCAGGCCAGGTGGTACGCGTACGGGCTGTCCATGAAGATGCCCGTGGCGCCCGGCTTGCCCCACTGGCTATGCACGCTCGAGATGACCTCACTCTCCGAAACGGCGGCTCCGAGGTGGGCGGTGTAGAGATGCTCGAGGCTCGGCGAGGCCAGGGCGCCGAGCAGGCCGAAGCCGTCCGGAGCCCTCCGCTCGTAGAGAACGACGGCGGCCGCGGATGCCGCCGACGGCTCGGGCACCCGCACCTGCATCGGCCGGGTCGCGCGGGCGTCGAAGACGACCTCGGTGTCCCGGTCGAGCTCCAGGAGCGGCTGCGCCAGGGCGGAGAGGTCCACCAACTCCCCGGCAGGCGTGTGGATGACCGAAAAGAGGTGGTAGGGCCCGGCCGGAAGCCGGAGCGTGATCGTGCCGTCGGGGTCGAAGTGCGGGACACCGCCGGTGAGGTTCTCCACGCCTTGCACGAAGGTCGTGTACGTCACGGGCACCATTCCGCGGCGATCCAGATGCTCGATCGTCAGGTTGTACCGCTCGGCCTCCTTGTCAACGGCCAACGGCGTGCGCACCGAAGCCCCGTCTCCGGTCGCGACCAGTCCACCCGAGTAGACGCCTAACGCGCCAGGCACCCGGGTGTCGGCCGTCAGCGTGACCGCGACCTCAGCGCCGGCCGGCACGGTGACGCTCGCCGGCTCCACGACGAACATACCCGCCGGAGCAGGTAGCCCATCGGGGCCGGTCACCTCGAGCGACAAGGCGAGCGTGACTGCGACCTGCCCGAGGTTCTGGTAGGTCACCTGGCGAGTCAGCACGTCGTCGTCCTCGTGCGGGAACGGCTGGAGGCCCAGGCTGATGCTCGCCGGCGTGGTGATGACCTCCTGCTCGATCGCCCGGGCGACGTCCACGCGGCCGGCGCCCTGGTCGAAGACCGTGAAGGACGCGTTCGGTCGAGCGGACGCCATCAACGCGGCCTTCACCTGCGGCGCGGTCCAAACGGGATGCTGCTGGCCGAGCAGGAGCGCGGCACCGGCGGCGTGGGGGGTGGCCATCGACGTGCCGCTCAGCCGCGTGTAGAAGTCGTCCACCGGCTCGCCGATGAATCCGTCCGAGGCCCGCGCGGCGACGATGCCGACGCCCGGTGCGGTCAGGTCAGGCTTGATCGCCGAGTCACCGACCCGCGGCCCGCGGTTCGAGAAGTCGGCGATGGTGTCGTCCCGGTCGACCGCGCCTACCGCGAGGGCAGCATCGGCGCTCGCCGGCGAGTTCACCCCGACTCCGGGCCCGTCGTTCCCAGCAGCGGCAACGAACAGTGCTCCCGTCTCGGCGGTCAGTTCGTTGACCGCTTGCTCCAGCGGGTCCACGCCGGGCGTGTCCCCACCGCTCAGGCTCAGGTTGACGACGTCGGCACCCGCGCGGCTCGCCCACGCCATCCCGGCGAGGATCGCCGACTCCGGGCAGAAGTTCGTCGGGCAGACCTTGCCGACGAGCAGCTCGGCATCCGGCGCGACGCCGCGATAGGTGCCGCCGGAGGCGCTCCCGCTGCCGGCCAGGATCGAGGCGACGTGTGTGCCGTGGCCGACCGTGTCGTTGCCGTCGGGGGCATCGGTGAAGTTCCGCACCTCGACGATGCGGCCGGCGAAGTCGGGATGGTCCTGGTCGATGCCGCTGTCGAGCACGGCCGCGGTCATCCCCGTTCCCGTGTAGCCGGCCGCCCACGCGGCCGGCGCCCCGATCTGGGGGACCGACCCGTCGAGAGACAGCTTCCGCCGCCCGTCCAGCCAGATCGATGCGATCCCGGCGTCTCGGACGACCGTCCCCCAGAACTCATGCGCATCTCGCTTCGCTGTGCGCAGCGCGCTCATGCCGATCGCCGGCAGCTGTCGGCTCACCTGCGCATCGCCGGCCCGCAGCGTGGGCAAGGCTCGAGGCTCGTGGGCGACGATCAGCGGCAGGTCGCCGCGAGCGCCGTCCCCGTACCCGAGCTCGAGCAGCCCGGTGACATCGAACAGGCGCCGGTCGACGCGGCCGCGGTTGACCAGCCTCGTCGCGTCCGCCGGGATGACGTAGTGATGGCCGGCTTGGCGGTAATGCTCGAACACCATCTCCGCCCGGCCGGGCCCGGGGCGCACCGCGAAGTCGTTGCCGCGCAGCGTCACTCGATCCCCGGTGATCAACGTGACCGTTCTCGGGGGCTTCAGCCGTGGAGCGTCAGCCGTAGTCGGCTGGGAGAGACCGACCAGCGGAAACGCCAAGACACAAGCGGCGGCGACGAGACCAGTCGTGATCCGCGTCAACTTGGCGAGCATAACCCTCCTGCTTACGAAGCCTCGATGTCGACGGTTTGCCGGACCGGCGGCGGCGCCGGCCGCGCGCACACGCTCGCCAAGGCCTCGTACCGTCCCGGTTCCACCTCTGGTCCTCCCTGCAGGGAAAATGACCACTCCTCTGCCGGAGCAAGCTCGCGCTCGCTGATGACCTGTGCGAACAGCTTGCCGTTGCTCCAACGCCACCGCTCGACGCCGTCCTGCCGGAGCACCACGTCCCCGAGCTGGGCGGTTGGGAAGGTGAGCCTGACCGGCTCCAAGCCGTCGTTCTGAACGCGCAGCTCCCACCCGGTGGGACGGACTTCGAGCGACAGGGACAGGTACATCGGCCGCGATCGTATTCGGTCCGGATAATCCGCCCGATGTCCCAGTCCGCCGCTCTCTTCCTGCCTACAGTCCGGATTCCATCGCTCATTCCAACGAGGAGGAAACCATGAGCGTTACCCGTGAGGGTGGCTGTGCCTGCGGGGCGGTTCGCTACCGCTTGACGTCCAATCCGCTTTTCATCCACTGCTGCCATTGCCTGAACTGTCAGCGACAGACCGGAAGCGCGTTCGTCATCAACCTGCTGATCGAGGCCGACCGAGTGGAGCTCCTGGCCGGCGACCCGCAGCCGGTCGAAGTGCCTCGCGACGACGGCAGCATGCAGACGATCTCGCGATGCCCGGGCTGCCAGGTAGCGGTCTTCAGTGATTACGGCCGCCCCGAGGTGCGGTTCGTTCGCGCCGGGACGCTCGACGACCCGGCTGCAATCGCGCCCGACGTTCACATCTTCACGCGATCGAAGCTGCCCTGGGTCACGCTTCCCGACTCGGTGCCGGCGTTCGAGGCCTACTACGACTCGAAGGCGTTGTGGCCGGCCGCCAGTCTCGAGCGCCTCGACGCGGTCATGGCCGCGCAGCAGACTTCGTAGACCGACCACCGATGACTTTTCAGGGCCTGCCGGGTCTCTAGACCAGATGGACGAGATGCCCGCGTACGACATCGAGATCACCAGAGTCTTGGACGCGTCGCCCGAGCGCGTCTACCAGGCGTTCACCGATCCGGGCCAGTTTGCCGAGTGGTATGGCCCGGCCGGGTTCCCAGTCGACCGCGACTCCGTCGAGCTCGACCCCAGGGTCGGAGGGCGGCAGCGCTTCACGATGGTCGGCGAGGCCGATCCGTCGATGCGGTCAGGGTTCGACGGCCGTTTCGTCGAGGTCGTCGACAACGAACTGCTCACGACTAGCGGGGCCTGGGACGGGATTCCCGGTCAGCCCGACCCCTGGCCGTCGAACCTCCGGGTGGAGTTCCACGACGAAGACGGCAAGACACGGCTTGTGGTCCGAGAGGGCCCTCACCCGCCGGGAACGGCCGACATGGGCCGCCAAGCGTGGGAGATGATGCTCCCCAAACTGGAGTCGCTGCTCACGGCCTGACCGGCGCCACGAACTCGCCGCGCTTAGCGCTGTCGCCGGCGGCGGTTACGGGGGCTCGGGGTCGAGCTTGTAGCCCATCCCGCGGACGTTCACGATCCGCTCCTTGCCGAGCTTCTTGCGCAGGTAGCCGACGTACACGTCGACGACGTTCGAGCCGGGGTCGAAGTCGTAGCCCCACACGCGGCTCAGAAGTTGCTCCCGGCTGAGGACCTGACCGGGGTGGCGGAAGAACATCTCGGCGAGCGTGAACTCCCTAGCGCTCAGCTCCAGGCTCTCCCCCTCGATCGTGACCTGGCGTGAACGCAGGTCGAGCTCGGCGTCTCCGGCTCGGAGTACCGTGGTCTCGGGAGCCCGCTCTCGATGGAGTCGCGCCCGCAGGCGAACGAGCAGTTCGTCGAAGCTGAACGGCTTTGTGATGTAGTCGTCCGCGCCGCCTTCGAACCCGCTGACGACCTCCGGCGTGCTGCTGCGAGCCGTGAGAATGACCACCGGAATCGCTGTGCCCTCGTCACGAAGCGCATGCAGCACATCGAGCCCGTCTTGGCGCGGGAGCCCGAGGTCGAGGATCATTAGGTCGAACTCGCCCGAGCGAGCGAGCGACAAAGCCGAATCGCCGTCGCCGACGACCTTCGTCGCGTAGCCCTCCGCCTTCAGGCCTCGCTCGATGAACGAGGCGATGCGGACCTCGTCTTCGGCGATCAGGATCCTGGTCACGTCGGCAGCCCCTCTCGTTCCGGCTGGTCTGTGGGGACGGTAATCGAGAAGTTTGCTCCAGCGCCGCCGTCGAGCTCGACTCGTCCCCCGTGAGCCCGGGCGATGGCCGAGACGATGGCGAGCCCGAGGCCGGCGCCCTCACGATGTTCGTTCGATCCGCGCTCGAACCGCGCGAAGATTCGCTCGCGGTCCTCGGGGGCGACGCCCGAGCCGGTATCGCGCACCCAGAAGCGAGCCGCGCCGGGCGTGACGGCCGATCCGAGCCCGATCTCGTCGTCCTCCTCGGTGTGCTCGACCGCGTTCTGCGCCAGCTGTACGACGGCTTGCGTCAGTCGCTGGCGGTCGGCGACGATGATGCCGTGGCCGAGAGCGTCGATTCGCCAGTTGCGATCGCCGAGCGCTTGCGCCTTCGCGTACAAGTCGTTCGTCAACGCGGCGACGTCGACTGACGCGACCCGCAGGAAGTCGGGCTCGTCGGACTGGGCGAGCAGGATCAGGTCGTCGACCATCCTGCCCATCCGCTTGACCTCGTCGAGGACGAGATCGATCGTGCGGGCTCGTGCGACCGGATCGGTTGGGAGCGTTTCCAGCTGCCCGCGCACGATCGTGAGCGGCGTCCGGAGCTCGTGCCCCGCGTCGTCCAGGAAGTGCCGTTGCGTTTCGAAGGCACGCTCGAGCCGGTCGAGCATCTCGTTGAAGGTCGCGGCGAGCTGCGCGATCTCGTCGCTTCCCTGAACGGGGATGCGCCGCTCGAGCGACGTGCCGCTGATCGACCGCGCCGTTGACGTGACAGCGCGGACCGGTCTGAGCACGCCCCCTGCCAGCCGCCAGGCGAGCACGGATCCGGCGAGCAGCAGTGCCAGCCCGACCCCGGCGAGGGCGGTGATGGCGTCGTTCAGCTCCTCCGCCTCACGATCGCGGAAGATGCCGACGACGAAGGTCGCCGGGGTACCTGCGCTCCGCACAGGAATGGCGCGGTACCGGAACTGCCCGCCCGGCGTCGAGATCTCCCCTTGGTCGACCCCTTCGAGCCGCCCCCAGCGCGCGGTCAGCTCGGGATCCTGATCGAGCCGGTAGGGAGAGGCGCGTAGCGCCGACGAGCGCCGGTAAGGCCGACCGCCGACATAGGTGACGAGAACCTCGTTGCGCGCGGGAATGTTGCGCTGGAGGAAGACCTCGAAGACGCGCCGCACATCCGTCCCGAACGGCTCGCCGGTCTGAGGGTCGCGCCCTTGTGCCAGCAGTCGCAGCTCGGAGACCTCTTGTTCGAGGTCGTGGTCGATCCGATCCTCCAGACGAACCAGGAGCAGCTGACGGGCGACGAGCACCGACGCGATTACGGCGATCGCGAGCAGGCCGACGTGCGCAAAAAGCATCCGAGCTCGCAATCCAAAGCGTGACGTCGTTTGCGGCGTGGCTTGCGGAGCGGTCGTCTCGTCAGTCGGCATAGGCCGAGGCGTCGTCATCGCTCCAATCCGCTCCATTATCGTCATCGCCACGTCGACCGGCCGGCTCACGCCGACGTTCGAACTGCCCGAGGCGACCCTGCGCCTGGGACGGCCTCTAGCGCAGTCGACAACTCGGCGACCGAGGGACGGCGTGCCGGGTCGGGCGCGAGGCAGCGATCCACGGCGCTCGCCAGCGAGGCCGCGACGCAGGCAAGGCCGGCGACCAGCGGTGCGCGCATTGTGAGCTGCGGATAGTCGTCCGGCTCCCAGTCACTCGTGACGTACGTGTCCTCCCCCTGCTCGTCGTCCTCGAAGGGTGGCCGGGCCGTCAGCGCCTCGAACAGCACTGCTCCAATGCCCCACACGTCCGCCGGCGGGCCCAGCCGCCCCCCGATCGCCTGCTCAGGCGCGAGGTAGCACCAGGTGCCGAGCCCGGGCGACCCGTGGCCCGGCGGCTGCGCGATGCTGAGGTCGACGACGATCGCGCGGCCGGCGTCGACGACGATGTTCGACGGCTTCAGATCGAGGTGAAGATAGCCCTGCTCGTGGAGGTAGGCGATCGCCGAGCACAACTGCAGCCCGAGCACGGCCGCCTCGGCCGACGACAAGCGCTTCGACTCGGCGAGCAGGCGCGAGAGCGTCTGACCGCGCAGCGTCTCCGTGACGATGGCGGGGAGCGGGGCGGGAAGAGTCTCGTAACCCCGGAGAATGTGCGGGTGCGTAAGCCCGTGGAGCAGTCGACCCTCGCGCTCGAGGCGTTGCAGCACAACGTGGTCGTCAAGCCGGTCCGGCCGTGGAGTCTTGATCACACAGCGACAGTGGCGTTCGACGCTCCAGGCGTCGTGGACGTCGAAGGCACGGCTGCGGTGGATATGGTCGAGCAGCTCGTATCCGCGGGCGGCAAGAAGCTCGCTCAGCGATGGCGTGATCTCAAGCATGGGCCGGAACTGCGATCGCGTCGGGAGTCAGGACCCGGCCGTCGGCGACCTCGACCGTCCGGTCGGCGAGCTCGGCAGCAATCGGGTGATGGCTGATGTAGATCGTTGTTCGGCCGTGGCGGAGGGCACGCAGCGCCGGAAGCAGACGGCGTGCGCCTTCGTCGTCGAGGCCGGTGAAGGGTTCGTCGAGGACGACGACGGGCGTGTCGCGCAGGAGCGTGCGCGCCAGCGCCACGCGCTGTCGCTGGCCCCCCGAGAGCGCGCGCCCACGCTGGCCGACAGGGGTGTCGTAGCCGCCTGGTAGCGCGTCGACGAGCTCGTCGACGCCGGTTGCGCGTGCGACCGCGAGCAGCTCCTCATCGGTTGCGTCAGGGCGGCCGTAGGCGACGTTCTCGCGAACTGTGGCATCGAACAGCAGTTGCTCCTGCAGCAGCACGCCGATGTTCGCGCGAACGGACTCCAGCGTGAGGTTGCGGAGATCGATGCCGTCGAGCCGCACCGCTCCGTGTTCGGGGTCGTAGAGGCGAACGAGCAGGCGGGCGATGGTCGATTTCCCCGCTCCGCTCGGCCCGGAGACCAGCAGCGTCTCGCCCGGCTCGACATGCAGCGAGACGGCCGCCAGCGCCGGAGCGGCGGTGCCGGGGTACCGAAACGAGACGCCGTCGAGCTCGAGCTCGCCGCGGGCCCGCGGCAGCCGCCGTGCCCGCGGGGACTCATCGACGAGCGGTTCGCGGTCGAGCAGCTCGAGCACACGCTCGGCGGCCGCGGCGGCGTCGAAGACGCCGGTCGCGACGTGCCCGAGGTCGCGCGCCGGGCGATACAAGAGCCCGAGGTAGACAAGGAAGGCGAGGAGCCCTCCGAGCGTCAGATTCCCGCTCGAGAGCGCCCACGTCCCCCAGGCGAGCACGAGGAGCACCCCCGCGAGCTCGATCAGCTCGACAAGGGGCGCGAAGAGCGCGCGCAGCCGGGTGGCTGCGAGCTCGGCGCGCATGATTCCCTCGCTCTCGCGCTCGAAGCGAGCGTGCTCGGCGGCTTCCTGATTGTTCGTCTGTACGAGTGCGGCATTCGCAAGCCCTTCCTCCGCGACCGCGCCAAGCGATCCCGCGCGGCGACGCTTCTCACGCGCGGCGTCCCTGATCAGACCGGAGAAACGACGCGCGGAGAGCCAGAAGAGAGGCGCCACCACGAGCGACACGAGCGCCAGGTCCCACTGCAGGTAGAAGAGCGCGCCGGCGAAGAGGACGATGCGGGCGGATGCTGAGATCGCCTCCCCAACCCCAGCGAGCAGGAACGACTCGATCGTTTGGACGTCGCCAGACACGCGGGTGAGCGTGTCGCCGAGCCGTCTCCGGTCGAGCACGTCCGGCGACTGGCGAAGCAGGTGGCGGTAGACCCGGCGCCGGACGGAGAGGATGAAGCGCTCTCCGACCCAGGCACCGAGATACTCGTCCGCGAAGGACAGGACGGCGCCGGCCAGGAACAGGACCAAGTACGCGATCGCGATCCAGCCGAGAGGGCCGAGGTCGGCGGGGACGAGCGCCTCGTCGACCAGCACCTTGAAGAGCCACACCTGCGCCGCCTCCACGGCCGGCACCGCGAGGAGCACGAGCACGCTGACGGCGAGCGCACGTCGAAGCGGTCGTGCGAACGGCCAGAAGCGGCGGAAAAGCGTCCGCACCGGAACGCCCGGGGCGGCAGCGACGACGCCGTGGCCCGCCTCCGCGGGCGCGAACAGGCGCCGAAGTGATCGAAGACCCCTTCGCATACCGCTGGGAGGGGCCCCGCCGCCGGCGGTGCCCCTCCCGGAACGCTTCGGCTCGGCGGGCAAGCGCGCCTAGGTGTTCGTGCCGCGCCTGCGGAAGCGGCGGCGACGCCTGCGCCGGCGCCGGCGACGCCGGCCCGAGTTCGAGTTCGAGTTCGGCCCGATCGACGACGTAAGCGCCGGGACTGTCAGGGTGATTCTCACGTCTCACCTCCTCGTTCGATGACGGGAGGCCAGTGTCTCCGGCACCGCTGAGGCGGCACTAAGCCGGCTCTGAGAGCTTGGTAAGGCGAGAGTGAGAAAACTCTCAGGGTCGCCTTACCGAACTCTCAAGGTCGCCTTATCGCCGTCTGAGGCGCGCCGGACACGCTGGCCTCGTCACCGAGCGAGGAGGTACGAGATGGCATTCCTAGACAAGAGGATTCGGGCGATCTACGCCGGAGCGCTCGGCGCTCTCGGGCTTGCGGTGGGCGCTGCCCTCGATCCCCTGTCGGAGCGGTCGCAAGACGACCAGGCGACGGCAGCACCGATTTACCTGAAGGCAGCGCGAACCGCCGCCGACGCACCGAGCGACTCCAAGCCAGCGTCGACGCAGGTGCGGGTCGTGGGGCGGAAGATCGAGGGCAAGCCGATCGAGTGGTGGCGCGCCCGCGCCGTGTCCAACCGGCGCACCATCAACCGCCAGTCACGAAAGCTGCGGGGCCGGGCCACTACGAGCTCGAACCGCAGCAGCAACTCGAGCTGGAACTGGAGCAGCAACTCGAGCTCGAACCAGAGCTCGAACTCGAGCTCGAACCAGAGCTCGAACCAGAGCTCCAACCAAGCTCGAACTCGAGCAGCAACTCCAGCTCCAACTCGAGCAGCAACTCGAGCTCAACTCGAGCACCAACTCTAGCTCGAACTCGAGCTCCAATTCGAGCTGACGATGCTTCGGCCGCGCCCCGTGATCGAGTTCCTCTGCAGACCGGAAGACAAGGGACTCATCGCTGAGCCAGTGCCGGCCAGGGGCGTCCTGCCGGCCTGGTTTCGCCACCTGCCGGGAGTCGACGAGTCTGAGGTGTCCGCGACGAACAACGGCCTGACGGTCAAACGCTGCCTGCCCTTCGTCGATGCCATGTCCGCCGGCTGGGTCATCCCGCTGGCCACGCCGGTGAGGCTGGAGATCAGCGAGGGCGGGCAGACCGTCACGGCCGGTTGGGAGTTCGACCGCGAGCTGGTGAGCAACCATGGCGCCTTCCAGATCGCTGGCAGTCCCTACGAGCCCCACCCACCGATGAATTCCACAACTACTGGACGATCGTCACGCCGAAAGGCTGGAGCTCTCTCTTCCCCCCGCCGATCAATCGGCCCAACGGTGTCATCGAAGTGCTGAGCGGCCTGGTCGACACGGACAGTTACCGGTCTCCGGTCAACTTCCCGTTCGTCGCGGTCGCCGACGACGGTGTCTACACGCTCAAGAAGGGCACCCCACTGGTGCAGGTCATCCCGTTCCGCCGAGCGGACATCGCGCTCGAAGCGTCAATCCGGGCCGAGAACCAGGACGAGGCCGAGGAGCGCGAACAGATCCGCCGGAGCACCCACGCCGGCGAAGGGTGGTACAGGCGCCACGCACGAGCGGCCCGTTAGCGCCGGCCCCGCGGCTGTGATCGAATGGAAGCGTGCCGACCTTCGAAGAGCTGCTCGGGACGTGGGACGGGGAAACGGCCGTAATACACCGCGACCGGGAGAGCGATGGCCTGGATCTTCGTGTGCCTTCATTCGACCCGCCTCGGTCCCGCGGGCGGCGGCACGCGAATGAAGGTGTACGACACGCCGGCCGAGGCGCTCCAGGACGCGATGCGCCTGTCCGCCGCGATGACGTCGAAGATGGCGGTCGCAGGTCTACCGTTCGGCGGCGGCAAGGCGGTGATTGCGGTTCCGGAGCTCGCGAGCGGAGCGCAGCGCCGCGAGTTACTCCTTCGCTACGCCGATCTCATCGCGTCGTTGGGTGGCACCTTCCTGACCAGCTCGGACATGAACACCGGTCCGGCCGACATGGACGTCATCGGCGAGAGAACCGAGTACGTCTTCGGTCGTTCGGTCGAAGCCGGCGGCGGCTCGGGGAATCCCGGCCCTTCGACGGCCGTCGGTGTCTACCACGGCATCCGTGCCAGCCTCGCCCACGTCTTCGGATCGGACGACCTTGAAGGCCGAACCGTCGTCGTCCAAGGTGCAGGTGCGGTGGGTACGCCGCTCGCAGAGCAACTCGCGAGCTCCGGTGCCTCGGTCCTCGTCACCGACATCGATCCCGGGCGCGCCGATGCCGTCGCCAAGCGGGTCGGCGGCGCGGCTTTGCCCGCCGACCAACTCTTCGAGACAGACCTGCGACGTCGTCGACGCGCCCGTGCGGTCGGCGGCACCTTGAGCGTTCAGACTGTCCCGCGCCTTCGTTGCCGGATCGTCGCCGGCTCAGCCAACAATCAGCTGGCCGAACTGGAAACAGCTCGACTCGCTGCACGCGCGCGGGATCCTCTATGCGCCGGACTACGTCATCAACGCAGGCGGCGCCATCGCGATCGTCGGTCTCGAGCAGCTCGGCTGGAGCAAATCGGAGCT
>CAVXTG010000011.1:0-67598 GCA_963764595.1 uncultured Actinomycetes bacterium | reverse complement strand
ACGCGAAGAGATTGTCGACGAGCTCGGCGGCCTCAGCCTCCGATAGGCCCTCGAGCAGCATCGTCGTCGCGTTGAGCTTCCCGCCTCCCCAGCCGGGCCGGAGGTCGAGCAGCTCCGGCCGGGCGAGCAGACGAGGAGCATCGGCGCGTCTCGGGCGAGATCGCTGATGTGGTCGATCAGATCGAGGAAGGTCGGCTCAGCCCACTGCAGGTCGTCGAAGACGACGAGCGAGCGGCCGTTCGCGTGCAAGGCGCTCGAGGATGCGGCGTGTCTGCAGGGCGATCTCGTCTCGGTTCGCCTCGAAGTCGATCTCCGCGGCTAGCGGGCCGATCTCGGCGAGCGGCCAGTACGTGATGCCCTCGCCGTAGGGCAGGCAGCGGCCGGCGAGCAGCCTCGCGTCGACGCGGTCGAGCAGCTCGCGGACGAGCCGCGATTTGCCGATGCCGGCCGCCCCGAGCAGCGTGAACTGGTAGGCGACGCGCTCCGAGACCGCGTGGTCGAACGCCCGCTGGAGCTGCGCGAGCTCGTTCTCCCGGCCGACGAGCGGCGAGTCCAGCCGGCGCGGGATGAACTCGGCGCCCTCGACGAGTCCAGTGAGCCGGTGAGCGGCGACCGCCTCGGCCTTCCCTTTCGCGGCCAACGGTTCGGCCGGTTCGGCAGTGACGGCATCGCGCACGAGGCGGTGGGTCGACTCGCCCAGCAGCGTCTCGCCGGGTGCGGCGAGCTGCTCGAGCCGCGCGGCGACGTTGACCGCGTCCCCGGTGGCAAGCGATTCGCCCTCGCCCGTGACGACCTCACCGGTGTTGACGCCGATCCGGCTCTCGATCCGGACGCCCCAGTCGCGCTCGAGCTCTTCGTTGAGCTCGGTCAGGGCGGCGCGCATGTCAGTAGCGGCCCGAACCGCGCGCAGGGCGTCGTCCTCGTGGACGACCGGGACGCCGAAGACCGCCATCACCGCGTCGCCGATGAACTTCTCGACCGTGCCGCCGTGGCGCTCGATCGCCGCCCGCATCGCGTCGAAGTAGCGCGTCATCACCCGCCGGGTCGACTCGGGGTCGAGCCGCTCGCCCATCGCCGTCGAGCCGGAGACGTCGCAGAAGAGCACCGTCACCGTCTTCCGCACCTCGCGTGACGGCTGGGGTGCGCTCAGAGCCGTCCCGCAGGCGCCGCAGAAGCGGAACCCGTCCGGGTTCTCCTGGCCGCAGCTCGGACACCGCTCCATAAGCCGATCTTACGATGATGCTTGACAGATGCCGAAGTGATGTCATAATGATGTCATGGAGACGGCAAAATTCGTCGAGAAGCTCGAGCGAGACCTCGCTTCGGTGGCTGCACTCGGGGGAGACGCGGTCGCCGAGGCCGCGGAGCGCCTGATTCAGGCGCTCCGCGGCTCCGCCGGCCTTCGCTTGATGGAGGCCCTCGGAGAAGCGGCGTTGGAGATCAGCGCGCAGCTGCCCGAGGGCCACGTCGAGGTCCGGCTCGTCGGGCCCGACCCGCAACTGGTCTACGTTCCTGCCGAGCCGGCCGAAGAGCCGACCGTCCCCGTCGAGGACGGGCTGACCGCGCGCATCACGCTGCGCCTGCCCGACAGCCTCAAGCGCGAGCTCGAGGAAGCCGCCGCCGACGTCGGCACGTCGCTGAACGCCTGGCTCGTTCGGTCCCTGTCCCGCAGCGCGGCGCCCCCGCCGCGCCGCACCAGCAAACGCCTGACGGGCTACGCCCGGGGCTGAGAGGAGGACAGATGTTCTTCCAACTTCCGTTCGGTCACGTCGAGGTGAAGATCGACGAGCGGCCGCCGCGGCGGCGGCCGAAGAGGCGGCGATGAGGACCGAGACCTTTTCAACGCCAGGCCCGGTTCGGCTGCAGATCCAGATCCCGTCAGGCGATGTCGACGTCCAGACCGGCGATGTCGAGGAGACGACGGTCGAGCTGGAGGTGCGTGGCCGCGACGCCGAGGACCTCGAGCGGGACGCCAGGATCGAGTCACGGCCGCGCGGCGAGGGCTTCGAGGTCTTCGTCGAGGTGGAGCGCGGCCGGGGCCTGGGAGTCTTCCGCCGGAACGGTCACTACCGCGTCGACGTCACGGTTCCGCACGGGGCCGAGCTGAGCGCGGAGCTCGCCTCAGCGGATATCCGCGGCCGCGGCCGCTTCGCGGACGTGAATCTCAGTGTCGCCTCGGGCGACGTGGAGCTCGAGCGCGTGGAGGGCGAGGCCAAGGTCGATACCGCCTCGGGCGACATCGAGATCGCTCACGTCGGTTCGGCGAAGGTGAACTCCGCGTCCGGCGACGTTCAAATTGACGATGCGGCCGGAGCCCTCCAGGTCAACACGGCCTCGGGAGACATCGAGCTCCGCCGTGTCGTCGAGGGAGACGTCAAGGTCAACTCGGCCTCTGGCGACATCGAAGTGGGGATCGCGAAGGGCTCGCGGCTCTGGGTCGACGCCCAGTCGCTCTCCGGGGAAACGTCCTCCGAGCTCGAGCTCGAGTCCGGCGCACCCGTCGAGACCGACGAGGGGCCGCTCATCGAGCTGAGCGCCGTGACCATGAGCGGCGACATCTCCGTCCGCCGGGCATGACCCAGATCGATCCGGCGACGCCGGAGGCGGCCCCCGAGCCGCCTCCGCTGCTCAGGCAGCCCGAGTTCCTGAAGCTGTGGGCGGCGCAGTCGATCTCGCAGGTGGGCGACCAGATCACCCTGCTGGCGCTGCCGCTCGTCGCCGTGCTGACGCTGGACGCCTCGGCCGCCCAGATGGGCTTCCTCGTCGCCGCCGAGCTGCTGCCGCACCTGTTCTTCTCGCTCTTTGCGGGCGTCTGGATCGAGCGCTCGCGCCGGCGGCGGCGCCTGATGATCGTCGCCGATCGTCGGCCGGGCTCTGCTGCTCGCCTCGGTCCCGCTCGCCGCCGCCTTCGACCTGCTGAGCTTCCCGCAGCTCTACGCGGTCGCGTTCGCGGTCGGGACCTTCGCGGTCCTGTTCGAGGTCAGCTGGCCGGCGCTCTTCATCGCGGTCGTGCCGCGCCGCGACGTGGTCGACGCGAACAGCAAGCTGAGCCTGAGCCGCGCGGTGTCGTTCGTCACCGGACCGGCGGCCGCGGGGTTCCTCGTCCAGGCGCTCACCGCGCCCGTCACGTTGCTGGTCGATGCCTTCTCGTTTCTCGGTTCCGCCCTGTTCCTCACCCGTCTCCGCGTGCAGGAGCCGCCGGTCGAGCAGGACGGCAACGGCGTGCTCGCGAGCCTCCGCGACGGGCTGCGCTTCGTCCTCCGTGACGTCGTGATCCGCGCCGACCTCGCCTGCTCGGCGACGGTCAACCTCTTCAACTTCGTCTTCCACGCGATCTTCGTCCTCTACGCGACCAGGGAGCTGGGTGTCGCACCGGGAACCCTTGGCATCGCGCTCGGCGCGGGCGCCGTCGGCGGCATCCTCGGCGCACTGATTGCGCCGAGGCTCGAGCAGGCGATCGGCATCGGGCGGTCGGTCGTGCTCGGGTCGGTGCTCTTTCCCGCTCCGCTCATCCTCGTGCCGATCGCGTCCGGCTCCGAGCTTCAGCTCGGCCTCCAGCTCGGCGCGGCCGAGTTCTTCTCCAGCGTCGGCGTCATGATCTTCGACGTCTCGGCGGCGAGCATGACGTTCCTGCGGACGCCCGACCGGATTCGGGCCAGGACGGCGGGGACGTTCCGGTTCGTGAACTACGGGATCCGCCCGATCGGCGCGCTGCTCGGCGGCGCGCTCGGCACGGTGCTCGGCCTCCAGGCGGCGCTCTGGATCGGCGTCCTCGGCGCGCTCCTGGGCGTGCTCTGGCTCCTGGTCTCGCCGATTCCGCGGCTGCGCGAGGTCACGGAGGCGGCGTAGTGGAAGTCAGCATCCTCCGCAGCGGCGCCCTGCGCGCGCTCCTCGCCGCCGAGGTGATCTCGACGACGGGCGCGCAGATGACCTGGGTCGCGCTGCCGTGGTTCGTCCTGACGACCACGGGCTCGGCGACGCGCATGAGTCTGGTGATGGCCGCCGAGGCCGTGGGTCTTGCGCTCGTCGGCTTTCCGAGCGGGCGGCTGCTGAACCGTCTCGGAGCTCGACGAACGATGCTCCTGTGCGACGCCGCTGCGCGGGCCGCTGATGCTCTCGATCCCGGTCCTGTACTGGGTCGGACGCGCTCTCGCTCGGGCTGCTCATCGCCGTCGCGTTCGTGCTCGGCGCATTCAGCGCGCCCTACTTCGCGGCGCAGCGGATGATCCTGCCGGAGCTCCTCGGGGAGGAAGAGGCGACGGTGAGCCAGGCCAGCGCGCTCTTCCAGGGCGCGACGCGGATCACGCTCCTGCTGGGCCCGGTCACGGCGGGAGTCCTGATCGGCTTCATCGGTGCGCCGACCGTTCTCGTCGTCGACGCCGCGACGTACGTCGTCTCGGTGCTCCTGGTCGCGCTCTTCGTACCGGCGACCGAGCCTGCTCGCCGCGGACGGCCGAGGAGCGCGGAGTGCTCGCCGGGCTCCGCTGGGTCGCGCACGAGCCGCTGATCCGGGTCTGGCGCTTCTGTTTCATCGTCGGCGACCTCGCCTGGCAGGCGATCTTCGTCGCGCTGCCGGTCCTCGTCGTCGCCCGCTATGACTCCGATCCGAGGATCGTCGGCGTGCTCTTCGCGGCCTTCGGTCTCGGCGCGGTGCTGGGGAACGTCGTCGCCTATCGCCTGGTCAAGCGGATCGACGGGCTGACGCTGATCGCGAGAGTCGCGCTCGCGCAGGCGCTCCCGCTCTGGCTGCTCGTCGTCGAGCTGCCGGCCGCCGGTGCCGTGGCCGCGCTCTTCGCATCCGGCCTCGCCAACGGCCTCATCAACCCGAGCATCCATGCGATCTTCACGCTCCGGATCCCGCCTGCCCTTCGCGGCACGGTCATGACGAGCCTGATGACGCTCTACGCGCTCGCGATGCCGATCGGGATCCTGGGCGCCGGCCCGCTCCTGGACGCTTTCGGCGTCGAGCCCGTCTTCGCCCTGTGCGCCGTGGTGCAGACGGTCGTGATGGCCGGCATTGCGCTGGCGGCGCTCCGTGCTCGGGAGCCGGAGCAGCCTGCTCTAGCCTTAGAGCGATGACCGCGCTCAAGACAGCAGACGCCTATCGGCCGACCGGCGACCAGCCCCAGGCGATCGAGACGATCGCGGAAGGGCTCGAGGCGGGCGACCGGTTCCAGACGCTGCTCGGAGCGACGGGGACGGGCAAGACGGCGACGATGGCCTGGACGATCGAGAAGGTCGGCAAGCCGGCGCTCGTGATCGCGCACAACAAGACGCTCGCCGCCCAGCTCTGCAACGAGTTCCGGGAGTTCTTTCCGGACAACGCGGTCGAGTACTTCGTCTCCTACTACGACTACTACCAGCCGGAGGCGTACGTCCCGCAGGCCGACCTCTACATCGAGAAGGACAGCTCGCGGAACGACGACATCGACCGGCTGCGCCACTCGGCGACCTCGTCGCTGCTCTCTCGCCGGGACACGATCATCGTCGCGTCGGTGTCGGCGATCTACGGCCTCGGCTCGCCCGAGGAGTACGAGGCGCGGCTCGTCGCCCTGCACGTCGGCGAGGAGCAGGACCGCGACGTCATGCTCCGCAAGCTGATCGACATCCACTACACGCGGAACGACGCGTTCCTCGGCCGCGGCCGCTTCCGCGTGAAGGGCGACGTGATCGAGATCCAGCCGGCCTACGAGGAGTCGGCCTACCGGATCTCGATGTTCGGCGACGAGATCGAGGAGATCACGCACTTCGACCCGCTCTCGGGCGAGGTCTACGGCCGGCTCGAGTACCTGAACATCTTCCCGGCGACCCAGTACGTGACCTCGAAGCCGACGATCGAGCGCGCGGTCGAGGAGATCCGCCACGAGCTCGAGGAGCAGGTGAAGCTCTTCGAGTCGAAGGGCCAGATGCTCGAGGCGCACCGGCTCCGCCAGCGCACCGAGTACGACGTCGAGATGATGGTGGAGCTCGGGTTCTGCAACGGGATCGAGAACTACTCGCGGATCCTCGACGGACGCCCGCCGGGCTCGGCGCCGTACACGCTGATCGACTACTTCCCGTCCGACTTCGTCGTCTTCATCGACGAGTCGCACCAGACGGTGCCGCAGATCGGCGGGATGTACGAGGGCGACCGCTCACGCAAGCAGACGCTGGTCGACTTCGGCTTCCGCCTGCCCTCGGCGCTCGACAACCGGCCGCTGCGCTTCGACGAGTTCCTGGCGAAGGTGCCGCAGATGGTCTTCGTCTCCGCGACGCCGGGGCCGTTCGAGCTGCGGCACTCGACGCGCGTGGCCGAGCAGCTCGTCCGCCCGACGGGGATCGTCGACCCGGACGTCGAGCTGCGCGCGACGCGCAACCAGATCGACGACCTGCTCAACGAGATCCGCCGCCGCGAGGAGGCCGGCGAGCGGGTGCTCGTGACGACGCTGACGAAGAAGATGGCCGAGGACCTGACCGACTACCTGCTGGAGTCGGGCGTCAAGGCGCGCTACCTCCACTCGGAGATCGACACGCTCGACCGGATCCAGCTGATCCGCGAGCTCCGGCTCGGCGAGTACGACGTGCTCGTCGGCGTCAATCTGCTGCGCGAGGGGCTCGACCTGCCCGAGGTGTCGCTGGTGGCCATCCTCGACGCCGACAAGGAGGGCTTCCTCCGCGGCAAGACTGCGCTGATCCAGACGATCGGGCGGGCCGCGCGGAACACCAACGGCCGCGTGCTGATGTACGCCGACAAGCAGACCGAGGCGATCATCGGGGCGCTCGACGAGACGAATCGACGCCGCGCCGTCCAGCTCGCCTACAACGAGGAGCACGGGATCACGCCGGAGTCGATCCAGAAGGGCGTCTCCGACATCGCGGAGTTCCTCTCGCTCGAGTCGCCGACCGTGCCGAGAGGCAGCCGCCGGGCGCGGGCGAAGGCGGAGGGGATGGAGCCGGCCGAGCTCGAGCGCCTGATCGTCACGCTCGAAGAGGAGATGTTCGCCGCCGCGGAGGAGCTCCGCTTCGAGTACGCGGCGAAGCTCCGCGACGAGATCAAGGAGCTCCGGCGCGAGCTCCAGGCGGCTGCGGAAGCGGCGGCCTAGGCCTACTCGTAGGGGTCGTCGGGAGCCGGAATCTCGACGACGCTCGTCGCGGCGAGCTCCGGAAGCTCTTCGCCTCCGGGCTTGAACGTGCCGGTCACGGTCACCCACTGGTCGAGCGACGGTGGATCGCCGGCGGTGCCGACCACGCGGACCACCACCGGCGCAGCGTCGGCGGCGCAGCAGGCGATCTGGTAGCGCGCAAGCCGGAAGCCGCGGCTCCTCGGCCCTGGCCACGAAGCCCGTGAGCTCCACCGACGCTCCGTTGAAGGTGACGCCGTCCCGCTCGAACGGCGCGCTGACTGAACTCGAGCAGCCCCATCGGATGCGGCGCGGCGCCTCTGCGTGAGCGGGTCGAAGACGGGCGCACCCGAGCGTGATGTCGACGTTCGCCGCTCGCTCGACGCCGTAGGCCCCGAGGGTGGGCGGCGCGACGAGCAGCAGGGCGGCGATCGGCGCGAGCAGCAGCCAGCCCGGGCCGACGCCGTGCTCGTGGCCGTGGGCGTTGGGATCGGGCTCGTCCCCGTGGCGGAGCGACCAGACGAGCGTCGCGGCGCCGAGGGCGACGACGGCGACCCCGGCGACGAGCAGCCACGGGCCCAGCTCCGGCCGGACGTACCGCAGATAGGTGTCCGTGAGCGGTGAGCCGGAGCAGTACGGCGCCGACGAGCAGGGTGATCGTTCCGCCGGCGGCGGTCACAGCAGCCACCAGCCGACGAGGACGCTCGAGGCCACCGCCGCGGTGAACGTCAACGGAGCGAAGCGAAGCGCGAAGCGGCCTCCGAACGTCCCTGCTTGCATGGCGATCAGCTTCACGTCGACCATCGGCCCGACGACCATGAACGCCAGGCGCGAGGTGAGCGAGAACTGCGTGAGGCTGGCGGCGACGAAGGCGTCGGCCTCCGAGCAGATCGCCATCAGCACCGCGAGGCCGGCCAGGACGAGCACGGAGAGCAGTGCGGAATCGCCAAGCGTGTCGAGGACGCTTCTCGGCACGGCGGTCTGAAGGGTGGCGGCGGTCGCAGCCCCGATGATCAGGAATCCTCCGGCCTGAAGCAGGTCGTGCTGGGCGGTGCTCGTCAGGACCGGACAGCCGGCGCCCCTCGTGGCCATGTCGGCGGCGGGCGCGCTCGAGCAGCGCGTCGCGCCCGAACCGAGCCCAGACGAGACCCACCGCGATCGCGGCCAGCAAACTCGCCAGCGCTCGTGCGCCGACGACCTCCGGCTGGCCCGGGAAGGCCACCGCGGTGGAAACGAGAACGACGGGGTTGATCGCCGGCGAGGAGAGCAGGAACGTCAGGGCCGCGGCGGCCGGAGCGCCGCGGGCGATCAACCGGCGGGCGATCGGGACCGATCCGCACTCACAGCCGGGGAGGGCAGCACCCGAAATCGCGGCGACGGGAACGGCAAGTCCCGGGCGCTCGGGGAGCACGCGAGGCAGGAAGTCGTCCGGTACGAACGCGGCGATCGCGGCGCTGATCGTCACCCCGAGCACCAGAAACGGCGCGGCTGCGACGGCGATCGAGACGAAGATCGTCGCCCAGTGGGCGACGGCGGGACGGTCGAGGAGGTCTTCGAGAAGCGGCCGCAGGACGGCTGCAGCCACGACGACGAGGACGACGACGGCGACTCCAGCCTCGCCACGCCGGGCGCGACCGCGCAGCGTGCCCTGACCTTCCTTGTCCAGCGCAGTATCGATCTGGGTCACGGCTTGGATTCTGCGGACAACCGTGAGACCATACGCGCGCAGTTCGGCCAGGACTTGTGACGCATGAAAGGGGAGAGCCAAATGAGGAACTGGGCCCGGAGCTGGAAATTGCAGCTCCTTCTTGCGCTCGTGGCGGTCGGCGTCGTGCTGGCGGCGCCGCTCGCGTCGCCGAACAAGGCCGCTGCGGATCCCGTGATCATCTCGGGCGCGCGGTCGCTCTCGGACCAAGTGGTGGTCAACTTCGACGATGATGACGACGACGACGGGCCGCGGAAGGTGCGGACGACCGACGTGCACCTCTTGGCCTTCAACGACCTGCACGGCAATCTCGAGGCCGGCGGGCTCAACATCTACGGCAAGTTCGCCGGTGGCGCGGCCTATCTGGCCAAGGCGGTGAAGGATCGTCAGGCCATGTACGGCCGCCGACAGCGACGCTGCTCGCAGGGGACAACATCGGCGCCAGCCCGCTGGCGAACGGCCTCTTCCACGAGGAGCCGATCACGATCGCCTCCAACCTGATGAACGTCGACTTCGGCTCCGTCGGGAACCACGAGTTCGACAAGGGCAAGGACGAGCTGCTGCGCATCCAGCGGGGCGGCTGCCACGCCGACGGCTGCACCGGCGCGCCGTACGCGCTCGCCCGTCGGGGCGGCGACGATGACGACGACGACGACGATCGCCGCAGGTCCTACCAACATCTACCCGGGCGCCGACTTCCAGTATCTGTCGACCAACGTGGTCGTCAGCGCCACCGGGAGGACGCTGTTCCCCGCCTACGGGATCAAGACGTTCAGGTCGAAGAGCCGGAAGAACTTCAAGGTCGGATTCCTCGGCGAGGTGCTCGAGAGTACCCCGACGATCGTCACGCCGACCGGGGTGGCGGGCCTCACCTTCCAGGATGAGGCCGATGCGGCGAACCGCGTCGTGCCGAGCCTCGAAGCGGCGCGGCGTCAAGACGATCGTCCTCGTCATCCACGAGGGCGGCTTCCAGACGACTGGGGCGGCCCTGAACGGGTGTGCCGGCAACCTCGTCGGCAGCCCGATCGCCGACATTGCGAGCCGGCTCGATCCGGCGGTCAAGGTGATCGTCTCCGCCCACACGCACGCTGAGTACCGGTGCACGATCACGGCCGGCGGCGTCACGCGCCTGATCACGAGCGCGTCGTCATTCGGGCGGATCCTCACCGACATCACGCTGACGATCGACGACCGGACCGGCCGAGCTGGTGCAGGCGAGCGCCGAGAACACGATCGTCGAGAACGCGCTCAACACTCCGGGGCCGGGCGTGACCCGGGTGCCCGACCCGTCGAAGGAAGATCCGCAGGTCCAGGCGGTCGTCGACCAGTACGTCACGGCCTCTGCGCCGCTCGCGAACCGGGTGATCGGCCGGATCCAAGGCGATCTCACGCGGACCGGCTCGGCGTTCGGTGAGTCCACGCTCGGCGACGTGATCGCCGACGCGCAGCTCGTCGCGACGCAGCCGCGCCGGGCTCGGCGGAGCGCAGCTCGCGTTCATGAACCCGGGTGGCATCCGGGCCGACCTCCGGGTCGGCGACATCTCCTCCGGCGGCGAGGCGCCCGGAGAGGTGACCTACGGCGAGGCGTTCACCGTGCAGCCGTTCGGCAACAGCCTCGTCACGAAGACGATGACCGGCGACATGCTCCGCCGCCTGCTCGAGCAGCAGTTCATCGGCTGCCACGGCCAGGCCGTGAGGCGGATCCTGCAGATCTCCTCCACGTTCAGGTACGAGCAGGCACCCGAGGCGGCGACCTGCGACGGAAAGATCGGGCGGATGTGGGTCGACGGCGTCCTGGTCGGGCCGGCCGACTCGTTCCGCGTGACGATGAACAACTTCCTGGCAGCCGGCGGAGACGGCTTCACGATCTTCAACGAGGGCACGAACGCCCTCGGCGGCGCCCAGGACATCGACGCCTTCGTCGCCGCGTTCGAAGCGGCCGGCGCCGGCCGGGATCGCAGTCCCGGCGCTCGACCGAATCATCGCGGTTCCGTAGACCGATCGCGCGCGGGCCCGCCGCTTCGGCGGCGGGCCCGCCGTTAGGGTCCGGCCATGGGTCTCGGCCGAGATCGTCGTCATCCTGATCTCGGGGCTCGTCATCGGGGGGCTTGGCCGTCTTGCCGTTCCGGGCCCCGACCCGATGCCGATCTGGCTGACGATCCTGTTCGGCATCGTCGGGGCAATCGTCGGCGGCTTCGGTCGCCGTCGCGCTCGGGTTCGGCGGCGGCGGGATCTTCGTCATCTCCGTGCTCGCCGCGACGCTGATCGTGATCGCCTACCGGCGAATCGTCCAGAAGCGCGGCATCACCGGTCCTGACGCCCGACGGATGCCGTAGTTTTCACCGCTGCTCCTCGGGGAATGCCGTTCTGGTCATCTCCAAGGAGGAAAGCAAGCATGGGCATCATCGCGTTCATCATCCTCGGTCTACTGGCGGGTCTCATCGCTCGGGCGATCATCCCCGGCGACGAACCTGGCGGCCTGATCGTGACCACGATCATCGGCGTCCTCGGCGCCATTCTCGGCGGCTTCCTCGCCGGGGCGCTCTTCGGCGCCGATCCGCTGGACGAGTTCTTCGACATCAGCAGCTGGCTGACCGCGATCGTCGGCGCGATCATCTTGCTCGTCATCTACCGGATGGTCGTCGGCAGGCGGCCGGTTACGCCGTAGCCCCGGACCGCCGGGGCGGAAAGGAGCAGCATGGGTGGGATCAGTCTGGGCGGGATCCTCGTCATCGTGGGCATCGTGCTCGCGTTGGTGTGGAGCTGGTGGATCGGCCTGATCGTCGCTTTGATCGGTCTCATCGTCTTCGGCGGGTTCGCTAGGGGCCGCTGGTACTGAGCTCACTGGTCGCGGGAGACGGCTGGGCGGCGAGCGGATCGCGACCGCGGGGGAAGCGTCGGACCGCGGTGAGCTCCCAGTCGTTCTCGCGCCAGATGTAGGTGTGGGCCGAGAGCGAGTCGTCCTCGCTCTCGTAGACGAGCAGGCCCCGAGCCTCCCCGCGGCGCCTCGGGCGCGGCTGGCCGAGGCCGGGCGCGATCGCCACGGTCACACCCCGGACCGGGCCGCTGACGACCTCGAACTCGTGGCGCTCACTGACCGCGGCCTGGTGGATGTGCCCGGCGAGGATCAGCTCCGCGCCGGCGTCGACGAGCCCCGCAAGCACGCGGCTCCGACCGCCGACCGGTCTCTTCCTCGAGCGCCATGGTGCACCGAGCAGGTGGTGGTGGAGGACGACCACCTTGAGGGCCCCCGGCGCGGCTTCGTCGAGGACCTCGGCCGCGTGCTCGATCTGCGCGTTGCGAATCCCGCCGGACTGGTGGCGCCAGGGCCGCACCGAGTTCAGCCCGACCACGTGGAGGTGCTCGGTCCGGTGGACCGGCTCCGTGGTCTGCCAGCGGCGCTCGAACTGCTCGAACGTCCGCGTGAAGCGCGCGATTGGGGTGTACGGGATGTCGTGGTTGCCGGGGACGGCGAGAACGGGCGGGCCGAGGCGCTGGAGGAAGTCCGCGGCGCGGTCGTGCTGGTCGGGGCGGCCGCGGTGCGTGAGGTCGCCGCTGGCGACGATCAGCTCCGGGGCGACCCGCTCGATCAGGGCGGCGAGACCCGTCTCCAGCTGCTTCGGTCCGTGGCTGCCGACGTGCAGGTCGGAGAGGTGCAGCAGTCGCGTCCGAGGCCCGGCCACAGCCGGGGCAGGCTATACACTCAGGTCGTGGTCGACGAGCCTGCCGAGATCTTCGACGACCTCTATCTCGGGCTGCGGGCGGGCGGCGCGTTGCGCAAGAAGCGGCGCGGTGAGCCGCTGAGCAGCGAGGAGCAAGAGGCCCTCGGCCGCTGGCAGCGGCTCGGGCGAGCACGCAAGATGGTCGCGCTCGGTGCGTTCGCGCTCGGCACGTTCGGGCTCGGCTTCACGATCGGCGGCCTCATCTTCGGCCGTTGGCGGCGGGCGTAGCGACGCCGTAGCCCGTCCGCCGGTTAGGCGGGCGGGAGTGGGGAGAATCGCAGGAACGCGGCGGGTCGATGACGAACGGCGCCGTGTGCTCGCGAACGCGGACGAAGAGATCTGGCTCGAGGCTCGGCGGCACGGGATCGTGCTCCTGCGGCCCCTGCTCTGGGCGCTCGTGCTGGCGGGGATCGGAGGGGTTCTCTTGGCGCTGCCTTGGCTCTTCTCGGCTGCGGGCGCAGTTGTCGTCGCGTTCGGCGCGCTCGTCGCGCTCCGCGCGGTCTGGAAGTGGGAGCGCACGCGTGTGGTGGTGACGACCGACAAGGTGTTCGTCGTTAGCGGCACGTGGCGGCGACGGGCGCGGGCGGTGCCGCTGCCTGCGGTCGAGGCAATCGAGCTCGAGCAGTCGCTCGCGGGTCAGCTGCTCGGCTACGGCACCGTGGTCGTCGGCTCACTCGCCCTCGACCACGTACCTCGCCCGAAGCAGTTCTACCGCCTCCTCGAACGGCTCAGGGCCTGACGACACGCCCCCGCGAGCCACGTCTGGTGTCTGACACCGGTCGCGGCTCGCGAAGGCGTGTCTGAAGTGAGTCGGAAGAGTCGCGAGCGGGTTGCGAATGGTCCGCACGGCCGTACCGTGGAGGTCGTGGCCCGCATCCTTCGTTCGACGCTTCCGGACGGCTTCTTCCACATCACCGCCAACGCGGTCTTCGAGACCGTGCTCTTCAGAGACCGACGCCGACCGCCGTCTCTTCCTCGCGCTGCTCACGTCTGCGTGCCGCCGCCACTCGATCGCCATCTACTCCATCTGCCTCCTCGACACCCACTATCACGCCGTCGTCGCTGGTCGCATCGAAGACCTCTCCAAAGCGCTCCACCGCGCGCACAGCACCTACGCCCGCGAGCACAATGCGGCCCGCGAACCGTCCCTGCGAGGCTCGGGCCGCAGCCGGCGCCCAACGAGACGCAACGGAGCCCTCTTCGCCCAGCGCTTCGCCTCATGGGTGATCCGCGACGAGGAGCACTACTTGAACGCGCTCGAGTACGTCCGCATGAACCCCGTGCGGGCGGGCCTCGTCCGACGCGCGTCGGACTGGCCCTGGAGCTTCCAGATTCCCCAAGCCGAACACTTGTTCGCAGACGACAGACGCGGCTAGACTGGCCAGTTATGGCGCAGGACGAGCTCGTAGTTCACGGCGCCCGCGAACACAACCTCAAGGACATCACCGTCCGGCTGCCGCGGAACCGCCTGGTCACGATCACCGGCCTCTCCGGGTCCGGCAAGTCGAGCCTTGCCTTCGACACGATCTACGCCGAAGGCCAGCGCCGGTACGTCGAGTCCCTGTCCGCCTACGCCCGCCAGTTCCTCCAGATGATGGAGAAGCCGGACGTCGACTCGATCGACGGCCTCAGCCCGGCGATCTCGATCGACCAGAAGACGACGTCGCGCAATCCCCGGTCGACCGTCGGGACGGTGACCGAGATCTACGACTACCTCCGCCTGCTCTACGCCCGCGTCGGGCGGCCCCACTGCCCGGTCTGCGGCCGGCCCATCGCCGGTCAGAGCCTCGAGGCGATCGTCGACCAGATCCTGCAGCTGCCGGACGGCACCCGCTTCACCGTCAACGCTCCCGTCGTCCGCGACCGCAAGGGCGAGTACAAGGACCTGCTCGACGAGCTCCGCCGGGACGGTTTCACGCGCGTGAAGGTCGACGGCGAGCAGCGGCTGCTCGAGGACGAGATCGTCCTCGACAAGAAGTTCAAGCACACGATCGAGGTCGTGGTCGACCGGCTACGCATGAAGCCCGACCTGCGAACGCGGCTCTTCCAGTCCGCGGAGACCGCGATCAACCTCGCCGACGGGCTGGTCGTGATCGACCTGATCGACGAGGAGGACGAGCAGCTGACGTTCTCGGAGCGCTTCGCGTGCCCCGAGCACGGTGTCTCGCTGCCCGAGCTCCAGCCGCGGATCTTCTCCTTCAACTCACCGCACGGCGCCTGCCCTCGCTGCACGGGGCTCGGCGCGCAGCAGGAAATCGACCCCGACCTGCTGGTGCCCGATCCGACGCTGCCGCTCGCCGAGGCCCTCGTCCCGCTCTCCGGCAACTGGTACCAGGCGGTGATCCAGGCGATCGCCGACCGCTACGAGATCGACCTGGACACGCCGTGGCAGGACCTGCCGAAGGAGCAGCAGGACCTCTTCCTCTACGGGACGGGCGGCGAGCGCGTCTACGTCAGCTACCGGAACCGGATGGGTCGCAAGCGCTCGTACATGCTCGCCTTCGAGGGCCTCGTCTCCAACCTCCAGCGCCGCTACCGCGACACCGACTCGTCCTCGATGCGCGAGCGGATCGAGGAGTACATGAGCTTCCGCCCCTGCCCGGAGTGCGGCGGGGCGCGGCTGAAGCCGGAGGTGCTCGCCGTCACCGTCGGCGGCCGCAACATCCACGAGTTCACGAAGATGTCGGTCACCGCCGCGCTCGCCTTCCTCGACGAGCTCGAGCTGACCGAAACCGAGCAGTTGATCGGCGCGCGGATCGTCAAGGAGATCCGCGAACGCCTGACCTTTCTGGACAACGTCGGCGTCGGCTACCTCCAGCTCGACCGCGCGTCGGCGACGCTCTCGGGCGGCGAGGCGCAGCGGCTCCGGCTGGCGACGCAGATCGGCTCTCAGCTCGTCGGCGTGCTCTACATCCTCGACGAGCCGTCGATCGGGCTCCACCAGCGCGACAACGCCAAGCTGATCGCGACGCTGGAGCGGCTCCGCGACCTCGGCAACACCGTGCTCGTCGTCGAGCACGACGAGCAGATGATGCGTGCCGCCGACTGGATCGTGGACATGGGCCCCGGGGCCGGCGAGCACGGAGGCCACGTCGTCGCCGAGGGGCCGGCCCGCAAGATCCAGCGCACCGCCAAGTCCGTCACCGGCCAGTTCCTCGCCCGGACGCGCGAGATCTCGGTGCCAGAGCGGCGGACCGAGGACCGCGGCACCTTCCGCGTCCTCGGCGCCTCGCAGCACAACCTGAAAGGGATCGACGTCGAGTTCCCGGTCGGGAAGTTCATCGCCGTCACCGGGGTCTCCGGCTCGGGCAAGTCGACGCTCGTGAATGAGACCGTCTACAAGGCGCTCGCGAACAAGCTGAACCGCTTCCGCGTCAAGCCGGGCGATCACGACGCCGTCGAGGGCATCGACTGCTTCGACAAGGTGATCGACATCGACCAGTCGCCGATCGGGCGGACGCCGCGGTCGAACCCCGCCACCTACACGAAGCTCTTCGACCACATCCGCGAGCTCTACTCGCTCACGCCCGAGGCGAAGGTGCGCGGCTACAAGCCGGGGCGCTTCTCGTTCAACGTCCGCGGCGGGCGCTGCGAGACCTGCAAGGGCGACGGGACGATCAAGATCGAGATGCACTTCCTGCCGGACGTCTACGTCCCTTGCGAGACCTGCGGCGGCCGCCGCTACAACCGCGAGACGCTCGAGGTGCGCTTCAAGGGCAAGTCGATCGCCGACGTCCTCGAGATGTCGGTCGAGGAGGCGCTCCAGTTCTTCGGGAAGATCCCGAAGCTGCGGCGGCGGCTCCAGACGCTGCACGACGTCGGCCTCGACTACATCAAGCTGGGGCAGCCTGCGACGACGCTCTCCGGCGGCGAGGCGCAGCGGGTCAAGCTGTCGGCCGAGCTCTCCAAGGTCGCGACCGGGCGGACGCTCTACATCCTCGACGAGCCGACGACCGGCCTCCACTTCGCCGACATCGAGAAGCTGCTGGAGGTGCTCCATCGGCTCGTCGACGCTGGCAACACGGTGCTCGTGATCGAGCACAACCTCGACGTGATCAAGCAGGCCGACTGGATCGTCGACCTGGGGCCCGAGGGCGGCGAGGCGGGCGGCGAGGTCGTGGCGACCGGCACGCCGGAAGCGGTCGCGGAGATCGACGAGTCGTTCACTGGGCAGTTCCTGCGCGAGGTCCTTCCCGCGTTTGCAGCCGCCGCCGCATAGTTCGGACGAGCAGGTCTACCTCCGCACGCACGCGCGGCGCTACGACGTTCTCCTCGACCTGGTGGAGGAGCTCGCGCCGAAGCGCATCCTCGTCGTCGGCCCGAGCTACGAGAGCGCGCTGCTGCGGGAGCGGTTCGGCGACACGGCCGTGAACACGCTCGGCTGGCTCGACCACCGCTTCCCGCTGCGCGACGGCGAGTACCACATCGAGCTCGACCTGAACGCGGGCGACTACCCCGAGCTCGAGCCGCACGACGTCGTCGTCTGCTGCGAGGTGATCGAGCACCTGCACGTCCCCGCGGCCGGCGTGCTCCGCTTCCTCGCCGGCGGCCTCGCGCCGAACGGGCACCTGATCGTGCAGACGCCGAACGCGACCGCGCTGCCGAAGCGGGTCCGGATGCTGCTCGGGCGCAACCCGTACGAGCCGATCCGCGCGGAGCCGGGCAACCCGGGCCACTTCCACGAGTACACGGTCTCGGAGCTCAAGGGCGCGTTCGCGGCCGCCGGGCTCGACATCACGCGGGTGCTGACTGCCAACTACTTCGACCACGGCTCGCGGAAGAACCACGCCTACCGTGCCGTCGGCTCGCTCCTCCCCGGCACCCTGAGGGAGGGGATCACGATCGTGGCGAGGGCGCGTGGGCAGCGAGCGTGAGTGGTGGCAGCGGGCGGGGCTGGTCCTCCTCCGCCCGAGGGACGTGTTCGCGACCTTTCGCGAGGACTCGCGCGACTCCGCGCTTGCCCGGACGGACGTCGTCGCCGTCCTGGCCTTTGCCGCCGGCGTGGCTGCGGCGCTCGCCGCAGGCCGACAGGAGATCGAGGAGCTCAGCGGCCTCGATCCGCTCATCTGGGTCTTCATCACCGGCCTCGGCGTCGGCTTCGGTGTCTACTGGCTGCTCGGGTCGGGGCTTGCGTTCGTCGTCCGGCGCCTCGGCGGCCGTGGCAGCCTGCGACGCACGCGCCACGTCCTCGCCTTCGCCTTTGCGCCGTTCGTCTTCGCGGTCCTCCTCTGGCTGATCTACCCGCCGCTCTTGCTCGTCCTCGCCGCTCTGGAGCTTCGCGCTGCTCGTCGTCGGGCTCCGCGAGGTCTACGGGCAGCGCATCGCGGTGCTCGCGGGGCTCTCGGTTGCCTCAGTCGTCGCGATTCTCAGCGTGCTCGAGCTCCTCGATTGAGTTCGCTTCGGTGAAGAGGTTCAGCTCGTCCTCGGGGATCGAGTACGTGTGCTCGGCGGCGGGAAAGTCTCCCGCGCGGACCTCGCGGGCGTAGGCCTCGAGCGCGCGCTTGATCTCCTCGCCGAGGTTCGCGTAGCGCTTCACGAACCGAGCGGGCATGCGATCGGAGAGGCCGAGCAGGTCGTGCCAAACGAGCACCTGGCCGTCACAGCCGGGCCCGGCGCCGATCCCGATCGTCGGGACCGTCAACGCCTTCGTGATCCGGTCGGCCACCGCTGCCGGGACCGCCTCGAGGACGACCGCGAAGCAGCCTGCGGCCTCGAGCGCCCTGGCGTCCGCGAGCAGCCGCTGCGCCTTGGCGGCGGTGCGGCCCTGGGCCTTGAAGCCCCCGAGCATCGTCGCCGACTGCGGCGTCAGCCCGATGTGCCCCATGACCGGGATCCCGGCTCCGACGAGCGCCTGCACACGGGCGAGGATCGGCCCAGCGCCCTCGACCTTGACGGCGTCGGCGCCCGCCTCCTTGACGAAGCGGACGGCATTCGCGACGGCGGCCTCGTCCGAGACCTGGAACGAGCCGAACGGCATGTCCGCGATCACGAGCGGCCGCTCCGCGCCGCGGGTGACGGCGCGGACGAGCACGAGCAGCTCGTCGACCGTCACCGGCACCGTCGACGGGTACCCGAGGACGTTGTCCGCGGCCGAGTCGCCGACGAGGATCAGGTCGACGCCCGCGGCATCGGCGAGGCGCGCGCCGGGATGGTCGTACGCCGTGACCATGACGAGCTTCTCGCCTTGGCGCTTGCGCTCGGCGATCTCGGTGAGGGACAGCTTCATGACGTTTCTCCTTCCAACGGAGACATTGTCGATCAGACGTGTGGAGCCGACGCGGACGGCGGCGGCGAGCACCTTCGGGTCGAAGTCGGCGACCTCGACGTACTCGACGTCCAGGCCGCGGAGCAGCTCGCGGGCGCGCGCGGGATCGCGGGTCGCGAGCGCACGCGGGAGGGCGAGCGCACGTTCCCGCTCCTCCGGGGACAGGTAGGCGTTGCGTGACGAGAGCGCGAGACCGTCTTCGTCGCGGACGGTGGGGAGGACGCGGATCGCGACGGGGACGTTCAGGTCGCTGACCATCCGCCGGATCACGGCCGCCTGCTGCGCGTCCTTCTGCCCGAAGTAGGCGCGATCCGGCCGCACGAGGTTGAAGAGCTTCAGGCAGACCGTGGCGACTCCGCGAAAGTGGCCGGGGCGGGCCTTGCCCTCCAGTCCGCTGCCGAGCTTCTCCACGTCGATCCAGGTCTGGAAGCCCGGCGGGAAGACGTCGTCCGCGCCGGGTGCGAAGAGCACGTCGACACCCGCCTGCTCGGCCAGCTCGAGATCGCGCTCCTCGTCGCGGGGGTAGCGCTTGAAGTCCTCGCCGGGAGCGAACTGGGCGGGGTTGACGAAGAGGCTCACGACCACGACGTCGCACTCCTCCCGGGCGGCTTCGAACAGCGCGAGATGGCCTCTGTGGAAGGCGCCCATCGTCGGCACCAGGCCGATCGAGCGGCCTCGAAGCGGCGCGAGCGCCTCATCGAGCTCGGAAAGCGTTCGGGCGACCCTCACGGCGCCGTCGCCTCCGCGAGCGTGCGGTAGAGCGGCTCGAGCTTCGGCTTCCGCGCCCTGATCGCGGCGAGATGGCGGTCGACGGTCTCCCAGTCGCCGCGCGCGATCGGGCCCGTCAGCTCGAAGCCGCTGTCGATCACGCTCTGCATCAGGGAGCGGATCCCGTCCTCCGGCGCCCCGACGTCCCGGAAGATCTCGGCAGCCGCTCGGTGCAGGGTGACGAGGTAGTTGGACGCGATCGCCGCGCCGGCGTGGTAGAGCGCGCGATCCTCCTCTGCGAGCGCGAACGGCTCGAGCCCGAGCAGCCGCGCGAGCTCGAAGCCGACCTCGCGGGCCTCGTCCGTCTCCGCAGTGATTGCAGCGGGTGCGCCGTCGAGCTGCTCGGGCCCGCGGGCGCGGCTGAAGCTCCGGAGCGGGTGCATGCCGAAGCGCCGTTCGTGCGGGTCGAGCGCGGTAAGCGGCGTCGCGCCGCTCGTATGGGCGACCCATTGGGACACGGCCGGTGTCTGACACCGGACAGTGGCTGCAATCGCCGTGTCCGGGACGCAAAGGAGGATGACGTCGGCGTCGTCGCGCTGCTCGATGCCGCGCTCCGCGAGGCGCGCAATCACAGCCGAGCCAACGCGGCCGGCGCCGATCACTTTCACACTTTCGATCATCTCTAGCTCCAGTTCCGACACGGATACCGGGCAGCGGGAGTGTAGCTCCGAGTGACCAGCAGGCGTTCTGCGTAGACTGACGTCATGCCGATCTACGAGTACGTCTGCATGCAGTGCGAGTCCCACTTCGAGGAGCTCGTCCGGAACGGTGAGCAGCCGCCGTGCCCGGACTGCGGCGAATCGAACGTTCGCAAGCAGCTCTCCGTCTTCTCGGCGCACTCGACGAGCACCGGGCCGAGCTTCGGCACGGAGCCGGCGCCGCGCAGCGGCGGTTGCTGCGGCGGCTCGTGCGGCTGCGGCTAGAGAAAGACGTCCGCCGCCGCCCCTAGACTCGCCCGCGTGGAAACGCTCCACGCGCTCGGCGAACAAGTCTCGGGATGCACCCGCTGCCGCCTCGCGCAGACCCGCACCCAGGTCGTCTTCGGGGTCGGCAACCCGCACGCCGACCTGATGTTCGTCGGCGAGGCGCCAGGTTTCCACGAGGACAAGCAGGGTCTCCCGTTCGTCGGCCAGGCCGGGAAGCTGCTCGACGGGCTGCTGGCCGGGATCGGCCTCTCCCGTTCCGACGTCTACATCGCGAACACGTTGAAGTGCCGGCCGCCCGGCAACCGCGACCCGGCCCCGGACGAGATCGAGTCCTGCGAGCCGCACCTGTTCCGGCAGATCGAGCTGATCCAGCCGAAGGTGGTCGCGACACTCGGAAACTTCGCCACGAAGCTCCTCTCGGGCAAGCAGACGGGGATCACCCGCGTGCACGGCGTCGAGCAGGAGACGACGGTCGGCGGGAACCACGTGCTGCTCTACCCGCTCTACCACCCCGCCGCGGCGCTCTACACGCCCGCGATGCTCGAGGTGCTGAAGGAGGACTTCGCGCGGATCCCGGAGCTGATGGGCCGTGCCGTCGCACCGACCGAGCCGGAACCGGCCCTGGAGCTGGCGTCCGGGCCCGCGGTTCAACTGGGCCTCTTCTAGCCTCTCGACCCATGGAAGTCGAGTCGTCCTCCGCGGAGGAGACTGAGTCCGTCGGTGCGCGTGTCGCCGCCGACCTGCGCCCGGGCGACCTCGTGACCGTCTCCGGCGAGCTCGGCTCCGGCAAGACGACGTTCGTGCGGGGCGCCTGCCGCGCACTGGGCGTCGCCGGGCCGATCACGAGCCCGACGTTCACCGTCGGGCACCGCTATCGCGGCCGCGTCGACGTTTCCCACCTCGACCTCTTCCGCTTCGCCGGCGTCTCGGCGGCGGAGTGGGGCGATCTGGAGCCGTACTTCGACGACGCCGTCTGCTTCGTCGAGTGGCCGGAGGCGGGCGAGGGAGTCCTGCCGCCCGCCCGGTTCGCCGTCACCCTCGAGCATGCGGGAGACGGTCGGCGTCGAATCGGAATCAGCGAGTGCTGATCCTGGCCTTCGACACGGCGACGGACGTCGCGACGACGGCGCTCGTCTGGGACGGCGAGGTGCTCGGCGAGCTCACGACCCGCCCGGTGTCTGTGCTCGAGGGCATCGACGCGGTGCTTCGGCGCGGGGGAGTGCGAGATTCGCAGCTCGAGGGCCTCGTGGTCGGGATTGGCCCGGGCAGCTTCACGGGCCTCCGGATGGGGCTCGCGACCGCGCGCACGCTCGCGTTCTCCCTCGACCTCGGCCTCGCCGGCGTCTCGACCCTGGACGCCCTCGCAGCCGGCGCTCCGGATGCGACGCCTGTGATCGACGCCAGACGGCGAGAGGTCTTCGCGCTCGTGGGCGGCCGGCCGGTGGTCGTCGCCCCCGCCGAGCTCCCGGTCGAGCCGGGCCGTTCCTACGTCGGCGACGGCGCCGTTCGCTACCGAGACGTGATCGAAACCGCCGGCGGCGTCGTTCCGCCCGGCGACAGCGAGCTCCATCTGCCGCGGGCGCGCTTCCACGCCCAGCTCGCGAGCGACTTCGGCCTCCCCGACCTCGTGCAGCCCATGTACCTTCGTGTCCCAGACGTCGACCGCACACGAACGTGAACATCGAGCTCCGCCGACTGACTCTCGCCGACCTCGCCGCGATCGATCAGATCGAACGGCGCTCCTACCCGACGCCGTGGTCGCGGTCCATGTTCGCCGGCGAGCTCGCCAAGACGTCCTCGATCTGTCTCGGCGCCGTCGACACGGAGGCCGGAGAGACACTCGTCGCCTACCTGATCATCTCCCGCTACGCGGATGCCTGGCACGTCATGAACGTCGCCGTCCACGAGGACTACCGGGAACGGGGTGTGGCGACGATGCTGCTCAACCGCCTGTTCGAGCTGACGACCGGCGACCGGCGCGGGTACACGCTCGAGGTGCGGGTCTCGAACAGCGGCGCGATCAAGCTCTACGAGAAGCTCGGCTTCGTCTCGCGCGGCGTCCGCCGCGGGTACTACACGGATAACCGCGAGGACGCGCTGATCATGTGGAAGGACCCTGTGCGGGAACGCGCCGAGCGCTTGATCCTCGGGATCGAGACGTCGTGTGACGAGACGGCGGCGGCCCTCGTCACGCCAGACGGCCGCATCCTCGCCAACGTCGTCTCCTCTCAGGCGGAGCTCCATGCTCCCTACGGCGGCGTCGTCCCGGAGGTCGCGTCGCGCCACCACCTCGAGCTGATCCTGCCGGCGCTGCGTCGGGCGTTGAAGGAGGCGGACGCAGAGCTGGGGGACGTCGAGCGCGTCGCCGTCACGCAGGGGCCGGGGCTCGTCGGTGCTCTGCTGATCGGCCTCTCCGCCGCCAAGGCGCTGGCCTGGTCGCGCCGGCTGCCGCTCGTTCCCGTCAACCACCTCCATGGGCACGTGGCCTCGCTCTTCACCGCACCCGACCCGGTCAAGCCGCCGTTCCTTTGTCTGCTGGCAAGCGGCGGGCACACGCAGCTCCTCGACGTCCGTGGCTACGGCGCGTTCGAGGTCGTCGGGACGACGTTGGACGACGCCGCCGGCGAGGCGTTCGACAAGGGCGCGCGCCTGCTCGGGCTCGGTTATCCGGGCGGCGCCGAGATCGACCGGCTCGCCCAGGAGGGCGACTCCGATGCGTTCCCGTTTCCCGTGGCCCGTGTCCCAGGCTTCGACTTCTCGTTCTCGGGCCTGAAGACGGCGCTGCTCTACACCGTCCGCGACCTCGGCGAGGAGGCGGAGCGCCGCCGGGCAGACCTCGCCGCCTCGTACCAGCGCGCGATCGTCCGCGCGCTCGTGGAACGGACGCGGGCGGCTGCGACGGAGCTGGGAGCGGAGCGGATCGCGATCGTGGGCGGTGTCGCCGCCAACTCCGAGCTCCGCGCTGCGCTGCCGGACGCCGCTGCCGCCCCGCTCGAGCTCTGCACGGACAACGCGGCCATGATCGCCTCGGCCGCCAGGTACGCCGACCCCATTCCCTACCCTTCCTACCTTGCGCTGGACGCTTTCGCCTAGCCGAATCGCCCAGTTCGGGCTGCTCGGGCTCGTCGCCATCGCCGCAACGGCCGTGTCGGTCGCCGCCGCGACCGTCGGTTCCAGCGACGAGCCGACGGGGGGACAGGCGTCGTGGAGCGGGCTCGTCGGGGGGCCACGGCCTGAAGTGCCCGTCGGCCAGCGGATGATCGTCGTGCTCCGCACGCCGTCGGTCGCCGATCGGGTTGCGCGCGCGGGCGGGCTCGCGAGCGAGGCCCAGCACGCGCGCTGGCACTCGGCGGCGCTCGCCGCGCAGCAGCAGCTGATCGCAGGGCTGGGCGCCGCCGGCCTGCGGCTTCGGCCGGAGTTCAGCTACACGCGGGTGCTCTCGGGCTTCTCGGCGCCGCTGGATGCCCGCGCGATCTCGCTGCTCCAACGCTTCCCCGAGGTCGAGGGCGTGTACCCCGTTCGGATCGCGTACCCGGCTTCGGTCGCGAGCTCGCTGGTCGAGCGGCATCAGCTCGGCTACCGCCCGCGGGTCACGCTGCCGGGCGCCAGCGGGCGCGGCGTGACGATCGCCCTCGTCGACACGGGCGTCCAGTACGGCCATGACTATCTGACCGGAGCGATGCTCGAGGGCGTGGACATCCTCGAGCGCGACGACCTGGCCGCGGCCGAGCCCAAGCCGGACGAGCCCGCCGAGCTCGAGCGTCATGCGACTCAGCTCGCGGGCTTGATCGTCGGCTCGGGTGGCCCGGGCGACCTCACCGGGGTCGCGGAGAACTCCACCTTGCTCCCGATTCGCGCCGGCGGCTGGCAGCGCGACCTGACCGGGCGCTGGGCCGTCTACTCACGAACCGACCAGCTGATCGCCGGGCTCGAGCGCGCAGTCGATCCGGACGGCGACGGGAACGCGCACGACGCCGCACGAGTCGCGGTCGTCGGCTTCGCCGAGCCCTACGCAGCGTTTCCCGACAGCCCGGCGTCCCGCGCCGTTCGAGGCGCGCTCGCGCTCGACACGCTGGTCGTGGCGCCGGCCGGCAACGACGGCCGAGCGGGGCCTGTCTACGGCAGCATCTCCGGTCCCGGCGGTGCGGCGGACGCGTTGACCGTCGGCGCCGCCGACCTGCGCTCCGAAATCGAGCAGGTTCGCGTCACGCTGCGCTCAGGCCTGCGCGTCCTCTTCGACGGCGAGGTTCCGCTCGCCGGAGCGGTCGCGCCGCCCTCGCCGCTCCGCCTCGAGCTCGCGGCGCCCGCCGTTCGCGAACGCCTGCCGGCCGAGGTGCTCGGCGAGAACGCGGAGTCACTGACGATCGCGGACTTCTTCGACGAGCACGGCTACAGCCGCGTGGCCGGGAAGGCGGCGCTGACCCCTGCCGGCGACGCACCGGACGTCGCGGCGGCGAGCGCGGCGCGAGCCGGAGCCGCGGCAGCCGTCCTCCACGGAACTGCCGTTCCGGCCGGCAGCCTCGGCCTCGACGAGCGGATCGGCGTCCCGGTCGTCTCGATCCCCGAGTCCGCGGCCGAGGCGGCCAATGAGCTCCTCCGCCGGGGGGAGGAGGCGATCGTGGAGGTCGGGACGGCCCGCAGCCGAGAGAACCCGAACGCAAACGGCGCCGCTGCCTTCTCGTCGGCGGGGCTCGCCTTCGACGACGGGCAGAAGCCCGAGTTGATCGCGCCCGGTGTTGCGCTCGTGACCTCTCAGCCCGGACGGACCGTCGACGGGTCGCCGGCGTTCGGAACGGTCAGCGGCTCCAGCGCGGCGGCGGCCGTTGCGGCCGGCGCCGCCGGCCTGCTGGCTCAGACTCGGCCCGACCTCGACGCTGCTGCGCTCAAAGGTGCGCTCGTGGGCACGGCCGAGCCGGGCGGGCTGTTCGACCTCGGCGCTGCGGCCGCCGCAGAGGTTGTCGCGCGGCCGGCGTCGCTCTCGCTCGGGCGGGCCGCCCGCCCCGGCTGGTCGGACAATCGGCGGTTCGTCGTGCGCAACCTGTCGAGCCGGCGCCTGCGCGTGAACGTCTCGGTCGGTCGCCTCGGTGAGCTCGGCGGTGTCGCGATCTCGGTTTCGCCCTCTCGGCTGATCCTGCCGGCCAACGGGGAGGGGGAGGTCGTCCTCAGGGGCCGCCTGGCCTATGCCCCGCCGGAGACGGAGGTCGTCAGCGCCGCACTCGAGCTCCGCGCCGGCGGCGGAGCGCCGGTCCGCGTCCCATGGACCGTGACCTTGGGACCGCCGCCACGCCGACTCCTGGGCGGCGTGCGTCTTTCGACCAGCTCCTTTCGCGCCTCGGACAGCGCGCCGGTGCTGCTGGAGCTTCGCGCCGGCCGGCTGGTCGAGCGCGGCGGCGTGACCGAGGTGCTCCCGGTCTCGCATCTGGACCTCGAGCTGTGGCGGGGCGAGGAGCGGATGGGGCTGCTGTCCCGGCTACGCAACCTGCTTCCGGGTCGATACACCTTCGGGCTCACCGGGCGCGGCCCGCGAGGTCGAAGGCTGCGGCCGGGCGAATACCGGCTGCGCCTGCTCGCATATCCACCCGGAGATGGGCCTCCGAGCAGGCAAAACGTCTCCTTCGAGATTCGGTGAGCGTCGTATACTGCGCCGGCCTGTGACGACCGTCGAAGCCCGGACCAGCCACCTACGCGAGAACCCGTTCGAGCTGGCGCAGGATCAGCTCCGCCGCGTCGGAGAGCTGTTCCAGATCGATCCGAACCTGATTCGCGTGCTCGGGAAGTGCAAGAAAGCCGTGGTCGTCTCGGTTCCGGTCTACATGGACAGCGAGCAGATCGAGGTCTTCGAGGGGTACCGGGTCACCCACAACATCGCGCGAGGGCCGTCGAAGGGCGGGATCCGCTACCACCCGGACGTCACACTCGACGAGGTCAAGTCGCTGGCGATGTGGATGACCTGGAAGTGCGCGCTGATGGGGATCCCGTTCGGCGGCGCGAAGGGCGGAGTCGTTGTCGACCCGAAGCAGCTCTCCCCGGGGGAGCTCGAGCGGATGACGCGGCGCTACACCTCCGAGATCGTCAACGAGATCGGGCCCGAGAAGGACATCCCCGCGCCCGACGTCGGCACCAATCCGCGCGTGATGGCCTGGATCTTCGATACGTACTCGATGAACAAGGGCCACTCGGTCCTGGGCGTCGTGACCGGCAAGCCGCTCAACCTCGGGGGCTCGCTGGGCCGGCTGGAGGCGACCGCCCGCGGCGCGCACTACTGCGTCCGCGAGGCAATGAAGAAGCAGGATGAGTCGCTGGACGGGAAGCGGGTCGCCGTGCAGGGCTTCGGCAACGTCGGGAGCTACCTCGCGAGATTCGTTGCCGAGGACGGTGCGAAGGTCGTGGCCATCTCGGACTCGGCCGGAGGGGTCTACAACCCGAACGGGATCGATGTCGCGCTCGCCCTCGCGCACAAGCAGGAGACCGGCGCGCTCGCGGGCCTCAAGGACACCGAGCCGGTGTCGAACGACGAGCTGCTCCTCCTCGACTGCGACATCCTCGCGCCGTGCGCGCTCGAGCAGGTGATCACCGCCGACAACGCCGACAAGATCAAGGCGATGTTGATCGTCGAGGGCGCGAACGGGCCGACGACGCCGACGGCCGACGAGATCCTCGAGGACCGCGGCGTGCTCGTGCTTCCGGACGTCCTGGCGAACGCGGGGGGCGTCGTCGTCTCCTACTTCGAGTGGGTTCAGGGGCTCCAGGAGTACTTCTGGAAGGAAGACGAGGTGAACGCCCGGCTCAACGACATCACCTCGCGCGCCTTCGCCGAGACCTGGGCGACGTACGAGGCGAAGTCGACGACGATGCGACTCGCCGCCTACGGGCTCGCCGTCCAGCGGGTCGCGGAGGCGACGATGACCCGCGGGCTCTACCCGTAGCCCGGGTCGTCCTCTACCACGCTCCGGAGTGCCACCTGTGCGCGGCCGCGCGCCGTGTGCTGGCGTCGGTTCGGGCCGAGGAGCCGTTCGAGCTGGAGGAAGTGGACATCTCCGGCGACCCCGAGCTCGAGCGCCGGTATCGGGAGTGGCTGCCCGTTGTCGAGATCGACGGCGAGCAGGCGTTCACCTACTTCGTGCCGCCTGACGCCCTGCGCCGAAAACTCGCACAAGCTGCCGGCTCCGACCGGACTTTGTAACCCCTTCTGCCGTGCAGTGACGCCGACTCGCGGTATCCTTGTGCCGTGTTACAAGCTCCGCCGCAGACCGCGGTTCCCGACCGGCTGAGGGTCGGCGTCGCGGCCAGGCTCAGCCGCTATCTCCAGGTGCTGACCCAGGCTCGCAAGATGGGGAAGGAGCGGATCTCCTCGCAGGAGATCTCCGACTACACGAACATCAACGCAACGCAGATCAGGCGCGATCTCTCTGCGTTCGGCAAGTTCGGCAAGCGCGGGGTCGGCTACAGCGTCGACGGGCTGCTCGGGGAGATCCGCCGCATCCTGCGCACCCAGGGGCAGCACAACATCGCGCTCGTGGGCGCGGGGCGCCTTGGTGAGGCAATCGCGAGCTCGCCGATCTTTGCCGAGCACGGGATCAACATCGCCGCGGTCTTCGACACCGATCCGGACAAGGTGGGGCGAACGGTCGGGAACGTCCCGGTCGAGGCGTACGGCCAGCTGGCGGAGGCGGTTCGGGAACGGAACATCGTCGTCGGCGTGCTGGCGGTCCCTGGCGGCAGCGCGCAGTCCGCGGCGGACGATCTCGTCGACGCCGGCATCCGGATCATCTTCAACTACTCCGAAGCGCTGCTCGACGTCCCGTCCGAGGTGGCGGTGCACACGAGCAATCCCGCGGTCGAGCTCCTCTACGCGCTCTACTTCCACCTGACCTGACCGCCGGGGACACGGCTGGTGCCAGACACCGGCCGTGTCTCGAAAGGACGGGAGTACGAGCCGTAATCGCCTGTATGAAGCCTTTACGTAACCTTCCGGCCCAATGCCCGACGAGCTGAACTCGGACGAGCTGCTCCGGGCCGCCCGCGAGGCCTTCGACTCCGCCGACGACTTCACCGTCGCGGTCGAGGAGGAGTTCGCGATCCTCGACCCGGAGACGCTGTCGCTCACGAACCGCTTCGAGGAGCTGAAGGCGGCCGCGCGCGGAACGGAGCTCGACGACCACCTCGTCGGCGAGCTGATCGCGTCCGAAGTCGAGATTCGCACCGGCCGGTCCGAGAACTTCGGCGAGGCCGCGGCTCGAATGGGCGAGCGTCGCGACCAGCTCTGGGCTCTCGCCGACCAGCTGGGCGTGCTCCTCGGTGGCACCGGTACGCATCCGTGGAGCCCGTGGCAGGAGCAGCGGATCATCGACACCCCGCACTACCGGCGGAATGACGAGATCCTCCGCTGGGTCGTCTGGCGCAACAACTCGTTCGGACTCCACGTCCATGTCGCGGTCAGGGATGCCGACCGCGCGGTGCGGGTGTGCGACCACATGCGCCACCTGCTGCCCGAGCTGCTGGCGCTCTCGGCCAGCTCGCCGTTCCTCGAGAACGTCTACACGCACCTGCGCTCGATCCGGACGGAGATCTTCACGAAGCTTTTTCCGCGCTGCGGCATCCCGGACGCCTACGGCGGATGGACGGAGTTCGAGGAGTACGTGCGCTTCCTCTACCGGACAAGGTCGATCGACGAGCACACGCAGATGTGGTGGAGCATCCGGCCGCATCTCTCCTTTCCGACGGTCGAGATCCGCGTTTGCGACGCGCAGCCCGACCTCGGGGAAGCCCGGTCGCTGGCAGCGCTCTCCTACGCGCTCGCGGCGCGGACGGCGCGCGCGCTTGACGAAGGCGAGCCGCTCCTGCTGCCGCCGCACCGGCTGATCGAGGAGAACTTCTGGCGGGCGATCCGCTGGGGCATGGTCGGCGACTTCATCGACCTCGAGACCGGCGAGCTCGTCGACAAGCGCAAGCGGCTCGAGCAGCTGATCGAGTGGGTGCAGCCGGTCGCCGAGGAGATCGGCGCCGCGCCGTTCTTGGCGGTGCCGGCCGCGAACGCCGCCGAGCGTCAGATCGCCCGCTACGAGGAAGGCGCGACGCTGGAGGAGATCTACGCCGAGCAGGTTCGCCGGAAGGAGCCGGTTGGCGGATAAGCCGACGGAGCCGACACCGGATGACCTGCTCGAGGCCGTCCGGAACATGCGGGTCTCCGACCTGCTCCTGTCGACCGCAGCCACGCTCGCCCAGCTGGGCTTCGCCAAGCTCGACGAGTCGACGCGAGACCTCGAGCAGGCGCAGCTCGCGATCGAGGGACTGAAGGCGCTACTGGGCGCGCTGGAAGGCGCGGTGCCGGACGAAGTGCTCCGGGACTTCAACCAGGTGGTCGCGAACCTTCAGCTCGCGTACGCCTCGGCTGCCGGATCAGAATCTCAGCCGTGAGCTTCTTCTAGCTGTGTAACCATTTGTCACGTGAAGCTGCGCCTGGCCGCCGTGGCGCTGAGCGCGATCGCCGTCTTCGCGGTGACGGGAATCACAGTGGCGGCCCCGTCGTGGCGTCCCGGCGACACCGCCAGTTGCCGACCTCGACGGCGACAAGGTCTTCGACGACCTCTCCGAAGAGCTCGGGGCAATCGGCGCCGACGACGAAGTCAAGGTGATCGTGCGGCTCATCCGGCAAGCTGACGAGGGCTCGAGCCGACTTCGTCGAGCATTCCGTCGGGCCATTCCGCTACGACGCGTGGCTCCCAATCATCGACGGCTTCGCTGCGACAGTGACCAAGTCGCAGGTTGCGGCGCTGGCGAACCTCGACGGCGTGCGGTCGGTGGAGACGAACGGGACTGTTCGCGCGCTGAACAATTCGGCGCAGGCCTCGTTCGGCGTGACGCAAGCGCGGCTCCATCAGCCGAGCCTGGACGGGGACAGGAACGGCAACGTCACTGAATACGACCCGGCCGACGTTGTCGTTGCGGTGATCGACACCGGCATCGATGCGGACCATCCGCAGCTCGACGAAGGCAAGGTGATGGCCTTCGTCAACTGCCAGCAGCCGGTCTCGGGCACCTGCACACCGACAGCCCCGGTCGATGACCACGACCATGGCACCCACGTCGCCGGGACCGTTGCGGGTGACGGAGACGACGTCGCCAGCCATATGGGCGTTGCCCCGGCTGCAGGACTCGTCGGCATCAAGGTCCTCGACGACCAGGGGTTTGGGTCGGACGCAGAGGTGATCGCCGGGATTCAATGGGCCGTTGCCAACCGCGTCCTGCACGGCATCGATGTCATCAACCTCTCGCTCGGATCGCCTGGGTGCAACCCCGGCACATCCGGGACAGCGGCTGCGGCGAACGCGGCTGCTGCCACCGTTGTCGTCGTCGTTGCGGCCGGCAACGCCGGCCCCGGCACGTGCACTGTCGGCTCGCCTGGATCTGCGCAAGACGTAATCACCGTCGGCGCGATGGCCGACACCGGCGTCACTCTTGGAGGGTTTCGCGAGGAGATCCCAGGGTTCAACCAGGCCTATTTCTCCAGTCGTGGGCCGACGTTGGACGGTCGAACCAAGCCGGACATCAGTGCACCCGGCGTTCAGATCACATCCGCCGACGCGAACAGCCTCGGTGCCTACCAGACCTTCAGCGGGACGAGCATGGCCACACCGTTCGTGGCCGGCGTTGCCGCGCTAATGCTCGACCACCAGAGCACACTTACGAACGCGGCGATCAAGACGACGCTGATGTCGACGGCCGTGGATTGGGGTCCCGCCGGGCCCGATATCGACTACGGCGCTGGTCGCCTCGATGGGTTCGCGGCGATCAAGGCGTTGGGGGGCACGACTCTGGCCGACCCACCGCCTGCGCCGTCGCACGCTTTGATCGGCGGCTCGCTGGCGGCTACTGGCGATGTCGCTGTCCATCCGGTGCAGTGGACCAATCCGGGCGTCCCACCGACCGGCTTCCCGCTGTCGGCAACGCTGATCATGACCGGGTTCGGGTCCGGTCAGCCTGATTTCGATCTCTACCTGCTCAACCCCAACGGAACGCCTGTTTCTTCCTCCGAGTTCGTCACGAGGCAGGAGGAAGTTGCGACCGTTCCGATCAGCCCCGGCACATACTCGATCGTCGTCGAATCGTTCGAGGGGAGCGGCCCTTACATCCTGGATATCTCAGGAGGGACTCCTGTTGCGCCGCCTCCACCGCCGCCTCCGCCGCCGCCGCAGCCACCGCCACCGCCGACTCCACCGCCGCCGGCTCCGCCGCCCCCGCTGGTGCGGCCGCCGACGCCTGTCGTCCGCTGTGTCGTCCCGAATGTCCGGGGGAAGACGCTTCGGACGGCTCGCACCACGCTCACTCGACGCCGGTGCCGCCTTGGGCCGCGTCACCCGCGCCTACTCCGCGAAGGTGCGCCTCGGCCGGATCGTCCGGCAGAGCCGCCGGCCCGGGGCTCGGCTCGCGCGCGGGGCTCGCGTCAACGTGGTCGTCAGCCGCGGACGCCGCCGCTAGCCGCGCTATAGAACAAGCGGCAAGACGGCGGTACTCTCAAGTCGATGCGGGGTCTTGGAGCCGTCCTCTCGATCCTCGCTGTGCTCGGGCTTCCCGGCACCGTGTCGGTGTCGCACGCCACCGCGCCCGCCTCGTCGGAGCCGGATGAGCTGCTCGTCCGCTTCGAACGCGGCGCGCCACAAGCCCATGCGCTGAACGCGCTCGATGCCGAGATCGTCGAGCGCTTGCCGCTCCCGGGGGTCGTCCGCGTCGAGCTCGAGCCGGGCACCTCGCTCGCCGCAGCCGAGGCGGCATTCGAACGGCGCGCCGAGGTCCGGTACGCCGAGCCGAACTACCGCTACGGAGTGCTGGCGACGCCCAACGATCCTCTCTTCCCTCAACTCTGGGGACTCCACCAGGGCAGCGACGCCGACATCGACGCTCCCGAGGCCTGGAACCTGACGACCGGCAGCGACGGGATCACCGTCGCCGTCGTGGACACCGGTGTCGCCTACACCCATCCCGACCTGGCCCCGAACATGGTCCCAGGCTGGGACTTCTTCGCCAACGACAGCGATCCCTCGGACGGTGTCGGACACGGCACCCATGTCGCCGGGACGATCGGCGCCAGGGGCGACAACTGGACAAGGGATCACGGGCGTCAACTGGCGCGTCAAGCTGATGCCGCTTCGCGTCGGCGATGCGAACAACATCCCGGCCTCTGCGGTCGTCGCGGCGTTTCAGCACGCGTGCGCGAACGGCGCCAAAGTCGTCAACGGCAGCTTCGGCGGCTATTCATCGTCCCAAGCGATCCACGATGCGATCGCGAGCTGCCCCGGCTCGCTCTTCGTTTTCTCGGCAGGCAACACCGCAAGTAACAATGACATCACTCCGATCTTTCCCTGCAACGACCCCAGCAAGCACGTCGTCTGCGTCGCGGCCACCGACTCCTCCGATCAGCTCGCCTCGTTCTCGAACCGCGGCACGAGCGTCGAGCTCGCCGCTCCAGGCGTCGGGATCCTGAGCACGTTCCTCGGAGGCAACTACGCGAGCCTCAGCGGCACGTCGATGTCGGCGCCGCACGTCTCCGGCGCCGCGGCTCTCGTGCTCGCACGTCGGCCGGTACTGACACCGACCCAGGTCCGGCAAGCCCTGCTCCTGAGCGCCGATGTGAAGCCGTGGCTCACCGGACAGGTCGCCACGGGTCGCCTCAACGCGTCCCGCGCGCTGACCCAGGACGTCGACCCGCCGAGCCCGGGTACCGTCGCCAGCACGACTCCCGTACGGGTTTGGGTCAACAAGAGCACGATCTCTGTGTCATGGAGCGGCGCTTCCGACCCGTCCGGCGTCGGTGGGTACTCCTTCGCCTGGTCGCCGGACCCGGCGTTCGAGCCGGACGAGACGAAGGAGGTGGACGGACGAACCACCGCCCACACGCGGGTCGTCCCGGACGGTCAGCAGTGGTTCCACATCCGCGCGGCCGACGTCCACGGGAACGTCGGGGCCACCACGCACCTCGGTCCGTTCCTGATCGACACCTTCCGGCCGCCCCAGCCGAGGCTGTCCAGCCCGACGCATCGTGCCCGCGTCCGGTCGGCGAAACGGAGGATCGAGGTCAACTGGGTCGCTCCGGGCGACTCGATCAGCGGACTCGACGGCTTCTCCTTCGCGTGGGGACGCCGGCAGCGGGTCTCGGTCGACCAGGCCAAGGACGCCGAGGAGAACGTGTTCCGGAGGACGAGCGCGCGCCTCGCTCCGGGCTCCTGGTGGTTCGGGATCCGCGCTCGTGACAATGCGGGCAATTGGAGCAACACGGTCGTCCTCGGGCCGTTCGTGATCACCGGCGTACCGCCCGTCTGCAACGTGCCCCGCCTTCGCGGCTTGACGCTCATCGGCGCGAAGCGGCTGCTCGTCAAGCGCGGCTGCGGGCTCGGCCGCCTCGCCAGGGCGTACTCCCGGCGAGTCCCGCGCGGGCGCGTGATCGCGCAGCGGCGAGCGCCGGGCTTGCGGCTCAGCCGCGGCGCGAAAGTCGGCGTCGTCCTCAGTCGCGGACGACGCTCCTAGCGCGCCGTGTGGTAGAAAACCGCGTCGCCGGGAGCACCCGGCGCGATTTTTCTAGACCGTCACTTTGGATTTCTTCAGCGAGCATCCCGTTCTGTTCGCGCTGATCTGCGCGGCCGCCGCGATCCTGTACGGCGTCGTCCTGACGCTCTGGCTGCTCAGGCTGCCCGCGGGGAGCGAGCGCATGCAGGCGATCGGGAAGGCGATCCAGGAAGGCGCCTCCGCGTACCTTCGGCGGCAGTACCAGACGATCGCCGTCGTCGCGATCGTCCTCTTCCTCGCCATTGGCTTCTGGAACGACCTCGGCTGGGGGACGGCGGTCGGCTTCCTGATCGGCGCGGTCTTCTCGGCCGCCGCCGGCTTCATCGGGATGAACGTCGCGGTCCGCGCGAACGTCCGGACCGCCGAGGCCGCGAAGCAGGGCGTCGCGCCCGCGCTCCGGGTTGCATTCTCGGCCGGCTCCGTGACGGGCCTCCTCGTCGTCGGCCTCGGCCTGCTCGGCGTCGCCGGCTACTACGGCGTCCTCACCGAGTGGTTCGACCAGACGCAGGACGAGGCGACCAAGAACCTGATCGGACTCGCATTCGGCGGCTCGCTGATCTCGGTTTTCGCCCGTCTCGGCGGCGGCATCTACACGAAGGCCGCCGACGTGGGTGCAGATCTCGTCGGCAAGGTCGAGGCGGGGATCCCCGAGGACGATCCGCGCAATCCGGCCGTGATCGCCGACAACGTCGGCGACAACGTCGGGGACTGCGCCGGCATGGCGGCCGACCTGTTCGAGACCTACGCGGTCACCGCCGTCGCCGTGATGTTCCTCGGCGCCGTCAACTACCCGGCGACGGGAATCGTCACCTACCCGCTCGCGATCGGCGGCGTGGCGATCATCGCGTCGATCATCGGCACCTTCTTCGCGCGGATCGGCCGCCGCGGCTCGATCATGGGCGCGCTCTACAAGGCCGTGGCCGTGGCGACGGTGCTGTCGGCGCTCGGGTTCATCCCGGTGACGATGGCCTTCGACAGCGACCGCTTCCCGTTCTGGAACCTCTACGCCTGCACGCTCGTCGGGCTCGCCGTCACCTTCCTGCTCGTCGCGATCACCGAGTTCTACACCGGCACCCGCTGGCGGCCGGTCAAGGGCATTTCGCGGTCATCGCTGACCGGTCACGCGACGAACATCATCGAGGGGCTCGCGGTCGGGATGCAGGCGACGGCCTTGCCAGTGCTGGTGATCGCCGCCGCCATCGTCGTCGCCTACGAGATCGAGGGCCTGTTCGGGATCGGTGTCGCGGTGATGGCGCAGCTCTCGATGACCGGTCTGATCGTCGCCCTCGACGCCTACGGCCCGGTGACCGACAACGCGGGCGGCATCGCGGAGATGGCGGACCTGGACGAGTCCGTTCGCGCCGTCACCGATCCGCTCGACGCGGTCGGGAACACGACGAAGGCCGTCACGAAGGGCTACGCGATCGGCTCCGCCGGCCTCGCGGCGCTCGTGCTCTTCGACGGCTTCACGACCGAGCTCCAGGACGAGGGGCTGACGAACGTCCAGTTCAATCTGAACGACGCGTGGGTGATCGCCGGGCTCTTCCTCGGCGGGCTGATGCCGTTCCTGTTCTCGTCCCTCGCCATGCAGGCCGTCGGCCGCGTCGGCGGCCAGGTCGTGCAGGAGGTGCGGCGGCAGTTCCGCGAGATCCCGGGCCTGCTCGAGGGCACGGGCCGTCCGGAGTACGGCCGCACGGTCAACATCGTCACCGGGGCCGCAATCAAGAACATGATGCTGCCGAGCCTGATCCCGATCCTCTTCCCGATCGTGGTCGGGATCATCAGCCCCGAGATGCTCGGCGGCCTCCTGATCGGGACGATCGTCACCGGCATCTTCCTCGCGATTGCGATGACGTCGGGCGGCGGCGCGTGGGACAACGCGAAGAAGCTGATCGAGGACGGCGCCTACGGCGGCAAGGGCTCGGACGCGCACGCCGCGGCCGTCACCGGGGACACCGTCGGCGACCCGTACAAGGACACGGCCGGTCCGGCCATCAACCCGATGATCAAGATCACGAATATCGTCGCAATCCTGATCATTCCTCTCATCGTCACGATCCACGGCTAGTCCGCTCGGGCCACTGGCCGGTGTCAGACACCGGCCACGTCCCTGCGGGACGCTTGTCAGGCGCGCCAGAAGCCGCGCATGAGTAGCACGGCGACGGGGATGATCTCGAGCCGGCCGAGCCACATCAGGGCGATCAGGATCAGCTTCGAGGGTGCGCCGTACTCGGCGAACGAGCCGAATGGGCCCGCCACGCCGAAGCCGGGGCCGACGTTTCCGATCGTCGTCGCGGCGGCGGCGACCGCCTGGAACGGCGTCAGCCCGAGGTCGGTCCGCGCCGCGTCGATCATGAGGCCGAGCGCCCCGAGCGCGAAGCAGCCGACGTAGAGCAAGACGAACACAGTCACCCCGCGAAGTGCCCGATCCTCGACGACGTGCCCGTTCAGGCGCACGGGCGAGACCAGCTCCGGATGCACCGACTGTTCGAGCTCGCGGCGGAGGATCTTCCCGACGAGGACATGCCTGACGACGTTGAGGGAGCCGCTCGTCGAGCCTGCCGAGCCGCCGAAGAACATGAGCGCGACGATGATCACGGCCGCCAGGAACGGCCACAGGTTGTAATCCGCGTTCGCGAAGCCTGTGGTCGTCATGATCGAGACCGTCTGGAAGACGCCGTCGCGGACGGCCTCCTCACCCTCCGCGATGCCCTCGCTCCAGAGCTCGGCGATGAGCAGCGCCGAGCCGAGCACGAGCAGGACGACGTAGAGCCCGAACTCTTCATCGCGAGCGAATGCCACCGGCCGCCGGCGGAGCACGGCGCGGTACATGAGCGCGAAGTTCGTCCCCGCGAGGAACATGAACGCCACGATGACCCACTGCGAGGCGGGGCCGAACGCCGCCACGGAGTCGTTCTCGGTCGAGAAGCCGGCGGTCGCGAGCGTGCCGAAGGAGTGCGCGACCGCCTCGAAGAGATCCATCTGCTCGTCGGCGCCGGTCAAGCCCAAGGTCGCCAGCACGGCGATTTCGAGCACGGTCAGGCCGACGTACAGGAACACGAAGCGCCTCGCGGTCTCCCGGATCGTGACCGTCAGCGGCTCGAGCTCCGGGCCCGGAAGGTCCAGTTCGAACAGCTGCCGCCCGCCGACGCGTAGCCGCGGGAGGACGGCCAGCCCGAGCACGAGGATCCCAAGGCCGCCGATCCACGCCGTGAACGACCGCCACATCAGCAACGAGTTGTTCAGGCCCTCGACGTTCGTGAGCACGCTCGCGCTCGTGCCCGAGAACCCCGACATCGACTCGAAGTACGCGTCCAGCGGCGAGTCGAGCTGCACTTCGCCCGCGAACAGGTAGGGCAGCGCGCCGAGCGCCGCGACCAGGAGCCAGAGCAGAGCGATGACCAGAAACCCTTCGCGCAAGCCCACGCGCTCGGCGCCGTACGTGGCGAATTCGAGCGTGATTCCGAACCCGGCCGCGACGGCTCCCGCAGCGAGGAACGGCCAGACCGGCTCGCCGTAGCCGAACGCGACAGCGACCGGAAACAGGAAGGCGAAGCTGAGCGTCCGAACGAGAGCTCCGACCAGATTGAGCGCTGCGGCGATGTCGACCCCGAGCGCCGGTGCGCGGGATCGCGCAGACGACCTCACAGGGCTCGCTCGACCTCCGGCACGCGGGCGGTCTCGGTAAAGATGATCGCGCGGTCGCCCGGAAGCAGGACGTCCTCCGCATGCGGGAACACCGCCTTCCCGTCGCGGACGAGAGCGCCGATCACCGAGCCCGTCATCGGCAGGTCGCGGAACCGCCGGCCGGCGAGCTCGCTCTCCGGTCGAACGGTGATGTCGAGCACCTCGAAGCGATTGCCCTCGAGCATGGCCACCTGTCGCGTGCGCGGGTCGCGAGCAAAGCGGAGGATCTCCTCGGCCGTGACCAAGCGCGGATCGACGGTCACGTCGACGCCGGCCCGCTCGAAGACCTCCGGCGAGGCCGCGTCATAGACGATCGCGACTACGAACGGCACGCCCTGGACCTTGGCGAACGTGGCCGCGTAGACGTTCGACGCGTCGTCGCCGAGTGCGAAGACGGCCGCTTCTGCCGCCCCGATGCGCTCCCGCTTGAGGAACTCGGCGTCCGTCGCCGAGGCGTTGAAGACACGAGCCTGAGGCAGCTCATCCGCGAGCGCGCGCGCACGTGCCGGATCGGGATCGACCACCCTGAGGCCGATGCCCTTGTTCACGAGCGCACGCGCGATCTGGGCGGCGATCGGGTCTCCGCCGAAGACAACGACGTCGTCGACACGCGACTCGCGGCCGCCGATGATCGAGCTCCAGGCGTGAGCAGCCTGCGGAGAGCCGATCACGATGATGCGGTCGCCGGGCTGAATCGACTCGTCGCCGCTCGGAACGCGAATCTCCGCGCCCCGAATGATCCCGACGACCTTCGAGTCGGCGGGCACGCGCGCTTCTCGTAGCGGACGGCCGACGACCTCGCTCGCGGCGCCTTGCTCGACGTCGAACTCGACGACCTGCACCTGGCCCTCGCCGAAGACGTCGGTCTGCCGCGCCGCCGGTACGCCGATGATCCGGGAGACCGCGACGGCAGTCTCGAGCCCGGAACAGACGACGAAGTCGACGTCGAGTTGCTGCTCGCGCCACGCGTACACGTACTCGACGTTCTCGGTCCGGACGACCGTCACCGTCCTCGGCGAGAGCTTCTTGGCGAACATCGCGGCGACGATGTTCGCCTCGTCGCGGGAGGTACACGCGATCAGCAGGTCGGCGCTCTGAACGTCGGCCGACTGCAGCGTGTCCCGGGTGGCTCCGTTGCCGACCATCGTCGTCACGTCGAAGCGGTACGAGAGCGGGCTGAGCGTCTCAGGGTCGAGGTCGATAACGACGACCTCGTGCTCACTGTGGAGCGCCTCGACGATGGACGAGCCGACTCGCCCCGCTCCGACGACGAAGATCCTCACCGCGCACGAGGCTAACCGAGCCGCCGACATAGAGTCCGCTTGTGCCACGGCGGAGGCGCGGCCAACCAGGGCTCGAGCGGGTGCTCGGGACGCCCGCGCTCTTCGCCACCGCCTACGGCAACGTCGGCTCGTCGATCTACTACGCGCTCGGCGTCACCGCGGCGTTCGCACTCGGCCTGACGCCACTCGTCTTCCTCGTCGCCGGCGTGATCTTCGTCGCCACGTCGCTCACCTATGCGGAGGGGACGGTCAGATTCCCCGAGGCCGGCGGATCCTCGAGCTTCGCGAGGCATGCCTTCAACGAGTTCGTCTCGTTCGGCGCCGCGTGGGCCCAGATGCTGAACTACATCATCACGATCGCCATCTCGGCGTTCTTCGTGCCCCACTACCTCTCGGTCTTCTGGGAGCCGCTGCGCGAGAACCCGTGGGACATCATCGGCGGCGCGATCGTGATCGCCGCGCTCGTCGCCCTGAACGTGGTCGGGCTCCGGGAGGCGGCGACGCTGAACATCCTGTTGGCGGTGCTCGACTTCGCCACGCAGCTCCTGCTCGTGCTGCTCGGCTTCGTGCTGATCCTGAGCCCGGAGACGCTCGTGAACAACGTCGAGCTCGGCGTGGCGCCGACGTGGACCCAGTTCCTGCTGGCGATCCCCGTCGCGATGATCGCGTACACGGGGCTGGAGACGATCTCGAACCTCGCCGAAGAGACGCGCGACCCGCCCAGAGACGTTCCCCGCGCCTTCCGCTGGGTCGCCATCGCCGTCTTCGTCATCTACCTGACGCTCCCGCTCGTCGCGCTCTCCGCCCTGCCGGTCGAGCGCGTCGGCGGCGAGTTCCAGACGCTGCTCGGCCTCCCACCGGAGGAGGGCGGCTTCGAGAACGACCCGATCCTCGGCGTCGTCCAGAACCTCGGGATCAGCGAGGGCGCACTGCTGACCACGCTGGAGATCTACGTCGGGATCCTGGCGGCGACGATCCTCTTCATCGCCACGAACGCCGGCGTGATCGGCGCCTCGCGGATCACGTACTCGATGGCGACCTATCGCCAGCTGCCGGAGGTCTTCCGCCGGCTCCACCCTCGGTTCAAGACGCCGTGGCTGTCACTCATCGTCTTCGCCGGCCTCGTGTCGATCCTGACGCTGCTCCCGGGGGAGACGACGTTCCTGGGGACGATGTACGCGTTCGGCGCCATGCTCTCGTTCACGATCGCCCACGCGGCGGTGATCGGCCTTCGCTACCGGCACCCGGACGAGGAGCTCGTCTTCCGCGCGCGCCCGAACTTCCGGCTGCGCGGCGTCGACTGGCCGCTGTTCGCGATCGTCGGCGGTGCCGCCACGGCCCTCGCCTGGCTCGTCGTCGTCGTCCAGGAAGCGAACACCCGCTGGGCCGGCCTCGGCTGGCTCGCCGTCGGCTTCGTCGGTTACGCGGTCTACCGCAGGTTCGTCGTGCGGGCGCCGATGGCAGAGACCGTCCGGGCGCCGGTGCTCGTGCTCGGGCCGTCGCTGACCGTCGAGTACCGGACGATCGTCGTTCCCGTCCTCCGGACTGCCGAATCGGAGGAAGCCCTCGTCGCCGCCGCGCGGCTCGCCGACGAGCGCGCAGCGACCGTCGCGATCCTGCATGTGATCGAGGTGCCCCTCGACCTGCCGCTGGATGTCCGCCTCCCTGACAAGGAGGAAGCCGCCAACGAGACCCTCGACCGCGCGGCGGCGCTCGTCGAGTCGTACGGCGTGCGCGCCGTCGTGCGGCTCGTCCGTGCCCGCGCTGCTGGCCCGGCGATCGTCGAGGAGGCCGAACGCCGCGCCGCCGAGCTGATCGTGCTCGGCGCTCCTCGTGCCCGCATCGGCCGCGGACGGATCTTCGGGCGCACGGTGGACTACGTCCTCAAGCACAGCCTGACGCGCGTGATGATCGCCGCAGGCCGTCGCGCCGCATGACGACGCGCGTCCTCTCCGCGCTGCTGGTCGTCCTGGGCCTGGCGATCATCGTCCGGACGATCGCGGCCGGGGTCGGCGGCGGCCTCGGGCTCCTGATCGGCGTGCTCTTCGTCCTCGCGGGCGGGCTTCGGTTCTACCTTCAGCGGGGAACGGCACGTGGCTAGGAAGCTGCCGGGCCTCGAGCGCGTCCTCGACGTCCCGTCGCTCGCGGCGGTCGCGTACGGGGAGATCGCCTCCTCGCTCTACTTCGCGCTCGGCGTCGTCGCCCTGTTCGCGCTCGGCTTCACGCCGTGGGTGCTGCTCGCCGTCGGCGTCCTCTTCCTGCTCGTCGCGCTGTCGTACGCGGAAGGCACCAGCGCGATCCCGGAGCCGGGCGGCGCCGCGACCTTCGTCCGCCGCGCGTTCAACGACCAGGCCGGGTTCCTGACCGGCTGGGCGCTGATCCTCGACTACCTGATCGTGATGGCCTTGGCCGGCCTGTTCGTGCCGCATTATCTCGGTCACGCGATCGGCTGGGAGGGTCTGACCGACGAGCCCTGGGACACCGTTGTCGGCGTGCTCGTGATCCTCGGGATCGCCGGTCTCCGCCTGGTTCGGCGCACGAGCCTCTACCGCGCGGCGATCCTGGTCGCCGGCCTCGCGCTCGCCTCACACCTGCTGCTCATCGTCCTCGGCTTCGCGTTCCTCTTCTCGGCCGATGCGCTGGGTGAAGGCGTCGATCTCGGGACGGCGCCGACGTGGGGCGACATCGCCTTCGCCCTGCCCTTGGCGATGCTGGCGTACACCGGACTCGAGACGGTCGCGAATCTTGCGGCCGAGACGCGAGAGCCGGGAAAGACGCTCCCGCGCAGCCTCTTTGCGGGCATCGGCTTGGTCGTCGCCGTGTCCTTCGCTATCGGGCTGGTTGCGATTTCGGCGTATCCAGGGGGAGCCGGGCTCGGGACGGAGTGGCTACGGGCGCCGCTCGTCGGGCTCGCCGTGGCGCTCGAGGATCCGCTGCCTGCGCTCCTTGCCGACGTGATCCGCGTCCTCATCGGCGTGACGGGTGTCTTCGTGCTCGTCATCGCCGTGACGACCTCGATCTCGGGTGCCGGCCGCCTCGCGTACTCGATGGGGCAGCGCCGGATGCTGCCGCACACCTTCGGGACGCTCCGGCGCCGGACGTTGATCTCTCCGGCGGCGATCGTGTCCGCCGCGCTGATCGCCTCGACGCTGCTCGTGATCGGCCACTTCATCCCGACCGAAGCCGTTCGCTTCCTCGCCGGCCTGTTCAGCTTCGGCGTCCTGCTGGCGTTCACCGCTGCCCAGCTCGCCGTGATCAAGCTCCGCTTCTCCGAGCCCGACCTGGAGCGCCCGTTCCGAGTGCCGCTCAACGTCCGGATCCGCGGCGCCGACGTCCCGGTTCCGGCGCTCGTCGGCGCTCCGCTCACCTTCGCGATCTGGATCGCGTCCCTCGTGACGCACGACGCGACCCGGATCGCCGGCCCGCTCTGGCTGCTCCTGGGCGCGGCGATCTTCATCGCGACCAGATACGCGGGGCCGGAGAAAGTGCTCGACCGGGTGCAGCCGGCAGAGCCGGATCTCGTCCCGGAGGTCGAAGGCCAGTGGGACCGGATCCTCGTGCCGATGAAGCTGGGGATGATCGGGGAGGAGGTGATCGCGACGGCGATCAAGCTCGCGGAGGAGCAGGGCTCGACGATCAGTGCGCTTCACGTCATCCGCGTGCCGATGGAGAAGACGCTCGACGCGAGCATGTTCGAGGCCGACGAGCGCGCCGACGCGTCCCTCGCCGAGGCCAAACAGTTGGCCGCGGAGCACGGCGTCACCGTCGAGGCGAGCGTCGTGCGCGCCCGCTCGATCGGCGAGGCGATCGTCGACGAGGCCACCCGCGAAGGGGTCGACCTGATCGTGATGGGGTCGGCGCCGCGCTGGCGCCGGCAGTCGCGGTTCTTCAGCCCGACGGTCGACTACGTCCTCCGCCACGCGCCCTGCGAGGTGATGGTGATCGCCTATCCGCAGGGGGTGCTGGACGAAGAGGAGGTGTCGGTAACCTCCAGCATCGTGAATGCACTGGTCATCGGCTGCGGACGTGTCGGCTCGGCGGTTTCCCTCGAGCTGAATCGTCTGGGCTGGGACGTGACTGCGATCGACGAGAAGGAGGACGCTCTCCACCGCCTCGGCGAGAACTGGTCGGGCGGCTTCGTCGTAGGACACGGCATGGACTTGGATGTGCTCCGCGAGGCCGGGATCGAGGACGCCGACGCGGTCGTCGTGGCGACCGACGGCGACAACACGAACCTCGTCATCGGCCAGGTTGCGCAGAAGCGGTTCGGGATCGAGACGACCGTCGTCCGTGTTCTCGACCCTGCCCGCGCCGCGCTCTACCGCGATCTTGGCCTGCGCACCTTGTCTCCGACGTCGATCGCAATCGAGACGCTGACGGAAGCCGTCACTTCGTCGGCCCGCACCCGCGCGGAGGCAACCAGCTAGACCGATGTACATCCTGATCGCCGGAGGCGGCAAGGTCGGCGCGAACCTGACGAAGAGCGTCGCCGACCTCGGCCACGAGGTCACGCTCGTCGAGCAGCGGCGCGAGCGCTTCGAGCTCCTCGAGGAGGAGTTCGAGCACCGCGTCCAGTTGGGCGACGCGACCGAGCTGTACGTGCTCGAGCGGGCCGGGATCGCGCGGCCGCCGGATCTCGTCGTCGCAGTCACGGGTGACGACGAGGACAACATGATCATCTGCCAGATCGCCCGCGAGCGCTACGGCGTCGAGAAGGTGATCGCCCGCGTCAACGACCCTCGCAACCAGGAGCACTTCGACCTGCTCGGCATCTCACCGACGATCTCGGCGACCTCGAGCATCCTGGCGATGATCGAGCACGAGGTCCCGGAGCACGGCCTCATCCACCTGCTCGAGCTCCGCAAGGAGAACCTCGAGATCGTCGAGGTGCAGCTCGACGAGGACTCGCCGTGCGTGGGCAAGGTGATCGACAGGATCCAGCTCCCGAGCGGCGCCCGCCTGATCACGGTCATGAGAGACGGCCAGTCGCAGATGGCCGACAACGAGACGCAGCTGAAGGCCGGCGACCAGGTCCTCGCCGTACTCGAGCCCGGGAAGGAGGAGGAGCTCCGCCGAGTCCTCCTCAAGGGCCGGTGAGCGCCCGGCTCCTGTGCCTGCTGGCCGTGCCGGCGCTCCTCGCCGGCTGCGGCGGCGGGAGCTCCGGTGAGACCGCACCGGCGGCGCCCGGCGGCTACCAGTTCACGCGGGTCGCCTCCGGCTTCGACTCGCCCGTGCACGTGACGACGGCGCCGCGGCCGAGACGAGCCCGCTCTACGTCGTCGAGCAGACGGGCCGCATCCGCATCGTCCAGGGCGGCCGTGTCACCGGGACGCTCCTCGACATCCGCTCGCAGGTCGTGTGCTGCGGCGAGCAGGGTCTCCTCTCCGTCGCCTTCCACCCGAGGTTCGCGCGGAACGGCAAGTACTACGTCAACTACACGGCCCCGGACAACCGCGTCGTCGAGTACCGGGGCAGGCAACGGCTGCGGACGCTGCTCAGCGTGCCGGACCCGTACTCCAATCACAACGGCGGCCAGAACATGTTCGGGCCTGACGGGCGGCTCTACGTCGGGATGGGCGACGCCGGGGCAGGCGGCGACCCCGAGAACCGGGCGCAGAACCTCGGGTCCCGGTTCGGGAAGCTGCTGGCGATCAACGTCGACCGCCGCGGCGCACGCTGGCAGACCGTCGGCTACGGCCTCCGGAACCCGTGGCGGTTCTCCTTCGACCGCCGGACCGGCGACCTCTACATCGGCGACGTCGGCCAGAACTCCTGGGAGGAGGTCGACTTCACGCCTCGCCGGAGCCCAGGGCTCGAGAACTACGGCTGGGACGTCTTCGAGGGGCGCGCGCGGTTCGAGAGCAAGGCGCCGAACCCGCGTGGCCGGCTGGTCGCACCGGTGGCGGTCTATCCGCTCGGCGGCGGTCACTGCGCGGTCGTCGGCGGTTTCGTCTACCGGGGGAGCGCCGTCCCCGCGGCGCGCGGCCGGTACTTCTACGGCGACAACTGCAGCGGCGCGGTCTGGAGCCTCCGCATGGTCGGTGGGCGCGCGCGGGACGTGCGCCAGGAGTCGTTCACGATCCCGAACGTTTCCGGGTTCGGCGAGGACGGCCGCGGCGAGCTCTACGCCGTGAGCCTGCGCGGCACCGTGTACCAGCTCAGAGCCCGCTAGCCCGCGCGCCGGCGACGTACCTGCGGGCCCTGCTGGCCGAGGGAGGCGTACGCCAGGGCCTGGAGCGAGTCGTTCAGGAGCGCGAGCTCGCGAACGATCGGCGCCAGGTACTCGCCGTGGTCGAGGCGGCGGTTCAGCGCGTTCAGCTCGTCCGACACGCGGTCGAGCCGCTCGAGGAGCGCGTCGAGCTGCCTGTCGCCGACATCCTTGGGACCGTCCACGCGGCGAATTTTAGTCGCCGACACGGCTGAGCCCGGCCCGCCGCGCCAGATAGATGCCGATCGCGACGCCGACGGCGTCGATCGCGACGTCCATCGTGGAGCCGTGGCGGCCGGGGACGAAGTGCTGATGCACCTCGTCGCTCGCTGCGTAGGCGACCCCGAGCAGGAACGACGCACCCTCACGTTTCGTCGCCCAGACGAGCAGGAAGCCGAGCACGGCGAACTCGACGAGGTGGACGGTCTTCGGCAGGACGAACTCCCAGAAGCCGAGGTCGGTGCCGAACGCGGAGACCGACGAGAGGCCGAAGATCAGCGCCGCCCAAGCGACCACGGATGCCCAACGCCAGACGGCCGCCTGCACCGAGGGGCATACTACGGCCGACAAGAGAAGGCGAGCGGTGAGGGAAGCCGGTGCGAATCCGGGACGGTCCCGCCGCTGTGAGGGGAGACGCTCTCCGCCGGAATGCCACTGGCCCGCGGGCCGGGAAGGCGGCGCGGGAGGGAGCCCCGAGTCAGAAGACCTGTCGCCCGCCTTAGGCATTCGAACCCCTCGCGGAAGGAGGATTCGTGCGGAGAACGTTCCTCATGCTCGCGGCAGCGATGGTGCTCGCCGCGGTGCTCGTCAGCGCCGCTTCGGCGGCCAGGGTGTCCGTTCGCGTCGAAGGCAAGACGCAGTCGATCTTCGGAGCGCTCGAGACTCGTTTCGAGGCCGGCGCGAACGCGATGACGGCGCTCGATACCGCCAGCCTGCGCGGCGAGTTCTACTACCACGTCACGTCCACCTCGTTCGGGCCCTACATCGATCAGATCGGCCGGTATCCGGCGGGCGCGTCTGACGGCTGGGTCTTCAAGGTCAACGGCGAGTCGCCGCCGGTGGGAGCAGATCAAGTTCAGCTCCGGGACGGCGACCGCGTGCTCTGGTACTGGGCGACCTTCGGCCCGACCGGGGGCCCGCCGACGCTCCTGCTGACCAGGACGGGCCGCAACTGCTACCGCGTCGTCGCCGAGAACGACCAGGGTGCGGACCGCGCGGCCGCCGGCGCGCAGCTCGTCGTCGACGGACGGCGGGTTCGCACCCGCGCCGGGCGCGCCTGCGTCGGCCGCCACACGGGCCTCGTCCGGGCGACGATGGCCGGCGCGGTGCGCTCGAACGCGCTGCGCTAGATGCGTCGCCGGCTCGCGCTCCTCCTCGCCGCCGCCTGCCTGCTCGCAGGTTGCGGCGAGGAGGCGGCCGGCGACGGCGAAGCCCGGCTCTGGGTCACGCGCGACCGCGGCGCCGAGGTCGTCGTGGACACGACGGTCCCGGCCGGAATCTCGGCGCTGGAGGCCCTCCGGCGCAAGGCCGAGGTCGAGACCCGGTACGGCGGCCGGTTCGTCCAGGCGGTGAACGGCATCGAGGGCGACCTGGGACGTCAGCGCGACTGGTTCTGGTTCGTGAACGGCTACGAGGGAGACCGGAGCGCGGTGGACTACGAGCTGCACGACGGAGACGTGCTCTGGTGGGACCACCGCAGCTGGGCGGGGGAGATGCGGCAGCCGGTGGTCGTCGGCGCCTTCCCCGAGCCGTTCCTCCACGGGTGGGACGGGAAGCGGCGCCCGGCGGTCGTCCGCGGGCCTCCAGGGGAAACGGCGGAACGGCTGGCGGAGCTCGTCGGCGGGACGCTGAACGAGGCGCGGGACGGGGCGAACACGCCTGGTGCTCGTCGCCGGCTCCGGTTTCCGCGCCCGCGTCGACGGCGAGCCGGGCGACCCCGTCGTCTTCGAGCTCGGGCTGCGCGACGCCGCGCGGCTCGCCGGCGACCCGTCGCTCGCGCGCTACCGGTACGAGGGCTTGCCGTGAGCGCAGTTCCCGCAGCCGCGCTCCTCGCGGCCCTGGCGGCGGCCGCGCTCCTCGCCGACCGGACGATCTCCGTCGCGGTCATCGCGGTTGTCCTGCTGGCGGTGTGCCTGCGGGCGCCGCGCGGCCGGCGCTGGCCCTATCTGTTCGGGACGCTCACGGGCGCGGTGATGCTCTTCGTCTTCAGCCCGCTCTTCGCGCGCTACGGCGGCATCGTCTACTGGGAAGGCCCGTCCGTGCCGGTGATCGGGCAGCTGGACGTGACGAGCGAAGAGCTCTCCCACGCGCTCTTCCAGAGCCTTCGCTTCGTCGCCGTCGGCCTTGCGTTCGCCGCCTACGCGCTCCTGATCGACCAGGACCGGCTGCTGATGGCCGGCGGGCGGCTCCGCCGCTCCGTGCTCGCCGTCGCGCTCGCCACCCGGCTCGTCCCGACGCTGGAGCGGGATGCGGCGGGCTTCGTCGAGGCCCTCCGCGGGCGAGGTGTGGCCGTGGAGGGCGTGCGCGGTCGCGCGCGACTCGTCTCCCCGCTCGTGGCCGGGTCGCTCGAGCGCTCGCTCAACCTGGCGGAGTCGATGGAGGCTCGCGGCTTCGGCCGGCCGGGCCGGACCCGGGCGCCCTCGCCGCCGTGGACCGGGTTGGACCGGTTGGCGATCGCCGGCGCCGTGCTCGCGGTGCTCGCAGGAGTGCTGTGGCTCTAGCCCGGATCGAACGGCTCACGTACGCCTATCCCGGCGCAGCGCGGCCCGCGCTCCAGGACGTCTCGCTCGACGTTCGTCCCGGCGAGCTCGTCTGCCTGCTCGGCTCGTCCGGCTCGGGCAAGTCGACGCTGCTTCGGGCCCTCGCGGGGCTCGTGCCGCACTTCCACGGCGGCTCGTTCTCCGGGCGCGTCGAGGTCGCCGGACGCGACACCCGCAGCGTCAAGCCGAGCGATCTGGCGGGGAGCGTCGCCATCGCCTTCCAGGATCCCGAGGACCAGGTGGTGTTCACGGGCGTCGAGCACGAGGTCGCCTTCGGGCTGGAGAACATCGGCGTACCGCCGCTGGAGATCCACGAGCGGGCGCTCGAGGCGCTCGAGCGCCTCGGCGCGGCCCACCTCGCCGGCCGGCGCACACACGAGCTGTCGGCGGGCGAGCTCCAGCGCGTGTGCGTCGCCTCGGCGCTCGCGCTCCGGCCCAGGCTCCTGCTGCTCGACGAGCCGACCTCGCAGCTCGACCCCGAGGCCGCCGAAGGGCTCCTGGACCTCGTCACGGCCCTCGGCTGCGCCGTCGTCGTCTCCGAGCAGCGTCCTGCGCTGCCGCTCGAGCGGTGCGACCGCGTCGTCTTCCTCGAACGGGGAAAGGTCGTGCTGGACGCGCCGCGGGCGGCCGGCGTGGACTGGCTCGAGGCCGCGCACCCGGCCTTTCTCGCGCACGATCCGGCTCACGTCGAGGACGAGCCGGTCGACGGCGAGCTCGTGTGCCGGCTCGACGATGCGTCGTACGCGTACGGCGACCGAGTCGTGCCCGTGCCGAACCTCGAGCTGCGCCGCGGCGAGGTCGTCGCGCTCACCGGGCCGAACGGCTCCGGGAAGACGACGCTCGCCAAGCTCGCCGCCGGCCTGCTGGAGCCCGCTGCCGGCCGGGTGGAGCGTCGCGGACGGGCCGCCTATCTGAGCCAGGATCCGGGGCGGTACGTCGTCGCGGAACGGGTCGTCGAGGAGGCGGCGCTCGGCGTCGGCGGGGATCTCGCGCGGGCTCGGCGCGCGCTCGAGATCGTCGACCTGGGCGGCTACGAGGACCGTCACCCGCGCGACCTGTCGAGCGGCGAGCGCGAGCGCCTCGGTCTGGCCTCCGTCCTCGCGACCGAGCCGGATCTCCTCGTCCTCGACGAGCCGACTCGCGGCGTCGATCCCGAGCGCAAGCTCGAGCTCGCTGCGCTCCTCCGCGCGCAGGCGGATGGCCGGGCGACGCTCGTCGTCACCCACGATCTCGTCTTTGCGGCCGACGTCGCCGACCGGGTCGTCTCCGCCCGTCCCGAGCGGGAGGTCGTGCGTGCCTAGAACGCTCCTGTTTGGGGCTGCAGTCGTCACGTTCGCGGGCGGGGCCTGGGCGGCGCTCGAGCCGGGCGACGCGGCGCTCTCGCTCTTGCTGGTCGCGTTCGCGCTGATCGCCTTCGGCTTCGCGTGGCTCGAGTCGGGCCCGGGATCGGCGAAGGAGGTCGCCCTCGTGGCCGTGCTCGGCGGCGTCGCCGCGGCCGGACGGGTGCTGTTCACGGCCGTTCCCGGCGTTCAGCCCGTGACCGTCGTCGCCGTTGCGGCCGGAGCCGCGCTCGGCGCGCGGGTCGGCTTCGGCGTCGGAGCGGTCGCCGCGCTGGTCTCCAACTTCTACCTCGGCCAGGGGATCTGGACGCCCTGGCAGATGCTCGCGTGGGGCGGGTGCGGCGTCGTCGGCGCGCTCGCCGCGCGCCTGATCCGCCGCCGGTGGGCGTTCGCGGCCCTGTGTTTCGCCCTCGGGTTCGCCTTCAGCAGCGCGATGGATCTCTGGCACTGGTACAGCTTCTGGCCGCACACGTGGGAGGCGTTCACGGCCGTCTACGCGCGCGGCGTCTGGTTCTCGGCGGCGCACGCGGTCGGAAACGTGATCTTCGCGCTGGCGATCGGGCCCGAGCTCAGGCGGCTGCTCGAACGCTACGGCCGGCGGCTGCGGACGGAGGTCGCGTGGGCCTGAAGCTGGCGGCGCTGGCCGCGGCCGCGGCGTTCGCGGCTGCTCCCGCCGACTATCTCGCCGCGCGCCAGCAAGCCGACGGCGGCTTCGCGGAGGCCGGTGGCCGTTCCGACCCGGCGCTGACCGGCTGGGCGGTGCTCGGGCTCCATGCCGCCGGGCGCCATCCGGCCCGCTCGCCGGTCGCGTACCTGCGCGATGCGCCGGCTGAGAACACGACCGACCTGGCGCTTCGGATCATGGCGCTTCGCGCGCTCGGCGGCGACGTCTCCGAGCTCCGAGCCCGGTTGGAGCGCCACCGCCGCTCCGACGGTCGGATCGGGCCGCTGGTCAACTCGACGGCCTGGGGCGCGCTGGCGCTCGAACGTCCGGGCCGCGCGACGATCCGCTACCTCCTGCGGGCGCAGCACCGCTCGGGCGGCTGGTCGTGGATGCCGCGGGGGTCACCGGACTCGAACGACACCGCCGCGGTGATCCAGGCGCTCCGCGCGGGCGGCGTGCGAGGCCGACCGATCCGCCGCGGGCTCGACTACATCCGCCGGCTGACGGCGCCGAACGGCGGTGTGCGGCTCACCCCCGGCCGAGCACCGGACGCCCAGTCGACCGCGTGGGCGATCCAGGCCTACGTCGCCGCCCGGGCTCGACCACCGCGCGCCGCCTTTCGGTTCCTGGCCTCGCTGCGCCGTCCCGACGGGAGCTACCGCTACTCGCAGCGGTACGCGGTCACGCCGGCGCTCGTCACCGCGCAGGTCCTGCCGGCGCTTGCCCGTAAGCCGTATCCGCTTCGCTAGCGCGACTCGAGCACGCGGCGAATGAACGGAAGGGCGATCTGCGGGGGATCCGGGACGCTGCGGCCGAGCGCGGGAGGAACCGGAGCGGTGACGAAGCCGATGTTCGTCGTCATCGCGATGACCACGCGCGTCTTCGGGTGGACGAACAGGAAGGCGGTTCCGCCGACGACGTTGCCGATGTGTCCCGCGACCGGACCGAACGGGCTCGAGCCGACCTCGAAGCCGAAGCCGTAGCCGGTCGTCCGCCCGCTCGAGGTCTTCTGCGACGTGAACATGCAGCGCCTGCGTCTCCTCGCTGACAAATGTGCGATCCGTGACGCCCAGCCCGAAGCGAACCAGATCTTCCGCGGTCGAGAGAAAGCCGCCCGAGGGGAAGCGGTTGCTCAGGTCGACTCTCGGGGCCGGCACCGCCCGGCGGCTCGACGTCACCTCGTAGAAGCGCGAGCGGCCGCCGGCGGTGCGACCGTCGTCGAGGCGCGTTCGCCTCATCCGGAGCGGCGACAACAGGGTGTTCTCGACGGCAGTGGCGAACGGCTTGCCCGCGGCGGTCTCGACGGCCGCGCCGAGGAGGTTGAAGCCGTAGCTCGAGTACGAGAACTGCTGTCCGGGTGCGGCGACGAGCGGGTCGTCCTTGAAGATCACGAGGCTCGACGTGATCGAGTCGTAGTGCTTGCGGCTCAGCGCCTCGCTGCCCTGGTAGTGACGAATCCCGGCCAGGTGGCCCCCCGAGCTGGCGCGGCGTGATCTGCTGCTGCTTGCGCGGGAATCCCGGCACGTACCGCTGGATCTCGGCATCGAGCTCGAGGAGTCCCTGTTGAGCGAGACGTCCGGCTGTTACGGCAGTCAGCGCCTTCGAGACGCTTCCGATCCTGAATGTCGTCTCGCGCCGGACGGCGGCTCTCCGCTTGCGATCGGCGAATCCGCAACTCTCCGACCAGACGAGCTTGCCGTTCGCCGCGACGGCGACCGACAGTCCCGGTGCGGCGAAGGCGCGCTTCATCTTCTGGACGAGGGGCCGCACCGCGGTGATCTCCTTCGCATACGTGCGGGCCGCGACCCAGTCACGACACCCGCCCGCCGATGCCGTGTCCGTGCCTCCTCGGGCGAAGATCGAGGCCGCGAGCGCGCCTGCGACGACGGCGAAGGCCGTCAGGACAGCCAGTCGTCGCCGGCTCATCCGTTGCGCAGGCCGAGAGGGCGCCCAAGCGTCACGTAACCGCATGACGATCGCCGTCGCCTCGAAGGCCCCGAGCACGAGCGAAGCGACAACGAAGGGCTGCACGACCACGACGGCGGCGAAGGCTGTGACCGCGATCGCGGCGCACGTCAGGCCGGGTCGTTGCAGTGCTGCGCGGACGGGGCGGCCCAGTCGCGGCACGACCGCCGTGATGTCGTCGGCGAGCGTCAGCCTTCCGCCGGCTTTAGGCCGTGCCGGCAGCGAATCGAGCGCGTCGGCGCGCGCGTACCCCGCCGTCGCGGCCAGCACAGCCGGCAGACCGACGACCGCCACGACCCCGAAGCTGGCGATGAGCGGCCAGGCGTCGCCCCAGGGGGCGGCCGCAGGCCGCGTTAGCGCGACGAGCAACTCCCCGACTGCGCCGGCGCCGAGGGCGAGCGTCGCGACCAGGGCGCCGTTCGCGACCAGACGAAGTCGCTCCTCGTCTAGGACCAGGCTCCGACGCCAATGGAGCGCTCGCACCGCGGTCAACGCGACCGCGACACCCGCGACCTGCAGGGCGAGCATGCTTGGCGCGCCGTGGGGAAAGTCCCGGAGCCAGATCGGGGCCGTGAAGACGAAGAGCAGAGCCGTGACGGTGTAGGCGAAGAACGCGAGCCCCGTCCAGAACACCGCAGTCCGTGCTGTCGAAGACGCCGCGGCGTGTGCGAATCGCCGCGCAACCAGCGCTGCGGCCCCGAAGCGCGCAACCGCCTCGCGCTCGGCGTCGGCGGCCGAACGGCCGTCGGCGATGAGCTCGTCGGCGACGCTGCGCAGATGATCCTCAGCCTCGGTGAGGAGCCGCTTACGAGGAGCGCGGTTCAGGCGAAGCTCCTCGTCGAGACGCCGAAGGTAGGCCGCGATCGTCAGGCTCTCGCTCACCGCGCCCCTCCCAGGATCAGGTCGACGGTCCGCGCGAAGCTGCGCCACTGCGACTCCTGAGCGGCGAGGGCGCCGCGGCCCTTCCTCGTCAGCTCGTACAACCGCCGGCGTCGACCGGCTCCGGTCGCCCACCGACTCCTCACCAAGCCGAGGCTCTCGAGACGTTGCATGGCGGGGTACAGCGTCCCTTCGAGGACATTCAGGTCGCCGCCGCTTCGCTCGCGGATGTCCTTGATAATCGCGTAGCCGTGGAGCGGACCATTCCGCAGAGTCGCCAGCACGAGTAGCTCGAGCTGCCCCTTCAGCGCATCCGGCTTCATACCTTGGGAGTCTATGTATAGGCCAGCAAGGTGTCAAGGCCCACGCCGTCGCTAGCATCGTCGCGTGGCCGTCGCCTCCCCTGAGACCTACCTCGCCGACCTGAACCCGGCCCAGCGGGAGGCCGTGCTGCACACCGAGGGGCCGCTGCTCGTCGTCGCCGGCGCCGGCTCGGGCAAGACGCGCGTCCTCACCCATCGCGTCGTCCACCTGATCGCCGCAGTCGGCGTCCAGCCCAACGAGATCCTCGCGATCACGTTCACGAACAAGGCGGCGGGGGAGATGCGGACGCGGCTCGAGGACATGCTTCCGGAGGTCGCGCGCCGCATCTGGATCCTCACCTTCCACTCGGCCTGCGGCCGGATCCTGCGTCGCGAGGCCCCACGGCTCGGCTACAAGACGAACTTCACGATCTACGACCAGGCCGACCAGGTCAGGCTCGTCAAGCAGTGCCTCGAGGAGCTCGAGCGGGACCCGAAGCGCTTCCCGGCCAAGGGCATCCACGAGCACATCTCATCGGCGAAGAACCAGCTGATCAGCCCGGCCGAGTACCGGAACCGGGTCGACTCGTTCTACGACCAGACCGTCGCCGACGTCTACGACCTCTACCAGCGGCGGCTCTTCGCCTCCAACGCGGTCGACTTCGACGACATGCTGATGCTGACGGTGGACGTGCTCGAGCGGTTCCCCGAGGCGAAGGAGCGCTGGCAGAAGGCGTTCCGCTACATCCTCGTCGACGAGTACCAGGACACGAACCACGCGCAGTACCGGCTGCTCCAGCTCCTGGCCGGAAAGCACATGAACCTCTGTGTCGTCGGTGACCCGGACCAGTCGATCTACGGCTGGCGAGGCGCCGACATCCGCAACATCCTCGAGTTCGAGCGCGACTTCGGGGACACGACGGTGATCTCGCTCGAGCAGAACTACCGCTCCACGAACACGATCCTCCGCGGCGCGAACGCGGTCATCGCCCACAACAGCGAGCGGAAGCCGAAGAACCTCTGGTCCGACCTCGGCGACGGCGAGCCGGTCCGCGTCCTGGAAGTCGAGGACGAGCACGCCGAGGCCCGGTTCGTCGCCTCCGAGATCGCCGGTCTCGTCGACGAGGGCGTCGACGGGTCAGAGATCGCTGTCTTCTACCGCACGAACGCGCAGTCGCGCGTGCTCGAGGACATCCTCGTCCGCCAGGAGATCCCCTACCAGGTGATCGGCGGCCCTCGCTTCTACGAGCGCGCGGAGGTCAAGGACCTGATCGCCTACCTCCAGGCGATCGACAACCCGTTCGACGCCGTCAGCCTCCAGCGGATCGCGAACCGGCCGCGACGCGGCATCGGCGACGCTTCGCTGGCGCGCCTCCAGCGGTACGCCGACGGCCACGGCCTCTCGCTCTGGGAGGCAACTCGAGTTCCCCGAGGAGGCCGGCCTCGGCCCGGCGCAGGCCCGGGCCGTCAACGGCTTCCGCACGCTGATGCAGTCGCTCCAGGCCGGTGCGCTCGAGCTCGCGGTCGACGAGCTCGTCGCACGCACGCTCGACCGCAGCGGCTACGTCGCCGCGCTCGAGGCCGAGCGGACGATCGAGTCCCTGGGCCGCATCGAGAACCTCCAGGAGCTCGTCGGGGTCGCGCAGGAGTACCAGGCGAGCGCCCCCGAACCGAACCTCTCGACCTTCCTCCAGGAGATCTCCCTCTTCTCCGACCAGGATGCGCTCCGCGACCAGCAGAGCCTCGTCACGCTGATGACGCTCCACAACGCCAAGGGCCTCGAGTTCAAGGCCGTGTTCATGATCGGCATGGAGGAGGGCATCTTCCCGCACTCCCGCTCGATCGAGGAGAACTCGCTCGAGGAGGAGCGGCGGCTGGCGTATGTCGGGATCACGCGGGCGCGGGAGCGGCTGACGCTGATTCACGCGTCGGCGCGGGCGCTCTACGGCAGCCGGAACTACAACCTGCCGTCGCGCTTCCTCGAGGAGCTGCCGCAGGACGAGGTTCACCGCGAGCGCCTGCGACCGACGTCGTGGTCGGGCTACGGCTCGCCGACGGCGCGCATCCAGCCTCGCGGCGAGACGCCCGACCTGGCCACCGGCGACTCCGTCCGCCACCAGACGCTCGGCGAGGGAGTCGTCACCGCCGTCGAGCCCGGCGGGGTCGTCTCCGTCCGCTTCGCGGGCGAGGGAGTCGACCGGCGGCTCGTGCTCGACTACGCGCCGCTGGAGCGAATCGCTTGAGCATCGAGATCCGGACTGCCCGGCCAGATGAGTTTCCGGGGGTCGTGAAGCCGATCCTCCACTACTTCGGTTCCGCTGAGCCCAGCTCTGACTTCGTCGACCGCTTCGGGGCGATCCTGCCGCCCGAACGCATCCATGCGGCGTTCGACAACGGAGCGGTGGTGGGGAGCGGCGGCGTGTTCCCGTTCGAGACCAGCGTTCCCGGTGGGTTCGTCCGCGCCGCAGGAGTCACGCTCGTCGGCGTCCTGCCGACGCATCGCCGCCGCGGGATCCTCCGCGGCCTGATGCACGCTCAGCTCGACGACATCCACGAGCGAGGCGAGCCGATGGCGTACCTGTGGGCCTCCGAGGACGCGCTCTACGGTCGCTGGGGCTACGGCGTCGCGTCGTTCACCGGCAACGTCGAGATCGCCCGAGACCGGGCGTCGTTCTACCGTGACTTCGAGCCGGTGGGCCAGGTGCGGATCCTCGACAAGGAGGACGCGGAAGAGCCGTTCTCGGCGATCCAGCGTGCTGCCGCCGAGCAGCATCCCGGCATGTTCCTGCGAACGACGGAGTGGTGGCGGCACCGACGCCTTGCCGACCCCGAATGGATCCGGGACGGCGGCGGCGAGCTGGTCCGCGCGCTGCTGGAGATCGACGGGCGGCCGGCCGCCTACGCCCTCTACCGGCTCCATTTCTCGGCGAGCCGCGGCATCCCGAGCGGGTACACGAACGTGATCGAGGCCGTCGGCGCGACACCGGAAGCGACCCGCGGCATCTGGCGCTACCTCCTCGACATCGACTGGATGGACCGCGTCCGCGCGAGCCTGCTACCGCTCGACCACGAGCTGTTTCTGCTCCTCCGCGAGCCACGGCGGCTGATGTTCAATCATCGCGACGGCCTCTGGGTCCGGCTCGTCGACGTGGAGGCCGCGTTGAACGCGCGAACGTACAAGCCCGGCGAGCCGGTGACGGTCGAGGTCGCCGACGAGCTGTGCCCCTGGAACGCCGGTGTCTGGGAGCTGGGGCCGGAAGGCGCGTCCCGCAGCACGAAGGAGCCCGAGCTCCGGCTTGACGTCGCCGCCCTCGGCTCCGCCTACCTCGGCGGCTTCACGTTCGGCGAGCTGGCCCGCGCGGGCAGGATTGACGTTCTCGCGGACGGGGCATTGGATCGCGCAGACGCGCTCTTCCGAGCCGACCGCTACCCATGGTGTCCCGAGATCTTCTGAAGAAAGCGGCCGCTCTCGCAGCGCTGTTTGTGGCCGGGCTCGTCCTCGCGCTCGCCGGGTGCGGCGACGAGAACGGCGGCGGCGGCGGCGTGACGACGATCACCGAGACGGTCACGACCGACGGCACGACGACCAACGGCACGACCACAGAAGACACCACGACGACCGAGGACACCACCACCGACGACACGACCACCGACGAGACCGAAACGGAGACCGAAACCGACTAGCCGGGACTCACAAAGGGAGCCCGTCGTTCGTTTCTCTTTGAGTGGCACTGCTCGCCGCACTGGTCACGGTCGTCCTGTGGGCCTCGGCGTTCGTGGGCATTCGCGCGGCCGGCGAGGATCTCTCGCCGGGAGCGCTGAGCCTCGGCCGCCTGGCGATCGGGAGCGTTCTGCTGGGCGCCCTCGCGCTCTCGCGCGGTGGACGCTGGCCGGGCCGATCGGAGCTTCCGCTGCTCATCACCTTCGGCGTGCTCTGGTTCGGCCTCTACAACCCGGTGCTGAACGAAGCGGAGCAGCGCGTCGACGCCGGCACGGCGGCGATGCTCGTCAACGTCGGGCCTGTGCTGATCGCGCTCCTCGCCGGAGTCCTGCTCGGTGAAGGCTTTCCGCGAACGCTGATCGTCGGCTGTGCGATCGCCTTCACCGGCGCGATCGTCATCGGGCTCGCGACCTCCGAGCGTGGCGTCGCGGCGGGGTGGGGGAGCGTCCTCTGCGTCGTCGCGGCGGCGTTCTACGCCGGCGGCGTGATCGCCCAGAAGCCGCTGCTCTCACGCGCCTCGGCGTTGCACATCACGTGGCTCGCGTGCGTGATCGGGATGGCCGTCTGCCTCCCGTTCGCACCGCAGCTCTTCGACGAGCTCGGCACCGCGGACACGAGCTCGATCGCCTGGATGGTCTACCTCGGTGTCTTCCCGACGGCCGTCGCCTTCACCACCTGGGCCTACGCCCTCTCGAGGACGACGGCGGGGCGGATGGGGGCGACGACCTACCTCGTCCCGCCGCTTGCGATCCTGCTGGGCTGGGCGATGCTCGGCGAGACGCCGGTGCTGCTCGCCTTCGTCGGCGGCGCGCTCTGTCTCGTCGGCGTCGTCATCGCGCGGAGCCCATCGCTGCCAGCGCTCGGCGGCCGCGCGGCGTCAGCGCGAAGTTGGTATCGATCAGACCGTCGCCCAGGAGCTCCGCAGCGTAGTCCCAGGGCGGGGACGCGCCCTGGACCCCGTGAAAGCTCGCCAGCGCCTGAAGAGCCTCCGGCGACGCGCTGAAGAACTCGAGGAAGACGTTGCCGTTCAACCGAAAGCGAGCCGCTGGGACACTTCACCGCGAAGTCTTCGTCGGCGTCGATCCGCTCGATCGGCGCGCCGTCGACCGTGACCTCGAGCTCCTCGCCCTTCTTGCCGCGGATCTCGACAACCGAGCCGGTCACCTCCGAGCGGCCCGCGAACACGAGTGGCCGGATCTCGGACGGGCCCGGCGGCTCTGGTGCTCGGTTGTGGAGATGGTCCCGCCAGGCGCGTCGCAGCTCTTCCTCCGGCACCCACTCCTCGAGCACACGGTCGAACTGCAGGCGGACGTCGAGCAGCTTGTCCCCGATGCGCCTCCTCGCCGCCGACTCCGGCGCGGCACGGTGGTGCTCGTTCTGGAGGTGCTGGTAGTACCGGACGAGCGCCTGGAGCTCCTGCCGCCGTGGAAAGGGCCTCACCGCAGGAGAGGCTATCGGCGTCGCTACAATCCGGCCTCCAGGGCGGTTAGCTCAGTTGGGAGAGCACCAGCTCGACAAGCTGGGGGTCACTGGTTCGAGCCCAGTACCGCCCACCTGGAGAAGCCCCGCATGTCGGGGCTTTTCGTTACCTAGAGTGAAGACGACATCACTATCCAACGGATGGACCACGTCAGCATCGTGGTTGACGACCTCGCAGCCGCGACTGAGTTCTTCGTCGAGCTCGGACTCGTGCTGCAGGGCGAGGCGGCCGTCGAAGGTCGCTGGGTAGACCGCGTCGTGGGGCTCGAGGGCGTACGGGCAGACATTGCGATGATGCAAACACCTGACGGCCACGGACGACTCGAGCTGGTGAAGTTCCACTCGCCGTCAAACCAGGGCGACAATCGGCACGCGCCGGCGAACACGCCGGGTATCCGCCACGTCGCATTCGCCGTCGAGGAGATCGACGCCGTCGTTGCCGGCCTGCGAGCCCGCGGCGCTGAACTCGTCGGCGAGCTGGAGCGCTACGAGGACAGCTACCGGCTCTGCTACGTCCGCGGCCCGGAGGGAATCATCATCGAGCTTGCGGAGCAGATCGGCTAACGGGTCGAGTCCGTTGCCCACTCTCAGAGGTTCGTCGCGTGGGAGCGGGGACTGTGAGGGCCGGCGGATCGTGGCACATCCGCGCCGCGCTGGCGGACTCCGGGGCGTCCGTGCCCGCAGAGTCCGCGCTGGCGCACGGCGCGGTGCTGGAGCTACCGCTCTAGAAGACGCGAGCCGCGATCTCGGCCGGCGCCTCGAACAGCCCCTTGAGCTCGTCGTCGACCTTGACGAGGGTCACCGAGGCTCCTGCCATGTCGAGCGACGTGCAGTACTCGCCCACGTAGGAGCGCCACACATTGACGCCGCGCTCTTGCAACTGATCGTGCGCGCGCCCATACAGGATGTAGAGCTCCGAGATCGGCGTGCCGCCGAGGCCGTTGATCATCAGCGCGACCTCGTCGCCCGACTCGTAGGGCAGGTCGGTGACCACCGCCTCGAGCATCTCGTCGATGATGTTGTTGGCGGTCGTCAGCTTCTCGCGGCGACGGCCGGGCTCGCCGTGGATGCCGACGCCCATCTCGATCTCGTCGTCGCCCAGCTCGAACAGCGGTGAGCCCTTCGCGGGAGGCGTGCAGGAGGTGAGCGCCATGCCCATCGACCGCGTGACAGAGTTGACGCGTTCTCCGAGGGCAACGAGCGACTGCAGATCGTCGCCGCGGTCCGATGCCGCACCGAGTGCCTTGATCACGAAGAAGTTGCCGGCCACGCCGCGGCGCCCGACCGTGTAGGTGGAGTCCTTGACAGCCACGTCGTCGTCGACGATTACCGTGCCGATCTCGATGTCCTCGGCCTCGGCGAGCTCGCGGCCCATGTCGAAGGCCATTCTGTCGCCGGTGTAGTTGTTGATGATGTGCAAGACGCCCTTGGAGCTGTTCAGGAGCTTGCTCGTCTCGTAGACGTAGTCCGAAGGCGGAGCGGAGAAGACGTCGCCTGGGCAGGCCGCGTCGAGCATCCCGGGGCCGACCGCCATCACGTGAGCGGGCTCGTGCCCGGAGCCCGAGCCCTGGATGATTGACACCTTGTCGTCACGCGGAACGTCCGTCCGCATGATCAGGTTGTACTCGGGCACGTAGCGCAGCTTGCCCGGATTCGCCAGCTCGATTCCCTTGAGCATCTCGGGAACGAACTGCTGCGGATCGTTGACGAACTTCTTCATGTAACTCCTCCTCTGCCCGGTCGCCCGGGCCTAGACGGTGGTGGGGCGCCAGGCGGTGCTGACGCGCTCGAAGAGCACCGCGATCGCGATGGCGCCGGCGTCGACGGACTCCCTGCTGCGCTCGCCCGAGTACGCGGCTCGGCCCTTCTTGGCGAGCATTCCCTTGGTCGCTTCGGCGCTCTCGCGCGCGGTCTCGGCGGCCGCCGCGAGGGCGTCCGATGCGCTGGCGCCGCCCGCGAACTCCTGCTCCAGCCGATCGGTTGCGGGGATCAGGGCGTCCAGCAGGGTCTTGTCGCCGAGGTCCGACTCCCCGCGCTGCTTGATTCCTTCGATCGCGGCGCGGAGCGCAGCGACCGCATCCTCTGCCGAAGGATCCGGACTGTCCTTGAGCGCCGTGCCAGCGCGCAGGAACGCGGTACCCCAGATCGGACCCGATGCCCCTCCGACACGACCCGACAGCACGAGCGCCGTCTTCTTGAACAGACCGGAGACGTCTTCGTACTCCATCGCGTCCCAGTCGTCGATCACCTTGCCGAAGCCCCGGGCCAGGGAGTAGCCGAAGTCTCCGTCGCCGACCACAGCATCGAGGTCGCAGAAGTACTTCTCGTTCTCCACGGCTGTGTCGGCGATGGTTCGCACCAGTTGCTCGGCGTCGCGCAGGGCGGCGTCGCTCATGTGACCTCCCTTGGGGCAGGGACCCGCAGGCACGCCTGAAGGTCGTCCAGTGTGATGTACGGCCCGGGTTCGGCGGGGCTTCGATTGGCGAGGACCTGAGCCGGCTCGCCCGGGTCGCCGAGGCTCGATACCACGAGCACAGCCTCCGAGAAGTCCTCGGCACCCGTGTAGCTGCTGACGGTGACGACGCAACGCAGGCCCGCGGCCACCGCCGCGAGGAGACCGTTGCGCGAGTCCTCGATGACGACCGTCTCGTGCGGGTCGGCCCCGGTGCGCTCCAGCGCCAGCAGGTAGATGCCGGGGTCGGGCTTCTTGGCCGGCACGACGTCGCCGGCCAGCACACTGAAGTGGGCTGCCTTTTCGTCGCCGACGGCGTGCTCGAGGGTTGCGCGCACCGACTCCTCCGCCGATGTGGAGGCGACCGCGAGTATCCACCCGGCCGCGAGCGCCTCGTCGACGATGCGGGCCACGCCAGGACGGCCGGGCACTTGGCCGGCGTGAACGCGAGCCTTGTAGGCCGCGCTCTTCGTCTTGTGCCAGCGGGCAATCAGCTCCCGCTGGCCCTCGGGATCGGCCGGCAGTCCGTTCTCGCGCACGAACTCATCCGTCAGCAGCGACGCCATGCGCTCCTTCCCGCCGGCGATCAACAGCTTCTCGGCGTACTCCGACTCCGACCAGCGGACCGGCAGTCCCTCCTGCGCGAAAGTCTCGTTGAACGCCGGCAGGTGCCCAAAGCGCTCGGTGTCGGCGAGCACGCCGTCGCAGTCGAAGAACAACGCCGGCATCAGCCGCCTACGGCTGTGCGCGCCTTGCCCACCGAGCCGAAGGTCCGCATGTGCTCAATGGCCATCGCCCGCACCGCGTCGCTCGCGCTCTTCAGCAGGGAAGGGGGATCGTGCTTGGTGGGATTGGCCTCCAGGTACTCGCGGAAGGAGTCGACGAAGGCGATCTTCAGGGCTGTCGAGATGTTCACCTTGGCGCAGCCGCGCGAGATGAGATCCTCGAACTGCTCCGGTGACAGCCCGGTTCCGCCGTGCAGCACCTGGGGAATCGGCGCCCGCTCGACGATCGCAGTCACCCGCTCGGGCATGAGCTTGGGGCTTGACGCATAAAGCCCATGCGCCGTTCCGATAGCCGGTGCGAACGCGTAGACCCCGGTGTCCTCGATGAACTTCAGCGACACCTCGACCGGATGTACGTCGCCCGCCTCGTCGGAGCCCACGTCGTCCTCGACCCCCCTGACGCTCTCGATCTCACCCTCGACGTCCGCGCCGTATTCGCGCGCCTCCTCGACGACCTCGGCCGTCTGGCGGGTGTTCTCCTCGATGTCCAGATGGGAGCCGTCGAACAGGACCGAGTTCCAGCCCATCTTCAGGCAGGTGGTCGCCCATTCGCGGTCGGGGCAGTGATCGAGGTGAAGAGTGATCGGCACGGGTGCATCCTCGGCCATAGCGTGGAACATCTCGTAGAGCACCTTGGCCCCGATCGACTTCACCGTCTTGACGGACGTTTGGACGATCAGAGGGGAGTCGAGCTCGGAAGCCGCGTCGATCACCGCCCGCAGGCTGACGTCGTCGACGACGTTGAAGGCCGCGACGCCGTACCTCTCCTCGAAGGCGGGGTCGAGAATGTCTCTGAAGGCGACGACGGGCATTTCGACCCCGCGAGCCTATCCGGAATCTGCCCCTTAATGCACCTACCCGGCGGCGACGACTGGCACACCCAATGGAGGCTGATCGCCGAAGCCGCCACGCTGCTCGACTGACGGCCGACGGTCCCAACGAGTGCGCGCGGCCCGCCACGATCAGCGAGCGGCCATGCGCACGCCGGTCAGCCTCTACGAGAGCCTGGTCTAATTCACCTACGCCGCGCGGAGGTACTCACGGATCTGGCGCTCGCCGTGGCGCATCGCCCAGTTGTGATTCGAGCGGAAAAGCGGGCGAAGCACAGGCGTCAGTCGCCGGATCAGCGGGTGATTCACGGACGGGCGCCAGTCGAGCGTCGCCACGGTCGCGTCAGCCGTCTCCTCCAGGACCCATTCGCCGGTGCCGTCGAAGTCCTTCGAAAGCCGTGAGAGGATGCGCCGCGGCCGCTCGGCGGCGATCACCTCGAGGCCAAAGTTGACCTTGTAGGGCAGGTACGCCTTCACCAATAGCTCGTTCCGGTTTCCCGGCGCCGGCGGCGCCTCGTCGCCCTTCGCGCGGAGCACGAAGTCGGTCCACCAGCGCTCGTACGCGAGGACGTTGCCGATCGCGTCGTAAACGCGCTCGATCGGAGCGGCCACGACCCAGCGGTCGAGGAAGCGGTAAGCAGGAGGCACGCCCGATATTCGGACGAGACTGGGCAGCGGTTTCGGCGAATTTGGGGTCTCATCAGGGCCGGTGTCCCGATCGCTGAACCGATCACCAAATCAGCCCGAATCTTCGATCAGACGATGGAACTGAGCATCAACAACGTGGAAGTGGACGTCGAGGCCGCCGCCGCAGTCGAACGAACCGAGGAAGAGCAGCGCGTGCACGAGTGGCGCGCCGAGCAGCTGGAGATCCTCGGCCTGTCGCGGGTGGTCGCCGAGACGTTCGCAAGCCGGGTCGACTGGCACCAGGTCGCCGAGCTCGTGAAGCGCGGCTGCAGCGCCGAGCTAGCGCTCGAGATCCTCCGCTGACCGTCCACCCAGAATTCACGAGAGCCTGGTCTAATTCGCCGCATGCAGTTCGACCAGCACACGCTCGTGCTGCTCGTGCGTCCACCCGATGCACCGGAGCTCACCGACGAGGAGGCGGCTGAGCTCCAGGATCGGCATCTCGCCTTCCGAGCAGATCTGCGCGACCGCGGCTACCTCATCGGCGGAGGGCCGCTCGTCGACCAGGACGACGAGCGCCTGCGCGGCATCTCGATCATGAAGTGCGACGCCGAGACGGCGCGCCGGCTCAGCAACGAGGACCCGGCGGTGCGGGCGGGCCGACTCGCGGTCGAAGTGATGACCTGGATGGTTCCCGCGGGCAACGTCCGCTTCGAGAACGTGCCCGCGCCGCGGTCGATGGCCGAAGCGGCGGAGGACTGACGACCGCCTGTCCGGTTAACTGGGGGAACCTCCCAGGGCGAGCTTCTCGCGGCGTTAGCGCTGCATAGCAACGCATTGCAGGCGCCTGAAGGTGATCTCAGGCCGAGTAGTAGTAGAGGCGCCGGCCGTTGCGAGACCAGACCGGTGGTGAGACTCGGCAACACCCTCGGCACGTACAGGTGGCGCCCTCCGCAACGAGTCTCCTCGAGCGCCCGTCCACGCGGGCTACGTACAGTCGGTTGCCGGAGTTGTACGCGAGCTGGTTTCCGGCGGGCGACCACGCCGGAAACGAAAGGGTGCCAGCCGACGCGGCTGCGACTCGGCGTGGCCGGCCGCCGCGGGAGGGGATGACCCAGATGCCGCTTGTGCGTGCGAAGGCGATCCGACTGCCGTCGTGCGACCACGCCGGCGACGAGCCGACGGCGAGGAACCGTCTTCTGCGGCCGTCGGCGCTGAGAAGGTGGAGGCGGACAGCGCCCATCCCGGCTCCGTAGACGATCGTCCGCCCGGTCGGCGACCACGCCGCAGGGGCTCGCTCGGACGCCCAGAGCGGCGCTCGAACGAGCTCTCTCACGCCGGTCCCGTCGCTGCTTGCGACGTAGACGCCCAGCGTGGCGCGATCGGGATTCTGGTCGATCCGCTGGAAGAGGAGCTTCGAACCGTCGGGCGACCAACGCGGCTGGAAGGCGCTGTCGAGGACCTTCCGTTGCCCCGACCCGTCAGCGTCGACGGTCCAGACGTCGGTGACGGCGCAGCCGGACCCCGACACCGGAGTGCAAGCGGAGACGTCCCACACCATGTAGGCGAGCCGCCGGCCGTCCGGCGACCACGCAGGCGCATGCTCATTTTCCTCACCAGTCGTCAGACGGCGTTGGCCGCTCCCGTCGACGTTCATGACCCAGATCTCGTGGCGGATCCCCTCACGGGGGATGTAGGTGCTTCGACGGTAGGCGATTCGACGCCCATCAGGCGACAGGGCGATCTCGGATTCGGCCGCCGCCGTGCGCGTCAAGTTCTGCCAGCCACGACCGTCGGCGCCGACGACGAAGATGTCCCCTCGAGGGATGGGCGGGCGCGCTGCATCGCTCCCGCCGGCGAACGGGACAAGCAGGGCGAGTACGGCGACGAGGCCTCGCATGCGCCGCAAAAACGGTAGAGCCGGCCTGTAACGAAACTGTGTTCAGGAGCCGCGTCGTGACCCCGACGCGGTGGTCGCCCAGACACCCGCGTGACATGAGGATTGGACGGTGGGGTGAGAGCACGGGCCGGCACTACGCTTCCCTCATCGGTGTCGTTCTGGGCACTGCAGCGTTCATTGGCCTCGTTGTCGTAGGCGCGGTCGCCGGCTTCGTTCGCCACCGGACATTGACGCGCGGGACGCCGGCGCTGCAAGCCGCGGGGACTGGGAGCTCCTCGTCCTCCGGCGGCGCTATTGGCTACGGCTCTCTTCGAACGGCGCGCCGTCGGCTTGCTGCTCTTCCTGGCACACCGGGCATGACTGACTGACCGCGTCGTTGTGCAGCCCTTCGGTGTGCGCCTCGAGGAGCGCTTCGATGTAGCCGTCGACTGTGTCTCGCTCGGTCACGCCATCAGTTTCCTCTAGCCAAGCCCCCGCTCGCGCCCGGTAAATCCCTGGTCTTGCGCCTCGGAGCCGTCTGCCGCAGCGTTACCGTTCTTCGCGTGATGCGCTTCGATCGGCTCAGGAGCCCCTTGGCCGGGGTCGCTGCCGGCGTGCTCGCGGTCGCGGTCGTGACCGGCGTGATCGAGCTCTTCGACGGCGTCGTGCCCGTTCTCAGCCTGGGCGTCCTCTACGTGTTCGCCGTGCTGCCGATCGCGGTCTTCTGGGGCTCCGCGTACGCGGTTCCCGTGGCGATCGCGAGCATGCTGGCCTTCAACTTCTTCTTCCTGCCGCCGCTCTACACGCTCACGATTTCAGACCGGCGCAACTGGTTCGCGCTCCTCGTCTACGTGGTCACGGCGATCGTCGTCGGCAGCCTTGCCTCCCGCGCCCGACGGCGTCGAGACGAAGCCGAGCAGCGCGAGCGCGAAGCGGCGCTGCTCGCGGACATCGCGGCCGAGCTGCTGCGCGGCACGCGGCTCGAGGACGAGCTCGACGGCATCGAGCAGCGCACGGCGAGCCTCCTCGGCGTGTCGTCCGTGCAGGTCGACTTCAGCGAGCGGCCGAGCGTGCGTACGCCGGAGCTCGAAGAGCCGGCGCTCTCGATCCAGAGACGGCTGTTGCCCGCGATTGCCTCGCTGCTCGCCGTCGCGCGCGAGCGAGACCGTCTCGCACGAGAGGCGCTGGAGACCGAAGCGCTTCGACGAAGCGACACGATCAAGACGGCCGTGATCCAGGCTGTCTCGCACGACCTGAGGACGCCGATCGCAACGATCGAGCAGGCTCTCGACGGCCTCGAAAGCGGCGAGCTTGCCCTGACCGACGAGGACCGGGAGGAGCTCCTGGACACGATCCGGATGGAGCACACTCGGCTCAAACGGCTCGTCGAGAACCTCCTCGATCTCTCCCGGCTCCAGGCCGATGCCGCACGGACGAGCCCGGAGCTCTGGACGGCTGAGGAGCTCGTCGCGCAGGCCCTGGAGGAGCTCGGTGACTCGCGGAGGGTCCGTGTCAGCGTGACACCCGACCTCGCGCCGGTGAGGGCCGACGCGGTCCAGATCCAGCGCGTGCTCGTCAACCTGCTCGAGAACGCGCTCACCCTGTCGCCCCCCGACGAGCCCGTCCACGTGCGTGTGAATGCAACCAGGAAGGAGCTCTTGATCCGCGTGACGGATCGCGGGCCGGGAGTCCCCGAGGAGGAGCGGGAACGGATCTTCTTGCCGTTCTACCGAGTCCCTGGACGGCCTGATCAAATCGGTGCCGGGCTCGGGCTTGCGATCGCGCGTGGCTTCACGGAGGCAAACGGCGGCCGGCTCTGGCTCGAATCACGTGCCGGACAGGGCGCCTCGTTCGTCCTCGCCCTCCCGGCGGTGGAGCTGCCCGTCGAGGTCCCCGCGTGAGCGGCGAGCAGATCCTCGTCGTCGACGACGAGCCTCAGTTCCTTCGCGCGCTTCAGACGAATCTCCGCGGCGCCGGCTACGAGGTTGCGACGGCGACGACTGCCGAAGAGGCTCTCACCTCTGCAGGGCTGCGGTTGCCCGAGGCGATCATCCTCGACCTGCTGTTGCCCGACGGCCGCGGCACCGACGTCACGCCGGGAGCTTCGCCGGTGGACGGCGGCGCCGATCATCGTCGTCTCGGCCGTGGGCGAGGAAGCGGAGAAGATCGCCGCGCTCGACGCCGGCGCCGACGACTACGTCACGAAGCCGTTCGCGATCGGCGAGCTGCTCGCGCGTCTACGCGCGGCCCTGCGCCGCGTCGCCCCGGCCACCGAGCCGACGCTCGAGATCGGCGAGCTCACCGTCGACCTCGAAAAGCGGACGGTGAGCATGGCGGGCCGAGCGATCCGGCTCACACCGCACGAGTTCGAGCTGCTTCGCCTGCTCGCGCAGAACGAGGGCAAGCTGCTCACACACAAGACGATTCTGCGAGAGGTCTGGGGCCCGGCCTACGAGCGCGAGTCCAGTTACATCCACGTCTATGTGTCGCAGCTGCGGCGCAAGCTCGAGCCCGACCCCGCGCGGCCCCGCTACATCCTGACGGAGCCCGGCGTCGGCTACCGGCTCGTGAGCCCCGAAGAGCACCTTTAGACAACCCTTAGAGCGGCGGCCCAAACCTTAAGCCGGCCCTGAGCCGGCCGGCTCTAGGTTGCCTGCATGGTCGAGCTGCTCGGCATCGTCATCGCCGTCCT
>CAVXTG010000010.1:0-491145 GCA_963764595.1 uncultured Actinomycetes bacterium | reverse complement strand
GAGCTCGGAGCCGGCGGGCCGGGCGAGTTTACGGGGCAATTACAGCGCTTTGTTACAGTCGCCCGCGCCTGTGGGGTCCTTTTCGGACAGTGCCGTCGACATCTCCGTCGTCATTCCCTGCCTGAACGAAGAGGCCGGCGTCGCGGACGTCGTCCGGGACGGCTGGGCCGGGATCGAGGCCTCAGGGCGCACCGGCGAGGTGATCGTCGTCGACAACGGCTCCACCGACCGATCAGTCGAGTTGGCCGAGGAGGCGGGCGCGCGGGTCGTCCATGAGCCCCGACGCGGCTACGGCAGCGCGTACCTGCGGGGGCTCGCCGAGGCAAGGGCGAGTTCATCGTCATGGCCGACGCCGACGGCACCTATCCGCTGCGGCGGCTCCCAGAGTTCGTCGACCTGCTCGAGGCCGGCAACGAGCTCGTGCTCGGCTCGCGCTTCAAGGGGACGATCCACAAGGGCGCGATGCCGTGGCCCCACCGGTGGATCGGCAACCCCGTGCTCACGTTCATCCTCAACGTCTTCTACGGCGTCCGCGTCTCGGACGCCCACTGCGGCATGCGGGCGATCCGGCGCTCGTCCTCCCGAAGCTCGAGCTCCAGGCGACCGGCATGGAATTCGCGTCGGAGATGATCCTCAAGGCGTCGAAGCGAAAGCTGAGTGTCGGCGAGATCCCGATCGACTACCAGCCGCGGGTCGGAGAGTCGAAGCTGAACACCTGGCGCGACGGCTGGCGCCACCTTCGGTTCATGCTCCTGCACAGCTCGACGTTCCTCTTCCTGATCCCGGGAGGAGCCCTGCTCGTCCTGGGCCTCGCGATCATGCTGCCGCTCGCGACCGGGCCCGTAACCGCGTTCGGGCTCACCTGGTACATCCACGCGATGATCGCGGGCTCGCTCGCGACCCTCGTCGGTGCGCAGATCGTCCAGCTCGGGCTCTTCGCGCGCACCTACGCGCTGCTCTACCTCAACGAGCACGATCCCCTTCTCGAGCGGGCCTGGGCAAGGTGCGCCTCGAGCACGGGCTGCTCGTCGGCGCGGCGCTCGTCCTGATCGGCGGCGGCATACTCGTCGCGATCTTCGTCGAGTGGGCCTCCGGCGGCTTCCGCGCTCGGCCGCGTGCACGAGGCGCTCTTCGGGATGACGCTGGTCGGCCTCGGGATGCAGACGCTGTTCGGCTCGTTCTTCCTCAGCGTGCTCGGGCTCCCGGCGCGATCTTCCGGCCCGCGGCAGCTGACGCGCCCGCGCGCGAGCCCGTTCGCATGCGCGAGTCGATCCACAGCTAGTGTCTCGACTTGGCGAGAAATACGGGCCCAAAAAACCCTTTTTTTTAAAAAAAAAAAAAAAAAAAAAAAAAAATTTACCGCCGGGCTTCCCGTAGCGCGGAAAGACGAGCCGGCCGTAACGGGCCGTACCGAAGTGCTGCTCCGGCTCCGCAGACGAGCATCTCGGCGGGGTGGGGACGAGCGACGACCTTGAGGCCGGCGCTCCGCGCAAGCAGTTCCAGCGCGTGGCTGTTCGGAATCCACCAGTTCGAGAGGTCACCGCGATAGGCCCCCTCGATGAACGCCATGCGCGGGAAGTCCTTCGGACTGCCAAGGTCGTCGCGGTCGACTTCCCGCCTGCTTCCACTGTCCCAACTCGCTCGGCGGCCCCTCGATGTGAGAGTTCGAACAGCATACAGGCTCATTCGTCATCTCGGCCAGGCGATCGAGGGCGAGGACCGGGTACTTCAGGTGGTAGAAGAGGCCGAGGAAGAGCACGTAGTCGAAGCGCTCGCTCGGTCGACAGGCAGTACGCGTGGACGTCGTCGTGGACGATCTCGACTTCCACCTCGAACTGCTCGAACACGAACTCGAGCCTGGCGCACGAACGTGTCGACGGGCTCGACCATCACGCTTCTCCCCGGCTCCCCGCTGCTTCATCTGGAGCGTGAAGTAGCCCGAGTTCCCACCGACGTCGAGGACGGTCTTGCCGCTCAGGTCGTTCGGAAAGTACGGCGCGATCAGCTCCCAGCGCTGGATCGGGTCATACGCGGGGCGGTTCGCCGTCTCCCGTCCAGACGCCGTTCGGCAGCTCGAAGTGGTGGTACCACCAGCCGGACTCGACGAACCTTCCGCTCGACGTCCTCCTTCGTCTGGTCGGGTCCCCCACCTCCGAACACGGCGCGTAGCCTAGAGAACCCGAATGCGCCTCCTCTCCCGCTTTCGCCGAGCGCAGGCCGAGCCGTGGCCCGCCGACCGCCCGATTCGGTTCCATCACCTCGTTCAACGAGCGCCAGTCGAGGCCGACGTGCTCGAAGGCCGCGGCGACGAACTCCTCGACGGTGTGTGCCTCGCCGGTCGCGACGACGTAGTCGTCCGGCTCGTCGGCCTGCAGCATCAGCCACATCGCCCGCACGTAGTCGCCGGCGAAGCCCCAGTCCCGCCGCGCGCGAGAGGTCGCCGAGCCGACAGCTCCTGCTCGAGCCCGAGGCTGATCGCGGCGGCGCCGCGGCTGATCTTGCGGGTCACGAACTGCTCGCGGGCGGCGCGGCGACTCGTGGTTGAAGAGGATCGCCGACGACGCGTGCAGCCCGTAGTAGCCGGCGGAAGGCGCCGGTGAGGAAGTGGGCGAACGCCTTGCCGGCGCCGTAGGGCGTGATCGGTGCGATCGGGGTCTGCTCGCTCTGCGGCACCTCGTTCGGGACGCCGAACATCTCCGCCGAGGCGGCGTTGAGGAAGCGACCCTCCGGATGCTCGCGGCGCAGTGCGTCGAGGAGCGCGCTCGGGGCCGCGGCCGAGAAGGTTGACGTGCCGACCGGGTCTTCCCAGGAGGCGGGGACGAACGAGACCGAGGCGAGGTGATACGTCTCGTCCGGCTTGAGCTCGCGGATCGCCGAGACGACGGCCAGGCGAGGTGATCCCGACCGTGACAGGTGAGTACTTCGTGTTGCTGGACGCGGATGACGCTCTCGGCGCCGACCTACGTCGACGTGCTACTGGCTGCGCTCAGGCGCAATCCCGACGCTGCCTACGCCTATTGCCGGCCGCTCCTGTTCGGCGCCCGAACCGGGCCCATGCGCTGCCTGCCCTTCAGCGCCTACTTCCTCGTCCGCCGGACGAACTTCGTCAACAAGGCCGCGCTGACGCGGAAGGACGACTTCGTCGCCCTCGGCGGCTACAGCGAGGACCTCGGCGAGCACGCGTTCGAAGACTGGGACTTCTTCCTGAAGATGCTCGCGGCTGGTAAACGCGGCACGTACGTCCGGGCTCCGCTACTGCGCTGGCGGCGACACGCCGAGGGCAGCCGGAATCCCGAAGCTGAGGAGGCGGCGGCGCGCTCGGCAGCATTCATCCGTGCTCGTCACCGAGAGCTGTCCGACCGGATGAACGACTGGCGCGGACGCCTCTTCTACGCGCTGGACCTCGTCGGCGGCGCGATCGACCTCGTCGTCGGTTCTCCCGGTTCCCGCGGGCCTTGCGCGTCGTCGAACGCTCCTCCTGGCGCAGGTTCCGACGCTGGCATGCACCCGGGACCAGTCACATCCTGACCGACCGGCGGTCGATCCTCCTCGTCTGTCGAACGGCCCGCGCGAGGCCGCGAACGCCGCGGATCACATCAATGCGCTGACACAGCTGTCGCGCCACAGGGTGCATCCGTTCAACCCGGTCGACCGCCGGATGCGCGCTGCGCTCCTCGACCTCGACGAGTTCGACGTCGTCGTGATCCACTACTCGGTCTTCGTGATGATCGGACGCTCGCCTCTCTCCGGCGCTTCGGGAGAAGCTGGAGCGTTTCCAGGGCCTGAAGGTCCAGTTCATCCAGGACGAGTACCGGCTGGGTCGACGCGGTCACCGCGCAGCATGCGCGAGCGCGGAGTCGGCCTCCTGATCACGCTGCGTTCCGGAGCCCGAGGACCCCGAAGCTCTACGGGCACCGAATTCCCGGCACTGCGAAGACGATCACGTACCTTGTGGCTCTCGTGCAGGACGAGCTTGTTAGTCGTCTGACACTGTGATCCGCCGAACGAACGATCGACGCTCGGTTAACTGGGGTTTTCTATCTGTACTGGCTTGGTCGTCTGCGACGAAAGACTCTATCCTAAGGGTTCCTCGAAGATGTGCCGCGCACGGCTCTGATGCGAAGATCGCGCGGGTGAAGGTGAACTCGGAATCTACGGTGAAGCGCTGGAACTGCTTCCTCCGCCGCTGCAGGGTGATGGGGTCTGAAGCGGTGCTCTCGAATCGCAGACCTTGAACGGCTCGATCCTGAGGCGACGGGCCGTCAAGATGCTTACTCCGTCCGGGAAACGTGAAACGCTATGTTGAAGAGGTGGAGCGTGAAGATCTTGAACCGACGAAGGGTAAACGTCGGGACCCAATGTTATCTCTTCGCGTCAGTCCTTCGAGGCCGTGGTCTTTCGAACTGTGATGGTCCTCGACCTGGGCGAATATGGGTGTTGTCGAGCCGTGGAAGAGATTATCTGTTTTTCCGAGAAAGAGGAAACTCCTTGAATATGCTGAGGTGGCTCGATGAATCTCCACCTTCCCTGCTCCGTCGAGCTGAACCGAAACGTACGCATGCTCGCTGCTTTGCATCTCCCGCGCACTCGCTCTCGCTGCTTCGTCGGTTGTTCTATGATGAAGAATCGAGGCTTTCTACAGTGAAGTGCTGCGACGAAGTGGTGACTGGAACGTATGCGGCGGGGGCTGAGGCAATGGTGATGTTCTGCTTTCTGGCGGGGAGAGTAAAGCGCTGTGGGTGGTGAAAGACTTGGTCGTCGGCGCGATGTGTGGTGTGCTGGCTCGCTGGATCAGCGGGGAAGACGCAGGCCCGGCGCGAGGATCTTCTCCCGGCTGGCCGCCCGGCGCGGGTTGCGGCATGGCTCATTTCGGGTTGCTGACGTCGAGGAACGGTCATGGGGCGGTGCTCGCTGGTCAACCGACGAGGCCCCGGACGGTGCCGGCGACGGAGCTCTGGTGTCTGAAGTTCGAGAGGTCCTTGCCCTCGGCTGAATCAAGGAACAATCATCTGGAACGAGAGCCCCGCTTCCATCGTCGCCTCCGTTGGCCGGGGTTCGGGGCTCGGCGCCGGGCGCCGTCGGAACGACGGAACTGCGAGGCGCGTATCGTTTTTCCGGCCTCGAAGCTCTGGTGGTGCTTTTCGAAGAAGGAGCCTCCGCCTGCTCCGTCCACTTGAAACGCGGCTGAGGCCGCGGCCCGCGTTGACGCTGCTACGATGGAAACCGGCGCGCGCGACTTCTGCCACCGGTGATAGTCCGTCTGCTGGCCTCGAGACGACGCCGCGCTCGGCGTGGAGCAGACTCAGACCCACGCCGTCGTGGCCGGTCGGCTCTGCCATCGCTGTACCGGACTCTGCTGTGTGTCGTGATGCGTCTTCACGAACAAGCTGAGATGGAGGAGGCTGAACTCGGGACGACGCTGACGACATTTATTGGTTGTGACGGCATGGGTCTCATCGCTGCCGGACAACGCAGTGACAACTTCTCCGACTACGAAGACGATGCACAGGAGGAAAAACTGGTTATTTCTTGCGACTGCATTCGTATGATATCATCATCGACGTTCGTGGTCGCGGGCCGGTGCTCTTCTTCAACGCGACATGAAATCTCGACCGGGCCGTTCGGAGACGACGAGGCCACCGGTGCTCCCTGATCGTGGCCGCTCAAACTGGATTATCTAGCTCCACCTACCACAATGTTTCATCAGCCGAGCATACCTGGCCACGCTCCTATCCAGCCACGCTCAGCCCAGGCCGCCGGCGCAAGCGCTCTGGGTGTTGAGGGTGTCTCGCTGTGGCGCTGATTGTAAAAGTCCTGCCCGCGCGCACGGGCCGCAGTAGTCGGACGCGCCATCGTGCCCTTCGAAGCGGATCCGCGCGGACGTCGGGCCTCGGTCCAACCGCTCGTCCGAACGCAACACTCACGGCATGGTGCCCGCGCTGGTCCTGAATCTGCTCGAGACCGCGAAAGCTCGGAAAAAGACCTGGACGAGGTCGGGGCCGACGCGATCGCGACGCGGCTGTACCATCCTGACCACGATCCGGGATCAATGCATTCATGTTGCGGGAGTACTGTTCCTGCCCCCGCCGTCCGCCGACGACCCCTCGGTCGAGAAGGCGGCCCGCGGACGATGTCGACCTACTTTTATGTTGATCTCGACCTTGGCCGCACCGACCGCGTCGACTCTTTGCCCATGAGGCGCTTCAGTTCTGGCACGGGCGGCTTCGTCGAGGCGTACAAGGTCGTCGGCCGAGTGCTCACTCGGGCTGGTGGCGTACGGACCAGCCGGCGCCACCGACGACAGGCTCCGCGCCGGCCGCGGTCCCGGGCACGCTCCGTGCTCTGGCGCTGGTCGTGCGCGTTGTCAACGTCGGGACTGAACCCCGCGCCTCATTCCTCTCGTTCGGGTACGTTGCCCCGGCCTCCGCGACTGTCAACGGTTATGTCGCCCTGAGCGGCGACTGATGACTGGGCCGTTTAACTGGCTGTACCGATGCTGACCGAGGCGCGCGCGGTTCACGATCTCCGCCGCTGCTGGGCGCGGTCATGCCCGTAGCTGGCGCGTCCGCTCGCTTGAAGAATGGAGCCGGCGGGAGTTTCCGATCAAAACCGGCGGCGCTGGGTCCTTCATCGGATCTCTGGACGTTATGCGGCCAGTGAGTTGCTCGGAGTTCATGAAGCGACGGCGTTCATCATGCAGATGGTGCCGCGGCCAGCGGAGCCGGCAGGCCCAGGCCTTGTCGGCGACGATGTAGAGATCGAGGCCGATGACCGGGCGATGTTGCTAAGGAAAGCTCACGCGGACGCCGATCGGGCCGATCGGCGGCTCGTCGAAGTTCCGGACATCGATCGGGACGTCGCGAACTCGACGAACATCGCTCGCCTCCGCCTGGACATGTAGTCGATGTGCGGAGCCGCGTCGCCCGGCGAGATTCGCGTCGTACTGGGCTCGAGCCACTCGTCCGGTTCTTCGCCGTCTGCGCTTCAGCGAGACGCTCGCGCCTTGCGCGTGCGCTGCCGGAGCGAGTGGCGGTTGTAGATCATGACCGAGCGCTCGGCCCGCCGGGCGCAAGCACACGTGGACCTCGAGACCGACGTGCGGCGTCGCCGGTGTGGTGCAGGCAGCCGATCGTGACGACACGGTCGAAGGTCGTCCTCGTACGGGAGGTCGACAGCCACTCCCCGCACGCGCTTCGCCCTCGAGGCCCTCCCAGCGAAGGCGCTGCCGCATCATCTCGACCGGCCCCGCGGCGATGTCGAGCCCGTGGTAGACGGCGCCGGCCTGCGCGAGCAGCTGGCCGACGGTTCCGTAGCCGAGGCCGATCTCAAGCACCCGAGCATCCTGACCGCGACTCAGCTCCGAGGTATCGCCAGAGATACGGAGTAGATCCCCATGTAGGCCTCGTCGAAGCGGACGGAGTCGTCGGTCGACGGTGTGATACCGAGGCGACTGGCGAGGCCCGTGCCGCACAGCTCGTCCCAGAACGCGGCGTTCCGCGCATCGATGCTCGTTCCTGCTCCGGGCGAGCGCCTCACCGCCGGCCATCTTACCGCAGGCCATGCGCCGGATCCTGATCCTGCACTACACGTCGCACCCACGGCCGTGCGGCTGACGACGCAGCAGCATCTCGACGCCGTTACCGGTATCCCGGGCGACGTTCTTCCTACAACGCCATCGGCGGCGCGCCTGCGTGGCTGCGGGCGGCTGAACTTCGACGCGATCGTCCTGCACACGTCGCTCGTCGGCACGCGAACGAACCCCTGGTTCTGCGCAGTGGAAGACGGCTCGACTGGTTGGGCGACGTGGACGCGCTCAAGATCGCCTTCCCGCAGGACGACTATGACCGCGCGCACATGCTGACGACTGGCTCGACGACCTCGGCGTCTCGGTCGTCTGCACCGTTCTCGACGACACTCACCGCGCCGAGCTCTACCCCCGTCTGTCCCGAAGGCTGCGTTCTACGAGGTGCTCACCGGCTACATCGACGGGCGCTCTGCGCAGCGGTTCGCAGCGAGGATGATCCCGCGCCGCGAGCGACCGTACGACATCGTCTATCGCGCGCGGCACCTGCCTTACTTCTACGGCAGTCACGGCCGCCTGAAGCACCTGATCGGCGAAGCCGTCCGTCGAGGGCGCCCCGCCACGGCCTTGTCTGCGACATCTCGACGAGCGGGCCCGAGACGATCCTCGGGGAAGCCTGGCTCGACTTCATGGGCTCGGGGCGCGCGACGATCGGCGTCGGAGAGCGGGGTCAGTGTGCTCGACCGTCGGGAGAGATGCGACGACGGGTCGAGGAGTTCTCGAAGACGATCCGACTTTGAGTTCGAGGAGGTCGTCGGCGCGGATGCCAGCGGGCTGGGATGACTACCGCTTCTTCGCGCTTTCACCGCGTCACCTCGAGGCCGTGGTCACGAAGACCGCACAGATCCTCGTCGAAGGCCGCTACAGCGGCGTGCTCGAGCCAGGACGCCACTACCTTCCCGTCGCCTACGACTTCTCGAACCTCGACGACGTTCTCGAGCAGGCCAAGGACGCTCGCTGCTCGAACAGATTGCGGATCACGCCTACGCCGACGTCTACCAAAGCGGCAAGTACACGTGCGCAGTTGACGCGAGACCTTCGAGCGGGTGCTTGACGATCACGGCGCCGCCGGCGCGGCGGCCGGCGGACCGGTGTTCCGTGCGGCGAAGCGGCTCGCGGCAGTGGAGGGGGAGGCAGAGCGGGTCATCCTCGCACCTGCTCGCAACGTCGCACACGTCGGGCGGGCCGGCGTGCGCGAGATGGCTGCGGGAATTAGCATCGCCGCAAGAGACGCGCAGTGCGCCGACTCCTGACCGCCTCGTCTTCGCACCGGAACTGCGCGAGTACGTCAGCCCGCGTCAGGCGCCTGGAGAACTTGCTTTGTCTCGGCGTGATCGGTCGCGCGCCCGCCGGCGGTTCGACGACGGCGAGCCGTTCGGCGATCGGCCACGTTCGACGAAGCACAGGCGCAGGGTCGTCTTTGTAGCCGGCGGCCAGCGAGGAGCAGAACGGGCGAGCGTCCGCGAACTTGACCGCCTGATGCGCGAAACCACGCTCGACTTCGCTTGGGACCACTCGGCGATCGCGCGGAGCATCGACGTGCCGATTCCTGCCTCAGCGCTCACTAGCTGCCCTCAGGGCCGCATCCACTGCCGATGCTCCGACTGGCTCGCCCGGCGCGAGCCTGCACAGGTGAGCAAGGCGCTGGCACCCCTCTGCTCCGAAGAGTAAGGAATCCGTACGGACGGGCCGACGGCCCGACCGCGCCCGTATCCTTCGGCGCATGTGCGGGATCGGCGGAGCTGTCAGCCTCGGCTCGGGCCCGCTGCGAGCGGACCGCCGCCATCGTCGAGACGATGAACGGGCTGCTCGAGCACCGCGGGCCCGACGGCGCGGCGTCTGGGTTCACCCGAGCGGCCGGGTCGGCCTTCGCCCACCGCCGGCTCGCGATCATCGACCTCGACACGCGGCGAGCAGCCGATGACCGACGGCGCGCGGCAACTGGATCACCTACAACGGCGAGATCTACAACTACCTCGAGCTGCGCGACGGAGCTCGGCGCCGACCGCTTCCGCACGCAGCTCGGACACCGAGGTCGATCCTCGCGCGCCTACCGAGCGTGGGGCGACGGACTGCGTCGACGCACCTGCGCGGCATGTTCGCCTTCGCGCTCTGGGACGAGGAGCGGCAGCACGCTCTTCTGCGCGCGCGACCGCTTCGGCATCAAGCCGCTCTACTACACGGTCGTCGGCGGCGTCCTCTACTTCGCCTCCGAGGTCAAGGCGCTGCTCCCGTTCCTGCCGACGATCGAGACCGACCTCGACGGCGCTCAAGGACTACCTGCGCTTCCAGTTCTGCCTCGACGGCAAGACGCTGTTCAAGGGCATCCACGAGCTCCTGCCCGGCCACTTCCTGCGCGTCCGCAACGGGCACGGTCCGAGACCCGGCGCTACTGGGAGGTCTACTACGAGCTCGACTTCGACCACACCGAGCGCTACTTCGAGGAGCGCGATCGCGGCGCTGCTCGCGCGAGTCGGTCGCGCCTGCACCTGCGCGCGCGACGTCCCGGTCGGCGCCTACCTGTCAGCGGCGGCCTCGACTCGAGCATCGTCGCGTCGCTCGCGTCGCCGAGGCGTCGGCCGAGCGGCTCGCCGGCTTCACCGGCAAGTTCGCGTTCGGCGCCGGCTACGACGAGAGCGCGTACGCGCGCGACGTCGCCGAGCGCGCGCGGCTTCGACGCTGCACGAGGTCGACATCACGGCCGGAGCGATTTCGTCGACCACATGCAGCGACGTCGTCTACCACCTCGACTACCCGGTCGCGGGACCCGGCTCGTTCCCGCAGTACATGGTCTCGCGAGCTCGCCGGCCGGCACCGCAAGGTCGTGCTCGGCGGGCAGGGCGGCGACGAGATCTTCGGCGGCTACGCCGCTACCTGATCGCCTACTTCGAGCAGTGCATCAAGGGCGCGATCGACGGCACGATGCACTCCGGCAACTTCGTCGTCACCTACGAGTCGATCATCCCGAACCTCGCCGCGCTGCGGGAGTACAAGCCGCTGCTGCAGGAGTTCTGGCGCGACGGCCTCTTCGAGACGCTGGACGAGCGCTACTTCCGCCTGATCAACCGCGCGCCCGACCTCGGCGACGAGATCGACTGGGAGCTGCTCGGCGACTACTCGCCGTTCGAGACGCTTCCGCTCGATCTTCCACGGCCGACAACGTCGGCAAGGAGGCGTACTTCGACAGCATGACGCACTTCGACTTCAAGACGCTGCTGCCGGCGCTGCTCCAGGTCGAGGACCGCGTGAGCATGGCGCACGGGCTCGAGTCGCGCGTGCCGTTCCTCGACCACCCGCTCGTCGAGCTCGCCGCGACGATGCCGGCCGACGTCAAGTTCAAGGACGGCACCATGAAGCACGTGCTGAAGCGGCGCTCGGGCGACGTGCTGCCGCCGGCGATCGCGCGAGCGCACGCGACAAGATGGGCTTCCCGGTTCCGCTCCAGGAGTGGCTCGCCGAGCCGGGGCCGTGCGCGACTTCGTCGTCGACATGCTCTCGTCGCAGACGGCGCCAGACGCGCGCCGCTGATCGACAACGCGCAAGGTGCTCGCGCGATCTCGACACGCGAGCCGCAGGTTCGGCCGCAAGGTCTGGGGCCTGCTCTGTCCTCGAGCTCTGGCAGCAGGAGTTCCACGACCGCGCGGCCTCGTTCCGGCGCATGCGCGCGCGAACAGGAGGTGCTCGTATGAGAGTCCTGATCACCGGCGGTGCCGGGTTCATCGGCTCGCATCTCGCCGATCGGCTGCTCGAGCGCGGCGACGACGTGCTCGTCATCGACAACTACGCGACCGGCCGCCGCGACAACCTGGCCGCACGACGCGGCCTGCACGGTCGTCGAAGGCTCGATCGCCGACGCGGACGTCGTCGACGAGGCGTTCGCCGCCTTCGCGCCCGGACGTCGTCGTCGCACGCGGCCGCCGTCGTACAAGGATCCGGACGACTGGGCGGAAGACGCGCGCACGAACGCCGTCGGCACCGCGAACGTCGTCAAGGCGGCGCAGGCGGCCGGCGTCCAGCGGCTGATCTACTTCCAGACGGCGCTCTGCTACGGCCTCCAGCCGCTCGAGCAGCCGATCACGCTCGACCACCCGCTGCGCCCGGACGAGTCGAGCTACGCGATCTGAAGACCGCGGGCGAGCACTACGTCGCGCTCAGCGGACTCGACTGGGTCTCGCTCCGGCTCGCGAACGCCTACGGCCCGCGCAACGTCAGCGGCCCGCTGCCGACGTTCTTCCACCGGCTGACCGACGGCAAGAGCGTGTTCGTGATGGACACGCGGCGCGACTTCATCTACGTGGAGGACCTGATCGACCTCGTCGTGCAGGCGGTCGACGGAGCAGGGCGAGCCGGGCGTCTACCACGTCTCGTCCGGCTCCGACTACTCGATCAAGGAGCTCTTCGACGCGACCGTGAGGCGCTCGGGCTCGACTCGGCGCCCGACGTCGAGGTGCGCGCGCGCAACCCCGACGACGCCTTCACGATCCTGCTCGACCCGCGCCGGACCGAGCGAGGAGTTCGGCTGGCGGCCGCGCACGCCGCTCGAGGAAGGCGTCGCGGCGGCGGTCGACTACTACGAGCGAGCACGGGCATCGAGGAGACCTTCACGCACCTCAAGCTCGAGCCGGAGAAGCAGCCGGCGCAGTGAGCCTCCTCGCGCGGGCGGTCGCTCCTCGTCGTCGGCGGAGCGGGATTCGTCGGCGGCAACCTCGTGCGCGCGGCGCTCGCTGAGGACGCCGACCGGGTCGTCGTCGTCGACAACCTGCTCTCCGCGGAGCGCGAGAACGTCCCGGACGACGCACGCGTGTCGAGCTTCGTCGAGGGCTCGATCGCGCGACGACGCCGTGCTCGGCGGCGCTCGACCGACGACTTCGACTACGTCTTCCACCTCGCCACGTACCACGGCAACCAGAGCTCGATCGCCGACCCACTCGCCGACCACGAGCACAATCTGCTCACGACGCTCAAGCTCTACGAGCACATGAAGGACTTCGAGCGGCTCGCAAGCTGGTCTACGCGGCCTCGGGCTGCACGCTCGCCGCGCACACGTACGAAGACGCCGCAGGCGACGCAGGAGGACGGCGCCGTGCCGCTCGACCTCGACAGCCCGTACCAGATCTCGAAGGTCGTGGGCGAGTTCTACTCCGTCTACTACCACCGCCGCACGGCCTGCCGACCGTGCGCGCGCGGTTTCAGAACGTCTACGGGCCGGGCGAGATCCTCGGCGCCGGGCGCTGGCGCGGCACCCCGGCGACGGTCTGGCGGAATGTCGTGCCGACCTTCGTCTACCGCGCGCTCAAGGGACTGCCGCTCGAGCTCGACAACGGGGGCGCGCGCGAGCCGCGACTTCATCTACGTCGGGGACATCGTCCGCGGCCTGATTCGCTGCGCCGAGGCCGGCGCGCCGGGAGACGTCTACAACCTGGCGAGCGGCGACGAGACGACGATCCTGCGAGCTGGCGAGCTCGTCAACGAGCTGACCGGTAACCCGACCCCGCCGTCGTCCAGCCGCCGCGCGACTGGGATCGCTCCGGCAAGCGCTTCGGCAGTACCGAAAAGGCGCAGCCGTGAGCTCGGCTTCGCCGCCGCAGTTCCCCTCGAGGACGGGCTTCTCGCTACGCCGAGTGGATGCGCGACCACCTCGAGCTGATCGACCGGTGCATCGGGCGCCACGCACACCGTCTCGGAGCGCACGCCGGCGCGCTGGCAGCGAGCGTCTAGCTGCGGCGCTGGTGGTCGCCATGGCCGTCGTCAGGGCATCCGCAGCAAGCGCGCCGCCGGCCGCCCACAGCGAAGTCGTGCCGCCCCGCAATTCTGTGCAAGGCGCATGTCCCGGGGGGGTCGAGGGGAGGAGAGGGGGGGGGGGGGGGGGGGGGAGGGGGGGTGGGGGGGGGGTGAGGGGGGGGTTTTAGGGGGGGTGCCGGGGGTTGCGGCGAGTGAGGTGGTTGTGGGGCGGGGCTGACCTTGATGGAGGGGAAGGCGAGGGTGCGTAGGGGCGGATATGGGCGGGAGTTGATGTTCTGGCTGGAGGGAGGGGGGGTGTCTGCAGGAGGAGTGCGCCGGCGTTCGTTTGGGCTTCATGCAACGACCGAAGAGAGAAAGGGAAGAAGGAGGTGTGGAGCTGCTCGTTGAGGGCCGTAGCGGGCGGCTGTCGTGGCTCATCGTGAGACTGCCGTGATGTCCGGGTTGACGCTGCTGGCGTTGTGTCGTCGCCTCACCACCACATCGGCGCCGTCACCGTGACCGAGACCGAGCCGACTTTCAGTTGTTCTCGTCAACCACAACGGGGCCGACTGCCTCCCACGGACCCTACGCGCGCTCGCACGCAACACGGTCTGCCGGCGCGTCGAGGGAATCGTGGTGGACTCCGGCTCGACGGACGGCAGCTGGAAGGGGGTGGCCGAGCTCTGGGATCGCGCCCGCGCGTTGCGCTTCGAACAGAACATCGGGTTCTGTGCCGGCTGCAATCGCGGCGCGGAGGATGCGCTCGGTCGGTTCGTCGCCTTCGTGAACTTCGATGCCGAGGCCGAGCCCGGCTGGGACGTTCCTCTCCGATCCCTGCTCGAGGACGACGCGATCTCCGTGGCGACAGGGGCTCGTGCTCAGGCCGGACGGCGCCACGCTCGAGGCGGCAGGGCTCGATATCGCCCCCAACATGGCAACGTACGGGCGAGCAGAAGGACTGCCTCGAGACTCGCTTCTGGATCAGCCCGTCGACGTGCCGGTGGCAGCGGGGGCGCTCATGATGGTCCGGCGTGAGGACTTTCTCGCGTACGGCGGATTCTACGAACCACTGTTCATGTACTGCGAGGAGTTGGACTACTGCTTGCGAGTGCCGGGCCGAATCGTCCTCCACCCCGCAAGCGCCGTTCGCCATGAGCTTCGGACATGCAGCGGGCCCGCCCCGCTCAGTCGTCCGTCTCTACCGAGGGTCCCGCAACCGCCTGCTAAACGCCGCACGGCATCTTCCCGGCCCTACGCTGGCGAAGTCAGTGCTCGTCTCCGCCGCGTTCGACGCGCTGACTGTAGTGCAGCTGCGGAGCCGTCGATCGACACGCGCCGTTCTTCGTGGCTGGCGGGACGGTGTCAGGCTGATGAGCCGCGAGCGAGCCGCGCGCAGCAGGGACGAGCGGAGGCGAGCGGCGCGGCGCCTCGTCCCGCTGCGCGAGGCCGTCTCCCAGTACCGTCGGATCGCACGGCTCTGAGCCCAATCGCATGGCTGGCCGTCCAGGCGCTGCCAAGACAGAGTTGCTCCGAGGCATTGATCCCCTGCACACGAGATCGAGAGCGCGGTGACGCTCATGACCGAGTAAGGCTCCACTACCTCTCGGTCGTCGAGGGCGAGCGGCCCGTGGGAATGGTGGACCTGAGGCAGGCGGCCCGCCAGGCGGTGCGGCGAACCGGTATTTGGCTTCCGGCTTGACGGGGGCCGTCTCGTCGTGGCGCCGCCCGGCTCGAGGCGTACGACGTCGGAAGCGGCGCACTCGAGGTGTCGCGTCCGCTGCCGGCCGGCTACCGGCTCGTGGACGTCGACGGCGGCGTCGCGGTCCTGCAGCGAGGTCCAGCTACTTGTTCTCGCCGACGGGGCGTCCCGAGCTTCGCGCCCGGTGGCGGCCCGGTCGTCGCGGAGCTCGAGCCTGCTGGGCTCTTCTACGCCTATCCGTTGGGAAAGGCGGGCGCCTCGTGTTTGTCCCTCGGTCGGAACTCTTCGTGAGAAGGCAAAGCGGCCGGTTTCGTTCCGCTTCGACCCCAGAACTGTTCGACACCTGAAGCGTCGCGCCGAGGAGCTCGGAGCGCCACAGGCGACGCTCGCGGAGCGCTATGTCGAGGAGGGTCTACGGATGGACGAGCATCCCCTGATCTACTTCCGTGAGGGGGCTGCCGGTCGCCGGCCGGCGCTGCTTGGCACGCGACTTGACGTGGCGACGGTCGTCGAGACGGTCCGCCAGCACGACAACTCGGTCGAGGACGCGGCGGAGTATCTCGACGTGCCGGTCGGGCACATCGAGGAGACCCTGCGTTACTACGTCGACTACAAGGGCGAGGTCGACGAGTGGCTCCGGCGAGCTCGCCGCGAGGCCGAACGTGAACGCGAGCTCTGGGAACGCCAGCACGACGCGCTCGTTGAGTGAAGCTCCTTCTGGACGAGATGATCTCGTTTCGTGTGGCGAGCCGGCTTCGCGACCGCGGTCACGACGTTGTCGCGATCAAGCGCGACCGACCCGAGCTCGAGCAACGCGCCGACGCTGAGCTCGTCAGAGACATGGCCGCAGAGCTGCGCGCCGTCGTCACGACGAACGTCCGAGACTTCCGCGTCGTGCACGAGCAGATGCTCGCCGGTGGCGAGGATCACTACGGGATCGTCTTCACCTTCGACGACACCCTGCCTCGCAACAAGGCGTCCAGCTCGCTGTGGGTCCGGACGCTCGACGCCTTCCTCCGGACTCACGCCCGACGATGCGCTCCGGAACCGGACGCACATCCTGACGCCGTAGGCCGCCGCCTTAGGCGGCATCATCTCGGCAGCAAGTAACAGTGTGTTACTTAGCTTTCGCAGCCTTTTGATAAGGCAAGCCAGACAAGCGGCAGACCTACGACATTTGTGTTGCGGGCAGGGCCGAAATGTGGCACACTTTGCTTATGGCCCACAGGCGCTATACGGTGCACGTAGGACAGCGAGGCCGGGTTGTTCTGCCGGCCGAGATTCGACGCAGCTTGAACGTCAACCCCGGAGATCTTCTTGCGCTCGATCTCGACGAGAGCGACCAGACGCTGCATGTGCGCACGGCCGACGAGCGTCGCTCGATCGTCGCGCGGCCTACTCCGGGATCTCGCGCCCGGTGCCGACCTCGCGGCGGAGCTCATCGAGGACCGACGCGAAGAAGCCGCGCGCGAGGATGCGGCCGATCCGCTTGCCGCGGAGCGTTGAGCGCATTCGTTCTCGACGCATCCGGCCTCCTCGCCTACCTGCAAGACGAGGAGGGAGCTTCGGAAGTGGCAGAGGCTCTTGCGCACACGGCCACGATCAGTGCCGCGAACCTCGCCGAGGCTCTATCGAAGATCGCCGAACGGGGGGCCGATCCGCGCGATGTCGCGGCCGACCTCGAGGCACAGGGCGTCCTGGGTGGTCTTCTTGACGTGGAGGCGCTCACTTCTGAAGACGCAGTCGTGATCGCTGAAATGCGAGTTCCCACGCGAGAGCAGGGCCTCGGCCTGGGGGATCGCTCTTGCCTGGCGCTCGGGCGGCGGCTCGGCCTTCCGGTCATGACCGCTGACCACTCCTGGGTCGAGCTCGAAGGCGCGCTCGGAGTCGAGGTCCACGCATTTCGATGACGGCGCGCGCCCCGATGGTCCGACGGCTCCAAATCGCCGCAAGCCGCAGGTGGGCTTGGGACAGTCTCGCCAGCCGGTAACCGGTCGGCCACGTCTCGCCAACTGGTTGAAGCGTCAGGTTTCGGCGTCCGCGAGAGCCGTCGCGATTTCGCCGGCCACGGCGACGATGAGATCGTCGTCGGTCACGAGACTGGTTCCGTCTGTCTCGGCCACGGCGACGTACGCCGCGTCGTACGCCGTGAGACCACGCGCCGTCCAGTAGGCGACGCGGCCGAGCTCCGGCTCGATCAACTCGAAACCGAGCTCGTCGAGGGCCGCGGCGAGCTCGACGAGGGCGCTTTCGCCCCAGCGCCACCGGCGACCGGCGACGTTGACGATCTCGAGACGTAGGAGCGGCGGTGTGAAGACGATCAGCTCGCCTGCTTCGAACGCGGTGCGGAGCGATCGTGCCGGGCCGACATGGCGCTCTCCCTCCGCGCGGAACCACTTCAGGACGACCGAGGCGTCGAGAACGACCTCGGTCACCGAGCGTCGCGTTCCGCCCGGATCGCGACCGTCGAGTCTTCGTCAGGGCCGCCCTCGAAGAGCTCGTCGAGCCGAGCGAGTGCGCGGCGTGCCGCGCGCGTCGTGCCGGGGCCTTCCGTACGCGCTGCATCGCGCTCGGCAAGCTCCGCGAGATAGGCACTGCGGGAGAGGCCGCGTGCCCTCGCGATCCGGTCGACGCGGCGCAGAAGCGCGTCGTTCAGCGATACGAGGACCTTGGCCATTGGCTAAGGATATCCGGGATATCCGCAGCGGTCAAACCGTTGCGCGGGCCGAACGTCGAGACCCGGCAGGTCTGCGAATCCCGACGGATCGGCCGAGACGACAGTTCGGCCGTGAGTGAGCGCGGTCGCTGCGATCAGCAGGTCGTGGGCGCCCCGGGGGCGGCCCGAGCGACGAGTGTGCGCAAGCAAGAACGGCATGGGTCCTGGCCACATCGAGGTCATAGATCTCGATCGGAATCGTCGTGAGAACGTCCTCGACGAATGCGCGCCGTCGCTCCTGGCTCTTCCCCTCGGAGAGTTCGACCCCGACGAGCAGCTCGGCGGCGGTGATCGCGGCGATTGCCACGTCGTCCTCGTCCCCGATGATTCCGTCGAGCGCCGTCGCCGAGCGCTCGGCCGTGACCAGAACGGTTGTGTCGAGGATCAGCCGTTCCAGGGCCGGTCCTCGATGGCGAGCGCGGCGCGTAGCTCTCGCAGCTCGGACGCCCATCTTCGGTCGGGCGGCGTCGAGAGGAGGACCTGCTTTACGACCTTGCCGTTGGCCGCTCGAGCGGGTTCGATTCGCGCGACAGCGTGGCCACGTCGAACGACAAGAAAGCTTTCGCCCCGTCGCTCGACCGCATCGAGCAGCTCCGAGAAGCGTCGCGCGGCATCCGTCGCACTGAGCCTTCGCATGAAATCAGATTATCAGATTTACCGGCGGTAGACCTCGCGACGGTGAGCGATTCGCGCGATCAGCACGAGGTGCTCGTCGTCGAGGGTACACGATCCGGTAGTCACCGACGCGGTGATAGTCGTCGCGTGCCAGCCTGACGGGACCTCAGACCACGGTTGGGCGGCGTCGCGCTCGTCTCGGGCCTGTAGAGCCGCGAGGCTGTCCTCGAGGTAGTCGAGACGCTCGATGAGCTCCGCATACTGCTCGGGGTCGAGGAGGACGCCGGCGAGGCGGCCTCGCTTGGTCACGTAGAGCGCCTCCTTGCTCTCGCGGAGAGCGTCGAGCTCGCGACCAAGCTTCGCGCGCACGCTGTCGGCGGACCATCGAGGGCCATTCGGCTACTGCGTCGGAACCGCCACGACTTCGAGGAGGCCGTCGAGCTCCCTGAAGTCATTGGGATTGCGCGTATAGAGCGGAAGCTCACGCGCGAGCGCGGTCGCTGCGATCAAGAGGTCGAACGCGCGTCGACCGCGCGCTTTCCGCCCTGCCGCGACGACGGCTGCGTAGACGCGACCGTACGCTCGGGCGACTGACCCGTCCACCGGCAAGGACTCGAACGCTCGCCTCCGTCCGCTGGAGCCTGTCCTGGCGACGAGCGCGCTCCTCAGCGTCGGTGGTCGCGTGAGGACCGGCCGCCAGTTCCGCCCAGAGTCACCGCCGAGATTGCAATCTCCGAGGGCAGATCCGTGGGATCGATCTGGCCGAGATCGATCACGACCGACGTATCGATCAACCCGCGCGGGCGGTGCTGCTCAGCCACGCGGGGCCGGCTCCTGGTCGAGGGCCGAATCAACGTCGGCTCTGAACCGCTCGAGATCGACGATCGGCGCGCTCGCGAAGAGGGCGACGGCAGCCTCTGCCGCCACGAACTGACGCTGCTGAAGCGGCGACAGCTCGCCCACCGGCACGCCGTTGCGAGTAACAACGAAGCTCTCACCACGGTCGAGTGCCCGCATGATCTCTCCGCTCTCGTTCCTCAGTTCCCGCTGGGTGATCTCCCGCGTCATGGCAGAGAGACTGTAGCACGCGTGCTACATAAGGCTCGTCCCGCTCGAGGTTAGTACGCGCCGCGACCGGCGATCACGGCCGGGATCGTCCGCAGCAGGATCGAGATGTCCAGCCAGATCGACCAGTTCTCCAGGTAGTAGAAGTCGAGGCGGACGAGGTCGTCGAAGCTGAGGTCCGAGCGGCCGGCGATCTGCCACAGGCCGGTCATGCCCGGCAGGACGAGGTAGCGCTTGCGGTGCCAGGGCTCGAGCAGCCGGTAGTCGCGCAGCGGGAGCGGCCGCGGGCCGACGAGGCTCATCTCCCCGCGGAGCACGTTCAGCACCTGCGGCACCTCGTCGAGCGAGAAGCGGCGGAGGAAGGCCCCGACCCGCGTCACCCGCGGGTCGTCGCGGACCTTGAACAGCGCGCCCTCGGCCTCGTTCGCCGGCTCGAGCTCCGTCTGGAGCTCGGACGCGCCGGCGCGCATCGTCCGGAACTTGATCATCTCGAACTCGCGCTCGTTCAGCCCCACCCGGCGGTCGTGGAAGAAGACCGGCCCGCGCGAGCTGAGCTTGATCGCGATCGCGATCGCGATCCAGAGCGGCAGCCCGATGACGACGACGAACAGGCTGACGACGATGTCGAACGTGCGCTTGATGATCCAGTCCGTGCCGACGAAGGTCGGCGGGCGGAGCTCGAAGAGCGGGACGCCCTGGCCGGGGATGTACTCGGCTCGCTGGGTGAGCAGCTCGGCCGTCGTCGGCGCCGCGCGCACGCGGACGCCGCGCCGGTGCGCGAGCTCGACGATCTCCAGCAGCGCGCGGTCGTCGAAGTCCGTCTCCGCGACGATCAGCTCGTCGACCTCGCGCTCGGCGAAGATCCGGGGCAGGTCGGTGAGCCGGCCGAGGAACGGCAGCGCCAGCCCGTCCGGCGAGGGGCCGATCGCGCCGAGGAAGTCGTACTCGATCCCCCCGCGGCCGCCTCCCAGCGCTCGTTGGAGGTGCGCGACGCGCTCGCCGTCCCCGACGAGCACGGCTCGGCGCCGGACGCCCGCGAGCCGCATCAGGTCGGCGGTGACGAGGTCGTAGCTCGACCGCAGCAGCCCGATGAAGAGGGTCGAGAGCAGGACGGCCGTCGGCGCGAGCCCGTAGGTGCCGAACTCGCGGTTCGTCCCGATCCCGTAGACGAGCGCGACGACCCCGACGAGGATCAGCGAGCCGACGATCCGTCCGCCGCCGCCGCGCCGGTCGCGTTCCGCGTAGAGGCCGGCGCGCCAGAAGACGAGCAGCATCACGAGCACGATGAACGGGAGCCACTCCGTCTCCACCTGCCAGAGCGCGCCCCAGAGGAGCTCCTCGCCGTAGACGAGCGAGCGCAGGACGAGCGCCGCGTAGAGACCGAGGATGAGGCCGCCGAGGTCGAGGAGGATCAGCGCGACGATGCTGGCCGTCCGCCGGAGGAAGGCCGAGACCGGGCTACCGAGGATGTAGGGCCGCCCGGCCCTGATGTCGCCGAGCGGGGGCGGCGCGGCCTGAGCCTTGGGCTCGGCGGGCGGCGCTTCCTTTGTAGCCACCTGTCAATGGTACTTCCGGCGCCCGTCGGTGACAGGCGCCGGAAGTAAGGATTACTGTGCTAGCGGAGCGCGATCTGGAAGGCGCGGTACGACGGCTTCCTCGCCCCTCGAGCCGTCATAACGCCGGACTGCCAGCCGGAGAGGCGCCGCTCGTCACGGATCAGGAACCAGACGAACATGTCGATCCGCCGCGTCTTCCGCGCGAGCGCGATGGCCTGGTGGACGTACCTGGCCTGCGCCTGGTAGGAGACGCCGAAGAACCGGTCCGGCGGGCTCGTCTGGTAGCCGTACTCGGTCACCCAGATCCGCTTGCTCCGTCCCCAGAGCTGGTTGAGCCGCTGGATCATCACCTTGATGTTGGCCAGCGTGACGCCCTTCTTCGAGACCGGCATCGTCGCCGGCTTCTCGAGCTTGCTGCCGTAGTACGGATGGTGCGCCCAGGCGTCGAAGTTCTTCAGGCCCGCCCGCCGCAGCCACGTCATGAAGACGAGCGGCGACGTCGAGGGCCGCGAGCTGCGCGGCGCGTCGTTGCCGCGCGGGCCCGTCGCGCCGCAGGCGACCTTCTCACCCGGGATGGCAGTGGACTTGATGCCGGCGTAGACGGCCGAGCAGATCTGCTTGTAGTCGTACGCGGCCTGCGACCGCCACTGCCGGTTGACCATCTTCCACTGCGGCTTCAGGAACACCGGGTTGTTGGGCTCGTTCCAGGCCAGCCAGCGCTTGATGGCCGGCAGCCTCCGCGGCGGCGTGGCCTCGTCCTCGGTGACGACCCGGTACGTGCCGCTGTAGCGCTTGGCCGCGGCGTAGGCGAACAGCCGTAGGTCGGTGACCCGGCGCGGGAGGCGGTTCTTCGCAGGGCCCGCCCAGCGCGGCGTGCCGAAGATCGCGGCCACGACGGCGACCTTGTTCGTGGACGCCGCCGCGACGACGTTGTCGACGACCGTCCACCGGTACGCGGGATCGGCAGGGTCGGCGGGCGCGACCGGCCGGCGCCTGGCAACGCTCGACCAGTCGATCGTGATCCGGACGACGCCGGCGCGCAGGCTCTTCAGCTGCCTGAAGGCCCAGTCGGTCCGTCCGAAGACCGACTCGTCGTCGTAGAAGCCGATCAGCATCCTGGTCGCGGTCGTCCGCTCGGGTGCGGACTCCGCGTTCGAGCTCGCCGAGACGGCGACCCCGGTCGCTGCAAGAACTAAGACGAGAAAGAGGGCGACGCGCTTAAACACTCACTGGCTCCCTTCCGAGGCTCGGCAGCATTCGCCGGAGCCCCTCCTCAAGGTCGATTTCAGGTTCCCAGCCGAGAATCTCCTTTGCTCGTGTGATGTCCGGCTGGCGAATTTGCGGATCGTCCACGGGCAGCGCCTCGAAGACGATCTCGCTCCGCGAGCCTGTTACCCGGAGTACGGCTTCGGCAAGCTCGAGGATTGTGAACTCGTTCGGATTGCCCAGATTCATGGGGAGATGCTCTTCGCTTTGCGCCAGGAGATACATGCCGCGGACGAGGTCGTCGACGTAGCAGAAGCTCCGCGTCTGCGAGCCGTCGCCGAAGACCGTCAGCGGCTTCGACTCGAGCGCCTGGCGCACGAAGGTCGGGATCGCCCGGCCGTCGTGGGACCTCATCTTCGGGCCGTACGTGTTGTGCCATCACGCCGGTGCCGGCCCAGAAGTTCTCGGTGCCCGGGCACCGAGAAGTCGTAGACGAGCGGCGTTGCCTGGATCTCTTCGATCGCCGTGATCGGAGCCCACACCAGGTCGCCGGTGCAGCGCGCATTGAGACGTCTGCTCGACGCCCGTATCCCACTCGAGCGGGCTCCACGGGCGTGATGTTGGGCAGGGTCAGCCGCCAGAACGGATACTCGCCGGTCGCCCGTCTTCTTCCGTGAACGTCGACTTGTAGCGACCGACGCGATGGAACAAGTCCGAAGCGGGCGAACGCGACGATCGAGATCGTCCTTGAGCTCCTCGTGCACAGTGGAGAACTCGTGCCGGATTCGCTTCCGCGAGCTTCATGCCTGAATGAACGCCGTCTCCCTCGCGGTAGCCCTCGAGGAACCACTTCAGGCGCGAGAGCGGCAATCCGAGGATCCAGCCCGGGAATGCGCTTGCGGTTGCCGCCGAAGCCGAGGTACTCCATCAGGCGCAGCAGCAGCTTCGAGTGGACGAAGATCGCGCGGCGCTCGTTTCGCGTTCCGGCGTGCGCGAACGACGTGCAGGCCCAGTTCGCGCTCGGATGACCGCCGCGGCTCGATCGAGCAGGGCGTCTTCGCAGCTGATCGTGAGGAAGGCGTTGCGGCCTCTTCTCGTGCGCTGCAGCCTTCGGCGACCCAGAGACCGAGAAGCCAGAGCAGCTCGTCGGTGATCTTGATCCTCGCGGGGAAGCGAGACGCTTTCCCGGCCGTCGCCTGCGCACGAACGCGCGTCCTCTGGGCAGCTCGTCGACCAAGCGCCGGAGATGACTGGCAGCGGCACCCGGTCGCGATGCTCGCATCTGAATCAGCTTGGTCCAGGCGCCGTTGCGCCAGTTGGGGCCGTCGTTCCGGCGTTCCGAGACGAGCAGGCCGAACAGGTCGCGGCGGGTGCTCCCAAGCGAGAGCGCCGAGACCGGGAGCCTCGACAGAAGAGGTCCCAAGGGTCCATCTCCGCGAAGCGCCAGACCTCGAGCATGTTGATCTCGGTCCGATCGCGCTCAGGCACGTCGATTCGTCGTGCAATCGCGATGCGGTCGCCGACGCTCGAGCTCGTTCGCTTCGCCGCGCCTCGGGCTCACCGTCCGGTCCCTCCGTCGAAGACCGAGTGATCGCCGGTGACACGGATGCTAGCGGCCGTAGCGGGTCCGAATCTCGTAACAGCGTTGCGAGGTCGGATGAGCGATGAGCGATGCGCCTCGGCGGAGGCAATTCGACCGTCCGGCGCGAACGACGGCACCGAGACGTCTTCGAGCGGATACTCGACCGCGGCCGAGAAGCCGGGATCGAGCAGAGCCAGGCTCCTCGGCGGCCCTCGCGACGTAGCCGGCAGCGACGGCGCGGGTTGCGACGCTCGATGCCACATCCGAGATCGGCTCGCGACGCAGCTCCCGACCGTCGTCGAACAAGCACCTGCTCGTCGGCGAGGATCGAGTTGAAGATCCGGACGATGGCGGTGTCGACGCCCTGCTGGCGGTGGTACGCCATCGTCATCGCTTCCGAGTAGCGCTTGGCCTCGTCGTAGACGCCGCGCGGGCCGACCGGGTTCACGTTCCCCCAGTACGTCTCCGGCTGCGGATGCACCTGCGGGTCGCCGTAGACCTCGCTCGTCGAGGCGAGCACGAACCGGGCCCGCTTCCACTTCGCGAGCCCGAGCGCGTTGTGCGTCCCGTACGAGCCGATCTTCAGCGTCAGCAGCGGGAGGCGCAGGTAGTCGATCGGGCTCGGGATCGCGGCGAGGTGGTAGACGACGTCGACCGGCTCCTCGACCGTGATCGGCTCCATCACGTCGTGGTTGACGAAGACGAAGTCGTCGCGGCGGATGTGCTCGATGTTCTTGAGCGAGCGCGGTCTCGAGGTTGTCCATGCAGATCACCCGGTAGCCCTGGGCGAGCAGGTAGTCGCACAGGTGCGAGCCGATGAACCCGGCGCCGCCGGTGACGACCGCGGAAGCCATGGCCGGGAGGGTACCGGGCCTCCCGGCGGGACACGGCGACTTTACGAACGGTTTACGGCGGAAGAAATGCCTGCTCAGCGCAAGTCTTTGTTCGATTCCATGTCGAACCACATCGCAAAGAGCGTGAATTGCACGCCGGAAATCAGCAGCAGCGCGACCAGGATCATCGTCGGCGTCGTCAGCTCGTTCCCCATGAGACGAAGGACGGTCTCCACCGCGCCGAGGACGAGGCCGGCGACGGTCAGCAGGATCCCGAGCGTGTAGAAGAAGACGAGCGGGTGGAAGTCGCGGATCACGTACTTCTCCCGCAGCCGCCAGAAGAAGCCCTTGAACAGCAGCCACGCGATCGACGGGATCACGCGCCAGAGCCGGATCTCCGAGCGCTCGCCGACGCCGTAGATCGGGCGCGACGGGACGTCCCGGACCCGCGCGTTCCAGACGTTCAGGTGGACGAGCATGTCGTTCGGGAAGCCGTAGCGCCGGTAGACGCGATCGAGGTCGAGTTGCTCGAGCTTCTCCTTCGAGATCGCCGTGTAGCCGGACTGGGAGTCGGCGACGTGCCAGTAGCCGCTCGCGATCTTCGTCAGCATCGAGAGGACGGCGTTCCCGAGGTAGCGGTGACGGGGCATCAGCTCCCAGGCCTGGCCGGTGAAGAGCCGGTTCGCCTTGGAGTAGTCGACCTCGCCGCGGGCGACCGGGGCGGCGATCCGCTCGAGGTCGACCGGGTCCATCTGGCCGTCGGCGGCCATCACGCAGGTGACGTCGATGCCCTCGGCGAGCGCCCGCCGGTACCCGGTGACGATCGCCGCGCCGACGCCCTCGTTCTGCGGATGTGAGATCACCTCGACGCGGGAGTCGCCCGCTGCCCGCGCCCGCTCAGCCGTCGCGTCGCGCGAGTCGTCGTCGACGACGTAGACGCGGTCGACGAACTCGGGAATCCCCGTCAGCGTGCCGTTGATCAGCTCCTCCTCGTCGTGGGCGGGGACGACGACGGCGACCCGCTTGCCGTCCAGCATCTACGTCGCGAAGCGGCGGCGGGCCGGTTCCCAGAGGATCGCGGCGAGGGTGCCGAGGATCAGCCCGATCAGCGCGCCGACGAGGACGGAGCGGCCGACGCTGCGCGCCGTCGTCTTCTGGGCCACGGCGCGCTCGACGACGCTCGGCCGCTCGACGTTCTCCGCCAGGGAGAGCGCCTGCTGCGCCTCGGTCAGGTCGCTCTGAACCGTGCCGCGGCGCTGCTCGCCGAAGCCGATCGCCGAGTTGAAGTTCGTGACCGCGAGGAGGCGCTCGGACGTGCTCAGGCTCTGGTCGCTAAGGACGGCGTCGAGCTCCTGCTGCGCGATGGCGAGCCGCCGGTCGATCGAGGCGAGCTCGCGCTCGTTGGACGCGATTCGCTGCTCGATCGCCTCGATCTTGTCCTCGACGTAGGGCGAGACGTCCTCGATCACCGTCTGCGCCAGCGAGTTGGCCGCGCGCGCCGTCGGCGCCGCCCGCGAGCCCGTCACCCTGACCTCGTAGAGCGGCGTCTGGGCCGCGACGGCGCGCTGGCCCGCCGGAGCGCGCACCGTCCGGGTCGCGATGCCGCCGCGCAGCTTGCCGAGGTCCATGCCGCTGACCTCCGCGGCGCGGTTCAGCGCCGCCTCGGAGCGGACGATCTCGTTGACGGTGCTCGGGTTCGTGGCCAGGCCGGGCACGGGCGCGCCGCCGTTGGGCGTGAACGGCTGGCCGAGGTAGATCGTCGCCTCGGCGCGGTAGACGTCGCCGCCGCCGAGCGCGAGCGCGTAGCCGCCGAGGATGCCGGCGGCGAGGCCCAGCAGCGGCAGCCACCAGCGGGCCTTGACGGCGTCCCAGTAGCGCCGGAACTCGACTTCCTGCTCGGCCTCGAGGTCGAGCTCGGGCGTTGTGCGTGGGCGCTCAGTCACTGCCATCGGCGGCGACTTTAGCTACGAGGTCGGAATAGAGCCGCTCGTGGGCCTCCGCGATCGCATCCCAGGAGAGCGCGCGGCGGGCGCGCTCAGTGCCGCGAAACGCCTCGGCAGGGTCGTCGAGCAGGCGGTTGACGGCCTCGGCGAGCGCGGCGGGGTCGTCGGGCGGCACGACCGCGCCCGCTCCGTACTCGGTGACGGTCTCGCCGAGGACGTCCGTGACGACGGCGGGCCGGCCGTGGCCGAGCGCCGTCGCGAGCGCCCCCGACGCGGACTCGCCGCTCAAGTACGGGAACACGGCCACCGTCGCCTCGCGCATGAGCGTCTCGACCTCTTCTGCGGGCAGGTAGCCGAGCCTCCACTCGATCCGGTCGGCGACGCCCAGCTCCTGCGCGAGCTGCTGGACTGGGTCGACGGGATCGACCGGGTCGCCGGCGACGACGAGGCGCGCGTCCGGGATCTGCGGCAGCGCGCGGACGAGCACGTCCAGCCCCTTGTAGCGCCGGATCAGCCCGAAGAAGAGGAGCGTGCGGCCGCTCGGGGGCTCGAGCGGCGCGGCGGGCGGCGCGTCGAACGTCCCGTGCGGGATGCGGACGACCCGCTCGGGCGGGACGCCGAAGCGCGCCAGCTGCTCGGCGCCGCTGCGCGTGTGGACGACGATCCGGTCGAAGGCCGAGTAGAGCCGGCGGCGCTCCGCCGGATCCGCCTCCCCCTCGTGCGGGAGGACGTTGTGGGCGGTGAGGACGAGCGGCCGGCCGCGGCGCAGCCGTTCCAGCCAGCGGAGGTCGTAGCGCGGCAGCGTGACCCACTGGACGTGGACGACGTCGGGCCGGAGCGCGTTCACGCCGCGGATGAGCCGCAGCACGCTCGGGACGTACTCCGCGCCCTTGACGACGAAGCGGAGGCGGGAGCGCGGCGAGCGGCGAAGCAGCTTCCCGCTCAGCGGCAGGAACAGCTCGCGGCGGCGGTAGCCGTCGGGCGCCGGCGGCTCGCCGAAGGCGAACGGCGCCGTCAGCAGCTCGACCTCGTGTCCTCGCGCGGCGAGCGCCGAGGCGAGGTGGTGGTCGTAGGCGGGCGAGTAGCTGGGCGGATCGAGCAGCGCGATGCGCACCGGATCTAGGATCTTAGGTCGCTCTCGACGCATCCTTGGACGTCCTCTACTTCCACCAGTACTTCGCCACCCGCCGGCGGTCGACCGCGACGCGCTCGTACGAGCTCGCCCGGCGGCTGGTCGAGCGCGGGCACCGGGTGACGATCGTCAGCCGCGACACGCGGCGGCTGGAGGCCGGGCGGGAGGAGCGGCCGGCGGGCCGGGTGGTCGCGCGCGAGCAGGTGGACGGCATCGACGTCCTCTACCTGAACGTCCCGTATGCGAACCGCTACGCGAAACCCGTGCGCATGGCGTCGTTCACGGCGTTCACGATCGCCGCGAGCGTCGCGGGCGCGCTGGAGCGCAAGCCCGACGTCGTCTTCGCCTCGTCGACGCCGCTGACGATCGGGATCTCGGGGCTGCTGACGGCGCGCGCGAAGCGGGTGCCGTTCGTCTTCGAGATCCGCGATCTCTGGCCGGCCGTGCCCGTCGCGATGGGCGCGCTGCGCAGCGGCGCGGCGATCAGGAGCGCCGAGTGGCTCGAGCGCCGGCTCTACGACGGGGCGAAGCGGATCGTCGTGCTCAGCGAGGGCTCGCGGGACGAGCTCGAGCGGCGCGGGATTCCGGACGAGAAGCTCGTCCTGATCCCGAACGCCGCCGACCTGGACGTCTTCCGGCCCGACGTCGTCGATGTGGACTTCCGCGCGCGACACGGGCTCGAAGGCCGGTTCGTCGCGCTCTACGCGGGGGCGATGGGCCGCGCGAACGGGCTCGACCAGCTCGTGGACGCGGCGGCGACGCTGCGCCGGCTCGGCGACGAGCGCGTGGCGATCGTCGCGCTCGGCGACGGCGGCGAGCGGCCGCGGCTCGAGGAGCGCGTGGCCGAGCTCGGGCTGGAGAACCTCCGCTTCCTGCCGGCGGTGCCGAAGGAGGAGCTCGCGGGCATCGTCGGAGCGGCGGACGTGACGCTGACGATCTTCGCGCCGCACCCGATCCTCGAGACCAACTCGCCGAACAAGTTCTTCGACTCGCTCGCGGCCGGGAAGCCGGTCGTCGTCAACCTCGACGGCTGGCTGCGGCGGCTCGTCGAGGAGCACGAGGCCGGCGTGTGGGTGCCGGGCGGGAACGCCGAGGCGCTCGCCGGCGCGCTCAGCGTGCTGGCCGCGAACCCCGACCGGGTCGAGCGGATGGGCCGGAACGCGCGGGCGCTGGCGGAGCGCGAGTTCGGGCGCGACGAGATGGCCGACCGGCTCGCGCGGACGCTGGAGGAGTCGGTCGAGTGAGGCGGGCGGTCGTCTTCGGGCTGCTCCACGCCGGCCTTGCGGTCTCGCGGAGCCTCGGGCGCGTCGGCGTCCCGGTGACGGGCATCACCTGGGATCCGCGGGAGTTCGGTCTGCGGTCCCGGTATCTCGACCGCCGGGTGGTCGTTCCGTCGGGGGATGGCGCCGCCGTCGCGGCCGCGCTGCAGCAGCAGGCCGAGGGCGGCCGGGTCGTCTTCTTTCCCGAGCGTGACGAGCACGTCGAGTTCGCGCTCGACCACTGGGACGAGGTGCGCGCCGCCGCCGATGTCCCGCTGCCGGACGACGCCGAGGCGGTCCGGTGTCTGCGGCGGAAGGACGTGCTCCCGCGGGTCGCCGCCGAGGCCGGGGTGCTCTCACCGGCGACCGTGCTGGCGGAGAGCGACGAGGCCGTGCGTGACGCGGGGCTGCGGACGCCGCTCGTCGTCAAGGCGGTCGAGGGGCAGGCGTACGCGCTCGCGTTCGGGCACAAGGCGGTCGTCGCCGAGGACCTCGGACGAGGCGCTCGCGGCGGTGCGGGAGGCGCGGGAGCGCGGGTTCCACATGATCGTCCAGGAGCTCGTCCCGGACTCCCACGAGCGGATCTACTCGCTGCTCGCCTACATCGGGCGCTCGGGCGAGCCGCTCGTGACGCTCGTCGGGCGCAAGGTGCGGCAGGGGCCGCTGCGCTTCGGGACGAGCGCGGTCTTCGAGGTCGCCTACGAGCCGCGCGTGCTCGAGCTCGGGCTGCGGCTGCTGCGGACGGCGGGCTACACGGGGATCGCGCATGTCGAGTTCGCGCAGGATCCGCGCGACGGCCAGTTCCGGCTCCTGGAGGTGAACACGCGGCTTCCGGTCTGGGCCGCGCTGGCCGCGAACCGGTACCTCGACCTGCCGCGTATCGCCTACGACGACCTCTCGGGCAAGGAGATCGCTCCGCTGCCGACGTTCCGTGACCAGCTGACGTGGATCTACCTCGCGAAAGACGTTCACGTGTCGCTCCAGATGGCCCGGCGGCGCGAGCTTGGGCCCCGTGAGTTCGCCTCTCGCTACGTGCGTGGGCGCAAGGCGCGGGCCGTGTTCGCACGGGACGATCCGTGGCCGGCGGTCGCTTCTCTGGGCTACCTGCGCTCGCGAGCGCCATGATTCCAGGGTGCTGAGGCGCCTCGTCGACGTCGTGGGCGCGACGATCCTCTCCGTCGTGCTCGCGCCGGTGCTCGGCGCGCTGGCCGCCGCGGTGCGCCTGACGATGGGCAGCCCGGTCCTCTTCCGCCAGCAGCGGCCCGGCTACAAGGGGCAGCCGTTCGAGGTCTACAAGTTCCGGACGATGAACGATGCGGGCGACGCCGACCTGAGCGACGAGGAGCGGCTGACCCGGGTGGGCGTCTTCATGCGCCAGCTCTCGCTCGACGAGCTGCCGCAGCTCTGGAACATCATCCGCGGCGACATGAGCTTCATCGGGCCGAGGCCGCTGCTGATGGAGTTCCTGAGGTGGTACACGCCGGAGCAGATGCGCCGCCACGACGTCAAGCCCGGCGTGACGGGCTGGGCGCAGGTGCAGGGCCGCCACGACATCCCGTTCTCGAAGCGGCTCGAGCTTGACGTCTGGTACGTGGACAACCGCAGCGCTCGCCTCGATCTGAAGATCCTGGGGCTGACGCTGTTGAAGGTGTTCTCGATGCGCGGGGCTCAGCCGGCGCAGACCGACGCCGAGGTCGACGACGTCGGGCTCCACGACGCGGTGCGGCGCGAGCGGGGGCTGTCGTGAGCGCGGTGACCGAGATGTGGGAGGTCGGCGGGGAGTTCCACCTGCCGATCGATCCGCCCGGCCCCTATCACCGCTGGCCTGAGGGAGCGGTCTGGTACGCGCTCGGGCGTCACGCCGTCGAGGCGCTCGTCCGGGAGCTCCGGTCGCCGCGGCTCTGGCTGCCCGACTACTTCTGCCACGAGGTCGCAGCGCGGTGGCGTGAGGCGGCGCGCGTCGAGCTCTACGAGGACGATCCCCGGTGGCCCGAGCCGAACTGGGAGTCGCTGCGGCCGGAGCCGCGCGACGTCGTCGTCGCCGTCAACTACTTCGGCGTCCGGCGCGGCGCGCCGTGGGCTGAGTGGCGGGCGGAGACCGAGTGCGTGCTGGTCGAGGATCACGCGCACGATCCGGCGTCCGAGTGGGCGACCACGTCGACGGCCGACTACGCGTTCAGCTCGCTGCGGAAGACGCTCCCGGCCCCGGACGGGGCGATCCTGTGGTCGCCGCGCGGGCTTCCGCTGCCGGAGCAGCCGGCGGGCGGCGCGGACGGGAGCGAGCTGAAGCTGGCGGCGATGCTCCTGAAGGGCGAGTACCTCGAGCGCGGCGGCGACGACGGGCTGAAGGAGCGGTTCCGGCAGCTGCAGGTCGACGGCGAGGAGCGGCTGGCGGAGGCCGGGGTGTCGGGCGCGTCGGCTGCGACGCGTGAGTCGCTCGTCCGCGGTGTGCCGTTGCCCTGGCGTGCTCGGCGCTCGGAGAACACGGCGCGGCTGCTGGCGGGGCTGCACGGCTGGCGCGGCGCGGAGCCGCTCTTCACGGAGTGGCCGGCGGACGCGGCGCCTCTGGGTGCGGTGCTCGAGTTCGCGTCGGGCGAGGAGCGGGACGCGGCCCGGGAGGCGCTGCGCGCGGACGACGTCTACTGCCCGGTGCACTGGGCGGACGCGGCGCAGTCGGGCTCCGAGCGCGTCCGCGAGCTCGCGGCGCGGATCCTCACGATCCCGACCGACTGGCGCTACGACGCGGCCGACATGGCCCGCGTGGCCTCGCTCGTGCGCGAGGCCGTGCCAGGCGGGTTGACGGTCGAGGCGCTCGGCGCCGACCACCGGCGCTGGGACGAGCTCGTCGACGCGTCGGCGGGGGACGTCTACTACCGCGCCGGCTACTGCCGCGCGTACGAGGCCGCGGGCCATGGGCGGGCAGTCGCGGTCGTGACGGACGGTGCGGTCTTTCCGCTGCTGTTGCGCCCGCTGCCGTTCGGCGAGGACGGCTTCGACGCGGCGACGCCGTACGGCTACGGCGGCGTGCTCCCGCGCGGTCGTGACACTTCCGTGACGGGGTCAGACCCCGCTAACGAAGTGCGCCAACTTCGTGACTGGTGTGTGACGGCCGGGGTCGTGAGCTGCCTGCTTCGGCTACACCCCCTGCTGGGGGGTCCCGGGCAGCTGATGCCCGGTGCGGACGCGGCTGATCCGGACCTCGACCTGGAGATCCGCGAGCACGGGCCGACGACGGCGGTCGACCTCTCGCGGCTCCGGGACGGCCGGCTCGAGGGCATGTCGAAGGGGCGGAAGGCGGACCTGACGATCGCGCGCCGTGAGCTGGAGGTCTCCTGGGACGGCGAGGACGCGCTCGAGCGGTTCCGCGAGGTCTACGACGGGACGATGCGGCGGGTCGGCGCGGGCGAGTTCTACCTCTTCCCGCCCGAGTACTACCGGGCGCTCCGGGACGGGCTCGGCGATCGCCTCGGCGTCGCGCTCGCCCTGCTCGACGGCGAGCCCGTCGGCGGCGCGCTCTTCCTCGCCGGAGACCGCTTCGCCCACTACCACCTGAGCGGCACGACCGACGCCGGCCGCGAGCTCAAGGCCGGGACGCTGCTCGTCCACGCCGGCGCCGAGTGGGCGCGCGAGCGCGGCTGCGAGCTCCTGCACCTCGGCGGCGGCACCGCCGGAGCCGACAGCCTCTTCGCGTTCAAGAAGAGCTTCGGCGGCGAGACCTACACGTACGCGTTCGCGACGCTCGTCGCCGACCGCGAGCGCTACGACGCGCTCGTCGCCCGCCGCGCCTAGGAGCCAGAGCCGCCGAGGCCGGACTTCTTCCCCGCGTACCGGGCGTAGACGTCCAGCGTCTTTCGGGTCACCGAGTCCCAGGAGAAGTGCTCGGCGGCGCGGCGCCGGCCGGCCGCCCCCAGCTGCTGCCGCAGCGCCGGATCGGCGAGCAGCCGCTCGAGCGCCGCGCGCAGCGCCGGGACATTGCCGGGCTCGACGAGGATCCCGGTCTCGCCGTTCACGACGAGGTCGAGCAGACCGCCCACGCCGCTCGCGACCACCGGCCGGCCGTGCGCCATCGCTTCCAGGCAGGCGACGCCGAACCCTTCCCGGCGCGACGGACAGGCGACGACCGCCGCACGCCCGTACAGCCGCGCGAGCTCCGCCGGCGGCACGAATCCGAGCGCCTGCGGGACGCGGTCGCGAAGCGGGCCGTCCCCGGCGACGACGAGGTTCATCCCGTCCGCCGCCTCGACGAGCTCGAGCACGCCCTTCTCCGGCGACAGCCGGCCCGCGTAGAGCACCTCGGGCGGGTTCGCCTCCTCCCCCACCTCCGCCGGAAGGTCGACGCCGCTCGGAACGACCTCGATCTGGCGCGCGCCCAGCCGGGTCGCGTCGCCCGCGAGCGCGGAGGACGGGCAGACCACCGCCTCGGCCCGCCGGAGCACCGCGCGGGCCAGGCGCGGCGCGCGCCGCGCCAGCTCGACGTCCGAGCCCCAGAGCTGGACGACGAACGGCTTCCCGGTCGCCATCGCGACGACCCCGGACGGCAGCCAGTGCGCGTGGACGAGGTCGGCGTCGTGCGCCGCCCGCCTCGCCGCCCGCGCGAAGTTGGCGAGAAACCCGGGCAGCAGCGCCGACCGCCACGGCTGACGGCGCAGGTTGCCCATCACGCCGGCCCCGTAGGCGATCCCGAAGTCCCGGAAGTCCGCCGGCGAGACGACGTCGATGTCCACTCCGGCCGTCCGCGCGCGCTCGACCGCGTCCGCGACGAAGCGGCCCGCCGTGTCGTCCGCGTGGCGCGGATACGACGTCGTCAGGACGACGACTTTCAAGCCGAAGCGAGCCGCCGACCGAAGACGACAGGGAGCGCCAGCGCGAGCATCGTCAGCGCGTAGAAGTACGACTGCTGCATCGTCAGGTAGAAGGCGTTCGCCGCCATCACGCCGGCGATCGCGGCTGTCAGGCCCCACGCGAGCGGCCGCACCCGGGCAGCCAGCGGGTCGCGAGCCGCCGCCAGCGCCCGCCCGAGACGGTGGCCCGCCCGCAGGCGCCGGAACACCCACCAGAGGAAGGCGGCGAAGAGCGCCGTCCCGACGATCCCGGTCTCGATCACGAGCGCCGCGTAGAACGAGTGCGGCCCCCAGTTCGTCAGGCCCGTGACGGCCTCGTAGTAGACCGAGAACGTGTTCAACCCGAGCCCGAAGAGCGCGTCGCCCTCGAGCGCCGGCCGGATCAGGTCGTAGACCTGGAAGTGCACCGCCGTCGAGCCCGACTCCGTGTCGATGCGCGAGCGCAGGACGGTCTCGAAGAAGTCGATCCGCCGCGAGACGATCCAGGCGAGGACGAGGGCGAGCGCCGCCAGCGGCACGAGCACCGCGGCCGAGACGAAGCGCCGCCGGTACGGAATGAGCAGGATCAGCGTCCCGACGGCAAGGCCGAGCAGCCCGCTGCGCGAGAGCGTCGCGAGCTCGACGAGCAGGAGCACCGGAAGCAGCACGGCCAGCGGCAGCTTGAAGCGGTGCCCGCGCTCGAGCCGCAGGTAGAGCGGCGTCAGGATCAGCAGCGGCACGAGCAGGACGATCCCGAGGTGGTTCGGGTCGTTCGTCAGCGCGTTCGGCCGGTAGACGTCGGCGCCCTCGACCGAGCCGTAGAAGTTGATCGGCCGGGCGTCGCCGAGCAGCGGCCCGAGCAGGGCCTGGTCGAGGTTGCGGCCGGCCTCGGCGAAGCCGAGCTGCGCGATCCCGTAGACGGCGTTGAGCGCGATCCCGGCGCAGAGCACGCCGATCGCGACCCAGTAGAAGCCGAGCGGCTTCCGCGCCAGATAGGCGATCCCGGCGGCGGCGAACGCGAAGGTGATCGCGAACCGGGCGAGCCCCTTGGCGAACTGCGCGGCCGCCTGCTCGGTCTCGATGTTGTAGAAGCCCGCGAGGTAGACGGCGAGGAAGGCGAGCGCGAAGAGGAGCGCGATCGCCACCGTTCTCGGGAAGCCTTGACGCCCGTCGGAGAGCCGCTCCACCCCGAAGGCGGCGACGAAGACGACGGCGAGGATCCCGGAGAGCCCGATCGTCCCGGCCAGCTCCCACTGGATCTTCTCGAAGCTGAGGCAGAAGAGCGTCGCCAGGAAGAAGAAGGCGGTCAGGCGGCTCACACGAGGCTCCGGGCGAGCGCGGCGAGCTCTTCGACGCGAGCCTGCCGCGAGACGCGCTTCCGCACCTCGGGCGAGAGCGGCGTCCCGTTCAGCTTTCCGGCCCGCCAGTCCCCTTCGAGCCGGACGAGCGCCTCGCGGAGGCCGTCGACGTCCTCCGGCGCGACCACGACGCCCGTGCCCGTCTCGCGGATCAGGTCGGCCGCGGCGCCGTCCAGCGGGACGGCGGCGAGGATCGGCCGCTCCGCCGCGATGTACTCGAAGACCTTGGCCGAGAGCACGGCGCGCCCACGCCCACCCGACTCCGGGATCAGCAGCAGCAGCGCCTCCGAGTCCCGCTGGAGCTCCAGCACCCGGCGCCGCGGCAGGTAGGGGTGGAGCTCGAGCCGGTCGCCGAGATCGAGCCCCGCCGCCCACTCGCGATCGGCGGAGCGGAAGTCCCCGACGAAGCGCGCGACGATGTCGGCGTCGGTTCCGGCGAGCGCCTCGAGGATCGGCCTCGGGCTGCGCTTGCCGAAGAAGCTGCCCGTGTGCGTGAGCCGGAACCGCTCGCCGGGCGTGTACGCGAGCCCGGCGAAGTCCTCGAAGTCGGAGCCGTTGGGGATCGTCTCGACCCGCTTGGCGCCGAGCGCCCGCAGCTCGTCGGCGATCGGCGCCGTCACCGCCGTGACCGCGTCGGCTGAGCGGGCGACGAGCCGCGCGACGCTCTCCCCCGTCGCCTCCTTGGCGCGGACGAGCCGCGACTCGACGCGCCGGTGCGGGTTCGCGGCGATCGAGTCCCGGAGGTCTGCGATCCAGCGGGCGCCGGTCGCCCGCTTGACCGCGGCTCCGACGAGGTGAACGGAGGTCGGCGGCGAGGTCGTGATCACGACGTCGATCCCCTCGCGGCGGGCGATCCGGATCGCCGCCGGGATCGCGGTCAGGTTCCAGCTGACGTTCTCGTCCGGCACCAGCGCCCGTCGGAAGGTGAGGGCCGCCTTGCGTCCCGCCCGCTCGAGGCCCTGGAGGCCGTGGAGCTCCTCGGCCGGCAGCCGGCCCTTCGGCCCGATGTAGCGGACGCGGTGGATCCAGGCCTGCGTCGGTGGGACGAGGTCGTCGTCGCGATGGACCCACTTCGGGTCGTCCGGAGCCAGCACGTGCGTCTCGATGCCGAGCGCCGGGAGGTGGGTCGCGAACTTGAGCGGCCGCTGGACGCCGCCGCCGCCCGCGGGCGGGAAGTAGAGCGTCACGAGCAGCACTTTCACGCCCGAAAGGCTAGAGGCGATACAGGAGATAGCGGTCGTCCGCGTAGACGACCGGCAGCGGCGGCCGGAGAACCGAGCGCCGCCGGTCGATCACGAGCCAATTGGCGCCGTAGCCGCGCGGGATCTCCAGGTCACCGGTCCGGGAGAACTGGAGCACGTCGCGGCGGCGCTCGTACGGACGGTTGTCCACGGTGTCCGCGACGTGCGCCGGCGGTGCCGCGGCCACGTAGACCGGCGCCATCGCGGCGATCCGGTAGCTCGTCTCGAGGTCGGAGAAGACGATGTCGCCCTCCGGCACCCGCTCCTGCAGCGCCTCCACCAGCCCCGGGGTCAGCGGGAGGCGCGGCCCAACGGGCGAGTGCCAGTCCCGCAGCCCGTGAACCGCGACCGGCAGGACGAAGAGCGCCGCCGCCAGGGCGGCGAAGATCCCCCGGTCCTCGATCGGCCGCCACCGGCGGGCGAGGAAGACACCGGCGGGAATCGCGAGCGCGCCGCCGACGAGGGCGATCCAGGTCGCCGCCGCCGGGCCCCCGTCCTCCAGCCGGCCGAAGTCCCCCGGATACGTCAGTTGGAGCCAGAGACCGGCGGCGAACGCGACCGGGAGCGCCGCGCCGCGCAAGAGGCCGGCGATGACGACCCACCCGCCTGCGAAGGCGAAGGCGAAGGGCAGGAAGCCGGCCAAGCGGCGCGCCTGCGAGAGCGAGACGAGATCGGCGAACTGCGGAAAGAGCAGGTCGCTCGACATCAGCGCGAGGATCGGGAGCGAGCCGCCGAGGACGTACGCCGCCCAGCGCGTCCGGGCGGCCAGCGCCGCGAGCGGGATCGAGACCAGCGCGGCGACGGCGACCGCGCCGCTGCGGCCGAAGACCTCCGGCGCGAGCGAGTAGCGGTCGGCCGACTCGACGTTCAGCTCCCGGGAGTAGCGCACCAGCGCACGGGCGACCTCGGCCGTCGAGGGCGTGTGCCCAGCCGTCTCTTCCACGATCGGCGCGAGCCAGTACAGGACGGCAGCGGTCGGGATCCCGACACACGCGAGTGCCGCGCCGGCTGAGACCAGGTCGGCCCTCGTATAGACGAGCCTGACGACCGCGAAGCCGGCAAGTGGGATCAGCAGGAAGAGCGCGTACGTCGGGTGGACGAGCCCCAGGGCAACCGACGCGGCGGCCAGCGGCGCGACGAGCATCGCGTCCGGCCTCCGGACGAACAGGAACACGAGCGCCAGCGTCGCCGGGACGATCAGGTGCCGCGCGGCGGTGGCGGGAAGCTCCATCGCGTCGTAGGCCCCTGCATCGCCAGGAGCGAGCCCGGTAATCGCGACCTGCCCGGCCAGCGCCGCCAGCCCGCCCCAGACGGAGTTGAAGAGCACGCGCCCGGCCTCGAACACAAGCAGGAAGGCCAGGGGGACGAGGATCGCCGCCTCGTGGAGCACGACGTCCGCCGAATCGACGCCGGCGAGCCATGAGACGAGCGCCAGGAACCCGTGCCAGAGCGGGAACGCGTAGCCGGGGTGCGGGCCGCCGTCGGCGAACTCGGCGACCGCGTCGAGCGAGAGGTCGTCGAACTCGGCCAGCTTCCGCACGCGCGCGAGGTGGAAGAGCGCGTCGCCCCGGAGCGCCGGCGCGTAGTACCAGACGGGCAGCGCGTAGGCGATCCCGAGGGCGAGCACGCCGAGCGACGGCCGGTCCCACTCGCGGCGGTCGGGTGCTCTGCCTGAGCGCGAACGGCGCGGCCGCGGCCGCCGCGACCACCAGGACGACGAGCGCGACCCAGATCGGCGTTTCGAGCGCGAAGACGACGAAGAGCGCGAGGAAGAGGACTCCCAGCGAGAGCGAGAACACGGCCGCCGCGTGCTGCAGCCGAAGCGCCTGCGCGATCAACGCCCCCGGAATCAGCAGGCAGAGCGTCGCGAGCGCGAGTCGGATCGCGAGCCAGGCGCCGTCGTCCGGCAGGAAGCGCGCAACCACCAGCAGCGGCGGAGCCGCGAGCAGCAGCGGAAGACGCGTCAGTGAGTTGATTGCAGCCAGTGCGCGGTGTCCCGGTAGACCTCTCCGCGGTCGCCGCGGAAGACGAGACCCCGAAGTCGAAGCCCGGCCAGCAGCACGCGCCTCGCCCGAGCGGCCGCCCGCGGTCCCCGGTGCTTCGCCAGGAAGCGGAGGTGGCCGCGCACCTGCTCCCGGAAGAGCGTCGCCGACTCGGGCCGCCAGCTCGCGCCGCCGACGTGCACGGCCTCGGCGCCGGGATAGAAGAGCACCTCCCAGCCCGCTTCGTGCAGCCGGTAGCACCAGTCGGTCTCTTCGCTGAAGAGGAAGAAGTGCTCGTCGAACGGCCCGATGTCGTCGAACGCCTCTCGGCGGAGGAGGAAGGCGGCGCCCTTCGCGAAGTCGACCTCGCGGACCTCGTCGTGGTCGAAGCCCCCGCCGTAGAAGGCGTTCAGGGCCTGCGAGCCGGGCGCCAGCTTGCGGAGGAACAAGTACTCGGTCGTGAGCCGCCAGGTGGTCGGGAAGGCCCGGACCGACCGCTGGAGCGTCCCGTCGGGGTTCCGGAGCCTCGGCGCGACGAACCCGGCCCGTTTCCGCTCCTCCGCGAAGGCGACCAGCCGCTCGGCGGCGCCGTCGACGAGCCAGGCGTCCGCGTTGAGGACGAGCACGTAGGGCGCCTCCGTCTCCCGCACGCCCCGGTTCCAGCCGGCGGCGAGCCCGAGATTCTCCTGCTCGACGAGCTTGACCTCGGGGAAGCGCTCGCGCACGAGCTCGAGCGTGCCGTCGGTCGAGCCGTGGTCGACGACGACCGTCTCGTGTCCCCGGACGCTCTCGAGCGTCCGCTCGACGTACGGCAGCGCGTTGTACGTGACGACGACGACGCTCGAGCTCAGGCATGCGGCAGCGAGCGCCGAGCGGGGGCGCGGATCGCCTCCCAGGCGATGATCGCGACGCCCGGGCAGCGCGAGGGCGATCGTCGTCGCGAAGAAGAGGAACCCCGTCGCCGCGGCGGCATCGGCGTTGACGTCGAGCCGCGTCAGGAAGTCGATGAAGAACGCCTCGCGGACGGCCAGTCCGTTGATCGTGAAGGGGACGAGCATGACGAGGAACAGCAAGGGCCCGAGCACGAAGTAGGGCCCCGGCGACAGGCCCAGGCCGAGCGCCTCGCCGCAAAGCCAGATCGACAGGATCCGCGCGACCTGGATCCCGATCGTGATCAGGAAGACGGCGAGCAGCACTCCGAGGTGATCCCGGAAGCCGTGCATGCCTTCGTACAGCGCCCGGATCGGCCGCTCGGCGCGCACGCGCGCGAGCAACGGGCCCAGCCAGCGCAGCCAGGGCCGGGCGCGCCGCGAGAAGACCAGGAAGCCGGCGACGACGGTGCCGACGACGAAGATCGCCTCGATCCACAGGTAGGCGGCGATGTCGTACTCGCCGACGGCCAGCGCGAGGCCGAACGCGGCGAGCAGGAGCGTCGCGGCGCCCCCGATCGCCCGCTCGAGGACGATTCCCCCGGCGATCGTCCCCGTGTTCCCCGGATGGCGCTTCGCGGTCTCGTAGATCCGCGAGGCGTCGCCGCCGATCGCCGTCGGGAGCACCTGGCCGGCCGCGTACGAGACGAAGTACGCGCGGGTCAGCCACCCGAGCCGGTCGTGGATGCCCTTCGCATCGAGCAGCCACTTCCAGCGAAGCGCCATCGGCCAGGTCGTCACCAGCGTGAGCGCGACGGCGGCGGCGAAGTAGCGCGAGGTTGGTGTCGCCGAGGATCTCGACCGTCTGACGGAGGTCGATCTTCCAGATGACGTAGGCGGTCGCGAGCCCGGTGACGAGAAGGGTCAGCGCGACCCTGAGGCGGCGGCTCATCCCGTCAGTCGCTCGTGGACGCGGCGCAGGGCCGCGACGGCGTCGGCGATGTCGTCGCCCGTGTGCGCCGGCGAGAGCGGCAGCGAGAGCACCTCGGCGCCCGCCCGCTCGGCGACGGGCAGCTCGGGCGGGGGGTCGAGGAGCTCGCGGTACGCGGTCAGCGTGTGGACGGGCAGGAAGTGGATGCTCGTCGCGATGTTCTCCTCCGCGAGGAGAGCGGCGTAGTCGTCCCGTGTGCCTCCGGCCTCGCTCGGGGTCGATGCGGACGACGTAGAGGTGCAGCGCGTGCACGTCGCGCTCGTCGCGTGCGAGCGGCTCGATGCCGTCGAGCTCGGCGACGGCCTCGTCGTAGGCCGCGAAGTGCCGCTCGCGGATCGCGCGGTGCGCGCCGAGCTTGTCGAGCTGGACGAGTGCGATTGCGGCCAGGACGTCGGAGAGGTTGGCCTTGTAGCCCGGAACCGCGATGTCGTAGAGCGAGCCGCCCGAGCGGCGCATCAGCCGCAGGTCCTCCAGGCGCGCGGCGAGGTCGTCGCGGTTCGTGGCGACGAGCCCGCCCTCGCCGGCCGCGACGTTCTTCGTCGCGTAGAGCGAGAAGCAGGTGGTGTCCGAGAGCCCGCCGAGCTTCCGGCCGCGATAGGAGCTCTCCAGGGCGTGCGCGGCGTCCTCGACCACGGGCAGGCCCAGCGCCCAGAGCGGCTCGAGGTCGCACGGCTGCCCCGCGAGATGGACGGGCACGATCGCCTTCGTGCGCTCGGTGACGGCCTCGGCGACCCGCGCCGGATCGATGTTCAGGTCCGAGTCGCGGACGTCGGCGAAGACGGGCGTGGCGCCGCAGTGGACGATCACGTTCGCCGTCGCGGGCCACGTGATCGGGCTCGTGATCACCTCGTCCCCCGGTCCGACCTCGAGCGCGACGAGGGAGAGGTGCAGCGCGGCGGTCCCCGACGTGACGGCGAGGACGTGCTTCGCCTCGAGGTAGTCCGCGAGCCGCTCTTCGAGCTCCGCCGCCTTCGGGCCGGTCGTCAGCCAGCCGGAGCGGATCGTCTCGGCGACGGCGGCGATCTCCTCCTCGCCGACGGCGGGGGGCTGGAAGCCGAGCATCGTCGCCCGGCGGGTATCAGACGAGAGCGGCATCGGTCTGGAAGCGTATGAGAGCGGCCGCCGCCCTCGCCCGCTCGTACGCCTCGTCGCGGCTGTCGCCGGTGGCGAGCACCGCCCCGGCGCGGTCGGAGCCGACGCGCAGCTCGCCGAACCGGAAGCCCGGTTGCCGGTAGACGCGCACGGCCACGACTCCCTCGGCGTTACGGGCGTCCTCCACGCCCTCGAGGCCCGAGAGCTCGCCGGGCGGGGCGACGAGGAAGGCGGTCGTCGCGCCGCCGACCCGTTGGGCCGGGACCGGCGGCTCGATCTCTTCGCCGAGCGCGGCGGCGAGCGCGAGCCCGTTGAGATCGACGCTCAGGGCGGCGTGGCAGAGCTCCGCGTCGTGGCCGCCGCCGAGCCGCGCGGCGACCTCCATCACCTTCGGGCCGTCGGCGTCGATCCGGACCTGGGTGTAGGTGGGGCCGTTGCGGATGCCCAGCGCGGCGACGGCTTCGCGCACGACGTCGGCGGCGGTCGCCGTGGTCCGATGCGGGACGGCCAGACATGCGCGAGCGCGACGCCGAAGGCCGGGGGCTCGGCGGTCATGCGGTCGGTCACGGTCAGCGGGATGAACTCGCCGTCGAGGGAGAACGCGTTCACGGTCACCTCTGGGCCGTCGACCAGCTCCTCGACGAGAGCCGCGCGGGTGCGGGAGAGCTCCAGGGCCGCCTCGATCGCCGGCGCGAGCTCGGCCGCTTCTCGGACCAGGCTCAGTCCCCGTTGCCCTTGCCGGTCGGGCGCCTTCACGACGCACGGCAGCGGGAACTCGTGATCCGGCGTGGAGACGAGCTGCCAGCGCGGCTGCGGGACGCCCGCCTCTTGGAGGCGCTCGCGCTGTCGTGCCTTGGAGACGGCGAGGCCCGCGGCGGCGGGCTCGAGCGGGTGCGGAATGCCGGCCTTCTCGGCTACGCGCGCGGCGATGCCGACGGGCCAGTCGATCCCGGGCGCGATCACGCCGTCGGGCCGCTCGGCCTGAGCGAGGCGCTCGATCCCGCGCTCGTCCTCGGTCGAGATGATCGCCCGGCGATCGGCGAGCGCGAACCCGGGCGCGCCGGGATCGCGGTCGACGACGATCGTGAAGAGGCCGCGAGCCCGCGCCGCCTCCAGCAGCCCGAGCTGCGCCGGGCCCGCCCCTAGGACGAGGAGACGCTTGCGGCCGGAGTCGTCCGCCACCAGGCCTCATTGTCGCGATACCAGGCGACGGTCTTCTGGAGCCCTTCCTCGAGGGAGGTGCGCGCGCGCCAGCCCAGCAGCCGCTCGGCCTTCTCCGTCGAGCCGAGATGGCGCCGCACCTGGCCCGGCCGTTCGTCGACGAATGCCTTCAGGGACGCGGGCTTCCCGAGCAGCTCGAGGACGAGGTCGGCGATCCGCGAAACCGCGACGTCCTCCCCGGTGGCCACGTTGATCACTTCGCCGGCGACCGCGTCGAGATCGGCCTCGATCACGGCCTCGATCGCCTCGGCGTCGTCGTCGACGTAGAGCCAGTCGCGGCTGGCGGTGCCCTCGCCGTGGACGGTCAACGGCTCGTCGGCCAGTGCCTGGATCACGAAGCGCGGGATCACCTTCTCGGGATGCTGTCTCGGCCCGTAGTTGTTGAACGGCCGGACGATCACGATCGGGAGGTCGTAGGTCGCGTGGTAGCTGTAGGCGAGCCGGTCGGCGCCTGCTTTCGTCGCCGCGTACGGGCTGCGCGGGTTGAGCGGGTGCTCCTCGTCCATGGGCGCGGTCTCGGCGGTGCCGTAGACCTCGCTCGAGGAGATCAGGATGAAGCGCTCCACCGGTGCCTCGCGGATCGCGTCGAGCAGCACGCGGGTTCCCTGGACGTTGGTGGCGACGAACTCCGAGGCGCCTTCGAGGATCGACTTCTCGACGTGCGACTCAGCCGCCGCGTTGACGATCACGTCCACCTGCTCGACGACCGAGCGGACGAGGGACTCGTCGCGGATATCGCCCTGGACGAACGAGAGCCGCTCGTGGGAGCGGATGTCGGCGAGGTTCTCGAGGTTGCCGGCGTAGGTCAGCGCGTCGAGCGAGACGACCTCGTACGGCGTCGCGTGGAGCAGATGGCGGATGAAGGCGGAGGAGATGAACCCGGCGCCGCCGGTGACGAGGATGCGCTTCACAGCCGCCGGAGCCTAACTACAGCTCGCGCCGGCCAGGGTTGGGCTACTGAGTGGGGAGCGTTTGGTACAGACCTGGCACAGAGTGGTCTTGACACGCAACGGTGTCTGACACCAGGACGTGGCCGCAGCGGCCATGGGCCCGGTGTCGAGGCGCCGCTAGCTAGAGCTCGCGCTCGACCGTGTAGAGCGGGCGGCCCTCGACGTCGCGCTGGATCCGGCCCAGGTACTCCCCGATCAGCGCCAGGATGAACCCCTGGACGCCGAGGACGAAGATCACCCCGACGCCGCCGAACAAGGGCCCCGGGAAGTTCGACTCCACGATCCAGTAGACGACGCCGTAGATGCCGAGGGCAAGCGCGGCAAGCGTGCACACCGTTCCGAGCACCATGCCGATCCACTGGATCGGCTGCGGCCAGAAGCCGGCCAGCACGTGGAGCGCAGTCCGCGTCAGTCGCAGCGGCGAGTAGCGCGAGGTGCCTGTCCGCGGCGAGTGTTGGACGTCGACCTCGACCACGCTGGCTCCGGTCGAGAGCACGAGCGCCTTCGTGAACTTCTGCTTGCCGATCGAGCCCAGGGCGGGCTCGAGCGCCGAGCGGCGGTAGGCGTTGAACGCGCAGCCGAAGTCCGAGATCGCGACGCCGGTGAACCGGCGCAACATCCCGTTGACGAGCAGCGAGGGGACCGTGCGACCCCAGGAGTCCCGCCGCGAGTTCCGCCGCCCGCTGGCGACGTCGCTGCCGTTCTCGACGGCGGTGACAAGCTTGGGAATGTCCTCGGGCGAGTTCTGGAGATCGCCGTCCATCGTCACGAGGACGTCACCCTTGGCCCGGACGAGCCCGGCATGCATCGCCGGGTGCTGCCCGAAGTTCCGCTTCAGCCGCACGCCGCGGACCCGCTCGTCCGTTGCATGCGCTCCTTCGACCGCGGCCCAGGTGGCGTCGGTGGAGCCGTCGTCGACGAGGATCACCTCCCACGGACGCCCGAGCCCGTCAAGTGTCGCCACCGTCCGGCGAACGACCTCATTCGCCGTGCCGGCCTCGTTGTAGAGCGTCACGACCACCGAGATCTCGGGCGACATGGAATCGAGCCTACAATTGGTCCCCCCGTGGACGACGCCCTCCTCGCCGAACGAGTTCAGGAGCTCCGGGACGACCGCTCTCACGGCGCCAGCTGGATGGCTCGCCGTGCGGTCGAGACGTTGGCCGATCTAACCGAGCAGGACGTCCGCAGCTGCGACGATCTCCTCGCCGCGCTGCGCGACGCCGGACGGCGCCTCGCCGCCGTCAGACCCGGCGTCGGGGCCGTTGCCGGCGCCGTCGGACGGGTGCTGGCTGCGGCCGGCCACGAGGCCCACCTCGACGTCGAGCTTCTGCGCCGGGTGATCCAGGAGGAGGCGAAGGCACTCGACGATGCCCGCAAGCGGGCTCCCGCCTCGATCACGATTCAGCTGCGCGAGCGGCTCCAAGGCGCAACCGTCCTCACGCACTCGGCGTCCGGAACCGTTCGCGAGGCGCTCCAGCAGACCGAGCCGGCGAAGGTCATCTGCACGGTCTCGGAGCCCGTCGGCGAAGGCCGCCAGTTCACGGAGGATCTGCGCGCCGCCGGCCTCGACGTCGAGCTCGTCGAGGACGCGGACGCTCCCTCGCGGGTCGCGGAGGCCTCGGTCGTCCTGATCGGCGCCGACACGGTCTTCCGCGACGGCACGATCTGCAACAAGGTCGGGACGATCCCGCTCGCCAAAGCAGCCGCAGATGCTGGTGTTCCGACCGTCGTCGCAGCGGAAGTGATCAAGCTGGCGCCGGTACCGGGCAGCCAGGCGCCGGAGCTTGCCGACATCGAGCGCTCGCTGTTCGAGCTCGTTCCTCCCGAGCTGATCACCGAGGTGGTCACGGAGGAGGGCACGTTCCCGCCCGACGAGATCGCCACCCTGGTCGACCGCGTGCCCTTCCTCCAGGAGGGTTACGCGCTCGTCATGCCGGTCAGCGCCGGCCGCTAGGCCCAGGGGAGACGGTCCCAGGACGAGGGCCGCCCCCAGCGTCCATGCTGCCCGAACCGCGCGTACGCCTGCTTTAGGTCGGTCGTCTCCTCCTCCGCGCTCGCCCCATAGCGCGCCGCGAGCTCCGACACCGGGTAGAGCGCCTGCTGGCCCTCTGACCGCGCGCCGACCATCAGGATCGCGCACGGCCCGTCGCCGGCGCCCACGAAGATGTGCTCGGTCCCGGCGGGACAGTGGACGAAGTCCCACCGCCGGAGAAGCCGCTCCTCCCCTTCGACGAGCAGCTTGCACTCCCCGGACAGCACGAGGAAGTCCTCCTGGTCGGACTCGGAGTGGTAGAGGCCGTTCGGCTCGCCCGGCTCCAGGACGTGGACCCTGATGCCGAGCTGCGGGAACTCGACCAGAGGCTCGTCGAACTCGCATGCCGAGCCGAACGCTTTCGACGTCCACCAGTTCGCGTCCCGCACGTTCAGGACGAACCAGCCGTCCCCGGCGGGCCCGAGGCCTGAGCCGGAGTCCTCGAGCGGCGCCTCGGGCACGGCGCGACTCTACAACGCACGCTAGGCCGCTTCGAGGGCGACCTCCTCGACCGGCTGCTCCTGCCGCCGGATGCGGCGCGGGATCGCCAGCGAGATGAGCGCTCCGACGCCGACGACGATCGCGCCGACCCAGATCGCCGGCGTGAGACCGTCGACGAAGGTCTGCGGAGACTCGTAGCCGCCGTAGCTGCGCGAACACCGTCGCCAGCACCGCGACGCCGAACACCCCGCCAACCTCGCGGATCGCGTTGTTGGTGCCGGAGGCCTTGCCTTCCTCTTCGGGCCTTACCGCCGAGAGGACGACGTTCGCGACCGGCGCGAAGAACATCGCCATGCCCGTGCCGCTGAGGATGAACGGGATCACGAGCTCCGTGTACGGCACCGTCGGTGTCGAGACCGCCGCCAGCCACCCGAGCCCGATCGCCTGTAGCGCGAGCCCACCGGCCATCAGTGGCCGGCCCCCGATCCGATCGGAGAGAGCGCCGGCAATCGGCGCGACGATCATCGGCATGGCCGTCCACGGCAGGATTCGCAGCCCGGCGCCGAGCGGCGAGTGGCCCTGCACCGTCTGCAGGAACTGCGCCAGCAGGAAGATCGAGCCGAACATCCCGAAGTACATGAGCAGGGAAGCGCCGTTCGCCGCCGCGAACGCCCGGTCACGGAAGAAGCGCATCGGGAGCATCGGCGCCGGAGCGCGCAGCTCCCAGGCGACGAAGGCGGCGGTCAAGAGCGCGCCCAGCCCGAGCGAGGCGACGATCTGCGGGCTCGTCCACCCGTCGCCGTTGCCGTTCACGAGTCCCCAGACGAGGCCGAACAGGCCGGCGCTCGCCAGCGCCAATCCGGGCAGGTCGAGGCGGCTCGCCGGGCCATGGCTCTCGTGGAGAAATGCGTAGGCGAGCGGCACGAGCACGATTCCGATCGGCACGTTGAGCCAGAAGATCCACTGCCACGCGATCCCGTCGACGACCGCGCCGCCGACGAGTGGCCCCGACGCAACGGCGAGGCCCGCGATCCCCGACCACGCGCCGAGCGCCAGGCCGCGTTTCTCCTTCGGGAACGCTTCGCTCAGGATCGTCAGCGTCAGCGGGGTGACGATCGCAGCGCCGACGCCCTGGATCGCGCGGGCGGCGATCAACGCGTCCATGGTCGGCGCGAGCGCGGCCGCGGCGGAGGCGCCCGTGAAGAGCGCGAGCCCGGCGACGAAGACCCGTCGGCGACCGAAGCGATCCCCGAGCGCCGCGCCCGTGAGAAGCAGGACTGCGAAGGTCAGCGTGTACGCGTTGACCGTCCACTCCAGCTCCTCGAGCGAAGCGTTGAGATCGGTGCGAATCACGGGCAGCGCGGTCGAGACGACCAGGTTGTCGAGCACGACCATGAACAGCGCCACCGAGGTGATCACGAACGTCCACAGGGTCCGAGGGGGGCTCATCTCGTTCCTCCTGTTCGATAGTGATTCATCACTTAGTCTCGAGCCAAAAAGAGAGAGGTCAGGGGTCCTGCCGCCAGCCCTGCTCGAGCCGGTCGGCCCAGTCGATTCCGGCGTCCTTGACGCCCATTGCTGCGATCACGTTGATCAGCATTCCTTTTGCGAAGAAACGTGAGACGCGGGCTTCCGATTCCCCGGTGACGCCCTCGACGAAGCGGACGAGCTCGCCGTAGCCCGCCTGGGCGACCTCGCGGATCTCGGGCTCGCCGCAGGCGGCGTACATCTGCATCTGCGCGTTCAGCCGCCGCGGGTCGGCCTCGAGCAGCTCGACGTAGGCCTCGCCCATCGCCTTGAGCGCCTCCTCGCCCGACTTGCCCTCCGCCGCGGCCGCCATGGCCTCGCCGACCTCGCGCATGCAGCGCCGGCAGGCCTCCGCGAACAGCTTCTTCTTCGTGCCGAAGAGGCGGAAGACGTACGGCTGCGAGATCCCGGCTCGGCGCGCGATGTCCTCGGTGGACGTGCCGTGCAGGCCCTTGGCAGCGAACTCGATCAGCGCGGCGTCGAGGATGCTCTCGCGCCGCTCGTCCGCGGTGCTTCTCGTCGGTGCGGTCTGCTTCGCCATCTTCAGCCTTGTAAGTTACTACTCACTTACAAGGCTTGTCAAGGTCGAGCAGACGCGATCGATCTCCTCCTCGCTCAGTCGGTTGTGGAAGGGCAGCGCAAGTGCGCGCTCGTACGCGGCATCGGCCCCCGGGAACGGTCCCTGGTCGCGATAGGCGGTGAGCCGGTGGAGCGCGTAGGTGCCGATCTGCGCCTGGATCCCGGCTTCGTGCAGCCCTTCGAGCGCCTCGTCGCGGCCGTCGAGCTGGACGACGTAGGCCTGGAGGCCGTGCCGGTCGCCGGCGTCGGCGCTCGGCGTCTGGACGACGCCCGCGAGCCGCTCCGTGTACGCGGCGGCGAGCCGCTCGCGCTCCTCGAGCAGCGACTCGAGGCGGTGGAGCTGTGAGCTGCCGAGGGCGCAGAGGATGTCGGGGAGGCGGTAGTTCACACCGGGCGCGGGCATGTCGGCTCCGCGCCAGCCGTGGTGGCGCATGCTCCTGATCGTCTCGGCCAGCTCGCCGTCGTTCGTCGTCACCGCGCCGCCCTCGCCGGTCGTGACGATCTTGCGCGGGTGGAACGAGAGGCAGCCGAGCCGCCCGAGCCCGCCGCAGGCGCGGCCGCCGCGCCGTGCGCCGAGCGCGCCGGCTGCGTCCTCGAGCAGCTCGACGCCCTCCGGCACCGCGGTCTCGATCTCCTCCCAGCGCGCGGGCCGGCCGAAGAGGTGGACGACGAGAACGGCGCGCGTGCGCTCGGTGACGCGCGTCGGCGACGGCCTCGGGACGCAAGTTCATCGTCTCCGGGTCGACGTCGACGAGCACCGGCTTCGCCCCGGCGATGGCGACCACGTTGGCGGTCGCCGGGAACGTGTAGGCGGGGACGATGACCTCGTCGCCCGGCCCGATCCCGAGCCCGAGCACGGCGAGGTGGAGCGCGGCCGTGCCTGAGGAGACGGCGACCGCGTGCTCGACGTCGCAGGCAGCCGCGAGCCCCGCCTCGAACTCGGCCACCTTCGGCCCCATCGTCAGCTGGCCGCTCTCGAAGACCTCGGCGACCGCGGCGAGCTCCTCCTCGCCGAGATCCGGCCAGGCGAGGCGGATCACGCCGGCGCCGGCTGTCGTTCCCGGTACCACGCGATCGTCCTCGCGAGCCCTTCGTCGAGGTCGACCTGCGGCGCCCAGCCCAGCTCCCGCCGCGCCTTGTCGATGTTCGGGATGCGCATCTCGACGTCGGTGTAGTGCAGCGGCCGGAACGTGATCTCGGAGTCCGATTCCATCAGCCGGCGGATCCGCGCGGCGAGGTCGTAGACGGTGACGACCGAGCGCGGGTTGCCGATGTTGTAGACCTCGCCGACCGCCTCGGGCCGCTCGAGCACGAGCAGGAGCGCGTCGACGAGATCGTCGACGTAGCACCAGGCGCGGATCTGCGAGCCGTCGCCGTGGATCACCAGGTCGTCGCCGGCGAGGATCGTCTCGATGAACGCGCGGATCGCGCCGCCGCCGATCTGGCCGGGGCCGTAGACGTTGAACGGGCGGAGCGAGCAGGTCGGGAGGCCGAACTCGTCGTAGTACGAGTGCGCGAGGTGCTCGCCGGCGAGCTTGGAGACGGCGTACGTCCAGCGCGCCTCGCCGACGGAGCCCTGCGCGGTCTCGTGCACCTCCTCGACCTTGTACGCGTGCCGGCCGAAGACCTCGCTGGTCGAGAAGTCGACCAGCCGCTCGACGCGTCTCCTGCGTCGCGTGGGTGGCCTCGAGGACGTTGTAGGTGCCGATCAGGTTCACGCGCATCGTCCGGACCGGGCTCTCGAGGACGGTGTCGACGCCGGCGATCGCGGCCAGGTGGACGATGTGCGTCGCGCCGCGAAGGGTGTCGTGGACGGCGTCCGCGTCGAGCACGTCCGCCTGCACGAACGTCAGGTTTCGGTGGCCGGCGAGGTCGGTGCCGGCGAGCGCATCGCGGTGGAGGTTGTCGAGGACGACGATCTCGTTGTCGTCGATCAGCCGCCGGCTGAGGGTGGTGCCGATGAACCCCGCGCCGCCTGTCAGCACAATGCGCTTACCGTGAAGAGACACGCGGCGAGTCTAGTGGTGGTGCTGGCGGCCCTGGCCGGCTGCGGCGGCTGGGAGGGCGGCAAGACGCCCGGGACCCAGACGGTGCTCCAGATCAAGGCCTGGCCGAACGGCAAAGACCGGGGCGAGCCCCGCGAATGGCGGCTCCACTGTGACCGGTCGGGCGGAACGCATCCGACGCCCGAACGGGCCTGCCAGCAGCTCTTCGCGCTCTCCGATCCCTTCGCGCCAGTTCCTCCGGACACCGTCTGCACCCAGATTCACGGCGGCCCGGCCGTCGCGGAGGTCGAAGGGCTCTACAAGGGCGAGACGGTGAACGCGCGAGTTCAAGCGCACCGACGGCTGCGAGATCGACCGCTGGGACCGCCACGCGTTCCTGTTCCCGGTCAGACCGGGTCGGGCTAGCTGAGGCGGATGCGCGGGTCGATGACCGGCGTAGAGGAGGTCGACGATCAGGTTCACGACGATGATCGCGATCGTCGAGAAGACGATGATCCCCATCACGACCGGCAGGTCGAAGCCTTCGAGGCGCTCGATCGCGGTCTTCCCGAGACCCGGCAGGCCGAAGACGGTCTCCGTGAAGATCGCTCCGCCGAGCAGCACGCCGATGTCGAGGCCGAGCATCGTCACGATCGGCAGCATCGCGTTGCGAAGGATGTGCGAGCGCATGACCAGCCACTCCGGCGCGCCCTTCGCACGAGCGGTCCGCACGTAGTCCTCTGTGCTCGCCTCGAGCACGTTCGCCCGGATCATCCGCGTGTACAGCGCCGCGTAGAGCAGCGCGAACGTGATCCACGGCAGCATCAACGCGTGCGCCCACTGGACCGGTCCACCGCAGTCCGTGGCGGGATTGATCATGTCGCAGTAGCCGCCGAGCGGCGCCAGGCCGGCCTTGTAGCCCACGAAGTAGATGAGCAGCAGACCGATCCAGACGGGATGCGCCGAGATGCCGATCAGCACGAAGATCATTCCGGTGCGGTCTAAGAGCGACCGCGGCCGCAGCGCCGAGAGCACCCCGAGCGGGACGGCGATGAGCAGCCAGAAGATCACGCCGCCGACGACGATGCTCGCCGTCACCGGGGCAGCGGCCTTGATGACGTCGTTCACGTCCTGACGCGTGGCGAACGACCTCCCGAGCGACTGATGGACGACGATGTCGTCGAGGAAGTCGAGGTACTGGACGATCACCGGGCGATCGAGGCCCATTTCCTTGCGAACGCGCTCGACCTGGTCCGGCGGCGCCTGCGGACCGGCCATCAGCCGGGCCGGCTCCGCCGGAACGAGGAAGAAGATGATGTACGAGACGATCGTGACGGTGAGGAACAGGACCAGAGCCCAGATCAGCCGTCTGACCAGGTAGCGAAGCACCTACCTGCCATTGACTCCGCCGTAGTCGCGGAGTTGACGCCATAAGCTGATCGCCATGCAAGCTGTGCTGTTCATCGGCGCCGGGCGCCACCAGCGGCGCGCCCTCGAGCGAGTCAAGGAGCTGGATGTCCGCGTCGTCGCCGTCGACCGGAACGCCGCGGCGCCGGGCCTCTCCCTCGTCGATGTCGGCGAGGTCGTGGACTTCGGCAGCGTCGAAGCAGTCGCCGAGGTCGGGCGCCGCCATCGCGTGAGCGGCGTGATGACGTTCGCGGCCGACCGTGCCGTGCCCGTCGTCGCGGCGGTCGCGAAGGAGCTCGGGCTGCCCGGCATCGGGACGGAGACCGCACACCTGATGACGAACAAGATCGCCATGCGTACGCAGCTCGCGGATGCGGGCGTGCCCCAGCCGCGGTATGCGGCGCTGCGGCACGTTCGCGAGGTGCGCGCCGCCGCAGAGGCGGTCGGGTTCCCCGCCGTGCTCAAGCCGGCCGACTCCGCCGGCCAGCGGGGGCTCTTCCTCGTCCTCTCGATCGACGACATCGAGCGCCACCTCCATGCCGCGCTCGCGCAGTCCACGGACGAGGAGGCGATCCTCGAGAGCTTCCACTCCGGGCTCGAGGTCAACGGGCTGCTCGTCGTCCGCGGCGGCGAGGTCACCGTCGTCACGCTTTCCGACCGCCGCCGGCCGCCGGGGCTCGGCTTCGGGGTCGCGCTGGCGCACGTCTACCCCTCCACGCTCTTCGGCGACGCACTGGCCGAGGTCGAGCGCGTCGGGCGCGCGACGGTGCACGCGCTCGGGCTCGAGGACGGGATCGCCTATCCGCAGGTGATCTGGGGCGACGACGGCGTCGCGAGGCTGATCGAGATCGCCGCCAGGATCCCCGCCGGCCAGATGGACTCCGTGGCGCGGTACGGCGTCGGTGTCGACCTGATCGAGATCGCGCTGCTTCAGGCGCTCGGTGAGGAGGTGCCGGACGAGCTCGTGCAGGCGAAGATGCAGCAGCCCATGGCCATCTCGTTCCTGACCGCCGAGCCCGGCCCGCTCCCGACCGGCAAGCTGGTGAACGTGAGCGGTCTCGACAGGGTGCTCGCGTTCCCGGGCGTCGTCGAAGCCGACGTGTACTTCCAGGACGGCGAGACGATCCGGCCCGTCCAGGTCGACGGCGACCGGCGCGGCTACGTGATCGCCCTCGGAGCGACCAATCTCGAGGCCGTCGAGCGAGCGGAGGCTGCGGCGCGGTTGCTCGACGTCGAGGTTTCATGAGCTGCGAGTTCAGTCTCGAGCACTATCGCGAGCTGCTGGACGCGGCCACGGGCGGCGGCTACCGCTTCGCCTCCTTCGACCGCGAGCCGCGTCCCGGCGACCTGTTCCTGCGCCACGACGTCGACCTCTCCCTCGACGCTGCCCTGCAGATGGCGGAGCTCGAGGCCCACGCAGAAGCGCCTGCGACGTACTTCCTGATGACCCAGAGCGTCTTCTACAACCTCGCCTCGCCGGAGGGTGTGCGCGCGATCAACCGGCTGCGCGAGCTGGGACACCGGATCGGCCTGCACGCGGTCTGGCCCGGCGCGGAGAGCGACGACCGGTTCGACCCCGTCCTCGCGTGGCACAACCCGGAGCCGGACTACATGTCCCAGCCGCTCGACGAGTTCGTCAACGTGATGCAGCCGCCGTTCTTCGATCCGGATCACTACCGCTCGGACTCGAACCAATCCTGGCGGCACGGCTGCCCGCACCCCGAGCTCGCGCGCAGGCGACTTCGAGTGGCTCCAGCTCCTCGTCCACCCGGAGATCTGGGTGTATCCGGGGGACTCGATGAGCGAGACGATGAACGCGATGCTCGACGCCGAGCGCCGAAGGCCGCCAGCGCATCGCGGCCCCAGCTCGCTTCTCGCCGAAGGCACCGTCATCTGCCTGATGCTCTTGGTCTCAGTGCCAGATCGACAGCCCGCTCGGACGACGCCTCGGAGAGCTGACCCGCCACTCGGCCGTCTACGGCCTCGGCTCGCTCGTCTCGCGCTTCATCGCCGTCCTGCTCCTCCCGATCTACACGCGCTTCCTCTCGCCCGCCGACTACGGACTGATCGAGACGCTGATCGCGCTCTCCGCGGTGCTGACCGTCCTGCTCGCGGCCGGCGTCAAGAGCGCGTTCTTCCGCTTCTACTTCGACGAGGAGGACAAGCGCCGGGTCATCCGCACCTCGTTCTGGTTCACGATGGCGGCCGGGACGGCCGGGCTCCTCGCCGGGCTCGCCCTCGCCGAGCCGATCTCGCGAGCTGCTCTTCGACACGTCGGAGCACGCCAACCTCGTTCGCGCCGCGTTCGTCGGGCTCTGGGCGCACGTGAACTACGAGCAGATGACCGCGCTCTTCCGCGTCGAGCAGCGGTCGTCGGCCTACCTCGTCGCGACGCTGATCAACCTCGGGTTGACGGTCGGGGCGACGCTGCTGCTCGTCGTCGCGCTCGACAAGGGCCCGATCGGAGTGATCATCGGAAACTTCACGGGGACGCTGATCGTTTACGCCGGTCTCCTCGCGTACCGGCGCGAGCAGCTCGGCTTCGAGCTCGACCGGCCGCTCCTGCGCGAGATGAACCGCTTCGGGCTGCCGCTCGTGCCCTCCGCCCTCTTCCTCTGGGCGCTCAACTTCAGCGACCGCCTGTTCCTCGTCAAGCTGGCCGGGCCTCGCGAGGTCGGCCTGTACTCGATCGGCGTCCGGATGGCGTCCGCGATCATCCTGTTCCTCGCCGCGTTCCGGACCGCCTGGCCCGCGTTCGCCTACTCGATCGAGGACGACCGTGAGGCCAAGCGGACGTACAGCTTCGTGCTCACGTACATCGTCCTGATCACCTCCTGGATGGCGCTCGGACTCGGCGTGCTCTCGCCGTGGCTCGTCCGGCTGCTGACGACGGAGGCGTTCTACTCGGCCGACCGAGTGGTCGCGCCGCTCGCCTTCGCCGCAGTCGCCTTCGGCGCCTACATGGTCGTCGTGATCGGGATCGGCCGGGCCAGGCGAACCCGGTCGAACTGGGTGATCACCGGCGCAGCGGCCCTGGCGAGCGTCGGCGTCAACCTCGCGTTGATCCCCGAATACGGGATGATCGGAGCGGCGATCGGAGGCGTCACGGCGTACTCGATCCTCTTCGTGGCGATGGCCTGGAAGGCGCAGCGCGTCTATCCGGTGCCCTACCAGTGGCGGCGGGTGGCGACTGCGTACGGCGCCGCCGTCGCGCTGACGATCCTGGGCCGCGTGCTCGACCCGCCGCTCGCGGCCGCGATCGCGATCGTCGCCGCCTACCCGCTGGTGCTGCTGCCGCTCGGCTTCTACCTGCCCGAGGAGCGCCGCCGCATTCGCTCGCTCGCCCCCCTCGCCCGGTAGATTTCGGCCATGTTCGACCGCATCCAGACCTGGTGGCGGCGGCGATCTGCGTCTGAGGCGGACGGCAAGGACACGTTCTCGAGCCGTGTCGACAACATGACGGCCGCGCGCGGCGATGACGCAATTCGTGGCAGTGAAGGCGGCTCGATCCCGCCCAACTACCTCCCGACCGGCGTCGACGAGGGTCGGCCGAAGAAATAGCTCTGAGCACGACCCAGGACGAGGTCCGCGAGAGCGGACTGATCGAGCACCTCGAGCAGCAGGCCGCGTTCTTCTGGGACACGGTCCAGGGCCAGACCCAGCGCGGTCACCGCTACAACACCGGGCGAGTCACGGGCCGGGACGGGTACGACGAAGGCCTGCGGCTGTATTCGCTCCTGCGCGAGCTCGAGCCGCGCGTTGCCGTCGAGACCGGCGTCTGCAACGGCGTCTCGACCGCGTTCCTCCTGCTCGCGCTGGAGCGGAACGGCACCGGTGAGCTCCACTCGGTCGACCTCCCGGAGATCGCCGGAGAGGAGTACGAGCCGGGGACGTTCTGGGACGGCAAGGGCGGCGCCGTGATCCCGCCGGGCAAGGAGCCCGGCTGGATGGTGCCGCCGGAGCTGCGGGACGCGCTGGCACCTCGTGCTCGGACGCTCGCAGGACGAGCTGCCGCCGCTCCTGGAGCAGGTCGGCGCGATCGACTTCTTCATGCACGACAGCGAGCACTCCTACGAGTGCATGAGCTTCGAGTTCCGGACGGCCTGGGAGGCGCTGCGCGCCGGTGGCGTGCTCGTCGCCGACGACGTGAACGTCAACTCGGCCTGGGAGGAGTTCACGCGCGATGCGGGCCGCGAGCCCGAGGCGCTCGGGTCGAAGCTCTGCGATGATCGTGAAGTGACGACGGTCCTCGTCTCCGCCGCGGGGGCGCCCGGGACTGCCGCGCTCGTGCACGCGTTGAAGGAGAACGGCGAGCGCGAGGTGCGCGTGGTCGGAACCGACATGGCCGAGCGCTCGGTCGGCCGCCACCTCTGCGACGCCTTCCACCTCGTTCCTCCGGGGTCCGACCCCGAGTTCGGCAGCGCCATGCTCGAGGTCGTGCAGCAGGAGGGCGTCGACGCGATCCTCCCGCAGTCCTCGTTCGACCTGCTCGGCCTGGCCGAGGACAAGGGGCGATTCGAGGGGGTCGCCGTGATGGTCTCGTCCCCGGAAGCCGTCCGCCGCTCGAACGACAAGGCGGAGAGCTACGCGCTCCTGGACGAGATCGGCGTTCCGGGCCCCAAGTGGCGCCGGGTGGTCGGCGGCGAGGCCGTCGCCGAGGCGGCGCGAGAGCTCGGCTATCCGGGGGTCGACGTTGCGATCAAGCCGGCGTTCTCCTCTGGCTCGCGCGGCTTCCGGATCCTCTCCGCGGACGCCGACCGGCGGGAGCAGCTGCTGACGAACCGGCCCGGAGTCGCGGAGGCACTACGGCGCGAGGAGCTCGTCGAGCTGCTGGGCGACGACGAGACGCCGCTGCTCGTCATGGAGCTGGCGAGCGGGCTCGAGCGGACGATCGACGGGATCGCCGAGGGCGGTCGGATCGTCCTCGGCCATCCGAAGACGCGCGAGTCGATGCGCGCCGGCCTCGCGATGTACTTCGCGACGCTCGACGACGACTGGCTGATGGAGCAGGCGGCGAAGATCGTCGAGGCGCTCGCGCTCGACCACTTCTTCAACATCCAGCTCGTCGGCGACAAGGTGATCGAGATCAACCCGCGGATCTCGACGATCGTCTACCAGGAGGATCTCAACCTGCCCTGGCTCGGGCGTCAAGCACGCGCTGGGCGAGATCTCGGCGGAGGAGCTGGCCGCGTACCAGGCGCGCGTGCGGCCGACGCGCCGGGCCCTGCGCTACTTCGACCAGGTCGAGTGGGACGACTGAGAGTCGTCCATACCCCGCTCAACGTGGCGGGGATCCCGTGGACGAACGTGCAGGCGCTGCGCCGCAAGGGCGTCGACGCTGAGCTCGTCGTCGTCGAGCGTCAGAAGCTGCATCCCGAGGCGGACCGCTCGCTCGACCGCCCCGCCGGCTTCTGGGGCCGGCAGGCGGTGCAGTGGCCGGCGTTCCTGGGACTGCTGCCCCGGACCGACGTCTTCCACTTCTACTTCGGCTGGACGCTCGTCCCGCGGAAGCTCCAGTGGCCGATCCTGAAGGCAACGCGCCGAAAGTCGGTCCTGCACTTCCTCGGCTCGGACATCCGCGGGAAGACGCCCGAGCAGCTGCGGTACGCCCGCGGCGCGGATGCACGGATCGTCGGCTCGTACGACGCGCTCCGGTGGGTCCCGGACGCTCACGTCGTCCCGCCGGGGCTCGATCTTCGGGAGTACGTGCCGGCTCCGCCGGAGGAGCGAGCGCGACCGATCGTGCTCCACGCGCCGTCGTCTCGGCGCCGGAAGGGAACGGAGCAGGTGATCGAGGCGTGCGAGGGGCTCGACGTCGAGCTCGACATCATCGAGGGCCTGCCGCACGCGGACGCGCGGCGCCACTACGAGCGGGCCGACATCGTCGTCGACCAGCTGAACGCCGGCTGGTACGGGATCTTCGCGATCGAGGCGATGGCGCTCGGCAAGCCTGTCCTCGGCTACCTGCGGCCGGAGGCGGTCCAGGAGACCGAACGGGCGCTGGGAGCCGAGGTTCCCGTCGTTCCCGTGACGAAGGCAGACGCTCCGCGATCGGATCGGCGAGCTCGCCGCCGCGGCCGACGAGCGCCGGCGGGTCGGCGCCTCGTCCCGGGCGTACGTGGAGCGCGTCCACGACGCCGACCGAGGCGCCGACCGCCTGCTCGAGATCTATCGCTCGCTCTAAGAGCCTCTATGGCGTCAGCACGTTCGCGGCTCCTCTCGTGACCGTCGTCGTGAACGCCCAGTCCGCAGCGGCGTCGTTCGTGTCCTTCCCGTTGGGATTGCGGATCAGCGAGCCGGCGACGGTGTTCGAGTCCTCGACCGCCGTCGGGAGGACGGTGCCCTCGACGAGGTTGTAGGTCTGGCCGCCGATCGTCGCCGCGGTGATCGCGCCCTCGTAGGAGAGCGCATCGAGCAGCGTCGCTCCCTCGAGCAGCGCGAGGCCGTCGGGCGCGCCGTTCTGGAGCTCGATCGCAACCACGAGGTACTCGCCGGCTCCTAGCGTTCCGGTCAGTTCCTCACGCGCGTACTCCGCCGAGTCGCCGCCGTTGACGGCGACGAGATCGACGTTCGTGAGATCGGCGGCCTCGTCGTCGGCGTTGTAGATCTCGACGAAGCCGTCGGCGTCGGTGCCGACCTGGTCGTAGTCGACCTCGTTGATGACGAGCTTCGCCTGCCCGGGCGGAGGTGGCGGCGGCGGGGGCGGCGGCTCCTCGTCGGCGACGCACGCCAGCGTGACGTCGCCGTTCGCGGCGATCGTGACCTTGATCTCGCCGGCTGCGTCGTCCTGGGCGACGCAGGGCACGCCGTTCAGGGTGCCGAGACCCGAGACGACCGTTCCCGGGTCGCCCTTCGGGCCAGGCGGCCCCGCCGGCCCCGGATCGCCCTTCTCGCCCTTCTCGCCCGGCGACGTTCCAGCTGACCGCCGTCTCGCGTCGGCGGCACTGCGACGGTGCGGAGACCTGGCGGAGCCAGCCGCCGGATGGGTGCTTGCAGGCGTGGATCACGGTCGACGGCGGCTCGCTCTGGGCGAGCGCGACGCCGGCGACCACGGCGACTGCCACGAGGCAGCCGACGAGCAGAATCGTCCTCATGTTCCTCCCTCGTTCGGGTTGACGAAGAGGGAGATAGATGCGGCGGAGCCGCGCGGCTAGGGCTCGCGCGCGAGTCGGCGCAGATTCGGCACGAAGTCGTTCGCTCTAGCGGCCGACGACCTTGAAGACGCGCCGCCCGGCGCGCTCGACACTTGCCGGCAGCCAGTCACGCCGCTTCTTCAGCAGCCGCGACGTCGCTCCGAAGATCGCCTTCATCGCCTGGACGCGGCGAGCGTGGAGCCGGTCGTACGGCGTGTTGTGCGCGACCTTCTGGGCGACGGTCGTCGAGCCGATCACGAAGCGCACGTCGCGGAACTGATGCGACCCGAAGATCTTCTCGGCGACCACCTTGCGCGGGCCGTCGTGCCAGGTCGTGTCGTGGAAGGCGACCGTTCCTCGCTCGACGACCTTCGGGACCCACCGGTCGAAGTCGGCCCGAACGTCGTCCTCGTCGTGGGAGCCGTCGACGAAGAGGAGCTCGATCGGCTCGTCGAAGCCGTCCACCACTTCCTGTGAGAGACCTTTGAGCGGCGTGACGAGATCCGCGATGCCCGCGCGCTCGATGTTGTCCTTGAACTCGCCGTGGCGGTAGTCGGCATGCGGGTCGACGGCGAAGATCCGAACGCCGTTCCCAGCCCGCGAGCCGAGCCCGAGGCAGATCGTCGACTTGCCCTTCCAGGAGCCGATCTCGACGATCACGCCCTTGCCGGTGCAGTCGCGGGCGAGCTCGTAGAGCGCCTCACCCTCCTCGTCGGAGAGCCAGCCGGGGACGTCCTTGATCAGCTCCTTGACCGGCGCGAAATCGCTCATGACCGCCGCCGGACTCTAGGCGATGAGGAGGCCCGTCACGTACATCGCGGCGACGCCGGCGAGGAAGCCGCCGAGCACGTACGGCGAGCTCAGGCCGCCCGGCGCGCGCCGCGCGACGTAGCGCCCGACCTCGACGACCACCTCGAACGCCGCCCCGGCGGCCGCGGCGAAGAAGACGACGCCGAGCACGTCGCTCGTGACGAAGCCGCCGAGCCAGGCGCCGAGGATCGCGGGCGCGCCCGCCAGCAGCGCGAGCGCAACCAACCGCCGCCACGAGACGGAGCGGCCCTCCGAGAGCGGCGCGGCGATCCCGAGCCCCTCGGTGACGTTGTGGATCATGAAGCCGACGATGAAGAACGTCCCCAGCGCCAGCTCGCCGAGCGCGAAGGACGAGCCGATCGCGAGACCCTCGCCCAGGTTGTGCAGGCCGATTCCGATCGCGACGAGCGTTGCCAGCGCGAGGCCGCTCATGGCCGTGCCGCCACTCCCCTCGCCCATCCGGCCGGAGATCGCGCTCAGGAACAGGAAGCTGAAGGAGACGCCGAGCAGCACGAGCCCGGCGCCGCCGAGGGCGCTCGGCAGCGCCGCCTGGAGCTCGAGTGCCTCCGAGAGCGCCTCGACGGCCAGGAACGCCAGCAGCCCGGCCGTCAGCGCCATGAACGCCGCCAGCCACTCGGGCGCCGCCCGCCGCAGCGACGGCAGCCACAGGAGTCCGAGCGCGATCGGGACGATCCCGACGAGCGTCCCGATCAACGCATAACCGAGGAAGCTTCTCGCCGACGCCTGGGGCGTTTCCACCGCCGCGGGGATCTCCTCGGTCGTCTCGATCCCCGTCGAGCTCGTGACGCCCACCGAGATCGGCTCCTCGGCGACCCAGTCGTACTGGACGACGATCTCGCTCGAGCGCAGTCGCCCGAGTGTCCGGTCGCCCTCGACGTCGAACGGGTAGATCGCGTCGTCGACCGTCACCGACGCGATCGTCAGGTCGTCCCGCTGCGGGTTCGTCACGCGGATCCGGATCTCGCTGGGGTGGAACTCGACGCGCCGGATGTCGAACTCGTCGGCCGGCGGCGGGGGGTCCCCCAGAAGGTTCGTGACCGAGCCGCCGGTCGCGGTGAAGATGGCCACGACCGCGGTCAGCAGCACCAGCGGGACGAACGCCCAGAGCCGCCAGCTGCGGCCGAGCGGCGGCGCTTCGGCGCGGCTGCCATCAGTCGCGCACGTCGAAGAAGCCCATCCAGCCGAGCTCGGCGAACTCGGACTGGTGCGCGTGGAACATGAACTCACCGGCGTTGGCGAAGTCGATCTCGAGGATCCCGCGCTGGCCCTGCGACAGCATGACGGTGTCCGTGTACTCCCAGTAGTCGCCGGTGCCCGTCGGCTGGTAGCGGAAGAAGTCCCCGTGGAGGTGGAAGGAGTTGATCAGGTCGAACTCGGTCAGGTTCGCGAGGTAGATGCGCACCGTCTGCGACCGTGCGACGCGGATCGGGTAGCGGGCGTAGTAGAACGACCTGCCGTTGACGGTGTAGAAATTGTTTCCGCCGTCGCCGTCGGTGTCGTAGCCGTTCATGACCATGACGAGCTCCTGGGCCGGCGGACGCGGCTCCTTCGGATCGATGATGAAAGCGCCGTAGAGGCCCTTGTGGATGTGCTTCTTCAGCGGCGTCGCGTGGCAGTGGTAGAGATGCATCCCCGCGGGGCGCGCCGGAAACTCGTACGTGAACGAGTCGCCCGGGGCGACGATCTCGAAGACGCCGTCCATGTTCGCGGGGTGGATGCCGTGGAAGTGGATCGTGTGCGGATGCGAGCCGCCGTTCCTGAACTTCACGCGCAGGAGGTCGCCCTCCGTCGCGCGGATGATCGGGCCCGGGACGGTGCCGTTGTAGGTCCAGGCGTTGAAGAAGACGCCGGGTGCGACCTCGATCTCCTTGTCCACGGCCACGACCTCGTACTCGCGCACTCGGCCCTTCTTGTACGGCAGCGCCTTGGGCGGATAGAGCAGCGCGTCAAGCTCGCGCGCGCTGCCGACGGCCGGCACGTGATCGCGGATCATCGCGGCGTGGCCGAGCGTCGGATGGTTGTGACCCTCGTGCGTCGCGCTCGGATGCGAGTGCGAGTGCCCAGGCAGGACCAGGCGGGCGAACGGCGCGGCCGCGACGAGCGGCGCGGCGCCGGCCAGAACCTGCTTCCGCGTAAGTTTAGGCATGTCTAAACTATAACTGAGACTGATGGAACTAACAGACGCGATTCAGGACTACGTCAAGGAGATCTACAAGCTCGAGGCTGCCGGCCGGCGCCCGACGACCTCGGCGCTCGCCAAGCAGCTCGGCGTCTCTCCTCCGTCGGTGACCTCGATGCTGAAGAAGCTCGCGTCGCTCGGGCTCGTCGAGCACGAGCGGTATCGCGGCGCCCGCCTGACGCGGAAGGGCGAGCGTGTCGCGCTCGAGGTCATCCGCCACCATCGGCTGATCGAGCAGTACCTCTCCCAGACGCTCGGCCTGCCGATCGACGCGCTTCACGCCGAGGCCGACCGGCTGGAGCACGCGCTGTCGGAGGAGCTCGAGGAGCACATCGACCGGAGCCTCGGCTTCCCGACGCACGATCCTCACGGCGATCCGATCCCCGGGCCCGATCTGAAGATCGACCGGCGCGTGATGACGCCGCTGTCGGCGCTCGAGGCCGGCGCCAAGGCGACGGTCGAGCGCATCCCCGACGGCGACGGCGAGCTCCTGCGCTACCTCTCGAAGCTGAAGCTCACGCCGGGGAGACGGCTGGAGGTGCGGGAGTCGGCTCCGTTCGACGGCCCGCTGACCGTGCGAGTCGGCGGCTCCGACCACGCGATCTCCCGCGAGCTGGCCGCCCAGATCGGCGTCAGCTAGGCCCTCCTAGACGCTGCTGCTCTACGCCGGCGCAGCGTGCGTCGTCAGGCGACCACGCGGTAGACCTCGAACACCTCGGCGTACTCGCGGTTGACGTTGATCCCGTGCGTGCGGGCGAGGTTCCAGATGTAGTCCGTGTCGGAGTAGCGCCGGTGCTGCTGCGACTCGTAGCGCTCGAGCGCCGCCACCTTCCGCTCGATGTGCCCCTTCTCCAGCGCGACGTACGCCTGGTAGCCGAAGTCGAAGTTGTTCCAGGGGATCTCGTAGCCCAGGATCGTCGTCCGCTTGAAGGCGCGGAGCCCTTCCGCAGCGATCACCTGATGGTCCTGGTGGATGTCGCGGAGGCTCGGCTGGAGGACGACGTCGGGCTGCCAGTCGTCCCAGAGGGCGATCAGGAGCTCGAGGATCTCCTGGCGGTGCTCTGGGAACGACCTGACCTCGAAGTCGTGGACGACGAGCTGGCTTTCGGAGATGCCGAGCTCGGCCGTCGCCTCGCGGACTTCGCGCGCGAGCGTGTCCGGCGGAAACCCCTCGGGGAGCGAGCGCGTGGCGATCGAGAACGCGACGTAGCGGACTTCCGCGCCCGCGTCGACGACACGCGCCAGCGTGCCGCCGCAGCCGAACTCGCCGTCGTCCGTATGGGGCGCGAGCACGAGCACTCTCTTCCAGGCTTCGACCAATGCGGGACGTAGTATCCGGCTCCGGGGATGAGCGATGGTGATCTGGCGCAGCTTGCGGGGATTCTTGGCGCAGGCGGTGCTGCGCTCGCACTCCTCGCGGGCCGCCGGCTGACGCTGCTCGCAGGCTTCGCGCTGATCGTCGCTGCCGAAGTCTGCCTCGGCCTGTCGATGACCGAAACGGACACGCTTCGAGACGTCATCACCCCGTCAGCGGCCGTGGCCGGCTCCGGCGCCCTCGTCCTGCTCGCCGCGGGCGCAGCCGTATTCGTCCGGTACCCATCGCTCGTGATCCCGGCGCTGCTCCTCGCCGCGCCGTTCCGCCTCCCGTTCGACTTCGACCGCGACCACCGGTTCTTCTTCGCGCTCGCCGAGGGCGGGCGGCTCGGCCGGCTCGTGCCGCTGTACGTCGTCCTCGCCGCGGCCGCGACCGCCCTCCTGTGGCGCGTGCTGTGGAGCGGCGATGCGGCCGCGCTCCCGAGACTCCTCGCCGTTCCCATTGCCGCCTTCTTCGCCTTCGCCTCGGTCTCGCTCCTCTGGTCCCGCGATCTGGACACGGGCGCCGACCTGCTCGCCTTCTTCCTGCTCCCGTTCGCGGTGCTCGTCGCCGTCGTCGCCCGCGCCGAGCTCGCCCCGTGGCTCCCGAAAGCGCTGGCCTGGATCGCGATCGGCCTCGCCTCGGTCTTCGCCGCCGTCGGCCTCTGGCAGGAGGCGACGAAGGATCTGTTCTTCTTCTCGCCGCAGCTCGAGGTCGCGAACGCGTACTCGCCCTTCTTCCGCGTCACGTCGCTCTTCACCGACCCGAGCCTGTACGGGCGCCACCTCGTGCTCGGCTTTGCGGTGCTGCTCGTCCTGATCTGGACCGGCCGGATCAACGTCTACCTGGCCGCGGGGATCGCGGCCCTGCTCTTCGCCGGCCTCTACTTCTCGTACTCGCAGACGAGCATGGCGTCGCTCTTCGCGGTGGCGTTCATCGTCACGCTCGTCGCCGGCGACCGCGTCTCCCGGCGCGCCGTCGTCGCTGCCGCGGGTGTCGCAGTGCTGGCCGCGGCAGGCTTCGTCGTCGTCGGCGCGAAGGACGAGTCGATCAGAGACGTGACGAGCGGCAGATCGACCAGGATCGAGCGCACGGTCGACGTGGCGCGGGAGGCGCCGCTCTGGGGCGTCGGCCTCGGCGCGCAGCCGCAGGTGAGCCAGGAGCTGGCCGAGCAGGAAGGGGCGCGCACGTCGCGCTTCGTCTCGCACACGACGCCGCTGACCGTCGCCGCCGAGCTCGGGCTCGTCGGACTTGCGATCTACGCGCTGCTGCTCGCGGCCGCAGTCCGCATGGTCTTGCTGCTCCGGGCGTACGACGAGGCGCTGGCACTCTCGCTCGGCGCCGTTCTCCTCGCGCTGTTCGTGCACGCACTCGCGTACAGCGGATTCTTCGAGGATCCGATCACGTGGCTCACGCTCGGCATCGGCGCCGCCTACCTGATGGTGCCTGTGCCCGTCCGCGAGCAGGCCGCCGAAGCGGCCAAGGCGGAGCCGACGCCGACCGGCGAGCCGGTCCCCAGGACCAGGTGACACGGCGCGAGGCCGGGGGCGTCCTCGGCGTCCTGGCCATCCTCGTCGCCGTCATCGTGCCGGAGCTCGGCTCCGATGCCTGGCCGTTCGACCCGCCGGTCGTCGAGCGGCACGGGATCCTCGGGCAGCTCGTCCGCGCGGCAGGCGACGAGTGGGACCGGAGTCCCGGCGTCCTCCGCGCGGGGGCGATATTCGCCGGGCTGATCGTCGCGCTCGCGGGCGTGGTGGTGCTCTCGGTGCGCGCGGTTCGTCCGGCCCGTCGTAACTGTCGCTTTGCGCCGCGGTCATCGTCGCTCGCTCGCCGTGCCCGCGACGTTGCTTCAGGTCGGGCTCCGCGACGCGACGGCGCCCTGGTACCACGTCAACGACTCGACGTACCAGATCGACCTTGCGGGCGAGCTCGTCCTCGACGGAGAGACGCCGTACGGACACGACTACCGCGGCTCGGGGCTCGAGCGCTGGTATCCCGCGGTCGACGCGGACGAGGACGTTCCGCGGGTCGCGCTCGACCACTTCGCGTACTTCCCGGGCACCGCGTCGACCGCCGCCGCCTGGCGCCTGGTCCCGTCGCCGTACGACGACTACCGGATCTTCGTGCTGCTCTGCACGCTCGCGCTCTTCGCCGCCGCCCTGCTCTTCGACGCGCCGCTCCCCTGGAAGCTCGCGGCAGGCGCGGCGCTCGCCGCGAACCCGCTGGCCGATCCGCGGCGCGTGGTTCGGGACGGCCGACGCGCCGAGCCTGCTCCTGACGGTGCTGGCCTTCGCGTTCGTCACTCGCTCACGCTACGTCCTCGCGCGGCGCAGCGCTCGGCGGCGCCGTGCTGCTGAAGCAGTTCGCGCTCGTGGCGGTGCCGTTCCTGGCGGTGATGATGCTGAGCCGGGCCGTGCCGCGCGGCCGTCCTCTATCGGGCCGCCGGCGCGTTCGCGCTCGTTCTCGTCGCCGGATTCCTCCCGTTCGCGATCGCCGATCCCGGCGCGCTGTGGGACGACACGATCGCCTACGGGGCGCAGACGTATCGGATCATCGGCTACGGGCTCGCCGGCGGTCCTCGTCGAGCTCGACGTCGTCGACCGATTCGGCTCCTATCCCGTTCCTCCCGCTCGTCCTGCTCATCTGGCTGCCGCTCACCGCGTGGCTGCGCCTGGACGCAGTGGCGTTCGCAGCGGCTTTGGGTTGCGGCCGCCGGCTTTGCTGCTTCGATCTTTGTCCTGTTCTACCTGTCGCGGGTCTTCCAGAACTCGTACCTGATCTGGCCTTTGACCGCGCTGCTCGTCGCTTTCGTGTTGGCGGCTGCCGAACGAGACGACGCTTCGGCGCGAAGCTGAAGACCCGCGAGCGGCCGACGACGTAGAGGTGGTTGCTGTCGGCGACGACGGGGCTGAAGACGCCGTCGGGCCAGCGCCAGACGACCTTGCCGGTCCGCGCGTTCAGGCCGTAGGTGCCGCGGTCGCCCTGCTTCGCATGGCGCGAGGCGACGCTACCGCAGCGGGGGCAGGCGGCGAAGTAGACGATGCCGTTGATCACGCTCGGCGCCCCGTGGATCGCCGATGAGGCCTCGAAGCGCCAGAGCCGGTCGCCAGTGGCCGCGTTGAAGGCCATGAAGTACCCGTCGTAGGTCCCGACGTAGACACGCCGTCGCCAGACTGCGGCCGCCGTGTAGACGTAGGTGCCGGCCCGCTGCGCCCAGAGGAGCCGCCCGGTCGACGCGCCGAACGCGTACAGCGTCCCGTCGGTGTTCCCGATGAAGACGCGGCCGTAGGCGATTGTGGGCGTCGCGTAGAAGAACTCGCGGTTGCCGAAGCGGGTGAGCGCCCGAGCTCGCCAGACCAGCCGTCCCGTGCGCGCGTTGATCGCGTAGACGCTGCCGCCGTCGGTGCCGAAGTAGACCTTGCCGGCGCTGTACGTGGGCGAGCTGTTGATCTCGTGATCGGCGGTGAACGTCCAGCGAGGCTTGCCCGTGTAGATGTTGATCGCGTAGAGCTTGTGATCCCAGGACCCGGCGTACAGCGTCTTCCCGATCACGAGCGGAGTGGTCTCGAAGACACCGGCGCGGAAGGTCCAGATGAGCTTTCCGGTCCGCGCCGCCATCGCGGTGATCATCCCGCGCTGGCTCCGCGGGTAGCGGTTGCAGGGCAGGGGCTGCATCCAGGCGTGGTAGACGACGCGGTAGGCGATCGTCGGCGACGAGGCCGAACAGTGGTTGAAGCGACGTTCCCAAAGCTTCTTCCCGGTCCGGTGATGAACGGCGAAGAAACGCCCGCGCTGCTGGGCGAGGTACAGGCGCCCATACGCGATCGACGGCGGGAACTCGAGCACGTGGCGCGCCTTGAACGTCCAGCGATGCCGGAAGGGCGGCCGGAGCTTGAAGTCCGTCGCCGTGTGCGTCCGCTGCACCTTCAGGCCGTAGGTCGGCCAGGGCAGGCGAAGCACAACCTTCCGGGGACGCTTCTGCTCAGGCGCCTTCAGCGTCGTGACGAACTCGATCGTCGGCGAGCCCAGCCGGTAGTCGATCGTGGCTTCGTCGTGAAGCCAGAAGCCGGCGGCGACCCCCGGCACCAGGGCGGCCACCACGGCAATCGGAATCAGGAGCCACGTCCGCGGCACCCGGTTCAGGCTAGCGAGGGCGCCGAACGAGCACGCTGGTCACCTGTCGGAGCCCTCCTGCCTCGACCCTGAGCGCGTAGCGGCCTGGCGTCGCGGGAGCCCGAAGGCGGAGCGTGTGTGCCCGCCCGGTGCCGCGGCGGGCGCCGATCCGCCAGGAGTAGCGCGGAAAGTCCGTCGAGACGCGGACGGTGATCAGCCGGCGCGGGCGAACGCGGAGACGGGACGGGGTGACGTCGAGGTAGCGGACCTGGATGAAGAACGGCTTGCCGGCACGGCGGTTGCCGGCCGCGTCGACCGCGACGAGCTGCAGGCGCTCGAGCCCCGGGCGCAGGCGCCCGGGCGCCCAGGGGATGACGCCCTGGGAGCGTCGCCGCGTTCGCCATTGCCGTTCGCCGTTCACGAGCAGCACGGCGTGAGCGGGCTCGCTCGCCCGGTAGCCGATCCTGATCGCGTCACCACGCCCGTCTCCGTCCGGTGAGAGCACGCGCCTGCTCACCGATGTGACCTGGATGCGCGGCGCGGTGCGGTCGACCTGGATCCCCCTCGGGAACGCAATCACACGCCCGAGGCGCCCCAACTCGACCCGGGGCCGGTACGTGCCCTCCGGGAGGAGCCGGCCTTGCTCGTCGCGCCCGTCCCAGCCGAACCGGAGGTCTCCGGGCCGGAAGTGGGCGTCGCGCAGCAGCGTCCGAACGACCTGGCCGTTCTCGTCAGCGATCGTCAGCGTCAGGTCGTCCTCCTCCCGGAGACGGAAGGCGATCCGCGCCGTCTGCTGATCGCACTGGCAGACGGGCGAGAACGTGCGGTCGATCCGAGGACGCGCGATCGGATCCGGCTCGAGCTTCAGGTCCTCGGTGACGACGAACGCGACCGCTGTCGCGGCGAGGATGAGCAGGACGAGGATCGTTCGGAAGTGGCGCGGCACGACTCGGCGAGTGTAGTAATGGGGTCGGTGCGCGCTGCGGATCCCTACCGCGACCTCGACGTGATCGACTCGCGGGCGCCGCGCTTCAACCAGGCGACGATCGGGCTGCTCTCCGCCGTGGCGGTCGTGACCGGAGCTTGGTGGCTGCTCGGCCTGCTCGCACTCCAGCTCGCCGTCGGGCTGACCCTCGGACGGCGCTACTGCCTGCCGTGCCTCGCCTACTTCGAGATCGTGCAGCGGATCTTCGGCGAAGGGCCGCTGGAGGACTCGCGGCCACCGCGGTTCGCGAACCTGGTCGGCGCGGTGTTCCTGGGAACGGCAGCGGTGCTGTGGGCATTGGGCTTCGAGACTGTCGGAGCGGTCCTCGGAGGCATCGTCACCGCGCTCGCCTTGCTGGCCGCGGTGACCGGCTTCTGCACCGGCTGCGAGGCCTACAAGGTGGGCTCCTTCCTGTTCGGACGGCCCTTCGTCTCCTGTCCGCTGCCGCCCCAGCCCGCGCGAAACCGCTAGCGACTGCTAGCTACCATCTTGCGCGTGAGGAGGCTCATCCTCGCGGGGCTCGTCGCGATCGTCTGTTTCGCCGCCACTGCTCGGCCGGCTGAGGCCGCCTGCGGCCCGCAGAAGGGCGGCACCGCGTGGATCGATTTCGCCGACGGCTCGGTGCCGTTCTGGTACCGGTTCGCGCGCCCGGGGGTGATCGCAGCCGCCTCGAACTTCATCTTCCCGGCGCAGCTCCGCGCGGGCGGCGCGAAGACCGTCTACTTCGACCTGAACATGAACGGCCGCGTCGGGACGCCCGACCAGCCTGAGGACGAGCCGACCGTGCGCGACTGGGCGCACCGGATCTTCTTCCGCGCCGCCGGTTCGACGGACTGCGCCCGACCGTGGATGGCCCTCAACGAGCTCTTCGGCGCGCATACGACGACGCCGTGGACGTCGAACAACGCCGCGTACCGCCACAACGTGATCGTGTTCATGAAAACGCTGCGCGACCTCGGAGCACGGCCGATGCTGCTGATCTCGAGCAGGCCGTACACGCAGGGCGACGCCGGCCGCTGGTGGCGCGAAGTCAGCGCACTACGGCGACCTCGTCCAGGAGGTCTACTTCAGCGGAAGGCTGATCCACCGGCAGGGGCCGGTGGCCGGGAGCCGGACGCTGCGCAACCGGTTCCGCGAGGCGGTGCGGACGTTCACCGAGATCGGGATCCCGGCGAAACGGGTCGGGCTCATGCTCGGTTTCCAGGCCTCGAACCGGGGCTCGATGGGCGCGATCTCCTGGTTCCAACACGTCAAGCTTCAGGCGCTCGCGGCGAAGCAAGTGGCACGTGAGTACGGCCTCGGCAGCATCTGGTCGTGGGGTTGGCAGGCCCGCAACACCGCGCAAGCCGATCCGGACAAGGAGGTGGGCGCGTGCGTCTGGCTCTGGGCGCGAGACCCCCGCCTCTGCAACGGGCCCGAGGCCGCGGGCCCGGACTTCGACCCGGCGTTCGAGACCGGGCAGATCAGGCTCGGGCGCGGCGTCCGCTGCGTGATCCGCCAGCGGGCGATCACACATAGCGCCGTCGGGCAACTCTCCCGCGTGACGCGTGACCGCGACGTGGCCTTCTCGGCCGCCTACTCCCGGGCCGTGCTCGCCGGTCTGATCGACGTCTCCCGGGCGGACGTCATCGCCGCGGAGCGCGCGATCATCGCCTCGCGGTTCCGGGGGAGCCGGCGGGCGTACCGCCGGGCGCTCGCCCGGAACCGTGCCACCCAGGCGCTGGCCCGCGCGGTGATCGCGGACGAGCTACGCCAGCAACGGATGGGACGGCGCTTCCGGGTGCGCGGCCCGACCGCGGACCAGATCAGGAGCTACTACGAGAGCGTCGGGGACGCGCGCGCGCGCCTGGTCGAGGTGAAGCCGAGGGCGTGGTGGCTCGGCAACCGCCGGAGAGGCCTCGCGATCAGCTCGTTGGCGCCGCCGCAGGCTTTCGGGATCCCGGTCGGGAAGAAGTGGATCCGGATCCGCACGGCTGACGGCATCTCCCGCATCCGCACCGAGGACGGGACCTTCCCGCTCGGCACCTTCCCGCTGTCCCTCGCCCGCCCCTCGGTCGTGGCGGCACTGAGGGAGATCCGGCGCCGGCAGACCTTCGAGCGCTGGTTCAACCGACCGCTGAACGACGGCCTCGACCGGGTCCGCTGCGCGGGCGACGAGCTGCCGCCCGTCGCCAACGTCGACATGACGACGTACCTCCCGTTCCTGACGCTGACTGCCTAGGCCTTCGCGTCGCGACGAAGACCTGCGCGCCGCACTCGAGCTCGAGCGCCTCGGCCTCGTCCCGCGTCATCTGCACCCAGACCTCGCGGCCGTCGTCGAGCGCGAGGTCGGCGCGCACCTCGAAGCCCAGGTGGACGACACGCTCGACCGTCGCCCGCTCCGCCGAGCCGTTCGGCTCGCGGCGGACCTCGATGTCGTGCGGGCGGACGAGCTCGTCGCCGAACTCGCTGACGGGGCCGATGAACGTCATCACGAACTGGTTCGCCGGCCGCTCGTAGAGATCGCGCGCTCCTCCGATCTGCTCCACGTGCCCCTGGTTCATCAGCACGATCTGGTCGGAGAGCTCCATCGCCTCCTCCTGATCGTGCGTGACGAAGATCGTCGTCACGTGCACCTCGTCGTGGAGCCGTCGAAGCCACGCGCGGAGCTCCTTGCGGACGCGCGCGTCGAGCGCGCCGAACGGCTCGTCGAGCAGGAGCACCTTCGGCTCGACGGCGAGCGCTCGGGCCAGCGCCATCCGCTGGCGCTGACCGCCCGAGAGCTGGGAGGGGTAGCGCTTCGCGAGCCCGTTCAGCTGGACGAGGTCGAGCAGCTCGCCGACCCGCTGCTTGATCTCGGCCTTCGGCCGCTTCCTGATCGCGAGCCCGAAGGCGACGTTGTCCCAGACGGTCATGTGCTTGAAGGCGGCGTAGTGCTGGAAGACGAAGCCGACGCCTCGCTTCTGCGGCGAGACGCCCGTCGACTCCTCACCGGAGATGTAGACGGCGCCGGCGTCCGGCTGCTCGAGCCCGGCGATCACGCGCAGCAGCGTGGACTTCCCGCTGCCGCTCGGGCCGAGCAGCGCGGTCAGCGAGCCGCTCTCGACGTCGACGGAGACGTCCTCGAGCGCCGTGAAGTCGCCGAAGCGCTTCGTGACGTTGCGGACCTCGATCGCCATCAGTGTTCCTCCCTGCGGAGCAGCGTCATCGCGAGCAGCGTCGCCACCGCGAGCAGCGCGAGCACGACCGAGCTGGCGTAGGCGGCCGTCAGGTCGAAGGCCTGGAAGCGCTCCTCGACGTGCAGCGTCATCGTCTCAGTCCGGCCGGCGATCCTTCCCGAGACGACGCTGACGGCGCCGAACTCCCCGAGCGCGCGCGCCGTGGTCAGCACGACGCCGTACGCGACGCCCCAGCGAATCGCCGGCAGAGTCACGCGCCAGAAGGTCTGCCACGGGCCGGCGCCGAGGGTCGACGCCGCCTCCTCCTGCTCATCGCCGATCTCTCGGAGCACCGGCACGACCTCGCGCACCACGAACGGGAGCGAGACGAAGATCGTCGCCAGCACCATGCCGGGCAGGGCGAAGATCACCTCGATCCCCTGGTCGTTCAACCACCCGCCCCACCAGCCTTTGCGGCCGTAGACGAGCACGAGCGCCAGTCCGACGACCACCGGTGAGAGCGCCAGCGGGAGGTCGACGATGCTGTTGACGAGCCCGTGGCCGCGGAAGCGCCGGCGGACGATGGCGAGCGCACAGAGGATCCCGAAGACCGTGTTCGCAGGCACGGCGATGAGCGCGATCACGATCGTCAGGTAGAGCGCGTGCAGGGCCTCGGGCGTCGTGATCGCGGCCCAGAAGGCGTCGAGCCCGTCCTGGAACGCGCGGTAGCCGACGAGCCCGACCGGGAAGATCAGGAGCGCGGCGAGGTAGCCGAGCGCCGTGAATCTGAGCGCGTACCTAGTTGTCATGCCTCGTGGCCCAGCGGCGCACGGCGCCGATCGCGAGCAGGACGGCGAGCGAGACGACGAGCAGCACGACCGACACCGCGGCGGCGCCGGTGACGTTGTCGCTCTCGATCTGGCCGAAGATGTAGACGGACGCGACCTCGGTCTTGAACGGCTGGTTGCCGGAGATGAGCACGACCGAGCCGAACTCCCCGATCGCGCGGGCGAACCCGAGCGCCGACCCCGAGAGGATCGCCGGGAACAGGTTCGGGAAGACGACGCGCCGGAAGGTCTGGAACGACGTCGCGCCGAGCGACTGCGCGGCCTCCTCCATCTCCCGGTCGAGCTCGAGGAGCACGGGCTGGACCGTGCGGACGACGAACGGCAAGGTCACGAAGAGCAGGGCGAGGACGATTGCCGTCACCGTGTAGGCGACGTTCACGCCGATCGGGCTCCGGGGGCCGTAGAGCGCGAGCAGCGTCAGGCCGGCGACGATCGTCGGGAGCGCGAACGGCAGGTCGATGATCGCGTTGACGATGCTCTTGCCGCGGAACGAGTCGCGGACGAGCACCCAGGCGATCACCGTCCCCGCGACCGCGTTGATCGCGACGACGCCGAGGGAGATCAGGAACGTCAGCTGCAGCGCGGCGACCGCCTGGGGCTCGGTGATCGCGTCCCAGAACGCGGCGGCGCCGCCCTCCGTCGATCGCCAGACCACGGCTGCGAGCGGGATCAGCACGATCACGCTCAGGTAGCCGGTCGTGATCCCGAGCGAGAGCGGGACGCCGCGGCGACGGCGCGGAGCCGGGATCGCGACGCTACTCAAGGGCGGCTCCGACGTCGCGCTGGATCGCGGCCATGATCCCGTCCTCGCGGTCGAAGAACCGCTGCTGAACCTCGTCCCAGCCGCCGACGTCGTCGATCGTGAACAGCTGCGGCGGCAGCGGGTACTGGAACTGGCTCGCGACGGACTCGAGCACCGGGCGGTAGCCCGCCTCGCCGAAGACCTTCTGTGCCGTGTCCGAGCGGATGTAGTCGACGAACGCGCGCGCCTGCTCGGGGTTGTCGCTCTCGGACACGACGGCGACCGGGTTCTGGATCAGGATCGTCTGCTCGGGGACGACGTAGTCGAGCTCCTCGCCCTTCTCGCTGGCGAGGATCGCCTCGTTCTCGTAGGCGAGCAGGACGTCGCCCTTGCCGCCGGTGAACGTCTGCAGCGACTCGCGGGCGCTCTTGTCCTGGACGGACACGTGCTTGAAGAGCTCGCCGAGGTAGGCGACCGCCTCGTCGTGCGAGCGTGCCGAGCTTGCGCTGCGCGCCGTAGGCGGCCATGACGTTCCACCGTGCCCCGCCCGAGGTGAACGGGTTGGGCTCGATCACCTCGACCCCGTCCTCGACGAGGTCGTCCCAGGTCTTGATCCCCTTCGGGTTCCCCTTGCGCACGGCGAAGACGACGACCGAGTTCGTGACCATCCCGTCGTAGGCGTCGTCGGCCCAGCCCGCTTCGACCATTCCGGCTTCGACGAGGCGCGTGACGTCGGGAGCCAGCGAGAAGGCGACGACGTCGGCGGGGAGACCTGCCTCGACGGCCCTGCTCTGCTCGCCGGAGCTGCCGTACGACTCGTCGAAGGACACGCCCTGGCCGGCGGCGGTCTTCGCAAAGTCCTCCGTCAGCTGCGCGTAGACCTCGCGGGGGGTCGAGTACGCGACGAGGGTCAGCTTCGCGCCGTCGCCGCCGCTCTCAGACGACGTCCCGCCGCAACCGACGGCGAGCAAGAGCGTGAATGCGACAATGAGAACGCGCATGGGGCCTCCTTGGATTGGAAACACTAATCTCACGGATTAGTCGTTTCTATCCATGAGGCCCCATCCCTGTCAAGCGCTGTACGCCTCGATCAGCACCTGAGCGACCTCGGGTCGCGAGAACTCAACCGGTGGCAGCTCGCCGCGGCCGAGCATCTCCCTGACCTTCGTCCCTGAGAGGAAGACGTGGTCGTCGCCGCCGTGCGGGCAGGTCTTCGGCGAGACCATCGCCTCGCAGACCTTGCAGTAGGCGGCGTGCTCGAAGAACATCGGCTCGATGTCGAGCTCGTGCGGCTCGAACTCGTCGAAGATCTGCTGCGCGTCGTAGGAGCCGTAGTAGTCGCCGACGCCGGCGTGGTCGCGGCCGACGATGAAGTGCGAGCAGCCGTAGTTCTTGCGGCAGATCGCGTGCCAGATCGCCTCGCGCGGGCCGGCGTAGCGCATCGCGGCCGGGAAGGCCGAGACGACGACGCGGTCTTGCGGGTAGTAGTTGTCGACGAGCACGCGGTAGCACTCGACGCGGGTCGCGGCCGGGACGTCGTCGGACTTCGTGTCGCCGACGAGCGGGTGGATGAGCAGGCCGTCGACCGTCTCGAGCGCGGTCTTGGTCAGGTACTCGTGCGCCCGGTGGATCGGGTTCCGGGTCTGGAAGCCGACGACGCGGCGCCAGCCGCGGCGGGCGAACTCGGCGCGGGTCTCGGCGGGGTCGCGCGCGAGCTCGGGGAAGGGCGGTTGGGCACGTTCGAAGACCGTGACGCGGCCGGCCAGGTAGAGCGGCTTCTGGGCGTAGAGGCGCGCGACGCCGGGGTGGGCGTCGTCCGTCGTGCGGAAGCACTGCTCGGCCTCGCGCTCCTTGTCGTAGGCGAAGGTCTCCTCGACCTCGAGCACGGCGACGGGGCGTCCGGACTGGTCGGCCAGCGCGACGCGGTCTCCTTGGGGTGCCGCGTCGACCGCCAGGCAGACCGGCAGAGCCCAAGCGAGGCCGTTCGCGAGCCGCATGTCGGCGACGACGCGCTCGTAGTCCTCGCGGTTCATGAACCCCTCGAGCGGCGAGAGCGCGCCCGAGGCGAGCATGTCCAGGTCGGACAGCTCGCGCGAGGTCAGCGCGACGACCTCGAGGCCGTCGAGGTCGGCGGGCCGCTCACCCGTGCGGTCGACGAGCTCGCCGCCGTGGGGGCTGATCAGGCCATGGCCGGTGCCTGGCACCGGACGTGTCCGCTGTGGAGCAACGGTCACGCGGCCACCTCGGATCGCGTCAGGCCGAGTTGCTCGAGCTTGTCGAGGACGATCCGGGCCGACTCCGCCGGCGGGTGCTCCTCCGTGTCGATGCGGAGCTCCGGGTCGCGCGGCTCCTCGTAGGGGTCGGACACGCCGGTGAACTCCTTGATCTCACCCTTGAACGCCTTCTCGTAGAGGCCCTTGACGTCGCGGCGCGCGCACTCCTCGACCGAGGTCGCGACGAAGACTTCGACGAACTTGCCGTGCTCCTCGACCATCTCCCTCGCGTGGCGACGCGTCTCCTCGTAGGGCGAGATCGCGGAGACGAGCACCGCGGCGCCGTGGCGGGTCAGGCGGGAGGCGACCCAGCCGATCCGCTCGATGTTCGTGTCCCGATCCTCTTTCGAGAAGCCGAGGCCCTTCGAGAGGTGGGTGCGGACGACGTCGCCGTCCAGGTACTCGACCAGGTGGCCGCGGGCCTCGAGCTCGGGGCCGACGAGCTCGGCGATCGTCGTCTTGCCGGCGCCCGACAGAGCCCGGTAAACCAGAGCGTGAAACCGCTAGGCATTCGTCTCCTTCGTGATTGGCGTGTCCACATGGATGCCGCACTCGAGCTTGTCCGAGCCGGCCCAGCGTCCTGCCCGCTCCTCCTCGCCCGGGGCTGTCGGCCGGGTGCACGGCATGCAGCCGATCGACCGATAGCCCGCCTCGTGCAGCGGGTTGAACGGAATCTCGTTGACCTGGATGTAGCCCCAAACGAGGCGCTCGTCCCAGTCCGCGAGCGGGTGGATCTTCCAGACGCCGTAGCGCTCCGACCACTGCACCTTCGGGGTCGACGCCCGCGATGGCGACTGGTCGCGGCGGATCCCTGAGATCCAGGCGCCGTAGGGCTTCAGCGCCTGCGAGCAGCGGCTCGACCTTGCGGATGTGGCAGCAGCGGTCGGGATCGCGCTCCCACAGGTTCGGCCCCTCCTGCTTGTGCTGCTCCGCGACGGTGATCACCGGCGGCGGCGGGAGCAGCTGGAGGCCGTAGCGCTCGACGAGCCGGTCACGGGTCTCGTAGGTCTCGCGGAAGAAGAGGTGCGTGTCGAGCTCGATGATCGGAATGTCGAGCCCGAGCCCGGAGACCATGTGCACGAGCACTGACGACTGCTTCTGCCACGAGCACGTCAGGCAGAGCTCCTGACCGAACTCCTCGTAGGCCCACTGGAGGACCTCCTCGGCCCGCATCGCCTCGAAATCGATGTCAGGAAGTGGGGGCGCGGTCGCCAAGGAGCACCTCCTTCAGCGTGTCGGCACGGAGCCCGAGACGGAGGGTTTCCAGCGGGATCACTTCGTCCGGCGGGATGTTCCCGAGGTTGACGGTCGGCCCGAACTCCTTGACGAACCACGCCTGCGCCGCCTTCGTCGGCGCCTCGAAGATCACGTCGTCGAGGTCGACCGCGGCGCCGATGTCGGCGATCAGCTCCGTCCGCATCTCGCCGCCCTTGGTGAAGATCCCCGAGCTGCCGGTCTCGCGCGCCTCGGTGATCACCTTCCACGCCCCGGCGTCGAGCTCCTCCCGCAGCCAGCTCGTCCACTCGTCGGACGAGAACTCGACCGCGGAATCCTTCGACCCAACCTCGGAGAGGACGGTGAAGTCGCGAGCGAGGTCGGCGATCAGCTCGAGCTTCTCTTCGCGCGGCATCTCGACGGCGCCGTCGGAGATCTCGACGTGCGTCAGCCCGAGCTCGCCGAGCCAGCGCTTGTACTCGTCGACCTTGCCCCGGGCCCAGACGGCCTCGAAGAACGTGCCGCCGATGACGACGCGCTTGTCGCGCAGGACCTCGAGCTTCCGCTTGAGGTTGGGCGTCACGTACGCCGTGCCCCAGCCGAGCTTGACGACGTCGATGTACGGCCCGCTCGTCTCGAGGACGTCCTCCCATGCGCGCGGGCCGAGACCCTTGTCGAGGACGTGCGTCAGGCCGCCCTGCCGCGGCTCAAAGTCGAGCAACGATGTCCTCCAGCCGCTTCGTGGCCGCTTCCTGGACGTCGTGGAAGAGCGAGTTGCCGTGCGAGTCGATCCCGACCCACAGTGGCCCGAAGTCCTTGACGCGGAACTTCCACAGGCACTCGGGCATCAGCTCTTCCCAGGCGACCTCCTCGATCTCTTCGATCTGGGTCGTCTCGAGCGCCGCGGCGCCGCCGACGATCGCGAAGTAGACCATCCCGTGCTTGCGCATCGGTTCGATCGCCTCGTCGGGCATTCCTCCCTTGCCGGCGATCGCCCGGACGCCGTACTTGGCTCCGAGCCCCTCGGTGAAGCGCACCATCCGCGCGCTCGTCGTCGTCCCGATCGAGACCTTCTCGTAGCGCCCCGGGCCGACCTTCCGGACACCCGGCGCCGTGTGGAGCAGGAACGCGCCGCTGAAATCCATCGGCGGATCCACGCCCTCGTCGAAGATCCGGATGTGCGAGCGGTCGCGGATCCCGATGATGTGCCCGTCGACGGTGACGAGGTCGCCGGCGCTGAAGGCTGCGGATCTCCTCCTCGAGTCGTTGGGAATGTCAGTCGCCGCTCGGCCATCACGCTTCCCGGTCGAAGTCCGTCGTTGCCGTCGGCGGCGATGTGCGCCGTCGCGCGGCGCGCCGCCCAGCACTGGTAGTTGACGGCCACCGGGTTCAGCGTCATGTGCGTGTCCGCGTGCTCGACGTGGCAGTGGAGGACGGTGACGTCGCCGCCGAGCCCCATCGGCCCGATCCCGGTCTCGTTCAGCAGCGCGGTCAGCTCCTCCTCGAGCTTCGCGACCTCCGGGTCGGGGTTCCGCGTCGCCACCGGCCGCGCGATCGCCTCCTTGGCGAGGTGCATCGCGTAGTCGGCCGAGCCGCCGATCCCGACCCCGACGATCCCGGGCGGGCACGGCTTCCCGCCGGCGCCGACGATCGACTCGAGGACGAACTGCTTGATCCCCTTCACGCCGTCGGCGGGGACGCACATCTTCAGGAAGCTCATGTTCTCCGAGCCGGAGCCCTTGGGGACGCATTTGACGTCGAGCCCGTCCCAGTCGGGGACGAACTCCCAGTGGACGATCGGGACGCGGTAGCCGACGTTCGGCCCCGTGTTCTCGCGAGTGAGCGTGTGGACGGTGTTCGAGCGCAGCGGGTGGTCGAGCGTCGCGCGCATCGTCCCGTCGTAGAGGGCCTGGTAGATCCGCGCCGGATGGAGCGGGAAGTGCTCGCCGACCTTGCAGTAGTAGACGGCGATGCCCGTGTCCTGGCAGACCAAGGTCTCCCCCTGATCGGCGATCTGGACGTTCTTCAGGATCGTCTGGAGGACGCGCTGCCCGGGGATGGAGGTTTCGCGGCCGGCGGCGTCTTCGAGTGCGTCCCGGAGGTCCTGCGGGATGTCCTTGAGCGCCCAGACGTAGAGGTGCGCCGCGGCGTCCTCGACCGCCTGCTGGATGTCTGTCTCGACCGTGCTCATGCCGCCTTCTCCGCCGCCGCTTTGCCTGCCCGTCGGCCGAAGACCGTGCATTCGAGGAGCGAGTTCCCCATCATGCGGTTCCTTCCGTGCGTGCCGCCGGCGATCTCGCCGGCCGCGTAGAGGCCTTCGACCGTCGTCTCCCCGTCCTCGGCGATCACGAGCCCGCCGTTCTGGTAGTGGAGGACGGGGTACGTGAGGATCGGCTTGGCCAGCGGGTCGATCCCGCCGGCTCGGTACCGCCGCAGCATGTAGGGCAGGGACACCTCGGCATCGGCCTCGGGAATCCGGGTCGTGTCAAGGTAGACCGCCGGTCGGCCGTCCTCCGTCTCGACACCCTTCCCCTTCGCGACCTCGTCGAAGATCGCCTGCGAGACCTCGTCGCGCGGCCCGAGCGAGTCCGTGAACTCCTCGCCGTCGGCGTTGAGGAGCACGGCACCGTAGGCGCGCGTCGTCTCGGGGATCGAGTAGCCCTGCATCGTCTCGGGCCAGGCGCCGCCGTTCGGGTGGTACTGGAGCGCGTCCAGGTCGCGCGACTCGGCGCCGAGGCCGAGCGCAATCTGCGTTACCTCGCCCGTTGCGCCCGGGTGGTTCGTCGACAGCTCGCCGCGCTCCTTCGCCTCGCGAAAGCAACGCCCTCCCGCGGCGAGGACGACCGTGCCGGCATCGATCACATGCTCGCCGCAGTGTGCGCGCCAGCCGCTCTCCAGTCGCTCGAGCTCGGTCAGCGGCGACTTCGGAAAGGCCGTCCCGGAACCGGCCTGGAACGCCTCGCGCAGCGCGGTCGTGATCGCGAGCCCGGTCCGGTCGCCGACCTGGAGCAGGCGCTTCCGCGACGCCCCGCCGCAGCGCGCGAGCCGGTAGCCGCCGTTCTCACGCGTGAACTCGACGCCCAGCTCCTCGAGCCAGTGGATCGCTCCCGGCGCCTCGCCGGTCAGGATCTCGACCAGCCGCAGGTCAGCCGTCTCGTGCGAGCTGCGCCAGACGTCCTCGGCGTGCAGCTCCGGCGAGTCGTCCTCGCCGAATGCGGCCTGGATCCCGCCCTGGGCCTTGGCCGAGTTGGAGGACTGGAGCGCGCCCTTGGTCGCCAGCGCCACGCGTGCTCCCGCACGTTCGGCGGAGACGGCGGCCGCGAGCCCGGAGGCTCCCGACCCGATCACGAGCACGTCGAACGAGAGCTTCTCGCCCACGCCCGAAGCCTACCACCAGCTTCCTAATCCCATGCATAAGGACGAGTTATTAGTAGATCGAGCGCAGCAGCTCGGCGATTTCTTCGGGTGACGCCGGGCGCGGGTTCGCCTTAGCCCCCGGGCGGGCAGCAATCGCCTCGGCGACCTCGTCCAGCTCCTCCTCCGGAACGCCGAAGTCGCGCAGGCGGCCGAAGCCGCCGAGCCGCGCGAGCTGCTCGACGCGACCGGCTGGGTCATTCGTGCCGATCGCCTTTCCGAACTTCTCGATCGAGTCGGCCGCTACGGCTTGGTTGAACCGCAGTGCCGGCGGCAGGCAAAGCGCGTTCATCGCGCCGTGAGGAAGGCCGTAGCGGCCGCCGAGCGCCTGTGCCATCGCGTGACCCAGGCACAACCCGGAGCGGCCCAGCGCCTCGCCGGCGTGGGCCGCCCCGCGCAGCAGCGTCGTCCGCGGTCCGAGCTGGTCGCCGGCCTCGACGACGGCCGGCAGCGAGCCGACGATCAGCTCCGCCCCCTCGGACGGCGACGCCGATCCGACGTGTCGTCCCGGCCGGGTGGTAGAGCGCCTCCGCGGCGTGCGCGAGCGCGTTTAGCGCCGTGCCGACCGTCGGCTGACGCGGCAGATCGAGCGTGAGCTCCGGCTCGTACACGATCCCGGCCAGGTGGGCACCCGCGCCGCCGCCGCGCATCAATCGGTCTGGGTCGCGCACGCCGTAGAACGCCGTCCACTCGGCGCCGGAGTACGTCGTCGGCACGGAGACGAGCGGGAGCCCGCTCGTCGCCGACACCGCCTTCGCCGTGTCGATCGCGCTCCCGCCTCCCACCGCGACGACCCCGTCCACGCCGTCCGGCGCCGCGATCCGATGGGACGGGATCTCGTCCCACCGCGCCGCAGCGTCGATGCCGAGCTTCGCCTCGTCCCAGCGCGGGCTCGCAACGAGGAACGGCCGCTCGACGCCGAGCTCCTGCAGCAGGCCCGGAAGCTCCCCGAGCCCCCAGCGAACGATCACGGGAGCTTCTCGCGCGCGAACTCGACGAAGGCGTCGGCGACACGGCTCGGCGTCCGTCCAGTCGAACGGACGAGCGAGATCTCCCTGCTCGGATCGAGCCCCTTCACCCGTGCGGCTGCCAGGCTTTCGGCCGCGAGCTCCGGCTCCATCGACGACCGTGAGATGAAGGTGACGCCGTGCCCGGCCGCCACCGCCGCCTTGACCGATTCCTGGAGGCCGAGCTCGAGTCGCACCTCCAGGTCACGCAGACGCAGGCCCGCTCGACGCAGCTCGTCCTCGATCATCTGCCGGACGCCGGCGCCTTCCTGCATCAGGATCAGCTTCTCGGCCCGGAGCTCCTCGAGGCCCACCGTCTTGCCGGCGAACCGATGCTTGGGTGGGACGGCGAGGACGACCTCGTCCCGGAAGAACGGCTCGAAGCTGACGCCGCGATGCTTCGTCGCCGCACCGACGACGCCCAGCTCGAGCTCCCGGTTCGCCGACCAGGTCGATCACGTGCTGCGTGTCGTTCACGGACAGGGAGATCGCGACGCCCGGGTTCGCTTCCTGGAACTGACACAGGAGCAGCGGGAGCACCGTCGCGCCGGGCCCGGTCGAGCAGCCGATCTCGAGGCGGCCCTTGAGCTCGCCGTCGCCGTTCCCCGCGACCTCCTCGAGCAGCTGCTCCTCGAGGGCGAGCAGGCGCTGCGCGCTGCGGTACAGCCGCTGGCCGGCCTCCGTCGGCTCCACGCGCCGACCCGAGCGGTCGAGCAAGCGCTGCCCGAGGCGCTTCTCGAGCGAGCGGATCTGGAGGCTCACGGCCGGCTGCGTCACGCCGAGCTGCTCGGCTGCCAACGAGAAGCTCTTCCGGTCGACCACGGCGCAAAAGGCAGCCAGCTGGCGCGTATCCATAAGCAAACATGATACGGAGACCGCGACGGATAAGGCTAAAACGTGCGAAGATCCAGCCCCAGTTCAGAGGATTCAAGGGGAGAAGGAGGGCTCATTTCGATGAGATTCAGACGTGCGCGCAGGCGCCGTTGGACCGCAAGCCTGCTCGCAACTGCAGCGGTCACCGCCCTCGCCGTCGCCGTCTTCGCGATGCCAGCCGCGGGTCGGCACGATCGCGGGTTCAAGACGTCCCAGGCAGCGATGCTCGATCCGGCCGTCCCGGGCGCGACGGTCGAGCCGCTGATCACGGTCGGCGAGACGCTGCCGGGCTCGACCTACAAGTTCGAGTCGATCCCGGATGGGATCTCGCTTCGTAAGGGCCGCCACGGTGAAGTCACCGCGTACGTGAACCACGAGACGTCGACGGTGCCGTTCCCGTTCACGCCGGCCACCGGAGTCGGCTTCAACGACTTCACCAACGCGCTGGTCAGCAAGCTCTCGCTCGGACGCTCGGGCGGCGTGCTCTCCGGCTCGTACGTGATCCCGGACGGGGCGAACTACCAGCGGTTCTGCTCGAACTTCCTCGCTTCGCGGAAGCACGGGTTCAGCCGCCCGCTGCTCTTCACGAACGAGGAGGCGACCGACCTCGTCAACCGGACCGGCACCGCCTGGCCCGCCGGGCCCAACCCGGAGCAAGCCGGCGTCGTAGCCGCACTAGACGTGCGCAGCGGCGAGTACCGGTCGATCTACGGGATGGGTCGGCACAACCACGAGAACAGCGTCGCGCTCGAGGGCTACCGGCATCCGGTCGTCCTCTCCGGCGACGACACGTTCACCGCGCCCGCGTCACAGCTCTACATGTACACGGCGCGCAACGGGAACGCGGTGTGGCGAGACGAGGGCCAGCTCTGGGCGTTCGTGTCGGATGACCCAGCAGTGAACGATTACGGCGACCTGAGCGGCACCGCCTCGGTCTCGGGCAAGTTCATCCAGGTGCCGCGCATCATCGCCACGGGCAAGAAGGCTGACGGGACGGACGCGAAGTCCGCCGACGTCGGCTTCCCGACCCCACCGGCGAGCGCGGGCCTGCCGGACGGGCCGCAGTGGCTGCTCGAGCACTGGAGCAACACGAACAACGTCTTCCAGTTCATCCGCGTCGAGGACATCGCGTACGACCGTGACGACCACAACGTCGTCTACGTCGCCGACACGGGCGAGCCGAGGGCACTGCCCGACCCGGCCACCGGGCGGCTTCGCCGCGGGCCGGCCGGCACGATCGGGCCCTGGCCGAACGGGCGCATGTTCAAGTTCGTCTTCGACCGCAAGGACCCGACCGTGGTCAAGAGCCTGTCGATCCTGATCGACGGCGACGCCCGCGGAGCGGCCGGCTCGGGCGCACTCGACCTGATCCACCAGCCCGACAACGTCGAGACGACCGAGGACCTCCTGCTCTTCCAGGAGGATCCGGGCAGCCACAACCAGTATCCGCTCGGGACCGGCACGAACGCGCGGATCTGGGCCTACGACCTGGAGGAAGGCGGCGAGCCGTTCGTCGTCGCGCGGGTCAACCAGTCGGCCGACAACGGCCCGACCGACGTCAACGCGTCGCTGGCCAACGCCGGCGGCTGGGAGTCGAGCGGGATCGTCGACGCCTCGAAGTACTTCGGCAAGGGAGCGTTCCTCGTCGACATCCAGGCCGGCACGCTCATCGTCGAGGAGGAGGTGCGCGGCACCCTGACGTACCAGCGTGAGGGCGGACAGCTGCTGCTCTTCCGTCTCTCTGACGGTGACGACGACGATGACGACGACGACGACGACTGAGGACGGCTGAAGTCGTCTCGGCCTGATCCACCTCCGAGGGCCGGCGAGAGCCGGCCCTCGGACTTGCCGGAGTTCGGCCTGGGGTACCCCGGCACCGACCTGCGGCGGCGTCTCGTCGCCGCAGTGCTCTCCGGGGCGAAGACGGCAACCGCCGGGCTCGCCGGCGACGAGCCGCCGTCGGCGGCCGGCGACCGCTACGTCGTCGAGGACGAGGAGGGCAAGCCGAGGGCGATCGTCGAGGTCACCGAGGCCCGCGTCGTCCCCGCCTCGGAGATCGACCTCGACTTCGCCCGCGACGAAGGTGAGGGCTTCGAGTCGGTCGACGACTGGCGGGTGGCGCACGAGCGGTTCTTCGAGCAGCCGATCACGCCCGACACGCTGATCGAAGCCATCCGGTTCCGCGTCGTGGAGCGCCTGTGAGAGTGTGGATCGACATGACGGCGCCGGCGCACGTGCTGGTGTTCCGGCCGCTGATCGAGATCCTGCGGGAGCGCGGCGCCGAGGTGGAGGTCACCGCGCGGAGCTACGCGCAGACCCTCGAGCTGCTCGAGCTGCACGGAATCGAGGCGGAGGTGTTCGGACGCCACGGCGGTCGGTCGCGGCTGGAGAAGGCGCGGGCGATGGGACGGCGGCTCCGCGCCCTGCACGGGTGGGCGAAGGGACGCGGATTCGACGTGGCTCTGACGCATGCCTCTCACGAGCTCACGATGACCGCGAAGCGGCTCGGGATCCCCAGCACGACGACGTTCGACTACGAGTACGCCTGGCTCCAGCACCAGCTCGGCTGCCGCGCGGCGACGCGGGTCGTTGTCCCGGACGCGATCCCTCCACAGCGCCTCGAGCGGTACGGCGTCAGGCCGCCGAAGCTCCGCCGGTACGAGGGCCTGAAGGAGGAGTACTACCTCTCCGACTTCGAGCCGGATCGCTCGGTCGCCGACGCACTGTCCCTCGACCCGGACCGCCTGCTCGCGGTCGTCAGGACGCCGCCAGACGTGGCGCTGTACCACCGCCACGAGAACCCGCTCTTCCCGCAGCTGCTCGACCGCCTCGGGCGGCAGGAGGATCTTCAAGCCGTCGTCCTACCGCGCACGCAGGAGCAGGGCGAGTACGTGCGCTCCCTGCGTCTGCCGTCGGTCGTCGTGCCCGAGCACGCCGTCGACGCGCAGAGCCTGATCGGGCTCGCCGACCTCGTCGTCTCGGCCGGCGGGACGATGAACCGGGAGGCGGCGGCGCTCGGCGTCCCGGTCTACACGACCTTCGGCGGCAGGCTGGGCGGCGTCGACGAGGAGCTGATCCGTCAGGGCCGCCTGGTGCGGATCACCGACCCCGGAGCGCTCGTCGTTCGCAGGCGCGAGTCAGGCGAGCGGCCGCGTGTCCGGCGCGACCCCGCCGAGCTCCTCGACCTGCTGCTGCCGGTCTAGACCGCGCGCCGGCGACCGCATCATCGTCGAGAGCCGCGAGACGGCCTCGAGCGTCTCCCCCTCGCGCACGAGCCGCTCCAGGACGGCTAGCTCTTCGTCCACCCACGCGGCGGTGACCGGGACGCGGCGCGCTCGCGAGATCTTCGGATGGCCGGTCTCCGCGACCTCCTCGTCGGCGCCCCAGAGCTCCTCGTGGAGCTTCTCGCCGGCCCGGACGCCGATGAACTCGATCGGGATCTCGCGCTCGGGCTCTTTGCCCGAGAGGCGGATCATGTCGCGGGCGAGCTCGAGGATCCGGACCGGCTCGCCCATGTCCAGCACGAAGATCTCGCCCCGGCCGCCGATCGCGCCGGCCTGGATGACCAGCGACACGGCCTCGGGCGTCGTCATGAAGTAGCGCGTCATCTCGGGGTGGGTGATCGTCACCGGACCGCCCTTCTCGATCTGCCGCTTGAAGATCGTGATCACGCTGCCCGCGGAGCCGAGCACGTTCCCGAAGCGCACGGCGACGAACCGCGTCGCGATGTCGTCTCGGCTCCCATACGCCTCGACGATCCACTCGCAGAGCGCCTTGCACTGGCCGTAGACGGCCTTCGGATTGAGCGCCTTGTCCGTCGAGATGAGGACGAACCGCTTGGCCTCGAACTCGACCGCGGTGTCGGCGACGACCTTCGTCGCCAGCACGTTGTTCCGCACGGACTCGAGTGGGTTGGCCTCCATCAGCGGCACGTGCTTGTACGCCGCCGCGTGGAAGACGACGCCGGGCCGGTAACGCTCGAAGATGCTCCGCATCCGGGCACGATCCGAGACGTCGGCGAGCACGGGGATGCTGGCCGTGAACTCGCGTTCGTCCACGAGCTCGCGCTCGATCTCGAACAGCGGCGTCTCGCCCTGATCGACGAGGACGAGCCTCGCCGGACGGGCACGAGCGATCTGGCGGCAGAGCTCCGCGCCGATCGAGCCGCCGGCGCCGGTCACCAGCACGGTCTCGCCCTCGAGGTACTCGGAGATCGCCTCCAGGTCGACCTCGACCGGCTCGCGGCCGAGCACGTCCTCGACCTGCACCGGCCGGATCCGGCCGGCGAGGTTGTCGTCGTCCGAGATCAGCTCGTAGAGCCCGGGCAGCGTCTTGACCGGAACGCCTGCGCGCCGGGCGATCTCGACGACCTTCTGGCGGTCCTCACCCGAGGCCGAAGGGATGGCGATCAGGAGCTCGTCCGGCCTGTTGTCGCGGAGGATGTGCGACAGCTCCGCGATCGTCCCGAGCACACGGACGCCGTGGACGCGCAGGTTCTTCTTGCGCGGGTCGTCGTCGACGATGCCGATCGGCGTGTAGCCGAGCTGGCGGGACCGCTGCATCTCGCGAATGACGAGCTGCCCCGCGTCTCCCGCGCCGACGACGACGACTTCCTTGCCGTGCGCCACGAGCCCCGACGCACCGGGACGCTCGAAGATCGAGCGCGCCGCCAGGCGGGTGCCGGCGACGAGGCCGAGCAGCAGGGTGAAGTCGATGATGACGACGCCTCGCGGCAGCCGCCGCTCGAAGGGGTCGCCGAAGTAGACGGCGAGGGCGGCGAGCACCGAGGCGACGAGCACGCCGAGGGCGGCGCGCCACATGTCCTTCGTGGACACGTAGCGCCACCAGCGGTTGTAGAAGCCGAAGGCGACGAAGACGGCAAGCTTGATCGCGACGACGAGGATCGTCGTCTCGAGCAGCGCGCCGTCGAAGGTCGGCGGGACGTTGAAGTCGAAGCGGAGCTGGAAGGCGAGGATCCACGCCACGGCGATGAGCACGGCGTCGGCGGCCACCTGCCACAACCGATGCCTGTTCACGGGGATGCTCATCCGACGCCGACACCCACGGCGGCGCGCACCGTCTCCACCACCCGCTCCTGCACGACGGCCGGGATGTTCGGCCAGAGCGGCAGCGAGAAGTTCTCCCGCGCCGCTCGCTCGGTCTCGGAGAGCGAGCCGGTCTCCCAGCCGAGGAAGCGAAGCGCGGGCTGGAGGTGGAGCGGCGTCGTGTAGTAGACCGCCGAGGCGATCTCGGCCTCGCTCAACGCCTGTCGAATCCGGTCGCGCTCGGGGGAGCGGCAGACGAACAGGTGGTAGACGTGGCCCGGCTCGTCGTCGGGGAGCTGGACGAGCTCGCCGAGCCCGAGCTCCGCGTAGCGCGCGGCGGCTTCGCGCCGCCCTCGCGTCCACTCGTCCAGGTGCGTCAGGAACACGCGCAGGAACGCGGCCTGAAGCTCGTCGAGGCGGGAGTTGTAGCCCACGAACTGGAAGTCGGTCTTGTCACGAGAACCGTGGAAGGCAAGCATCCGGATTCGCTCCGCCAGCTCTTCGTCGTTCAAGGCGACGAGTCCTCCGTCGCCGAGAGCGAAGAGGTTCTTCGTCGGGTAGAAGCTGAAGGTCGAGACGGCCGAGCTCGCGATTCCGGGCGAGCCGAACGCCTGGGCGGCGTCCTCGATCAGCGGCGGGCCGAGCTCGGCCAGCTCGGCGATCGAGGCCGGTCGCCCGAAGAGGTGGACGGGCATGATCGCGCGCGTGCGCTCGGTCACACGGGCCGCGGTGTCCTCGACGTCGAGATTGAGCGTCGCCGGGTCGATGTCGGCGAAGACCGGCGTCGCTCCGCGGCGCGCGATCGACTCGGCGGTGGCGTAGAACGTGAACGCGGGGCAGATGACCTCGTCGCCGGGGCCGATCCCCATCGCGTCCAGGACGAGCACCAGCGCGTCGGTGCCGTTCGCGACGCCCGACTGTGCGCTTCACGCCGAGGTAGGCCGCGGCCTCCTCCTCGAAGGCCTGGACGTTCGCGCCGCGGATGAACGTCGACGAGTCGAGGACGGCGTCGAATCGCTCCCGCAGCTCGTCTCTCAGCGGCGCGTACTGCGCCTTGACGTCAACGAGCGGGATCTTCGGCACGGCGGCCCATCCTAGATGACCGCCAATGACGGACTACGCCTGCCACGATCACGATCGCGATCACTCCCGCGACCACGTACTCCGCGTAGCGGAAGGAGTGATGGAACTCCTCCCACTTCGCTCCCGCCGCCCAGCCGATGCCCGCGAAAAGGAACGCCCAGGCGAAGGATCCGGGGATCGTGAGCAGCGTGTAGCGGCCGAGCGGCATCCTCATCACGCCGGCCGGAATCGCGATGAACGAGCGGACGACAGGCGTGACGCGGCTGATCGCAACGGCCCAGTCTCCCCAGCGATCGAACCAGTGCTCCGCGCGGTCGAGCGTGTGCGGCGTGACGTGCAGCCAGCGGCCGCGGCGTTCGAGGAACGGGCGGCCGCCGTAGTCTCCGATCGCCCAACCCATGATCGAGCCGACGAGGTAGCCGAGCCCGCCGGCCATCGCCATCGCGACGTACGCCTCGAGGCCCGGGTCGAGCTTCTGGCCGAAGAGGACGACGTCCTGGCCCGCGAAGGCGCCTGCCGCTACAGCTCCGGCGTAGACCATCACCAGCTCGCTGGCCGCCGGGAACACGGCGTCGATGAGCATGAGGATGAAGACGGCGTAGATGCCGTGGTCGCCGATCAGCGACGTCAGCGCGTCGGTGACGGTCGTGAGGATGGAGGCCGCGGGCATCGCCGCGCAGTGTAGGGCCGTTATCGGCGTCTGACCCTGAACGAGCGGGCCAGCTCCGCGCTGCCGGCACCGTTGATCGCGGTCACCTTGGCGACGTAGGTGCCCGAGAAGACGACCTTGCGGTTCGGGTAGCGGCCGTTCCAGAAGGCCACCACCTGGCCGGCGGGTGCCTGGGCGTTGCGAACGACTCGCAACAGCTGTCCGGTCGTCGACGTGATCGCGACGGTGACCCGAGCGGCCCGCGTGAGCCGGAAGCGGATCGCGACCCGGCCGCCGCGGCGACGATGGACGACGGCCCTGCCGGGCTGCACCGTCAGGAACCCGAGCGTGTTGTTGAGCATGAAGGCGCGGTCTGCGCTCGACGTCCTCCCCTCGGCGTCGACAGCGGTGACGGCGAAGCGCCAGCGGCCCTCGGGCTCCGGGCCTGCGTCGGTGCGGCCCGTCCAGTTGAAGCTGTAGAGGCCGGGGCGGCGCTGGCCGGAGTCGATCTGGCGGCTGGCTCCGCCGGGGCCGGTCAGCGTCGCGGTCACCGTCGACGGGCGCACGATCTTGTAGGCGAGCGTCTGCCGCTCGCCCGCGCCGTCGCCGTTCGGCGAGAACGACGGCTCCGGCTTCGGGGCGTAGACGCCGTAGTAGGTGACGTTCAGCGACTCGGCGACCATGCGCTCGGCGCCGTCCGATGGGCGGCTGAGCAGCTGTCCGTCGAAGGCCATCGTCGAGGACCCGCCGGCGTCGAGCGCCGAGGCGCTGACCGCGCCGAGTCCGATCATCGCCTGCGCGAGCTCGAAGTTCGTCATGCCGGCGGAGTACCCGGGCCGGCGGCCGTCGACGACGACCATGACGATCCTCCCATCGGCGCGCTGGCCAACCGCCGTGCGCGGGTGCCGCCGGTTCAGGTGGGCGCTGCTGAAGTCCTCGAGAGCGTTGAAGATCGGCTTGCCGGCGCGGACGATGATCGGTCCGCCGCCGAGCGCCTCCGGGACGTCGCGCCAGTCGGGCCGCAGGATGAGGCGGACGGTGACGGGCTGGCCGGGGCCGGCCTCGATCGCGAGCCGTTGACCCTGGGTGCCCCTCGCCGCCAGCACCGCGCCGCCCGGCGGGATCGCCGTGCCGCCGCGCCGCGCCTCACTGACGGTCCCGACCAGATCCGTGTTGGGAGTCGCTGCCGGGAACGGCGCGAGACAGCCTCGGTGATGCCCGCCCCAGTCGGCGTCGCCGGGCCGTAGGCCGAGGTGTAGAGGGTCGTCCCGTTCGGCCCCGGCGGCCGGTTCACGAGATGGACGGGTCGACGCGGGACCGGCTCCCTGCCAGGTGGCGAGCATCGCGATCTTCTCGACGCGCAGGTTGCCCGCGACGTCGACGCCGACCATCGACCGGCGTGGGTGCGGGGTCGTCTTCAGCACGCCGTCCTGGATCAGGCCGCTGCTGGGGATGCCGTCGGTCCACGTGAAGAGGTCGCCGTTGACGCCGGCGACGGTCGAGCTCGCCTCGGCCCGCCGCTGCATCGTGGTGACGCGCTCTCGCCCGATGACGACGCCGTTCGAGAGGACGGGCTGGAGCTTGTAGAGGTTCCCGTCAGGCTTCGGGGCACTCAAGATGTGCAGACGCATCGGGCCGAAGCGCGTGAACTGGAGCCGCTCCTCGTAGGTCACCCCGGGCATGAGGATCTCCGCCGCTCCCGCCGCCGGCGATGCAAAAACCCCTGCCAGCAGGCAGAAAATGAGTGCCTTGCGGATCACGACCCGGTGGCCAGGCTACCGAAACGCCGTCCGCTTTACACGATTCGTACAACGCTAGGCTGCGGAGATGGAACGCGCGATCGAGGTGCGGGGTCTCGTGCGGACGTTCAAGGGTGGGATCACGGCGGTCGCGGGAATCGACCTGGACGTCGCCGCCGGCGAGATCTACGGCTTCCTGGGCCCGAACGGTGCCGGGAAGTCCACGACGGTCCACATGCTCACGACCCTGCTGCCGCCGACCGCCGGCAGCGCGCGGGTCGGCGGGTTCGACATCGTCAAGCAGGGCCCGGAGGTGCGGCGGACGATCGGCGCTGCGCTCCAGGAAGCTGCCCTCGACCCGCTGCTGACCGGGCGTGAGCACCTGAAGCTCCAGCTCGCCCTGCACGGCATTCCGCGCGCTGAGCGTGGGGCCAGAACCGACAAGCTCCTCGAACGCGTCGGCCTGCGGCTGGCCGCCGACCGCAAGATCGGCGGGTACTCGGGCGGGATGAAGCGACGCCTCGACCTCGCCCTCGCCCTGGCGCACCGGCCGAGGATCCTCTTCCTCGACGAGCCGACGACCGGGCTCGACCCCCAGAGCCGCAGCGCGCTCTGGGACGAGGTCGTCCGGCTGAAGCGCGACGACGGCGTCACCGTCTTCCTGACGACGCAGTACCTGGAGGAGGCCGACGTGCTCGCCGACTGCGTCGGGATCATCGACCACGGCCGGATCGTCGCCGAGGGCACTCCGGCGACGCTGAAGGCGGAGATCGGGCGGCCGACGGTCGAGGCGCTGCCCGCCGAGGGGACCGAGAACGGCGCGCTCGAGAAGATCCTCGCGCGCTTCGGCGAGCTTCAGCCGTCGACCGCGGGCGTCGCCGTGCGGCTCGACGGCCAGGGCGACCTCGCAGACGTCATCCGCGCGATCGACTCGGCAGCAGCTGCGCGTCGCTGACCTCCATCTGCACGCGCCGACGCTGGACGACGTCTTCCTGGCGAAGACCGGCCGCTCGCTCGAGGGCTCCGAGGAGCCGTCGGAGCCGGAAGAATGAGTCTCGCCTCGCAGGTTCTCAACCTCGCGCGGCGCTCGGTGATCCGGACGCTGCGCCAGCCCGCGAACTGGATCACGCCGCTGATTTTCCCGCTCGCCCTGATGGCGGTGAACAGCGGCGGGCTCGACGCGGCCACGAACCTCCCCGGCTTCCCGAGCGACTCCTTCATTGCCTTCTTCCTCGCGTTCCCGTTCATCCAGGGTGCGCTGTTCGCGACGGTGAACGCCGGGGTCGACCTGGCCCGGGACATCCAGACCGGGTTTCTGAACCGCCTCGCGCTGACTCCGATGAAGAGCGCCGCGCTGCTCGTCGGCCACCTCGGCGGCGTGATCGCGATGGGCTTCCTCCAGTCGGTCTGGTACCTCACCGTCGGCCTGCTGATCGGCGTCCGGCTCGAATCGGGCTTCGCCGGCGCCATCGTCCTCTTCGTCCTGGCCATGCTGATCGTGGTCGCCTTCGGCTCGTTCGGCGCTCTCGCCGCCCTGCGCACGGGGTCGACGGAGGCCGTCCACAGCCTCTTCCCGGTCTTCTTCGTCTTCCTGTTCATCTCGTCGATGAACCTGCCGCGGAACCTGATCGAGACGGACTGGTTCCGGATTGCGGCCTCGCTGAACCCGGTCTCGTACCTGATCGAGGCGATTCGCAGCCTCGTGATCGTCGGTTGGGACCCGCAGGCGCTGGCGCTCGGATTCGGGGTCGCCATCGGTCTCGGGATCCTCGGGCTGACCCTGTCCTCGCTCTCGCTCCGCACGAGGATGGCGCGCACGTGAGGACGACGCTCAATGTGGCGACGGCCGTCGGCTGGCGAATGCTCCACAACAACTTCACCACGCCGTCGCTGCTCATCCCGGGCCTCGCGTTCCCGCTGTTCTTCTTCATGGCGTTCGCCGGCGGCCTCTCGCGCGTGAACGACGTCCCCGGCTTCCAGTTCCCGGTCGGCTACACGGCCTTCCAGTTCGTCTTCGTCCTGCTCCAGTCCGCCGCCTTCGCCGGAGTCTTCACCGGCTTCGGGATCGTCCGAGACTTCGAGTCGGGGTTCGCGCGGCGCCTGCTGCTTGCGGCGCCGAACCGCAAGGGGATCCTGCTCGGCTACGCCTTCGGGGCCCTGGGCCGGTGGACGCTGACGGCGACCATCCTGACCGTCGTCGCGCTCATCGCCGGAATGGAGGTCGGCGGCTCGGGCGTCGACATTTTCGCGCTGTACGCGCTGGCGATGCTCGTCAACGTCTGCGGGCTGCTCTGGTCGGCTGGGATCGCCATGCGATTCCGTACCACTCAAGCAGCGCCCCTGATGCAGCTGCCGGTCTTCCTCTGCCTCTTCTTCGCCCCGGTCTTCGTGCCGCTGAGCCTGCTCGCGGGCTGGCTCCAGTTCATCGCGCACCTGAACCCCGTCACGCTCCTCCTCGAGGCCGGCCGGAGCCTGATCGCCGGCGACCCGACGCACGTCGCCTATGCGTTCACGGCAGCGCTCGGGCTGGTCGGGCTCGTTCTCCGTCTGGGCCGTCCGGGGGCTGCGGAAAGGCCGAGGCCGCCGGCGGCGGTTAGACCGTCAGCGCCTCGCGAACGCGGGCCTGGAAGCCGGCGACGAGGCGCTCGCTGTCGGGGAGGAGTCGCCCTTCCGGGATGACGCCCGAGCCGGCGCCTCGCTGCACGAGCTCGACGAGCCGCGCGTCCTCGCGGCCGACCTGGTCGTCGAACTCGAGGAACTCGCCGATCCACTCCTCCGTCGCGTCCGGCGCGAAGAAGTAGTCGAGGACGCGGCGGGTGCGGTCGGGAGCGAGCGGCAGGATCGGCCCGATCGAGAGGTTCGGGCGGCCGGGGAAGATGTTGATGCCCGTGTTCGGCCAGAGGAAGTGGAACTGGCCGATGGGAAGCTCGGCGTCGCCTCGGCTCCGGAGTTGCCCGAACTGGCTCCAGTGCCAGTCGCCGGCCTCGAGCTCGTAGTTGTCCGGCGAAACGTCGACCGTGCTCGAGAAGCCCGGGTGGGCGACGGGGCAGTGGTAGCACTCGAGGAAGTTCTCGCACGCGATCTTCCAGTTCGCGGCGACCTCCCAGTCGGCCCGGTGGTGGAACACGAGCTCGTCGACGTCGAGCCCGGCGGCGCCGATCCGCTCCGGGATCTCGCCGAAGCAGCTCGGCGAGCGGCGGCGCCTCGTCGTCGAGGTTGACGAAGCGGAACGGGCCCCAGCCCTCGAGCCGCACGGGTGAGAGCGAGACGTCGGAGAGGTCGATGTCCTCGCGCTCCGACCGCGGCGCGGCGCGCAGCGATCCGTCGAGGTTGTACGTCCAGGCGTGGTACGGGCACTGGAGCGTCTTGCGGTTCCCCGCCTCCTCGACCACGACCGACCCTCGATGACGGCAGACATTGACGAACGCGCGCTCCTCGCCGTCGTCGCCCTTGACCAGCACGACAGGCACCCGGCCGGCCCAACCCGGGACGACGTCGCCCGGCTCGCCGAGGCGGCCGACGTAGTGCCAGGCGCGGCGGAAGATCGCCTCCTCCTCGCGCGCCAGCACCGCCGGGTCGCGGTACCAGTCCCAAGGCGTGGTCGTTTCGGCCATCTTGCCGCCGCTCGGCTTCATCGACACGATGTTCGCATGCCGAGGCCGGCGAGCCTGAGCCGCTGATCTATCGCGAAGAGGTGCTCGTATCATCGGAGCGTTAGCCGACCTGTCGTCGACGTCGCGGAATCCGGGGTACTCGAGGAGATGGGAAGAGGAAGAGGAGCAAGAAGGAATTCTGAGGCGCTCGGCGAGAGCCGAGAACATGCCGAGCGTACGCCTGCTTCGCGAGCTGGCTGCGAAGGGCTGGGCCGACCTCGAGGCCCGTCGCCTGGCGAGGAACGCGAAGCGCGCGAGGCCTAGGTCAGGAAGAACGGCGGATCGTCCATGGCGGCGTCCGCGACGATCGCGATCACGTAGCCGAGGATGAGCAGGACGCCGGTGGCCAGGTGGAGCTGGATGTTCTTCGCCATCGCGGGCATGAGCGCGTACGGCTGGTCGTAGAAGTCCCTCAGCGCCCGGTAGACGGGCAGGGCGAGCGGAGCGGCGGCGAGCGCAATGATCGCCGGGCGGACGATCCAGCCGGCGACGGCGAAGACGACGATCAGCGCGAACGCGAGGGCGACCGCGGCGGCGTAGCCGTTGACGATGACGTCCTTGGCCAGGCGAACCGGCAGCGTCCGCTTGCCGGCCGCCGCGTCGGCGGGCCGATCGGGAACCTCGTTCACGTACAGGACGAGCGCGATCAGGATCCCGACGGGGATCGAAGCGAGAAGCGGCTCGAGGTCGTACTCCTGGGCCTGCACGAAGTAGGCGCCGAGGGCCATGATCGGACCGAAGCCGAGCGCCACGACGATCTCGCCCAGGCCGCGGTGCACGAGCTTGAACGGCGGCGCGGTGTAGAAGACGCTGAGGATCACGCCGACGACGCCGAGCCACAGGAGATCCCAGCCGCGCATGGCCGCGAGCGCGATTCCGATCCCGATCCCGACGGCGTAGAACCCGAACGAGAGCAGCGCGATCGTGCGCAGCGAGAGCAGGCCGTAGTGCACGACCCGTGAGCCGCCGCTGAACTGCGTCGGGTTCACGTTCGCCGCATCGGCGCCGCTCGCTGTGTCGAAGACGTCGTTCGCGACGTTCAGCCCCAGGTGGATGCAGGCGCCGCCGATCAGCGTCAGCAGCGCCAACCACCAGTTGAAGCCGTTCGTCCAGCCCGCAACGGCGATGCCGAGCAGGATCGGCACGAACGTCGCGGTGAGGAACGGCAGCCGGGTCGTCCGCAGGAAGAGCCAGCCGAAGGACAGCTTCGGGCGCACGTCGCGGCCGGTCTCGGCCCAGAGCCGGTCGAGGTAGTGGTGCGCCTGGGGCACACCGCGCTCCGAGTACTCGAAGAACGTCATCTCCTGCTCGTCCCACTGCTGGACCCGGTCCGGCGTGAACTCGAGGCCGTCCTCGGTGGTGCGAAGCGGCCCCCAGAGCGAGACGTAGCGCCGCTCGTCGTAGCCGATCCCTGGCTGAGGGCGGATGTGGCTGAAGACGACGTTGACGCGCTCGTCCGCCGGCGGCTGGACGTCACCGGCGACCGCCCGCAGGCGGACGACGCCGCGGTCCGGGTCGACCTGGAAGTCGGTCGCTACCGACATCGGGTACCCGTCCATGTCCACGTACGCGATCACGGCGTGGCCGAAGCGCTCCTGCAGCCGGGAGATCAGCTCCGGCGTCGGCTTCATGCCGGTACCGGCGCGATCTCGAAGACCTGCGGCGCGCGGTCGGTCCTGCCGTCCTCCCACAGGAACGCCTTGCGCGGGCGGAGCTCGATCACGGCGCGTTCGAAGAAGAGCGGGAGCGCGACGCGTTTCCCGAGGAAGAAGTCGATCGCGGGCTCCTTCTCCCGCCAGAGCGGCAGCACTCGCTCCCAGCCCGAGTGGAGGTCGGAGTCGTCAACCGTCGCGTCGCCCTGGATCGTCGCCCGCGCGAACGGCTCGGCTTTCACGGCGACCGGATCGCTGATGGCGAGCGAAACCTTCGGGTTGGCCTTGATGTGCTCGAGCTTCTTCGAGAAGAGGATGCTCGACGTGAGATAGATCAACTCCCCGTCGTAGAACGGGATCAGCGGGTGCGTCACGGGCCGGCCGGCAGGGTCGACCACGGTGAGCTCGCTCACCAGCGCTGAGTCGAGTAGCGCTTCGACCGGCTGAGGGAGGACGCCCATCGGGTGGAATCTAACCTCAGTTGCGTCGCTCGACGACGATGTGGGTGAGCGCTTCCAGCTCTGGACGGTATCGGCCACGCTCGAGGTGCCTGCGCGCTTCGGCGGCGTAGTGGATCGCCAGCTTGCGGGCTTCTTCGAGGGCGCCGGTCTGAGCGACCCGGACGAGCGCACCGTCGAGCGGTCCGCCGGCGAGAGCGTCTCGGACGACCTCGTCTTCTCGGGCGGCGAGGAGCAGGGGCAGCGTCGGCGTTCCCTCGCGCAGGTCGTTCCCGGCGACCTTGCCGGTCTCGATCGTCGAGCCGGTGCAGTCGAGGATGTCGTCGGTGATCTGGAACGCGATCCCGAGCGCGACCGCGAACTCGCCGAGCACTGGATCGCGGCTCCCGAGCAGGCACGCGGCGCGGAAGAGCTCGGCCGTCTTCAGCGTGCAGCGTTGGAGGTATTCGTCCACCGTCGTCTCGGGCTTCCGAGCCTGCGCGTGCTGGAGTGCCTCGCCGCGGACGAGCGAGAGCGCCGCCCCGGCCAGTAGCTGCACGCCCTCGGCGTCGCCGGTCGCGGCGAGCTCCGAGAACGCGCGGGCAAACAGGTAGTCGCCCGCGGCCCGCGCGCCGACCGAGCCGTGCGTCTTCCAGGTGGTTGCGTGGCCGCGCCGCAGCGCAGCACGGTCGATCAGGTCGTCGTGGACGAGGCTCGCCATGTGGACGAGCTCGACCGCGACCCCGGCCGCGACCGGCGGGTCCTTCGGCGCGGCGAGGAAGACGAGCAGCGGGCGGAGTCGCTTCCCGCCGGCGACGAGCGCGTCCTCGCCCGCGTCGGCGACGGTGCCGGGGTGGCTCACGACCGCGGCGTGGAGGCGTTCCTCCAACTCCGCCAGGTACGCGTCGAGCCCCGGCGCTGCCTGAACCGAGGCCAGCGCGGTCACTCGTTCGTCCCCGCGACGACCAGGACGACGATGCCGCCGCCGAGCCGGCGGTGCGTGACCGGTGCGAATCCGGCCTCCTCCGCCTGCGCGGCCAGCTCCGCCGGCCCGGGAAAACGGCGCACGCTCGCCGGCAGGTACCTGTACGCCGCTCCGCCCGGCACGAGCTTGCCGCCGAGCGGGATCAGCCCGTCGAACCAGACGCGGTAGAAGAGCGCGAGCGGCCCTCTCGGCTTCACGATCTCGAGAATGCCCAGCCGGCCTCCGGGACGCAGGACCCGGCGGAGCTCGCGCAACGCGCCGCCGAGATCCTCGGCGTTCCGCACGCCGAACCCCACGGTGACCGCGTCGAAGCTCTCGTCCGCAAACGGCAGCGCCAGCAGGTCGCCTCGAACCCAGTCGATCTCATCCGACTTCCGGCGCGCTCGCGCGAGCATCGGCTCGGAGAAGTCGAGGCCAGTGACGCGGCCGCCTTCGGCCTGGGCGGCGAGCGCGAGGTCTCCCGTGCCGCAGCACGCGTCGAGGACGAGGTCCCCAGGGCGAACGACGGCCTGCGCGGTCAGCCGCCGCCACCGCCCGTCCAGGCCGGCGGTCATCACGCGGTTCATGACGTCGTAGACGGGCGCGATCCGGTCGAACATCGAGCGGACGTCTGCCGCCGCGAGGCGGCCCGTCTCGACACTCACGCGACTAGCCGCCGCCGGACTCGCCCTTGGAGGCCTCGAGGAAGACCGCGAGCGCGCGGAGGTTCTCCTCACCGAGGGCCGCGAAGGACGGCATCGCCGAGCCCGGCGTGATCGCGCTCGGATTCTCGAGGTGGTCGATCTGCCACTGGATGCCACGCTGCCGGTTCCCCTCCTCGGTCAGATCGGGAGCCCCGAGCGCCGAGGCGCCGGTGCCGTCGTAGGTGTGGCAGTTGAGGCACCCCGAAACGGCAAAGAGCTCGGCACCCTCACGCGCATCGGGAGGAAGGTTGAACTTCGTCATCCACGTGTCGACCTGCTGCAGCCCCGCAGTGCTCGCCTCCTCGGCCGTGGCGCCTTTGTACGTGAGGACGCCCATCGAGATTGCGGTCACGATCAGCGTCACCATCGCGACGGGACGACGGAGCGGGCGCCGCTCCATTCGGCGATCGAGGAACGGCAGCGCGAAGCCGATGATCAGGAGGATCGTCGGAATCCCGACGGTCCCGAGCACGACCGTGTCCGGCCACTTGAAGATCCGGAGCAGGTAGAAGAGGAAGTAGAAGTACCAGTCCGGCCTCGGCGTGAAGTTCGTCGCTCCGGGGTCGGCCTCGCCCTCGTACAGCACTCCGAGCATGCCCGGCTCCGACGGGCCCTCCTCCGTTCCCTCGGCCGTGAAATACCACACGACAGGCGAGCCCGATCATCACGGCGACCACGACCAGGCTCATGACCGTGTCGTGGAACATCGCGTACGGGTGGAACTGCTTCCCGCGCCGCTCGACGTCCTCCTTGTAGCGCGCGTGATACGCCCGCCGCTCGTCCATCACCCTGCTCACCGCGCGAACCTCCCGCGGGCCCTTGGCCTGACGAGCCCCGGCCCGCGCGGCTCGGGCTCGATGCGCGGCTCGCCCGCGGCCTCGCGCGACCACGGCGGCGACGAGACGCCGAGGCGCACGACGAGGTAGAGGTGCACGAAGATCAGGCCCGCGATCGCCGCGGGCAGCAGCAGCATGTGCATCGCGTAGAAGATCGTCAGCGTGTTCGGGCCGATCTCGTCACCGCCGCGTAAGAACTGCGCGAGGAACGGTCCGACGATCGGGCCCGTCCCGTTCAGGTTGATGCCGACGACGGTCGCCCAGTACGCCGTCTGATCCCACGGCAGCAGATAGCCCGTGAAGCCCTGGAGCATCCCGAGGATGAGCAGGGAAAAGCCGATGATCCAGTTCAGCTCGCGCGGGTACTTGTACGCGCCGAAGAGGAACACGCGTGCCATGTGGAGGAACAAGAGGATGATGAAGACGCTGGCGCCCCACTTGTGCATCCCGCGAACGAGCCAGCCCAGGGTGACGTCGTGCGTGATGTACTTGATCGAGTCGTAAGCCTCGTTCGGCGTCGGCCGGTAGTAGAACGCCAGGATGATTCCGGTGCCCGCCTGGACGAGGAACGCCGTCAGCGTCGCCGAGCCGAGCGTGTGGAACCAGTTCGAGTCGGAGGGAACCTTCCTGAACAGGAACCACCTGGTGCCGCTGACGATGGCGGAGCGCTCCTCCAGCCAGTTGAGCGGGCCCCATGACGAGCGGTGCCAGCCTGGCTGCTGCTCTTCTTGCTCGGCGGCGGGACCGGAGGTGCGGGACGGACCGGCATCAGCGGAGGTCCTGCGGCTGAAGCGGGTAGAGCCACCCCGAGAGCCCGTCGACGTGCTCCCCCGGGCCCTGGATCCCGTAGGCCTTGATCTTGGGCTTGGGCGCCCTCACCGATCGACCTCAGCGACTGCGTAGCGTCTCGACCAGGTGGAGACGCCCGTCGATGATCGAGAACTTGTACCGGTCGAGCGCGCGAACGGGTGGGCCGGCGGTGCGATTGCCCTCGATGTCGTACGCACCGCCGTGACACGGGCAGCTGTAGTTCGCCGGCAGGACCGGCGTCAGGTTCAGCTCGGCGCCGTCGACCTCGACCGTCTCCCGCTGCTCCTCGTTCCTCGGCCCGCTCGCTTGGACGGGACAGCCGAGGTGAACGCAGCGGTTCGAGATGATCGTGTAGCTCGGCAGGTCGTTGACGGTCCCGTTGTAACGGACGAACGCGGTTCGTCGCGAGACCTCACCCTGCGAGGGATCGCGCAGGAACGTGGCCTCGACCCACTCACCCTCCGGGAAGTTGTCCGTCGGCCCGAGGTCGATGCCCGGGGTTTTCTGTCCTCGTGAACGCGGGCAGGACGGCGAAGCCCACGATCGGCACGGTGACGACCGCCCCGATGACGGCGCCGAGGCCGAGCGTCGTCATTTCGAGGAACTTGTTGCGCGGGTAGCGGGTGACCTCCCCGTCGGTCTCGGCCTCGTACTCCAGGTCGGCGGCGGTGGCGACGGTCGGCAGCGCGGCCGCCTCCTCGGCCTGGCGGCCGGCCCGCATCGCGTCCCGGGCCCAGAGAGCGCCGAAGACGACGGCGATCACGACCCCGACGATCGCCGCCGGCCTGCTGACGACGAGACCGGCGAGGATGCAGGCGATGCCGACGGCAAACCCGACCGGCCAGATGCTCGGCCCGGGGGTGTGCGAGTTGTCGTCCCCGTGGCGGGGTTCCACGCTAGTGCCCGGCTCCTTCCCTCGGTGGATTCAAGCGAGCCTCACTGGACGGTGTCAACGACGTGGCAACTGCCGCAAGGAAGTCTACGAGCCTGAGGAGAGGGCCGCTTCAACGGCCTCGTCGCCGCACGCCCTCAGGATGACTCAGAACCGAGGGCGATTTCTACTGCCGCGTCGACGTCCAGCCGGCGGCCGGCGTCGTGTTGCTCGGGGTGGGCCGCGGCGACCGGATCCAGTCGCTCGGCATAGAGCGACCGCCAGCGCAGCGTGAAGCGGAGCCGTTCCTCGTAGGCCTCCGCGAAGCCCCATAACAGCGCCGCACGTTCCCGATCGCCTGCCTCGGACGCGACGGCCGCGAGCCCGGCGAGGCAGTAACAGACCAGCCGATCGGAGCTGCTGTCCCAGGCGGTATGCAGCGCCTCTTGGTAGGCAGCCTGCGCCGCACCGATCTCCCCGACCTGGAGCTCGACGTCACCGAGCGAGTGGAGCGAGCTCGCCACGCTGAACATGTCGCCGACGGCGCGGGAGAGCTCGGCGGACTCGCGCAGGAGCCGACGGCCGCGCTCGACGTCCCCGACGGCGATCGCCTGCTGACCGAGCAGGTGGCGGACGCGGCGAATGCCGCCGTCGTTGCCGTGCTTGACATGCAACGCTTCGGCCTCGTCCAGCATCGCGCGGGCCTCCTCCGGCTTCCCCGCCTCCAGCGGGCCGATGGCGAAGTTCGTCAGCGTCCAGGCGATGCCCGCTTCGGAGCCGAGCGCGCGGTACTCCGCCAGTGCTTCCTCGGACCACCTCGTCGACTGGTCGATGTTGCTGCGGACACCCGCGACGATGCTCGCGGTCATGAGCGCCTTGGCCCGGACCTCGCGATCCACTCCCTCCGGGTTCTCCAACAGCGTCCGGAACCAGCGCTCTCCTTCGACCGCGACGTTCCGATCGAGCCACAACAAGGTCAGTGCGCCGGCGAGCCGGAGGCCAACTTCGGTCTCACCGCTCGCGACCGCCCAGTCGAGCGCGGCGCGAACGTTGTCCCACTCCCGCCGAAAGCGCTCACGGAGCTCCGTCTGATCGGGCCCGAGATGCTCGTCTTCGACCTCCTCGGCCAGCTCCGCCAGGTACTCGACGTGGCGACGCCGCGTCTCGTCGGCCTCACCAGACTCTTCGAGACGCTCGGCCGCGTACTCGCGAATCGTCTCGAGCATCGAGAAGCGGTCGGCCTCGCGGCGAATGAGGCTCTTGTCGAGGAGCGAGGCAAGCGTGTCGAGATCGGCTTCGCAGACGGCCTCGGCCGCGTCCAAGAGACCACCCGCCCGAGAAGACAGCCAGTCGGCGGAAGAGCTCTTGCTCCTCCGCCGAGCAAAGGTCGTAGCTCCACTCGATCGTCGCTCTCAGCGTCTGCTGGCGCTCGGCGAGGTCGCGGCGCGAGGACGTCAACATCGGCAGCCGCTGGTCGAGCCGCGGCAGCAGCTCTCCGGGAGGCAGGACCTTCACCCGTGCCGCGGCGAGCTCGATCGCCAGCGGCAGGCTGTCGAGCCGCCGACAGATCTCGGCGAGCCGAGCGTAGTCGGCGGTGAACCCCGGCAGTACCGCTTCGGCCCGCTGGCGAAACAACTCGACGGCGGGCGCCTCGGCCAGCGTTTTCAGCGGGAACTCTCGCTCGCCGGCGATCCGGAGCGGCTCTCGGCTCGTCGCCAGAACGCTCAGGTTCGGACACATGCTCAGTAGCTGCGCGATCTCGCCGGCCGCCGCCACGACCTGCTCGAAGTTGTCGAGGACGAGCAGGAGCTCACGGTCGCCGATGTGGGCGGCGGCGTCCTCCTCGGCGCCGAGCCCCTCCGCGATCGTCGGGAGGACGAGCTCCTGCTCCCTCACGGACGCCAGCTCGACGAGTGCCGCGCCGGCTTCGAACGATTCCACCAGCTCGCCGGCCGCGGCGGCCGCGAGGCTCGTCTTGCCGATTCCACCCGGCCCCGTGATCGTCACGAGCCGTGCGCGTTCGCTGCCGAGCAGGCGCAGCAGCTCGCCGAGCTCTCGCTTTCGACCGAGCAGCGGTGCGAGCCCGGCCGGCAGGCGCGCCTGGCTCAGGCTTCGCAGCGGGGGAAACTCGTCGCGACCGAGCTGGAAGAGCCTGATCGACTCGGCGAGATCCTTGAGGCGGTGCTCGCCGAGGTCGCGAAGCTCGAACTCGCCGTCGAGGAGCGCCCGCGTCGTCTCGGAGACGACGACCTGGCCGCCGTGGCCGACGGCACCGATGCGGGCGGCGCGGTGGACATCCATCCCGACGTACCCCTCTTCGGTCAGAGCCGGCGCGCCCGTGTGGAGACCCATGCGAACCCGGACCGGGCTCGAGGCGAGCGAGCGTTGCGCCTCCGCGGCAGCTGCGACGGCGGCGGCCGCGCTGACGAAGACGACGAGGAAGCCGTCACCCAGCATGGCGACCTCCACTGCCGCCGTGACGTGTGAAGGCCTCGCGCAAGAGCCGGTGGTGCGTTCCAAGAACGTCTGCGTAGCGCTCGCCGAGCTCGTCGAGCAGCCGCGTCGAGCCCTTCGATGTCGGTGAAGAGGAGAGTGACCGTTCCGGTCGGGAGCTGGTTCATCTAGCGCGGCCGCGGCTGATGGTGAACCTCACCCTCGTGCCGCGTACACGGCGCGCACCGGGTCGCGGAGCCTGCGTGAGCACACGCCCGCGGGCTCGCGCGGATCGCTTGGAGCGGATTCGGCCGACGCGACAGTTGGCGCGGCGGATGCGGGCCCGCGCGGTCCGTGCTCTGCTAGCCGATGACCCGAGGAACGCGGCAGATCGCGGCGCGGGGAGGCGCCGGCGGCGAGGCGGGAGGTGGCGGCCCGGGCGGCGGCGGCGGGGGAGCAGGAACCTGCGCACACGGCGGGCCCGGGATGCCGCCGGCAACTTGCAGGCGGTAGACAGGGCCGGCGCCCGAGAGGGCATAGACCCGTCCACAGGCGTCCTCGCCGAACGAGTAGAGGCTCGGCACGCTCAGGCCGGTCTGCCGGTCGTCCTGACCGTCGGGAATCCCGAGGACGATCGACCACAGCGGAGCGGTGCATGCGTCGCCGTAGACGTAGCGTCCCACGAGTGGCGCGAGGGCGGGGTCGCGCACGACGTAGCCGCCCGTGATCGAGCAGCCGCGCGAGTGCGAGTACTGCCAGACCGGTGGAGTGTGGTTGGTCAGAGGTGGCGTGCAGGTTCGGAAGACGGCTCGCCCTTCGAAGCAGCTCCAGCCGAAGTTCGTGCCGCGACCGCGGCCTGCGCCCGTGGGCACGAAGTCGATCTCCTCCCAGCTTCCCTGGCCGACGTCGCCGATCACGAGATCCCCGGTCTGCCGATCGAAGGAGAAGCGCCACGGGTTCCGCAGTCCGTACGACCAGATCTCGCCTCGCGCGCCGGGCACGCCCACGAACGGGTTGTCTGCGGGAATGGTGTACGGCGCCCCCGCCGGGTTGATGCGCAGGATCTTTCCGAGCAGCGTGTCGAGACGCTGGCCGGCGAGGTCGGGATCCCCGGCTCCGCCGCCGTCGCCGGTGCCGATGTAGAGGAAGCCGTCCGGCCCGAATTGGAGCTGCCCGCCGTTGTGGTTTCCCCGCGGGTGATCGATGGCGAGAACCGTTCGTCGGCTTCCAGGGTCAGCCAGATCGGGGTTGGCCGAGCGCCGGAACTCCTCGATCCGAAGCTGGCCCTCCGGGCTGCGGGCCGTGTAGTAGACGTAGAAGCGCCCACTCGTCGCATAGTCCGGCGCGAACGCCATCGAGAGCAGTCCGCGCTCGCCGCCGGAGAGCACGAGGCTCGTGAGGTCGAGGAAATCCGCCGGTAGCAACGCGCCGTTGCGAACGACGCGGATCCGCCCGCCCTGTTGCACGACGAAGAGCCGTTCGGCGTCGCCCGGCGGCGCCGTCAGGTAGGTCGGCGACGAGAAGGTCCCGACGAGCGCAAGCTCGAGATCCCCGGGGGCTGCTTTCCCGCCGTAAGCGAACGCCGCGGCAAGCGCGACGGCCGCGATTGCGGCACGTGCCATGCCACGAGACTACTCGGGCCTACAAGTCAGGTCAGTACGCGCTGGGGCGGCGAGCCTTACGGCGGTGGGCCGCCCAATCGAACAGCTCGCCGAGCGCGATCACCGCGATGAAGATCAGGCCCACGATCAGCATGCCGATGATCACCTTCCTGCCTTCCTCGGCCGCGTCGATGACCACTTCTTCCTGCGCCTCCTGGGCGAGGAGAATGGCTGCGTAGACGAGCGACATGCCGGCGCGACTCTATCCGAGGTGGAGGGCGTGAGCCGCGAGGGCCCGGTCGACCGCCTCGTCACCGGCTGCGCGGCGGGCGAGGGCGTCGAGCGGGCGAGCGTCGCCGCTACGACTGAGCGCCTCCCGGGCGGCGGCGAGCTCGCCGCGGCCGAGGAGCGCCGCCGTCGCGGCCCAGGCGGCCCCGTCGCCCGGCCGGCCGTCACCCCGAGCCTGCGCGCAGAGCGAGATCAACGCGGCGAGATCGGCGACGGCCTCGACCTCGCCGAGCGCAGCGATCCGCGCGAGCCCCTGGGCGTAGAGGTAGTCGCCGAGCACGAGCGCGGCGTCTCCGTCCTGCGCCTGGTAGACGCGAGGACGCCCGTAGTGGACGGCGTACCCCTCGTAGATCGTCTCCAGCCCGAGGGCGAAGCGCCCCTCGGCGAGGGGCGAGAACACGGGCTCGAGCTCGCCCGCAGCCGGCTCGCGCAGCTCCTCGTAGAGCTCAGCCGCTGAAAGCGGCAACGGCCTCGATCGTGCGGTCGATCTCGTCGTCGCCGTGGGCGAGCGACAGGAACATGGCCTCGAACTGCGAGGGCGCCAGGTAGATGCCGCGCTCGAGCAGGTGACGGAAGAGCGCGGCGTACCGCTCGGTATCGGTCCGGTCACGAACCTGGTCGTAATTCGTGATGGGGTCAGACCCTAGGTCGGATCGCACACAGAAGTGTGTCAGCATCGCGCCCACGCGCTGTACGTGGCCATGGCCAGCAAGGCCCTGCTCGAGGCGGGCGGCGCGCCGCTCGAGCTCCTCGTAGTGCGACAGATCGCGAAGGCGGCGGAGCACGGAGAGCCCGGCCGCAGTCGCCAGGGGATTCCCGGACAGGGTGCCCGCCTGGTACACGGGTCCCGAGGGGGCAAGCTCCTGCATCACATCGGCGCGGCCGCCGAACGCGGCGAGGGGCAGGCCGCCGCCGACGATCTTCCCGAGGATCGTCAGGTCGGGCGTGACCCCGAACCGCTCCTGGGCGCCGCCCCGGGCGACCCGGAAGCCGGTGATCACCTCGTCGAAGACGAGCAGAGCGCCGGAGGCATCGCAGAGCTGCCGTAGCCCGCTCAGGAAGCCGTCCGCCGGCGGGACGACACCCATGTTCCCGGCCACCGGCTCGACGACGATGCACGCGAGACCCTCGCCGTACTGCGCCACCGCGGCAGCGACTGCGTCCAGGTCGTTGTACGGGCAGACGATCGTGTGCGCGGTTACTTCGCTCGGCACGCCCGGCGTCGCCGGGATCGCGAGCGTCGCCAGGCCTGAGCCCGCCTCGGCCAGCAGCGCATCGACGTGGCCGTGGTAGCAGCCCGCGAACTTCAGAATCCGGTCGCGCCGCGTCCAGCCGCGCGCGAGCCGGACCGCGCTCATCGCCGCCTCGGTTCCGGAGGAGACGAGGCGCACCATCTCCACCGACGGGACCGCGTCGACGATCTCCTCGGCGAGGAGCACCTCGCGCTCCGTCGGCGCCCCGTAGCTCGTGCCGTCGAGCGCCGCCTCGCGCACCGCCTCGACCGTCTCCGGATCCGCATGCCCGAAGATGAGCGCGCCCCACGAGCAGACCCAGTCGAGCAGCCGCGCGCCGTCCTCGGTCTCCAGGTACGCCCCCTCGGCGCGACGGACGAAGAACGGCTCCTCGAGCCCCACGGCGCGCATCGCCCGCACGGGCGAGTTGACCCCGCCCGGGATCACCCGCCGCGCCCGCCGGAACAGGTCCGTCGCGAGCCCTCAGAGCCAGCCCGCCAGCTCCTTCGTCCAGTAGGAGATGACGACGTCGGCGCCCGCCCGTTTGATCGCCGTCAGCGACTCGAGCGCGGCGGCGCGCTCGTCCAGCCAGCCCGCGGCCCCGGCCGCCTTGATCATCGCGTACTCCCCGGAGACGTTGTACGCGGCGAGGGGCAGGTCGAAGCGCTCGCGGACCGCCCGGATCACGTCCAGGTTGGGCATGGCCGGTTTGACCATCAGCATGTCGGCGCCTTCCTGGACGTCCAGCTCGCACTCGCGCAGCGCCTCACGGACGTTGGCCGGGTCCATCTGGTAGCCGCGCCGGTCGCCGAAGGCGGGCGCCGAGTCCGCGGCCTCTCGGAACGGCCCGTAGAACGCGGACGCGTACTTCGCCGAGTAGGCGAGGATCGGCGTCGCCTCGAAACCGGCGTCGTCCAGCGCTCCCCGCAACGCCGCCACGCGCCCGTCCATCATGTCGCTCGGCGCAACCGCGTCGGCGCCCGCCTCGGCGTGACTGACCGCCGTCCGTGCGAGCAGCTCCAGCGTCTCGTCGTTCGCGACCTCCTCGCCGTCGAGCACGCCGCAGTGGCCGTGCGACGTGTACTCGCAGAGGCAGACGTCGGTGATCAGCACGAGCCCGGGGACGCGTTCGCGGAGCGCGCGCAGCGCCTGCTGGACGATGCCGTCGTCCTCCCAGGCACCCGAGCCGCGGTCGTCCTTCTCCTCGGGGAGGCCGAAGACGAGCAGCGCGGAGATCCCGAGCGCGACGCACTCCTCGGCCTCGGCGACGAGCTCCTCGACCGTGAACCGGGACATCGCCGGCAGTGCGTCGTTTCGGAGCGGCTCCGGCGCGACGAAGACCGGGAGCACGAAGTCGTCGAGATGGAGCCGCGTCTCCCGCACGAGCGACCGGAGCGCGCCCGTACGCCGGAGGCGGCGGAGCCGGGTGACCGGGAACGTGCTCACGACCGGACGTTAGCCGCCGGCGGAGGCGGCGGCGCCTCCTCGAGCTCGACTTCTACGGGAACCTGCTCGCCCTCCTTCCAGGACTCGAGCTCGAACCGCTCGCCGATGAACTCCCACAGCGCGCGGAGGCAGGCGAGCAGCGGCAAGGCGACGAAGATGCCGGGCAGCCCGTAGATCTGGCCGCCCGGCGACCAGGCCGAAGATCACGAGCAGCGGGTGCAGCCGCAAGGCGCTGCCCATGACGTTGGGGACGACGATGTGCCCTTCGATCTGGTGGATGCCGAGGAAGAGCAGCGTCACCCAGATCGCCGACACGGGGTCGACGATCAGCGCATAGATCACCGGCGGGATCGCCCCCAGCCAGGGGCCCAGGTACGGGATCAGCTCCATCGCGGCGACCCAGGCTCCGAAGAGGAGCGCGTAGCTGTCCATCCCCTCGGCCCAGCCGAGCGTCCCGAGCAGCCAGAGACCGACTCCGGCGCTGACGCCGATGATCAGCGAGAGCAGCACCTGGCCGCGGACGTAGCCGGCGAGCGCGCTCTCCAGCCGGGGGATGAGCGAGCCCGACCCCGGGCGCGGCGGGAACCGGCGGTCGACCGCGGCCGAGAGCCGGCCCATGTCGAGGAGCATGTAGATCGAGACGACGAGGATCAGGACGAGGCTGAAGAGCAGCTCGAAGATCGACAGCGCCGCCCCTTCGAGGAAGTCGATCGCGCGAGTGGTGTACTCCTGCGGGTCGGCCCTGCGGAGCGAGTCGACGAACTCCTGACCCTGCTGTCTGACCTCGATCCGCTCGAGGCCGTGGTCGTCGAGCCAGGCCTGGAGGCGGTCGACGTCCCGCTCGGCGTCCGTCTGGCTGGTCTGTCCGCGCTCGATCGTAAGGTAGTCCGAGATCCGGTCCGCAGCCTCGCGCGACTGGTCGATCACGACCGCCCCGATGGCGATCGCGGCGACCGCGACCGCGGCGGCAAAGCTCAGGTAGACGACGGCGATCGAGAAACCACGCGGAATCCGAAGCCGCCCGAGCGCCCGCACCAGCGGGTCGAGCAGAAGCGCGATCAGGGCGGCGACGAGGAAGAGGAAGACGGCGTGAGAGACCGCCGTCGCCATCGTCCAGACAAAGAGCAGGGCGAGCGGCAGCCCGACCAGCTGGATCCAGCGTGGGATCTCGATCTTCGGCGCGCCGGCGGGCATCGCGTTGATCGTAGCTGCCGGGGTCAGAGCCGTCTCGGCCGGCGACCTGGGAGTGGGAAGCGTTCGCGCTCGGAAGATGGGAACCTGGCGCTCGACCAGAGCGAAGTCGCCGTAGAAATAGTTCTAGACTCCCGCCCCAACGTGTCACGCAGTGCGCAGCTGAAGCGCGCGCGCCCGGCCAGGCGCATGCGCGCGGTCCCACCTCCCAAGGCAGTCGAGCAGGCGCGACGCGCCCGCCGACGCCGGTCGGCCGGCCACCCGCGGGCGGGGCGCGTCGCCCTCCTCGTCGCCGCCTCGGCGGCGATCGGGATCGTTCTCCTCCTGAGCGCGTTCGGCTCAGGCTCCACCCGCCCGGTGCCCACCGCTCCCGCGCCTGCTCAACGCCTGCTGCCGAGCGGCCCGCCGCGCCCGCAGGTCGTCGCCCTGCGCGACACGCTGCGGATCCAGATGCCGATCTCCCAGACGCGCGTGACCGCCGTCGGCTACCACGGAGCCGACAACGGCGCGCTCGCGCTCGAGCCCGTCGGCCGGCAGGCGAACGAAGGCGCGCTCGCCCGCCTCGTCCGCCGCGTCGCGGGCACCGGCGACAGCGGTATCTCGTACTACCAGCTGGGCGGCGAGGGCCCGGAGAACTCGGTCCTCAACGTCGGCGCAGCGCCCGGCACCGACGTCTACGCGCCGGTCGACGGCACGGTCGTCGGCATCACGAGCTACGTCGTCAGCGGCCGGCGCCTCGGTAGCCGGATCGACATCCAGCCCGCGAGCGCGCCGTCGCTCGTCGTCTCGCTCACCCACCTCCGTTCTGATCCGGCGCTGACCGTCGGCGAACCCGTGACGGCCGCGACTTCCAAGATCGGGACGGTGCTCGACTTCTCGCGCGTCGAGCGGCAGTCGCTCGCCCGCTACACCCAGGACGCGGGCAACCACGTCTCGCTCGAAGTGCGCCCCGCCGCGACGCTCGCGATTCCGTAGAGGTCTGATCGCATAAGGATCCTCTTCGTCGCCGATGTGAACGGCACGCCTGGAGTGCGCGCCGTCGAGCGCCTGCTCCCGGAGCTGCGGGAGGAGCGTCGCATCGACTTCTGCGTGCTCAACGGGGAGAACGCCGCCGACGGGCTCGGGATCACGCCGCAGATCGCCGAGAAGCTCCTCGCCTCGGGCGCCGACGTGATCACGCTCGGGAACCACACCTGGCGCAAGAAGGAGATCGCCCCCTACCTCGCGGAGACCGATCGGGTGATCCGGCCGGCGAACCTCTCGAAGCACACGCCGGGCCGGGGCCTGACGATCGGGGAGACAGCGAGCGGCGCGAAGGTGGCCGTGATCAACCTCCTCGGCCAGCTCTTCCTCGCTCCGCCGGCGGGACCCTGGGAGGTCATCGACGACCTCGTCGCCGAGGCGGGACGGACGACGCCGGTGATCGATCGTCGACTTCCACGGCGAGGCGACGAGCGAGAAGGTCGCGATGGCCGCCTACCTCGACGGCAAGGTGACCGCGGTGCTGGGGACACACACGCACGTCCAGACGAACGACGCACGGGTGCAGTCAGGTGGCACAGCCGCGATCACCGACGCCGGGATGACCGGGCCGCACGATTCCGTGATCGGCGTCGTCACCGAGCTGGCCGTCGAGCAGATGCGGACCGGCCTGCCGATCCGCTTTCGAACTGCCAAGGGCGACGTCCGGCTCGAGGGCGTGATCGTCGAGTGCGGCGAGGACGGCAGAGCTACGAGCTGCGAGCTGCTGCGGGTCGAACTCCCAGCGCCAGAACCAGCGTGAGCCCGACGAGGATGAGGTCCCGGAGGAGCACGAGCCAGGACGCAGCCGTGTCGAGCTCGAGCGCCAGCTCCCAGTAGCGATACGGGAACCAGAGCTGGGTGACAACCAGCGCCGCGGCGAGGAGGCCCGACGCGACGAGGCCCCGCCGTCCCCGCACGAGCGGAACGAGCGGCACGAGCCAGATCAGAAACTGCGGCGAGAGCACCTTGCCGAACGCGACGAACGCACAGGCCGCCGCCGCGCAGGCGGTGAGCAGGCGATCGCGCGTCGCGGGCCCACGGGCGTACCAGATCCAGATGGCGACGAGCGCGGCCGCCTGGAGCAGCGTCGAGATCACGGCCAGCACGTCGGCGCCGCCGCCTGCCAGGTTCTGCGACCCGTGACTCGACTCCATCGTCACGTCGAGACCGAACAGGTGATGGGCGGCCAGGAGGAAGCCCGCGCCCAGGCTCTCGATCTGCAGCGGCCGGCCGGCTTGCTGCCAGAACCCGTCCCAGACCCCGCCGGGTGAGACGACGGCGAAGGGGAGGACGATCGCGGTGAAGACGCCGAGGAAAGCGCCTGCGCCGACCAGTGCCTCGCGCCGGCCTCGCGTCCGCCACACGTACGCGACGGCGATCGGCGCCAGGACGGCGGGATAGAGCTTCGCAGCGGTGGCCAGGCCAAGCGTCCCGAGGCCGAGCCGCAGCCGTCCGGCGACGAGCAGCGCCAGCGCGGCGAGCGTCAGCGCCACGGGCCACAGGTCGAAGCGGGAGAGGTAGACGGAGCCGAGGAGCAGGGGAGCGGCGCCGACGAAGAGCGGAGCCCAGAACGACGGGGCGAGAACGGCCACGAGCAGCACGCAGGCGACGCCGAGGCCCGCCATCAGTCCCTCGAAGCGGCGCCTGTAGTCCCCGTCGCCGAGCGCCGGGAGCACGAACACGGGCAGCGCAGCCGGCGGGTACTCGACCGGGAAGTCGCGATAGGGCACCTGGCCGTCCACCATCGCCTCGCCGTAGCGCTCGTAGATCGGCGTGTCGACGATCTGGTCGCGCGCGTAGAAGCCCTCGTGCAGCAGCCCCCAGGAGACGAGGAAGAGGGCGACGCCGAGGGCCGCGCTAGCGAGCCGCAACCAGCTCGCGTCTCTCCGGGTCAGGAGCAGGCTCGGGCACGACACGCTCGCTCCTCGTCGGCGCCAGCACGGCGAAGGCGACGAAGGCCGCAAACCAGGGGATGTAGAGGTACGACCAGTGGGTGAGAACGAGCTCGAGGCCGATGAGCAGCGCCGCGGTCAGCGCCGCGAGCTGCAGCGGCGAGCGGCGCCGGGGGTAGAACGCGGCGACCACTGCGGCGGCGAGCACGAGACCGATCAACGGAAGCTGGACGAGCCGGAGGTCCGGGATGCCCGCAGCGTGGTACTGGCCCCAGCCCCAGATCGAGAACGGCGACTCGCGCCCCAGCTGCCAGCCGAGCGTCCGGTCCCAGAAGACGCGGGCCGCATGGGCCGGGTCCGGCTCCAGGAGCAGGATTGCGAAGGCCGCGAGTGTCGCCGCCGCGAACCCCGCGGCGAAGAGCAAAGGCCTGCGCGGCCGCCTCAGCCGGATCGCCTCGGGATACCCCGCCCAGAGCGGCGCGACGAGCAGCGCACCGAACTTGGACCAGCCGGCGAGGGCGGCGAAGATCCCTCGCGCCCAGGGCGATGAGGCGACCCAGAAGCCCCAGATCAGCAGAACCGCCGGTAACGCGTCGTTCGTGTTCGAGTTCGAGACGTACTGCGTGAACGGGTAGGCAGCCCAGGCGAAGGCGAGCCCCGCCGCCAGCGGCAGCCCGCCGAAGCGGCGGCCGACCAGGGCGAGCCCCAGCAACGCCAGCAGATCGAGCGCAATCGAGGTGAAGTGCGCCGCCGGAAGGTCGTCCCACTTGCCGCTCCAGCCGAGCGCCAGGTACCCGGGGACGTAGGCGAGGTAGGACACCGGTCCGTAGGTGTCGCCGCGCTCGTTGGACGACTCGCACCGCCCGTTCGTCTGGATCCGCTCCCGGATCTCGCCCTCGGCGTCCGCGTCCCCGCACGCCCTCAGCGACCCTTGCCGCGGCATGTGCCCGTACGGCGCCTCGCCGTTCACGATCCGGTGCGCGCCGACCACGCCCGAATAGCCGACGTCGATCACGTTCGAGCCCTCGAGGTTCAGCCCGATCCGGAAGCCGGCGAGGAATACCGTCGCCGCGGCCAGGACCCAGACCGGCCAGAAGACGGCTTGTCTCGACGGGCTGCGGCCGCGAAGGCCGATCCACGCCATCCGCGCGAGCAGGTACGCGAACACCGGGTAGACGAGCGGCATGCTCGTGAAGACATCGCCCTCGTTGAAGAACCAGAGCGAGACCGAGAAGGAGAGCAGGACGACCAGGTCGAGCGTGCGCAGGCCGAGCGGCCGGCGCCAGTCGATCAGGCCCGCCAGAAAGATCGCGCAGAGCGTGAGCCAGACCTCCGGACGGTTGATCGTCTTGCCCCCGAAGGCGCCCTCGTAGCCGCGGGCCATCTTCCACGCCACCTGCGGCCCCGTCCACGCCTCTGTCACCTCGCCGGTGTCGTCGTCGACCTTGCCGGTCGCGATCTCACCCGCCTCGTCCCACCAGACATGGACAGTCCACGACCCGCGCTTCTCGTCGAGCTCGGCGTCGTCGACGAGGCCGCGGGCGGGATAGCGGTCGAGCCAGTCGGCGACCTTCTCGTCGCGGAGGAAGATGGCGGTGGCGCGATCCTCCGTCAGCCTCGCGTCGGCCGCCGCGGCCGGAGAGGCGGCGACCAGGGAGACCGCGATGACGAGCAGCAGGACGGCGCACTACGTGCGCCTTCGGAAGCTCCAAAGCTTGTTGCCGACGAAGTTCAGCGGCATGACGAAGATGATGGCGATCGCCTGGGCCGGGATCTCCGGCACGCCGAGCCAGACCAGGGCCTCGAGCATGACGAGGTTGGCGGCGAGCGCGCAGACCGCGACGATCAGGAAGCGGATCCCCTGGTAGGCGACGTGGCCCCGCTGGCCGCGGAACGTCCAGAGCCGGTTCCAGGTGTAGTTGTTCGTGACCGCGACGAGGAAGGAGACGGTCGCCGCCGCCAGGTGGTGCCAGTCGGGGCCGAGGACGAGCGCGCTGAAGACGGCGAGGTTGACGACGTAGCCGGTCGCCCCGACGACGCAGAACTTCGCCAGCTGTCGCCAGTTCGCGGGCTTGCGCAGCGCGGCGCCGGCGCGCTCGCCGAACAGAACCAACGAGGTGGCAACCGAGCGGGACAAAGGGCGGGCGAACGTTAGCGGCTGGCGTTAAGCGGCCGGTTCTCGCCGTTTCCGGAGCGTCAGGCCGCGCCGGCGGTAGAAGTCGAGCTGGTCGGTGTCGAGCAGCGCGAACGGCGAGTCGATCTGGATCGCCTCCCCGCGCTCGGACGCTGCCGCCTTCGGCAGGAAGCGATGCCGGCCGTCTTCGCAGCGCACGTCGAGGCCGATGACCGTCTCGCCGTCGAGCCCGAGGAGGACGTCCACGACCCGGCCGACCCGGATGCCCTTCAGGACGACCGTCCGCTCCAGGAGCTCGACCATCACCGTCACTATGCCCAGCCGCCGCGGACGTCGAACCCCGGTTCGCCCTCCGGCTCCTCCCACGCGACGGCCAGGTCCTCGACCGAGGCGTGCCGCGGGCCTCGACGGCACCACTCGACCATCGACTCGACCCGGTCCCGGTCGCCCTCGAAGACCGCCTCGACCGTCCCGTCGGAGTTGTTGCGAACCCAGCCCGCGAGCCCGAGGGAGCGGGCGCGTTCACGCGCCTCGGCGCGAAAGAAGACGCCCTGGACGCGGCCGCGGACGACGACGTGGGCTCGTGCGACCGGCTCAGCCCTCGAACCCCTCCTCGCCGACGAGCGGGACGAACCGGCAGGGAACCGAGCGCAGTACGGCGGGCCCCTCCGGCGTCCGGACGATCACCTCGAGGCGCTGGCCGCGCCGACCGCCCACCGGCACGACGAGGCGCCCACCCGGCTTGAGCTGGTCGTAGAGCGCAGTCGGGAAGTCGGGTGCCGCGGCGGCCACCGCGACGGCGTCGAAGGGTGCGTGCTCGGGGAGGCCGCGGGACCCGTCGCCGACATGGACGGTGACCTGGTCGTAGCCGGCCGCCGCCAGGGCCGCCCTGGCCTCCTCGGCCAGCTCCGGGATCCGCTCGATCGAGTGAACCTCGTCGCCGAGCTCGGCGAGCACGGCCGCCTGGTACCCCGAGCCGGTCCCGACGTCGAGGATGCGCTCGTCGCCGTCGAGCCCGAGCTCCTCGGCGATGCGGGCGACCATGTACGGCTGGGAGATCGTCTGCCCGGCGCCGATCGGCAGCGCCGCGTCGTCGAAGGCGCGGCTCCGGAGATCTTCGGGCACGAAGGCCTCGCGCGGCACCCGCTCCATCGCCTCCAGGACGCGCTCGTCGACGATGTCCCGCCCGCGCAGCTGCTCGTCGACCATCCGGGCGCGGCGAACGTCAGGCGGCGTGCGCATACGCGGGGGACTCGACGCCGAAGTGCCGGAGAACGAGGGCGGCGACGCCGGTGATCGTCGCCGGCGGCGAGGCCTCCCCGACGACGAGCATCGGCACCTGGGAGTCGCCGTCGAGCAACGATCCATGCGACCCGCCGCCGACGTGGTCGCGACCGCCGAGATCGGCGAGCTCGACGCCGAGTGCGGCGGAAACGAGCACGTCACCCGCGTTCGGATTGGCGAGCGCCCGCCAGGCCCGCGCCTGCCACCCGTCTTCGGCTCGGGCCGAAGCGCAGCTCTCCGCCGTCACGAAGCGCAACCGCCTCAGCTCCCTCGCGGAACATGACGACGTCAAGGGCAGGCTCGCGTCGCAGGCGCTCGGCAATCGCCCTCGGTTCGACCTTCGCCTCGGGCAGCAGATAGACCATCCCGGCCCGGTTGGAGGCGGTGACCGCGAGCTCAGCGTCGCCGCGCGAGTGGGGTCTGAGCAAGCGGAAGTCGGAGAGCGTCTCCTCGAGCCGGAACGGGCGCTCGATCGGCGTCTGCCCGTGGTCGGAGCAGAGGACGACGTCGTAGCGCTCGAGAAATTCGTCCAGACCGCCCGCGGCCTCGACGAGCGCGGCGACGGCCTGGTCGCTTCGGGCGAGCGCCTCGTGTGCCCCGCCGGGGCCGAGGGCGTGCGAGGCGAAGTCGTAGTCCGGGAGGTAGTAGAAGAGAAAGTCGAAGCCGTCGCGGGTGACCAGCCAGCGGCCGACCGCGGCTGCGTAAGCATCGATCGACCCGGTGGCCCGTCCGCGAATTGCCAGCGGCGCACCGGTCACATTCGACTCGAAGAGGCTGTAGTAGAAGAACCGGCTCGGCGCCTCGACGGCGCGGGCGAACCCCGGCACGGTAGGCACATGTCTCGTTCGGCCCCGGTAGCACGGGACATTGACCGCAGCGGCGACCTGCCCGTCATCCTCCAGCGCCTCGAACACGGTGACCGCGTCGCGCGAAAGGTGCTCGGCGTTCATCTCGACGATGGCGTCCCGGATCGCGCGCCTCGTGCCCACGGCCCGCATCGCCCCGAACGACGAGCCGTACTCGACCAGCCGTCGCTCCTCTCGGTGATACCAGACGAGGTGCGGGATGTGGTGGACGTCAGGTCCGCCGCCCGTCGCCAGCGACGCGAGGCAGACCGGAGTGAGCGACGGAAAGGTCGACGTCGCGCGGGCGTAGGTCCCCGCCTCAGCCAACGCTGCCAAGGTGGGGGCGGCGCGCGTCGCCACCGCCGACTCGAACACTTCCGGGGTCAGGCCGTCGATGACGACCAGGATCAGCTTCTTCGGCACTAGTCGCGGGCCAGGGAGCGCAGGCCGGCGTAGCGCTCGGGCTCGCGGCGGCGCAGCCGCGCTCCCAGCGCGGGCACCGCGATCGCCTCGAGGAAGCCCAGCAGCGGGACGAAGGCGAGCGCGGCCAAGACCAGGCCGGCGAGCGCGGTGAGCGCGGCGGTCGCCACCCGCGTGCCGCCGCGGCGCACGGTGCCGCTGACGAACTGACGCGCCCCGGCGGCGCCCAGCAGGCCGCCGATCCCGCCGGCAATCGCGTCCTCATATTGGGCGAGGGCGAGCCCGAGCGCAGCGCCGATGACCGCGCCGAGAACGACAGCCGCGGCCCACCCGAGCCGCCAGGTCCCCAGTAGACCCGCAAGGGCGACCCCGATCCCGACGCCGAGACCGAGGAAAACGCCGACCCAGTAAACGTCTTCCATTCGACGAGCCAGTCTAGGGCGGTTACCCTCCCGTGCGCGGAGCGGCTCTTAGCCGCAAGGAGCCGTTCCGCACCTTTTCTCGATCCGATCTCGTTTAGCCTCCGTACCCGAAACGGGGGAATCCATCCAAGGAGGCGAGATGAGGAAGGCTGTACTTCTGGGGCTCGTCGTCATCTTCGGCGTGCTCGCCATCTCTGCGGTCGCACTCGCGGATCGCGGGAAGGGCAAGAGCAACGGCAACGGGAAGAACTTCTCCGCCCGGCTGAACGGCTGGGAAGAGGACCCGTCGCAGGTCACGACGGGCACCGGCCGATTCCGAGCCACCGCGAACACGACGAGCATCGCCTTCGAGCTGCGGTACGAGAACCTCGAAGGCACGAACGTCGTGCAGGCCCACATCCACATCGGCTCCCGCCACGAGAGCGGTGGGATCGCCGCCTGGCTCTGCGGCGGTACGACCCAGCCCGCCTGTCCGGCTGGGCCCACGCGCGACAGTCACCGGGACGATCGAGGCGACCGACATCGTCGTGACCACGCCCATCAACCAGGGCATCGAGGCCGGAGACTTCGCCGACCTGCTCCGCGCGATGCGCAAGGGCGAGGCCTACGCGAACGTCCACACGGCCCCGCGCGCACCCGGCGGTGAGGTCCGTGGCCAGGTCAGGAAGGGTGGCAAGGGCGTCCGGCAACGACGACGACGACGACTAACTCGATCCGATTGGCTTGACGCGAAGGGCCCGGCTCGCCGGGCCCTTCGTCGCTTCCTAAACCAATCCCGTGTCGCCTCCGTACTGAAACCGGGGGAAAGCAACCAAGGAGGCGAGATGAGGAAGGTTGCACTCTTGGCCGTGCTGGGCGCGATTGGCGTCCTCTCGGTAGGCACCGTCGCGATCGCCGATGACGGCGACGGGAGCAGCAGGTCGAGCACCAGGATCAACGGCTACCAGGAAGTGACCTCGGTCTCGACGACCGGGTTCGGAAGCTTCCACATCAAGTTCAACAAGGACGAGACGGCCGACTACGTCCTGAGCTACCGCGACGTGGAGTCGGCGGTCTCGCAGGCCCACATCCACTTCGCACAGCGGTCGGTCAACGGGCCGATCTCGGTGTTCCTCTGCCGGACGCCGCCCCAGGGAGGGCCACCGCCGCCGGCGCAGAACCCGCCGGTCTGCCCCGCCACGACCGGGACCGTGACCGGGACGATCACGCCGGCCGACATCATCGCGCAGTTGCCCGCGCCCGGACGCGGCATCGAGGCCGGGAACTGGGACGAGTTCGTCGCCGCGATGAAGGTCGGACACACCTACGCCAACGTCCATTCGGCGACCTACCCCGGTGGCGAGATCCGCGGCCAGCTCAACGACCGCGATCAGAAGGAGTACACCGGCCCGCCGCCGTTCGCGCTCGACGGGGACGACGACGACGATTAGGTAACTCGTTCGAGGCGGCCCATCCGCCTCTGCACACGAAGGGCCCGGCTACCCGGGCCCTTCGTCGTCCTGGAGCCGAGCGATGACGGCGAGGCCGAACGCCGCCGCCCGCGCGCCGTCGACGACCCGGTGGTCGAAGGTCAGGGCGACGTAGCCGACCGGCCGCACCGTCACCTCGCCGTCGCGGACGACGGGCCGCTCGGCGATACGGCCGACGCTGAGGATCGCCGACCTCCGGGTGGTTGACGATCGGGGTCTGGAAGAGGCCGGCGAGCTTGCCCGCGCTCGTGACGGTGAACGTCGAGCCACGCAGCTCCTCCGGCGTCAGGCTGCCGGAGCGGGCGGAGTCCGCCAGGCGCTGCACGTCCGCGGCGAGCTCCTCGAGCGTGCGCGAGTCGCAGTCGCGGACGACCGGGCACAACGAGCCCCTCGTCGGTCTGGACGGCGACGCCGAGGTCGTACCGGTCGAGGTAGACGATCTCGTCGCCTTCGAGCCTCGCGTTCAGCTCGGGGAACTCCTCGAGCGCTGCTGCGGTCGCCTTCAGGAGCGTCGGAACGAGCAGCTTCAGGTCGACGTTGCCGAAGTCGCACTCCTCCACCCACGTCACGGGCGGCACCTCGCGGTGCGCGCGCGTCATGTGCTCGGCGATCAGCCGGCGGACGCCGCGCAGCGGCTCACGCCGTCCCTCCGAAGGCCCTGCGGCCCGCCGAACGTCCTCCTCGCTGATCCGGCCCTGCGGACCCGTGCCCTCGACTTGGGCCAGGTCGACGCCGAGCTCCTGCGCCACCTTTCGAATCAGCGGTGTCGCGCGAATGCGTGACGGCTCCGGAGAAGGCAGCGGCGGCGCTGCGCCCGTCACCGATGACGACGAGCACGGTCCCGACCGGGACCACGTCGCCCTCGGCGACCATGATCCGTGCGACCTTGCCGGCGGCGGGTGACGGGATCTCGACGGTCGTCTTGTCGGTCTGGATCTCGACGAGCGGATCGTCTTCCGCCACGTCCTGACCCTCCTGGACGAGCCAGCGGGCGATCTCGCCCTCGGTCAGGCCCTCGCCGAGGTCCGGCAGCTTGAACTCGTACGCCACCGGGTGAATCTATCTGGGGCTACCGACCCAGGCGTCGGCCGGGACGATCAACACACGGAGGCCGCCCTCAACGCGCCAGAGCGACACCGCCTGCTCGTCGCCGGTGAGCTCGGCAGCCGTCTCGCGCGGGACGTAGCCGAGCTGGAGCGTGCGCTCCTCGTCCCAGATCCCGACCGCGTTCGGATCGTGCTCGTTCTCCGGCTCGGGCACGAGCGCGAGCCGCTTCCCCGGATCGAACGACGGGCTCGGGAGCGCCTCGGGCCGATAGGAGACGCCGGCCACCGGCACGACGCGGATCCGCGGGTCTTCCCATCGCACAGGCTCCCCCGTGGCGGCGTCGCGGAGGTGGTAGCCCGAGGCGCCGCGCTCCAGCAGCAACCTGAGCCGATCGCTCAACTGACCAGTTCCGCCAGCCCCTCGTAGCGCACGACGAAGCCGTCGGCGTCGAAGTCGAGGTCGGCGACGAAGCTCCCCGAGCTGAATCGCACCTTCCCGTCGCCCAGAGGCTCGTAGCGCTGCTCAGCCCGGGACACCTCCAGCGACGGCACATCGACGAACGTCATGACGTAGTCCGTCGTGCTGCTCGAGGCCGGCCAGCACCGGCAGCGAGTTGAGGAGCGGCGAGAGCGCCGAGATCGAAGAAGTCCGTGTCCTCGAGCCCGAGGTCGACGCTCGGTCCGTCCACGATCTCCGCCCGCAGCCGCCCCGGCTCGAGCTCGTACCGGAGCTCGTACGAGACGCCGATCTGCGTTCCGCGCGCCCGCAACGTCGGCGCCGTCGACCTCGGCCCGCGCGATCTCCATGCGCGGAGCGTCGACGCCGCGCCAAACCAACGTCCGCGGCATCTAGAACTCGAGCAGCTTGCGGACAGCCGCGACGACCCGCTCCACCGACGGCATGTACGCGTCCTCGATCTGCCAGTACGGATAGGGGACGTCGTAGCCGGTCACGCGGAGCACCGGGCCGCGCAGGTCGAGAATCGCCTTCTCCGCCAGGATCGCCGCCAGCTCGGCGCCGAAGCCGGCTGTGCGCGGCGCCTCCTGGACGATCACGACCCGGCCGGTCTTGGCCGCCGACGCCAGCAGTGCGTCCTCGTCGAGCGGCTTCAGCGTCCGGATGTCGAGGATCTCGACGCTCGCCTCGCCGTCCAGAGCGTCGGCCGCCTGCTCCGCGAGCGGCACCATCGCCCCGTAGGCGACCAGTGTGACGTCCGTCCCTTCCCGGGCCACTCGCGCCTTCCCGAGCGGGACGACGTGCTCGCCCTCCGGCACCTCGCCGCGCATCGTGCGGTAGTGGAGCTTGGGCTCGAAGATGACGACCGGGTCGGGCTCGCGGATCGCCGCCGCCAGGAGGCCCTTGGCGTCGGCCGGGGTCGAGGGAATCGCGACCTTGACGCCGGGCGTGTGGACGTAGTACGCCTCGGGCGAGTCGTCGTGGAGCTCCGGCGCGCGGACGCCGCCGCCGTAGGGCATCCGGATCGTCAGTGGGAACTCCATCGCGCCGCCCGTCCGCCAGCGATAGCGGCCGACGTGCGTGATCAGCTGGTCGAGGCACGGGTAGCTGAAGGCGTCGTACTGCATCTCGCAGACGGGCCGCCAGCCGGCCATGCAGAGCCCGACTGCGGTTCCGAGGATCCCGGCTTCGGCCAGCGGCGTGTCGACGCAGCGGTCGGGCCCGAAGCGGTCACGCAGTCCCGCCGTCGCGCGGAAGACGCCGCCCGCGCGGCCGACGTCTTCGCCCATGACCATGACGTTCTCGTCGCGCTCGAGCTCGACGTGGAACGCGTCGTTGATTGCTTCGACGAGGAGTCGCTCAGCCATCGAGCAGCCTCCGTAGCTCCGCCAGGTCGTCGTCGAAGGACGGCGGCGGGTTGGCGAGCGCGTGCTCGAAGACCAGACCCGGATCCGCAGGCGGCTCGGCTTCCGCAGCCGCAATCCCTTCGCGCATCAGCTCCTGCGCCTCGCCGCGGATCTCCTCCGCCTGCTGCTCCGTCAGGACGCCGGCCCGCAGGAGGTAGCGCTCGTAGCGCCCCAGGCACTCGTTCCGCTTCTCCTCCTCGACGCGCTCGGGATCGATGTAGGCCGATGGGTCGTCGGCGGTCGCGTGCGGCGCGGCGCGGTAGGTGACGGCCTCGATGAACGTCGGGCCCTCGCCCGCGCGCGCGCGCTCGACCGCCTCCCGGGTCGCCTCGTAGACGGCGAGCACGTCGCCGCCGTCCACGCGCACGCCCGGCATCCCGTACCCGGCCGCCTTGTCCGCGAGCGTCTCCGCGGCGGTCTGCGCCGACACCGGCGTCGAGATCGCCCAGCCGTTGTTGTTGCAGAAGAGGATCGCGGGCGCGCGCATCACGCCCGCGAAGTTGGCGCCCTCGTGGAACGAGCCCTCCGAGGTCGCCCCGTCGCCGAAGAACGCGATCGCGCAGGTCCGCTCCCCGCGGAGCTTCCTCCCCCACGCGAACCCGGTGGCGTGGGGCACGTGCGTCCCGATCGGGACGCAGATCGAGGCGACGTTGTAGTCGACCGGGTTCCACCACCCGGCTGGATGGCCGCGCCACCAGGAGAGGACGGTCGCCGCAGGCATCCCGCGTAGGAGGCCGATCGCGGACTCCCGGTAGCTCGGGAAGATCCAGTCGTCGCGCTCCAGCGCGTAGACGGCGCCGACCTGCATCGCCTCGTGGTTCCAGAAGATCGCGTAGGTGCCGATGCGGCCCTGCCGGTGGTAGACGACCGAGCGCTCGTCGTAGGTGCGGAGCAGCACCATGCCGCGGTAGAGCTCGATCAGGTCGCGCTCGTCGAGCCCCTCGACCTCGCCGTCGGGCATCGCCTCGCCGTCGCCGATGACCCGGCGAAGCTCCGCTCGTCAGGAACGACTTGCGCCATTCGCTTCAGGACGATATCGAGTCGGCATGGGGGAACCGGTCCTGAACCCGCTCCTTGCGATGCAGTCGCATTCCCGCGCGCGGAGCGCACGGCCGCGGTTCCACCTTTGCGAGCCTCCCGCGGGGCAAAGCCCCGCTCCGGCGGCGGCTCGTTCTCGCTTTCCAGCGGGTTACCCACAACGGACAGGTCCGGTGCCTGGCACCGGCCACGGCCCGGCGGGACGTGTCAGGCTCGGCGCACTGCGAGGAAGAGGATGGCGAGCGCGCCGACTGCTGCCGCCAGGCCGATCCCCTCGACTGCCAGGCCGCCGCGGAGCGGGAACTGGGCGACGGTGACGAGCAAAGATCCGGCGACGAGCGCCGCCGCGGCGGTGATCAGCAGCCCGATTGCCCGCCTGGGCGCCATTCCCGGCTCGTCGGGAGCGCCGTCCCGCAGCTGGAGCGCCCAGTACGCGAGCTCGGCGGTGACGAGCAGGCCGGCGGCGTAGAGCGGCACCCGGCGGTCGAGGTCGTCTCCGCCGAGCGTGATCGCATACCCGACGCCGAGCCCGGCGATCGCCCACGGCACCGCGGCGGTCTTGCCCAGGGCGAGACCGACGACGAGGACGAAGACCGCTGCTGCGCCAACCGCCAGTACGGTCGGATGCGACCAGCCGGCCGCCACGGCCAGTGCGGCCGCGAGCACGACCGAGGCGCCGCCCCAGATCAGCGCCGGGCGCGCGCGTAGCGCCTGAATGCCCTCACCTCCTCGATCGGGGCCTGCACGCCGACGCCCTCACGCCACTCCGCGATCGGCACGCCGAGCGACCGGAACCGGTCGCGCAGCGCCTCACGGCGAAGGAGCCAGAGACGATGGGCGAACCGGCCGAGCTCGTCCTCCGGTGCCGGGGTGAACGGCTCCGGCGAGACCTCGATGACGGCGAGGTCGAACCCCCTCGTCCTGAGATCGAGCATCGCGCCGACCGCCCGTTCGTCCAGCAGCGGTGTCAGTCCGACGATCAGCGCCTGCGGCGGCAGCGTGCGCCGCGGCACGATCTCGATGTCCTTCCACGCGTAGCTGAGCATGATCTCGGTGTCGAGCAGCGAATCGACGATCCGATAGAGCTGCTGGAGGCCGGTGGCCGGCGTCAGCCAGTTGAGGACGCCGCCGAAGCTGACGAGCCCGACCCGGTCCTTGTGCGTCAGGTACCGGTCCGCGAGCGACGCTGCAGCGCGGACGGCCATGTCCAGCGTCCCGCGGTCCTCCCGCCTCGCCTCCGCGAAGCTGTCGAGGAAGATGACGACGTCTGTGTTGCGCTCCGGATGGAGCTCGTTGACCCAGAGGCTGCCGCGGCGCGCGCTCGCCCGCCAGTTGATCCGGCGGAGTCGGTCGCCGACCGCGAACGGCCTCAGGTCGGCGAACTCGATGCCCTCGCCCTTCGAGCGTGCGACCTGATTCCCGCCGAACGGCTGCGTGTCGAGCGGGCGCAGCATCGTGCGGAGCTCTTCTGGATGCGGGTAGACCTTCAGCGGCTGGGCCTGGTCGAGCTGCATCTCGAAGGTGAAGAACCCCAGCCGATCGCTCGCCCGGAGCGCCACGTCGCCCAGGCGGTAGACCCCCCAACGCGCCGCTCGGACCTTGAACTCGACCGAGCGCGTGGCCCCGGCGGGAAGCCTCCGGGTGACGGGGTTGGCGCCCACGACCTCGACGCCGTCCGGTAGGACGAGCAGCACCTCGACCCGCTGCGTGCCGACGAGGGATTCCACCTCGACCTCGACACCGACCTCGCCCCCTTCGATCATCCGATCTCGCTCGAGCGTGACCCACGCGCGGAGCAGCGGGTCCGTCGCCCAGGGGACGCCGACCGCTACCGCGATCGCGAAGGGCGCCGCGAGCACCGCCAGCTCAGCGCGCCCGAGCGCCAGGGCGGCGAGCATGCCGAACGCGGCCAGGCCGGCGTACGCCCCGAGCTTCGGGGACGCCGAGCGGGTCAATCGCGGACGGGTTGGAGGTCCTCGGCGGCCGGCGTCGGCACGCGGTCGAGCACCTCCTGAACGACCTTGTCCGGGCTGACGCGCTGAACCCAGAGCTCGGGCCGGAGCATCAGCCGGTGCGCGAGCGCCGGAACGGCCACCGCCTTGACGTCGTCGGGAGTGACGAAGTCGCGCCCCTCGAGCAGCGCCCGTCCGCGCGAGAGCTTGAGCAGCGCGAGCGTCCCGCGCGGGCTCGCGCCGACCTGGACGGCCGGCGCCGCGCGCGTCGCCGCGACGAGGTCGACCATGTAGTAGCCGACCGTCTCTGCGACGTGCACCTGCTCCAGCACGGCCTGGAGCTCGAGCAGCCCCTCGCGATCGACGACGACGTCGAGCTCCACCTCCTCGGTCTGGCGCTCGATGCGCCGCTCGACGATCTCCCACTCGTCCTCGCGTGCCGGGTACCCGACGCCGATCCGCAGGAGGAACCGGTCGAGCTGCGCCTCGGGCAGCGGATACGTGCCCTCGTACTCGATCGGGTTCTGGGTCGCCATGACCAGGAACGGCGGCTCGAGTGGCCGGGTCAGCCCCTCGATCGTCACCTGGCGCTCCTGCATCGCCTCGAGCAGCGCAGCCTGCGTCTTCGGCGGCGCGCGGTTGATCTCGTCGGCGAGCAGCAGGTTCGTGAAGATCGGCCCAGGCCGGAACTCGAACTCGGCCTCGCGCTGGTTGAAGATCGACGAGCCGGTCACGTCCGAGGGCATCAGGTCGGGCGTGAACTGCACGCGCGCGAAGCCCATGCTCGCCACGCGGGCGAACGAGCGCGCCATCAGGGTCTTCGCGAGGCCGGGGAAGTCCTCGATCAGGACATGGCCGTCCGCGAGCAGCCCCAGCAGCGCCAGCTCGAGCGCCTCCCGCTTCCCCACGATCGCGCGCTCGACCTCCCCGAGGATGCGGTCACAACGCTCCGCGAAGTCAGCGGCATCGAGGATCGTCACGCTCAGATCTTCTCAATCGCGTCGACGAACCGGCGCAACGTCGCCTCATCGGCGCCGGGCCCATGGCGGTCGGCCGGCGGCGGGCGGTCCGGGCGTACGAGGTCCCACGCCTCCGGGTCGAGCAGTCCCTCCGCGTCCTCGAGCCGCCCTCCGTGGGCGGCCAGGCGCGCCTCGGCGATCTCCACCAGCACCGGCCGGAGCCGGACGTGGAAGTCGAACGCGCTCTGCGTCCCGAGCGAGACCTCGCGGCCCAGTCGGTCGAGCTCAGGGAGCACTGGCGCCGGACGCCGGCGCGGGCGCCGGGCGGCGTCGAACGGCGACTCTGCCTTCTCGCCGCGTCGACCCGTGAGGACGACGAGGCCGATCAGGGCGAGACCGCCGAGGAAGATGAGGTAGACGTCGACCGCGACCTCGGCCTCCTCCGGGAAGACGGCGAGCGTGGCGACCAGCAGGATCGTGGCGATCACGCCCGCGGTCGACGATGCCTCCGAAAGAGTCTCACTAGTGCGCCTCAGCCAGCTGCGCGAACTCGGCGACCGTCTCGGCCCGCAGCTCGTCTCGCAGGGTGACGACGGCGTCGATCGCCTCCTCCTTCATCCCGGAGTCGATCGCGTGCTGGCTGAACTTCGCCCGCTCGAAGAGATGGGTCAGCCGGCGCGCCGCCGGTGAGCCCGATTGGAGCTCATCCAGCACGCGGGCCAGGTACTCGACCGGTGCCTCGAACGGACGACGAGGCAGGCCGAACGAGGCCAGCGACCGCTCCATGCGCGAGTAGGCGGCGATCACCGCCTTCCGGGGGTCCTTCTCCGCACGCAGATCGTCGAGCGTGTCGTCGAGGATCTCGGCCAAGGCCTTGCGCGCCGCGACCTCGCGCTGGACGTGGCGATTCCCGCGGACCATCATCGTCGCGACGGAGGCGAACGCGAGCAGCGCGACGCCGAAGACCGTGAAGACGATCACCCAGTCGATCGGCGGCGTCTCCAGCGCCTGCCCCGAGCCGCGGCCGCGCGGGTCCTGCTCGCCGGCCGTCTGCGCTGGCTGCGTGAGCGTCCGGTTGCGGTCGCCGAGGCGGCCGGAGCCATTGACCACGAGCAGCACGGCGGCGACGAGCAGAAGGACGATGAGCATCTCCGAATAGCGCCGCGCTGGCACGATCCTCGGCGCGGGCTGTCATCCCGGTGAGCAGCGGCGAGGCGACCAGCAGGCCCGCGACCCAGATCGCCCCGAGCGCGAAGAGCAGCGTCGCGAAGGCGCCGGTCGCCGCTTTGCTGTCCAGGGAGCCGCTCCCGACCTCGTGGCCGGAACTGGCGGCGACGACGATGCCCACCAGGACGAGCAGCGCAAGCGGAGCGAGGAGCGCCCAGCCGATGCGCGCGCGGGGTCCTATCGGAGCTCTCGACACTGTCGTCTCTTTAGACGACCGTCACACCAGAACCGTGAGCGCGCCGCGCTCACTCTCGAAGACGGCCGATTCGATGTCACCTAGATCCTCTCCGTCGACCTGAAGCGGCTGCGGCGTCGAGCTTCGGATCTCGAAGCGGTCGAGGTCGTGCCCGTAGATGACGCCGGGTGCCCGCCGGCCGAGGAACGGGGCGATCGCGAGACGCGGGATCGACAGCGGGCGGACGCGGCGCGGAGCGACGAGGTCGAGGCCCGCTTCGAACCGCGCGCCGGGCGCGACACTCAGCGGGACACGCGACAGGTACGTGTACGGGTCGCCGTTCGAGACGACGGCGAACGCCACCGTCTCACCGTCGACCTCGAGACTCGGATCGAGCCGCCCGCGCTGCTCGGCCAGCGTGCGGGCGAGCGTGAGTGCGAACGTGCGATCCGGCGGCCGCCGTCCGTCCGCACGGCCGAGCGCGTCGACGCGCCGCACGATCTCGGCCGGGAAGCCGACCGCCGCAGCGAAGCCGAAGCGCCGTCCGTTGACCCGGCCGAGCGAGATCCGGCGCGTCCGTCCGGCCCGCCGCGCCTCCGCCAGCTGCCGCGCCGCCTCGAGCGGCTCACGCGGCAGCCCGAGCGCGCGCGGGAGCACGCTGGAGCCGCCCCCCGGAATGAAGCCGACGGGAACCTCGGGCCCGACGCCGTTCAGCACCTCGTTGAAGCCGCCGTCACCGGCGAAGACGAAGACGGCGTCGGCTGCGCGCGACGCCAGCTCGGTTCCGTGGCCCGGACGCTCGGTCCAGACGACCTCGACATCCCCCAGCTCCGCCGCGACCTCGGCGGCGCTCTGCGGCGTGACCGCGCTCGCCTGCGGATTGACGATCAGCAGCGCGTCGGCCATCGGGCCGGACCGTAGCCGGAAACGAAAAGGGGCCGGCTCTCGCCGGCCCCTTTTCTTGGTGCGTGTTGTCGTGTCAGTCCACGTCCGGGTCCCGGTCGAAGACCTGGAACTCGGCCGTGCGAGCGAGTGCTCGGGTCGATGTCGGTGCGACGTTCGTGTCGCAGTCCGTGGTGAACGTCGGATCCGCATCCTGCTCGCCCTGGATACGCGGGCGTGCCCGTGCACTGGTTCGTCTTGACGACGAACCTGATGTGCGTGGCCTCGAAGTTCGGAACGTCGAACTTCCGGAGGATCAGCTGCGGAGCCACGGGCCGCGGCGGGTCGCCTGGGAAGGCGTTCGCCGGGCTCGTGTACACCGTGTGAAGCCTGCGGCCGTCGAGCAGTTGTCGCCCTCGTCCGCGTTGCAGGCCTGGAGCTGGAACTGGCGAAGCGCCGCGAAGCGGCTTTGGCCGTTAACGCGGATGTGCGCGCTGACCTGCACGAAGCGGACCGTCACGTCGTCGGTCCCCGCCAGGTCGACCGTTGCCTGCTTGCCGTCGACCGTCAGGTTCCCCGTCGTGACCGTCCCAGGTGCGTTCCAGTTCGTGTTCTCGGTGTCGTCGATCAGGTTGCCGAGATCGACGCCGTCACCGGTCGACTCGTCGCGCCGGCTCGCGGCAGGACGCCCAGTTCCGTGCGAACTCGCACCGTGATCACCTTGTTCTGGCCGGAACGCAGTCGCTCGCGGAACCGCACGTGCCCGTAACCGGGCGCGTGGGCCACGAACTCGTACGTGCCGGGTGCGAAGTCCGCCGTGTCGTCGAGGTTCGTCGCCCGACGTCGCCGGGTTGGTGTCGGCGATCGGCGAGACCCGAGCCTCGTAGTGACCGACGTACAGGCGGGCGTTCGCGAGCGTGCCGCCGCCCACGCCTTCGCGCACGGAACGTGATCGTCGCGTTGTTCGCGAGCGGCGAGGCGAAGCTCGGCGTCGGATCGGTATCCGTGTCCGCCGTCGTGTTCGAGCTCGTCGCGCCATCGCCGTAACCGCTGCGGGCGAAGCCGAGCCAGAGCTCCTTCTGGTTCGCACCGCCGAAGCGCATCAGGTCGGCGGAGAGCATCGCGTTACGCGCGTCGATCATCGACGGCGCAACCGGCATCAGCAGCATTGCGTCGTAGTAGAGCTGGATCCAGCGCCGGTTCCCCGGGCAGTTCTGCGCAGGCAGCTGCCCGTCTGCGCAGGACTCCTGGAGGTCGGCGTCGTCCGACGGGAAGTCGTCGTCGTACTTGTCGTTGAAGCAGCGTGCGGATCCGGAAGTTCGTCGCGCTCCAGATCTCGCCGTCTGCATGGACCTGCGGCCCGGTGACGTCGTAGCCCATGTCGCTGAAGTTCAGCGCGTTGATGCTCAGCTGCTGCGACGGCGTCGGGACTCCACCCGACGATCGGGAAGCCCATGCTGTAGTTGCGAATCGCATGGTGCTTGTTGCCCGTGGCGTAGGCGCCGACGCGTGAAGCGGTTCTCGTCACTGGTCGGCAGGAAGCCGTACTCGTTCAGGTACTCCATGGCGTTGAAGTCGGCGACCGACTCGCCCATCGCGCCGGCGTGATGGCCGGAGCGACCGACGCCCTTGCCGATCATGCGGTTCTCGATCATGTGCGTGTACTCGTGGCCGATGATCGCGCATGTCGTAGTCGCCGTCGACGCATGGGGAGTAGAACGAGCCCGCGAACGGCTGCCAGAAGTACATGTTCGTGACCGACGGCGATCCCGTCCGGCAGGGTGATCATGTTCGCGTTGTCGCGGACGCCCGGGATCAGAGCGCCGGCCTGCACGTTGCCGATGATCGGGTCGTTCTCCCGGAACTTCTCGGTCAGGCCGAAGTTGTAGTCCTGACCGTTCCAGTTCATCTCCGTGAAGCCCAGGAAGTACGCCCAGTCGTGCATCCGGTTGTGCGCGACGAACAGGTTGACCGTCGCCGCCGAGTCGTCCCACGTCGAGCCCGGAGGCCCGTTCGGAGTCGGCTCGCAGTCGTCGGTTGAACCAGTCGTTCGTCCACGGGAAGCTGTAGTCCCGCGTCGCGCTGGTCGGCGATGAACTGCGGCGGACTGGGCAGGAACGGGTCGGTCCACGACGTCGCCGACCTGGCGTTGTTGCCCTTGGTCGTGAACGTCGGTGTGTTCAGCTTGTGGTCGTGGTCCCACGGCCCGCGCGAGGCGAGGTTGCCGACCACGCGGTCGCAACCCGGGGCAGCCACCCAGCACCAGGTCTGGCGCGTGTCGGTGCTCGGGTTGTTCCAGGGATCCGCCGGCAGCAGGTGCAGCGGCGGGTTGCGCCGGGAACACCTTCCACCGCGCCAGGTACGGCGGCGGGGCCGGCGAGTCGTCCTCGGTCAACGTTCCGGTGTACGTGCGCGGGGCTGCCCAGCCCGCACCGACCCGGGCGAAGTCGCAGACCCGGACGACGTAGTCGCCCGCAGGCACGCCGCCCGCCGGCTCGTACCGGAACTGCTCCGGCGAGAACAGCGTGTCGGCCTCGACCAGCACGACGCCGTCCTTGATCAGGAACAGCACCAGGTCGTTCGTGATCACCGTCGCCGCGGCGAACCCGTCCAACGCCCGGTTCCCGGCGGGAATCGTGAACGTGTGGTCGGGACCGCAGCCAGCGTCGCCGGCCGGCAACTCGCCGTTGAACGTGTGCGTCGTCGCCAGCAGCTTGAGGCCCGAGGACGCGTGGTCGACGAGGTTGGATCGAGCGAGCACGCGGCCGTTGCGGGAGTCGACGTAGACGCGGTGCGCCAGCGGCTTCGCAGCCTTCGTATCGAGAACGAGCGTCTCGTAACGCCGGCACGACGCCGTTGCGGACGGTCGGGAACGCGACGAGCCTGGCCCGCTGCGTCTCGAGACCCGAGACGCCGAGGTTGAGTCCAGCCCCGTGCAGCCTTTCGGGTGAGCACGTTGGCGACCGAACGGGTGAGCCCGACGCTCTTCGCCGCGGTCACCCACGCGCTGGCCGACGAGAGCTTCACGCTGCCGGCGAGCGACCGGTCTCGCGTCAGCGCGGACGAGACGTAGCCGATCTTCCAGCCGCGCCTTGCCGTCCCGGTGACGCCGACGGTGACCAGACCGCCCTCAGCGGCCGGCAGCCCGCCGAAGACCTGTCGGAAGTTGACCGCCCAGCCGTTGCTCCCGGTCAGCCGGTTGGCCCTCACGAGCTCCAGCTGGTTGATCGAGCTGAGGCCGAAGAGCCTCTTGTGTCGATTGAGGTACCACCTGGCCGCGTCGGCGGCGGTCTTGCCGCGCACCCCTCTGGCCAGGAACTTGCCGCGCCTCGAGAGCGAGGCCGGCGTTCCGAACTGGCTCCACGTCACGTTCGCCTTGATCCGCTTGGCGTGTGCGCGCTGGAGCTTCGTCGGCGCGATCTTCCCGACTCGGCTGTCGTAATCGACCGCTTCGTCCGCGTGCTCGTGGATTTCGCGCAGCCGTGAAAGCCGAGCTCGGGAGCATGACCACGCCCAGGGCAGCCACCAGGGCAGCCCCCAGTGAGGAACTTGATTCGCATTGCCCTCCCCTCCGGAAAACAGCAACAGCGTCCTTCCGCGGAAGGACGCAGGGGCGATCTTCGAACGGCTATCGAGGATTGTCAAGCCCCAGTTGTGTCTACGTGGTTGACGCCGATCGGTTTCTACGCCGGCGTCGAATAGCCGCGCACGCCGTCGACGAGGATGCCGAGGAAGCGGTCCGCGAGCTCGTCGGTGTCGGCGCCGGCGGGCAGCCACGTGTACGCCCAGTTCGCCGCCGAGAGGACGAGCAGGGCGGCGGCGTGGTCGTCCAGATCCGTGCGAAGCTCGCCGCGCTCGCGGCCCTCGCGGAAGAGCGCGCGGAAGCGCTCCTCGTAGCGGCGGCGCTCGGCGAGGAACTCGTCGGCGCGCTCGCCCTCGAGGTAGCGCCACTCGCGGACGAAGACGGTGGCGACGTCGAGCTGCTCGGCGACGACGCGCAGGTGCGCCCGCAGCGCGAGCCGGATCCGCGCGAGCACGGGCAGGTCGTCGGGGAGCTCGTCGAGCGCGGCATGGAACGCCTGCGCCCCCTCGCGCACGGCCTCGTAGAGCAGGTCCTGCTTGGAGTCGATGTGCGCGTAGAGCGAGCCCTTCTGGACGCCGAGCGCCTTCGCGAGGTCGCCGATCGAGGTGCCGTGGTAGCCGCGCTCGGCGAAGAGGCGGGCGGCTTCTCGGGTTAGCTCAGTGCGAAGCGTGGAGATAGTACGATGGAGCCTAACGATCGTTCGTTAAGGAGCGCGCATGAACGAGCAGGAGTTTCTCGAGTACGTGCAGGGCGGCGGGCAGGTCGAGACGGGCGACCCGATGCCGGACGACTACCGGGCGAAGCTCGTCAAGTTCATCGAGATGCACGGCAACTCGGAGCTGATGGGCGTCCTCCCCGAGCGCGAGTGGATCCTCCGCGCGCCGACGCTTCAGCGGAAGCTGGCGCTGACCGCGAAGGTCCAGGACGAGGTCGGCCACGCGCAGCTGATCTACCGCGTCGTCGAGGACCTCGGGAAGCCGCGCGAGCAGTGCCTCGAGGACCTGATCTCGGGCAAGAGCAAGTTCCACAACGTCTTCCACTACCCGACGAAGACCTGGGGCGACGTCGGCGTGATCGCGTGGCTCGTCGACGCGGCCGCGATCATCAGCCAGAAGGCGCTCCTCAAGTGCTCGTACGCGCCCTACGCGCGGATCATGAAGAAGATCTGCTGGGAGGAGTCGTTCCACATCCTCCACGGCCGCGACGTGATCCTGACGATGATGAACGGCACCGACGAGCAGCGCGAGCTCGTCCAGGAGGCCGTCACGCGCTGGTGGGGCCCGCTGATGCAGTTCCACGGGAACCCGATCCCGAAGGAAGACGATCCGATGTACGTCTGGCGGATCAAGAGCCAGGGCAACGTCGAGGCGCGCCAGCAGTTCCTCGACGGCTACGTCCCGCAGATCTGGGAGCTCGGCCTGACCGTGCCCGACCCGAAGCTGCGCAAGCGCGAGGACGGCGTCTGGGAGTTCACCGAGCCCGACTGGGACGAGCTCAAGCACGTCGTCACCGGCCACGGCCCGAGGACCCAGGACCGGCTCGACCTCCGTCGGACGACGCGCGAGGAGACGGCGTGGGTGCGCCGGGCGGTGCTCGCCCAGGCGGCGTGATCTACGAGGTCTTCAGGCTGGAGCGGAAGGGCCAGCCCTTCCAGCATGCGGGGTCGATCGAGGCGCCCGACGAGACCTTCGCCGAGTGGTACGCGCGGGAGCAGTACGGCCGGCGCGGCGAGTCGGTCGCGCTCTGGGTCGTGCCGCGCGACGCAATCGATGAGATCGACGACTTCGTCGACGAGCTCGAGCGCAACTACCACCGCGTGGACGGGTATCCGCTGAAGGAGAAGCTGAGGGAGGCTCGTGCAAGAGCGGGAACGGCTGCTCCTTCCGATCGCTGACGACGAGCTCGTCCTCGGCTGGCGGAACTCCGAGTGGACCGGGATCGCGCCGTTCCTCGAGGAGGACGTGGCGTTCTCGTCGATCGCCCAGAACGAGATCGGCCACGCGCGGGCGCTCTACCAGCTCGTCGCCGAGGAGCTGGGAACGACGGCGGACGAGCTCGCCTTCGACCGCGCGCCGGACGAGTACCGGTGCTCGCGCCTCGTCGAGCTGCGGCTCGTGCCCGACTGGGCGCGGACGATCGCGCGCCATCACCTCTACGAGGAGGCGGACGCTCGCCGGCTCGAGGCGCTGAAGGCTTCCGACGATCCGGAGATCGCAGGTCTGGCCGCGAAGATCGACCGCGAGGAGGCCTACCACCGCATGCACGCGCAGATGTGGCACGAACGGCTGGCCGAGGAGCCGCGCTACACGGCCGCGCTCGAGGAGCTCCGACCGCTGGTCGACGAGCGCGACGGGCACGCGCCGGAGTTCAGCGCGCTCTGGGACGAGATGACGATGGTGCGACGCTCGGTGGTGGGCGCGACGTGGTGACCGAAGCCCAGGTCTGGGGCGCGCTCGCCGAGATCCCCGATCCCGAGATCCCGGTGATCTCGCTCGTCGAGCTCGGCGTCGTCCGCGACGTCGAGGTCGAGAACGGGCGCGTGCGCGTCGAGTTCACGCCGACGTTTCTCGGCTGTCCCGCACTCGAGGTCATGCGCGACCAGATGGCGGCGAAGGTGCGCGAGCTCGGCGGCGAGCCCGAGATCCAGGTGATCTCGGACGACTCGTGGTCGACCGACCGGATCACACCGGAGGGCCGCGAGAAGCTCCGCGAAGCGGGCTTCGCGCCGCCGGCGCCGCGTGGCGCAGGCGCACCGCAGCTCGTCCAGCTCCAGCGCGGCACGTTCCGCTGCCCGTACTGCGGCTCGACCGACACGAAGCTGGAGAACATCTTCGGGCCGACCCCCTGCCGCTCGCTGCGCTACTGCCAGCAGCTGCCGGCAGCCGTTCGAGCAGTTCAAGACCATCTAGGTGCCGATCGGCTACCTGGTGACGACGGCGCTGGCGGCGCTCGTGACGCTGTTTGCCCTAGCGCCGCCGCGGCCCCGCCGGTCGAGCCCGACGAACTGGAGCTACTGGCTCGGCTTCCTGGTCAACGAGCTGCCGTTCTTTCTGTTCTATTGGCTGCTCGCCTCGACGCTGTTGGCCATCGCCCAGCGCGACCTGAATACGCCCGTCGGCTGGGTTGGGTTCGGTCTGGCCGTCCTGACGACCGTCGGGCTCGCAGTCGTCGTCCGGCGAGCGCTGCGAACGCGCGCGGTGATCGAGCAGGCGTTGAGCGAAGGCCTCGGTGCTGACTGGAGACTGCGACGCCGGCTCCCATGGGCGCGCATCCTGTTCGCGCCCTTGTCCTTCTTCATCCGCCCTCGCGATGTCGAACGCATCGCGAACGTCAGCTACGGCCCTGCGGGCAAGTGGAATCAGCTCGACGTCTACCGTCATCGCTCCCGTCCCGTCCGGCGGGCCCACGCTGGTCTACTTCCACGGGGGAGCGTTCCGCAGCGGCCGGAAGAACAGAGAGGCGCGACCGCTCATCTACCGCCTCGCGAGCCAGGGTTGGGTGTGCATCAGCGCGAACTACCGCCTGAGCCCGGCCGCGGAGTTCCCGGATCACCTGATCGACGTCAAGAAGGTGATCGCCTGGGTTCGGGAACACGGCCACGAGTACGGCGCCGACCCGGCGTTCTGTTCGTTGCCGGAAGCTCCGCCGGGGGTCACCTGGCGTCGATGGCTGCGCTCACGCCCAACGACCCGGTGTTCCAGCCCGGCTTCGAGGATGCGGACACTTCGGTCACCGCCGCCATCTCGCTGTACGGCTTCTACGGCTCCCCAGGCACGGACTGGCCGCGACCCTCGTCACCCATGGCGTACGTGAGCACGGATGCGCCGCCGTTCTTCGTAGCGCATGGCGATCGGGACACGCTGGTGCTCGTCGAGGATGCCCGACGCTTCGTCATGGAGCTGCGGAGCACCTCGTCCAACCCGGTGGTCTACGCAGAGCTGCCCGGGGCGCACCACGCGTTCGACCTCTTCCATTCGATCCGCTTCGAGGCCGTCGTCGACGGGATCGAAGCCTTTACTGCCTGGGTGCGATCAGGCCCGGCGGCGCTCGGCGATCACCGAGTCGGCCGGCCGGAGCAGGGTGTAGATCAGCAGCCCGATGAACGGGAAGACGAGCATGCCGATCGCCCAGGCGACCTTGCCAAGCCCTGAGAGGTCCGGCCGTCGGAAGACGTCGAGGACGGCGCGCACCCACAGGAACAGGAAGAGGACGATCACCGCGCCGAGGATGATCCGCACGAAGTGATTCTACGCGGGAAGCTGGTGGGCGGCCGACAGGTAGGCTCACGCACGTCGTGGTCGAGATCTACTACTGCCCGACCTGAACGGGCTACGACGAGCGGGCCGCGAGTCTCGTGGCCGTGTTGGAGGCGAGCGGGATCTCGGCAAAGGACATTCCGGGTGGCAAGGGCCAGTTCGACGTCGTCCGCGACGGCGAGCTTCTCTACTCCAAGCACGAGACCGGGCGCTTCCCCGAGGACGACGAGGTCCTGTCCGCGCTCCAGGCGTGAGCGACAGCTGGGCGGACTGGATCCGCACCCGCCGGACGGGCGGTGACGCCGAGTACGAGGCGCGGATGCTCGAGCAGCTCGGCGCAGTTCGCGATCGCGTCCTCGACAACGCTGGGCTCCGTGCCGGCGAGACGCTCCTCGACGTCGGCTGCGGCAACGGCCTGATCGCGTTCGGAGCGCTCGAGCGGGGCGCGGCCGAAGTGATCTTCGCGGACATCTCTCAGCCGCTGCTCGACGATTGCCGTGAGCTTGCCGACGCGGCCGGCCTCCTCGACCGTTGCCGCTTCGTCGAGGCGCCGGCGGAAGCGCTCGCCGGGATCGACGATGCCTCCGTCGACGTCGTCACCACCCGATCGGTCCTGATCTACGTCGAAGACAAGGAGCGTGCGTTTCGGGAGTTCCACCGCGTGCTGCGTCCCGGCGGAAGACGTGTCGCTCTTCGAGCCGATCAACCGCTTCGGCATGGACGAGCGGCAGCGCACGTGGGGCTACGACGTGGATGGAAGGCTGATCGAGAAGCTGAATGCCGTGTACGACGAGATCCAGCCGCGCACCGACCCGATGGTCGACTTCGACGAGCGCGACCTGCTCGTCTTGGCCGAGAGTGCCGGCTTCTTCCCGATCAAGCTGGCGTACGAGGCCGACATCGAGCCGCCGGACGGGCAGCGCTGGACGACCTTCCTGCACAGCTCCTGGAATCCGAAGCTGCCGACGCTCGAGGAAGCGATGGATCAAGCGCTGACAGCCGAGGAACGCGCTGCCTTCGTCGACCAGCTGCGACCCTTGGTCGAGAACGGTCGCGGGGTCTGGCGGATGGCGAAGGCGTACCTATGGGCCGTCAAGCCCTAGTGGTCGGACTAGCCGTCGTCCTGCTCGCCGGCTGCGAGATCGGCGGCGGCGGCGGCGACGGCGAGCAGGAGCGCTTCGCGCAGCAGGCCGACGCCGTCTGCGAGGGGTACGTCCAGCGCATCGGGGGCATCCCGGCGCCGCAAACGTTCCTGCGCGACTTCGCGGTCTACATGCGCCGAGCCGTGCCGATTGCGCGCGAGCAGAACCGGGAGCTGAGAACACTCACGCCGCCGGATGACTCGGCCGACGACTACGACCGCATGATCGACCTGCTCGACCAGCAGCTCGACCTCGCGGAGCAGGCCGGCGAGGAGGCCTACGCCGGGCGCGAGGCTCGGGCCCAGGCCGCCCTCCAGCAGTCACTCGCTCCGGCCGGCGAGGCGGCACGCATCGCCCGGCAGCTCGGCTTCGTGACCTGCGCGAGCCCGAGTTAGCGGCCCTTGAAGTCGGGGTCGCGCTTCTCGAGGAACGCCGCGACGCCCTCGCGGAAGTCCTCGGACTTCGTCGCCGCTGACTGGAGCTGAGCTTCGAGCTCGAGCTGCTCTTCGAGCTTGTTGGTCGGCGCCGCGTCGAAGAGGCGCTTCGTCATCCCGATCGCACGCGTCGGCATCGCAGCCAGGGTCGCGGCGAGCTCGGCGGCGCGCGCCGACAGCGCGTCGTCCTCGACGACCTCCGAGACGAGCCCCCACTCGAGCGCCTCCGCGGCGCTGAGCCGGCGGCCTGACGTCATCCACTCGAAGGCACGCGCCGGTCCCAAGGAGCCGCGCGATGAAGAACGTCCCGCCCGAGTCGGGGATCAGGCCGATGTTGATGAAGGCCGGGATGAACGTGGCGGAGGCGGCCGCGATCCGGATGTCGCACGCACAGGCGAACGAGAGGCCCGCGCCGGCCGCGGGCCCGTTGACGGCGGCGATCACGGGCTTCTCGAGCGCGCGGAGCGCGAGCAGGTTCGGGTGATAGGTGGTCCGCAGCCGATCGGCGATCTCGCCCGAGGCGTCGCGGAACTCGGTCAGGTCCTGCCCGACGCAGAAGCCACGGCCGGCGCCCGTGATGACGACAGCGCGGATTTCCGGGTCGCGCGCGTCCTTGAGCGCGGCACCGAGAGCCGCATGGAGAGCCGCATTGAACGCGTTCAGGACCTCGGGCCGGTTGAGCACGATCGTGAGCACCGCGCCGTCGCGACTTGCCTCAACCTCCGCCATGGCCTAGTCTTGCACCCGACGCGGCCGCACCGACGTCACTAGAAGTCGTGATGCGGCCAGTTTTCATATCCGTAGTCGTAGCGATCGCGTTGCTTGCACCCGCGGGTGCCGCGGCGGAGATCGCCCCGCCGAACGTCTCGGTCAACCTGCCGAACGTCTCGGTCAACCTGGCGCTGCCGCCACCGCCGCCGCTGCCACCGCTACCGCCGCTGCCGCCGCCGCCTTCGCTCCCGCCGCCTCCACCGCTGCCACCGCTTCCTCCGCTCCTTCCGCCCCGCCGCCACCGGCGGTTCCGCCGCCGCCTGCGCTTCCGCCGCCTCCGCCTCCGCCTCCGCCCGCCGCCGCCGCCTCCTTCACCCGCGCAGCCGCCGCCGCCTGCGTCCGGTGGCTCAGCGCCCCCGCCGTCGAGCGGGGAGACGGGTGATCCACACCGGCACCGGCGAGCCCTACACCGAGCGCGCCGACCGGGTCCGAGGGCGACTCCGCTCCCCCGAAACCGGTCGCGACCCGCACGCGCCGAGCCCGCAATCGGGCGGCCTCCGTTCGGCGCAGGTCGCGACCGGTCGTTCAGCGCAGTCGACGAAACGCCCAGACGACGCTCGTCTTCAGCCTCTCCCGGCCCGCGCAGCTTCGCGTCACGGTCGTTCGCGTCTACCCCTCGTGCACGCGCGTCGGCAGCTTCGACATGCGCGGGCGCGCCGGTGTGAACCGCGTCTCGCTCCGCGGTCGCCTACGCGATGGCACCTACCGCCTGATCATGCGTCCTCGGGGCGCGTCGCTGAGGTTGCCGACGTGACGGTCGTGATCGCGAACGGCAAGCTCCGCAAGGCGCGCACTGCAGCCGTTTGTCGACCCGCCGAGACCGCGGGTAGCGGCTCGACCAGCGGCAAGGCAGTCGCAGGCTCGAGCGGCGGCAGCAGCAGCGGCGGCGAGAGCTCCGGTGGAAGCGTGGAGGCCGTGATCAAGAAGAGGGAAGAAGCCGATCGTCGCCGCGACGGGGGCAGTGGCCAGGAAGGTCGGGCAGATCCCCGATCGCATCGAGGCCGCCGCCGACGATCCGTTCTCCGACCCGTTCGTCCTGATCATCATCGGTCTGCTGACACTGACGACCGCAGGTCTCGGCACGCTGCTGCTCGCGCAGGTGCTCAAGACGATCGAGACGAGCCGCTAAGCATCCGGTCGACGCAGCCTTGCGCGGGGGAGCTACCTTGGCCCCGTGGGCTCCCTGCACTTCATTCGCGCCGAGCGGAACGCTGACCAAGCCTCCGGCGCGACGCCGCTCCCAACGGAGGCGGAAGCGCTCGACGCCTACTCGCGGGTCGTCACGGCCGTGGCCGAGCGCCTCTCGCCGTCCGTCGCGAACCTCCGAGTGTCGCGGCGCGTGCGCGGGGGCCGCAGACTGGACGGCGCCGGCAGCGGCGTCGTCATCACGCCGGACGGCTTCATGCTCACCTCGGCTCACGTGGTCGAGCGCACCGACAGCGCCGGCAGAGCGTCCTTCGTCGACGGCCGTGAGCTCGAGTTCGAGGTCGTCGGATCCGATCCGCTCTCCGACCTCGCCGTCCTCAGGCTCGACGCCCGCGACGTCCCACCGGCGGAGCTCGGAGACGCCGAGCACCTCCGCGTCGGCCAGCTGGTCGTCGCGATCGGCAACCCGAACGGCTTCGCAGGATCGGTGACCGCCGGGGTCGTCTCCGCGCTCGGGCGGTCGCTGCCGGTCCGCTCGCGGCGCCAGTACCGGCTGGTCGAGAACGTGATCCAGACCGACGCCGCGCTCAACCCGGGTAACTCGGGCGGTGCGCTCGCCGACGGCCAGGGCCGCGTCGTCGGCATCAACACCGCGGTCGCGGGCGTCGGCCTCGGGCTCGCCGTGCCGATCGACTACGCGACCCGCCGGATCATCGGCGCGCTGATGAGCGAAGGCCTCTTCCGCCGCGCGTACATCGGGATCGCGGGCGGCTCGCGGCCGCTCCCGCCGCGGCTCGCGCAGCAGCTTCAGCGCGAGACGGCGATCGAGGTCGTCGAGATCGTCGAGGGCAGTCCCGCGGATCAAGCTGGGCTCCGACCCGAGGATCTCATTCTCGAGGTCGACGGGAAGGCGGTCGACGGGGTCGACGACCTCCAGCGCCTGATGGTCGGCGACCTGATCGGGCAGACGCTTCGCGCGACCGTCTACCGCGGCGGCGACACGTTCGCGATCGACCTCACGCCGGTCGAGCTGGACGTCTAGCGCCGGCGGAACGCGACGACGACCCCGAGCAGGAACGCGTAGAACGCGATCCGGTTCAGGTCGACCGCGGGGCGCCACGTGGCCTCGCCGTCGCGGATCACCCACGCGCCGGCCGGCCTCGCTCGGAGACCGAAGCCGCTACCGCCGTTGCCCTCGTCGTCGCCGCCGCCGCCACCGCCGCCACCGACGGCGGCGGCGGGCACGACCGTCACGCCGTCGCTTTCGATCGGATCGCCGTACACCCGCTTCACGGTGATCGCGTCACGGGCTCCCTTGAGCGCCTCGTCCACATTCGGCATCGCTACCTCCCCTTGAAGTCGGGCCGACGCTTCTCGAGGAACGCGGTGAGACCCTCCTTCGCGTCCTCGGATGCAAACGCAAGGTAGAGCAACCGCCGCTCGTACTCGACGCCGAGGGTGAGCGGGCCCTCGTCGGCCCGGTCGATCGCCTCCTTCGCGAGCCGGTTCGCGACCGGCCCCTTCGACGGCGATGTCCCGCGCGACCCGCTTCGCCTCCTCGAGCCAGGCCTCTTTCGCGGCCACGCGCGCGACCAGCCCCGCCCGGAGCGCTTCGTCCGCCGAGAGGAAGCGCCCGCTGAGGATCACGTCCATCGCCAGCGCCTTCCCGACGGCGTGCGTCAGCCGCTGGGTGCCGCCGGCGCCGGGGATGATCCCGAGCCCGGTCTCCGGCTGTCCGAACTTCGCCGTCTCCGAAGCGACGATCAGGTCGCACGCCATCGCCAGCTCGCAGCCGCCGCCGAGGCAGAAGCCGGAGACCGCGGCGACGAGCGGTGTCCGCAGCGCCCTGATCTGGTCCCAGTAGTCGATACGCCGCTGGGCGTACATCTCGATCGGGGACGTCTGCGCCAGCTGGCCGATGTCGGCGCCGGCGGCGAAGGCTCTGTCGGAGCCGCCGAGGACGATGCAGCGCACGCCGTCGTCGCGGTCGAGCTCCTCGAGGGCGTCGACGAGCGCGCCCATCAGCTCGTCCGAGAGCGCGTTCAGCTGCTGCGGGCGATTGAGGAGGACGGTCGCGATCTGACCGTCGCGCTCGACGACAACGAGCTCGTCGTTCATTTCTTCTTCAGGAACTTCTCGATCGCCGCCTTCGGCTCGTCGGTCGCCATCGAGAGCGCGAGCCAGTCGCGCGCGTGGTTGATCGTCTCGTGCCAGGCGAAGTCGCGCCAGAAGTTGAGGTGCTGCTTCGCGTAGCGGGTCGTCTGCGGGAGCTTCCGCGCGAGGTTGTCGACGACCTCGTCGGTCTTCGCGTCGAGCTCCGCCGCCGGGACGGCCCAGTTCACGAGCCCCCACTCCTCGGCCTTCTTGGCCGGCAGCTCCTCGCACATCAGCACGATCTCCCGGGCTCGGCGATCGCCGACCATGATCGTGAGCCACTGCGTCGCCCCACCTGCCGGCACTGACCCGTGCTCGGGCCCGACGTGGCGGATGAAGGCGTCGTCGACCATGACCGCGAGATCGCAGGCCATCTGGAGCTCGTTCCCGCCGCCGACGGCGATCCCGTTGATGCGGGCAACCGTCGGCTTCCCGATCTCACGCAGCCGGTCGTGGGCGTCCTTGAACGCCCCGAACCACTTCCAGTATTCGGTCGGCTTGCCGAGGTAGTCCTCGGCCCAGGTGCGGAGGTCGGCGCCGACGCAGAAGGCGCGGCCGGCGCCGGTGAGCACGACGACGCGGATCTCGTCGTCCCACGATGCGTCCTCGCAGGCCCGTGCGAGCTCGCGGAGCATCTGGAAGTCGAAGGCGTTCAGCACCTCCGGCCGGTTCAGCGTGATCGTGGCCCGCGGCGGCGCCTTCTCGTAGACGATGCGCTCGAAGCCGAGCTCGTCAGGCGAGACCGGGCGGGGGTAGCTGGGCTCAGGCATACACCTCACCCGCCAGATACTTGAGCCCCGAATCGACCTGAACGGTCGCGACGCGCTTCCCTTCGCCGAGCTCGCGAGCGAGCTCCAGTGCGACCGTCAGGTTCGCGCCGGTGGACGGCCCGGAGAAGATGCCGTCCTCGCGAGCGGCGCGGCGCGCCATCGCGATGGCGTCCTCGGTCGAGACCGTGCGGACCTCGTCGAAGTCGTCGCGCTCGAGCAGGGGAGGCCAGAAGCCGGCGCCGCCCCCCTCGATGTGGTGGGTTCCGACGCGGCCCTCGGAGATCGCCGGCGACTCTGTCGGCTCTATGCCCACCCGGCGCAGCTCCGGGAGCGATTCGCGGAGCTCCCGCGTCACCCCGGTAAAGCAGCCTGCGGTGCCGATGTAGGCGCAGAAGGCGTCGATTCGGCCGTCGAGCTGGTCGAGCAGCTCGCGACCGAGCGCACGGTATCCCTCGACCATGTCGGCGTTTCGAAACTGGTCGGTGGCGAAGCCGTCGACCTCGTCGACGATCTCGGCGGCGCGCTCGATCATCCGCGGGAGCAGCTGCGGCGTGATGCCCTCCGGGCTCGGCAGCACCTCGAGCTCGGCGCCGAGAGCCCGCATCGTCGCGAGCTTCTCGGCGGCGAACGCGTCCGAGGTCACGATCCGAAGCGGATGACCCCTTCAGCGCGCACACGAGAGCGAGTGACGAGCCGGTGCTGCCGCCGGAGTACTCGACGACCGTCTGGCCCGGACGGAGGCGGCCGGAGCGCTCGCCGCCCTCGATCATCGCCAAGGCCATCCGGTCCTTGTAGGAGCCCGTCGGGTTCGCTGCTTCGAGCTTGACCCAGACTTCTGCCGTCCCTGGCTCGGCGAGCGCCTCGAGCCGGGCGACCGGCGTCGAGCCGATCGCACCGAGAGCGGCAGGGCGCGACGTCGCCGCCTCCGTGCTCACTCGACCTCGGCGAACTGCACGTGGAACGGGATGCCCATCTCCATCCCGTCCTTGCCCGTGGCCATGAACTCGTCGGTTCGGGCGGCCGACTTGAACGCGTCCATGTCGGCAAATTCCCACTCGGCGTAGTACGGGAACTTCGGCTCGCCCATCGGCGCCCCGAAGACCCGGCCGTGGCGGAACGTCCCGCCCGGGACCTTCCGGCAGAGCTCCGCATGCTGCTCGTAGCGGGCCGCGTCGGGCTCCTGTTCGTAGAGGACGAAGGCTCGAACCATGCAACTCCTTTCTCCGAGGACGCGCCGGAGCGTATAGCTTCGCCCTATGTCGAGCGGAACGGCGGTCGCGGTGGTGATGACGGTGACGGCCGGGCTGGCGGGGTCGGTTCAGGCCGCGGTCATGGGCGAGCTGGGCGAGCGTGTGGGGATCGTGCCGGCGGTCGCGTTCTCGGTCATCGTCGCCCTGCTCGGTGGGCTCGCGGCACTTCTCCTGTGGGAACGGAGCTTCGCCGGGGTCCGCGCGGTGCTTCATGAGCCGGCCTGGCTGTGGATCGGCGGGCTGATGAGCGTCTTCATCGTCTTCGCGGTCACGGTCGGGCCGCCGCGGATCGGAGTCACGGCGACGGTCGGGCTCGTGATCGCCGGCAACCTCGTGAGTGCAGCGTTGATCGACCGCTATGGGTGGTTCGGCCAGGACGTGATCCCGATCGACCGCTGGCGACTGCTCGGCCTCCTACTCCTGGCCCTCGGCGCGGCGTTCACGCTCTCACGAACCTGAACGCCGGGGCGCGGCCGCAACGGGCATGTCGTGAGACGCTCGAATGGGTCCACTGCAGACACGACCGGTGCCAGACACCGGACACGTCCCGGCGGGCCGGCGGTTCTAGCTGGAATCGCTGACGCGATGGCCTGGCGCGCGAAGTTCCGCAGACGTTTCCTCGTCATCCGCGAGACATGGCCTGACGGCACATTGGGGTGTGGATCGATCTAGCGGGCCGGGAGGCAGATGTCGTCCGGGCGCACCGGGACGCGGTTCAGCTCTCGTCCGGTCGCATCGCGCAGCGCCGACAGCACCGCTGCGGTCGAAACGACCGTCGGCGGCTCGCCGACGCCCTTCACGCCGTAGGGCGCGGACGGCTCGGGATCCTCGATCAGCTCCGCGACGACCGGCGGCATGTCGAGCGTCGTGGGAATCAGGTAGTCCGTGAAGCTCGCGTTCGTGATCAGCCCGTCGCGGGTCTGGATCTCCTCCATCAGCGCGAGCCCGATGCCCTGGGCGGTGCCGCCTTCGATCTGCCCGTAGACCGCCTGCGGGTTCAACGCCTTGCCGACGTCCTGCGCGGTCCCGATCCAAACGATCCGGGTCAGGCCCAGTTCGACGTCGACCTCGGCGACCACGCGCATCGCCGCCACCGCGAAGGCCACGTGCGCTCGCTCGCGCGTGACCTGGCCGGTCTCCGGGTCCAGCGGCGCCGTGCGCGGATGCCGGTAGACGCGCTCGAAGTCGATCTCCTCGCCGGGTGCGAGCCGCCCGCCCCGCCGCTCGAGCTCGTCATTGACCGCACGGCACGCCATCTGCACCGCCCCCGACGCCATCCACGTCATCCGCGAGGCAGACGCCGAGCCCGCCGAGTCGACCGTCTCGGTCGTGTGCGGCGCCAGGACGACGTTCTCCGTCTCGAGCTCGGTCCGGGCAGTCTGGACGATCACGTTCGTCACGCCCTGACCGACCTCCGCAGCCGCACAGTGGACCTCGGCCGTCAGCTCGCCCTCGGCGTCGGCGAACAGCCGCACGCGCGCCGCGGTGTAGTCGTCGAACCCCTCCGAGTAGCCGATGTTCTTGAACCCGACGGCGAAGCCGACCCCACGGCGAACGCCGTCGCCGCGCGTCGTGTTGCCTGCGCCGCCCGGCAGCCGGATCGGGTCGCGTGGCAGCTCCTCGGGCTCCGGCACCGGAATCGCCGCTGCCCGTCGAATCACCTCGGCGACGGGGAGCGCGCCGGTGACCTTCTGCCCCGTAGGAAGCGAGTCCCCGGGTGCGAGCGCGTTCCGCAGCCGCAGCTCGACGGCGCCCATGCCGAGCGCGGCCGCCAGCTTGTCCATCTGGGCCTCGGCCGCGAAGCAGCTCTGCACGGCGCCGAACCCCCGCATCGCGCCGCAGGGCGGGTTGTTCGTGTAGACGCACGTCCCCTCGATCAGCGCGTTCTCGACCGCGTACGGCCCGACCGCGAAGCAGCACGCATTCGAGATCACAGCCGTCGAGCTCGAGGCGTACGCGCCGCCGTCGAGCAGGATCAGCGCCCGGACGCAGACGAGCTTGCCGTCGCGGTTCGCGCGGTGCTCCATGCGGATCCGCGCCGGATGCCGGTGGACGTGGCCGAAGAAGGACTCCTCGCGCGTGTAGACGATCTTCACCGGCCGGTTCGTGTGCAGCGCGAGCATCGCGCCGTGGACCTGCATCGACAGGTCCTCCCGCCCGCCGAACGCACCGCCCACGCCGGCGAGATGGATCCGGACCATGTGCTTCGGGAGCCCGAGGCACGGCGCGACCTGGTCGCGGTCGATGTGCAGCCACTGCGTCGCCACGTAGATGTCGACGCCGCCCTCCCCGTCCGGAACGGCCAGGCCGGACTCGGGGCCCAGGAACGCCTGATCCTGGATCCCGAGCTCGTAGTAGCCCTCGACCGAGACCTCGCCCGCGGCCTCGGGATCGCCGCGCACGATCCGCATGTCGCGCACGACGTTCGGGCGCGGGTCGTGCGCGAAAGCCGTGGCCGAGCGTCCACTGCTGCGGGTGAATCGGCTCCAGCTCGGTCGCGCGTTCCATGTCGACGACCGGCTCGAGCAGCTCGTACTCGACGACGATCTTCTCGGCGGCACGACGCGCCTGCTCGGGATGCTCGGCGGCGACGAGCGCGACCGGCTCGCCGTAGTACCGGACGCGCTCGAAGGCGAGCACCGGCTGGTCGGCGAACTCGAGCCCGTAGCGCTTGTCGCCGGGAACGTCCTCGTGCGTCATGACCGCGTGGACGCCGGGCATCGCCAGTGCCTGCGAGATGTCGATCGACCGGATCAGCGCGTGCGCGTGTGGGCTGCGCAGCGTGTGGCCCCAGAGCATCCCGGCGGCATAGAGGTCGCTCGAGTAGGCGAACTCGCCGGTCACTTTCGGGGTCGCGTCGACGCGTCTGACCGACTCGCCGACCCGTCCGAGCTCGAGCTTCGTGCTCACGCCCGGCTCGCCGCGAGACGCACGGCGTCGAAGATCTTCGCGTAGCCGGTGCAGCGGCAGACGTTCCCCGAGAGCGCCTCGCGGATCTCGTCGTCGCTCGGCTCGCTCTTGTGACGCAGCAGGTCAACAGTCGCAACGATCGAGGCCCGGCGTGCAGAAGCCGCACTGGACGGCGCCGGTCTCGACGAACGCCTCCTGGACTCGATGCAGGCCGTCTGCCTCCGCTACTCCTTCGACCGTGACGACCTCGTGCCCGTCCGCCTGCGCCGCGAGCACCAGACACGCACAGACGAGGCTTCCGTTCAGGAGCACCGAGCAGGAGCCGCACTCCCCCTGCTCGCACGCATTCTTCGAGCCGGGGAGGCCGAGGCGCTCGCGCAGCGCGTAGAGCAGGCTCTCGCCAGGCCAGATCTCGGTTTCGTGCTGCTCCCCGTTGACCGTCAGCGCGAGCTTCACGCGAGGCACCGGTCGAGGGCGCGGCCCGTCAAGATGCGCAATGCATGCCGGCGGTAGGCGGCCGTTCCCCGCACGTCGTCGATCGGGCTGGCCGCAGCCGCGACCTGCCGGGGGAACGACTCATGGTCGTCGAGCGGCGCCACGACCAGCCCCGGCACCGGGCCGGCCGAGCCGAACGAGGCTCGTAGCTCGCCTCTCTCCCGGTCGGCGGCGAGTGCCAGCGAGCAGACGGCGATCACCATCGCGTTCCGCGGGCCGACCTTCATGAAGGTCTGAGGCGAGCCGCTCGGGGTCACCCACACGGCGACGATCAGCTCGTCCGGCGCAAGCGTGTTCTGCTTCGGCCCGACGAGGAACTCCCCGAGCGCCAGCCGGCGCACGCCGCGCCGGCTCGCGAGCTCCACCTCGGCGCCCTCGATGAGCAGCGGCGGGAGCGCGTCGCCCGCCGGAGACGCGGTTCCCAGGTTCCCGCCGATCGTTCCCCGGTTCCGGATCTGCGGCGAGCCGACCGTCCTGCGAGGCTTCGGCGAGCGCGGGGAGCTCGGCTGCCAGCGGTGACTCCATGGCCTCGGTGTAGGTCAGCGAGGCCCCGAGGCGCAGAGCGCCGTTCTCGCGCGACCATCCCCTCAACTCGGCCACTTCGTTGAGATTGAGGATCGTCGGAGGGCGCGCGCGGTCGAAGTTGAGCTCGACCATCAGGTCCGTCCCGCCCTCGATGGGAACAGCGTCCGGGTGCTCAGTTTTCAGCCCGAGCGCCTCGTCGAGCGAGCGCGGAGTCAGCACGTCCACTGCGGCCAACCCTAGTACGTTCTCCCTGCAATGCCCGACCTCGCCAGGCGTCTCGCCGTCGCCCGCGGAGACGAGCCCGCCGACCTCGTCATTCGCGGCGGTCGCGTCTTCTCTGCCTTCACACGCGAGTGGCTGGAGGGAAGCCTGGCGATCGTCGACGGCTACGTCGCCGGGCTCGGCGACTACGACGGCGCCGAGACGCTCGACGCCTCCGGACGCTACGTCGTTCCCGGCTTCATCGACGCCCACATGCACCTCGAGTCCGCGAAGCTCCTGGTCGACGAGTTCGCGAAGCTGGTGCTCCCGCTCGGGACGACCGCCGTCGTCGCCGACCCGCACGAGATCGCGAACGTCCTCGGGACCGACGGCGTGCACTGGCTCGCCGACCTCTGCGCGGACCTCCCGCTGGACGTGTTCTTCATGGCCTCGTCCTGCGTGCCGGCCTCGCAGTTCGAGTCGCCCCGGCGGCCGCTGCTCCCCGGCGACCTGGAGGGGCTCCTTCGCCGCCGACGGGTGCTGGGCCTCGCCGAGATGATGAACTTCCCCGGCGTGGTCTCCGGCAGCGAGTCCGAGCTCGTGAAGCTCGGGCTCCCCGGCGCGACCCACGTCGACGGGCACGCGCCCTCCCTGCTCGGCAAGGAGCTGAACGCCTACGCGGCGGCGGGGATCCGTTCCGACCACGAGATGAGCACGATCGAGGAGGGCCGTGAGCGCCTGCGCGCCGGCATGTGGGTCCTGATGCGCGAGGCGTCCGGAGCCCGCAACCTCCACGAGCTCCTGCCGCTCGTCGCCGAGTTCGGGCCGCACCGCCTCGCCTTCTGCACCGACGACCGCGAGCCCGAGCACATCGCCGAGGAAGGCCACGTGAACTCGATGGTGCGCGACGCGGTCGCGGCAGGCATCGCGCCGGAGGACGCGCTCGTGATGGCGTCGCTGAACCCGGCCCTCTGGCACGGCCTTCGCGACTTCGGCGCGCTCGCGCCCGGCTACCAGGCCGACGTGCTCATCCTCCCCGACCTCGAGTCCTTCCTCCCTGAGAAGGTCTTGAAGGCGGGCCGCGAGGTCGGCGAGATCGAGCGGCCCGAGGTGCCGGAATGGGTCAAGCACACCGTCCGCATCCGGCCGCTCTCGACGAACGACTTCGCGATCACCTGGGAGGGCGACGGGCAGGCGCGCGTGATCGGGATCGTCGCCGACCAGATCGTCACGGACTCGCTCGTCGAGGAGCCGAAGGTCGTGAACGGAAGAGTGGTTGCGGATCCGGAGCGCGACCTGCTCAAGATTGCGGTCGTCGAGCGGCACCTCGGCACGGGCCGGGTGGGGCTCGGCCTCGTTCGCGGCTTCGGGCTCGAGCGCGGGGCGCTGGCGTCGACCGTCGCCCACGACGCGCACAACGCCGTGGTCGTCGGCGTCAAGGACGACGACATGCTCCGAGCGGTGCGGCGACTGTCCGAGACCGGAGGCGGCGTGGTCGTCATCGACGGCGGGATCGTCCGCGCCGAGCTCAAGCTCCCCGTCGCCGGGCTGCTCTCGGACGCGAGCCTCGAGGAGGTGATCGCGGCCAGCCGGGCCTGTGTCGAGGCGGCCCATGCGCTCGGCTGCGAGCTGCCCTCACCGTTCCAGACGATGGCCTTCCTCGCGCTGTCCGTGATCCCGAAGTTGAAGATCACCGATCGGGGTCTCGTCGACGTCGACCGCTTCGAGCTCGTCCCGCTGCGGGCATGACGACGCTGCTGCACGGCGCCTACATCGTCACGATGGACGATGCGAACACCGAGCACGAGGACGGCTGGGTGCTGATCGAGGACGGACTTGTCGGCGCCGTCGGCGGGGGCAGCGCCCCCGGAGGCGGACGAGCGGATCGACCTAGGAGGCGCGCTCGTGACGCCGGGCCTCGTCAATACTCATCACCACCTCTACCAGACCCTGACCAGGGCCCAGGCGCAGCAGGCCGACCTCTTCACGTGGCTGAAGACCCTCTACCCGATCTGGGCGCGCCTGGACGGCGAGGCCGAGTACGCGGCGGCCCGAACCGGGCTCGCCGAGCTCGCGCTCTCCGGATGCACGACGGCCTTCGACCACCACTACGTCTTCCCGCAGGGGGAGGAGGGCGTGATCGACGCGTTGATCCAGGCCGCCTCCGAGCTCGGCGTCCAGCTCGTCGTCGGCCGCGGTTCGATGGACCTCGGTGAGTCCAAGGGTGGGCTGCCGCCCGACTCGCTGGTCGAGGACACCGAGACGATCCTCGAGGAGACCGAGCGTTTGGCCGAGCGCGGGATCGAGGTCGCCGTCTCGCCTTGCTCGCCGTTCTCGGTCACGAAGGAGCTGATGCGCGAGTCCGCGGAGCTCGCCCGACGTCTCGGGCTGACGCTCCACACGCATCTCGCGGAGACGGTCGAGGAGGAGGCCTACTGCCGCGAGCTCTACGGCTGCTCGCCCGTCGAGTACCTCGAGGAGCTCGGGTGGCTCGCCGACGACGTCTGGTGTGCCCACTGCGTCCACCTGTCGCCCGCGGAGGTGCAGCGATTCGCGGACACGGGCACGGGCGTCGCGCACTGCCCGACGTCGAACCTGCGGCTCGGCGCCGGGATCGCGCCGGTGCGCGAGCTGCTCGACGCGGGAGCCCGTGTCGGGCTCGGCGTCGACGGCTCCGCCTCCAACGAGCGCAGCGACCTCTTCCTGGAGGTCAAGCAGGCCCTGCTGGTCGCGCGCGGCCGCAGCGGGCCGGACGCGATGACGGTGCGGGACGCGCTTCGGCTCGGCACCCGCGGCGGCGCCTCCCTCCTGCGCCGCGACGACTTCGGGTCGATCGAGCCCGGCAAGCGAGCCGATCTCGCCGTCTGGCCGCTGGACGGTCTCGAGCTCGGCGGTGCCGCCGACCCGGTCGCCGGCCTCGTCCTCGCCGGCCCTCACCGGGTCGATCGACTGTTCGTCGCCGGCGAGGAGATCGTCCGGGATGGCCGGCTCGTGCGGGCCGACGAGGACGAGATCGCCCGGCAACATCGGGTGCAGGCGCGAAGATTCGCCGCATGAGCGTCTCGCTCTCCACGCACGTGCTGGACACCGCCGCGGGGCGGCCCGCCGCGGGAGTGCGGGTCGAGCTCAGGCGTGACGGCGAGGTCGTCGGCTCGGGCGAGACGAACGAGGACGGCCGGATTCCGGAGCTGGGAGCCGAGCTCGAGCCCGGGGCCTACCGGCTCATCTTCCACCCGCCGTCGCCGTTCTTCCGTCGCGTCGAGCTCGAGGTCGCCCTCGAAGACGGCCATTACCACGTCCCGCTCCTCGTCTCTCCCTTCGGATGCGCGAGCTACCGCGGCAGCTGAGCGCCGCCGAGCTCGAGGAGCTCTTCAGCGGCCGCAGCGCACTCGTCGAGGTGCTCGCCGGGACCGAGGATCCGCTCGGTCAGGCGGCGGTGATCGCCGCCGGCCTCTCCGACGAGGACAAGGCCGAGGCGCTGGCCGCCCACCCTCGCATCGGGGAGCCCTCACCCGAGCAGCACGGCGGCGACCCGACTGTGCTGACCGAGCTCGCGTACCTGAACCAGGTCTACGAGGAGAAATTCGGGTTCCGCTTCGTCGTCTTCGTCGCCGGCCGGCCGCGCAGCGAGATCCTCCCGGTCATGCGCGAGCGGCTGGCCCGCTCACGCGAAGAGGAGCTCGAAACCGGGATCCTGGAGCTCGTCGAGATCGCGCAGGACCGTTGGCAGCGGCGCTGATCGATCCCTACTGGGAGGACTGGCTCGAGCTCGGTACCCGCTGGTTGCACGTGGTCGCCGGGATCGTCTGGATCGGCACGTCGTTCTACTTCGTCGCGCTCGACAATCACCTCGGTCGTCCGCGGGTCGCTGAGCCCGACGTCGCCGGCGAGTCGTGGGAGATCCACGGCGGCGGCTTCTACCGCATGTCGAAGTACCGAGTCGTGCCGGATGAGCTGCCCGAGCCGCTGCACTGGTTCAAGTGGGAGGCGTACACGACGTGGCTGTCCGGCTTCGCGCTGCTCGTCATCCTCTACTACTGGAACGCCGAGACCTACCTGATCGACAAGTCCGTCGCGGACATCCCGGTGGCGGCGGCGATCGGGGCGAGCCTGATCGGCCTGGCGGCGGCCTGGCTGGTCTACGACCTCGCCTGCCTGGTCTTCAAGAGCGATGTCGTCCTCGGCCTGATCGTGCTCGCGATGGTCGTCGCGTCGGCCTACGGCGCCGGACAGGTGTTCTCAGGCCGCGCCGCGTACCTCCAGGTCGGCGCGATGCTCGGGACGATCATGGCCGCCAACGTCCTCTTCAACATCATCCCGGCGCACTGGGAGCTGATCCGGGCGAAGGAGGCCGGCCGCGAGCCGGATCCTGCGCTGGCGCTCGAGGCCAAGCGGCGGTCGGTTCACAACAACTACCTGACGCTGCCGGTCGTCTTCACGATGATCTCGAACCACTTCGCGTTCACGTACGAGCACGATCAGGCGTGGCTCGTTCTCGTCGCGCTGGTGCTGATCGGAGCGTGGATCCGGCACTTCTTCAATCTCCGGCACGAGGGACGAACGGTCTGGTGGATCCCGGCGACCGCGCTCCTCGCAGCCCTGGCGCTGGCGGTGGCGATGCGGCCCGACGAAGGCGGCGGCGCTCCGGCCCAGGAGGTGAGCGCGGCGGAGGCGGTTGCGATCGTCCAGCAGCGGTGCGTGCCCTGCCACTCGGAGAACCCGACGCAGGAGGGGTACGAGACCGCGCCGGCGGGCGTCGTCCTCGACACACGCGAGCAGATCGAGACGCAGGCCGACGCGATCCGCGAGCAGGCGGTCCGCACGCAGGCGATGCCGCTCGGGAACGTCACCGGGATGACCGAGGACGAGCGCGAGGCCCTCGGCGCCTGGCTCGACTCGGTCGAGTAGGTTCCGGGCATGCTGGAGATCCAGGCGGGGCCGTTCCTGTTCGTCGCCCGTTTCGAGGAGGAGCTGGCACCGAAGACCGTCCAGGCGTTCCGCGCGATGCTCCCACTCGAAGACCGGATCATCCACTGCCGCTGGAGCGGCGAGTCGAACTGGATCCCCTGGGGCGACCGCGACCTCGGGATCGGCCCCGAGAACGCGACGAGCTACCCGCATCCCGGGGAGCTCGCGCTCTACCCCGGCGGCCAGAGCGAGACCGAGCTGCTGTTCCCGTACGGCTACTGCAACTTCGCGAGCAAGGCGGGCCAGCTGTGGGCGAACCACTTCGCGACGGTCGTCGAGGGCCAGCAGCACCTCAAAGTGCTCGGCCGCCTGACGCTCTGGGAGGGCGCCCAGCCGATCTCGTTCCCGAGCGCTGAGAGCGTGGGAACCCTGGTTCCCCACGAGCCCTCCTTGCGAACGGTTCTCGGCTCATCGGCGACGGAGCTGGCTCGTCTCTTCCACCGGTTCTGTGTGTGCCTCCGCGGGGCAAAGCCCCGCTCCGGCGGCGGCTGTTGCTCTCGTGCGAGCTGAGGGCGAATCCACAGGTGACAGTCCCGTGCCAGACACCGGACCTGTCCTGCAAAGAGTAACACTGTGTTACTTGCTCGGAGGGCGCCAAGCCTCCGCCTTGTAACACTGTGTTACTAGGCCTTGGCGAGCCGCCGCAGGGTTGCGGTTAGCACCTCGAGCGCGAGCTCGATGTCCTCGTCGCTCGAAAGCTCCTCAGGGGAGTGGCTTACGCCGCCGTTCAGGCTGCGGACGAAGAGCATCGAAGACTCGACGCCCGCCGCCGCCAGCACACCCGCGTCGTGGCCCGCGCCCGACGGTAGCTCGACGACCGGTAGGCCGCGCCGCTCGACTTCATCCCTCAGGACGGCGGGCGAAAGCGCGACCGGCGGGATCACGTAGTGCGCGTCCTCGAGCCCGAGCTCGGCTGCGAGCCGGTCGAGACGCTCCTGGTCGGGGGCGCGGGCGTCGACCATCAGCCGAACGCGTTCCGGAACCACATTCGCCGCGCCCGGCTGGAGGTCCAGCTGACCGACAGTCGCGACCGCGCCCTCGATCCCGGCCGCGACTTCCCGGACGCGGAGTACGTACTCCGCCGCCGCGACGAGAGCGTCGCGGCGAACGTCCATCGGCGTCGTGCCGGCGTGATCCGCGCGACCACCGAACTCGCGCGAGCACCGGACGATCCCGGCAATGGTCGTGACCACCCCGAGCGGAACGCCGGCCCGCTCGAGCTTCGGTCCCTGCTCGACGTGGAGCTCGACGCAGCTTCCCGGCAGGGCGCCGTGCCTCACCCGCCAGCGGCTTCCGTGGCAGCCCGTTTCCTCGTCGCGGAACACGACGACGCCGAGCGTTCGCTCCGACGGTCCGATCGCCTCGACCGCCTCGAGGCCGGCCACCACTCCGAGCGCCCCGTCGTACTTGCCCCCGGCCGGGACCGAGTCGAGATGGGATCCCGTCCAGACCTCGGGCAGCTCGGGACTCGTCCCCCGCAGACGGCCGATCACGTTCCCGCGGCCGTCGACTTCGACCTCCAACCCGGCCGCCTCCATCCAGGAGACCGCGAGCTCGCACGCCTGATCCTCCTCCGGCGTCCCGCCGACCCGATTCGCGCCGACGCCGTTCCCGATCCGGAAGACCTCGTCCAGCCGCGCTCGTAGCCTCGTCATCAGCTAGCTCTCCTGGAGCCTTCCTAGCATCCACCAGCCCGCTAGGGGCCCGAGCGCGGCCAGCGCAAAGCCGGCCTGGTACGACGTCTTCTCGACGACGACCGCGAAGACGACGGGGACGACGACCCCGATCAGCCCGAGCGTCGTCTGCTGGAATCCGATCGCGGCGCCGCTCCGCGCCCGGCCGGCGAGCTCGGCGGCAGCAGTGAGCGACAGCCCGTTCCACGCCATCGAGATCGCGCCGGCGACGACGACCACGAGGATCACGAGAGCGAGGCGGCCGTCGGCTGTCAGCGCCGTCACCAGCAGGCCGGCCGCACTCGCGAGCCCGATCCAACGGAGCGGCCGCAGCCGGTCGCCGAGCCGATCCGACAGCCGCCCGGCTGCGATCCGCGTCAGGACCGCTCCCGCCTGGAACACCGCCAGCACACCGCCCGCGCGGGCCACCGACATGCCGTGCACGTCGTGCAGGAACAGCACGGCGAACGACATCAGCGGAATCTGCCCGAAGAGGTAGAGGCCGCTCCCGGCCGACAGCGCCCAGAGCCGCCGATCGTGAAGCGTCCATGGGATCGCGTCGCCCTCGAGCTCGGCGTCTCGCACCGGGGCCTCGCGGATCACGACCACAGCCGTGACGGCCGCCGCGAGGCACAGCGCGCCCAGGAACGTGAACGCCGCCTCGAGACCCCCCGCGCGCTCGAGCAGCGGCAACGCAACCGCTCCGATCCCTGCGCCGAGGGGAATCGCCGTCTGCCGGATTCCCAGCGAGAAGCCGCGCTCCTCCGGCGCGAACCACTGCATAACCGCGCGTCCGCTTGCAGCATTGACGCTGGCACCAGCGGCGCTGGCGAGGAACAGGAGGACAACGAGCGTCCAGAACTCACCCGCCCAGCCGGCGGCCGCCGCGAGCACGCCGCAGATTGCGAGTCCCGTCCCGAGCACGATGCGCTCGCCGAGCCGATCGGCGAGGAGACCCCACGCAAGCAGCGTGAGAATCGTCCCCACCCAGAGGCTCGCGAGCAGAACCCCGACCCGCGCGAGGCCGACGTCGAACTCGTCGCGGATCGCCGGCGCCAAGACAGCCGGGCCGATGAACAGCGCAGAGGCGGCAGTCGCCGCCGCCGTCCCCGCGGCGAGCACGGCCCACCGGTACCGCACGAACTTAGGTGCTTCTACAGCCCGAAGGGGTTGATCGGCTTCGAAGAGGTCGAGACGATCACGCTCTTGGTCTCGAGATAGAGCTCGAGCGCCTCGAGACCGAGCTCGCGTCCGAAGCCCGACTGCTTGTAGCCGCCGAACGGAATGCCCGGGAAGGCGGTGTACGGCATGTTGATCCCGACCGTGCCGGACTTGATCTGCCGGGCAAGCCGGTGGCCGCGCCCCGGATCACCGGTCCAGACGGTCGCCATCAGCCCGTACCTGACGTCGTTGGCGATCCGCACGGCGTCGTTCTCGTCCTCGAACGGGATCACCGTGACGACGGGCCCGAAGATCTCCTCCTGCGCAACGCCCATCTTGTTGTCGACCTTGGCGAGCACGGTCGGCGGATAGAAGGCGCCCTTGCCATTGCCGGTCTCGCCGCCCGTGACAACCTCGGCCCCCTCCTCACGACCCTGTTCGACGTATCCGTGCACGCGGTCTCGGTGCTCTGTCGAGATCAGCGAGCCCATCTGCGTCTCGGCGTCGAGCGGATCCCCGACCTTGATCTTCGCCGCCGCGTCGCTGAACTGCGACACGAAGTCGTCGTACAGCGACCGCTCGACGAGGATCCGCGACCGCGCCTCGCAGCTTTGCCCCGCCGCGTAGTAGATCGACCAGGCCGAGCTTGGGATCGCGTCGGCGAGGTTCGCATCGGCGAAGACGAGGTTCGGGCTCTTGCCGCCGAGCTCGAGCGTCAGCCGCTTGATGCCGTCGGAGGCCAGCCGCATGATCTCCGACCCAGTGGCGGTCGAGCCGGTGAACGCGACCTTGTCGACCCCCGGATGCTTGACGAGGTGCGCGCCGACCGTCTTGCCGGGCCCCGGGACGATGTTGATCGCGCCCGGCGGGAATCCGACCTCGCCGGCGAGCTCGGCCATCCGGAGCGCCGACAGCGGTGTCGCGGAGTCGGGCTTGAGGACGATCGAACAGCCGGCCGCGAGGGCCGGAGCCATCTTCCAGGTCGTCATCGTCAGCGGGTAGTTCCACGGGACGATCTGGCCGGCGACCCCGACCGGCTCCTTCAGCGAGTAGAAGAGGAGCGAGCCGCCGAACGGGTTGGAGCGGCCCGCGATCGAGGCAATCGCAGAGGCGTAGAAGCGAAAGTTCTCGACCGCTTGCCCGAGCTCCAGCTTGACCGAGGAGATTGCCTTGCCGACGTTCCGGGATTCGAGCTCGGCAAGCTCCTTGCGGTTGGCCAGGATCGCGTCGGCGAGGGCGTGAAGGAGGCGGGAGCGCTCGGTGGGCGGCGTCTTGCCCCAGGGGCCGTCGAGCGCGGCTCGGGCCGCATCGACCGCCCGGTCGATGTCGGCTTCGGTCGCCATTGCCACCTTCGCCAGCGACTCGCCGGTCGCCGGCTCGGTCAGCTCGCGCAGCTCGCCGCCCGCAGGTTCCGACGCCTCGCCGTTGATGAAGAGCAGGTACTCGCGCTCGGTCGCGACCGCCATTGACGAGGACGATATCGCCTTAGACCAAGTCGGCCGGTGTCAGCTGCTCCGTTAGCAGCCGCTTGAACCTCGCGGGATCGCCGTCGACCCAGGCCCGGCAGAGGTCGTATCCGTTGGCGTAGGTCACGACGTAGCTCCGCCCGATCGGATCCATCACGAAATCGACGTTCTGCTGCGCCCTCTTCTCCGAGACAAGCCCCCAGCGCTCGATGTACGCCTTCGCCTCCTCGATTGAGGCGCCGTCTTCGTGGAGGAGGAGCGCCGCGTTGTCGACCACGCGCTCGAGCGGCTTCTTCGCCTGACGAATACGCCGCCCGGCGTCCGCGTCGTAGCTCATTCCCCACTCGCCGAGCACCTCGCCGACGAACTCGTCGTGGTCGTCGACCACGATCTCGATCGCGAGCTCAGCGAGCCCCTCACCGATTACCGACTGCGGTGTCCCGTACATGACGACCGCTTCTTCGAGCTGCCCACGCTCCACGTACAGCAGCTGTTCCTTCCACGCGTGCTCGGTGTGGTGGCCCGGGTAGAGCTCGTGGGCGACCAGGTGGGCAACGTTGCTCGCGTTCACCGCAACGTCGGTGTTCACCGCGACCCTGCTCCTCAGTCCGCCGAGGTAGTAGTTGTACGCAGACCAATGCTCGCCCGTGACGAGCTCGATCTCCGTCGACTCTCCATCGGGCAGGCCCAGGAGCTCGTGCGTCCTCGCTCTCAGCCGAGCGTTGAGCGTCTCGAGCACCACCTCGAGTCTTGTCCGTGGGCACGACGTCTCCCTCGCGCCAGCGCTGGAATCGCTCCGCGAGCGTGCCGTCGGGCTGAAGGACCTCGTCGAGGGCCCGATGAGCCTCCTCGAAGCGTTCCTCCGGAACGAGCTGTGGCCGAATTCCGTAACAGCGCTCGACCTCTTCGGCATAGGGGATCTCCTCGCCGGCGAGCTTGCGGGCGAGGGTCTCGAGGCCGACGAGCTGACCGCGAAGGTACGGGGAGTCGGCGTCCGTCGATGAGCTGCCGAGCGTCGGCGACCAGCGTCGGCCGGTGGTCGCAACGGCTCGGCATCGATGCGCTCGGCGACCTCTCGGGGGCCGAAGTAAGCATCCACGAGCCCGTCGTCGTGCCGGCGGAGGCGTAGGCAGAGCTCGAGATAGCGCTCGCCCGGAGTCATCGCTCGAACAGCGCCGCCTGGCCCTGGCCGACGCCGACGCAGAGCGTTGCGAGCCCGTAGCGGCCATCTCGCCGCCGGAGCTCGTGCAGGAGGGTGACGACGAGCCGCGCGCCGCTCATCCCGAGAGGATGACCGATCGCGATCGCGCCGCCGTTGACGTTGACCTTGTCGGGGTCGAGGCCGAGCTCGCGGATCACGACCAGGCTCTGGGAGGCGAAGGCTTCGTTCAGCTCGACGAGATCGAGATCCGCGACGCCGACGCCGGCGCGTTCGAGCAGCTTGCGAACAGCCGGGATCGGCCCGATGCCCATCACGCGCGGATCGACGCCGGCGACGGCGCTCGCGACAAAGGCACCGAGCGGCTCGGCGCCGAGCTCCTTCGCCTTCTCCTCGCTCGCGATCACGAGTGCCGCCGCGCCGTCGTTCAACCCGCTGGAGTTGCCGGCCGTGACGGTGCCGTTGGCCCGAAACGCGGGCTTCAGCTCGGCGAGCTTCTCGGCGCTCGTGTCCGGCCGCGGATGCTCGTCCCGCTCGACGCCGTCGACGGCGACAAGCTCGTCGGAGAAGTCGGCGGCCGCCCAGCGCTGTTGAGAGGCGAGCGCGAACGCATCCTGATCCTCGCGCGAGACGTCCCACCGCTCTGCGACGTTCTCACCCGTCTCGCCCATCGACTCGAGCGGGAACATCGCCTCCATCCGCGGGTTGGGGAACCGCCAGCCGAGGGTCGTGTCGTAGACAGTTCGGTCGCCGCGGGGAAAGGGCCGGTCCGGCTTGGCCATCGCGAGCGGCGCGCGGCTCATCGATTCCACTCCGCCGGCAACGAAGAGGTCGCCGTCCCCGGCGGCGACTGCGTGGCAGGCGGAGACGACCGCAGAGAGACCGGACGCACACAATCGGTTGAGGGTCACCCCCGCGACGGACTCCGGCAGCCCGGCCAGGAGCGCCGCCATGCGCGCGACGTTTCGGTTGTCCTCGCCGGCCTGGTTCGCGCAGCCGAAGTAGACGTCCTCGATCTGATCGGGCCGGACGCCGGAACGTCCAACCGCCTCTTTGATCGCGACCGCGGCGAGATCGTCGGGCCTCACGTCCGAAAGGGCGCCCCCGTACCGGCCGACCGGCGTCCGGACGGCAGAGAGGACGACGGCCCGGGGTGGTGGACTCATCCTTGTGACCAGAGCTTGGAGTGTTCTGGCGTGAACCGGTCGAGCAGGAGCTCGAGTGGCCAGATCACGATCCAGGAGAGAAGCGCGATGGTCGAGTTCGTGGCGGCAGCAAGTGGGATCGAGAGCACGAACACGGCCACCGGCAACGTCGAGGCCGCGATCCCGAAGAGATAGACGTCGCGCGGCACTTCAACCACCAGCAGTCCGCGGCGCTTGGCGGTGACGAAGAGTACGGTCTCGAGCGCGCTGACGAGGCTCAGCATCACTGCGAAGAACGCAAACGCGACGACGTTCTGCTCGTACCGGCCGACGAGCGCGGTGGGGAACGGCAGAAAGGCGATGCACGCGAGGTAGACGAGGTTCAGGGCCATCAGCCTCGTGTCGACGGCCTTGAGTACGCCGACGAAGTGGTGGTGCGCGAGCCAGTAGCGGCCGATCACCGCGAACCCGACGAAGAAGGTGACGAACTCCTCCCGCAAGTCGATGAGCACGTCCCACATCTCCCGCGAGCTGCGGATGTCCTCGACCGTTGGCACGGCAATGCCGATCACGAGCAGGGTGAGCGCGATTGCGTAGACCGCGTCGCTGAAGAACGCGAAGCGATCGAACTCGAGCGACAACCCACCTCGCGCGTACGGCCCTTGGGCGTCGTGCAGGTACGGCGAGCCTCGCCCCTCGTAGCGTGCTTCGTCCATCGCCGGCGGATCGCTCGTCACTGTCCGAGGAGGATCAGCACCGGGTGATGAGGCTACTAGAATCGAAGGGCGTGGCCCTCAGCGACTTCCTTCGCAATCCGTTCTCGTTCCTCTTCACCCGATCGTCCGGCGAGGACCGGCTCGCCGCGTACGTCATCCGCGAGCACGAGCGCGGCCGGCCACTCGCGGAGATCCTCGAGGACCCGTACATCAAGAACCGAACGACCCCGCAGGAACGTGAACGCCTGCTCGACAGCCCGGAGGTCGTGCGAGCCCTCGGGCAAGCCACGGTCGAGCAGGCCAAGCAGGCGTCCTAGCCCAGCTCCCGGCCCACTCCCCGCTCGCGCGCCCGCTCGAGGGCCAGCGCGCCGACGGCGACGTCCCACGCGGCGATCCCGTTCGACTTGAAGACGACGATGTCGTCGGCCGACTGGCGGCCCTGGGTCTCGCCGGCAACGACCTCATGGAGCTCATGGACCTCGAGCCAATCCAGGATGCCCTGCTCGACGGGCTCGATCAGGTCGCCCGACTCGACCTTCGCCTGCTCGATCGAGTCGCAGCAAACGAAGCTGGCTCGCTCGAGCACCGCGTTGTCCAGCTCGCGCGCTCGGCGCTTGTTGGCGCCGATCGCGCAGACGAGCGCCCCCGGCTGCAGCCACTCCCCGCGGAGCACGGGATCGCGTGAGCTCGTCGCCGTGACGACAATGTCCTGCTCGGCGGGATCACGGTGCGTCTCGCCGGCCTCGGCCTTCACTTGCCGGCAGAACTTCTTCAGCCGCTCCTCGGTCCGGCAGTAGGCGACGACCCGCTCGATCGACGGAACGGCCTCCCTGATGGAGCGCACCTGGCTCTCGGCCTGCCAGCCGCAGCCGGTGATGCCGAGGCTCGTGGCGCCCTCCCGGGCGAGGTACTTCGCAGCGACGCCGCTCGCCGCACCCGTCCGAAGCCGGCCGAGCCGGTCGGCCTCGATCAGCCCGGCCACCGTGCCGTCGTCCAGGTCGAAGAGGCAGACGACGAACGACGTTCTCGCCGGCACCGCGGCGTAGGTCTTCACGCCGGCCAGGCGTAGCTCGTGGTCGACGGCGGACATGACCGCGAGAGCGCCGCCGTCCGCTGCCTGCCGGTAACGGGAGTGGTTGTCGATCGCGCCTCGCGCGAGCCGGTGAAAGCACTCTTCGACGGCGGCGATCGCGTCCGCGGGCGAGATCAGCTCCTCGACCTCGGCCTCGGTCAGGAAGAGCGGCACCGGGAGAGTCTAGGAAGGGCTCTGACCGGCTAGCGGCTCGGCGAAGTGGCCGTGGAGAGGATCAGGCGACGCCGCCGCTTGCGAACGTGCTCGGCGAGCAGGTAGCTCCCGACGACGAATGTCACAGCCCCGGCCTGCGCGAGGAGGCCCTCCCAGGTCGGGAAAGATCCCGAACCAGAGCCCGACCCAGTAGGGGAGGCGGAGACCCTCGACCGGCGTGACGGGCACCCAGCCCGTGACCTGCATGGACTGCACCGTCGTCCCGACCATCACCACGAGCACCCAGAGGATCATCAGGCCCGTGCCGATCAGCATCTTCTTGTGGGGCAGCTTCTGCTGGAACGCGATCGTCGCGAAGCCGACCGCGACCGTGGCCGCGGCGCCGAGAGCGACGCCCGCCAGCACCGTCGGCACTCCAGCCTCGAGCACGATCGCCTGGAGGAATAGCACGGTCTCGAAGCCCTCCCGGTAGACGCTCGAGAAGCCCAGCGCGGCGAGCCCCAGCACGGGCGCCGCGGCGATGCCGCCGATTCCGAGCAGCCGCTTCTTGCGGCCGTGCAGCTCCGAGAGGTGTTCCGTCCAGTAGACGCGGTGGTAGAACCAGTTGAGGACGAGCAGCAGCACCCCGATCGCAACGAGCGAGACGATCGCCTCCAGCCGCTCGCCGTAGCGGGACAGCGAGCTGAGGAGAGTCTGTGCAACGGCCCAAGTGGCCGCGCTCGCTACGACGGCCGCACCCGCGCCGAGCAGCAGTGGGCGCCGCAGGGTCCGCTGCGACCCGACCATCCCGGCCAGCAGCACGGCGAGGATGAGCACCGCCTCGAGGCCCTCGCGGAAGACGATGATCGCAGTGTTCGAGATCACGGCGAACGTCGACGACGGGCCGGCGCCGACGGCCAGTTCGGCATCGGCGAGCGCCGAGTCCAGCGCTTGCCGGGTCGCCGCGATTTCCTCGGCGCCCGCCCGGCGCTTCACGAGCTGCGCCAGCCCGGGCAGATCGTCGGCGCCGTACCAGAACAGCCCCTCGACGCGGACGAAGAGGTCCGAAGCGAGGCCGCGGAGCCGCTGCTCGGGCCCGAACTCGAAGAAGGCGTATGCCTCGAGCCGCGCCTGCTCGGCGCGCGAGTGCTGCTGCGCGGCGGCGGCCGCTTCGAGCCGGTCCAGCGTCCCCGAGATGACGTCGAAGTCGGCCGTGGCACCTGCGTCCTTCCACTCGTCCGGATAAAGCTCGTCGATCAGCGCCAGCGCCTCGTCTGCGTCGCGCTCGACCTGCGAGGGATCCGCCACACGCACGTGCCTGGCCGCCGCAGCGAGGTCCTCGCCCAGCCCGGTGAGCAGCGCCCCGAGGCGCCTCGTGGCGCCGCGGTCGCGCTCGGCCAGCGTCGCCTCGAGCTCTCCGAAGGCCTGAGCGGCCCCGTCGCGGAACGTGACCGCCTCCTGCACCTCGAAGTCGAGCGTGACGCGCCCGCTCTCGACGCCGCGGCCGTACTCGACCGGCACGAGCGAGAGGAAACGCTGAAGCTGGCCGGCGCGGCGCAGCGTTTCGTCGTCGGAGAGGGGAACGGCGCGAAAGCCCTCGAGCAGGCGGTCGATCTCCCGGCGCGCCGTCAGAACCCCGCGGTCGTCTCTTCCTACGGCCGCAGCAGCAAGGCGGGCGAACGCGCGGCCGAGCGCGAGCCGGGCCGGCCGCCCATGCTGCTCCGCGTACGAGCCGGCGAGAATCGCGAAGTAGCCGTCCGCGAGGGCCGCGGCGCCCGCCCGACGAGAGTCGAAGCCGCGTGTGCCGGCGTCGTCCACGGTCTCCAGTGACGCCCGCAGACGCGACTGGTACGTGTCAAGCAGATCGGTCCTGGCGGCCGCCGCCGCAGCGCGGGGTGAGCTCCGTCCGGCCGCGAGCGCCTCGACGGCGAGCGTCGCGTCGGCGCCGGCCCGCGAGAACCGCGTGGGCTTGCGGTACTCGCGCACGAGCAGCCAGGCGCGCGCGCGCTCGACCTTGCCGCGCCGGATCGCCGCTAGCGACTCTCGCACGCCGATGCGCAGGACGGACGCCCACACGCGTGCGCGCGCAACCTCGAGCCGGACGGAATCTCCGGCGCGGACCGCGGCTTCGGCGCTACGAAGCTCGACCCGCGCGGGCGCGAGGACCCCGAGTGCGAGCGCGCGCGAGCGGGCGACGTGCCGCTCCGCCCCGGCCCGGTCGCCGAAGACGAGCGCCTTCTCGGCGTCGGCGAGCCCGCGCCGCAGATCTGCCGCCGCCTCCCACGGGGCCGGCCCAGCCGCAGCGGCCGCCGGCCCTGCCGCAAGACCGAGCCAGAGCACCGCCGCTGCGCAGATGAGCCCGGCCCGCACGGCTACTGGGCGATCTCGACTCCGAGCGAAGCTGCGGCCTGCGAGACCTGGCCGGCGATCGCCGTGCCGCGGTCCTGCGCCTCCGTACCGAGCACGTCGGCCTCCTCGGGGGTGAAGCGCTCGCCGGACTGCTCGCGACGGTGGAGATCCTCGATGAACGACTTGAGGTCGGCGAGCTCGCGGTCGGTCTGGTTCGCCCGCTCGGCGTCGACGTCGGCGATCCGTGGCTTGACGCCGCTGTAGATGACGTCAAGGCCCGTGAGGATGTCGTTGATGTCCGACAGGCGCGAGACGACGTTGAATGACTCCGAGTCCGTCCGGTTGCCGACCACGAACCGCGATTCCTTCCACTGGCCGAAGTACTCGCTCATCGTCGGGACCATCACGACGAGCGCGGTGAAGGCGTCCGACTGGCTGGGCTGCCACGCCTCCGCCTTCCCGTCCAGCTCGTTGGCGTAGCCCCGGAACTTGCCGGCGGCGGAGGCGATCAGGCCCGCGTGGGGAAGGGCCTCGCCGAACTCGGTCTTGCCGTCACCGTCGAGATCCGCCGCTGCGCCGGTTGGAAGACCCTGCGGCAACGTCCCCCACAGCGCGCCCTCGGTCAGGTTGTAGAGGTTGCCCGGCTGCTCGAGCACGGAACCGTCGGGAAGCGTGAGGTCGAAGGGAACGGCGCCTGCCGGATCCTCTGCCGCGCTCGAGCCCGCGTCGAGAACGACGTCGTACTGCGAGAGCGAGGGCGTGCCTGCGACGATGCCCTCAACGCGCTCGTACATCGGGTTGCCGGCGATCCACGACGCCTTCAGCTTGCGCAGGAGCGGGCCGACCTCCGCGCGCTTGCTGCGCCAGAGCCGGGCGTAGTCGAAGTTTTCGGCCTCGGCGAGCTCGAAGTAGCGCTTCGCGTCCGCGTCGAACCCCTCCGTGAAGGCGGTCAACTGCTGTGTGTGCTCGAGCAGGTAGTCCTTCACTCCCGCGAGGTTGGCCGCGGACTGAGCCGGTGCCGGCGGCGGGGCCGGGTCCGCGCTGCCTCCGTCGCCGCCGCCGCACGCCGTCGCGGCCATTGCGAGCGCCGCGAACATGACGGCTGCTCCGATTCCCCACGGTCCCTTCATCCATCCCTCCTACGCGTCGCTAGTCAGGCGTTCCCAACACGCCGTGTAAGGGCAACCTTACATAGCAGCGAACGCGCCTGAGACGGTACCGCCTGCGGCTACCTTCCCCGCTGAGATGCGGCGGAATCCGCTGGATGAGGTCTCTCGCGGGCTGAGAACCTTGAGCGAACGCCTGCGCGCCACCGCGGGCGGCGACGGGGCGGATTGGCTCGCCGACCAGGTCGACGCGCTGCGGAAGCCGGAGCCGACGCCGAGCCTCGAGGAGCTCCAGGCCGAGCTCGATGCGCTCATCGGCCTGGACTCGGTCAAGGAACAGGTGCGCGCCCTCGTCGCGTTCCTCCAGGTCCAGGCCGAGCGCGAGCGGCACGGCCTGCCGGAGGTCGCCACGTCCCAGCACCTCGTCTTCCTCGGCAACCCGGGCACGGGCAAGACGACCGTTGCGCGGCTGCTCGCGCAGATGTACCGCGCGATGGGCCTGCTTCGCCGCGGTCACCTCGTCGAGGTCGACCGCGCCGGGCTCGTCGGGCAGTACGTAGGGCTCACCGCGATCAAGACCGAGCGGGCGATCCGGCGCGCCCTCGACGGCGTGCTCTTCATCGACGAGGCTTACGCGCTCGCGACACCGGAAGACCGGCTGGACTTCGGGCCCGAAGCGATCGAGACGCTGCTGAAGCGGATGGAGGACTACCGGCACCGCCTGGTCGTGATTGCCGCCGGCTACCCGCGGCTGATGCACCGCTTCCTCGACTCGAACCCGGGCCTCAGGTCCCGCTTCTCGCGGGAGATCGTCTTCCCCGACTACTCGACGGAGGAGCTCGTGCTCATCACTCGCAAGTTCCTGCGCGAGAACGAGTACCGGCTGGCGGAAGACGCCGAGGAGACGCTGCGGCGGATCCTGGCCACTCCCGTTCGCGGCGAGGGCTTCGGCAACGCCCGTTTCGCCCGAACGCTCTTCGAGCAAGCGCTGAACGCCCAGGCGCTGAGGCTCGCCCGGGTGCAGGGCACGCAACTGGCCTCGCTGGAGCGCGACGAGCTGATGCGGCTGCGATCGGAGGATCTGGTCGCCGCGGCGCGAGCGCTGGGCGAGGAACCGGTCGAAGCGCCGCCGAGAAAGCCGTTCTGGCGCCGCTAGACTGGCTGCGGCTAGGGCGCCCGTAGCTCAGGGGATAGAGCGCTGCCCTGCGGAGGCAGAGGTCGCACGTTCGAATCGTGCCGGGCGCATTTCAACCCCGGCTGGCTCACGTCGAGGCAGACGAGATCAGGAAGGCTCAGATTGCAGCGCTGAGCAGCGACTTCCTGACGAGGCGAACGTCGAGTCGCTGTAGCAGTGAGAGGTCGTGGAAGAGTGGTTTCCGGGCGTCTGAGTCACGCGGATGAGTCACGCCCGACGCGCGTCTCGCCCGCGAGCGGGTGCGGGAGGCGTTCCGGCAGGCGCCGACGGCGCCGATACCCCTCGCTGCGACTGCGAGCTGAAGGAGACGCCGGAGAGGAAGGCCCGGTTGTCTAGGCTGTCGCCATGGCGGACGACTTCACGGTCAGGGCGCTCACGCCGGAGACGTGGGACGCGTTTGCGGCGCTGGTGGAGAAGCACAACGGCATCTTCGGGGGCTGCTGGTGCATCTGGTTCCATCCGGACGGACCCGAACGCGGACAGGGATACGAGGGCAACCGACGTCTCAAGCGCACGTACGTCGAGCAGGGCCGTGCCCATGCAGCGCTGGTCTTCGACGGCGACCAGGCGGTGGCGTGGTGCCAGTACGGCACGCCGGAGGAGCTGCCGAACATGAAACACCGCAAGGACTACGAGTCCGCCGGCGACCCGCCACCCGACTTCCGGCTGACGTGCATCTTCATCGACCGCGACTACCGCAGGAAGGGTTTGACCTCGATCGCCCTCCGCGGCGCCCTCGACCTCATCGCGCAGGCCGGCGGCGGGGTGGTCGAGGGCTACCCCCAGGACCTCTCCGACGGCCGCCGGGTCGGCAACTCGTTCCTCTACAACAGCACCCGCGCCCTCTACGAACGTGCCGGCTTCAGCTACGTCCGACCGAAGGGCAAGAACCACACCGTGATGCGTCGGTCAGTCGACGCGGGTTGAGGCGGACCTGGCGTCGTAGCCGTGGCGGGCCGACCGTCAGACGAGCGTCGTGCCGACGTACGTCGTGACCGCCGCGGTGATCCCGGTCGTCGCGAGAAGAAGGGCAACCGTCGTGGCCACTCCGAAGGCGCGGCGGAGGCGCGTGCTCAGTCACGGTCCGTGTCACGACCCCCCGATTTGCAGGGGATCTTCTATATCGGGCGCACTTCCGTCGTACGGGTGTTGTTTGTTAGGACTCGCTCGGCGCGCCGCGTCTTTCGGCTTCGCGGACGCGCTCCGCCAGCGCCTCGAGAAGTGCCCACACAATGGCGGGGTTGCTCTCGACCAGAGGGCGAAAGCTCCAAACCGGCAGCTGGTAGCCGTGAACCTCGGTATCTGCCTTCACCGTCGCGCTCCGCGCCGACTTGTCGATCAGCGCCATCTCGCCGAATGCGTCGCCTGGGCCGAGGCGGCCAACGGTTTGGCCGCCGACCGTCACAGTCACCTGACCCGACTCGATGACGACGAACGTCCGACCCGCCTCACCCTCTTCGGCAATCGCTTCCCCCGGAGCGTACGTCCGTGCCATGAACTCGTCGGCCAGGCTCTCGAGAAACTGCACGTCGCACACGGCAAAGAGTGGGACTCCGCGGATGAGGTCGAGGCTGGGCCGCGGCACGGACGGATCTTAGCCCTCACTAGGGAGCGGCCCCCAGCGGATTCCGTGCCGGGCGCATCACCTTTGCACCATCGCGCAAACTACGGGTCGTGAAGCTTGGTTGGCTCGCGGTCATCGCCGCGTCGGCGACCCTCTTGCTCGGCGCCGCGAGCGCACAGCCTGCGCTCGAGGTCCCGGGCTTCTTCGTCGGGTTCAGCGACGATCTGCCGAGGGCGATCGGCCCGGCGGCGGTGGAACCCGCGCAGGAGCTCGGCGCCGAAGCGTTCCGGTTCACGCTCCAGTGGGAGCCGGGTCAGACTCGCGTCGCGGATCGCGACATCGACGACCTGCAGGAAGCCCTTCAGGACACGGCCGGGATGAAGGTCGTGCTGGCGGTGTACAGCAACACCGGTTCCTGGGCGCCGAAGACTGAAGCCACCGCGCGCCGAGTACTGCGCGTACGTCGAGGACGCGCTCACTCGCCTTCCGTCCATCCGCGACGTGGTGATCTGGAACGAGCCGAACAAGCTCTTCTTCTGGTCGCCGCAGCTGGCCGCGGGCGGCGTGGACGCCGCGCCGGTCGCCTACGAGGCGTTGCTCGCGCGCTGCTACGACGTCCTCCACGACGCGTTTCCCGACGTGAACGTCATCGGCCTGGCGCTCTCGTCGACCGGCAACGACGACGCCGGATCGCACTCACCCGGCGCCTTCATCCGCGCCGTCGGCGACGCCTACCGGGCCAGCGGACGCGCTCGGCCGCTCCTCGACACCGTCGGCCACCACGTCTACGGCTTCACCGCCGCCGAGCGACCCTGGCGCAAGCACATCGGTTCGAAGGTCCTCGCGCAGGGCGACTGGAACAAGCTCATGTACAACCTCTGGCTCGCCTTCCACGGCACCGCGCAAGCGATCCCGGGCGCCGGCGGCGTGGGCATCTGGTACATGGAGGGCGGCTCGCAGACGGCGATCGACGCCGGCAAGGAAGCCGAGTACGACGGGCACCGAGAACGTGGCCGTGATCCCCGACCATGCCGGCGGCGAGCCCGACGCGCCGCCGCCGGCGGAGACGAGCCCTGCCCCGGACCAGTACACGCAGGTGCGAGACAGCATGCGACTGGCGGCCTGCCAGCCGTACGTCCGGTCCTACTTCAACTTCCTGCTCGCAGACGAGCCGCGGCTCCAGGGCTGGCAGTCCGGCGCCTTCTGGGCCGACCTGACGCCGAAGGATTCGCGGCCCGGCTTCCTCGCAGGCGATCTCGGAGGCGAGCGACGGCACGGTCGACTGCGACGCGCTCAAGGGCGGACGCCCGAGCGCGGACTTCATGCCGCCCTCGGCACCAACCGGCCTCGCTGCAACGGCGTTGGACGGCCCGCTCCGCGTCGAGCTCACCTGGAGCGTGAGCAGCGACGATCTGAGCTCGTCGGCTACCGCGTCTACCGGGACGGCGCCCACGTCGGAACGACGTCGACGGCGAGCTGGACGAACGTCGCCGTCGCGCCCGGCTACGACCTACACCTACACGGTCCGCGCGCTGGACTCCGCGGGCAACCTCGGCGACGCATCGACGAGCGTGACCGTCACGACGCCCGTGAGCGGCCGCACCGCCACCTCCGCCTCCAGCGCCTCCGCCCCACCGCCACCTCCCGCGCCACCGCCTCCGCCGCCGGAGACGACGATCACGGCACCGCCGAGCACCCGGTCGGTGCAGACGACGCGGACGGGAACGGCGGGCCGTGACGTCCTCCGCGGAACCCCGGGACCGGACGTGCTGCGCGGCCTCGGCGGCAACGACCGCCTCTACGGCCTCGGCGGCAACGACGTCCTCGTCGCCGGCCGCGGCCGAGACCGGCTCTTCGGCGGGCCCGGCAGCGATGTCATGCGCGCCGTAGACCGCATGCGCGACACGATCGCGTGCGGCGCCGGACGCGATCTCGTCTACGCGGATCGCGCCGACAAGATCAGTCGCGACTGCGAGCGCGTTCGCCGCAGCGGCCGCCGGACGTAGCTGTCCAAAACGGACATCTTGCCCGGACGACGTCCGTCGAGGAAACTAGCCGCATGAGCGATCGGCGCCTGATCTGGATCGGCGTCGCGATCGTCGCGATCTTCGTCGGGCTCACACTCCTGAGCTACTGGGCGTGGTCGAGCGGCGGCTCGGAGCCGGGGACCGGCACGGGCGAGATCGTTACGACGCCCTAGAGCTACCCGGGGACGGTCACCGTCTGAGTCTCGGTCACCGTCTCGGTCTCGGTCACCGTCGTGGTCTCGGTCGCGGTCGTCGTGACCTCGACGGTGGTCTCCTGACCAGTCGCCGTCTCGGTCACGACCTCGGTCTCGGTCGGGGAGCTCTCCGTGACGGTGGTTGCCTCGGAGGTCTGGTCCGCGATCAGCCAGCCGAGGCCGGCGCCGGCGGCGGCGAGCGCCAGGCCGGCAAGGACGGCAAGCGGCCAGTTCGTGCCCTGACGGGCCGGAGGCGGGCTCACGACCTCGGTGGTCGGCGCGTCCATGACCTCGGTCGGCGCGCCCATGACCGCTAGCTGATCGAGCTGCCGCTGTGCGTGAGCGGCCGCGGCGTCATCCCCGAGCGCGCGTGCCGCCTCGAGCCGGCGTTCCGTGATCCGCGTCCAGGCGTCGAGACGATGGGTCGAGGACGAGCGTCGGCTCCGAGGTCTGCGCGAGGCGCAGCACCTGCGGCCAGCGTCCTGTCTCGGACGCGACGCGGGTCGCCTCGTCCACGGCTTCGATGTCGCCGGCGGCGAGCCGGCCGTCCTCGGCACGGCGGATCAAGCCCCGGAGGACGGCGTCGACCTCGTCGTCCGTCGCCAGCAGGCCCTTCAGTCGTCCCTGCACCTCGGGCGAGACCGACACGCGATCGCCGGGCTCGTCGGCGATCAGTCGACGCCGGCCGAGCTCTTCGACCGCCGGTCGGGCGTCCGAGACTCCGGAGAGCTCACCGAGCGTCTCGACGGAAACGGGAGCCCGTCCGAGCACGGCGAGCGCGGCAAGGACTCGCCGCGCGTTGACATCGAGGCTGCTGAGCTCCGCCGAAATGTCAGACACGGCGCGGATCGTTACATAGGCCTAGCCGGCGAGCGTCAGCTCGGCATCGTCCGGGACGTCGGTTCGCACGTAGGCCAGCGCACGGCCCGGGACGGAGCTCGTGACACGGCCGACGACCTTGTCGCCGTAGCAGCACCTCGGTCTCGGGCTTCGGGCTGCCCTCGACGTCGAGGACCCGCAGAGCCCGGTTCGCCTTGCCGCGGTAGTGAAGCCGCGCGATCGGCTCCTGGCCTGGATAGCACCCCTTCGAGAAGCTGACGTGCGTCTCGATCAGGCCGGCTTCGGCGGGGAGCACCCGGTCGTCGAGCTCGAGCCCCCAGCGCGGTGTTCGCGCCTCGATCCGCAGCCGCTCGAGGTCTTCCTCCGCCACCAGATCGTCAGGCACGTCGGCGTCGAGCACCTCGACGGCCTCGGTCCCGTACTCGTGGTTGGGGATTCCCTCGCCGTCACCGAAGACGACGAGCGACGTGTGCTCCTCCGGCTCGATCTCGACCTTGGCCGCGAAGCGGGCCCGCAGCAGGGTCGCCCGAACGGCCTCGCCGAGCCCTTCCTCGGTGAGGAGGAGAAAGTCGTCCTCGGCCCGCCGCACCACGACCAGCGGCGCGATCACCCGTGCCTTCGGCGTCAGCAGCAACGCCTGACACGGCGCCTGCTCGACGTCGTTCGAGACCATCCGCTGGAGGAACTCCAGCGCGTCGGGCCCGCGCACGGCGACGTAGTCGCGCGGCCGGATCGCTGCGGTCGGCGTAACGGTTCGCACCGAAACTAGTCTAGGGAGCCATGTTCCGCTCGCGCGCAGCCCGCAAGGTCGAAGAGGCCGGCTACGACCCCGACCGCCTCCCACCGGGCCAGTACCTGACCGAGAAGTGGCCGGTCCTCCATGCCGGCACGGTCCCGAACACCGACCTTGCGACATGGGACTTCCGCGTCTTCGGTGAGGTCGAGAGCCCGATCACGCTCTCGTGGGAGCAATTCACGGCGCTCCCGAGCCGGGAGATCACGATCGACATCCACTGCGTAACGCGCTGGAGCCGATTCGACACGAGCTTCAAGGGCGTCCACTGGAGCGAGCTCGCGAAGCTCGTAAACCCGAAGCCGAGCGCGCGCTACGTCGTCGCCCACGCCGAGCAGGACTTCACAGCCAACGTCCCACTAAGCGCACTCGAGGACGAGGAAGCCCTCCTCGCCTACGAAGCCGACGGCGAGCCGCTAACCCCAGAGCACGGCTGGCCGCTGCGCCTGGTCATCCCGAACCGGTATTTCTGGAAGAGCGCCAAGTGGCTAAGAGGCATAGAGCTCAGAAGCAAAGACGAACCGGGCTTCTGGGAGCGCCTGGGCTACCACAACGAAGCGGACTACTGGAAAGAAGAGCGCTACGGCTTCTAGCGCGCCCTAACGCGGTAGAGCAGCTAAGAGCCGCCGCCGGAGCGGGGCTTTGCCCCGCGGGAGGCCCACAAACAAAAGAAACGGTGGACGGAGCCCAAGAAAAGCCGGCTCCGTCCACCTGGGAACCTCAACCCCCGCCGTAAAGGAGGGGGTCCGCGGGGGAACCAGGGGTTCCCCCGTGCGCTCTACATCATGCCCCCCATATCGGGCATGCCGGCGCCGGCCGGTGCCGGGGACTTCTCCGGCGGCTCGGCGACGACTGCCTCGGTCGTGAGGATGTTCTTGCCGATCGACGCCGCGTTCTGAAGCGCCGAGCGGGTGACCATCGTCGGATCGATGATCCCGGTCGCGACCAGGTCCTCGATCTCGCCCGTGTCGACGTTCAGGCCGTGGCCCACCGGGGCCTCTCGCACCTGAGAGACGACGACGGAGCCTTCGAGGCCCGCGTTCTGGGCGAGCTGCCGGATCGGCTCCTCGAGCGCCCGCGTGACGATCTGCGCACCCGTGCGCTCGTCGCCCTCGAACTTGTCGAGCTTGATCGCGGACCCCGCATTCAGGAGCGCGACGCCGCCGCCCGGGACGATGCCCTCCTCGAGGGCCGCGCGGGTGGCCTGCACGGCGTCCTCGACGCGGTGCTTCTTCTCCTTCATCTCGGTCTCGGTCGCAGCGCCGACCTTGATCACGGCGACGCCGCCGGCCAGCTTCGCGAGCCGCTCCTGGAGCTTCTCGCGGTCGAAGTCGGAGTCGGTGTTCTCGATCTCCGTCTTCAGCTGCTTGATCCGAGCCTTGATCTGCTCCGAGTCGCCGGCACCGTCGATGATCGTCGTCGAGTCCTTGTCGACGACGATCCGGCGCGCGCGGCCGAGCTGGCTCAGCTTCGTGTTCTCCAGCTTGAGGCCCATCTCCTCGGTGATCACCTCGGCGCCGGTGAGGATCGCGATGTCCTCGAGCATGCGCTTGCGGCGGTCACCGAAGCCCGGAGCCTTGACCGCGACGGCCGTGAACGTGCCGCGGAGCTTGTTGACGACGATCGTCGCGAGCGACTCGCCCTCGACGTCCTCGGCCACGATCAGCAGCGGCTTGCCGGACTGGATCACCTGCTCGAGCACCGGCAGGAGGTCCTTGACGGCCCCGACCTTCTGGTTTGCGACCAGGATGTACGGGTCCTCGAGCACGGCCTCCATGCGCTCGGGGTCGGTGATCATGTAGGGCGACAGGTAGCCCTTGTCGAACTGCATGCCCTCGGTGAACTCGAGCTCGAGGCCGAAGGTCTGGCCCTCCTCGACGTTTACGACGCCGTCCTTGCCGACCTTGTCGATCGCCTCGGCGATCACGTCGCCGATCTCACGCTCGCGGGCGGAGATCGTCGCGACCCGGGCGATGTCCTCCTTGCCCGAGATCTCCTTGGACTGCTTCTTGAGGTTCTCGACGACCGACTCGACCGCCTGCTCGATCCCGCGCTTGAGTGCCATCGGGTTCGCGCCGGCGGCGACGTTCCTCAGACCCTCGCGGACGATTGCCTGCGCGAGAACGGTCGCAGTCGTCGTGCCGTCGCCGGCGACATCGTTCGTCGCCGTCGCGACTTCGCGGACGAGCTGCGTCCCCTGGTTCTCGAAGACGTCCTCGACCTCGATCTCACGGGCGATCGTGACGCCGTCGTTCGTGATCGTGGGCGCCCCGAACTTCTTGTCGAGCACGACGTAGCGGCCCTTGGGGCCGAGCGTCACCTTGACCGCATCGGCGAGGATGTTCACGCCCCGCTCGAGCGCGCGACGCGCCTCCTCGTCGAACTTCAGCTCTTTGTGAGCCATCTATGCATACCTCCGTTTCGAATGGTGGCTAGGCGCTCGCGCCCGCCGTCTCCTTCTTCTTGCTGCCGGACTTCGAGGCCTTCACGACCTTCGCGAGGATGTCCGATTCCCGAAGGATCAGGTAGTCGTCGGCGCCGATCTTGATCTCGGTGCCGCCGTACTTCGAGAAGACGACCTCGTCCCCAGCGGCGACCTCCATGCCGACGAAGTTCCCGTCCTCGTCGCGCGTGCCGGGGCCCACGGCGAGGACGCGCCCGCGCTGCGGCTTCTCCTTCGCCGTGTCGGGAAGGACGATCCCGCTCGAAGTCGACTCCTCCTCTTCGAGAAGTTCGATGATCAGGCGGTCGCCCAGCGGTTGTAGATCCATCAATGGACCTCCCTTTCCAGACAGACTTTGTGACAGGGCTTGGCACTCTTGGGGTTCGAGTGCCAGGCTAGTTTAACGAGGATTCGTCCGCCTCACGCAACTGGTTCCCTCGGCGTTTGTTACAAACCTCCGGTGGAGCGCGAGTTCTCGGCCGGAGCCGTCGTCGTCCGCCGGTTGCGAGGCCGCACGTGGCTTGCGGCCATCCGTCCGGGCGGCAAGCCCGAGGGTACCTGGGCACTCCCCAAGGGCAATCTCGGCCGCGGTGAATCGCCGGAGGAAACCGCGCTCCGCGAGGTGACCGAGGAGACCGGTCTCGAAGGGAGGTCGCTCGGGAAGCTCGGCGACGTGCGCTACGTCTACACGCGCGGGGGCAACCGGATCTTCAAGGTGGTCAGCTTCTACCTCGTGCGCTACCGCCGCGGGCGTATCGACGAGGTGCCCTGACGAGTTCCGGCACGAGGTCGCCGAGGCGCGGTGGATCCCGCTCGAGGAGGCGCCGCGGCTGCTCGCCTACGGCGGCGAGCGCGAGATGGCGAAGAAGGCACTCGCAAGGTTGGAGGCCGACCCCGTATGATCTGGCGGCTTCGGTGGCGCCGCTCACGAGCCGACGATGTACGCCTTGAACTTCTACTCACCCATGGTCGTCGACCAGCTTCGGTCACGTCGCAAGACGGCCACGATCCGAGTCGGGGACAAGTCGCGCAAGTACAAGAAGGGCATGGTCGTTCAGGTCCTCGTCGGCTCGCGCTACGGGCCGCGGGAGAAGATCTTCGACGCCGTCATCGACAAGGTCGACGTGAAGCAGCTCGCCGACCTTTCGCCGCGGGAGATCGAGCACGACAACCCGGAGATGCGCCGTCCGGACGAGATGGCGAACTGGCTGGGGCAGCTCTACAACCGGCCGATCGGAGCGGAGGACACCGTCACGGTGATCCGCTTCTCCGAGATCAAGAACTCGGCGTAGGCCTCTCAGCGACCGGGCTTGCGGATCGGCGTTCCGAAGAGCTCGCGCGGCCGGAGCTCGGCGCCGCACGCGTCGCAGTCGACCGCAAACGCCGAGCTGAAGCGCGCGTCGCACGACGGACAGCGCGACCGCAGCTCGCCGTCGCAGGTCGGACACGCCGACGGGAGCTCGTCCTCCCACTCCTCGAAGTAGCGCTGCGCGAAGCCGCAGCGGACGCAGACGGCGACCCAGTCGCCGAGCGTCTTCCGCCGCTCCTCCTTCAGCCAGTCACCGGCGGTGCCCACAGGACGACTTTAGCCGATCGTTAGAGTGTCCGCCCGATGGCGATCGCCCGCGAAGCCGAGCCTGTCGGCTCGCTAACCGAGATCCGCGAAGCCGGCCTCGACCGCGAGGACCTGCTCGGCATCTACCGCAACATGATGCTCACGCGCGGGATCGAGGAGCGCGGCCACATCCTCTACAAGCAGGGAAAGATTCCGGGGTCGTTCTACACGGGACGCGGCAACGAGGCGTCCTCCGTCGGCGTCGCGACGGCGATGGGCGCCGGAGGACGTCGGCACGCCGCTGCACCGAGACATGGGCGTCCATGTGACGCGTGGGGTCGAGCCCTGGCGGATCTTCGCGCAGTACATGGGCCGGTCGGACGGGCCCACCCGAGGTCGCGACGGCAACGTCCACATGGCCGACGCACAGCTCGGCCTGATCGCGATGGTCAGCCACCTCCCCGCGATGCTCCCGGTCGCCGTCGGCGCGGCGCTCGCATTCAGGATCCGCGAGGAGAGGCGCGTCGCCCTCGCCTGGTACGGAGAGGGCGCGTCTGCGCGGGGCGACGCCCACGAGGGCATGAACCTCGCCGGGGTCCGGCGTCTGCCGGTCGTGTTCATCTGCGACAACAACCAGTGGGCCTACTCGACGCCGACCCACCTCGAGTACGCCTGCGAGACGCTCGCCGACCGCGCGCAGGCCTACGGCTTCGACGGCGTCGTCGTCGACGGCACCGATGTGCTCGCCGTCTACCGGGAGGCCAAGCGCGCGATCGAGAAGGCTCGCGAGGGCGGCGGCCCGACGCTGATCGAGTCGATGACCCTGCGCATGGAGGGCCACGCCGTGCACGACGACGCCTTCTACGTCCCCAAGGAGCTGTTCGAGGAGTGGGCGAAGCGTGACCCGATCGAGCGCTTCCGCTCCTGGCTCCGGGAGAACGCGGAGCTGACCGACGAGGAGGAGGACGAGATCAGCGCGAGCGTCAAGCGGACTCTCACGCAGGCGATCGAGCAGGCCGGGCAGTCGCCGCTCCCTGATCCCGCCAGCGTCGCCGACCGCGTCTTCGCCCGCCCCGAGGACCTCGACACCCCGCACCACAAATAAGTGCCTGAGCTCACCTATCTCCAAGCGATCTCTGATGGTCTCCGCCAGGAGATGCGGCGCGACAAGCGCGTCTTCGTGATCGGCGAGGACGTCGGCGTCTACGGCGGCGCCTTCAAGGTCACGCTCGGGTTCCAGGAGGAGTTCGGGCCCTGGCGCGTGATCGATTCGCCGCTCTCCGAGACCGCGATCGTCGGGGGCTGCACCGGCGCGGCGATCATGGGCATGCGCCCGGTCGCGGAGATGCAGTTCGCCGACTTCATCTCCTGCGCGTGGGATCAGCTCGTCACCGTCGCCGCGAAGCAGTTCTACCGCGCCGGCACGCCCGTCCCGATCGTCGTCCGGCTCCCGTCGGGCGGCGGCTTCTCGGGCGGGCCGTTCCACTCGCAGAACCCGGAGAGCTCGTTCGCGCACATCGCGGGCCTGAAGGTCGTCTGCCCGGCAACGCCGGAGGACGCGAAGGGCCTGCTGATCAGCGCGATCGAAGATCCGAACCCGGTTCTCTACTTCGAGCACAAGCACCTCTACCGCCGGATCAAGGCCGAGGTGCCCGAGGAGCGCTACACGACGCCGTTCGGCAAGGCTCGCGTCCACCGTGAAGGCGACGACGTCACCGTCATCACCTGGGGCGCGATGGTCTACACGGCCGACGAGGCGGCGCAGCAGCTCGAGGGCGACGGGATCTCGACCGAGATTCTCGACCTGCGGACGATCGTCCCCTGGGATCGCGAGGCGGTGCTGACCAGCACAAGGAAGACGTCCAAGGTGCTCGTCCTCCACGAGGACACTCGCACGGGTGGGTTCGGCGGCGAGATCGCCGCGACGATCGCCGAGGAGGCCTTCGAGGATCTCGACGCCCCCGTCAAGCGGATCGCTGCGCCCGATTCTCCGGTGCCGTTCTCGCCGCCGCTGGAGAAGGCCTTCATCCCGCAGGTCGACGACGTGGCCGCAGGGATCCGAGAGCTAGCCGAGTACTAGGGATCGTGGCTACGCCAACCGCCGTCGACGTCGTGATGCCCCAGATGGGCGTGTCCGTCTCCGAGGGGACGATCACGAAGTGGCTGAAGCAGGAGGGCGAGCAGATTCAGGCCGACGAGCCGTTGCTCGAGATCTCGACCGACAAGGTCGACACCGAGGTCCCGAGCCCGGGCAGCGGCGTCGTCCAGCAGATCCTCGTCCAGGAGGGCGAGACGGTCGAGGTCGGAACCCGCCTCGCGGTGATCGGCGCCGCCGGTGCGCCGGCCGCAGGCGACGGCGCCGCGCCGGCTGAGCAGGCCCCCGAGCAGGCGACGACGGAGGCCGCCGCAGAGACGGCCGCCGCCTCCAGCGCCGAGACGCCGGCGGCTGCCGCGCCCGAGCCCGCTCCCGCGCCCGAGCCGGCTCCCGCGCCCGAGCCCGCGAGCGAGGACGTCAGCGGCAACGGAAAGAGCTTCGTCTCGCCGGTGGTCGCCCGGATCGCCTCCGAGCACAACGTCGACGTCTCTCAGGTTCAGGGCACCGGCCGAGGCGGCCGCGTGACCAAGAAGGACATCCTCGCGTTCGTGGAGAGCGGCGGCCAGGCCGCCGCACCGGCCGCGCCGCCGGAAGCGCCGCCTGCGCCGGCTCCCGAGCCGGCTGAGGCGCCCGCTCCTCCGCCGGCGGCAGCTCCACCGCCGCCCGCGGCCGCGCCGGCACCTCCGGCGGCGGCGGAAGCGGCTCCGGGCGAGCAGGAAGAGCCGATGACCGCGATGCGCAAGGGAATCGCCGAGCATATGCGGCGCTCGCTCGACACCTCGGCGCACGTCACGAGCTCGATCGAGGTCGACATGTCGAAGGTCGTCGCGCTGCGCGGGAAGCTGAAGCCGGAGTACCAGAAGAGCTACGGCGTCAACCCGACGTACCTGATCTTCGTCGCCCGCGCCGTTGTCGAGACGCTCAAGGACTACCCGTGGATCAACGGCGAGATCCGCGGCGACAAGATCGTCACGCGCAACTACATCAACCTCGGCTTCGCCGTCGAGCTCGAGGAGGGCAAGGGCCTGATCGTTCCGGTCGTCAAGAACGCCGAGGGGCTGAACCTGCTCGGGATGACGCGCGCCGTCACCGACATCGCCGACCGGGCACGAAACAAGAAGCTGACGCCTGACGAGGTGCAGGGCGGGACGTTCACGATCACGAACCCCGGCGGCTACGGCACGTTCCACGGGACGCCGATCATCAGCCAGCCGCAGGCGGCGATCCTCGGCACCTACGCGGTCGTCAAGCGTCCGTGGGTGAGCCAGGACGAGCACGGCCAGGACGTGATCGCGATCCGCCCGATCATGAACGTGACGCTGACGTACGACCACCGCCTGGTCGACGGCGCTCTCGCGGGTCGCTTCCTACGCGACCTGCGCGAGAAGCTCGAGACCTGGGACGAAGCGGCCTACTAGAGCCCATGCAGGGCAGCTGCCAGTGCGGCGGCGTCCGCTTCGAGGTCGCCGGGCCGTTCGCGAGCCTCTCGTTCTGCCACTGCACGACCTGCAAGAAGATCTCCGGCGGGGTCGGCACCGCGAACGGCCGGACCCGCACCGATGACATCACCGTGCTCGAGGGCCGAGCGTCTGATCGAGTCCTTCCAGCCGAACGAGGGCAGCGCCAAGAGCTTCTGCCGCGTGTGCGGATCGAACCTCTTCGGCGGCGGCTGGCCTGACTCGGAGCAGGCGAGCGTGCGCCTGAGCGCGATCGACAGCGGCCTCGAGCAGAAGCCCGAGGCGCACCACTTCGTTCGTTCGGTCGCCGCGTGGGAGACGCTGCCCGACGACGGGCTCCCGCGCTACGAGGTGCGCAGCCCATGAGGCCCGCGCACCTCCTCAACCTTGGCCAGGTCCCGTACCTCGAGGCCTGGGAGCGCCAGCGCTCACTCGCGCGCTCGGTCTCGCAGGGTGCGGTCCCCGACACGGTCATGCTGCTCGAGCATCCGCCGGTGATCACGCTCGGCCGTCGAGCGGAGGCCGGCGAGCTCCACATCCCCGAAGGCACCGAGGTCGAGGTCGTCGAGACCGACCGCGGCGGCAAGTCGACCTACCACGGGCCCGGCCAGCTCGTCTGCTACCCGATCCTCGACCTGACGCGACACGGCCAGGACGTCAAGCGTTACTGCCGTGACCTCGAAGAGGCTCTGATCCAGACGCTCGCTGCCGTCGGCGTCGAGGCGACGCGCATCGAGGGCCTCACCGGCATCTGGCTAGAGAGACCGCCGCGCAAGATCGCGAGCATCGGCGTCCACATCTCGAAATGGGTGACGACGCACGGCTACGCGCTCAACGTCGATCTTGACCCTGCTCCGTTCACGCAGTGGATCACGGCGTGCGGGCTCGAGGACACGGCCTTCACGACGATCGCCCGCGAGCTCGGCCGGCCGGTGACGGTCGACGAACTGCGACCCCACGCCGCGAGGGCGCTCGAGGAGGTCTTCGGACTCACGTTCGAAGAGGCCGAGAGCCTAGAAGTCGGGCAGCCAGCCCTCGCGATAGGCGACCCGACTCGAGCGCGGTAGATCGGCATACGCTTCGGCGGGTTTCGTCGTCTCCTCTTTGACCGAGACGCCGTGTTTCTTCGCGGTCTTCGAAGGGACATAGACGATCCCCTTCCGGCTGAGCCCGCGTGCGCCCACGGCGAGGACGACCGCAGGCTCGTCCCCGGAGGCGACGATCATGTGGTCAGTCCCCGGCGGGCAATGGACGAGGTCCCACGCTTGGAGCTCCCGTTCCTCGTCCTCGACGATCAGCACGCACGAGCCGGCCAGGACGAGGAAGTCCTCCTGGGCGTTCTCGCGGTGGTAGTAGCCGAGGCTCTGCCCTGGCTCGAGCACGCTGATGTTGAAGCCGAGCTGGCGGAAGGGCCGCTTGCCCTCGAAGTTGCAGTAGTTGCCGAACGGGCCCGTATCGCGCCAGCGGGCCTCGCGGGCGTTGACGACGAACCAGCCGTCGACGTCGGCGACCAGCCCGTACTTCGTCTCCCGGAGCGGCGCTTCGGGTACGCGGGTCGTCACCAGGTCGTCGGCTTGCCGCGGCTGGAAGAGCCAGACGTCGAAGAACGTGTCGAGATCCATCCCCGACTGCCGCTCGGCCGCCGCGCTGAACTCGGCCGTCGTGACGTTGCCGTAGCGGTTCCGGGTCGCCCACCCGCGCATGAGGCCGAAGAAGGCGACATCGCCGATCTTCTCGCGCAGCGCCTGCAGCGTCATCGCTCCGCGCTCATACGGGGGAGCGCTGAACAGCAGGACCGGCGTGCCGAGGGCAGCGGGCGGCAAGCTCCAGAACGGGTCCTCCGCCGGAATCGAGTAGGCCTCCAGGAACAACTCCTGCGCCGTGCTCCCACCGGTGTGCTCCTCCCAGATCCACTCCGACCAGGTGGCGAAGCCTTCGTGCAGCCAGATGTCCGGCCATTGGGACAGCGTGACCGAGTTGCCGAACCACTCATGGGATAGCTCGTGGACGAGCGTGCTCTGGCTCGGCATCCGCGCATAGTTCGCCTTCGTCTGGGTCTCGAGCGCATACCCGACGTGCGGCGCGGAATCCACGATCGCGCCGGTCGCATCGAAGGGATAGCGCCCGTAGATCGACTCGAGGAAGGCCTGAATTTCTGGGATGTTCTCGAGCACCGTACGGTTGGTGAACCGAGGATCGACCGCCACGTAGCTCGGGGTCCCGTCGGGCGAGCGTCGACTCGGTCAGGTCGAATGGGCCGAGCGTGGCGGTCGCCAGGTACGGCGCCATCAGCTTCTCGTGACGCCAGGCCCACGTCGTCTTGCCGCCGCGAGTCCGCGAGGAGACGAGCACGCCGTTCGACAGTGCGGTCAGCCCGGCGGGGACGGTCACCGAGATGTCGAAGCGGGCCTTGTCCTGCGGGTTGTCGTTGGCCGGATACCAGCCCGGCGCCCCCTGCGGCTCGCAGACCACATACGCGCCGTCATCCGTCGGAATGAACCCCTCGATCGAGCCGTCCGGATCTTCGATTGGCTCCGCGATGCCCGAGTATTCGACCTCGACCCTGAACGTGTCTCCGTCCTTGAGTTTCGGGCGCGGCGAGATCTCGAGCTCCTGGCCGTCGCGAGTGAAGGATGCGTCCTTCAAGCGGCGGTCGTCGCCGACGGCGACGTGGGAGACGGCGAGGAACCCGCGCAGGTCGAGGTTGAACCGGTCGAGATTCTCGGTCGCCCGGGCGCGGATGACGGCCGTGCCGTCGAGCCGCTGCGTCGCCGGGTCGTAGGCGATCTCGAGCCGGTAGTGCCGGACGTCGTAGCCTCCGTTGCCGGCGTTCGGGAAGAACGGGTCGCCGAGCCCGGGTGCCCCGTGGACGTACTTGGTCGCTGACGCCGGGGCAGCGGACGCCGATGCGACGATCGCGAGCGCCGCGATGCACACGGCGGCGCGCCTCAAGCGCATGCGAAACACTGGGTCTCCCTCCGTCGAGTCCTGACGCTGAGCCTAGCGCTGATCCGAGGCCAGGACCGGTCCGTAGACTTCCTGCCGTGAAGTCGCTGCCCGTCGCGGAGCGCCCGCGCCGGCCGCCGTGGATGAAGGTCCGGGCGCCGAGCGCCGACTCGCAGTACTTCGACGTCCGCAAGCTGATCCACGGCGCGAGCCTGAACACGGTCTGCGAGGAGGCCCGCTGCCCGAACATCGCCGAGTGCTGGGGCCGCGGCACGGCGACATTCCAGATCCTCGGCGACACCTGCACGCGCGCCTGCCGGTACTGCTACGTGCACTCGGGGCGACCCGAGCACCCGCCGGACCCGCTCGAGCCGCTTCGCCTCGCGCACACGGCGGCGAAGATGGGGCTCGACCACGTCGTCGTCACCTCCGTCGACCGGGATGACCTGGACGATCGCGGCGCGGGGCACTTCGCCGCCACGATCCGCGCGCTCAAGCACAAGGCGCCGAAGACGAGCGTCGAGGTGCTGACGCCCGACTTCCTCGACGTCGAGGAGGAGGCGCTTCGAATCGTGCTCGCCGAGCGTCCCGAGGTCTTCAACCACAACATCGAGACGGTGCGGCGGTTGCATCGGCGCATGCGGGGCGCGAAGGCGTCGTACGACAAGGCGCTCTGGCTCCTCGAGCGGGCGAAGGAGCTCGCGGACTATCCGGTGTTGACGAAGTCCGGGATCATCGTCGGGATGGGGGAGACAAACGACGAGGTCGTCGACACGATGCGCGACCTCCGGGCCCACGGCGTCGACGTCGTCACGATCGGCCAGTACCTCCAGCCGTCCGCCAAGCACGTCCAGATCGACCGCTGGGTGCATCCCGACGAGTTCCGCTGGTTCCGGGAGCAGGGCGAGGCGCTCGGCTTCGGCTCGGTCTTCAGCGGGCCGCTCGTCCGCTCGAGCTACCGAGCCGACGAGCAACGCCACGCGGCCGAAACCGGCCGCGGCGCGGTCGCCTACTAGCGCTCGGCGCACTACCGCTTCGCGTGCGCGCCGAGTCAGCCTCGCGATCTCGCGGCGTCTCCAACCCCAAGTAACACTCTGTTACAAGGTGCGGGCGGCCCGGCGATCCCGCGTGAGCACATGCCTCTCGTTCTGTTCGACACAAGTAACACAGTGTTACTAGCGTCTCGCGCCGGCGGCTCGCGTCCGTGGTCGGTGCCGCTGGAGCGCTAGGGCTGCTCGGCCCGCGCGAACAGCGCGCGCGTCGTGGCGTCGAGCCGCCTGGCTACCTGCTGGGCGTCCTGTCCCTTGTAGAGCCCGTCTTCGAGGATCGGCCCCGTTGCGTCCTCGATCTCCGGCCACGTGGAGATCGTCGGCACGCGGCGGATCGTCTCGATCTGGTCGAGGAAGACCTGCGAGCTCTTCGGCTTAGCAGTGGGATCGAGGAACGCCTCTGACTGGGCCACGGCCTTGAGCGACGGAACCGTTCGGCCGGTCTTCGCCACGATCCGCTGGCCCTCTGGGCTGTTCGCGAACTCGACGAAGCGCCACGCCGCGTCCTTCTCGCCCGAGGCCTTCGCCATGCAGTACGCGTCGGAGTGGAGGATGCCGGCCTGCTCGCGGAAACGGGGAAGGTCGGCGACGTCCCAGTCGAAGGCCGTGATCGTCCGGAACGTCGGCGTCGAGCGGCGCGATGAGAGGAGCATCGCGAGGCGCCCGTTCTGGAAGCGGGTCTCGTCGTCCTCGGCTTCCACGTCGACGTCGGTGGGGACGACGCCGTAGGTGCTGCGGAGCTTGAGGAACTCCTCGAGCGCCTGGAGCGCGCGGGGCGTCTGGAACGTGAACCGCGTTGGACGCTCGTTGTCGTCGACGATTTCGCCCCCGTTCGACCAGACGAACGGCGCGACCCGAATGATCGTCGGCTCGACGCCGAGGCCGAAGATCTCAGGCGTGACCGCGCCCTGCTCCGGGTCCCCGGCGATTAGCTGGCGGCCCTGCGCGTCGCGCGTCAGTTGCGCTGCCCGGACGATGAACTCGGTCCATGTCCAGCCACGCCTCGGCTCCGCGACCTTGAAGCGGCGGAACAGGTCGCGGTTGTAGTAGACGACCAGGCTGGAGACGTTCTGCGGCAGGCAGGTCAGGACCCCGTCCCAGTGGAACGCCTCCATGGCCTGGGGATAGAAGTCGCCCGGCTCGAACTCCTCGGACTCGTTGACCCGCTCCTCGAGCGGCTCGAGCACGCCGCGCGCGGCGAACTGGCCGTAGAACCGGTAGTTGAGCAGGAAGACGTCCGGCGGCGCGCCGCCCGCGAACGAGGTCGAGAGCGGGCCAGCAGGTCCTCGCGGTCGCTGGCTTCGATCAGCTGCACACGGTCGTCGCCGCGCTCGTGGTACGCCGAGATCAGCTCGCGGTAGGCGTTGATCTCCTCCGGCTCGCCGAAGACGAGGAAGCGGATCTCGCCGCTGCCGCCGCCGCTGCCGCCGCAGGCGGCCAGGCAGAGCGCACACGCAAGGGCGGCGACCAGCCTGTGCACGGCCGGTATATTAAACCTAGATGGGGCCGCCGTGGCGGCCCCATCTAGTCAGTTGACGTCAGTCGTCCTAGTCTTAGTCGTCCAGATCGCGGAGATCGAGGAGCCAGGCGCTGAGACCGTGCGTCGCGGCGTAGAGCTCGCGCTCCTTGCCCACGATCGTCAGGCCCGCGATCTCGACGTTCGGCATCCCGCTCGCGGCAAGCCGCCACGAGGTCGATCCGGCCGGAAGCCGGAGCGCGCCGAAGTCGGTCCCGGCGAAGAGGTCGCCGGTCTCGTCGTCACGGACGAGGTCCGTGATCGGCTGATCGGCGAGGTTGTGACTGATGTTCGTCCACGTCGCCGTGCCCGTGGCCGGGTTGAAGACGACCTCGAACACGTGGCCCGGGCGTGGTCGGCGTGTTGACGCTGAAGCCGCTGTACGACACCCACGCGCGGTTCCCGTTGGTCGGAGTCGACGTAGATGCTGCTGACGAAGCGGTTCGGCGTCGTCGGCAGGTCGATCCGGTTCCAGACGACGTTCCTGGCGACTCGGCGCGTGTTCGTTGACGGCGGAGTCGCCGGGAACTCGTCGACGCCGGGGGCATCGACGTTCTTCGTCACGAATACGCGACCGGTCGTCGTCGCCGCCCACGCCGTTCCGGTGTCGGCCGCCGTCCGCTCGATCTGGGCGACGTTCCCACCGGCCCGGTCACCCCAGGCTGCGTCCATCAGGCGAACCTGGCCCAGCTCGGCCCAGTCACCGCACTGGACCCCGCCGATTCCGGTCCACTCGTTGCACCGCATGTTCGCCTCGGCGACGGTCTTCGTCCCGAGCCCGGCCGTCTGCGTCCGGTACGCCGTCCGGGCCGTGCCCACGAACATCGACTTGCTCACCACCGGATCGCTGATGATCGGCGAGTAGAACTCGCCGCCGTGGTCGATCGGGTCGCCGATCCAGATCCAGTCGGCGATGTTCCCGTTGTTGAAGTTCACGTCCACCTGAGGCGGTGGTGAACGTGTGGAAGCGGAACTCCGGGATCGCGACGTCGAAGCCGGACTGACCGCCGTCTCCGATCATCATGTTCTCCCAGGTGACCCGGTTCCCGTTCGTCTCCCAGGTGCCGTTGTCCTGCGTTCCGCCCTGACGGATCCGGTTGTCGTGCGGGCTGATCGAGAGGCTCTGGAACTGCAGCGTGTTCAGCCCGTCGTTGATGCCTTCGAGCCGCTCCGGGATCCGCGAGAGCATCTGCTGGCAGCGCGCCAGTGCTGCGCCGCTGAGCCCGCGCGGCACCGCAGGATCGGTGCACCACGACGAGCGGTCGACGAAGCGCCCGTTCGAGCGCATGACGCCGCCGTCGTTCGTCTCGATGAAGTGCAACGGCTTGCCCGGCACCGTGATGATGTCGTGCTGGTCCGGGTGGAGGCCGTTCGGATGGAGCGGGTCGGTCCCGTCGAACGTCATGTCCGTCCCGGTCACGCCCGCGTCGGTCGAGAGGACGACGCCGCGCTTGTTGGCGATGACCTCGCCGTACGAGTAGTCACCGCCTGCGTAGACGATGTCCGGATCGCCCTTCGGGCTGTAGACGAAGATGTCGTACCAGCACTGCGGGTCGCACATGCCGTTGCCACGCGAAGCCCGTGTCGGCCACGTTCCCGCTCGTCAGGTTCGTGAACACCGGCGTCGCCGGTCGCGACGCTGTCGCTGCGCGAGAGCTGCGACGGGTTCTGGCCCGCGTTGCCCTCGTTCACGTACATCCGGGTGTCGCCGTTCGGCAGCCGGTTGACCGCGATCGCGGCCCGGCTCTGGATGACCGCCGCGTTCTGCGACATCTTGATCTGCGTCCAGGTCGCGCCGGCGTCGGTCGAGCGCCAGACACCGCGCGCGTACGACGTCGCGTAGAGGATGTTCGGGTTCGACGGGTCGAGCAGGACGTCCCTGACGCCGCGCGGCGAGCACGTCAGCGTGTTGTTGAACTCGGCCAGGTTGCCCGTACAGTCGGCGACGTTCGCCGACCCGTTGTGGATGAAGCTCCAGGTCTCGCCGCGATCGGTGCTCTTGTACAAGCCCCACTTGGCGATTCCCGGAATCGGCCGGGTGACGCCGGAGCAGCAGACCGACGACCAACCTCGGCCAGGTGCCGTACCTCGAGGCCTGGGAGCTCCAGCGCTCGCTCGCGCGCTCGGTCTCACAGGGCGCGATTCCTGACACGGTCATGCTGCTCGAGCATCCGCCGGTGATCACGCTCGGCCGTCGAGCGGAGGCCGGCGAGCTCCACATCCCCGAAGGCACCGAGGTCGAGGTCGTCGAAACCGACCGCGGCGGCAAGTCGACCTACCACGGGCCCGGCCAGCTCGTCTGCTACCCGATCCTCGACCTGACTCGGCACGGCCAGGACGTCAAGCGCTACTGCCGCGACCTCGAGGAGGCGTTGATTCGGACGCTCGCCGGAGTCGGCGTCGAGGCGACGCGCATCGATGGCCTCACCGGCATCTGGCTCGAGCGACCGCCGCGCAAGATCGCGAGCATCGGCGTCCACATCTCGAAATGGGTGACGACGCACGGCTACGCGCTCAACGTCGATCTTGATCCTGCTCCGTTCACGCAGTGGATCACGGCGTGCGGGCTCGAGGACACGGCCTTCACGACGATCGCCCGCGAGCTCGGCCGGCCGGTGACGGTCGACGAACTGCGACACCACGCCGCGAGGGCGCTCGAGGAGGTCTTCGGACTCGCGTTCGAAGAGCAGGAAATCCACGCGCAACTCACCGCGTGATGAGCGCCCGAGACGCCACTTGGGGCGTCATTCCGGCGATTCGCGTCAGGAGCATGGCAGACGCCTTGAATTTCTACGCAGGCGTACTGGGCTTCGAGGTCGAACGCGGTGGGCCGGACGAGGGGAACACGTCGATCACGCGCGGAGCGCCGAGACTCATGCTCGAGCTCGCCCACGACTTCTTCGGCGAGGAGTACAACGCCGCGATCCGCGAGCGCCTGGGCTCGAAGTCCGCCTCGGCGCTCTACATCGAGGCACGCGACCTCGACCAGCTCCACGAGCGCGTTCAGGCCGAGGGCGTGCGGATCGTCGATCCGCTCGGCGATCGCCCTTGGGGACAGGCCGAGTTCACCATCGAGGACCCCGAGGGCAACTGGCTCACCTTCTGGCGCGCGACCTAGAAGTCGGGCAGCCAGCCTTCGCTGTAGGAGACCCGCTTCGAGTGGGGTAGATCCGCGTATGCCTCGTTGGGCTTGGTCGTCTCCTCCTCAGCGGAGACGCCGTGCTTCTTCGCGGCCTCGGAGACGGGTAGACGATCCCCTTGCGGCCGACGCCGCGCGCGCCCACGGCGAGAACGACCGCCGGCCCGTCACCGGCGCCGACGATCATGTGGTCGGTCCCCGGCGGGCAATGGAAGAAGTCCCACGCCTCGAGCTGCCGCTCCTCGTCTTCGACGATCAGCGTGCACGTGCCGGCCAGGACGAGGAAGTCCTCCTGGGCGTTCTCGCGGTGGTAGTAGCCGATGCTCTCGCCGGGCTCGAGCACGCTGATGTTGATCCCGAGCTGGCGGAAGGGCCGCTTGCCCTCGAAGTCGCACCAGCGCCCGAGTCGCTCCCGCTCGCGCCAGCGAGCCTCACGTGCGTTGACGACGAACCAGCCGTCGACGTCGGCGACCAGCCCGAACTTCGTCTCCCTGAGCGGCGCTTCGGGCACCGGTGCAGCGTATCCCGCCGTCCGTAGACTTCCTGCCGTGAAGTCGCTGCCCGTCGCGGAGCGCCCGCGCCGGCCGCCGTGGATGAAGGTCCGGGCGCCGAGCGCCGACTCGCAGTACTTCGACGTCCGCAAGCTGATCCACGGCGCGAGCCTGAACACCGTCTGCGAGGAGGCCCGCTGCCCGAACATCGCCGAGTGCTGGGGCCGCGGCACGGCGACGTTCCAGATCCTCGGCGACACCTGCACGCGCGCCTGCCGGTACTGCTACGTGCACTCGGGGCGACCCGAGCACCCGCCGGACCCGCTCGAGCCGCTTCGCCTCGCGCACACGGCGGCGAAGATGGGGCTCGACCACGTCGTCGTCACCTCCGTCGACCGGGACGACCTGGACGATCGCGGCGCCGGCCACTTCGCCGCCACGATCCGCGCGCTCAAGCACAAGGCGCCGAAGACGAGCGTCGAGGTGCTGACGCCCGACTTCCTCGACGTCGAGGAGGAGGCGCTTCGGACCGTGCTCGCCGAGCGTCCCGAGGTCTTCAACCACAACATCGAGACGGTGCGGCGGCTGCACCGCCGGATGCGGGGCGCGAAGGCGTCGTACGACAAGGCGCTCTGGCTCCTCGAGCGGGCGAAGGAGCTCGCGGACTATCCGGTGTTGACGAAGTCCGGGATCATCGTCGGAATGGGGGAGACGAACGACGAGGTCGTCGACACGATGCGCGACCTCCGAGCCCACGGCGTCGACGTCGTCACGATCGGCCAGTACCTCCAGCCGTCCGCCAAGCACGTCCAGATCGACCGCTGGGTGCATCCCGACGAGTTCCGCTGGTTCCGGGAGCAGGGCGAAGCGCTCGGCTTCGGCTCGGTCTTCAGCGGGCCGCTCGTTCGCTCGAGCTACCGAGCCGACGAGCAGCGCCACGCGGCCGAGACCGGCCGCGGCGCCGTCGCCTACTAGCGCTCGGCGCACTGCCGCTTCGCGTGCGCGCCGAGTCAGCCTCGCGATCTCCACGGCGTCTCCAACCCCAAGTAACACTCTGTTACAAGGTGCGGGCGGCCCGGCGATCCCGCGTGAGCATGTGCCTCTCGGTCTGTTCGACACAAGTAACACAGTGTTACTAGCGTCCCGCGCCGGCGGCTCGCGTCCGTGGTCTCTGCCGCTGGAGCGCTAGGGCTGCTCGGCGCGCGCGAACAGCGCGCGCGTCGTGGCGTCGAGCCGCCTGCCACCTGCTGGGCGTCCTGTCCCTTGTAGAGCCCGTCCTCGAGGATCGGCCCCGTTGCGTCCTCGATCTCCGGCCACGTGGAGATCGTCGGGACGCGCCGGATCGTCTCGATCTGGTCGAGGAAGACCTGCGAGCTCTTCGGCTTAGCAGTCGGGATCGAGGAACGCCTCTGACTGGGCCACCGCCTTGAGCGACGGGACCGTTCGGCCGGTCTTCGCCACGATCCGCTGGCCCTCGGGGCTGTTCGCGAACTCGACGAAGCGCCAGGCCGCGTCCTTCTCGCCCGAGGCCTTCGCCATGCAGTACGCGTCGGAGTGGAGGATGCCGGCCTGCTCGCGGAACGGGGCAGGTCGGCGACGTCCCAGTCGAAGGCCGTGATCGTCCGGAACGTCGGCGTCGAGCGGCGGGATGAGAGGAGCATCGCGAGGCGCCCGTTCTGGAAGCGGGTCTCGTCGTCCTCGGCTTCCACGTCGACGTCGGTGGGGACGACGCCGTAGGTGCTGCGGAGCTTGAGGAACTCCTCGAGCGCCTGCAGTGCGCGGGGCGTCTGGAACGTGAACCGCGTTGGACGCTCGTTGTCGTCGACGATTTCGCCGCCGTTCGACCAGACGAACGGCGCGACCCGGATGATCGTCGGCTCGACGCCGAGGCCGAAGATCTCAGGCGTGACCGCGCCCTGCTCCGGGTCCCCGGCGATTAGCTGGCGGCCCTGCGCGTCGCGCGTCAGTTGCGCTGCCCGGACGATGAACTCGGTCCACGTCCAGCCACGCCTCGGCTCCGCGACCTTGAAGCGGCGGAACAGGTCGCGGTTGTAGTAGACGACCAGGCTCGAGACGTTCTGCGGCAGGCAGGTCAGGACCCCGTCCCAGTGGAACGCCTCCATGGCCTGGGGATAGAAGTCGCCCGGCTCGAACTCCTCGGACTCGTTGACCCGCTCCTCGAGCGGCTCGAGCACGCCACGGGCGGCGAACTGGCCGTAGAACCGGTAGTTGAGCAGGAAGACGTCCGGCGGCGCGCCGCCCGCGAACGACGTCGAGAGTCGGGCCAGGAGGTCCTCGCGGTCGCTGGCCTCGATCAGCTGCACACGGTCGTCGCCGCGCTCGTGGTACGCCGAGATCAGCTCGCGGTAGGCGTTGATCTCCTCCGGCTCGCCGAAGACGAGGAAGCGGATCTCGCCGCTGCCGCCGCCGCTGCCGCCGCAGGCGGCCAGGCAGAGCGCACACGCAAGGACGGCGACGAGCCGGGGCACAGCCGGTATTTAAACCTAGATGGGGCCGCCGAAGCGGCCCCATCTAGTCAGTCGACGTCAGTCGTCGTCGTCGTCCTCGTCCGAGTCGTCCAGATCTCGGAGATCGAGGAGCCAGGCGCTGAGACCGTGCGTCGCGGCGTAGAGCTCCCGCTCCTTGCCGCACGATCGTCAGGCCAGCGATCTCGACGTTCGGCATCCCGCGGGCGGCGAGCCGCCACGTGGTCGACCCGGCGGGAAGCCGGAGCGCGCCGAAGTCGGTCCCGGCGAAGAGGTCGCCGGTCTTGTCGTCACGGACGAGGTCCGTGATCGGCTGATCGGCGAGGTTGTGACTGATGTTCGTCCACGTCGCCGTGTCCGTGGCCGGGTTGAACACGACCTCGAACACGTGCCCGGGCGTCGTCGGCGTGTTGACGCTGAAGCCGCTGTACGACACCCACGCGCGGTTCCCGTTGGTCGAGTCGACGTAGATGCTGCTGACGAAGCGGCTCGGCGTCGTCGGCAGGTCGATCCGGTTCCAGACGACGTTCCTCGCGACACGGCGCGTGTTCGTGACGGCGGTGTCGCCGGGAACTCGTCGACGCCGGGAGCGTCGACGTTCTTCGTCACGAAGACGCGACCGGTCGTCGTCGCCGCCCAAGCCGTGCCGGTGTCGGCCGCCGTCCGCTCGATCTGGGCGACGTTCCCACCGGCCCGGTCACCCCAGGCTGCGTCCATCAGGCGAACCTGGCCCAGCTCGGCCCAGTCACCGCACTGGACTCCGCCGATTCCGGTCCACTCGTTGCACCGCAAGTTCGCCTCGGCGATGGTCTTCGTCCCGAGGCCGGCCGTCTGCGTCCGGTACGCCGTCCGGGCCGTGCCCACGAACATCGACTTGCTCACCACCGGATCGCTGATGATCGGCGAGTAGAACTCGCCGCCGTGGTTGATCGGGTCGCCGATCCAGATCCAGTCGGCGATGTTCCCGTTGTTGAAGTTCACGTCCACCTGAGGGGTGGCGAACGTGTGGAAGCGGAACTCGGGGATCGCGACGTCGAAGCCGGACTGACCGCCGTCTCCGATCATCATGTTCTCCCAGGTGACCCGGTTCCCGTTCGTCTGCCAGGTGCCGTTGTCCTGCGTTCCGCCCTGACGGATCCGGTTGTCGTGCGGGCTGATCGAGAGGCTCTGGAACTGGAGCGTGTTGAGCCCGTCGTTGATGCCTTCGAGCCGCTCCGGGATCCGCGAGAGCATCTGCTGGCACCGCGCCAGTGCTGCGCCGCTGAGCCCGCGCGGCACCGCAGGATCGGTGCACCACGACGAGCGGTCGACGAAGCGCCCGTTCGAGCGCATGACGCCGCCGTCGTTCGTCTCGATGAAGTGGAACGGCTTGCCCGGCACCGTGATGAGGTCGTGCTGGTCCGGGTGGAGGCCGTTCGGATGGAGCGGGTCGGTCCCGTCGAACGTCATGTCCGTCCCGGTCACGCCCGCGTCGGTCGAGAGGACGACGCCGCGCTTGTTGGCGATGACCTCGCCGTACGAGTAGTCACCGCCCGCGTAGACGATGTCCGGATCGCCCTTCGGGCTGTAGACGAAGATGTCGTACCAGCACTGCGGGTCGCACATGCCGTTGCAGGCGAAGCCCGTGTCGGCCACGCTCCCGCTCGTCAGGTTCGTGAACACCGGCGTCCCGGTCGCGACGCTGTCGCTGCGCGAGAGCTGCGACGGGTTCTGGCCCGCGTTGCCCTCGTTCACGTACATCCGGGTGTCGCCGTTCGGCAGCCGGTTGACCGCGATCGCGGCCCGGCTCTGGATGATCGCCGCGTTCTGCGACATCTTGATCTGCGTCCAGGTCGCGCCGGCGTCGTTCGAGCGCCAGACGCCGCGCGCGTACGACGTCGCGTAGAGGATGTTCGGGTTCGACGGGTCGAGCAGGACGTCCCTGACGCCGCGCGGCGAGCACGTCAGCGTGTTGTTGAACTCGGCCAGGTTGCCCGTACAGTCGGCGACGTTCGCCGACCCGTTGTGGATGAAGCTCCAGGTCTCGCCGCGATCGGTGCTCTTGTACAAGCCCCACTTGGCGATCCCCGGAATCGGCCGGGTGACGCCGGTGCAGCAGACCGACGACATGCCGCCGAGCGCGGTGGTCGACGCGACGTAGAGGATGTTCCGGTTGGTCGGGTGCACGGCGATCTGGCCGATGCCCTTGCCCTGGAACTCCGTCTTGCCGAGCAGCTTCCAGCTCTGGCCGCCGTTCGTCGAGCGGTAGAGCCCGGTGCCGGCGACGCAGCCGCTGCCGCAGATGTTCGCCTCGCCCGTGCCGACGTAGACGGTGTCCTCGTCGTTCGGGTCGACGATGACCGCACCGGCCGCGTTGATGCCGAGCGGGCCGCCGAGGTAGTCCCACTTGACGTTGTTGGCGAGGATGTTCTTCGTCTTCCAGACGCCCCCGCCGGCCGGCGTGATGTACGCCTCGCACTTGTTCTTCTTGCACTCGTCTCGTTGAGCGCGATCGACGTCGTCCGGCCGCCGGCGACGTACTCGTTCGGCACGTACAGGAACGAGTTCAGGAACTGGGAGGACGGGTAGACCGCCCTGCTAGGCCCGATCGTCCTCCAGCGTCCGTCGCCTTCACCGGCCCGGAACGGGACGCCTGAGGCGTCCGCGAACGCCGCCCTCGCGCCGTTCATCTCGGCGACTGAGATCGTCGTGTCCGGGTACGCCCGCTCCCTGAACTCGGAGTCGGCCGCACCGCCGGGGCCTTCCTCGGCCATGCCGCCGTTCGGCGGCAGAGCCTGCTTGAGCTTGGCGAGCTGCCTCGCCAAGTACGGGCGACCCCTCGGCTTCCACAGGCGCAGCCGCCGGCGCCGTGGAGCCCCGCGAGCATGAACGCGGCACCCGCAATCGCCAGCGCCAAGACGAGGACGCCGGCGGCCACGGGCCGCCACGTGAGTCGTGGTCGCATTCTCTCCCCTTTCGTGAGACGGATGATGCGCCGCCGTGCGGCGCGCTTGTCGTCTTCTTCGAGGCTTCGCTCCAAGCGATGAACGAGCTCAGCGTTCAGGCTTCGGCCCGCCTCCTTCGACGCGGCCGTCAGCTGCTCCCGAAGCTGCTGAGGCATCCGGAGCAAGAAGCGGTAGACCTCCCCTGCCAAGCGCGGGCGATCATGACCGATCTAGAGACTGATATCAAGCCGTCAAGCAGGGCAATATCACGCGAATCGGTTGACATAGCCGTTCCTCTATGTGACCGTCTGCGCGGCGGCGACGTAGAATCTCGAACCCGATGGCACGCCTCGCTCTGCTCTTCCTGCTGGTCGACTCTCGGCGACGACACTGGCCGCCGCGGAGAGCGGCGCGACGCCGACAGGCCGCGCCAGCCTGAAGCTCGTCGGCATCGACCCGGTGACCGTCGCCGGCCGGGCCTTCAAGCCGGGGGAACGGGTCCGGCTGTCGGCCGACGGCCGCCGCAAGACGGTCACAGCGGGCGCACGGGGCGGCTTCAAGGTCGTCTTCCCCGAAGCGAACGTCTGCAACGGGTTCGTCGCGGTCGCCCGTGGCTCCAAGGGCAGCCGCGCCACGGTCACGTTCGCGCAGTTCTCGAACGTCCACTGCCTGGAACCGATCCCGGCAGGCTGAGCATAAGAGAGAGGCCGCCCGAAGGCGGCCTCTCGTTGGCGTTCGGGACTAGCTCGCGTCCTAGTCGTCACCGGGACACGGCGTGACGAGGAACGGCGTGATGTTCCCCGCCGAGCCGCCGCTGCCGCCGTTGCGAGCGTCGAAGCTGTCGACGAAGACGTCCGACTGCTCGCAGATCGGGTTCCGGCCCGGCTGTGACGGGACCGTCGTGCCTCCTGCCGGCCCGCCGGACGAGCGGCCGTTGCGGGCATCGGTGGACAGCGTCCACGCCCGCGCGTCGTCGCCGCGGTCGTCGACTGCGATCGACTCGTAGTCGCCGCAGAAGATCCCGGCCCGGAAGCAGTAGTCGAAGTTCGACGGAACGTCCGAGACCTTGAAGTTTCGGAACGGATCCGTGAACTCGTCCCCTGCGCCGGGGAACGGCCCGGACGGGTTGACCGGCGCCGTCGGCTGCGGAATCACCTCAGCGCCGTCGGACGACGCACCCCTGACCGGCCTCGAACGACGAGGACGAGACGCGGCACTGCGCCGCCCACGTCCAGACGAGGTAGTTGCCCGGCCGCTGGCGGCTCGTCGGCCACTCGTGTGCGACCGAGTTCGTGTCCAGCCGCCGGTCGAGCATCTTCACGTTGAGGTCGCCGCGGTCCGAGACGTCGATCCACGGCCACCACTGGTCGTTTCCGGTCGCGCTCTCGAGCGTCGTCGGCGGACACGCCGGCTGGCCCGCCGCGACCGCAGTCGCGGTTCGCAGGCGCGTCGGAGTCGTCGTTGTTCACGCGAGTCGGCCCGATCCAGCTCGAGCCGCCGTTCGTCGACTTGAAGAAGAACACGTCCGTGTTCGTGTTCTCACGGGTGCCGTTCCGGTTGTCGGCCGTGACCAGGTAGAGATCGTCGGCGAAGGCGCCTCCGCGCCGGTCGGCGACGATCGCCCCGGTCATCGGGATCCGGAAGCAGCTGTTCGTGAGCGAAGACCCGGCCCCGCGCGCGGCGCAGTCGGGCCTCCCCCGGAAGTTCACGTCGAAGGCCGGCGTGATGAAGAACGGCCCTTGCCAGGTCGACGCCGCCGTCTGTCGAGCGAACGACGACCCACTGGTTCTCGTCAGGCGTGTTGAAGTTCTCGAAGGCGACGTAGACGTGCCCGGTCTCCGGGCTCACCGTCGGCACCGAGAACTGGTTGTCGTCGCACGCGGTCGCCGCCGGCAACCGCGCCGACGCAGAACGGCGCGCTGCCGTTGATCGTCCGTCGCGGCGACCACGAGCGCCCGCGGTCGTCCGAGTAGCTGACCTCGATCGTCGAGCAGACGATCGCGTTCGGCGCGCCCGTCGGGTTGTTGAACGCCGTCCAGGTGACGTAGACGCGGTCGGGCCCGATGACCTCCTCCGGACAGCCGGGCTGGCCGGCCGGAATCGGCGCCTTCGTCGCCGGGTCGAAGCACACCGGCGTCACGCCGTCAGGCCGCGGGCCGGCGCCGATGAACTCCTTGTCGTGGAACGTGACGCTGAAGTTCGCCGCGCTGCCCGGGAACACCGGAGTGACCTCGTTGTCCGGCTGGAAGACGACGGTGCCGTCACCGGGGTGGCGGGCGTCGCCGATCGCTCCGCAGCGGATCGGAGTTCCGGGCGGCGAGACGAACGGGACGCAGGGCCGGCTCCAGGTGAAGCCGCCGTTCGTGGAGCGATTGACCCAGATGCCGTTGTTGTCGTTGGTCCGGTTGAAGACGATGCTCGCCAGGTAGACCGTTCCCTCGCGGTCGAACGTGATCGCCGGGTCTCCCGACGAGTCGAGCATCTCTCCGCTCTGAAGCGACGGAAGCGGATGGAGCGCGTCGTACCAGTGCTTGCCTCCGTCGGTGGTCACGTCGATCCCGGAGAACGATCCGCCGAGGCGGTAGTCGTTCTGCCCGCCGACGATGTTCCGCGAGTTCGTCGGGTTGACGTCGACCGTCGTCTCGTTCTGCGGGAAGCAGCTGTACTCGGTGTTCCCGCGGGTGTCGTCACCCTTGTCGCTGAGCTTCCAGGCGAGGTCCTTCTCGATCCGGTTCAGCGGATCCGGTTCGGTGTTCATCCCCGCCTGCGGACACTCGGTGATGTTCGTGCCGAGCTCGACGTCTCGCAAGACCGACCGGCCCTGAAGGCTCGACCGTCTGCTGGACCTTGCGGATTCGCGGCGAGTCCTCAAAGCTGGCCGCGGCCGTGCCTGTCCAGAGCACGAGCATGGCGAGACCGCCCATGAGCGCCCCCGCCAATGCGTTTCGTCGCATTGCTCTCCCCCTTTCGTTAGGGCCGGGCGACTATAGGACATCGCGATTAGGTCTGGGCGATCTCGGGCATACTGATCAGGCGATGAGGATCGGACTTCTCGTCGTCATCATCGTTCTCGGCCTGGCGGTGCTCGGTTCCGCCGCCATCGGGGGCGAGTCCCGGCAGAAGGCGACGCTGAAGCTCTCGAGCGGAGCACCAATGACCCTTCGCGGCGCCCACTTCCGCCCGAACGAGCGGGTCCGAGTCACCGTCACGAGCATGCTCAGGCGGACGAGGCAGGTGACCGCGAGCCCATCCGGCACCTTCGTGGTGCGCTTCGCGGGCGCCCACGACCGCTGCAGCGGCCTGGTCGCGCTCGCGGTCGGCGCGAGAGGAAGCCGGGCAGGGCTGAAGCTCCCGCCGCTCGGCTGCCCGCACCCCTAGTTACTCGCCGGCCGCGCTGGCCACGCGCGCTTCCTGCTTCCGCGCGAGCTCCAGCACCTCCTCGAGCGCGAGGCGCCCCTCGAACCCGTTGACGTTCAGAGACGCCATCACGTTGTCCTGCCGCCAGTACACCTGGTAGTAGCGCACCGCGCCCTCTACGAGCGTCGCCGCGAAGGACTCGTCGCCGAGGCCGGGCTCGTCGATCGGCTGCCACTCGACCTCCCCCTCCTCGAGGTCGCCGCGGGCGGCCTCGAGGTCGTCGTCGGCACCGCCTGAGGAGTCGAAGAGGTCGACGCGGGACTCGATGACCAGCGGCCCGGGCGTTTGCTGGGTGCCCGGCCGGCGGTAGCGTGCCTTCCAGCCGTCTCTGCGCCCGAACCGTTCCGGGTCGGCGCGGCTGCCCCCGGGGTTGTCGGCCATCACCTGGCGCCCCTCGTCGAAGCGGATGAAGACCCGAGAGAGATCGGCGGGCTGGAGCACGGTCCTCGGGAGCTCGGCTGATCTCGACACTCGCGCCTCCGTCGCCGCCGAAGCTGCACCCGGCGAGGGCGAGCACGAGGACGAGAGCCGCTCGCTGCAACTACTGGTGGGGTGAGCCGCGCGGCGTGCGAGAGCGAGAGGCTCTTCTTCACAGTTCGCGGAGCTCGGGTCGTTCGGATCGTCCTGCTACCACGGTCTCGGTCGTCACGCTCGGCTGGCTGAGCCCGAACGCGTCCGCCGCGAACCCGGGCAGATCCAGCGCTCGAGCGGAACGTGACCTGGAACTGCCCTGTGCCGTCAGCCGTCGTTTGCGTGACCGACGTCGGGTTGACGACAGCCGAGCCGATCGTCGTCTCGAACGGCACGTCGAACTTGCCGCCGTGGAAGCCCACACCGTGCTGCACGGCTGCGTGCATCCCTTCCTGAGCCTCTGCCGGCGACGAAGTCCTCGGCACCACCCGTAGCGGTGTTGAAGACCCAGACGCCTGAGCCGGCGTGCGTGTTCGGGCTCCCGCCGACCGTCTCGAGCACGTACGGAGCACCGAAGACGTCACCGTCGCACGCAGCAGAACTGGAAGTGGGTGGTTCCTCCTGCCGAACGAGCAGGGTGTCGATGTCCGTGTACGGCGCCGGATCGTCCCACTTCGTGTTCGCGAGCATCGAGCGACCCAGCGGGCGGCGTGCGCGGGATGTCGAAGTAGAAGAACCGCCAGTCGCCGGACTCAGCCCTCCACGTCCAGTCGTTCGCGCCGAAGATCGGCGCCGTTGTTGTATCGCGAGCTTCGACTGGTCTCTGAGCCACATTGTCTGCCGCCGAACTTGAGGCTGCCCTCGAGCTCGTTGGTCGTCGCGTTCTGGCTCATCTCGGCGGCCACGGTCAACGCGACCGGGACGACGATCGAGTTGCTGCTGCGCGTCGTCGATCGTCGTCGTCGTCCTGCCCCGCTGCGTCGAGCTCGATCGCGCCGTCGTACATGCCGTACGGCGTGCCCTGCGGCACCCGCTATCGTCGCCGTGAACGCGCCACTCGCAGATCGGGGTGGTCGTGAGCCACGGCCAGTCGACGTTCTCGTAGAACTCGATCGAGATCGTCGAAGTGCGTCCGACTCAGGAGCGTTCGAGCGGTCGCTGTGCTGGAGGCCGAGGAAGAGGCCGTCGTCCATCTGCTCCTTCGGATCGCGGAGGAAGGACTGCAGCGCCTGTCGACCCGGCCCGGTGGTACATGAACCGGACGTACTCGCCCTTGTCGACCTCCGTCCGTCGATCTGCGAAGTCGATGTCGAGGTTGCCGTCGATGTTCGAGCTCGTCGTCTTCTGGATGTGGTCGACGACGCCGTCACGGTCGCGGTCGCTCCAGAGGTTCCCGTCGTGGTTGACGTCGGTCCAGTTGTAGGTGAGCAGGCGCCAGGCCTGATCCTCGTTGTAGTCCTCGTTTCCGTCGAACTCCGACCGCGGGAAGTTCGCCCGGATCACCATGACGTCCGCATCTGTCGTGCTTCTTGACGACCTTGCTCAGGTTGATCAGGTAGTCCGGAGCGTTGAACGTGTAGACGCTCTGGTCCGCCACCGGCTTCGTCGTGAACGACATCGTCTCGGTGTCGGTCTTCCGGAGGTACCGGTCTACTGACGCGGTACTTACCGCTGCCCGGTGACCTTGGAAGGTCTTCGGTCGAGCTCCCGCCCGGTGTGAGCGAGTGCACGAACGCCTGGTACTCCGTTCCGCGGTAGTTCCCGGGCCGCCAGTCGTCCGGCGTGACACGTGGCTCCGCGGTGCCGGCTGCGAGCTGTGACAGCGCCGACCGGCATCGAGGAGCCCGAAGCCCTGGATAGTAGGACTCGTAGCCGAGGTCCTTCGTCCGACCACTTCAGGATCTCGTCGGACGGTCGTGTGGAAGTCCGCGCGGCAGAGGGACCGGGGTGAGCCGCCCGGTACGCCTGGTAGACGAGCGCCCTCCGCGCCCTCGGCCACCGGCGTCGAGCGGCTCGTGCCGCCCCACGTCAGCCAGGCGAAGTTGTCCGTCGAGGATCGTGTTCAGCGTGATGTCGCCGGACGAGAACGCACCGTCCGCGACGATGTCTGTGCCACGGTCCCGTTCGAGCCGGGCCGCGGTGCGGACCAGACCATGACCTCGTTGTCGACGATCTGGCGTGCGTACTTGATCGAGTCCCAGCCGGTGCCGCCGAACTGCGTGGAGGCGCCGACGCTGATGCCGTGTAGTTGGACTCGGCGAGTTCTACCGTGCCGAAGCCCGGCGCGCCGTTTCCGGTCGAGCCGAACATCGTCGTCCGGCTGCCTCTGGTGAGTGGCGTTCGCCTCCTCGAGTGCGAGTCGTAGCCGTCGTTGTCCACGTCCGACGACCCGTACGAGTTGCTACGTGACGGCGCTCGCCCAGTCGCCTCTGCGGCGGTCAGGAACCACGCGAACGACGTCGATTACTCGAACGAGAAGTAGATGTCGCCGTACGGCGTCAGTTTCGCGTCCGGCGCGCCGCCGATGACGGCGCCCGGATACGTCCCGCCCTTGACGTCCGCTGTATTGCGGGGCGAGGCCGTTGATCACGCCCTGGCCGACGACGTTGCGTGCCGTCTGCGTGCCGTGACCGGCGATCGCCAGGTCGAAGTCTCCCGTCCAGGCGAGGAGCGCGCCGGTACGTGCCGACCGCGAACTCCGAACAGGTCGGGGCCGCCCGGAATCCGCGTCCCCGCGCTGTCCGAGATGAAGTAGAGGAGGCCACCCGAGAGGTCGGTGTACGCCGTCGCCGTTCATGTCGCGGTACGACGCCGGCGACTCCTTCGAGACCGGCTTCTCGTCGGCGAAGCTGTAGTCGTTGTCGAGGTCTACTCGACGGTGTCGTAGACGCCGGCCGTGTTGGCGTCGATCGACCAGCAGCGCCAGCCGCTCTCTGGTACAGATCGAGCAGGTAGTCATCCGGGTGGTAGCCGATGCGGACCGTTTCCAGACTTGCTCCAGTTGCGCGGGAACGTGTACTCGTGCGTGACCGTGCCGGGCGGAGCGGCGTAGCTCAGCGCGTTCCGTGCCGGCCCCGTGCGAGTTGCGAAGCTGACGCGGCAGATGCCGGCAGCCTCGTCGTCCGGGTTGGCGATGCAGCCGGCCCGCGGCGAGGGCTTGGCCATCGCCCTGTAGTTCAGGGCCTTGTCCAGCGTCTCCTCGTCGACGCCGGCCTCGCGGGCGACCTCGCGCAGTGGGCGGCCGCTGCGCGGCCGCCTCCTTCACGATCTCGGTGACCTTGTCGTAGCCGATGTAGGGATTGAGCGCCGTCGCGGCCGAGAGCGTGAGCTCGGCGTAGCGCTCCGCGTTCTCCCGGTTGGCCTCGATGCCGTCGACGCACTTGTCCGCGAGAGCGCGCGACGCGGCGGCGAGCAGCCGGATCGAGTCGAGCAGGTTGCGCGCCATCATCGGGACGAACACGTTGAGCTCGAAGTGGCCCTGGAGGCCGCCGACGGCGATCGCCTGGTCGTTGCCGATCACCTGCGCGGCCACCTGGGTGACGACCTCGGGGATGACGGGGTTGACCTTGCCGGGCATGATCGAGCTCCCCTTCTGGAGCTCCGGCAGGAAGATCTCGCTCAGGCCGGCCCGCGGGCCCGAGCCGAGCCAGCGGAGGTCGTTCGCGATCTTCGTCAGCGAGACGGCAACGGTCCTCAGCGCGCCTGAGGCCTCGACGAGCGCGTCGCGCGCCGCCTGGGCCTCGAAGGGGTCGGCCGGTGGGCCGATCGGCAGCTTCGTCTCCTCGACCAGCCGACCGCGAACCCGCTCGGCGAACTCGGGGTGCGTGTTCAGCCCGGTGCCGACGGCCGTGCCGCCGAGGGGGATCCGTCCGACCCGCTCGAGCGTGTCCTTGACCCTGTCGCCGCCGAGGCGCACCTGCGCCGCATAGCCGGAGAACTCCTGGCCGAGCGTCATCGGGACGGCGTCCATCAGGTGCGTCCGCCCCGACTTGACGACGTCGTCGAACTCCTGCGACTTCATGCCAAGGGAGTTGGCCAGGCGCTCCAGCGCCGGCAGCAGGTCGTGCGTCAGCTGCTCGAGCGCCGCCAGGTGCACCGCCGAGGGGAAGACGTCGTTCGACGACTGGCCCATGTTGACGTCGTCGTTCGGATGCACGTCCTCGCCGGCCAGCGTCGCGATCACCTCGTTCGCGTTCGTGTTCGAGGACGTCCCCGAGCCGGTCTGGAAGACATCGAGCGGGAACTGGTCGTCGAGCTCGCCCGCGGCGACTCGATCCGCCGCGGCTGCGATCCGCTCGGCCTTGTCCGCGTCGAGCAGCCCTAGCTCGGCGTTGACGCGGGCGGCGGCGGCCTTGATCCGGCCGAGCCAGTGGACGACCGGAGCCGGGAGCGGCTCACCGGAGACCGTGAAGTTGGCGAGCGCCTTCCGGGTCTCTTCGCCCCAGAGCTCCTTGTTGAGTGTCTGCTCGCCCACGAGTCAGTCGGTGCTGTACTTCGGCTGGACCTTCTCACCGCGGAGCGCGGCGATGGCGTTGTTCGCGGCGATCGCGGCCTCGCCCATGCCGACCGTGATCAGTGTGATCTTGCCCGGATAGCCGGCGACGTCGCCGGCGGCATAGACACCCGGCATCGAGGTCTCGCACGTCATCGGGTCGATCTTGATCTGCCGTTTGCCCTCGAGCTCGATGCCCCAGTCGGCGATCGCACCGAGGTGAGAGACGAAGCCGAGCAGCGTGATCAGCGCCTCGCAGTCGTAGCGCTCCAGCTCTCCCGTCTTGGTGTTCTCGATCGAGACGGCCTGGATCGACCCGTCGCCGTGGACCTCGCGGACCTCGTGCGGCGTCAGGATGCGCACGGTGCCCTCGACCTCCAGCTGCCGGGCCTCGTTGAGGGACGTCTCGAGCGCGCGGAAGCGGTCTCGCCGGTGGACGAGCGTGATCGGCAGGTCGGCCGTGTCCTGCAGCCCGAGCGTCCAGTCGAGCGCCGAGTCGCCGCCGCCGACGATCACGCAGCGCTTGCCCGAAAACTGCGCCTTCTCGCGGACGACGTAGTGCAGGCCGCGTCCCAGCCAGTCGTCGATCCCCTCGACCCCGAGCTTGCGCGGCTCGAAGGCGCCGTGGCCCGCCGTGATGATCATTGTCCGCGACAGGTACGTGTTGCCCTTGTCGGTGGTGAGCGCGAGCACCTCCTCGCCGTTCTGGCTCAACCGCTCGAGCGTCTTCGCCTCTTCCCCGAGGCGGACGTCAGCGCCGTACTGGAGACCCTGCTCGGCGCACATGTCGACGAGCTTCTGGCCGAGGATCTTCGGGAAGCCGGCGACGTCGTAGACGTGCTTCTCCGGATACGTCGCCGCGACCTGGCCGCCGATCTGCTCCAGCGACTCGACGATCCTGACGGTGCCGTCGCGGTGGCCGACGTAGTAGGCGGCCGAGAGCCCGACCGGGCCCGCACCGAGGATCATGACGTCGACGATGTCGCCGGACTCAGCCACGGCGATAAATGCTAGTGCCAGGCGTCGCTAGTGAGAGCAGCCCGGGCCGCAGCCGCCGGCGTGCTCGGCCGCTGGCTCCTCGCCCTCGGCGACCTGGAACGAGTGGCCGCAGCCGCACGAGGCGACGACGTTCGGGTTGTTGATCGCGAAGCCACCCTGGAGACCCTCGACGAAGTCCACCTCGGTGCCCTGGAGATAGGGCGCGCTGTGGGGATCGACGACGATCGGGACACCGTGCACCTCGAGCTCGTGGTCGCCCTCCATCGCGCCGCGGTCGAAGCCGAGCGCGTACTCGAAGCCCGAGCACCCGCCGCCCTGGACGGCGATGCGAAGGACAGCGGCCTCGCCGTCGGGCTCCTCGGCCATCAGCTCGGTGATCTTCGAGGCGGCCCGCTCGGTCAGCGCGACGAGCGTGATCGGACGTTCGGTGAGCTCCATCTGCGGGCCATCGTAGCAGCGTGCCCGGCGCCCGCCGCCCGCGAGACGAGGGCCGGCTGAGGCGCGACTTTGTAACACCTGATTCAGGCTCAGTTGAGCGATTTTCGACAACGCTCGTAGCAGCGAGCAAGGGTGTAGTGTTCGGCGACGGTGGGGCCCTCGAGGGCACTGAGCGATGCTCGATAGCTGGCTGCCGTTTCTGATCTACGGCACCCTTGCCGTTCTCATCCCGCTGTCGATGATCGCCATGTCGTTCGCGTTCGCGACGCGTCCCGTAACCCGCAATCGCACCCGCGCGATCCCCTTCGAGTCGGGCGTGTCGCTCGGCCCGCCTCGCGTGCAGCGGTTCACGATCAGCTTCTACTTGACGGCGCTGCTCTTCATCGTCTTCGACATCGAGATCGTCTTCCTCTACCCGCTCGCGGTCGTGCTCGAGCCGCTCGGCTGGTTCGGGTTCTGGGAGCTCGCGTTCTTCATCGGGATCCTCGCTCTCGCCTACGTCTACATCTGGAGGAAGGGGGCTCTGGATTGGCGCCGCCAAAGCGCCTGAAGGACTACGGCATCCGCTCGGAGCGGGTGCTGATGCCGGGCAAGGAGCCGGGTGTCTTCGAGGAGGAGCTCGGGAACCTCGAGCAGAAGCTGCTGCTGACGACGGTCCAGAAGGCCGTCGCGTGGTCGCAGGGCTACTCGATCTGGCCGGCGACCTTCGGGCTCGCCTGCTGCGCGATCGAGATGATGTCGATCGTCACCTCGCGCTATGACAGCGCGCGCTTCGGCGCCGAGGTTTTCCGCGACACGCCGCGCCAGGCCGACCTGCTGATCGTCTCCGGCCGGGTCGCGCACAAGATGGCCGCGCCGCTCCGCCAGATCTACGACCAGATGCTCGAGCCCAAGTGGGTGATCGCGATGGGCGCCTGTGCGAGCTCCGGCGGCATGTTCAACAACTACGCGGTGCTCCAGGGCGTCGACAAGATCACTCCCGTCGACATTCACATCCCCGGCTGCCCGCCGCGTCCGGAGGCCCTGCTCGAGGGCATCGTCCGGCTCCAGGAGAAGATCCACGCCGGCGTGCCGCCGGCCTACGAGATCCGCGGGGTGGCGACGTGACCTTCGAGGGCGTTCCCGGCCTCGTGGAGCGCAAGGACGAGCACGGCGAGACGACCCTCGTCGTCGATCCCGCGCGGCTCGTCGAGGCCTGCCTCCACCTGCGCGACGTCGAGGGCTTCCGCTTCCTCTCCGACATCTCGGCGGCCGACTACCTCGGGCTGGGGCGCCAAGGACGTCGCCGGCTACTACGGAACGGCGGCCGGCCGGGACCTCAACGTCGCGGGCGGATCCGGGGCCGCGACGGGGTCACAGGGCGCTCCGCGCGTCCCGCGGCCGAAGGCCAAGCGCTTCTCGGTCAACTACCACCTGCTCGCCCTCCGCGACGGGGCGCCGCGGGTCCGCGTGCAGGTCTGGCTCGACGACGGCGAGTCGGTGCCGACCGTGATCCCGGTCTGGCCGACCGCGGACTGGCACGAGCGTGAGGTCTGGGACCTGATGGGCATCCGCATCGAGGGACACCCGAACCTGCAACGGATCCTGATGGACGAGGACTGGGAAGGACACCCGCTCCGCAAGGACTATCCGCTCGGCGGCGAGCCGGTGCGCTTCTCCGGCGAGGAGTAGGCGAGCGCGCTATGGCGATCGTCGAGCGCCCGCGGATCTACGAGGGGACCCACATTCCCCCGCCGGATCCCGACCATCCTCGAGGTGCCGGAGGAGCTGCGGGGGAGCGAGAACCTGCTGCAGGTGAACTTCGGCCCCAACCATCCGTCGACGCACGGCGTCCTGCGGCTCGTCGTCGATCTCAACGGGGAAGAGGTCGTCGGGCTCCGCGCCGTGATCGGCTACCTCCACACGGGCTTCGAGAAGAACATGGAGCACAAGACGTGGTGGAAGGCGATCACGTACGCGCCGCGGATCGACTACCTCGCCTTCCAGGCGAACGAGCTCGTCTTCGTGCTCGCCGTCGAGAAGCTGCTCGCCATGGAGGTTCCGGAGAAGGCGACGCTCATGCGCACGCTGCTCTGCGAGCTGAACCGGATCCACTCGCACCTCGTCTGGCTCGGCACGTCGGCGCTCGAGCTCGGAGCAATCTCGGTGTTCTGGTACGCGTTCCGCGAGCGAGACTTCATCCTCGACCTGTCCGAGCTCGTCGGCGGCACGCGCATGCACACCCGCTACTTCCAGGTCGGCGGCCTGGCGGAGGACATCCCGTCGGGCTTCTATCCGGAGTGCCGCCGTTTCGTCGGAGTGATGCCGAAGGCGATCGACGACTACGAGCGGCTCCTGACCCGCAACGAGATCTGGCTCGAGCGGACGGAGGGTCTCGGGCTGCTCTCGGCTGACGACGCGATCGCGCTCGGGCAGTCAGGCCCGGTGCTGCGCGCGTCGGGCGTCGACTGGGACCTGCGCAAGGCGTCTCCCTACCTCTCCTACGCGGACATCGACTTCGACGTGCCGGTTTACGAGCACGGCGACGTCTACGACCGCTACCGCGTGCACATGGACGAGATGAGAGAGTCGGTCCGGATCGTCGAGCAGTGCCTCGACCGGCTCGAAGCGATGGAGGGTGAGCCGTGGATCACGGACGACCGCAAGGTCGTGCTGCCGCCGCGGGAGGAGCTCCACACCTCGATGGAGTCGCTGATCCACCACTTCAAGCTCGTCACGGAGGGCTTCCGGGTGCCCGAGGGCGAGGTCTACGTGGCGGTCGAGTCGCCACGGGGCGAGCTCGGCTGCTACGTGGTCTCCGACGGCGGCTCGAGGCCCTGGCGCGTCAAGTTCCGCGCCCCGTCGTTCGTGGCCCTGGAGGCGACGGCGACGTGCATGCGGAACGCGCTCGTCGCCGACCTGATCGCGATCGTCGGCTCGCTCGACACGCTCATGGGGGAGGTCGACCGCTGAGCGACTTCGCGGCCGAGGTGGAGCGCCTGAAGGCCCGGTACCCGGACGGACGCTCTGCGATCATGGACGCGCTGCGGCTGGCGCAGGAACGCCACAACGGTTGGCTGCCGCCGGAGGCGCTCGAGGAGGTCGCCGACGCGGTCGGCGTCAGCGCCGCCCACGCGGAAGCGGTCGCGTCGTTCTACGACCAGTACAACCTCGAGCCCACCGGCCGGCACATCGTCGAGGTCTGCACGAATCTGTCGTGCGCCCTCGTCGGCGCTCAGCAGGTCGTCGACGCGCTTCAGGCGGAGCTCGGGATCGCGCCGGGAGAGACGTCGGACGACCGCGAGGTCACCTTCCGGCTGATCGAGTGCGCAGGCGGCTGCGGCTACGCGCCGGTCGTCGTCGTCGACGGCCGCTACCGCGAGCCGACGCGCCCCGAGGACGTCCCCGGGCTCGTCGAGGAGCTTCGCGGTGGCTGATCTCACCGTCCTCACCGGCGCCGACGAGCGCGACCTGACGAAGCTCGAGGAATACCGGGCGATCGGCGGCTACGGCGCGCTCGAGAAGGCGCGCGGCATGTCTCCGGAGGAGGTGATCGAGGAGGTTTCGAACGCCTCGTTGCGAGGACGCGGGGGCGCCGGGTTCCCGATGGGCCGGAAGCTGAGCCTCGTTCCCAGCTCCGATCGGCGCAGCGGACCGAGCTACGTCGTCGCCAACGCGGACGAGTCCGAGCCTGGCTCGTTCAAGGACCGCGAGATCATGGGCCGGGTTCCCCATCGCTTCATCGAGGGCTGCCTGATCGCGGCGCACGCGATCCAGTCCGGGCACGTCTTCATCTACATCCGCGGCGAATACCTGGCCGAGTACGAGGTGCTCGAGGCGGCGGTCGAGGAGGCCCGCGCCGCCGGCGTGCTCGGCGACGTCGAGGTCATCGTCCATCGCGGCGCCGGCGCGTACATCTGCGGCGAGGAGACGGCGATGCTCGATTCGCTCGAGGGCAAGCGGGGTCAGCCGCGCCCGCGGCCGCCGTTCCCGCCCGTTGCGGGGCTGTACATGGAGGCGACGCTGGTCAACAACGTGCAGACGCTCGCCAGCGTCCCGGCGATCATCGAGCTCGGCGCCGAGGGCTACTCGGAGATCGGCGTCGCGGCCGCGCCGGGAACGGTCGTCTACTCGCTCTCGGGGAACGTCAACCGCCCCGGCAACTACGAGCTGCCGCTCGGCACGACGCTGCGCGAGCTGATCTTCGAGCACGGGCACGGCGTCGCCGAGGGCCGCGCACTGAAGGCGATCATCCCGGGCGGCTCGTCGGTGCCCGATCTTCACGCCCGACCAGCTCGACGTCCCGCTCGACTTCGACGCCGTGCAGGCGGCGGGCTCCTACCTCGGGTCGGCGGCGGTGATCGTCGTCGACGACCGCGCGTGCATGGTGCAGCTCGCGCTGCGGGCCGAGAAGTTCTACATGCACGAGTCCTGCGGCAAGTGCACTCCCTGCCGCGAGGGGACCCGCTGGCTCGTCCAGCTGCTCGAGAGGATCGAGGCTGGGCACGGGACGCACGAGGATCTCGACCTCGTGACGACCGTCTGCGACCGGATCGAGGGGAAGTCGCTCTGCGCGCTCGGCGACTTCGCCGTCTGGTGCGTCGGCAGCTACGTCCGGAAGTTCCCCGACGAGTTCAGGCGGCACGTCGACGAGGGCCGCTGCCCGTTCGAGGGACAGTCGTCGGTCGAGGGCGTCCTCGCGCCGAGCGACCAGCACGCCCACACGGCGCTGGCGGAGGTCCCGGCGTGAGCGCGCCGGAGCTCGTTCAGGTCACGATCGACGGGGTCGAGGTGCAGGTGCCGAAGGGCCTCGGCCTGGTCGAGGCGGCGGCGGCCGCTGGGGTCGAGATCCCGGTCTTCTGCTACGAGCCCCGGCTCGGGGACCCGATCGGCGCCTGCCGCATGTGCCTCGTCGAGGTCGAGGGGATGCCGAAGCTCCAGGCCGGCTGCACGCTCACGGCGCAGGACGGGATGGTCGTGATGACCGCCGCCGCGTCCGAGAAGGCGGCCGACGGTCAGGACGCCACGCTCGAGTTCATCCTCGTCAACCACCCGCTCGACTGTCCGGTCTGCGACAAGGGCGGCGAATGCCCGCTCCAGGATCTGACGTTCCGCTGGGGGCCCGGGAACGACGACGGATGGCGTTCCCCAAGCGCACCTTCGACAAGCCGATCCCGGTCAGCCCTCTGATCGCGCTCGACCGCGAGCGTTGCATCCTCTGCTACCGCTGCACGCGCTTCTCCCAGGAGGTCGCCGAGGACGGGCAGCTCGTGGCGCGAAACCGCGGCGCGCAGTCCGTGATCGCGACCTTCCAGGACGAGCCGTACCGCGGTCGCTTCAGCGGCAACGTGATCGAGCTCTGCCCCGTCGGCGCGCTGACCTCGACGACCTACCGGTTCGAGGCGCGGCCGTGGGAGATCCAGAACGTCCCGACGGTCTGCGGGATGTGCCCGGTCGGCTGCAACATCAGCGCGACGATCCGCGAGGGCAAGCTCAAGCGGATCCTCTCGCGCAACCACCCGGAGGTCGACGGCGGCTGGCTCTGCGACAAGGGGCGGTTCGCCTACGGGCATCTGCACGCCTCGGACCGGATCGTCGACCCGCTGCGTCGTGGACGCCCACGCTACGAAGAGCTCGACTGGGACACGGCGCTGGACGAGGCCGAGCGGCTGCTGCGCGCCGCCGGCACCCGCATCGTGACGGCGCTCTCGGGCTCGGAGACGGTCGAGACGGCGTACGCGCTCGCGAAGCTGCTGCGCCAGGGCCTCGGCGCGCACTGCGCGGTGCTGCCCGAGGAGGTCGACCACGCGATGGACGCCGTCCGGGCGCCGCTCTCGTCGATCGGAGACGCCGATCTCGTCGTGATTCTCGGCGACGAGCCCGTCGCGGAACGCGCGCCGATCGTCGACCTCTGGATCAAGCTCGCGCGTCGCAAGGGCGCGGAGATCCTCCACGAGCTCGACGAGCCGCGGATCCGGGCGGCGGAGAACGCCGTCCTGATCTGGTCCGGCGACGCGAGCGGCGGTGCGGAGGTCGCCTCGCTCGCGAAGTCACTCGGCTGTCCGGCGTTCCACCTGCCGCGGACGGCGAACGGTCGCGGCGTCGCGGATGCGTGGGCCGCGGCGAGCGACGAAGAGGCGGAGAACCCGGAGCCGATCGGACTGCTCGTCATCTCCGGCGACGAGGCCGCCGCCGACCCGAACGTCCAGGCGATGGCCGAGCAGGCCGAGGCCGTGCTGGCCATCGGCATGTTCCGCCGCGTCGTGACGCCGATCGCCGACCTCGTCCTGCCGGGAACGAGCTACCTCGAGCGCGACGGGACGTACGTCAACCTCGAAGGGCGGCTCCAGCGCCTGCGCCGGACCGTCGATCCCGCCGGCGCCGGACGAGCTCGCGGTCCTCGCCCGGCTGGCGGAGCGCTTCGGCGTCGAGCTCTCGCCCTACCCGTCGCAGGTCTTCGACGAGGTCTCGGCGATCGTCTACGGCGGCCGGCCCGTACGGCGAGGTCGGCGAGGAAGCTGAGCTCCCCGAGAGTGTCCCCGCCGGCCAGGTCCAGGGGCCAGGCCCCCGGACCGGTCCCGCGGAGACAGGTGACCAGCCGGGATTGCGGCTCGTCACCTACCGCCCGCTGTTCTCCGGGCCCGCGGTCGAGCGCGTCCCCGAGCTCCAGTTCCAGCGCCCCGACCCCGAGGTCGAGCTGACGCCGGCCGACGCCGAGCGGCTCGGGGTCGCCAAGGGCGCCGAGGTGACCGTCCGCTCGAACGGGACCTCCGTCGCGCTCCGCGCCCGGCTCGCCGACGACCTCTCCACCGGCGCCGTCCGGATCGCCGAGCCGTACGCCCACGGCCTCGAGAGCCGCGTCGAGGTCGTGCCGTGAACGAGCCCTGGTGGATCGACGCCATCAAGGCGTTCGTGATCATCAACCTGCTGCTGCTCACCTTCGCGTACATGACGCTGGTCGAGCGCAAGCTGATCGGCCGGATGCAGCGCCGCTACGGACCGAACCGCGCCGGGCCGTTCGGCCTGCTCCAGCCGATCGCCGACCTCGTGAAGCTGATCCGGAAAGAGCCCTTCTACCCGCAGTCGGCGATCGGGACGCTGTACATCACGGCCCCCGCCCTCTCCGCCGCGACCGCCCTCGCCGCCTTCGCGGTCATCCCGTTCGGCGAGGGCTGGCACATCGGCGACTACTTCATCAGCGGCCAGATCGCCGACGTCTCCATCGGCCTGATCCTGGTGTTCGCGCTCGGCTCGGTCGGGATCTACGGCTTCATCGTCGGCGGCTGGGCGTCTGACTCCAAGTACTCGCTGCTCGGCGCCATGCGCACCTGCGCCCAGCTCGTCTCCTACGAGGTCTCGCTCGCGCTCTCGGTCCTCGGAGTCGTGATCATGGCCGGCTCGCTCTCGCTCGTCGACATCGTCCGCGAGCAGGAGGCGAACTGGTGGTTCGCGGTGCCCCAGTTCGTCGGCCTGATCGTCTTCTTCATCGCCGGCATCGCCGAGACGAACCGCGCGCCGTTCGACCTTCCCGAGGCCGGGACTGAGCTCGTCGGGGGGTACCTGACCGAGTACAGCGGGATGCGCTTCGGCCTCTTCCAGATGGCCGAGTACATCAACATGATCGTGCTCTCGGCGCTCGGAGTGACGCTCTTCTTCGGCGGCTGGGTCGGCCCGGTCGACGCCCTCGGCCCGCTGTGGTTCGTCCTCAAGCTGCTGATCGTCATCTTCATCTTCATCTGGCTGCGGACGACCGTCCCGCGCCTCCGCTACGACCAGCTGATGGCGTTCGGCTGGAAGGTCCTGCTGCCCGTGGCGACGATCAATGCGCTCGTGACCGCGGCGATCGTGGTGGCGCTGTGAGCCCCCAGCCGTTCGATACCGCGAAGGGCTTCGCGGTCACGCTGAAGCAGCTGTTCAAGAAGCCGATCACGCAGCAGTACCCGGAGGAGAAGCGGCCGGTGTACCCGAGGTTCCGCGGCCGCCATCGCCTCTGGCGCTACGAGAACGGCCTCGAGAAGTGCGTCGGCTGCTCCCTCTGCGCGGCCGCCTGCCCCGCGGACTGCATCCGCGTCGTCGCGGAGGAGAACACGCCGACGAACCGCGTCTCCGCCGGCGAGCGGTACGCACGGATCTACGAGATCAACCTGAGCCGCTGCATCTTCTGCGGCTACTGCGAGGTCGCCTGCCCGTTCGACGCGATCACCCTCGAGGCCGAGTACGAGCTCTCGGAGTACTCGCGCGACGACCTGATCTACACGAAGGACATGCTCCTGGCGGAACCGGTCAAGCGGATGCCCGTCGCCGACCGCGACCTCTACGACACGCCGATCCCGGCGTACAAGTCGAGAGCAGCCGTAGTGGGCGACGTGCTCGTCTGGGCCATCTGGTTCGTCGCCGCCGTCGCCTGCCTCGGCTCGGGTCTCGCCGTGATCAGCTTCTCGAACCCCTTCTTCTCGGCGCTGGCCCTGATCGGGAACCTGGCCTCGCTCGCCGTCCTTTACCTGCTCCTCTCCGCGGAGTTCCTGGCCGCGGCCCAGGTGCTCGTCTACGCCGGCGCGGTGATGGTCATGTTCCTGTTCGTCATCGCCTACGTCGGCCGGCAAGCGGACTCGCCGTTCGAGGGCGGGCCGAGCTGGCAGCACCTCGCCGCGGTCGTCGCCGCCGGCGTGATCCTCGTCAACATCGCGATCGCGGTCGGGCTGACGACGAGCGGCCGGCTGGAGGACGAGTCCGAGATCGCGCGTGAGTTCGGCGGGCCGGCCGACGTCGGCGGCATCTTCCTGACCAACCACCTGCTCGCGTTCGAGATCACCTCGATCGTGCTGCTCGTCGCCGCGGTCGGCGGCGTCATCCTGGGCTCCGAGCGGCGAGGCCCGTAGTGGGCCCGGACGTCAGCTGGTACCTGATCCTCTCGGCGTTCCTGTTCGCAACAGGCGCGCTCGGGGTGCTGCTGCGCAGGAACCCGCTGATCGTCCTGCTCTCGCTCGAGATCATGCTCAACTCGGCGAACCTGGCCCTGGTCGGGTTCGCGCGCCACCTCGGCGACACCTCGGGACAGGTCTTCGCGCTGGCCGTGATGGCGGTCGCGGCCTCCGAGGTCGTCGTCGGCCTCGGGCTGATCGTGGCGCTGAACCGGAACCGCGTCCCGCTGGACGTCGACCGTCTCAGCACCCTCCGCGGATGATCACCGCCGCGTGGATCTGCCTGCTTTCGCCGCTCGCGGCGGCGGTGCTGATCACGCTGGGCGGCACTCGAATCACCCGGCGCCAGGCCGGGTACCTGGCGACGCTCTCGGTGCTCGTCTCCTTCGTCGCCGCGCTCATCACCCTCTTCCGGATGAACGATGACCCTCCCGAGGAGCGCTCGCACGTGTCGACCCTCTGGACCTGGCTCAGCGCCGGCGACTTCGAGGCCGGCCTCACGATCCTGGTCGATCCGCTCTCCGTCTTCATGATGCTCGTCGTCTCCGGGGTCGGCTTCCTGATCGTCGCGTACTCGATCGGCTACATGGACGGAAGCGACGAGGAGCGCCGCTACTTCGCCTACATGGCGCTGTTCGTCTTCTCGATGCTGCTGCTCGTCCAGGCCGGCGATCTCCTGATCCTGCTCGCCGGCTGGGGCCTCGTCGGGCTCTGCTCGTACCTCCTGATCGGCTACGACCAGGATCGTCCGGCCGCGATCGCCGCCGCGAAGAAGGCGTTCATCATGAACGCCTTCGGCGACGCGACCATGGCGCTCGCCCTCTTCCTGCTGATCCAGCGCCTGGGGACGCTGGAGTACGGCGCCGTCTTCTCCCGCATCGACGAGGCGGGCGGCGACTGGGCGCTGACGCTGATCGCGCTCGGGCTCCTCGGCGGCGCCGTCGCCAAGTCGGCGCAGATTCCGCTCCATACCTGGCTCCCGGACGCGATGGAGGGCCCAACGCCGGTCAGCGCGTTGATCCACGCCGCGACGATGGTGACCGCCGGCGTCTACATGCTCGTCCGGCTGAACCCGATCTTCGAGGCCGCGCCCGAGATCCTCGACCTCGCGGCCGGAATCGGAGCGGTCACGCTGCTCGTCGCCGGCCTGATCGCGCTCGTCCAGACCGACATCAAGCGGGTGATCGCCTACTCGACCATGTCCCAGATCGGCTACATGTTCGTCGGCGCCGGGCTGACCTCGTACGGGAACGCGATGTTCCATCTGATGACGCACGCCTTCTTCAAGGCGTTGCTCTTCCTCGCCGCCGGCATCGTCATCCACGCCCTCGTCGGCGAGCAGGACATGCGCAAGATGGGCGGGCTCGGACGGCTGCTCCCGAAGACCTGGGCGGCGATGCTGATCGGCGCCCTTGCGCTGACCGCGATCCCGCCGTTCGCCGGCTTCTTCTCGAAGGACCCGCTGATGGCGTCAGCGCTCGATGCCGGCGCCTATGGCCAGCTGCTCTGGGCTGTCTGCATGGCGGGAACGTTCCTGACCGCGCTCTACACGTTCCGGCTGATCTTCATCGTCTTCGGCGGCGAGCCCTCGCCCTTCGTCCGCGAACACCTCCACCGGCCCGGCCACACGATGCCGGCGCTCTGGATGGCCTGGACCGTCGGCGCCCTCGCCGTCCTCTCCGTCGTCGGCGGCTGGATTCAGTTCCCGCCCTTCTGGCACCCGATCACCGACTTCATCGCGCCCGTCGCGGAGCCGGGGGTCGAGGCGACCGGCGTCGAGGATCTCGTCACGAGCCTGCTGGCGGTCAGCGTCGCCCTCGTCGGGATCGGAATCGCCTGGTGGATCTACTCGGCGCGGCGGGCCGAGGTCCCGAGGTGGGCGTTCGGCCAGCAGGTTCTCGAGCACAAGTTCTACTTCGACGAGCTCTACGACGCGGTCTTCTACCGGCCGGCCGTCTGGGTCGCCGACGGCGCGATGCGCTTCGTCGAAGGCCCGCTGATCTCGGGCTCGATTCGGGAGCTCACCGAGGGGACGCGTCTCGTCGCGACACGTCTGTCGGAGGCGCAGACGGGGCTCCTGAGGACGTACGCGCTCGCGCTCGGCGGCGGCGCCGCGCTGCTCACGCTCGTCTTCCTGGCGGTGAAGCTGTGAACGACTGGCTGACGACGATCCTGATCCTGCTGCCGATGGGGGCAGCGCTCGTCGTGTGGCTGCTGCCGCTCCCGGACCTGGACCGCGGGCTCGCTCGCGCTGCTCGCTGCGCTCGCCGAGATCGGTGTCTGGATCAACGCCCTCACGCGATTCGACTTCGACGGCGGGGTCCAGTTCGACCAGAGCCGGACCTGGTTCGGCGACCTCGGCGTCTCGTACCACGTCGGCCTCCAGGACTTCTCCCTCTGGCTCGTCGGGATGGCGGTCGTCGTCCTGGCTGCGGCGATCGCCTACGCGTTCTGGACGGGACGGGAGCGCGCCCGGGCGTACTTCGGGCTGATGCTCTTCCTGACCGGCGCGGTCGTCGGCGTGTTCGCATCGTTGGATCTGCTGCTCTTCTACGTCTTCTTCGAGGCGATGCTGATCCCGCTGTACGTGCTCGTCGGGGTCTGGGGCGGAGCCGGCCGGCTGTCGGCGACGCTGAAGTTCGTCATCTACACGATGGCGGGATCGCTGCTGATGCTGGCATCGATCGTCGCGCTCGGGCTGACCGAGGGCACCTTCGACCTGACCGACGACGGACTGACGAGCTCGAACGCGTGGATCTTCCTCGGCTTCGTCGCCGCGTTCGCCGTCAAGGCGCCGCTCTTCCCGCTGCACGGGTGGCTCCCCGACGCGTACCGTGAGTCGTCGGCGGAGGTCGCCGCGGTCCTGTCGGGGGTCGTGTCGAAGGCGGCGGGGTTCGGCTTCCTCTTCATCGCGATCCGCCTCTTCCCCGAGCCGGCGCGCGACCTGCAGCCGCTCCTCCTCGGTCTCGCCGCGGCGGGACTCGTCTACGGCTCGTTCGTCGCGTTCCGGGCACCGGACGTCCGCGGCGTGATCGCGTACTCGAGCCTCGCTCAGATGAGCCTGATCACGATCGGCCTCTTCGCATTGAACGACTTCGGCTCCGAGGGCGCGGTGCTCCAGATGGTCAACCACGGCCTCGTCTCCGGCGCACTGTTCCTGCTCGCGGGCGTGATCGAGCGGCGGGCCGCGACCGGCGACTTCGCACGGCTCGGCGGAATGGCGCGCGGCCGCCCCGCGCTGGCGACGCTGCTGATGACGACCGGCGTCATTGCGCTCGCGGTGCCGGGGTCGGCGGCCTTCGCGGGCGAGTTCCTGATCCTCGCCGGGGTGTTCGACGAAGGCTGGGCCTGGGCGGTCGTGGGCGCCGCCGGAATCGTCCTCGCCGCGATGTACATGCTCCGCCTGATCTCGGCCGTCCTGCACGGCGAGATCGGCTCGTCGGTGCCGGACGAGGCGCTCGATCTCCGTCCTGCCGAGCTCGCGGTCATCGTCCCGCTCGTCGCCTGCCTGCTCGCCTTGTCCGTCTGGCCGGCGGCGATCACCGACCACCTCAACTTCTGATGACGAAGCCGACAATCGACTGGTTCGCCCTCGCGCCCTCGCTCGCGCTGCTCGCGGCGGCCGGGCTCGCGCTGCTCGGGGCGGTGCTGGTTCCAGTGGTGGCGCGAAAGGTGTACGCCGCAGTCGTCGCCGCCCTCGGCTTCGTCGCCGCGGGAGTCTGGGCAGGGCTGCTCTTCTCGGAGACGCCGAGCGCGACGCTCGAGGTCGCCGACACGATCACCCGAGACCGCTTCGCCGCGTTCACCCAGGTCGTCATCGCCGGCGCCGGCTTCGTCGCCGTCGGGATCTCTTTCGGTCAGCGGACACGAGCCGACCATGTCGCCGAGTACTACGCCCTCCTGGCGGCGGCGGCCTCGGGGATGGTCTTCCTCGTCCAGGCCGGCGACCTGATGACCCTGTTCCTCGGGCTGGAGTGGTTCTCGATCTCCCTCTACATCCTCTGCGCGCTCGAGATCGACCAGGTCAGCTCACTCGAGGCCGGGCTCAAGTACCTGATCGTCGGGAGCTTCGGCTCCGCGGTGCTGCTCTTCGGGCTCGCGCTCGTCTACGGCTCGACCGGAGAGCTCGGCTTCGCCGAGATCGCGCAGGCGATCGAGAGCCAGGGGCTCGCGAGACGACGGCCTGATGCTCGCCGGGCTGGCGATGATCATCGCCGGACTGGGCTTCAAGGCCTCCGCGGCGCCGTTCCACATGTGGACCCCGGACGTCTACGAGGGTGCACCGACACCGGTCACCGCATTCATGTCGGCGGCGACGAAGGCCGTCGCGCTCGTCCTGGCGATGCGGGTGCTCGTCACGGCGTTCCCGGGCCAGGAGGACCTGTGGACGATGGCCGTCGCCGTCATCGCCTGTGTCTCGCTCGCCTGGGGCAACATTGCCGCCCTCGTCCAGCGGAACCTGAAGCGGATGCTGGCGTACTCATCCGTCTCGCAGGCCGGGTTCATGCTGATCGCGATCGCCGCGGACACCGAGCTCGGCGGGCGGGCGCTCCTCTTCTACCTGGTCGCCTACTCCGCCGCGTCGCTCGGGGCCTTCGGCGTCATCGCCGCGCGGGAGCGCGAGCTCGGCGAGCGGGTCACGCTCGACAACGTCGCCGGTATGGGCTGGGAGCGGCCGCTGCTCGGTGTCGCGATGTGGGTCTTCATGCTCTCGTTCGCCGGTCTGCCGCTGACCGGTGGCTTCGTCGGCAAGTTCTACGTCTTCGCCGCCGCCTACGACGCGGGCTGGTGGTGGCTCGTGCTCGCCGGCGTGATCGCGACGGCGATCAGCCTCTACTACTACCTTGCGGTCGTCCGGTCGATGTACATGCGGATGCCCGCGGTCGGCCTCGCGCCAGCCGGCGGCTCGCCGCCGCGCGACTACGTGCTCCAGGCGTCGGTCTTCGCCTGCATGGCCGTGACGGTCGGGTCGTTCTTCGCCGTGCAGCCGCTGATCGACCTGGCCGAGAAGGCCGCAGCGCAGCTCCCCTTCTAGCCTTGTAACACAGTGTTACTACTCACCCGACGCCGCTCGGGAAGGGCGCGCGTCGGGCTTGTAACACAGTGTTACTTGGCCTGGAGCTCCCGGGCGGCCGCTAGGGCGAGCTGGATCGCCGCGACGGCGACGCACGCTGCCAGCGTCGCGGTTCCGAAGGCCGGCGGGACCGAGTCGAACGTCGGGGCACGCACCGCGGCGCTCGCCGTCACGAGGACGACGCCGAGGCCCCAGAGCAGAGCCTGAAGCGACGCCGACGCAGGCGCGGGGCCTTCACGCGCGACGACATCGCCGTAGGCGCCGAGAGCCGCCGCCGCGACGATCGGGATCGCGCCTAGCAGCGCGTAGAACGCGAGGTCGGAGCGGCCGGCCGTATCGGCGAGGCCGGCGAAGACCACGAGCGTGACGGGCGCCAGCTGGCGACTCACGCCGTGCCGTTCGACGTCGGACTAGGGTCCTCCTGCCACGCCGTGATCTTCTGGGCTCTACTGGTTGCAATCCCGCTCGGCGGCCTCGTGCTGCTGCTCGTCCAGCCTGACCTGGATGTGGACTGGGAGCACCATCCGGCGCACTTCTGGCTCGTCCTGGGGATCTCGGTCGTCAGCGTCGCGCTCGGCGCGCTGACGAGCGAGGCGGCGACTCGACGCTCCGATGCGCGCCTCTTCCTCGTCTCCTTGGCCTTCCTTGCCGCCGCAGGATTCCTCGGCCTCCACGCGCTGGCGACGCCTGGCGTCCTGCTCGAGACGCCTAACACAGGCTTCGTGATCGCAACGCCGTTTGGACTGGCACTCGCCTCCGTCTTCGCGGCATTGTCGGCACTCGACCTGACGACAGAGACCGCCGCGGCGATCCTCAGGCACAAGCGGCTCCTCCGCGGAGGACTCGCGGCGCTGTTCCTGGCCTGGGGCGTCGCATCACTCGCCGAGCTCGGCCCGCTCAACGAGCCGCTGCCGGCGGAGGAGGCCGAGGCCCCGGAGTTCGCGCTCGCGATTCCCGGGATCCTCCTCTACGGCTTCGCCGCCTTCCGCTACACGGAGCTCTACCGCCGCCGGCCGGCCGACGTCCTGCTCGGCGTGACCACAGCGTGGATCCTCCTCGCTGAAGCGATGATTGCGGTCGCGTTCGCGCGCAGCTGGCACGTCTCGTGGTGGGAGTGGCACATCCTGATGGCAGCCGCGTTCGGGGTGGTCGCCTACACGGCCCTGAGGGAGCACGGTCGCGGTGAGGTCTTCGCCGGGCTCTATCTCGACGACACGCTGGGCAGAATCGACCGACGCTATACGTCGGCCGTCAAGGCGGCGGCCGCCGAGCGCCTCGGCCGAGAGGAGCTCGCCAGCCGCTTCGGGCTCGGCGCCGAGGAGGCGGCGGTCGTCGAGCGTGCCGCCCACGAGATCGAGGCGGTCGAGGGACTGCTCAAGCCGTACCTCTCCCCGCAGCTGGCGGCCATGCTTCGCGCCGAGCCGGGGGCCGCGCAGCTCGGCGGCGAGGAGCGCGACGTGACGGTGCTCTTCGCCGACCTCGAGGACTTCACGGCCTTTGCCGAGCGACACACGCCGGCGGAAGTCCTGGAGCTGCTCAACGGCTACTGGGCCAAGACGGTTCCCGTCGTCCTCGGCCAGTACGGCGGGATGATCGAGCGCTTCGCCGGCGACGGGATCATGGTCGTCTTCAACGCGGCCGAAGACCAGCCCGACCATGCTTCACGCGCCGCCCGCGCGGGGCTCGGCCTCCAACGTGCCGCCTCGGAGGTCGCGGTGGAGCAGCCCGAATCTCCTCGTTTCCGGGTCGGCATCAACACCGGACCAGCGATCGTGGGCAACGTCGGCACCGCCGAGCAGCGGAGCTTCACCGCGATCGGCGACACGACCAACCTCGCGTCGCGCCTTCAGGGTCAGGCCGAGCCGGGTCAGGTCGTGATCGGCGAGTCCACGTTTCGAACGATCGGAAACGGCGTCCGCGTGGAGCCGCTCGGAGAGCTTCGAGTCAAGGGGAAAGCGGATCCCGTCGCCGCCTACATCCTGATTGCGCTGGGTTAGGCTCAGCGCGTCCTAGACGAAGGAGGATCAATGCCCGACGTCGCCCTGACCTGGCTCGGCCACGACGCCTTCTCGCTTCGACACGCCCCGGCGGGAAACGCGTCTACGTCGATCCCTTCCTCGACAATCCCAACGTGCCCTGAGTCGAGAAGCGAGCCGGAGCGCGTCGACCTGATCGCGTCTTGACGCACGGCCACGACGACCACGTCGGCACGCCGGTCGAGCTCGCGCAGCAGTTCGACCGCCCGGTCGTGGCGCTCGTCGAGCTGCGCGGCTGGCTCGCGACGCAAGGGGCGTCCGAGGACATGCGCGCAGGCGTTCAACAAGGGCGGCACGGTCGATGTCGACGGGATCAAGTTGACATGACGCACGCGCACCACTCGAGCGGCGTCATCGAGCGACGGCCAGTTCACCTACCTGGGCGAGCCGCGCGGATTCGTGTTCGAGTTCGAGAACGGGACGAAGCTCTACTTCGCGGGCGACACCGCCGTCTTCATGGACATGCAGCTGATCGGCCGGATCTACGAGCCCGACGTGGCGATCCTGCCGATCGGGGACCACTTCACGATGGGCCCGCGCGAGGCCGCGGCCGCGCTCGAGCTGCTCGGCGTGCAAGCGGTGCGTCCCCGTGCACTGCGGGACGTTTCCGCTCCTGACCGGAACGCCCGAGCAGCTGCGCGAGCTGCACCGACGTCGAGGTGCTCGACACCGAGCCCGGCGGAACGGTCACCCTGTGAGAGAGCGCTGGTTCGGGTCGACCGGGCGCAAGGTGCCGCAGATCGCGGTCGAGGGCGAGCTCGACGTCGACGGCGCGCTGGTCCTCGACGAGCTCGACGATGAGGCCCTCCGCGCGGCCTTCGAGCAAGGACGGCCGATCGTCGTGCGCGCAGGCAGCGCCGAGGCAGTCGTCAAGGCGCTCAAGCGTCCGGAGGTCTCGTCGGTGCTCGTCCCGGGCGAGCATCGAGAGCTGCTCGAGCTCGACCTGATCCAGATCACCTACGGCACGTACTCGATCGCCGCCTGCGATCTGGAGGCGGGCCAGTGGGGTGTCGCGACGCAGTCCAAGTTCCTTGCCGTCGGGTCTGTGGTGACCTGGGCGGAGCCGCAGGCCGGCGCCGTCGCGACGCAGGCCTACGCGAACCCGCGCTACGGGCCGGAAGGGCTCGCGCTGCTGCGCGAGGGCCTGTCGGCACAAGAGGTCGTCGATCGGCTCACCTCGGCCGACGACGGGCGCGACCACCGGCAGGTCGGCATCGTCGACCGCGAGGGTGGAAGCGCGACCTACACGGGGCCCGAGTGCTACGACTGGGCCGGCGGGCGCACGGGCCCGGGCTACGCCGCACAGGGGAACATTCTCGTCTCGGGTGAGACGGTGGACGCGCTCGCGGAGACGTTCGAGCGCTCCGCGGGCCGGCCGCTCGTGGAGCGGCTGCTGGACTGCCTCGACGCGGCGCAGGCCGCCGGCGGCGACAGCCGCGGCCAACAATCCGCGGCGCTGATCGTCGTGGAGAAGGACGGTGGCTACGCGTCCCTCTCCGACGTCGCCGTCGACCTGCGCGTCGACGACCACGAACGGCCGCTGGAGGAGCTGCGCCGGATCTACGGCCTGCACGATGCGATCTTCGGCAAGACGCCGAGAGAGGAGTGGCTGGCGGTGGACGAGGCCCTCGAGGCCGAGCTGCGCGAGCGGCTGGCGCGCCTCGGCTACGAGGGCGAGCCGGCCGACGCCTTGTTCCGCTGGGCCGGCAACGAGAACCTCGAGGAGCGGGTCGACGGCGCCGAGGCGATCGATCCCGTCGTGCTCGAGGAGCTGAGGAGGCAATCGTGAGCGAGAAGTTCAAGGTGGCAGCGCTCGAAGAGATGGAGATCCCCACACCCGGCGGTCAGGAGCTGCGCTGGGCGACCGTTCGCGCCCACCTGGGCATCGAGGCGTTCGGGATCAATGCCTGGACGGCGGACGAGGCCGGCAAGGAGGTCATCAGCGAGCACGACGAGGCCGGCAGCGGCGACCAGGAGCTCTACGTCGTCATCAAGGGCCGCGCGACCTTCACGGTCGACGGCGAGGAGCTCGACGCACCGCCGGGCACCTTCGTCTTCGTGCGCGACCCCGCAACGAAGCGCAAGGCGGTTGCGGCCGAGCCCGAGACGACCGTGCTCGCGATCGGGGCGAAGGCCGGCGAAGCCTTCACGCCCTCGCAGTGGGAGCGCTCGGCGCCGGCGTTCGGGTTCTTCGCGACCAAGGAGTACGACAAGGCGTACGACGTGCTCTCGAAAGCGCACGAGCAGTACCCGGACGACCCCGGAGTCGCCTACAACCTCGCGTGCGCGGAGAGCCTGCTCGGCCGCACCGACGACGCAATCGCGCATCTCGAGCAGTCGCTCGGCGTGGAGCGGTTCCGCGAGGCGGCCAAGACCGACACGGATCTCGATCCGATCCGCGACGATCCGCGGTTCAAGGAGCTCGTCGGCTAGTCGTCGTCGCCGCCGCCCGAACCTGAGTTCGAGCTGCCGCTGCCGGAGTTGTCGTCTCCCCCGCGGCCCCGCCCGCGTCCGCGGCCTCGGCCGGAGTTGTCGTCGTCCGTCTCGGTCGTCGTCGCCCTGCTCGTCGCCGTCGGAGCGGTCGTCGTCCGCCGCGCCCTGCGGGTCGTCGCCGCCCGCCTGGTGGTAGTCGTCGCCGCGCGCGTCGCCGCCGCGGTCGTCACCCGGGCGGGCGCCAGCCCTTCGCCGGCCTCGATGCTCGACACCGGCAGCGCCACCGTGTCACGAGCAATCAGGTGGCCGGCCAGGCCGAGGCCGGCGGCGAAGACCAGTCCGAGCGCGATCAGAGCTGCGAAGCGCATGCCTCCACACTAGACGCGGCTTGGTAAAGCCTCGTCCAAGTCCTTGTTCGGGGTCGGCAAAGGGTCGTCGGGGGCAGCGGGCAGCCGGACCTCGGCACGCGCGCCGCTCCCCACGCGGTTCCCGATCGTCGCCGATCCACCCCAGCGCCGGGCCAGCGTGGCGACGAGCGCAAGGCCCAGTCCGGTCCCGGGCGCGCCGTGACCGCCGCTCCCTCGCGCGAAGCGGTCGAAGATGCGCTCCTCCTCGCCGGCCTCGAGCCCCGGGCCCTCGTCGAGGACGGCCAGAAAGGCCTCGTCGCCGTCCCGGCCGGACTCGACCGTGACCGTGCCGCCCGGCGAGTAGTTGAGCGCGTTCTCGATCAGGTTGTCGAGGATGATCGCGAGGTCCTCCTCGGACGCCCTCGCGACGGCGGCCGGTCGACTGTCGGTGACCAGCAGGTGACCGCTGCTTCTGGCGCGATCGGTCCAGCGCTCTCCCGCCTGCTCGACCGCGTCGCCGAGCGAGACGGTGGCACGGGCGACCGGGCGGTCGCCCTCACGGGCCAGCGTGAGCAGTGCCGTCAGGAGCCGCGCGAGCCGCTCGACCTCCCGCTCGGCGGCCTCGAGCTCCGCAGCGAGCTCCGGGCCCGCTTTCAGCGCCGCGGACTCCAGCCGCAGCCGCAGTCCGGTCAGCGGCGTTCGAAGCTGATGGGACGCGTTCGCAACGAACTCGCGCTGGGCCTCGAGCACCTGACCGAGGCGCTCGGTCATGTCGTTGAACGCGTGGGCGACCTCCTTGTGCTCGGTCGAGCCTTCCGGCTCTGCCCTCGCCTCGAGATCGCCCGCCTCGACGCGCCGCGCGGTGCTCGCGAGGTGCTGGAGCGGCCGGGCGAGCGTCCCGGCCAGCAGCCAGGCGAAGCCCAGGCCGAGCACGAGCGCGATCACGCCGATCCCGATCAGGCCGAGCACGTCCCGGCGAACGCGCCGATCGATCGCCTCGACGTTCTGCGTCACCCGCACGGCGCCGACCCGATCGGCGCCCTGCACGACCGGGACGGCCGTGAAGAGGAGTGACTCGCCCAGCGTCTCGCTGAAGCGGCGGCCCTGGTCGATCCTCCCCTCCTGAAGAGCGGCTCGGATCTCCGGCCGGTCGCCGTACGAGCCTTCCAGGCCGGCAGAGTCGGCAACGAGCTGCCCGGTGTCGTCGACGACGATCACGCGCCCGCCGAGGTCGTCCGGCGGCCTCGCTCAGCGATCCGGTCGAGCTCACGCGCATCCCCCATCCGCCCCGACGCGCTCGCCGCGACCAGCTGTGCCTGGGCCGCCGCCTGTGCCTTGACCTCGGCGTCAACCCGCCGTGAGACGTTGAGGATGAGCGGCACCTCGAGTGCGACGATCACGAGGATCAGCACGTACGCGAACGCCGCCAGCAGACGCGTGCGGAGGCTCATAGCTCGTCGGCCGAGGCGAACCGGAAGCCGACGCCGCGGAGCGTGTGGATGTACCGCGGCGCAGCGGGATCGTCCTCGAGCTTCTTGCGCAGACCGCTGACATGGACGTCGAGCGTCTTCGTCGAGCCGAACCAGTTCGTGTCCCAGACCTCGTCGATCAGCCGCTCGCGCGTGACGACGGAGCCCGCGTTCTCGATCAGCAGCCGGAGCAGGTCGAACTCCTTCCGGCTGAGCTCGAGCTCCTCGCCGCGAAAGCTCGCGGTCCGCCGCGCCGGATCGAGCCGCACGTCGCCGATCTCGGTCGCTCCTTCCAGCTTGCGCTCGCCCGCTTCGGCGGTTCGGCGCAGCACGGCGCGAACCCTGGCGACGAGCTCCCGAGCGCTGAAGGGCTTGACGACGTAGTCGTCTGCACCGAGCTCCAATCCGGCGACGCGGTCCGCCTCCTCACCGCGGGCAGTGAGCATGATGATCGGAACACGGGACCGGGCGCGCAGCTCCCGGCAGACATCGAACCCGGAGCCGTCGGGGAGCATCACGTCCAGGAGCACGAGGTCGGGCTTGACGCGCTCGGCGAGGCCCAGAGACTCGCCGGCCGTGGCTGAGACGGCTGTGTCGAAGCCCTCGCGGTGGAGAGCTTCGACGAGCGGCGACGTGATCGATTCCTCGTCCTCGACCAGGAGGATGGTCCGTTTTCCGATCTGCATCGATCTCCTTTTACCCGCAAAACGCCGAGGCGGCCCGGGGAAAACCATGGGACCGCCTCGACGTCGATGGTGCGGCTTGCCTGGTTAGCGCGCGATGAAGCTCCCGCGCATTCCCTCCGAGGCATGGTCGCTGACGCCGCACCAGAACGAGTAGCGGACGCCCTTCTTCAGGCGAACCGTCAGCGTCGCCGAGCTGCCGACGCCGAGCACCCGCGTCTTCCAACGCTTGCCGCCGCCGCGGAGCCAGAAGTCGTGGCCCTCGTCGCCCCGGTTGCGGACGACGAACTTGACCATTCCGCTCCTCGGCTTGGCGGCCAGTGAGATCCGGCCGTCCACCTCGTTGACCCGCACGGCCTGCGGTGCCCCCGAGCTGAGCGCCGGGATGGCCAGGGCGACCAGCGCGATCGCCGAGGCAGCCAGGATTCCGATCGTCTTCTTCACGTTTGTCCTTTCTGGTTCAGTTAGCCGCGGCCCGAGTTCGAGCCGGACCGGTCGTCGTCTCCGTCGTCGTCGCCACCGCGACCCTCGCCGCCGTGGTCGTCGTCCCCGACGTCATCGGCGCCACGTCCGCGACCGCCGTGATCGTCGTCCCCGACGTCATCGGCGCCTCGGCCGCGTCCACGGCGATCGTCGCCGCCGTCGTCGTCGCGGCCGACTGCCGCGCCGGTGCAGCGCGGATCGTTGGCGTGCTCGGCCTCGTCGCACGGGCCGCTGATGTCTACGCCGTCCGGCGTGGTCGCGGTCCTCGTGGTCTCAGTGGTCGTGTCGAGCGTGGTCGTGTCGTCGAGGGTGGTCGTGCCGAGCGTGGTCGTCTCGTTCGTGGTCGTGCCGGTCGTTACCCCGTCATCGGACGAGGAGCTGGTGATTGCGCCGCCGGCGAGCGCACCGCCTGCCGCCAACAGCACGAAGGCGGCGAGGCCGATTACGAGCTTTCCCATGAGTCCTCCTTTGGTCATGGGAACAGCCTTGCCGACGACCCGCCAGCAGCCGGCCAACGCACGGCCAGCGATGCGGAAAGCTTTGGTTAAGCCTTGGTAGGACCGCTGTCGCCGGGGAGGCGAACGCCGGCGGCCAGGCGTCGCAGCGCCGGAACCGGGTCAGCCTCCGGCCGGGCGACGAGCAGAACCGCGCCGTACCCGTCACCGGCGAGCGCGTCGACGAGCAGCTGGAGCCCAAGCGCGAGCGCGAACGCCTTGTGCGCTCGGTCGCCGCCGAACGGGACAAGCTCGTCCTCCGAAGCGAGCCCGGCGATCACATCGCCGTAGGTCACCTGTCCCATCGAGACATCGACGACGATCGGCCGGTCGCCGGAGCTTGGGACCGCGATCGAGAGGGGGTTCGTCCCGGCGAGGGCGGGACCGCCGTCCGGATGCGCCAGCCGGGCCGGCGACGTCGCCGTCAGGGCCGCGACAAGCCCGGCGTCGGCCAGCTTCCGCGTCCAGTGGCCGAGCATGCCGGTGGGGAAGCAGTTCGAGGCGACGATGACCCGAGCGTTGAGGCGGCGGCGATTCGATTTGGGCCGCGCAGATCTCGGCCAGCGTCAGGTAGCCGAGCGCGCCGCGTCCGTCCCACCGCTCGTAGCCGTCCTCCGCGAGTAGCCGCTCAGGTCGAGCGGCGACATCGACGTCCTGGGTCTCGAGCCACGCAACCCGGGCGAGGCCGTGACCCGCCTTGCCGCGGCGCTCGGCGTCCAGGAAGTGGTCGGCGAGCGTCTGGGCCTCTCGTTCCGCGAAGCCGAGGGCGCGAAGCCTCGGCAGGGCGTCCTCGGGCTGACTCAAGCGCAGCTAGTTTCGCGCGCCGGCCAGCGGGCAGGGGCTTGGAGATCCCGAGCCCTTCCTCTCGGCGCGTCGCCGCGATGGCCTCGGCGAGCTGCACGATCGCGCGGGACGACTCCGCTTCCGGGTTCTCCCAGACGAGCGGCTCGCCGCGGTCCGCGGCCTCTCGCAGCGCCGGATCGAGCGGGATTCGGCCAAGCACCGGCTTTCCGATCTCGCGCGCAAGTGCGTCGCCGCCGCCGGAGCCGAAGAGCTCGTCCCCGGAGCCCACGAGGTACGACATGTTCTCGACCGCCCCGACCAGGCGCATGCTCGTCTTCTCCGCCATCTGCGCCGCACGAACCGCGACCTGCTGTGCGGCCGGCTGCGGCGTCGTCACGACGACGGCTTCCGCGCGGGGCAGCAGCTGGCCGAGCGAGATCGAGACGTCCCCGGTCCCGGGGGGCATGTCGACGACGAGCGTGTCCAGCTCGCCCCAGTGCACGTCGGAGAGGAACTGCTCGAGCGCCTTGTGCAGCATCGGCCCGCGCCACATGACCGGCGCGTTGTCGTCGAGGAAGAACCCGATCGACATCAGCTTCAGCTCGTCGCGTACCGGCGGCACGATCATCCGGTCGACGACGACGGGACGCTGGTGGACGCCGAGCATGTGCGGGATCGAGTGGCCGTAGACGTCGGCGTCGAGCACCCCCGTGCGATGGCCGAGCCGCGCAAAGGCCGCCGCCAGGTTCGCGGTCAGCGTCGACTTGCCGACGCCGCCCTTCCCGCTCGCGATCGCGATCACGCGCGTCGAGCGGTCGAGGGAGATGCCCTTCGTCCGCTGCTTGACGCCGCCGCGCAGGCGGGTGGTCAGCGCGGCCTTCTCCTCCGGGCTCATCACGTCGAAGTCGGTCGAGACCGTCTTGATCCCCGGCAGCGATCCGAGCTCGCGCTGCACCTGCTCCTCGAAGCTGGACCGCAGGGGGCAGCCCGGCACGGTCAGCGCGATCGTGACGGCGAGATGGTCGCCCCGTACGTCGACCTCGCGCACCATGTCGAGCTCGGTGACAGGCTTCTTGAGCTCGGGATCGATGACCCGGCCCAGGGCCTCGGTGATCTGCTCGGGTGTAGGCGCCATCGGTTGAAGACTAGACGTCGAGCAGATCCGCGAGGCGGTCACGCAACTCCTCCGTCGGCGCGGCGACGACCACGGAGAGCGGAGCGGTGTCGAGCGGCGCCGCGTCCCACGGCGCCCCGTCGGCAAATCCGATCGCGAGGTCGCACTCGCGGACGAGGAGCTGCGCGGCGGCGATGTCCACCGCGCGCGCAGCGCGGAGCGAGCAGACCGCGTCCAGCCGGCCGGCGGCGAGCTGGCAGAGGGCGAGCGCGAGCGAGCCCATGATCCGGAATCGCTCGGCGTAGCCGGCGAGCGCGACCGCCTTCTCGGCGACCGAAGCCGACAGCGTGGCCTCCAGCGCAAGGATCTCGACTCGGTCCTTGGGCCTCACGTCCCCCAGCGGCCGGCCGTCGAGCTGGGCGCCGCCGCCTCGCGTCGCCGTCCACTCCTCGCCGGAGCCGAAGTCGTAGAGGTAGCCGAAGACGACATCTCCGAAGAACGGCCCGTCCGAGACGGCGACGGAGAGGCAGAAGTGCCTGAGCCCTCGCTTCGCGTTCACCGAGCCGTCGATCGGGTCGACTACGACACGCGTCTCAGAGTCGCCGAACGCGCGCTCGCCGAGCTCCTCGGAGACGAGCAGGAAGTCGTGGCCCTGACGGTGGAGCTCCTCGAGCCGCGCGACGACCGCCTGCTCGGCGGCGGCGTCGATCGCCGTGGTCTCGTCTCCGCCGACCCCCGTCGCGAGCACCGGCTCGCGCTCGGCTCTGCCGGGCAGGTCCTCGAGCACCTGGCGGATGTCGGCCGCCGCCGCCCGGCAGACCTCGAGCCACGGAGTCAATCGACCGGGTGGAAAAGGAGGCCGGAGAGCAGCTTGGGATAGAAGTAGGTCGTCTTCTGCGGCAGCGTCTCGCCCGCTTCCGCGAACCGGAAGACGTCCTCGATTCGCGTCGGCCGGACGATGAAGGCGCCGGCGGCTTGGCCGCTGTCCACCGCCGACACCGCTTCCTCGACCGAGGGCGTGTAGCTGACCCCCTGCGGCGCCAGCGACTCGACGAGCTGGACGTCGAGCTCTCCCTCGCGGCCGTGGACGACCGCCGTCCGCCCCTCGGGCCGGTACAGCACAGCCGCGGCCCGCTCCGGTGGCTCGCGCTCCAGCGTCGCGAGCGCGCTCTGCAGGTCGATGTCGGCCGGAGGTGGTCCGTTCACCTCCTGCACGATCCGGTGCGTGGGGAAGATCATCAGGCCGGGATCGTCGGTGGAGACCAGGACGACCGGGATCGACCCGGCGCCGTAGGCGAGCGCGGTCTCGTAGCGATGGTGGCCGTCGGCGATCAGCAGCTGCTTATCGGCGAACGCGTTCGCGATCTCGTCCGGCGGGATACGCCAGAGCTTCGCGCCCTCGGTCTCGATCGCGGGAGCGCCAGAGGGGAACTCGAACGGCGGCTCCCCGTCGTAGAGCAGGAAGATCGGCTCGAAGTGCACGCCGGTTGCCCGGAGCAGGCGAAGACGACCCTCCTTCGGCCCCGCATGTGTCCGCTCGTGCGGGAGCACGACCCGGTTCTCGTACGGCTCCGGGCGAAGCGACGCGACGAGCCCGCGCCGCGTGCGCGGGACGCCGTCCGGGCCGACGTAGTCCTGCTCGAGCGCCCAGAACGACGGCTCCGGCTCGCGGACGAGCACGCCGTCGGAGAGCCACTCGCGCCAGAGGCGGGCCGCGTCGTCCTCGCTCTCGGGCAGCGTCAGGTGGACGACGTTCAGCGGGCTCCGCGCCAGCAACTCCTCGCGCTCGGCGTCGTCGATGACGTCGTAGGGCGGCGCGACCAGAGCGTCGAGCGGGCCGGCGACGTCCTCGTCGTAGCGCACCCCCCGAAACGGCTTCACGACCGCCATCGCGGCGAGGGTATCGCTAACGGCGAGTACGCGCCTCTGGGAGAATGTGAGCTGACGTGAAGGTGGTCGCCATAGCCACCGCCGCGCTGGCAGTCGCCTTCGGGTCGGCGGCCGACGGCTTCGCGTTCGCACCCCCGAGCCCCGCCGTCGTCGGGGCTGCCAAAGTCACCCCGCCCACTGCGGAAGTCGCTGAGCCCGGGCCAACCCGTACCCGAATCGAGCTGACCCCGCTTGTGGTCGTCGGCTCCATCCTCGGACTGCTCATCATCGTCGGAGTAATGGTCGTTGCAGTTCGCCTGCTTCGGCAGCCCACGTACCGATATCAGGGCGATCCCACACCGCGGGACCGTCGTTCGTTTCGCGAGACGATGCTGACCTGGATGATGGGACCACGACACTAAGCGGCATCCTGACTCGCCCCTAGACTCGGGCCGTGAGCGCGATCGCCGAGCTCCAGGAGGACCGGGTCGTCGAGGGGGTTTACGCGGTCGCGAAGAAGGAGCGGCGGCGAACGCGGACCGGCTCCGACTACCTCGCGCTGGAGCTCGTCGACGCGAGCGGGCGGATCGAGGCGCGGGTCTGGAGCGACGTCGAGCTGCTCGACGGTCGCTTCGGCGAGGGCGACGCGGTCCGCGTCCTCGGGCGGGTCGACCGCTACCGCGACCGGCTTCAGCTCGCCGTCAGGTCGCTCGAGGCCGCCGAGGGCGACGTCGCGGCGCTGACGCCGGGGCTGCGGCGCGATGCCGACGAGCTCGATGGGTTCCTCGAGTTCCTCGGCCGAGAGCTCAGCCATCCCGGGCTCAAGGCGGTCGTCAGTCGCTTTCTCGACGACGACTCCTTCAGACGCCGGCTGCGCGAACTGCCGGCGAGCCCGGATATGCACCACGACTACGCCGGTGGGCTCCTCGAGCACACCGTCGCCGTCGCGACGATCTGCCGCGACGCGGCCCAGGTCCATCCGCGTCTGCGCGCCGACCTGCTCGTCGCCGCTGCGCTCCTGCACGACGCCGGGCGCACGGTCGAGCTCGATCGCGCTCCGAACTTCCGGCCGACCGACGAGGGCAGGCTCTTAGGCCACGTCCAGCTCGGCATCCGCCTGATCGAGTCACGCGCCGAGGAGCTCGACGGACGCGTCCTCGCCGAGCTCGTGCACGCTGTCGCCGTTCACCACGACGCCCGCGCCGCCCGCACGGCCGAGGCCGCCGTGCTCTACCACGCGAATCAGCTCGACGCGGTCGCCGCGACGAGACCCGTACCCGACTGAGAGCGGCTCAGGCCAGGTTTCTCCGCCAGAGCAGGAACCCGAGCGGAACGAGCGCGGCGAGGAAGACGAAGGGCCCGAGCGGGCGGACGTCCGAGGCCTCGACCCGCACGGTCGAGCGGCCTGGGCCGATCGCCTCGCGCGCCGCAGCGATCGCGTCGTCGAGCTCGTCCTCGGCGAACGCACGGCCCGCGACGGCTTCCGCGTAGAGGGCCGCCGCCGACTCGCTCCCCGGAGCGGGCTCGTACGGTTCCACCTCACCGTTCGACCGGTAGATCCGTTCGCTCGGGTTCCCGATCCGCACGAGGATCGTCTCGATGCCGCTCTCGCCGAACCGCGCCGCGAGCCGGCCTGGGCGGAGCCGCTGGGTCTCCGCATCCGTAAAGACCACGAGCAGACGGCGGCGCGGGCCGCGGAAGAAGTTCCGCTCCGGTACTGCGATCGTCGCGTTGAGGGCAGAGGCCACCGTGTTGTTCGCCTCGCGGGACGCCGGCCTGTCGACGCCGATCGAGTAGCGAAGCACGCGGTCGAACGTCTCGGGATTCGCGCTCGGAAACACCAAGGGCAGCACGTGGTCGGTCAGCGAGGCGATCCCCATCGGGAGCTCTGGCAGAGCCGCACGAAACTCTCGGGCCGCCTCCTGCGCCCGCTCGAAGCGCGTCGCCTCGCCGGGGGCCGATGAAGCAAGCATCGAGCGCGAGGTGTCCAGGAGGACGAACGCCTGGGCGTCGGTGCGCGCCGGGTGCTCTCTCGTCTGCTCCACCACGGGCTGGGCAGCGCCGATCCCGGCCAGCACCGCCAGCGCGGCGATCGCGGCGATCGTCTGCCGCCGCGACCCGCCCGGCGGCGCGAGCCCGAGCACGGAGCGGACGTGCTCCGAGCGTTGCTCGCTACGGGCAAACGCGACCAGAGGGAGGATGACCGCGATGGCGACGAGGCCGGCGAGCGGCGTCAGGAACGAGATCTCCATACTCGCCTAGTAGCCCTCGCCGACGCGGTTCGGCCCGGCCCCCGGAACATTCCGGCCGGACGAGTACGAGGGGATGTTCTCCTGGATCCGGAGCCGCTCGGCCTCCGGTGAGAGCACACGGAGGATGAACTCGAGGTCGTACTTGGCTTCGCTCGACGTCGCGTCGATCCGGACCGCGCGCTGGAAGTGCGCGAGGCTCTGACGCATCAGGTTCGGGCCGTTCACCGGATCGGAGATGGCCTCGTCGAACGCAAGCACACCTGCGAGCGTCGCGAGCTTCGAGCGCTGTGCCGGAGTCAGGCCGGATTTCTCCGCCTCGCCGAGCGTTGCTTGAGCTTCGGCACGGAACGCCGGGCGCGAGAAGTCGTACGGGTTCTGAGCGCGGCGGTCGTCGACCGCGAACGTCCTCAGCGCCCGACGGTACGTCAGGTCGTCCTCGATGCCGAAGGCCTCCTCCGCGAACGGAATCGTGGTCTCGAAGCGCCACAGCCCCTCGGCCGCCGGCAGCGCCTCGAACGCGAGGTCGCCGCGCTCCATTCCGTGCCGGATCGCAGCCGCGTCGCGCGCGACGAGGGCCGCGATCGCCGCCAGGATGAGCAGCACGACGATCGGCCCGACCTTGCGGATCATGGGCCAATGTCGCTTCATCGCTCCGCCTTCCAGGCCAGGCGTCCGCAGAAGTACTCGTTGACGGCCAGCAGCATGAGCAGGAGGAGGGCGAGTGCGGCCAGCCCCTCAGGCACGCCTGCGCGCTCCGCGCGCTGCCGCTCGTCGTCCAGCCTGCCGGGAGCCAGGTCGGCGCGATCGACGAATGCCTCACGGCCCACCATGCGCTCGAAGAAGAAGCGATCCGCGTCGTATGGCCTGAGGGCGACGATGTGGATTGGGATCTGCTCGCGGCGGTAGGTGATCAGCTCGCGCGTCAGCGCCGGAATGTCGAGGGCGGAGTCATCGAGATCGCTGATCAGCAGCACGCCGCGGTCTGCCATCCCGTGCCGCTCGAGCGCGTCGCGGGCGAGCTTCAGTCCGACGGAGATCGTCGTCCCGCCGCGAAAGCTCTCACTCCACGGCGTGTCGGATTCGCTCCGGATACGTTCGGCTTCGGCCGAGTCGGGAAGCACGCGGCGTGACCGCGGAGGGCACGGGATCCGCTCTTCCGCGACGCAGACACCTCTGGACGGCGCCAGCGCGCGCATGATCCCGAGCAGCTCCGCGCCGCTCGTGCCGGGCGGCGCAGCCTCGTAGGCCGTCGCCTGAGAAGATCACGAGCCCGAACTCCTGGCCCGTGTTGGCCAGGTACTCGAACGGCGCAATCATCCCGCTCCCCCCGAGCCGGTGCTCGCGGACAGGTCGAGCACGACCATGCCGCTGCGGCCGGCCTCAACCAGCGTGACCTCGCTGGACGCCGGCCGCTGCGCGAGGATCGCGGCGATCACGAGGACGACGACCAGCCCGCCCGCGAGCAGCCAGCGAATGACCGCGGTCCGCCGCGCCGGGTCGATCAGCGCGCCGAGGTCGGCCAGCGGGATCGCCTGACGCTTCACGTCTTCTCCCCGATCACGCGCTCGACGTCGTGCGAAAGCGGCGTGACGCGTGCCTCGCCGGGAGCAGCCTTCGACCATGCGAGCTCGCTGGCGTCGGTCGCGAGCTCCGGGTTGCTCGTCTGCCGCAGCTCGTGCGCGAGCCGCTCGAGGGCACGCCGCCCCTCGTCGGGGCGGCCACTGGCCGTGGCGTCACGCACAAGCGCAAGAGCACGCTCGAGGGACGTCCTGCGGTCGGCGCGCCGCGCCCCCAGCCACGCCGCGATGCGGTCGAGGGGCAGAAGGCGAATCGCGAGGACTGCCGCTGCGCCGGCCAGCAGAACCGCAAGAAGCAGCGCAACCAGCTCGACCGCCTTGGGCGAGACGCGGTACGACGGCGGGGACAGATCCCGTAGCTCGGCTCGGATCGCCGCCTGCTCCAGCCGGTCGGGATCGATGCGCCCCGCGGCGCGGAGCGGCGGCCACTCGACGCTCGCCGTCTGGGGCACGCGATCCCTTCGCGACATGTACTCGATCGCGACGCCGCCGAACTCGACGCGCCCGCCGCCCTGGGGCAGGCACGCCGCCGTCAGGCAGCCGAGGAGGTAGTCGTAGCGGAGTCTCGTAATCGGGCCGGAGTCGGTCCTCGTCTGCTCGACCGGGCGGAGCTCGCGGTAGGGCTGGAAGTTCGCGCCGACCTCGACCGAGTCAGGATTGATGCGGTTGCGGTCCATGACCAGCTCCAGCCGGGCACGGACGGCGTCGCCGAAGAGGTGCTGCTCGGGCTCGAGGAGCGCCGTGCCGGCGATCGGCTCGTCGCCGAGCACGGGCCCCGGCTGCGAGTCCCAGGACCGCCACGCAATCAGGCCGGCGAGCGCCGCGAGCAGCACGGCGGCTGCGGCCAGCGCTGCGTAGAGCCGCCCCCTCGTCACCATCGCTCCTTCGCCCACACCTGACGCAGCTCCACCCACTCGAGGAACTTCGTGAAGATCTCGTCCCGGTCGGCCGTCGTCAGGACGATCGGCTCGAGCCCGAGGGCCTCGAGCTCGGCGATCGTCTCGCGGGTGCGCTCCTCGTTCGCGGCTCGGCGCTCGCGGGCCTCCCGCCGGCTGAGGCGGACGAGTCGGAGCCGGCCGCTACCAGGCTCGGAGAGCGGGACGACGACCGACGAGACGTCGGGGAAGCTCTGCTCCCAGACCGGGTCCTGGATCACAACCGGGACGACCTCCCAGGGCAGCTCGAGAATCGTCGACCACGTCTCGGGGCTCGGCTGGTTGAGGAAGTCGGAGAGCACGAAGACGAAGGTCCCGGCCGGCAGCGAGCGGCGCAGCGGGGCCAGGAAGGCGAAGGCGCGCTCGAGGTTGTCCTCCGGTGCGAGGTAGAGCGGGAAGAGGAGATGCGACTCCTTGACGAGCCAGAAGTCCGTCTGGCCGTGCGGCGGCCGCCAGAACGGCGGGCCGGCCCCATTCCCATCGCCGCCAGACGCGTAGTCCAGGTAGCCGATCAGCCCGCGGGCCTTGGCGGCGCTGTCGGCGATCATGGAGCCGGCCTCGAGCATCGCCGTCGGCTTGGAGAGCCACGGAAGGCCGGGCGGGTAGAGCTCCATCGCGGGGCGGCGGTCGCAGAGGATGACGACGCGCGGCGCCTCGTCCGAGTAGCGCTCGCGGACGATGAACTCGTCCGTGCCACGGGCGGCCGAGAGCTTGGCGGAGGCGGCCCAGTCGATCGCGTCCACATCGTCGCCCGGTTGGTAGGGGCGCGAGCTGGCGACGTCGGATCCGGTGCCGCGCCGCGCGCTGCGGACGCTTCCGAACGCGAGCCCGATCAGCCGGCGGCGGGGGACGAGCGGGAAAGTGAGGTCAGTCGGGCCGCTCACGACAGGCCTGGAGCCCTACGGCGAGATGTCGACGACCTCGCCGTCGCCGCCGAGCGAGGCCTCCGGGCGCGGGGCGGCCTCGAGACAACGAGCGCGCATGTCCTCGAGCGCCTGCGCGCGGCCGTGCTTCCGCACCTCGACGAGGAACGCCGGCGTGAACAGGATGCGATGGCCGAGCACGGGTAGGAAGAGCGACTCGATGTCCTCCGGGACGACGAAGTCTCTGTCGCTGAGCAGCGCCCAGGCGCGGGCGGCCCGCTCGAGCGCAAGGCTCCCGCGGACCGAGGCGCCGATGGCGACGATGTCGAGATCGCGCGTCGAGCGCACGAGGTCGACCACCCACCGCTGGAGCAGATCGTCGACGTAGACCTCTTCGGCCGCGTCCTGAAGGGCCTCGATCTCCTCGATCCGCACAACCGTCTTCATGTCTCCCAATGGGTGACCGTGACGCTGGTCGCGAACGATCCGCACCTCGTCGTCGCCGCCCGGGTAGCCGAGCGCCGTCCGCATGAAGAACCGGTCGAGCTGAGCCTCGGGCAGGGGGAAGGTGCCCTCGAGCTCGATCGGGTTCTGTGTCGCGAGGACGATGAACGGCTCGGAGAGCTCGCGCGTGACGCCGTCAACCGTCACCTGTCGCTCGGCCATGGCTTCGAGCAGCGCCGACTGGGTCTTCGGCATCGCCCGGTTGATCTCGTCGACGAGCACGACGTTCGCGAAGATCGGCCCCGGCTTGAACTCGAAGTCGCGCCGCTGCTGGTTCCAGATCGAGAGGCCCGTGAGGTCGGTCGGCTGAAGGTCGGGCGTGCACTGGATCCGCGACGGCTCGGCGCCCTCGATCGACTGGGCGATCGCGCGGGCGAGCACGGTCTTCGCGGTGCCCGGAACGTCCTCGAAGAGGACGTGGCCCTTGCAGGCCAGCGCGGCGAGCACGAGCTTGATCTCCTCGCGCTTGCCTCGAACGGCCTGCTCGATGTTGGCGAGCAGCCGCCCGGCGACTTCAACCGCCTGCTCGAGCCGTTCGTCCTTGCGTTGGGGGGTCGATCCGACGCTGCTCATCGAGGCCTCAATATAGGGACAACCTCATTGACGTTTCATTAGACGTTGAATCTGATCGTCAGGACGTCGCCGTCCTGAACGAGGTAGCCCTTGCCCTCGAGGCGCTGAAGCCCGCGCCGGGCCGTCTCGGTCCGCGAACCGGCGTCGACCAGGTCCCGCCAGTGCACGACCTCGCAGCGGATGAAGCCCCGGGCCATGTCGCTGTGGACCGTCCCGGCGGCGTCGAGCGCCGTTCGACCACGCCGGAGCATCCAGGCTCGGGCCTCGTTCTCGTTCGCGGTGAAGAAGGTGACGAGCTCGAGGGCGCCGCGCAGGTCGTGCGTCACCTCTTCGAGCGCCGACGGACCCCCGTCGCGGAACGCCGCCGCGTCCTCGTCCGCCAACTCCGCCAGCTCGGCCTCGTACGCCGCGTCGATCCCGCTGGGGCCGTTCACGACCGGGATCAACGGCTTCGTCGTCAAGGGCTCGAGCTCGCCGGGTAGCTCGTCCGTGAAATCGCGCAGCAGCCTGCCGCCCTCGAGGTGTGCGAGCGCTCGCTCGAGGAGCGCGAGCTCGGCCTTGACCTCCGGCGCTCCGGATTTCGCGTCGCGACGCACCTTCTCGAGGCGGCGCTCGACGTGATCGCGATCGGCGACGACCAGCTCGAGCTCGAGCTCCTCGATCGTCTCCTCAGGGCTTCGGTCCGTGGAGAAGGCGTCGAGCACGGCGAGCAGTGCGTCCGCCGCTCGCAGCGCGCCTAGCTGGGCTGCTCCGGTCCCGGCCGGATCGACGATCCGGAGCGACGCCGGCGTCACCTTCGGCGAGCCGACGACTGCGGCGACCTGCGCCAGGCGGTCGTCGGCGACAGGCGCCATGCCGATGTGCGGCTTCCCGTGCTCGCCGAGCTGCACGTGGCCTCGCGTGAGCGCGTTGAAGAGCGTCGTCTTGCCGGAGCCCGGCAGGCCGACGAGTCCGACCTCGAGGGACATGCGTCGGTTTTAGCTTGTCAGCGCGCGACGTGCTTCTCGAGCGAGGCCAGCGCCCGGTGCTGGAGCGACTTCACCGCGCCCTCGGTCTTGCCGAGGATCGCCGCCGCCTCTCCGTTCGAGAACCGGAAGACGAACTTCAGGGTGAGCACCTGGCGCTGCTCCGGCGAGAGCCGCTCGATCAGCTCGAGCATGCTCGTCTCGCCCAGCGCCTCCAGCGCCTGGTCCTCGGCGGAGGTCTCCTCGCCCTGGGCGCTCTCGGGGATCTCCTCCTCCGGCTGCCAGCGCCGACTTGCGCGAAAGTGATCCATCGCCAGGTTGTGCGCGATCCGAAAGAGCCACGCCGAGAACGGAACCGAGCGCCACTCGAAGCGCCCGATCGACTCCAGCATCTTCACGAACGTCTGCGTCGTCAGATCCTCGGCGTCGTGCCGGCTGCCGACGCTCATGTGCAGGTAGCCGTAGATGCGGTCGAAATGGCGTAGGTACAGCTCCTCGAGCGCCGAGCGATCGCCTTGCTGGGCACGCGTGACGAGCTCCCGGATGGGTGGCGCAATCCCAGCGTTTACAGGCACTTAGTTGCAATGCCCCGCCCGGGCGCGGAACTAACTACTAACTACTGCCGAAGCCGAGCCGTCCCTCGCGCGCAAAGCGCTTGAGATAGACGACTCGGTTGAGAGCGACCGTGTAGCGGCCGTCCTCGGCGTCGAGCGCGACCGTCCCGCCCGCGCCGTTCGACAGCGCCCGCTCGAGCTCGTCTGCGGCCTCGGAGGTGACGAGGGCGCTCATGATCTGGCTTCCCTGAAAGCCGATCTCGATCCGGGTGTCGTGCTCGTTGGTGCCCTCAGTGCTCATTCCGCGACCAGCTCCGACAATACGCCGTGGGCGGCGTCCGGGTGGACGAAGGCGACCTGGAGGCCGAAGAGGCCCGGCCGTGGGGACTCGTCGATCAGCTCCGCGCCGCCGGCGGAGAGTTGCTCGAGCGCCGCAGGGAGGTTGGCGACCTCATAGGCGACGTGGTGCATGCCCGGACCGCGCTTGGCGAGGAACTTCCCGACCGGCGTGTCCTCGCCGAGCGACTCCATCAGCTCGACCCGTCCTTCCCCGAGCCTCAGCGAGGCTGCGTGCACGCCCTGGTCCTCCACCGTGGCCCGGTGCTCGACCGTTGCCCCGAAGAGCTGCTCGTAGGTCTCCACGGCCTCGTCGAGGTCGTTGACCGCCATGCCGACGTGATGGATCCGCAAGGGCTGCACCTGCACCGAGGATAGTCGGCGCGCTCGGCCTTGCGCCGGGCAGGCGCCGATAGGCTCTGGCCGTGAGCCAGCTGCCCATTCCGCCCCACTTCGACCCCGATCGAACGGGCGAGGTCTGGCGCGTTCCTTACGGGCAGCGCGCCCTCGAAGCCCAGGCCTGGGGCGAGGAGCACGGGCTGCGTCCCGCCCTCGACGATGCCTTCCGGATCTGCCTCGTAGCCGTCGATGTGCAGAACACGTTCTGCATCCCCGGCTACGACCTCTACGTCCCCGGCGCAGAGCACGACAACCGGCGGCTCTGCGAGTTCCTCTACCGGAACCTCGGCGCGATCACGGCGACGATTCCGACGCTCGACACCCACCGGGCGATGCAGATCTTCCACCCGATCTGGCTGATCGACGACGAGGGGCGCCATCCCGAGCCGTACACGCTCGTCACCCCCGAGGACGTCGAGTCCGGACGATGGCGGATCAACCCGGCTGCCGTCGAGAGCACCGGAATCGAGGCCGACTACGCCCAAGGCCAGCTCCTGGACTACACGCGGAAGCTGGCCGCAAGCGGGAAGTACCAGCTGACGATCTGGCCGTACCACGCGCTGCTCGGCGGGATCAGCCATGCCCTCGTCTCCGCCGTCGAGGAGGCGCATCTTCTTCCACACGATCGCTCGCTCGACCCAGCCGTCGTTCCAGGTCAAGGGCGAGAACCCGCTGACCGAGCACTACTCGATCTTCGGCCCGGAGATCACCGATGGCCCTGACGGCGAGATCATCGGCGGGCATCAACGATCTCCTCATCCACCAGCTCCTGGGCTACGACGCGATCGTGATCGCCGGCCAGGCGAAGAGCCACTGCGTCGCCTGGACGATCGACGACCTCCTCGAGGGCGACGACGAGCGCGAGCGGGCGCTCGCCCCGCGCACCTACTTGCTCGAGGACTGCACGTCGCCCGTCGTCGTGCCGGGGATGGACTACACGGAGCAGGCCAACGTGGCCTTCGAGCGTTTCGCCGCCGCCGGCATGCACGTCGTGCGCTCGACCGAGCCGATCGAGAGCTGGCCCGGCATCCCCGCGCCCGTTAGGACTAACGACGAGCTCGAGCCGCTCGTTCGGGCGGTACCAGCGGCCGACCTTGGCCGAGGGCCGTCCGTCGGTGAGCACGACGTCGGCGGTGAAGTCGTTCTCGCCGCGGATCAGGGCCGAGCCGACGCCGTACGAGTCGACCGGCACGCCCTTCCGCTCGAACTCCTCGATCCGCTCGGCGTTCATCCCGCCCGAGACGACGATCTTGATCCGCTCGAACCCGTCCCGGTCGAGCGCGTCGCGCACCTTGTGGACGAGCCGCTCGTTGACCCCGCGCGGGTCGAAGTCACCGAGCTCGTGCCAGAGCGAGCGATCGACCATCGTTCGCGAGGTGTCGAGGCGCACGCCCCAGAGGCGATCGCCGAGCGCGCGGGCGACCTCGAGCGAGGTCCGCACCGAGTCGTTCTCGAAGTCCACGAGCACGACGACGTTGGTGTCGGGGTCGCTGTGCTCGACGAACTTCGTCGCCGCGAGCACGGTGTTCCCGCCGTAGGAGGTGATCAGCGAGTGCGGGACCGTGCCGATCGCGCGGCCGCCCCACCAGGACGCGTTCGCCTCGGTGGTGACGCCGATCGGCGCGCCGATCCGCGAGCCCGCGATGTACGCCGCATAGCCGTCGCCGGTCTGGACACGGTGGTGGTCGTAGCGGGCCGGCATGAAGAGGACCGGCTTGCCGTTCGCGGCCTCGACGACCCGCTTGACGTTCGTCGCGATCATCGTCCGGCGCGCGAGCACGCCCAGATAGACCGTCTCCAGGTGGGCGAAGCCCGTGTAGTCCCCCTCGATCGTCATCACCGTCTCCCACGGCGAGATCTCGTCGCCGTCGTAGAGCGCGTGGACGGTCAGGCCCTCCCAGTCGTCGGAGCAGAGCTTGAGGATCGCGATCGCCTCGTCCATCCCCGCCAGCATCGCCGCCTTGCGCTGGAAGACCTGCATGACGACTCGTGGGCGCCTGCTGTCCTCGAGCAGAACGCGTCGGGTCCGGTTGAAGTACTCGTCGGTGTAGTACCCCTCCCGCATCTTCTCGACGGGGAGGTCGAAGATCTCCGGCGGGAGGCGCTTCCCTCTAGTCTCGACCGCCAAGGGTCTCCTCCTCGAGGCGCAGGCACGCGGCGAGGGCCGCCTCGGCGACCTCCAGCTGCTCCGGTGACGGCTCCTCGGTCGCGAGCCGGTGCTGCAGCTCATGGCCGGGTTTCGCGAGGAGCTTCGTGACCCGGCCGTCGGGGTGTCGCGACATCCACGCAAAGATCTCCGTCGAGGTCGCCAGGGCGCCGAGCGAGGCGCCGAGCCGCGCGGGACCGCGAAGGTGCGGGGGCGCCTTCGCGGCGAGCGCGTTGCCAACCGCCATCGTCGCCATCAGCGGTCCGATCAGGTGGGAGCCGCAGCGCTCGTGTTCCTTCTCGCGCGGCTCGCCGTGCTCGTACGTGCCGATCGAGATGTGCTCGGCGCCGTGATACGCAGCGAGCGTCGATCCTCGCAGCGCGACGACGGCCGGGGCGAACGACGCGAGCCCCGCGGCCAGCTCCTTGACCGCCGGGCCGAGGCTCGACCGACGGATGACGTGCGTACTTGCAGCACCGGCCACCATCGCCGCGGCGACCGCCGGTCGCTCGAACGGCAGTCTCGCTTCCGGCAGCTGCCGCCGCACATCTGGCAGCAGCGTGAAGAGCTCGAGCACTCGCGCGGGGCCACGCAGCAACGGCCGGTCGATCTCTGCAGCGCGGAACCGCTTGTGCGCCGCGGCCTGCTTCAGCGTGCCGTCCGGCAGGCGGACGGCACAAGCCCACGCGCTCGGGCCGTGGACGAGCACTCCGTTCGCCAGAGCCATGCCACCAAGCCGGAACTTCTCCTCGGCCATGCGCCTACGGTAGCGAGGCGACCCCTTGCGCCGCCTCGCGGAGGAAGCGCACGCCCAGCTCGAGATCGTCGAGCTCGATCCGCTCGTCGGCCGAGTGGATCAGCCTGGCGGCCACCTCGGAGTCCATCGCCCGCATCGGGAAGAAGCCGTACGCGACGGTGCCGAACGCGTCGCGGACCCAGTGGCTGTCGGTGAACCCGGCGACGAGGAACGGAATGGTCTGGGCGTCGGGCTCCAGCTCGGCCACGAACGACTCGATGACGTCCCAGAGCGGGGTCTCGACGGGAGAGCGGGTGCCGCCCTGGGCCTCGATCCACTCGAAGTCGTACTCGGCGCCGTCGAGGAGCTCAGCGACCTTGGCCTCGACCTCGTCCTGTGTGTGCCCGGGCAGGATGCGGCAGTCGACCGTCAGCTCGCAGCGATTCGGGATCACGTTGCGCTTCATCGAGGCCTCGACCATCGTCGGCGCCAGCGTCGTCCCGATCAGCGGCTCGACGATGTCACCGGCCAGGGGATGGACGGCGCGCGCGGCGTTGACCGCCTCCTCCGGCGTCGGCACCTCCCCGCAGAGGACGCGCAGAAACGCCGCGACCTCGGGCCCGAGCTCCGGTTCGTCGCGAAAGGCGGCAAGGCGCTCGACGAGCGGCGCCGCCTTGACGAGCGCGTTGTCGGCGATGCTCGGACGCGACGCGTGGCCGCTGCGGCCGTGCACGGTCAGCCGGAACGGCGCGCTCATCTTCTCCGCCGTCGAGCAGACGTAGAACGTGCGGCCGTCGAGGATCAGCCGGTCGCCGCCGCCTTCGTTGATGCAGTACTCCGCCCGAACCGCATCCGGGTGCGCTTCGACGAGCCACTGGAGGCCGAAACCGGCGCCGACCTCCTCGTCGGCGCAGGCGGCGAAGATCAGGTCGCCGGCGGGCTCGAATCCCTCGCGGGCCAGCGAGGCGAGCGCGACGGCGCTCGCCGCGGCCTGGCCCTTCATGTCGAGCGCGCCGCGGCCCCACACCTGCCCGTCGCGGAGCTGGCCTGACCAGGGATCGAGCTGCCACTCGCCAGGATCCGCGAGAACGGTGTCGGTGTGCGAGAGCAGGAGGAGCCGCGGCCCGTCCCCGGTTCCGGGGATGCGGGCGACGAGGTTCGCGCGCTCCGGGACCTTGGCGTAGAGCTCGCAGGCGACGCCGTTCGACTCGAGGTACCCGCGAAGGTGCTCGGCCGCCGCCGTCTCGTTCCCCGGCGGGTTGACGGTGTCGATGCGAATGAGCTCCTGCAGGAGACCGACGGTCTCCTCGCGCAGCGAGACTATGGCCACTACTTGCGCGTGCCGAGCGTGAGGAGATACGTGCGCGAGAACTCGATGCCACCGTTCGTGCGCGAGCCCTCGTGGAGGTCGACGAACTCCTGGTGCAGTTTCTCCCGCTGCTCGTCGTCGAGCGCGTCCGCCAGGCTCTTCGTCGGCCCGTACTCGGTCGAGAAGAGCTGCCAGATCGATTCGCCCGAGTCGCTCTTGAGCACCGAATCGCCGTGCTCGAACTCCAAGTCGAAGTCCCCGCCGAGCAGGTCACTGACGTAGTCCTCGCGGCCCCAGTCGAACTGGTTCCCTACCCCGGGCGGCGGCGGCGCAGGCTGGAAGGGGCGCATGACCTGGAACACCTGCGCGAGCCCGGAATCGGGGGTCCAGCAGGCAAGAGCGATTCGGCCGCCCGGCTTCGTCACGCGGGCGAGCTCGCGAGCAACCGCTTGGTGGTCCGGCGCGAACATCACGCCGCACGTCGAGGTGACGAGGTCGAAGCTTGCATCCTCCAGGTCGAGCGCCTCGGCGTCGCCGACGCGATAGTCGATGTCGAGGCCGCGCGCCGCCGCACGTTCCTTGGCCTGCTCGATCAGCGCCGGAGCGAGGTCGACACCGACAACCTCGGCGCCGGTGGGGGCAGCGAGCTCCGCAACCGCGCCGGTTCCCGTCGCGAGGTCGAGCAGCCGTTGCCCCGGCTGCGGATCGAGGCGCTCGATCACGAGCCGGTGGAGATCCGTGATCGTCTCGGTGACGCCCTGGTAGGGGCCGGAGCCCCAGACCACGGCATGACGCTCCTTCAACTCTTCGAACGGCATCTACGTCTCCTCCTTCGCGGCTTCGGTGAGCTCGTTCCGCGCCTGCCACAGCTCCGGGTACATCCGGTTCTTGATCAGCCCGCCGAGCAGCTCGACCGGGGTGCCCTGCGTCCCGACGACGCTGTCGCCGATCACGCGAGCGACGACCAGGTAGTGGCGCATGCGCCAGAACGTAACGCGCTCGTCCCACTCGATCAATGCCTCGGCGAGCTGGTAGAGCTCCTCGTGCTCGCGGCCGCGCTGGTAGAGCTCGACGACGCTGAGCCCGCGCTCGCGCCGCAGCTCGTGGAACGCCTCAGCCGAGCTCCGGCGAGACCTGGCGGATGCCGCGGAAGCCGGGAGAGTCGAAGCCGCTCCCGTGCCCGAGCACCGGACGGATCCAGCGCGTGTACTCCCACGGGGACATCTGCTCGAGCATGTCCAGGAGCGAGATCACGGTCTTGAGGCAGTCGTTCGAGCGCCGTAGCAGCCGCAGCGCGGCCGCCAGGTCGCGAGCGCGGATCAGCTTCGTCGCCTCCGCGGCCTCCGACCAGGCGAGCTTCAGCCACAGCTCCGACGACTGGTGGACGGTCTGGAACAGCAGCTCGTCACGGTGCGCCCACTCCTCCGGCGTCTTCTGGAGCTCGAGCAGCTCGTCGGTACGGAGGTAGCGCTCGTAGTCGCTGCCGCCGCGGCCCGGAAGGATCGGCGCGAACTCGTCGTCCGGCTCACCGCTGCCGTGCCCCGGAGGGGCCTGCTTCGCGTCGGCTCCGCCCACGCCGCCAGCATACTTTCCCTGCAATGGGCGACCTCTTCTCGGACGCCGCCGACCAGCGTCTGCCCGACATCGCGCCGCTTGCGCTGCGGCTTCGCCCGCAGCGCCTCGAGGACTTCGTCGGCCAGGAGCAGGTGCTCGCCGAAGGCTCGGCGCTCTGGCGAGCGATCGAGGAGGACCGGGTGCGCTCGATGATCCTGTACGGGCCGCCGGGGAGCGGCAAGACGACGCTGGCCCGGATCGTCGCCAACCAGACCGGCGCCGAGTTCGAGGAGCTCTCGGCGGTGTCCGCGACGGTGGCGGATGTCCGGGCGACGATCGCCAGAGCACGCGAGCGGCTCGGCGCTTCCGGAGCCCGCACGATCCTCTTCCTCGACGAGATCCACCGCTTCAACAAGGCCCAGCAGGACGCGCTGCTGCCGGCGGTGGAGGAAGGCGTCCTGACGCTGATCGGCGCGACGACCGAGAACCCCTACTTCGAGGTGAACTCGGCGCTCCTCAGCCGCACGCAGATCTACGAGCTCGAGCCGTTGACGGACGAGGAGCTGGCGATCGTCGTCCGGAGGGGTGCTGCCGAGCTGCGACGTGGAGCTCTCCGACGAGATCGTGGCGCTGATCGCGCGCCGGGCGGGTGGAGATGCCCGCAACGCGCTCAACATCCTCGAGCTGGCCGCTCACACCGCGCAGGCGGAGGGCACGGCGATCGGCGAGGAGCACGTCGAGGACGCCGCCCGCAAACGCCCGCTCGTCTACGACAAGGGCGGCGACGCCCACTACGACTTCATCTCCGCGTTCATCAAGTCGATGCGCGGCTCCGACCCCGACGCCTCGCTGTACTACCTCGTCGCGATGCTCGAGGGCGGCGAGGACCCGCGGTACATCGCCCGACGGATGATCGTGCTCGCCTCCGAGGACATCGGCAACGCCGATCCTCGGGCGCTGCAGGTCGCCGTCTCCGCCGCCCACGCACTCGAGCACGTCGGGCTGCCCGAGGCGCAGCTCAACCTCGCCCAGGCGGCGATCTACCTGGCCCGAGCGCCGAAGTCCAACGCGGTCGTCGCGGCGCTGAGCGAGGCCAGGAAGGACGTCCGCGAGCACGGCCACCTGCGACCGCCCGAGCCGCTTCGCTCCGCGAGCTACTACGGCGCGAGGAAGCTCGGGCGCGGACAGGGGTACGTCTACCCGCACTCCGATCCGGAAGGGTTCGAGGTCGATCACCTCCCCGACGAGCTGAAGGGCCGCCGTTACTATCACCCGTCCGGTTCAGGCGAGGAGAAGGGGGACGACGATGGCAGTTGAGCGCACCGCCAACGCGGTCTGGGAGGGCGATCTACTCGGCGGCTCCGGCACGGTGTCGACGCAGAGCGGCGTCGTCGACAACGCAACGGTCAAGTGGAGCTCCCGCGCCGACCAGGCCGACGAGAACACGAGCCCCGAGGAGCTGATCGCGGCCGCCCACGCGACCTGCGTCTCGATGGCGCTCGCGACACGGGCTCGCGCAGGCCGGCACGCCGCCGCAGCGGCTCGAGAGCCAGGCGACCGCGACGTTCGACCAGACGCCCGACGGCTTTCGGATGACGACGATGCGGCTCACAGATCCGCGGCCAGGTCGAGGGCCTCGACGAGGAGGCGTTCCGTCAGGCGGCCGAGGACGCGAAGGAGAACTGCCCCGTCTCGCAGGCGCTCAAAGGGAACGTCGACAGTCTCGCTCGACGCGTCGCTGGCCTAGTCGGACCCCTTCAGGATCCGCTTGGCGGCGAACTCGCCGAAGTCGCCGCCCATCGAGCGGTACGCCGCCGCCGCTCGCTCGATGTCGTACTCCGTCCGGTGGAAGGCGAAGTCACCGTCCCAGGTCGCCCACGCCGCCCTCACGTCCCCGTCCAGCGGCATGCCGACGCTGCCCGGGTTGACGAGGTCGGTGTTCCGAGGCCCGGGTCGCCGAAACTGCTGGTGGCTGTGGCCGAAGACGATCGTGCGGTCGTGGACGTCGTCGACCAGGCGCTCGTCGTCCTCGTTTGGCTGGGGCGGGAAGCTCTCCTCGTCCGAGATCGGCGAGCCGTGGACATAGAGGATCCCGTCGAGCTCAGCCTGCGGCGGGAGGTTGTAGAGCCATTCGACCTCGTCCTCCGGAACGCCGGACGAGAAGTACTCGTACATCGCCATCACCTCGGGCCGATGGACCGGCGGCTCGCGCAGCCAACGCTCGCCGTTGCCGCGGATCCAGGTCGCATTCGGAAGCGCGCGTAGGCGCTCGAGCGTCTCCAACGGCGCAGGGCTCGGCGTCCCGTAGTCGCCTCCGAGCAGGTACCGGTCGGCACCCGCCGCGTCCGTCTCGGCGAGCACCGCGTCGAGCGCGGGGAGATTCCCGTGGATGTCGTAGAGGACCGCCAGCACGGAGCGGCGACTCAGCGTGCGGTGATGTAGTCGGTCAGGTACTTGATCTCGAAGCTCTGCTGCTTCGACTTGAACTTCACGACGTCTCCGATCGAGACGATGCCCACGACGTCGCCGCCTTCGACGACCGGCAGGTGCCGGATCCGCCGGTCCGTCATCACCGCCATGCACTCGTCGATCGCCGTCGACGGAGTGACGACGACGAGCGGAGACGACATGACCTCACGGACGGCGGTCTCCTTGGGATCGCGCCCTTCGAGGGTCAGACGCCGGAGGTAGTCGCGCTCGGTGAAGATCCCCGTGATCTGGCCGGCCTCCGTCACGAGCAACGAGCCGACGCCGGCGTCGACCATCTGCTTCACGGCCTCGAAGACCGGCTCGTCCGCCTCGATCTGGAGGACATCGTGGCCCTTGTCGTCGAGGATCTCCTTCACGCGGTTCACGCCGCTGCTAAGCGTAACCCTGCGCTCGAAGAAACGAGCGGTCTCTTGTCTACACTGGGCCGTCAGGCGAGGTAGCTCAGTCGGTAGAGCACACGGCTGAAAACCGTGGTGTCGCCGGTTCGATTCCGGCCCTCGCCATCACGTAGTGATGCCCGCGAAGCGGGCAGGGAAGGGGTCTGGGGAAACCGGGAGTTTCCCCAGCTACCCAGCGTGCCGTGTCCGCGAAGCGGGCATGGAACGGATCTCGGGAATCGGGAGTTTGCCACCAGCTACCCAGCGTGCCGCCGCAAAAGAAGGACGTCCGGACCGGTGCTACCGCGTCGCGAACGTCCTCTTACAAGCCAATTTAGTTCCGCGTGGGCTTGCGGGCAAGCATCGCCGTTCCTCGGCCGGCGGCAATTTCCGCAAAGTCCGTGAAACCACGCCGCTCGAGCTCGCGGCGCAGGACCGTCGGCTCGACCCAGATCGGCGTCTCCGGCCCCGACGAGAACGCGTAGAGCGTCCAGCCCCCGGGCCGCAGCACGCGGGCGACCTGGTCGGGGAACGGGATCATGTTCGAGTGCGCCACGAGGTCGAAGGACTCCTCCGGAAACGGGAGCTCGGCAGCGTCTCCCTCGACGAATTCGACGCCGGGAACGAGCCGCCGAGCCTCCGCCAGCATCCCGGGAGAGACGTCGACGCCGACGACCTCGGCCTGCGGCCAGCGGTTCGCAAGCACGCGCGCACCCGCCCCGGTGCCGGTGCCGACGTCGAGCGCGCGCTCGACCGGATCGGGAATGCGCGCGAGCGCCGCTTCGTAGGGCGCGAACGTGTCCTCGAGCCGCATCGAGTCCCAGATCGGAGCGATCCGATCGAACTGCAAACGGATGAGCGGGCGAAAGAGCGGCCACAGGCGAGGCCAGCGAACGACCGCGTTGGTCGCCAGCCTGGCGAAACGCTTCCCGAGCGCTATTCCGATTGAACGCGTAGCCGCACCTCCATCCCGGCCCTGACACCGAAGGTCTCCGCGGCGTTGCCACGGGAGATCGCCAGAGCGATGTTCCGGTAGGCGTCCTCGTAGAGCACGATCTCGCCGGCCTGGACCTCGGCGAACGAGCGAGCAGCGAGGGCGTAGAAGCGGTCCATCGCCAGCTCGACCTCGATCTGCCGGCCCGGAACGATGCCGAGGGGTTCCACCTGCTCGGCGCGCACGTTGAGCTGGATGTTCCCGAACCGGTCGACGTACAGGCAGGTCGCCCGGATGCGCCGCTCGCCGATGTCCGGTTGCGGGATCTCAGGTCGGACCAGGCTGTCCGAGTCGAGTGGAGGGCCGAGCTCTCCCGGGTCGACTCCCCGCGCCAGGTGGGCGCATGCGGGCGAGAAGATGTCGCGGCCGTGGAAGGTCGCGGAGACCGGCTCGAGCGCGTACTCGCGGTTCGTGATCTCGTGGGCCGCGGCGATGCCGCCGAGCACGTCCGCAGCGGGAACGAGCAGTCCGTTGTCGGGGCCGACGAGTAGCCGGCCGTCGCCCGTTCTCAGGACGAGCGCCCGCCGTGGCGTGCCCACATCGGGGTCGACCACCGCGAGGTGGACGCCCTCGGGCATGTATGGGAGCGTGCTGGCGAGCACGAGCGCGCCCTGGAGCACGCTCTGCGCCTCGATCCCGTGCGTGATGTCGATCACGTCGGCGTCCGGAGCGATCCGCTTGATCACGCCGTGACAGGTGCCGACGAAGTCATCCGCGAGCCCGAAGTCCGACAGGAACGTGATGACCACGCGGCGGACGCTAACGCGTCGCAGCCTCGACGGCGGCGACGAGACCGTCGAGGTTGTGCGGGAAGGCCTCCTCGACCACGTCGACGCCTCGCTCCCGCGCAGCAGCGGTCGTCTCCGGGCCGATCGAGACGGCCGGCCCGGTCAGGCCGATCGCTGCGAACGCGCGGGCCGCCGACGGAGAGGCGAGCACGGTCAGATCGGCAGCCGGTGGTCGCTCCGGATGAAGCGCCCGCGTTCGGTAGATGGGCGCGAAGTCCGCGTCCAGCTCGTCGACGAGCAGGCGCCGTGCTCCCTCGGCGCCGGCGAAGAGGACGCTTCCGGCGGGCCGCGGGAGCTCAGCGAGCAGCCCCTCCTGGGTCGAGACCTCGGGAATCAGGTCGGCGCCGCCGAAAGCCTCGGCCGTGGCGTGCCCGATCGCCGCCACCCGGCGCGCCCGCCCACGTCCACGACGTCGGAGCTCGCGCGCGGCGTTGACGCTCGTCACGATCAGCCAGTCGTAGCCCTCGAGGTCGATCGGATCGTCGCCGAGCGGCTCGATTGCGATCAGGGGACAGATGACGACGTCGTGGCCGAGAGCGCGCAGCCGACTCGCAAGCTCCTCGTTCTGGCCCTCAGGCCGCGTCAGGGCGATGCGCATCCGCGATTCGTGCCAGCTCTCGCCCGAGCGCGGCGGGATCCTCCCCAGACCGGCGCTCGAGCCAGCGTCCGTCCTCGTCGGCAACGAGAGCGGTCAGAGTCGTGCCGTCGTGGTAGGCAGCGACCGGCGCCAGGCACCCGCCGCCGACCGCGGCCACGCAGGCCCGCTCGGCCTCGACCCGCCGGCGAGTCTCTGGATCGTCGGCATCAGCGACGAGCTCCTCGTCTCCCGCGCGGACCTGGAGGGCAAGCGCGCCCTGGCCGGCTTCCGGGAGCACCTCGTCCGGTTCGAGTCGGCGATCGATCTCGCCGGCCAGACCGAGACGGTCGAGCCCGCAGGCTGCGAGCACGACCGCATCGAGCCCGCGCTCGCCTCGTTTCCGCAGCCGCGTGTCGATGTTGCCCCTGAGCGGCTCGATCCGAAGCTCCGGCTCGAGGACGAGGAGCTGCGCGCGGCGGCGAATCGACGCCGTCCCGACGCGCAGCCCGGGCTTGAGCTCGGAGGCGCCGCACAGCGCGTCCCGCGGGTCCTCACGCGGGAGGTAGGCGCCCACCGTGAGACCTTCCGCGTCGGTCGACGTCATGTCCTTCGCCGAATGGACGGCCACGTCGATTCTCCGTGCGAGGAGCGCCTCCTCGAGCTCCTTCACGAACACGCCGCGGCTGCCGATCTCGCCGAACGGCTTGCTGCGATCCCGGTCGCCGGCCGTGGTCACCGGTACGAGCGCGAATTCGACCCCCGGCCGCCGCAGGCGCTCGATCGCGAGCTCGGCCTGCGTCAGCGCAAGCCGGCTACCCCTCGAACCGATTCTCAGGACCACGGCGATCCTCGGCAGCTGCCTCCTTCAAGCGAACGATCGGCTCGTGGAGGAGCTTGTTGACGATCCGGCTCGTCAGCGACTCGACCGCCTCACGCTCCCGCTCCGAGAGCCCGGCGAGCCGCGGGCTCGCCTTCGCGAGCTCGCCGCGTCTGATCGCCTCCGCCCGCTCGCGGATCGAGGTGATCGTCGGCACGACGTCGAGGCTCGCCAGCCAGTCGCGGAACCGCTCGGCCTCGGCGACGGCAATCGCCTCCGCCTTCGCGAACTCGGGCTCCCGGCCCTGAAGCGTCTCCTGGACAACCGCCTCGAGGTCGTCGATGTCGTAGAGGTAGCAGTCGGCCAGCTCGTTGATGGCCGGATCGAGGTCGCGCGGGACCGCGAGATCGATCAGGAGCAGCGGCCGTCCCTTCCGCACCGGCAGGACCTCAGCCACGTCGTCCTTGGTCAGAACGACGTCCGGCGAGCTCGTCGAGGAGACGAGGATGTCGGCCGTCCCGAGTACCTCGGCGACCCGCTCGAGCGGGATCGGCGCGCCACCAAGCGCCGTCGCGAGCTGCTCTCCCCGCGCGGCTGTCCGGTTGGCGACGAAGCTCAGCTCGGCGCCTCGCTTGATCAGCCGCTTGGCCGCCAGGGCCCCGATCTTCCCGGCTCCGACGATCGCAATTCGCGATCCGGTGAGATCGCCGAAGACCTGTGCCGCCAGCGCGGCAGCCGCCGACGAGGTCGTCCCGGGCTCTCGCGCGATCGCCGTGTCGGTTCGCACCCGCTTCCCGGTGTGCAGCGCGTGGCTGAAGAGGCGGTCGAGGAGCGGTCCGACCGACCCTCGTTCGTAGGCGGTTCGGACCTGTCCGAGGATCTCTCCCTCGCCCGGAACGAGGGAATCGAGCCCCGCCGCGACGCGGAACAGGTGGACGGCGGCGGCCTCCTGCCGGAGCCGGTAGAGGTAGGGCTCGAGCTCCGTCGGCTCGAGCTCGGCGACCTCGGCCAGCGCCTCGGTCACGCGCCGGTCAGCCTCCGCAGGATCGTCGGCGGCGATGTAGACCTCCGTGCGGTTGCAGGTCGAGAGGTAGACGGCCTCGCCGCCCGCCGCCAGCCGCGCGCTGAGCTCGGCCGCGCCGTCGGCGTCGACCGCGACCCGCTCCCGGACCTCGACGGGCGCCAGACGGTGCGAGGTGCCGACGAGCAGCAGCGTCATGCGACGTGAGTGGCGAGCAGACCGAGCTGGAGGACGAGTACGGCGGCGAAACCGACGAGCGCGAGCCGTGCGGCCGGCGCGCGCCGGCCGGCGCGGACGCGGAGATACAGGACCGAGGCGTAGAGCAGCCAAGCGACGAGCGTGCCGGCCATCAGCGCGTCCAACCCTTGCTCGCTCAGGCGGGCGAATCCGGGAACGAGCCCGATCGTCAGCGCTCCCAGCGAAACGGCGATCGTCGCCACGGTCAGGCGGTCGAGCACGACGACCGACGGCAGCCGAAGCCTCAGAATGCCGGCGCGGTGCCGCTTGAGCAGCCGCTCCTGCCAGAGCTCGAGCGCGGCGAGGCCGCCCGCGACCGTGAAGCCCGCGAACGCGGTGAGGATGAACGCGACATGGGTGACGAGGAGTACGTCGTTCCAGGCGGTATGGGAGCTGGAAGCAGTGCCGCCCGCGAGGTACGAAAGCGCGAGCAGGCCGGCCGCAAGCGGCATCACAGCCAGACCGAGGAGCCGGAAGCGCGGACTGCAGCCCCAGATCAGGTAGGCGCCCACGACGAGCCAGACGAAGAGGTTGAGCGACCCCGCCCACGTACTCCACGGAAAGCCGTCCGCCCGCCAGGCCTGAACGACGAGCAGCGCGGTCTGCGCGAGCCAGCCGACCCGCACGCCCCACGTCGCGACGCGCCCCAGCGAGCCGGGGCGGCGGACATTCCCTGCATAGGCGACGGCCGCCTCCCCGTACGCAAGCAGCGCCGGCCAGACGAGGAGCTCAGCCACTGCGCCGCTCCTCCGCCAACCTCGCCAGCTCGCTGAGCTCCCGTTCGATTCGGGTCAGCTTGAGCGCGATCAGGACGACGTAGACCAGCACCGCGGCGAAGACGACGAGGTAGGCGGCCGCGAGGTACTTCTCACCCGTGCTCACGTCAGGTGCTCCCGTAGCTCGCGGAGCCTCGCGTCGACGCGCTTGCCCGTCAGCTCGATCCGGTAGAGCGCCGCGGCCAGTGCCAGCATCGCCGCGAGGCAGACGCAGAACGTGAAGAACATCGAGGCGGACATCTGCGGGCCGTCGCGATTGAAGAGCGGCGCCGGGTGCAGGAGCTGCTCGGCCAGCCGGATCGCCAGGAAGCTCACGGGGAGCAGGACGGCGCCGAAGAGCGCGTAGACCGCCGAGGTCCGGGCTCGGCGCGGACCGGGCTCGGTCGAATAGCGGAGCATGAAGTAGGCCGAGTAGAAGAGAAACAGGATCAGGAAGAGCACGAGCTGGCGCTCGCTCCAGGTCCACCAGACGCCCCAGGAGATCTTCGCCCAGATCGAGCCGGTGACGAGGGTCAGCACGCCGAAGATCACGCCCATGTGAACGGCGGTGTAGCTCTCGAGGTCCGCGCGCTCGTCGCGCTTCCAAAGCAGGCGGAAGGCCTTCCACGCCGCCCAGCCGAAGCACACGTAGGCGGTCAGCGCGACGGGGACGTGGATGTAGAAGATCCGCTGGCTCGGCCCCTGGTCGGCGTCCTCGGGCGCCCAGAGCAGCGCCAGGCCCAACCCGGCGATGAGCAGCACCGCCGCGGCGAGGGAGAGGACGACCGCGCCGTTATTCCGTAACGACGTACTCAAAGCTTGCCCAGGAGAGGATCGCAAAGATCAGGTCGTACAGCGCCAGGAAACCGAGGTAGCGAGCGGGATCCTCGGCCAGCGTGGCGCCCACTCCGCCGACGATGAGCGGGATCGCGAGCGGCAGGAAGAGGAGTGGGAGCAGGAGCTCGCGCGCCCGAGCGGCCGCAGCCATCGCACCGAGGAGCGTCCCGACGGCCGCGATGCCGACGTTCGCGAGCGCGACTCCTGCGATCAGCTCCCAGGTCACCGGCTCGTAGAAGAGCGCGAACGCGGGGAGCGCAACGACCTCGGCGAAGGCGAGGAAGACGAAGACGCTGAGCGTCTTTCCGAGCCAGATCGCGCTGCGATCACAGGGCGCCAGCAAGAGCCCGTCGATGGCCGAGTCCTCACGCTCGGCGACGAAAGCTCGCACGAGCGCGAGCAGCGCGGTGAAGAGCAGCGCGATCCAGAGCATCCCGGCGGCGGCCAGGCGCGACGAGTCGTCCGGCAGCGCGAAGTGGAAGACGACGAGCGCACCGAGGACGAAGAGCAGCATCGCCGGCACCGTGTCCCGGGAGCGCAGCTCGACGAGCAGGTCTTTGCGCGCCAGCGCGGCGACGTCGGAGAAGTAGCCCGTCATGCGGGCGCGAGCGAGAGCTGTGTCGTCGGCCGGCCGCCGAGCCGCTCCGGCTGGTGGCTCGCGACGACGATGGTCCGCCGCACCGGTTCGACGCGCCCGAGCTCCTCGAGGAGCAGGTCGGCACCGCTCGCGTCGAGGCCGCTGAACGGCTCGTCGAGCAGAAGTAGGTCGGGCTCGTGGAGGAGCGTCCGACAGAGCGCCAGCCGTTGCAGCATCCCGCGTGAGAGGTCTTCGGTGAGCTCGGAGCGAGCGTCCCAGAGCCCGAACCGCTCGAGCAGCATGCCGATCCGCTCACGGCGCTCCGAGACGCGGTAGAGGCGACCGTAGAGGTCGAGGTTCTCGAGCGGGGTCAGCTCGCGATAGACGAGCGGATCGTGGCTGAGGAAGCCCACCCGTGCCCGATCGGTCGTAACCTCGAGCGTCCCGGAGGTCGGAACGATCAGACCGGCGAAGAGCCGAAGAAGTGTCGTCTTGCCGGAACCGTTCGGCCCGGTGACGAGCAGGAACTCACTCCGAGCGACGTCGATGTCGACTCCGGCGAGCGCCCGCTTCTCGCCGAAGCGCCGGCCGAGCCCTCGAGCGTGGATCATGGCCGCGGGGCGCCTACGTCTCTGTAATTCGGCACGCCCGACCTCCTCCCCGAGGCGATCGTAGCGAGGAACTCCGCACGCATGGCGCACGCGTCTGTGCCGAAAGTGTGTCGGCCGCGCACCGCTCCGACGCCGGGGCGATCACGTCTGCCGGTGCCCGCCCCGCTCGCCGGCGAGCAGCCTGAGCGCGTGCGAGAGCGCCGGCTGCAGAACGGCGAACCCGTCTCGAGCGCCGCCCGGTGACCCCGGCAGGTTCACGACGAGCGTCCTCCCGCGGATGCCGGCGACGCCGCGGGAAAGCAGGCCGTGCGGCGTCTTCCGCGCCGACTCGGCACGCAGGGCCTCCGCGAGGCCCGGGACCTGTCGCTCGAGGACGGAGGCCGTCGCTTCCGGAGTCACGTCTCGCGGGGCGACACCTGTACCGCCCGTCGTCAGCACGAGTGCGGCGTCGTCGCTGAGCTCCTCGATCGCCTCGGCGATCTCGCTCCGCTCGTCGGCGACGACCCTCCGGACGACCTCGTAGCCCTCTCGCGTCAAGAACTCCGCGAGCACCGCGCCGCTCTCGTCGACGCGCTCGCCGCGGGCAACGCCGTCCGAGACCGTCAGCACGGCCGCTTTCACACCGGCTCCTTCGTCTTCTCGAGCAGGCGGACCTCCGACACGACCATCCCGTCGTCCACGGCCTTGGCCATGTCGTAGACGGTGAGCGCCGCAACACTCGCCGCGACCAGCGCTTCCATCTCGACACCGGTCTGTGCGGTCGTCTCGACCGTCGCCGTGACGTCCGCACCGTTTTCTACGATGGCAACATGAACGTCGATCGCAGTCAACGGCAACGGGTGACAGAGCGGAATCAGCTCGCTCGTCTTCTTTGCCGCCATGACTCCGGCGAGCTGCGCGGCGGTCAGCGCGTCGCCCTTCGGAAGCTCACGAAGACGCCGCGCCGTCTCCGCGGCCATCGTCACCGTCGCACTCGCCCGCGCGCGCCGCCGTGAGAGTGGCTTGCCGCCCACATCCACCATCCGGACTCTGCCCTCCGTGTCGAGGTGAGAGAACTCGCTCATCGTCCCGCGCGCGCGGGCACGCGGATGCGGTCCAGGTCGGCGAGCTGGGCTTCGATCCACTCCGCGAGGTCGTGCTCGCGAACGTGGGCGCGCAGACCCTCGAGCCGCTCATGGCGCTCCGTTTCAGGCATCTCGAGCGCCGCCAGCAGCGCCTCCGCCTGGCCTGCGATATCGAAGGGATTGACGGTCAGCGCCCACTCAGAGAGCTCCTCGTGCGCACCCGCGTTCTCGGACAGGACCAGCACGCCGTCGTGCTCGTTGACGAGCGGCGCCTCCTTGGCAACGAGGTTGAGCCCGTCGAAGATCGCGTTCACGAGCAGGACGTCGTACTGCTTGTACGCGGCGACCGCCTCGAGGAAGTTGTCCTCGATCTTGAGCTCGATCGGGGCCCACGTTTCGGTCTGGAAGTGGTCGTTCACGGCCCGGGCCGTCCGCTGGATCGCGCCCAGGTACTCCGCGTACTCCGGGATGTCCTGACGCGACGGGTCGAGATGCGCCAGCATGCCGACCCGCCCGTGGAGCTCCGGATGGTCCTCGAGCAGCCGCTCGAGCGCGCGGAACCCACGGACGACGTTCTTCGACGGATCCGTGCGGTCGACGCGCACGATCAGCTTCTCCGGACGCCTCGCCTCGAGCTGCTCTTCGAGCTCGAGCACCTCCGGGCTCGCTGCCAGCTCGTCGAACTCGGCCGGGTCGACCGAGATCGGGTGGCTCGCCGCAAGCACCGGGCGTCGGTCGTCCTCGGCCGTGTTCTCGGCGAAATTGCACTCCGCACCGGCGATGTCGGCGCACGAGCGCAGGAAGTTGCGCCGCCAGCGGTCGGTGTGGAAACCGACGACGTCGTTCGCGAGCAGGCCGTCGTGGAGCGCTACCGCGGATCGCCTCGGGCAGGACACGCCAGTAGTCGGGCTCGGGCCACGGAATGTGCACGAAATGCGAGAGCGCGGCGTCGGGCCGGCGCGTTCGGACGAAGCGCGGCGCAAGGTAGAGGTGGTAGTCGTGGAAGCAGACCGCTGCGTTGGGCTCGACCTCCAGCGCCGCGACGACCTCATCGGCGAAGTTGGCGTTGACCGCGACGTATCCCTCCTCCCACGCGAGGTGGAGCCCGCGGTCGAGGTTCGGCGCCTGCGCGAGATCCCAGAGGTAGTGCTGGAGGAACCAGAGGGTCGGGTTCGAGACGACGTTGTAGAACCAGTCGTACGCGGTCTCGTCGTGGGCGACGAGCCGGAGCCGGTAGGGCGAGCCGTCGCGCGCCGACTCGTCGATCGCGTCGCCGCCCGCCTCCTCGGCGACGACGCGATCCTCCTCGCTCATCGCGCTCGCGACCCAGGTGACGTCGTGCAGGGCGACGAGGCTGCGAAGCGCCGTGACCAGCCCGCCGCCGCCGCGGCGCGCGATCCGCTCACCGCTCTCGTCCCGGCCGTAGGTGACCGGTGCGCGGTTGGAGACGACGATCAGCTTCCGACGGGCCGCCACGGCCGGACCCTACCCAACGAAGTTCGGCGCGCAGCCGGCCGCTCAGGCGGCCGGTGTCGACGCCGTCACGAGCTGCGTCTCGCCCGTGTCGTTCCCCGACAGCAGGTTGAAGAGCGCCAACCAGTCTCGGAGCAGGCGCGGCATCAGGAAGTGCTGGCGGACGTACTCCTTGCCGCGGCGACCTCGCATTGCAGCGGTCGGCCCGTCGGCGAGAATCTCCTTGCAGGCGGCCGCGCATTCCTCCACGCTGTCGACGAGCCAGCCGGTCTCACCCTCCTGGATCTGCGAAGGGATGCCGCCGACGCGGCCGCCGACCGTCGGCCTCGCCTTCCAGAGCGCCTCGGTCACCGTCAGCCCGAACCCTTCCTTGATCGACTTCTGGAGCACCGCGGCCGAGTGCACCTGGAAGGCGTTGACCTCGATCGCACCGATGTTGTTGAGGTTCGAGAGGATGAAGATGTCGGGGTCGCCCTTCGTGTAGTCGACCGTCTCGTTGTAGTACTCCCAGCCTTCGGGATCGTCGTGCGCCATCGAGCCGACGAGCGCGAGCTGGAGCCGCGGGAACTCTTCGCGCGCGAGCCGGAAAGCGTCGATGACGCCGAGTGGGTCCTTCCACGGATCGAACCGCGAGACCTGCGTCAGCAGCGGCCGCTCGACGTCGATCCCGAACTGGTCGACGATGTATGCGGCGTCCTCGGCCGAGAGGGCCATGTTCTTCGGCGTCAGCGGGTCGATCGCCGGCGGCCAGATGAACGCCTCCGGCAGGCGCTCGGAATGGGGGACGTACTCGGGCCGATGGAAGATCGCGGCGTCGTGGCGCGCGATCGACGGGAGGAGTAGGTCGAGCACCTCGAGGTTCGGCTCGGAGAGGTCGATGTGGCAGCGCCAGATCCAGCGCGCCCTGCGGTCGCTGTACTGGTCGACCATCGCCGCCGGCTGCGGGTCGTGGTTGATGACGAAGTCGTACTCCGACTCGTCGAACTGTTCGGCGTTCAGGGCGTTGTAGCGCTGGTAGATCTCCCACTCCTCCGGCGTCAGTCCCTGCGGATTGCCCTGCAGCGCGTTGTGGATCTTCTTCGTCACATTGAAGAACTCGTCTTCCCCGTGGATGATCCGCCACTCCGTGTCGAGGCCGGCGCTGCGCATGAGCGGCACGAGCGCGTAGTTGATCTCGGCGACGCCGCCGCCGAAGGCGGTCGCCGAGAGATGGACGACCCGCTTGCCTTCGAGCGGTGCGGCGAGGCGCTGGATCTCGGCCATCACCCCGCGGCCGAGGAGCGTGGCGTAGTCGGCGAGTGACTTCGTTCCGACGTTGACTGGCGGGAGCATCAGCGGAGCCTCACTGGCCGTGAACGGGGGACGAGGACCAGATGGAGCCCCGTCCCCACGTGGCTGGGAACGGGGAGCGATCGAGAATATCGGGGTGTCGGGCCTATCTCTGGATGAACTTTACGAACCGGAGCCGAGAACCCTTCCCGCTTGACGAGCGGCCCAGCTCGAGCTCGTCGGCGAGGGCTCGAATGATCGCGATGCCGAGGCCGCCCTCGGTCAAACCAGTCTCGCCTACGGCCGAGTCGTCGCCGGCCGTGAATCCGCTGCCGTCGTCGCACACCTCGACGATCAGCCGATCGTCATGAAGCTCGTAGACGACGTCGACGGTGCCCTCACGGCCGTCTCGATAGGCGTGACGGACCGAGTTCGAGCACGCCTCGGTGACGGCGAGCTTCAGGTCGCCCAACGTCTCCTCATCGAGCGGTCGGAAGCGAGAGAGCCCGCTGAGGGCGAGACGGACCAGCGTGATGTACTCGGCTTTCGCCGGGATCGTCAGCTTGATCGTTTGCGCACTTCCGTTCGAAGTCGTCACTGGGGAGCCTGGGGCATCTCCGCTCGCTTATCGCCCGGTTTCAGCAGGATTCTGCCGCCTCGCAGTGTACGACCCCGTGCGGTCTGACTAGTTCCCGCCCGGCGGGCGGCCAAAACGCCTTCAGCAGTCGACGCTCGGGCGCCGCGGACGCTCGCTCAGCCGCACCGGCACAGTGAGCCGCTGGTCACCACGAAGCACGGTGAACCGCTACGGACTGTCCCGGGAGCAGCCTCTCGCTGATCACACGGACGAGATCGTCGGCGCTACGGACCGGTCTGTTGCCAATAGCGACAACAACATCACCCCCGGCCCGGAAATCGACGCCGTTCACCTGGCGCCGCTCGTCGCCCCCGCGCAAGCCCGCGGCTGCGCCCGGGCTGCCCGGGGCAATGCACGCGACCACCGCACCCCGCCGAACCGGGTACCCAAGGCGCCGGGAAATCGTCGGCGTCAGGTCAGCGGCGGTCACCCCGACGTAGGCGTAGGCGACGCGACCAGTCTGGACGAGCTGCTCGAACGACCGCTTGGCCGCGTTGATCGGGATCGCGAAACCGACACCTTCCGTCTGGCCGGTGTTGGTTCGGATCTGAGCGTTGATCCCGATCACCCGGCCGCGCGCGTCGAACAGCGGCCCGCCCGAGTTGCCGTGCGTGATCGGAGCATCGGTCTGGATCGCGTCGGCGACGGTGTAGTCCGACGTCATCGAGTCGATCGACCGCCGCGTGGCCGAGACGATCCCGACGGCCAGCGAGTTCTCGTTGCCGAACGGGCTGCCCATCGCCGCGACTGGCTCGCCGACGACGACGCTTGCCGAGTCCCCGAGCGGCACGGGCGTCAGCGCATGGGTCTGCGGATCGAGGCGAAGGACGGCGACGTCGTCATAGATGTCCCAGCCGACAAGCCTCGCAGCGACCCGATCGCCGTCGTTGAACGCAATGAAGACGCGGTCTGCGCCGGCGGCCTCGTCGTTGTCGTCGCCCGCCGTGGTGACCACGTGCGCGCTCGTGAGGACGTCACCGCGCCTGGAGATGACGAACCCGGAGCCCTGAGCCGCGTGCTGGTCGGGCGGGCGGTCGTCGAAGTGAGCGTAGACCGTGACGACACCCGCGGTGCGGGCGCGATAGATCGCGGCCGGGTCGAAGCCGTTGCCGAGCAGCGGCCTCGCGCTTGTCTCGGTCACCTTGCGCTCGACGGGGAGTGCCGCGCTGCTGCCGGCGACGAAGACGGTGCTCGTCGAGCTGCCCTCGCCAAGCCCGGCACGATCGGCGAGCGCGACCGCGACCACGCCGCCGAGCACGGCGGCGGCGAGCCCAACGGCGGCAACGGCTCCGGGACGCAAGACAAGCTCACTGTAGCCAGGTCCCCTCTGGCCACCGTTTTCACGGGAAAAGCTGCGCTATCGGGCCAGGACCGGCTCGCGGTCGCCCGCCCGCACGGCCGCGCGCGGCAGCCGCAGGGTGAACACCGTGCGCCCGGGCCGTGAGTCGAGCTCCACCTCGCCGCCCATCAGGCCGGCGAGCTCGCGAGCAATCGCGAGGCCGAGGCCGCTTCCGGCGGCGATCCCGCCGTCGGCGCGATAGAAGCGCTCGAAGACGTGCTCGCTATCGCCGGCGGCGATCCCGGGCCCATCGTCCTCGACGCCCAACACGACCGTGTCACCGTCGTCGCCCGTCACGACGCGGACTCGCGTGCCCGGAGGTGTGTGAACGAGCGCGTTTTCCAGCAGGATTCGGCCGATCTGGCGCACGCGTTCCTCGTCGGCGAGCGCGAACGTCCCGTCGTCGCCTTCCGAGGCGAGCACGTGGTCACTGCCGCGTCCGATGCCGCTGAACTCGCCGATCAAGCTGCCCGCGATCTCGGACAGGTCGACCGGAGCGAGCTCGACCCGGAGCCGGCCGGCATCGAGCCGCGAGAGGTCGAGCAGGTCGGTGGCGAGCTTGGTCAGCCGCTCGATCTGGCGGCGCATCTCCTCGAGGAACTCTCGGCGGTCGCCCTCGTCGACCTCATCGTCGGTCAGAAGCTCCAAGTGCCCGCCGAGCGCGAAGATCGGCGTGCGCAGCTCGTGTGAGGCGTTTGCGATGAACTCGCGCCGCGCGCGCTCGAGCGCGGAGAGGCGCTTGCGCATGTCGTCGAAGGCGAGGGCAAGGTCGCCGAGCTCATCGGCTCCGCGGTCGACGACCGGCTCGTCGAAGCGCCCCGCCGCGATTCGCTCGGCCGCCCGCTCGAGCCGGTGGATGCGGCGTGCGAAGAGCCGCGCGAGCGCGAAGCCGACCGCAGCGGCCGCCAGCAGTGCGATCAGCGCCGTGAGCAGCAGTCTGCGCTCGACCAGTGCGACAGTCTCGAGCGTGTCCTCGATCGGGGCCGACAGGAGCAGGACCTCCCCACCGCGATACGGAAGCGCCACTTCGGCGAACTTCGCGCCCCCGCGCTCGACGACGTCCCGCTCGAGCTGCCCGCGCTCGGCCGCACGCTGCGCGACTGGATCTGAGCTCAGCGCCTGTCCGAACCCGCGAGAGTCGCCGATCGGCGTAAGGAAGAGCGGGTTGGGATTGAGGTACTCGTAGACGACGAGGCGGGCGTTGCGCTGCTCGCTCTCGAACCGCAGGATGTCGTCCAGTCCAACCGTGGCCTCGCTCGAGAAGATCGTGTTCCTCACGAGCGGCGCGCTCTGCTGGAGCTGATCGAGGCGGGAGTCGATGAGCCGGTTCTCGAGCGACGGGACGACGGCGATGTAGACGATCGCCAGGGCGCCGGCGACGAGCCCGGCGAGCGCGAGCGTCAGCTTGACCCCGACGGTGCGGAACCGGTTCACGAGTCTCGGAAGCGGTAGCCCGCGCCGCGCACGGTCAGGATGTACTCGGGCTCGCTCGGGTCGCGCTCGAGCTTCTCGCGCAGGTGCCGGACGTGGACGTCGATCGTGCGCGGCTCCCGGTAGGCCGAGTCTCCCCACAGCGCCTCCAGCAGCCTGCGGCGGGTGAAGACCTGGCCGGGATTGGCGGCCAGCGTGCGCAGGAGCTCGAACTCGACGTACGTGAGCTGGATCGGCTCCCCGCGGATCTCCACCGACCGCCGCGTCGGGTCGATCCGCAGCCCGTCGGAGTGGATCGTCTCGCTGCGCCGCTGCTCGTGCTGCGGCGGGCAGCGACGCTCGACGGAGCAGCGCGCGGACGCGGCTCCGGAACTCGCGAATCGAGAACGGCTTCGTGATGTAGTCGTCGGCTCCGAGCTCGAGACCGAGCACCTTGTCGAGCTCGTCGTCGCGGGCGGTGAGCATGATGATCGGAACCGTGCTCTGCGCCCGCAGCCGCTTGCAGACCTCGAGCCCGTCGAGCTTCGGCAGCATCAGGTCGAGTACGACCAGGTCGACCGGCTCCGCGGCGAACTTGGCCAGCGCCTCCTCGCCGTCACGGGCCGCGACCACGCGAAACCCGTCCCGCTCGAGCGGGTACGAGAGAACCTTCTGGATTGCGTCCTCGTCGTCGACGAGGAGAATGGTCGAAGAGTCGGGCACGGGAGCATCACCGCCGGGCGTAGGCGCAATCAACCGGCCCTCCCTACTATAGCCCCGGCATATGGCCCCGCCCCGGCCCAGAACTCCGTTGAGGCGGCCGCGGCCGGGGTCGCTCGAGCGGCCGGTGAGCGGACGGACCTACCGCGGCACCGCGCTGCTCGTCGCGATCCCGTTGCTCGTCGCCGCCTTCACCGTCGCTCGCCCCGACGAGCTGCCGCCGCCGTCGCTCGCGCCGGTCTTCGACCAGCAGGCGGCGGTCGAAGCGACCCGCGAGCTCGCCATCAGCCACCCTTTTCGTGCACCCGGTTCTGCCCAGGCGAACGAGGCGGCCGACTGGGTCGCCGAGCGCCTGCGCTCCTACGGTTTCCGCGTGCAGCGAGACCGGTTCGAGGCCGAGATTCCGGGCCTCGGACGGCGGCCGCTCCAGAACCTCTACGCCGTCGCTCCCGGGCGTTCCGGCCGGACGCTCGTCGTCATGGCTCACCGCGACAACCTCGACGTCAGCCCGGCTCCGAACGACAATGCATCAGGGACGGGGGCGCTGCTCGAGCTCGCGCGCGGGTACGGCCTTCGGCGAGAGGCGGCCGCGCTCAGCCCGGCCCACACGATCGTGTTCCTGTCAACGGACGGCGGCGCTTACGGCGGGCTTGGAGCAGTCCGGTTCCTCGAGCACTCGGGCTACCGCAATCGGCTCGAGGCGGTCCTCAACCTCGCCGCGATCGGCGGCGAACAGACGCTCCGGCTCGACATCGCAGGCGACCGACCACGCTCGTCCGACCCGACCCTGGTGCAGACAGCCGCCGCACGCGTCCAGGAGCGGGCAGGCGCCGAACCACGGCGCACGAGCGCCCTCGGCCAGCTGATCGACCTCGCCTTCCCCTTCAGTTTCTACGAGCAAGCTCCGTTCGTCGGGCAGGGAGTTCCTGCCGTGACGCTGACGAGCGCCGACGAGCGACCCCCACGGCCGACCGAGGACACGCTGGACGCCCTCGTCCCGCAGCGAATCGGGCAAGCCGGCGGCGCGGCCGAGAGCATCCTCGGCTCGATCGACGAAGGCGTCGCGCTCCCGGGCTCGACGGCGACCTACATCTACCTCGGCCCGCGTCTGATCCGCGGCTGGGCGATCAAGCTCGTGCTGATCGCGGCGCTGGTGCCGTTTCTGCTCGCGGTGGTGGATCTGTTCGCACGGAGCCGGAGGCGGCACATCCCGCTGGCGCCCGCGCTGCGCAGCTATCGGAGCAGGCTCGCGTTCTGGCTCTGGACCGGGGCTGTGTTCGCGATTCTTGCCCTGCTCGGGGTCTGGGGCGAGGGTGCGCCGCGCCCACCGTCGCCCGACACGGAGTTCGCCGGCGACCTTCCGCTGCTCGCACTGCTCGTCTTCGCTGCGCTTGCGCTCGCGGGGTGGCTCGTCGCGCGGGAGCGGTTGCTGCCGCGACGCCGGGTCACTCCGGAGGAGGAGCTCGCGGGCCAGACGGCAGCCCTCCTCGTCCTCGGGGTGGTCGCGCTGCTGACGGTAGCGACCAACCCGTTCGCGCTGATCTTCGTCCTGCCGTCGGTCCATGCCTGGCTGTGGCTCCCGCAGGTGCGCTACCACCGCCGCTGGGTTCGCGCGGCCGTTCTGGCCGCAGGCCTCGCCGGCCCGCTGCTCCTCCTTGGCTCCTTCGCGTGGCGCTACGAGCTGGGTGCGGACGCTCCCTGGTACGTCGTCCAGCTCCTCGCGCTCGGCTACGTACCCATCCCGTCGATCCTGATCGGCCTGGCGTGGCTCGCCGCGGCGGGACAACTCGCCGCCGTGAACGCAGGCCGCTACGCGCCCTACCCGAGCGCCCGGGAACGGCCGCCGCGCGGCCCGATTCGCCAGCTCGTCCGCAGCTTCTTGCTCCGCATCCTCAGCCCGGAACGTGTCCAGGAGCTCAAGCGAGCCGCAGGAAGCTGACCGTCACCCCGGCCGCGAGCTCGTCGTCCCCCGGCGGCACGAGGACGAGTGCATCCGCACCCGCCGCGCGGGCGATCATGTGCGACTCCTGGCCGGTGACCGGCTCGAGCTCGACCTCTCCGTCACCCACGCGGAGACGGGCGCGCACGAGCTCGGTCCGCTCCGGGTTTCGGCGGACGCCGCGCAGGAGCGTCCCGGGCTCGAAGCGCGGCAGCGGGTCCGTAGCACCCTGAAGGGCACGAAGCGCCGGGCGCACGAAGAGCTCGAAGCAGACGAGCGCGGAGACCGGGTTCCCAGGCAGCCCGAAGACCAGCGTCTCGCCTCGTACGCCGAACCAGAGCGGCTTGCCGGGCTTGACCGCGACGCCCCAGAGCACCTCCTCGACGCCCAGCTCCGCGCCGATCGACCGCACCAGGTCGTGCGGCCCGACCGACACGCCGCCCGAGGTGACGAGCACGTCAGCTTCCAGGCCCCGCTCGAGGGCACGCCGGTGCGCCGCCTCGTCGTCGGCGACCGCCTCGAGCCGGTCGACCTCGGCTCCGGCCGACTCGAGCTGCGCTGCCAGCATCACCCCGTTGACCTCGTAGATCTGGCCCGGCGCGAGCTCCGAGCCGGGCGGCCGCAGCTCGGTCCCGGTCGATAGCACCGCGGCGCGTGGACGCTTCCCGCTGACGATGTCGGCTACGCCGGCGGCGGCGAGCGCGCCGAGCTGCGCCGGCCCAAGCGCCGCGCCGCCCTCGACCACCGTGTCGCCGGTTCGGAGGTCGCCACCCTGCGGGCGCACGTTGGCGCCGGCCTCCACCGACTCGCCGATCTCCACGCTGTTGTCATGCTCGACAACATACTCGATCGGGATGACGGCATCGGCGCCGTCGGGAACGACGCCCCCGGTGGCGATGGCCATTGCCTCGCCGGGCTCGAGAGCACGAGGCGCCGGCTGCCCGGCCGGGATCCGAGCGACCACGGGTAGGCGTCCGGGAGTGTCCCTCGACCGCACGGCGAAGCCGTCCATGGCCGAGGAGTCGAACGGAGGCAGGTCGACGCGCGACGTCGCAGGTTCCGCCAGCACCCGCCCGGCGGCGGCGTCCAAAGCAACGCGCTCGAGCGGCAGGCGACCCGACGCGCTCGAGGATGCGGCGCTGTGCTTCCTCGAGTGTGAGGAGCGCTGCCACGGCCCGCATAAGCTACTGCCGTGATCTCGGTCGTCGTCCCGGTGCACGACGAGGAGCGGAGCGTGAAGCCGCTCTACGACGAGCTTCGCGCCGCTCTCGACCCGCTGGCGCGCCCGTGGGAGGTGGTCTTCGTCGACGACGGCTCGACCGACGGCTCGTTCGCGGCGCTGACTCGGCTGCATGCGGACGCCGCCAACGTCAAGGTCGTCCGGCTCCGCCGCAACTTCGGCAAGGCTGCGGCCCTCGCGGCCGGCTTCCGGCATGCGGGCGGCGACGTCGTCGTGACGATCGACGCCGATCTCCAGGACGACCCGGCCGAGATCCCGCGGCTGCTTGCGAAGCTGGACGAGGGCTTCGACCTGGTCTCCGGCTGGAAGCAGGAGCGGCACGACCCCATCTCCCGACGCATCCCGTCGCGGATCTTCAACGGCGTCGTCGGCCGCGTCTCCGGGCTGCGCCTGCACGACATGAACTGCGGGCTCAAGGCGTACCGCGCCGACGTCGTCAGAAATCTCCGGATCTACGGCGAGCTCCACCGCTTCCTCCCGGTGCTCGCCCACGATCGCGGGTATCGAGTCGCCGAGCTGCCCGTCAACCACCGCCCACGCGAGCATGGGAGGTCCCGCTACGGCGTCGAGCGCTACCTCCGCGGCTTCCTCGACTTCCTGACCGTCTGGTTCATGGGCCGCTACCGCCACCGGCCGTTGCACCTCTTCGGCGGCCTCGGGCTCCTGCTGGGGGCAATCGGCACGGTGCTGCTCGCCTACCTGACCGTGCTCAAGCTCTCCGGCGAGGCCATCGGGCACCGTCCACTGCTGACACTCGGCGTCCTGCTTGCGGTCGTCGGCCTCCAGTTCTTCTCGCTCGGCCTGCTCAGCGAGCTGATCACGAGCCACCACGAGGAACGGGGCGGCGGGGTCGACGAGCTCTACGTCGACGAGGTGCTGCAGCCGCCGGTGCGCGAGCGAGTCCTGTAGGCCTCGTCCGCGCGTGCGGGTCGTCTACTTCGGCACCTACGAGCGCCGCTATCCGCGTAACGCCCAGGTGATCTCGTGCCTGCGTCGAGCGGGCGTCGAGGTCCGCGAGCGGCATGAGCCCGTCTGGGAAGGCCGGGAGCAGAAGTGGGGGGTCGGTCTCGCCGTGGCGCCGCGGCTGGCCCTCGCCGAGGCCAGGCTCCTGTTGAGGCCTGAAGCCGGCGGCGACGTGATCCTCGTCGGCTATCCCGGCCACTTCGACCTGCCGGCTGCGCGGCGAGCCGCGCGCGGTCGTCCGATCGTCTTCAATCCGCTCGTCTCCCTCGTCGACACGTTCGTCGGCGACCGACAGCGTTTTCGGCCCGGGTCGCTTCCAGCTCGCCTCCTGGCTGCGATCGACCGGCGGGCCTTGCGGTCAGCGGATCTCGTCGTCGCCGATACACAGGCGAACGCCGCCTTCCTCGCCCGGCTCGCCGGCCTGCCGCCGGAGCGGATCGCCGTCTGCTTCGTCGGCGCGGAGGAGCGCGTCTTCAAGCCGGGCTGGGCGCCGGCCGAGCCGTTCACCGCCGTCTTCGTCGGCAAGCTGATCCCGCTGCATGGGCTGGAGACGATCCTCGAGGCGGCACGGCGGGCGCCCGAGCTTCCGCTCCGCGTGATCGGCAGCGGGCAGCTCGATGGTCTCCTCCGTTCGCGCCCGCCGAACGTTGAGTGGATCCCGTGGGTCGACTACGAGCGGCTTCCCGCTGAGCTCCACCGCGCCGGCTGCGCGCTCGGGATCTTCGGAACGTCGGACAAGGCGCGTCGCGTGATTCCGAACAAGGCGTTCCAGGCGCTCGCCTGCGGCGTTCCGCTCGTGACCGCGGACACGCCGGCCGCGCGGGAGCTGTTGACCGACGACGAGAACGCGCTGCTCGTGCCGCCCGGAGATCCCGACGCGCTCGCGGATGCGCTTCGAAGACTCGCCGGCGACCCAATGCTCGCGCAGCGACTCGGCGACGCCGGCCTTGCTCGCTACCGCGAACGGGCAAGCGAGGACGTCCTCGGACAGCAGTGGCGCTCGCAGCTGGAGGCGCTCCTGTGAGCGGGCACGAGTGGGGGACGGCTCCGGAGTTCGTCGGGCCCCGCCACGAGCTTCGCGAGCGACTCCTGCTCGATCTGTTTCTCTCGGCCTGTCCCGGGCCCGAGGTGCTGGATGCGGGGGCCGGCCAGGGCACGCTCTCGGCCAAGCTGGCCAAGCTCGGCTTCGAAGTCACCAGCACCGACGCATCTCCGGCCGCCGTCGCTCGACCTGCTCGAACGCGGCTCGGGCCAAGCCTTGGAGGCGGATGTCACCTCGCTGCCGTTCGCGGACGCAAGCTTCGACGCGGCCGTCCTCGGTGAGGTGCTCGAGCACATCGAGGACGATCGTCGCGCACTGAGGGAGCTTGCCCGCGTGCTCCGGCCGGGCGGCGTCCTCGCGCTGTCCGTCCCGGCGAACCCCAAGCTCTACGGCTCGTCCGATGTCTGGGCCGGACACGTCCGTCGCTACACCCGTCCCGCGCTCATCGAGGCCTGCACTGGAGCGGGCTTCACGGTCGAGAGCTGCCTCGGTTGGGGCTTTCCGGTCTCCCGGCTCTACCATCGCTACATCTATGAGCGATACCTCGACCGGCGCGGGCCGACCCAGCCGGCGCGCCGGCAGAAGCCGCTCGTCAAGCTCCTCGGCTCAGTCATCCAGCTCGATCGCCTCTTCGTCGGCGTCGAGCGCGGCGCGCTCGGCTACCTCGCTCTGGCAACGCGTCGCTAGCTTGCCCCTGGCGGTCTGGGCGGGCATGGCCGTCTACGCGGTCGGGTTCGGGGCGCTCGCCGTCCAGGAGCACCGAGCCTTCGAGACCGGCCGCTTCGACCTCGGGAACATGGTGCAGGCCGTCTGGTCGACCGCGCACGGCCGGCCGCTCGAGGTCACCGAGCTGGACGGCGAACAGATCAACCGGCTCGGCGCCCACGTCGATCCGATCCTCGCCGGCTTCGCACCCCTCTGGTGGCTCTGGCCCAGCCCAACGATGCTGCTCGTGGTGCAGGCGGCCGCGATTGCACTGGGCGCGCTCCCGGTCTTCTGGCTCGCGCGCAAGCACCTCGGGTCCGAGCGCCTGGGCTCGCTCTTCGCGCTCGCGTACCTGGCCTACGCCCCCGTGCAGTGGCTCGCGCTGGACGAGTTCCACCCTGTCGCGCTCGCCTGCCCGCTCCTCCTCTTCGCGGTCTGGTACCTGGACGAGCGGCGGCTCGCCGCCGCGTTGCCGTTCCTCGCGCTCGCCGCACTGACGAAGGAGGAGATCCCGCTCGTTATCGCCGGGCTCGGCGTCTGGTACGCCCTCGCCCGCGGGCAGCGCCGAGCCGGGGCCGCCATCGCCGTCGCCGGGACGGCGCTGGCCGCGTTCTTCCTCGCGGTGGTCATCCCTCACTTCCGGGAAGGCGACCCGCCCGCCTTCTACGAGCGCTACGACGCCGTCGGCGGCTCGCCGGGAGGGATCGTCAAGACCGCATTCACCGATCCGCTCGTCCTCGTCCAGGCGGTCACCGAAGCGCGTGACCTCGAGTATCTGCTCCAGCTCTCGCTGCCGCTCGCCGCCTTGTTCCTCGCGGCGCCGCTGATGCTGCTCCCCGCGCTCCCCGAGCTCGCCGCGAACCTCCTTTCCGAGGTCCCGACCCAGACCTCGATCGAGTTCCACTACACCGCCCCGATCGCTCCCTTCCTCGTCGCCGGAGCGATCCTGGGCGTGGCCCGGGCTCCCCGACTCGTCCCCGTCGTGCTGATCGCGTCGCTCGTGGGTGCAGTCGTCCTCGGGCCGCTCTGGGCCGGCGAGCTCCGTCCCGATCGGATCTCCGAGCACGACCGGATCGCGGCCCGCGCCGTCGACCTGATCCCGTCCGGCGCACCGGCCAGCAGCACCAACGGCCTCGGCGCGCACCTGTCGGCGCGGCGCCGGATCTTCAGCTTCCCGGTGATCAGGGAGTCCGAGTGGGTCGCCGTCGACCTACGGCGCGCGTCCTACCTCGACCGGCGCTCGGCGCCCTCGACGACCGCAGTTCCGCTCGGGCGGCTGCTGGCGAGCGGAGCGTGGGAGACCGTGCTCGCAGAGGACGGCATCTTCGTCCTCAGGCGGACGACGGCAGCCGCCAGCACGACCGAGAGCACGAGCAAGACCACATCGCGGGCAACCACGAGCCAAACGAGACCCTCGAGCGCGAACACCTCGCGGTAGTGGAAGAACCACAGCTGCGCGAGCACGAGCGCAGCCGCCAGCAGGGCAGTAGCGACGACTCCGAACGGCGGCGCGACGAGCGGTACGAGCGGCACGAGCCAGACCGCGTACTGCGGTGAGACGAACCGAGCGAAGACCAGAAAGAAGGCGACCGTCGCCGCGGTGGCGGCAACGAGCTGCTCCCGCCCGCCGCCGCTGCGGGCAAAGAGCCAGACGACGAGCACGACCGCTCCCGCCTGCACGAGACTCGTCGCGAGCGCGATCGCGTCAGGCAGCGACCCGGCGAGGTCGCGAGACAGCGCGAGCGTCGACCCACGGACGACCTCGGCGTCGTAGATGCCGAGCCGATGCGCGGCCAGCAAGAGCGCGCCGCCGAGGCTCTCGATCTGAAGCGACCGCTCGGCCTGAGCTTCCACGCTCCGCCAGAGGCCGTCCCAGCCGAGGAGAGCGAACGGACCGACGACTGCGAGCACGACGCCACCGAACGCGAGCAGCGGGCGCGCGAGACCGCGCCAGCCCACGGCGACACAGAAGAGCGGTAGGCAAGCCGCGGGGTAGACCTTCGCCGTGAAGGCGAGCCCGAGCAGCGCAAACGCAAGGGTGGGACGTTCGTAGAGCAGCGCGCAGAGCGCTGCGGTGACCAGAAACGCCGGCCAGATGTCGTACGTGTTCAGCGACACCGGGCCCAGCGCGAGCGGAGCGAGCGCGAGCGCCACAAGCGCCCCGTACAGGCGCCAAGCACTCGCCCCGAGCCGCACGAGGATCAGCGCCGCGATGACGATCGTCGCCAGTCCGAGCAGGGCCATGAGCACCTTGAACGCATGCCGGTAGGCGTCCTCGGGCAGAAACGCCGGCGGCAGGAAGACCGCGAAGGCTCCGGGCGGGTACTCGACGAACTCATCGCGATAGGGAATCCGGCCATCGAGGAAGGCCTGTGCATACGAGCCGTAGAGGCCGACGTCGCGGTACTCGCGGCCGCGGAAGAGCCCACCCGCGGGAAGAGCGGCAGCGAGCAGGTAGAGCGGCGCTACGAGGGCGGCCGCCCGGAGCGCGGGCCGGCTAGTCGCCGTCGGAGTCGGGCGTGTACTCGTCGCTGGAGTCGTACTCGTTCGAGTACCCGCTGTCGAACGACCGCCACTCTGGATCGGATTGCGGCTGCGGGAAGTCGATCGCTTCGGTGTCCCCGATTGACGAGCGCATGAAGAGATTCCAGATCGTCGCGGGGAACGTGCCGCCGGCGACCTCGATGCCGTGCACGTTCTCCATCGGGATCTGGGCCTGCGGATAGCCGACCCAGACGGTGGTCGACAGCCTCGCCGTGTACCCGCAGAACCAGGCGTCGGTATGGCGGTCGGTCGTGCCGGTCTTGCCCGCCGCGGGCCGGTTCAGGAACAGGTTCGCTCCCGTCCCGGTTCCCGACGTCATGTTGTCCTCGAGGATCTCGGTCACCTCGTCTGCGACCCAGTCCGCGATCGCGCGCCGCTGCTGCGGCTGGCCCCAGCCCGAGGCGGTGTCCTCGGTTCCGTCGGGGAGGATCACCCTGCGAATCGCCATCGGCTCGGAGTAGATGCCTCCCGCGGCCAGCGTCGCGTAGGCGGAGGCCATGTCGAGCGGCGAGATCCCGGCGGCGCCGAGCCCCAGCGAGGGCACGTGGACGCCCTCATGCGTCTTGAGGTTCGAGCGGACGCCCAGCCGATGCGCCATCGCCGCGACCTTGTCCGCGCCGACGTCGAGCGTGAGCTGGGCGAAGACGGTGTTGTCCGAGGAGAGCGTGGCACGCGAGATCGAGGTGTTGCCGAGATACTCGTGGCTGTAGGTCGAGACCTCCCACGGCTCGCTGAGCGGAGTGGCCTGGTAGACGAACGGCTCGGAGTTGTACGACGTCGAGTCGGGATTGATGCCCTCGTTGATGGCGGCGGCGAGCACGAAGGTCTTGAAGGTCGAGCCGGCCTGCCTCCGGGCCTGCGCGGCCAGGTTGAACTGGTTCCCCCTCTTGCCGGGCGTGACCGCGGTCATCGCGCGGATGGCCCCGTTCTCCGGGTTGATGGAGACGATCGCAGCGGCGGGATCGTCGGTGTACGGCAGCGTCCGCAGGATCGCGTTGCGGGCGTTCTGCTGGAATCGGCGGTCGATCGTCGTGTAGACGCGGAGACCGCCCGACCGAACCGTGTTGGCACCGTACTGCGTGATCAGCTGCTCGCGGACGAAGCTGAAGAAGTAGGGCTCGCGGATCCGCGTGTACAGCCGCCCCGGGTTGAGACGCAGCTGGCGCTCGGCGACCGCAGTCGCGTACTGCCGCCGCGTGATGTCCCCGTTCTCGAGCATCGCCTGCAGCACCTGGTCGCGGCGCCTGAGCGCAGCTGCCGGCTTGTTCAACGGGTCGTAGACCGACGGCGCCTGCGTCAGCCCGGCGAGCAGCGCGGACTGGCCGAGCGTCAGCTTCGAGGCCGGCTTCGAGAAGTAGGTCTGCGCAGCGGCCTGGGCACCGTAGGCGTGGTTCCCGTAGTAGACCGTGTTCAGGTAGCTCTCGAGGATCCAGCGCTTCGAGCGCTTGTTGTTGAGCCGGACGGCGATACAAGCCTCGATCAGCTTCCGCTCGAACGTGACCTCGCGGCTGATGTAGAGGTTCCGCACGAGCTGCTGGGTGATCGTCGAGCCGCCCTCGACCACCCGGCCGGCGCGCACGTCGGCGGCCAGCGCTCTCGCGATGCCCTCGAGGTCGATGCCGCTGTGTTGGTAGAAGCGCCGATCTTCGATTGCAATCGTCCCGAGCCGCATCCACTTGCTGACGCGGTTGAGCGGGACGGGCTGACGGTTCTTCTCCGCAGGGATCGAGCCCAGCAGCGAGCCGTCGGCGGCGTAGACGAAGGAGTTCTGGCCGATCCTGACCGGTCGCAGGCCGTCGAGGTCGCAGCGGGACGCAACGGTCGCAGCGCCAGTAATCCCTGCGGCCGCAACGAGCGCCGCGATGAGGGCGGCGATACCGACGACGATCGCGAGCTTCGTCCGATGCCGCTTGCGCTCGAGGCGACGCTGCCGCTTGGCCCGCCGCCGGTAGTTGTCGTCTTCCAGGCCCAGGCGCCGGGCCAGCTCGCGACGGCGCCGCTCGCTGGGGCTCACTCGTAGACTCCGGCGGCGCGCAGCCGCTGCTGGGCCAGCACGCGAAGCTCGCTCTCCAGCTTCCGGGCCGATGCTTCGTCATCCGCCCAGGCACGGAGCGTCACGACGGCGTTGTCGCCCTCGAGGCCCGTGACGAGAAGCTCGCCCGGTGCTGCTACGTCGCGGAAGAGATCGACCACGGCCTGTAAGTCCTTGTCTCTAGGAACCGGGATCGTGATCTCGGCCAACCGCTCCCGGCTCACGATCGTCGAGTTCTTGATCGTATCGGAGGCCAGCAGGTCGTTCGGGATCACGAGCCGCGTCCGGTCGTCCTGGCGAATGCGGGTGTAGACGAGCCCGATGTCCTCGACGACACCCTCTCCGCGAGCGATCCCGACGCGGTCCCCGAGCCTGATCGGCTGCGCGAGCCCGATCATCACCCCGGCGACGAAGTTCGACAGCGTCCGCTGCGCGGCCAGCCCGATCACGAGCGCGAGGAGCGCCGACGACGCCAGCAGGCCGCCGGCGATCGCCCGCACCTGGGGAATCACGAGCAGCGCCGAGACAACGCCGAGGAAGATGATCACCCACATCAGGCTGCGCCGTAGGACGCGGTAGCGGGTCGCAGCCTCCGGTGGGAGCTCCCGGCGGCTCAACCGCATGTCGACCAGCTTGGCGAGGATCGCGGTGCCGGCGATCACGGCGCCGGCGACGGCGAGGCGCTCCCAGACTTCCACAGCGGGATCTTCGACGCCGAGAGTTCGATTCCGCCGCCTGGCCGCTCGGGACGTGGCTAGGGGCCTGGCCCCTGGACCTGGCCCGCGGAGACCTGCCGAGGCGCCACCGCGCCCCGCCTACAGCCGATCCGACGTGTGAATACGGCGAGACAATGCAAACCGCTCGCGCTGCCCGCGACGGGTCCAGGGCCTGGCCCCTGGACCCGGCCTGCCGAGACCTGACTCAGAGTGGCTTGCGGCCGGCGAAGCCCTCGTCCAGGCCGTGCCAGAAGCGGATCTCGTCCTCGCCGACGTGCCAGCAGAGGAGGATGTCCTCGCCCTCGCGACGGGCCGGGAAGTCGAGCAGCCCGCGGTCGAGATCCTTGATCAGGACACCGGCGGCCTGGATTCGCTCGATGCAGCCGGCGAGATCGGACGCCGCCTGCTCGAGTTGCTCGTCGGCCTCGGCGAAGTCGGAAGGAGTCAGGTCGCCTCCGTTCGTCCCGACTTGCGCGCCGAGGGAAGCGCGCCGCGCCTGCGCCTCGCCGAGCACCCGACGCAGCTCGACCATCCGCTCGGCCAGGGGCCGGAGCTCCACGAGCGCCTCGTTCGCCTCCTCCAGCGTGAAGTAGCGCGGCATCTCCATCGGCGTATGATCCGCGCCGTCGTGCCGACCGGTCAACGTTTACGCCCGGTCCTCGACCTTTTTCTGTGGAGCCGGGCGGCGATCTGGGCCGCGGTCGTGTTCGCCTTCCTCGTCTTCGAGCCGAACCGCCATCCACTCGCGGATCGTTGGGACCGCCCCGAGGTGACGGACGATCTCGGGCTGCTCGTCGACGTGTGGGCCAGGTGGGACAGCGTCTGGTTTCTCCGGATCGCGGAGGACGGCTACGGGGCAGCAGAAGAGGCGGCGGCCGCCTTCTATCCCCTGTACCCGTTCCTCGTCGGAGTACTCGGCCGGGTCCTGCTCGGCCACTACGTCCTGGCCGGCGTGCTGATCTCGCTCGCCGCGACGCTCGGCGCGTTCGCCCTGCTCGACCGGCTCGCCGAGGACAAGCTTGGGCCCGGACGGCGCCCGGCGCGCCGTCCTCTACCTGGCGATCTTCCCGTTCGCCGTCTTCCTCGGCGCGGTCTACAGCGAGGCGCTCTTCCTCTTTCTCGCGCTCGCGAGCTTCGTCCTGGCCGAACGGGGACGGTTCCTCGGGGCCGGCGTCGCCGCTGGGCTGGCCTGGCTGACGCGGCCGCTCGGCGTCGCGCTCCTGCCGGCGCTCGTCCTGATCGCCTGGCGGTCCGCCGACCGCCGAGGGGCGCTGCTTCGCCTCGGCGCCGCACCTGTGTTGTTCGCGCTCTATCCGCTGTATCTCTGGTGGAAGGTCGACGACCCGCTTGCGTTCCTGCGAGCCGAGGAGGTCTGGGGCCGCGAGCTCTCCCCGGCCGGGCCGCTCGGTGGGCTCTGGGACGGTCTCCGCGCGGGGTGGGCGGGAATCCGGCAGCTTGCGTCCGGGTCGGACACCACCCGCTACTGGAGCGCCGTCCAGGATGCCGACCCCGACCGCGTCGCGGCGATCAACCTCGAGCAGCTGGCGTTTCTCGTCCTCTTCGCAGTGCTGACCGTGGTCGCTTGGCGCCGGTTCGGAGCGCCCTACGGGCTGTTCGCAGCGCTCAGCCTCGCGATTCCGCTGAGCGTCCCGAGCGAGCGTTGGCCGCTGCTGTCGATCCCGCGCTTCGGTCTCGTCGTCTTCCCGTTCTTTCTCGCGCTCGCGGTCCTCGGCACCCGGCCTCGTGTACATACCGCAGTTGTCGTGGTGAGCGCGCTCTTCCTCGGCGTCGTCTGCACCCAGTGGGCACTCTGGCAGTGGGTAGCGTGAACGAGCCTCGCAGCAGACCGAACATGCAGCGCCGGCTGCTCGGCTGGTGGGCACTCGTCGGCGTCCTTTCCGTGCTCGGCTTTGCCGCGCAGGCCTCCGAGTCGGAGCCGGTCAGCGATGCGCTCTACCGCTACGAGACGGCCATCGTCGGCGCGTTCTTCTACCTGCTGGTTCTCGCCGTCATCCTCGTGATCGCTCGGGGCTTCGACCGCACGCGAGGCCTTCGCGCTGCGGCGGCCCACGTCCTGGCGCACGGCGATCTGGCTCTCCTTCGGCCTGCTCGTCGTGCTCCTCGCCGTCGCCGCAGCGCTCGAGCCCGTCTTCGGCGCCGGAGAGGAGCAGGGCCTCGACCCGACGGGCTGGGACCCTGACCGGGCAGGGGCCCTCGCGCTCAACTTCGTGCTCACGGCCATGGTCGCGCCGATCGTCGAGGAGCTCATGTTCCGCGGCATCGGCTTCTTCCTGCTCGAGCAGTTCGGCCAGGCCGCGGCGATCGTCGTCACCGCCATCGCGTTCGCACTGACGCACGGGATCGTCGAGGGGATTCCCGTGTTCTTCGTCATCGGCGTCGGCCTCGCGTTCATGCGGAGCCGGACGAAGAGCATCTATCCACCGATCCTCATGCACGCCGGCTTCAACGGGATCGGCGTGATCGCCGGCGTGTTCAGCTAATAGATCCCGCGACCCGTCTCCGGGTCGAAGAAGTGGAGGCGGTCCGGCGTGACGAGCAAGTCGATCCGCTCGCGCTCGCGCACCCGCGTGCCGCGGCCGAGTCTGGCGACGAACAGGCTCCCGTGCTTCTTCGCCTGCTCGGCCGTCGCCTCGACGGCCTCTGCACCGACGGCGGCCTGGACGTCCTGACCGCGAACCGGCGGCGCGCCGACCCCGAAGTGGACGAAGACCTCCGAGCCCATGTCCTCGCGAATGTCGACGACGGCCGAGATCCGCCGGTCGTCGGCTGCTCCGTCCGAGTGAGCCGCGTCCTCGAGGTCCTCGGGCCGGACGCCGAGAATCACGCGCTTGCCTTCGAACCGCCGGAGCGAGGGGCGGGCTTCGACGAGCGCGTCGACGATCCCCAGGCGATGCTCGCCGAACCGGGCCTCCAGCCTGCCGTTCGACGCGACGATGTCGACGCCGACGAGGTTCATCGCCGGTGAGCCGATGAACTCGGCGACGAAGAGGTTGACCGGCTCGTCGTAGAGCGCCTGGGGCACGTCGAACTGCTGGAGGACGCCGTCGCGCATCACCGCGACGCGGTCGCCGAGCGTGAGCGCCTCGGTCTGATCGTGCGTGACGTAGATCGTCGTCACCTCGAGATCGCGCTGGATCCGCGCGATCTCGGCGCGCATCTCGACTCGGAGCTTGGCGTCCAGGTTCGACAGCGGCTCGTCCATCAGAAACGCCTGCGGCTCCCGCACGATCGCCCGACCCATCGCCACTCGCTGGCGCTGCCCGCCCGAGAGCGTCCGCGGGCGCTTGCCGAGCACCTCGCCGAGACCGAGGATCCGCGCCGCCTCCTTGACGCGGCGATCGATCTCGCCCTTCTCGAGTCTCCGCAGCTTCAGCCCGAACGCCATGTTCTTGTAGGCGGTCATGTGCGGGTACAGCGCGTAGTTCTGGAAGACCATCGCGACGTCGCGGTTCTTCGGCGGGAGGTTGTTCACGACCCGGCCGCCGATGCGAACCGCGCCCGAGGTGATCGGCTCGAGCCCGGCGACCATCCGGAGCGCCGTCGTCTTCCCGCATCCGGACGGGCCGACGAGGACGGCGAACTCCCCGTCGGCGACCTTCAGCTCCAGCTCCTTCACGGCCCGCGTGCCGTCGGGATAGACCTTCGTCAGCTGCTCGAGCTCGATCTCAGCCACGCGAGTCGTTAACCATACTCCGGCGGCTTTCGCGGGTTACGATCGCACGCGGTGGCGACTGTGGCGCGCGCGGGCGCAGGCGCTCGGCGCTGGCGAGACGTGTTCGAGGAGCGGCGCTTCCTCGGCCCGCTCCTGATCGCCCCTGCGGTCCTGTTCATCGTCCTGCTCGTCGGGGCTCCCCTCGTCCTCGCCGTCTACCTCAGCCTCACGGACGCGACGGCCGGGTCACTGACCGGCGAGTGGGTCGGCCTACGGAACTACCTCGACGCCTGGGACGACGAGAACTTCCGCCGGGCGCTGCGCAACACGGTGCTCTTCACGCTCGTCTCGCAGGCGATCGTGCTGGTCGGGGCCGGCCTCCTCGCCCACGCGCTGATCAAGAACTTCCGGGGCAAGTGGATCTTCCGCTTCCTGATCATCCTGCCCTGGGCGACGCCGGTTGCCCTGACGACGGTGGCGTTCCTCTGGATCTTCCACCCGCTCTACAGCGTCGTGAACTGGACGCTCACCCACGACATCTTCCCGGGCAGCCCTGAGTTCTATCCCTACAAGGCCCTCAACTGGGCGTTCGCGCGGGACTTCTGGCCGAGCGCGATTCAGATCTCGCCGATCGAGCCGATCGACCCGCCGCAGTGGCTCGGCGAGCCGAATCTCGCGATGGCCGCGATCATCTTCGCCCACGCCTGGCGCATCCTCCCGTTCGCCACGGTGATCTTCATCGCCGGGCTCGCTTCGATGCCGCCCGAGATCGACGACGCCGCCAAGGTCGACGGCGCCACCGGCCTGAGGAAGTTCTGGTACGTGACGCTGCCGCTCCAGCTGCCGATCGCGCTCGTGGCGCTGCTCTTCGGGATCGTCTTCACCGCCACCGATATGACGGTCGTCTACATCCTCACCCACGGCGGGCCGTTCAACAGCACGCACATGCTGACAACGTGGGCGTTCGACACGGGCATCAACAGCGCCGCGCTCGGCCAGGGCGCGGCGATCTCGCTCTACCTGCTGCCGGCGCTCGCGCTGGTCGCGATCCTGATGCTGGGCATCGCCCGCCGGGTGGAGGTCACCTAGGCAGTGCGGCGCGACAGCCTCCTCACCTACCTGATCGTCGGCCCGTTCGCGATCGTCCTCGCCTTCCCGTTCTACTGGATGCTGATGACCGCGCTCAGAGCGGACAACGATCTGTACGACATCGAGCAGGTGCCGTTCAAGTTCAACGCCGACTCGCCGACGACCGCCAACTTCCGCTTCCTCTTCGAACAGACGGACTACGCCCAGTGGCTCGCGAACACGGCGATCGTCGGGGCCGCCGTCGTCCTGATCACGCTCGTCATCGCGCTCCCGGCCGGCTATGCGCTTGCCCGGCTGTCGGGCGGCTGGGGCCAGAGCCTCGGCGTCGGCATCTTCCTGACCTATCTCGTGCCGCCGACGCTGCTCTTTCTGCCGCTGTCGCGTGTGGTCGCGGAGCTCAACCTCCATGACCGGCTGTGGTCGCTGATTCTCGTCTACCCGTCGTTCACCGTGCCGTTCTCGATCTGGCTGCTGATGGGGTTCTTCAAGACGATCCCGCCCGAGCTCGAGGACGCCGCGCTCGTCGACGGAGCATCGCGGCTCGGCGCCCTGGCGCGCGTGGTTTTCCCGCTCTCTGTCCCGGGAATCCTCACCGTGGTGATCTTCTCGTTCTCTCTCGTCGTGAACGAGTTCGTCTATGCGATCACGTTCATCTCGAGCACGGAGATGAAGACGGTCTCGGCCGGCGTCCCGACCGAGCTCATCCGCGGCGACGTCTTCTACTGGGGCGCGTTGATGGCCGCGACGCTCATCCCGGCGATCCCGCTGGCGCTGCTCTACAACCTCTTCCTCAATCGCTTCATCGCCGGCTTCACCGGCGGAGCGTTCCGTTGAGGCCTGAAAAAGGAGGAGAATGCTCCGAACATCGTACGAGCCCCGCTCGGAAACCAGGACTAGGAGGTGATCTGAGTGAAGGACCGACGTGAGCGTGTGGACATCACGAAGGTCCAGGACGAGCTCACGAGGCGCGACTTGATTCGCCGCGCCGGCCTCGGCGCGATCGTCCTCGTCTACGGCGGCGCCGGCGTCAAGACCTCTGTGGCCGGAGCCGCGCAGTTCAGGCACAAGCAGCTGAGGGGAACGCTGCGCATCATCCAGTGGAGCCACTTCGTGCCCAAGTACGACGTGTGGTTCGACAACGTCTACGTCAAGCGCTGGGGGCAGGCGAACGACGTCGAGGTTCGCGTCGACCACGTCAACCTCGCCGAGCTCCCGTCGCGAGCCGCTGCGGAGGTCGCGGCGCAGAGCGGACACGACCTCTTCCAGTTCCTCTCGCCGCCCGCGGCCTATGAAGACCGCGTCATCGCGCTCAACGACGTCGTGCAGCAGGTCGAGCGCAAGGTCGGGAAGATCGGGAGCGTCGGCCGCAAGAGCACGTACAACCCGCGAACGAAGAAGTACTTCGGCTTCGCGGACAACTACGTCCCCGACCCGGTTCACTACCGCCGGGACCTCTGGGGCGAGGTCGGCCTCCGCCCGACGAGCTGGGAGAACATCAGGCGGGCGGCGCCGAGACTCAAAGCGATGGGCAACCCGGTCGGGATCGGAATGTCGAACGAGCTCGACTCGAACATGGCGCTGATCGCGCTGCTCCAGTGCTTCGGCGCCTACATCCAGAACCGCGAGGCCCGGGTCACGATCAGGAGCAAGGGCACTCGCGACGCACTCAACTTCATGCGCGACCTCTACCGGCGCGGGATGACGAGCGAGGTCTTCGCCTGGACGGCCGCGTCGAACAACGATGCGTTCCTCGCCGGCCGGCTCTCGATGGCGATGAACGCAATCTCGATCGCCCGAAGCGCAGAGCTGCGCAACCTCCGCTTCAACCGGGACATCGGGATCCTCCCGATCCCCGACGGTCCGGGGCCTCGGATGGGGCTCGAGCACGTGATGGGCGTCTACGTGATCTGGCGCTTCGCCCAGAACAAGCCGGCGGCGAAGAAGTTCCTCGTCGACATCGGCACCCAGTACACCGGGCACTTCCTGAACAGCTACTTCTACAACTTCCCGGCGTTCCCGGGCTCGGTCAAGAACGTCCCGGTCCGGCTACGCCGCCAGACGGACTATCCGAACGAGCTGCCGGGCCGCTACTCGGTGCTCGAGACGATCTCCAAGCGATACACGACCAACGTCGGCCACCCCGGCTACGCGAACGCTGCGATCGACGAGGTGTTCAACAAGTTCCTCATCCCGCAGATGTTCGCTCGCGTGGCCAGGGACGAGATGACTGCGGACGAGGCGATGCGCGCCGCGCACCGCGACATCTCGAAGATCTTCAACAAATGGAGGGCAAGGAAGAAGATTTGATCCAGGGCTAGGAGGGCAGCTGGGGAACCTCCCGGTTCCCCAGACCCCTTCCACGGCCCGCTTCGCGGCAGATCTAGGCGCTGCGCGCCTAGTTCTCGTCCTCCCCGACCGCGAACTGGTCGGGCGAGACGTCGTCGAGGAACTTGCGGAACTCGTCGACGATCTCCTCCTCGTTCACCTCTTCGCCCTCGAACTCGATCGCCGACTCCTCGATCACGTGCTCGGCGGCGAAGATCGGCGCGTCCGAGCGCACCGCGATCGCGATCGCGTCGGACGGCCGCGAGTCGATCTCGATCTCGGAGCCGTTCTGCTGGACGGTGATGCTCGCGTAGAAGGTGTTGTCGCGAAGCTCGGTGACGGTGATCCTCGTCACCTCCGCGTCGAGCTGCTCGAGGATGTCGGCGACCAGGTCGTGGGTCATCGGTCGCGGCGTCGAGGCGCCCTGAAGCTTCATCAGGATCGCCGCAGCCTCGGGGTGGCCGATCCAGATCGGCAGGAACTTGTTGCCGTCGGCGGTCTTCAGCAACACGATCGGCTGTTTGCCGACCAAGTCGAAGCTGACCCCGTAGATGACCATCTCGTACATGTGGGTAGGAGGCTTCGGGCCTTCTCGGATGATAGCCCTGGGCTCCCGCGAGGCTGCGGAGCCACCGTTCGCTACCATCGTCCGCGCGGGCGATTAGCTCAGTTGGTTAGAGCGCCGCTCTGATAAGGCGGAGGTCCGTGGTTCGAATCCACGATCGCCCATCGCGCATGCGATGCCCGCGAAGCGGGCCGTGGAAGGGGTCTGGGGAGAACCAGGGAGCGTTGCCCGCGAAGCGGGCCGTGGAAGGGGTCTGGGGAAACCGGGAGGTTCCCCAGCTGCAGCAGGTACCGCGTCAGTGCAGCCGGTTCGTCGAGCGCAGGTAGTCGGCGACGGTCAGCAGGAACGCCTCGTCCCGGGCCAGCTCCGTCACGCTGCCCTTCGTGTGGTCATCGAGCTCCTGATCGCGCTCGAGCTCGGTCAGGAACGGCTCGAGCCGGCCTTCTTGCGAGAGCGCGGCCATCCGCAGGAACAGCGCCCTCGCGTCAGCATTCTGCGAGATCGCCTCGAGCCACTCGAGGTCCTGCTGCCAGAGTCCGAGCATCTCGTTCCCAACGAATGACGGCTGTCGTTGGGTACGGGCTTACTCGGAAAGAGCGTGTTCTAGCGCTTCGGCGAGCTCCGCCAGCTCGATCTCGTCGGCGAACGCGATTTCGAGCCGGCTCGGCGTGAGCTTCACCGAACGGCCCGTCAAGCGCTCGGCCGCCGTTCGCACGCGGTCGGCGAGCACCGGATCCACAGGTGTGCGGACACGGCGCGGCTTGCGGCGAGCACCGGCCCACCTGGCCGCTCGCTCGGCGTCTCGGACGGAGAGGCCGCGGCGGACGATCTCCCTCGCCAGGCGGCGCCGCTCCTCGTGGTCGGGAACGGCGAGCACCGCGCGGGCGTGACCCTCGGTCAGCTCCCCTCGCTCGAGCATGGCGAGCACGTCCTCGGGCAGATCGAGCAGGCGCATCCGGTTCGAAACCGATGGCTTGGAGCGCCCGACCCGCTCGGCGATGTCGCCCAGCCCGAGCTCGAACTCGTCGACGAGCAGCGCATATGCACGCGCCTCCTCGACCGGGCTCAACTGCTCGCGGGCCACATTTTCGACGAGGCCGAGCAGCAGAGCGTCGCGATCGCCGGTCTCGCGGACGAGCGCCGGAATCGTCTCCAGCCCTGCCTCCCGCGCGGCACGCCAGCGGCGCTCGCCGGCGATCAGCTCGTATCCGCCGGCCGTCCGCGACCTGACGACGATCGGCTGCACCAAGCCTTGGGAGCGAACCGATTCGGCCAGGGCAGCCGTCGCCTCGTGATCGAAGCGTCGGCGGGGCTGGCGCGGGCTCGGGTGAACGAGCTCGAGCGGCAGTTGGGCGAGCTCCGTCGGCGGAGCGCCTCCGATCAGCACCTCGAGGCCGCGGCCTAGGCCTCTCCGGGCCGGGGCTGGGTCAGTTGCGTTCGACAAGCTCCATCGCCACCTTCCAGTAGGCATCGGCGCCGGAAGAGCGCCGGGCGTAAGCGATCACCGGGAGCCCGTGGCTCGGGGCCTCGGCGATTCGCACCGATCGCGGCACGCGCGTCTCGAAGAGGAGAGCGCCGAAGTGGCGCTCGAGCTCCTGGGAAACATCGGCCGCGAGCTTCGTGCGGCCGTCCACCATCGTCAGCAGCACGCCCGCCAGCGTCAGGCGCGGGTTGAGGCGCGCTCTCACGGCCTCGATCGAGCCGAGGATCTGGGCGACACCCTCGAGCGCGTAGTACTCGGCTTGCACGGGAACGAGCACGCGGTCGGCCGCAGCCAGGGCGTTGACCGTCAGCGGCCCGAGTGAGGGCGGGCAGTCGAGAAAGACGTAGCGGTATCGCTCTGCGGCCGGACGCAAGGCATCCGCGAGGTAGCGCTCCGCGTCGTTTCGAAGGGCGAGGGAGGCTGCGGCGCCGGCCAGGTCCGATCGCGCTGGGATCAGCTCGAGATTGGCGAAGCGTGTTCGCGCCGCGAGCTCATCGACCGATGCTCCGTCGAGCAGGTCGAAGCTCGAGCTTCCGTTGGCCCGCTCTCCCAGCCCGGAGGTCGCGTTTGCCTGGGGATCGAGGTCGACGAGCAGCGTCGGCTCGCCGGCCTCGGCGAGGCAGGCGGCGAGATTGACGGCGGTGGTCGTCTTGCCGACGCCGCCCTTCTGGTTTGCGAGGGCGTAGATGGCCACTCAGGGGCCACCGTACTCAGGCCAACGGACGTTTCCGGGCGATTCCGGGCCGGCGCGGAAAGCCCTCCGGCGTCGGGCCCAGCTTCGGGATCACGAGCAGGCCATCGCGATTCTCGGGCTCACCGCCAGCCAGCTGCTCCGAGACTCGAGCAACGCGCTCGAGGTCGAGGCTCGGGACCGACCCAGAGCACGACAGCGCCGCCTTCGCGGACCAGCGGCAGGCACCACTCGGCGGCCACGGGCGGGGGCGCCAGCGCCTTTGCGACCGCGACACCGAAACCAGTCCGTTTCCTGCTCTTCGGCCCGGCCCCACACGACGCTCAGGTTCGGGAGGGAAGCCTCCCAGCGCCGCAGGAAGTCGGCCTTCCGCCCCTCGGCCTCGAGCAGCGTCACCTCGCGGTCGGGAAGCGCCGCGGCGAGCGGGATCCCCGGAGCGCCGCCGCCTGAGCCGACGTCGACGATCGGGCCCTCGAGCTCGCGCACGACCTCCACGCCGCGCAGGCTGTCCTCCAGCAGCATCCGCCGAGCCTCATCGGCGTCGCTGATCGCAGTCAGCCCAGGCGTCGCCAGGACGGCGGCGAGCCAGCTCCGCAGGAGCTCGTCCGCGTCAGCGGACAGGTGGAAGGGGTCTGGGGAAACCGGGAGGTTTCCCCAGCTACTCGGCACCAGCCGGAAGGACAACCACGAAGCGGTTCGGCTCGGTTCCCTCGCTCGTCGTCTCGACGCCGTCGTAGTCCTGGAGGCCGAGGTGGACGATCTTCCGCTCCACGGCCGTCATCGGCTCGAGCTCGACGCGCTCACCGGTTCGGATCGCCTGCTCGGCGGCGCTCGTCGCGAGGGATGTGAGGCTCGCCTCCCGGCGCGCGCGGTAGCCGGCGGCGTCCACCACGACCGAGACACCGGCCTCCTGGCGCGCGAGGATTGCGTTGCAGAGGTACTGAATCGCGTCGATCGTCTGGCCGTGCCTGCCGATCAGAAGCCCGAGGTCGCGACCCGAGCAGGTCGCTCGCAGCACCGCCTCGTCCTGCTCGACGATGTCGATGCGGCAGGAGATCCCCAGTGTCGACGTGATCCTCGTGATCACCTCGCGAACGAGGGCCGCGGGCTCAGAGTCCTCCGCTCGGGTCTCGGTCGGCGCGCCGTTCGACTCCACCGTGGCGACGACGCGCGCGGGCGAATAACCGACGCCGAGGATCCCGCGCTCGCCCTCCGAGACGACCTGGAAGCGAACCGAGGCCTTGTCGATCATGGGATTGAGCTTCTCGAGCTCGCGCAACGCCGCCCACTTGGCCTCGCCGACTGTCTCGCCCTCGGTCTCGACTCGAAGCTCGGCGCTCACCGGCGGGCCCGCTTCTTCTTGCGTTTCACGCGGCGCGGGGCCGCGGGCTTCTGGCCCTTGGGCTCGGTCGTCGCGGCGCCGTCGGTCGCCGCCGGCTGTTGCTGCTCCTTCGGCGGGGTCCGCGACGAGCGTTTGGCCGGCACCTGTTCCATCTGGCTTCGCAGACGTCGCGTGACGATCCCCTGACCCACCGTCCAGAGGTTCGTCGTCATCCAGTAGAGCAGGAGCCCGACCGGGAACTCCGCGCCGCCCGGCGGGTTGACGATGAAGATCGCCAGGATGAACGGCAGGGCGAGGAAGATGTAGCGCTGCGCCTGGCTCGTCGTCGCCATCGGCATGTACCAGGTCGAGGCAACCTGGCTGGCGACGTAGACGGCGAGCAGCACGTAGCCGGACCAGTGGTCGGTGATGTTCGCGGTGATGTTCGGCACGAAGTTCAGCCACTCGAGGGTCGACGCCGGGTACTTCGGATAGATCTCCTCGTCGAAGTCCCGAAGCACGAAGTAGAGCGCGAAGAAGATCGGGATCTGCGGCAGGATCGGGAGGCACGAGGAGGCCGGGTTGATCTGGTGCTCCCGGTAGAACTTCATCAGCTCCTCGTTCTGCTTTTTCTTGTCCGTCTTGTAGCGCTTCTGGATCTCCTTCATCTGCGGCAGGAACTGCTGCATCCGCTGCATCGAGTGGATCTGCCGCACGGTCAGCGGCACGAGCAGCATTCGCACGGCGAGTGTCAGCGCGATCACCGACCACGCCCAGGTCAGGCCGATCGAGGTGTGGAACCACTCGAGCACCCAGGTCAGAACGTCCTCGACCGGACTGAGAATGCTGAGCTCGATCATCGAAAGAGCCTCTGATCCTCAGCACGATCGACCCCGCCGTGGCTCCACGGATTGCACCGCAGCAGGCGCCAGCCGGCGAGCACCGTCCCGCGGATGAGCCCGTACTGCTTGAGCGCGTCGATCGCATACTGGGAGCAGGACGGGTGGTACTTGCAGGTCGCCGGAAGAAAAGCTCCGAACGTGTAGCGATAGAGGTAGACCCCGCCGATTCCGATGTACTTCACGCGCTCGCCTTCCCGAGAACCTCTTCGACGCGCTCACGAAGCCAGGCCTCGTCGCGCTCGTCTGCGGCCTCGGCCAGCGACGAGCGGACGAGGAGCACGTAGTCGGAGCCTTCCGGCACCTGCGGCAGGAGCTGCCGCCAGACCTCTCTCAAGCGGCGCTTGATCCGGTTCCGAGTGACGGCGCCGCCGATCTTCTTCGGCACCGCGATCCCGAGCCGCGCCTCCTCACCCTCGCCGTCACGCTCGAAGCGATAGAGGACGAAGAAGCGAGTCGATACCGACCGGCCGTGCCGGTACACGGTGTCGAAGTCACGCGAGCGAGACAGGCGATTACGGCGCTGCACGGCGACGGAGGGCGCGGCGCGGCTTATGCCGACAAGCGCTTGCGGCCACGCGCCCTGCGGCGCTTGAGAATCGCCCGGCCGGCCCGAGTGGACATCCGAGCCCGGAATCCATGCCGGCGCTTCCGCCTGCGTACGTTGGGCTGATAGGTGCGCTTCACGAGGAGTAAGGAAAGAGTAGAGGCCCCTCGACTTGGGGGCTGCGCCAGTATAGAGAGCGATCCTCGCCACAGGCTTTTCCACAGCGGTGGCGTGACCGGCGGCGGGCAGAAATTTCCTGCGTCGAGCGTGTTTTCCCCAGTGAAAACAAGTGACGACACGAGCTTCTCCACAGCTGTGGAGGACGCTGGGGACATGCTAGAAATACCTGCAAATCGGCTGGTTTTCCTCCTGGGGACACGCCGAGAATCGGCATTGAGACTGCTCTTGGACGCTGCTATGCTCGCCACTTCCCGGCGCGAACGAGAGGAGCTTTCCAACCCGCGTGGAGCGACAACAGCTGCTCACAGCAGAGGATCTGTGGACCGCAGTTTCGGAGCGGCTGCGGAGTTCGCTCAACGAGTCGACCTATCAGACATGGTTCTCCGACGCCGAGGGTGTCGGCCTGTCCGAGAAGTCGTTCGTACTCCGCGTGCCGAACGATTTCACCCGCGAGTGGATCGAGGGCCACTTCCTCGGACTGATCGGCGCCGCCGTCCGCGACGCAACAGGTGACGAGCGGCAAGTCGAGTTCGCCATCAGTGAGCGCGGCTCGAGGCAGGCATCCGCGCCGGAGCAGGAAGCGCCGCCTCGCGTCGAGGGCCTGAACCCCAAGTACACGTTCGACTCGTTCGTGATCGGTTCCTCGAACCGCTTCGCGCACGCGGCCGCGCTCGCGGTCGCCGAGGCGCCGGCACAGGCCTACAACCCGCTCTTCATCTACGGCGGGACCGGGCTCGGGAAGACGCATCTCCTCCAGGCGATCGGCCACTACATCGGCGAACACCTCGGGGATCTCTCGGTCTGTTACGTGACGAGCGAGCGATTCATGAACGACTTCATCAACTCGCTCCGCGACAAGCGAATCGAGGGCTTCAAGCAGCGTTACCGCACCTTCGGCGTGCTCCTGATCGACGACATCCAGTTCCTCGAGCACAAGGAGCGCATCCAGGAGGAGTTCTTCCACACGTTCAACACGCTCTACGAAGCCGGCCGGCAGATCGTGATTTCGTCCGACCGGCCGCCGCGGCAGATCGCGACGCTCGAGCAGCGCTTGCGCTCACGCTTCGAATGGGGGCTGATGACCGACATCCAGCCGCCCGATCTCGAGACGCGGATCGCGATCCTTCAAAAGAAGGCTCGGACGGACGGAATCCAGGTCGCGGACGCCGATCTCATGACCTTCGTTGCCGGCCGCGTCTCGACGAACATCCGTGAGCTCGAGGGTGCACTTACGCGCGTCGTCGCTTTCGCGTCGCTCACCGGTCGTCCGATGACGGTCGACCTCGCACAGGACGTGCTCCGCGACGTCTTTCCTCAAGGCGAGGCGCCGCAGGTCTCGATCGAGCGGATCCAAGAAGAGGTCTCGGAGCGCTTCAGCATCTCGAGGGAGGAGCTCGTCGGCGACAAGCGCTCCCAGAACATCGTCTATCCGCGCCAGGTAGCGATGTACCTGTCCCGCGAGCTGACCGACTCGTCGCTACCGAAGATCGGGCGGCATTTCGGCGGGCGAGACCACACCACCGTGATCCACGCAACGTCGAAGATCGCGCGCCTGATTCGTGAGGACCGCTCTGTGTACAACCTTGTGCAAGAGTTGACCGCCCGCATCAAGCATGCGGACTGATTCTGTGGGTCCATCGGCACACTCCCGCGCGCCCTGTGCAAAGCCCTCGTTTACCCCCAGCGAGCGTCCCCAGGCCGACGCGGCTCTGGAAGCCGAGCGAGGGCGTCTTCCCCGGCTTCCACACTCCCTAGTACTACTACAAGAGGTTTTAAATAAATGATTGAAGCTGAAGCTGTGGCCGGGACATCGCTCAAGACGACTGTCGCTCGCGACGAGCTGATCCGTCAGCTCGCGATCGTCTCGCGCGCGGCTTCGACACGCACGACCGTGCAGGTGCTGGCAGGACTTCTTCTCCGCACAGAGCCCGGGAAGCTCCACCTGAGCGCGACCGACATGGAGATCTCGCTTCGGTCCTCGCTCGAGGCTGAAGTCGAGTCCGAAGGCGCCGTGGTCGTCCAAGGGCGCTTGTTGGTGGACATTGCCCGGTCGCTGCCGGGAGACGAGGTGGCGATCGAGCACCAGGCCGGCGAAGGCGTGGTCGAGATCGTCGAGCGGCGCGGCGGTCTACCGCGTGCATACCTACAACGCAGAGGATTTCCCCCGCCTGCCGGACCCGGCGGGCACAAACATGGTCGCAATCGACGCCGACGCGCTCCTCGCGACGTCGGCGAAGGTCAGCCGCGCTGCCTCCCGCGACGAGTCTCGACCGGTGCTCACCGGCATCCTCGTGCGCTTCGAAGGGGAGAACGTGGTCATGGCCGCCACTGACTCCTACCGGCTGGCGGTGAAGGAAACGTCGCTCGCAGAAGCGGGCCCGGAGCTGGACGCGATCGTGCCGGCTCGCGCCCTCGCGGAGCTTGGCCGCATCGCGCCCGGTGCGTCCGAGCTCGAGCTCGGCGTGCAGGAGAACCAGGTGCTCTTCGCGAGCGATGGTGTTCTGCTGACGACGCGCCGCATCGAGGGACAGTTCCCGAACTACCGACAGCTGCTTCCGGAGAGCTTCGAGTACGAGGTCGCGATGCCGCGCGAGGAGCTGCTCGAGGTCGTGCGCCGCGTGTCCGTGATGGCCCAGCGCAATGCGCCGCTTCGCCTGCGCTTTGCCGAGGGCGAGCTGACCGTGTCGGCGCAAACGCAGGATGTCGGGGAAGCGCGGGAATCCATGCCGGCGGGTTTCACGGGTGAGGCGCTCGAGATCGGCTTCAATCCGGAGTTTCTCCGCGACGGCATCGAGTCGGCCGAGGGCGACGAGCTGCGGCTGAAGCTGATCAGCCCGCTTCGCCCGGCGGTGCTTCAGGGCGCAGGGGACGACTTCTCGTACCTGATCATGCCGATCCGACTCGCCGGCTGATCGTCCGCACGCTCGCGCTTCGGGACTACCGCTCCTATCCGCGCCTGGAGCTCGAGCTCGTGCCGGGGCTCGTGCTCGCCGTTGGCCCGAACGGCGCGGGGAAGACGAATTTGCTCGAGAGCCTCCACGTTGCGGCGCAGGGCTTCTCCCCGCGGACGCGGTCGGATGTACAGCTGATCCGCTTCGGTGAGGAAGGCGCTCGCATCGCGGTTGTCGGCGAGCACGGTGGGTCACCGGTCGCGGTCGAGGTCGCTCTGCGAGCCGGTGAGCCCAAGCGGGCCCGTCTGAACGGCGCGCCACTGCGTGCTGCCGAGGAGCTGCGCTCTCGATTGCCGGCGCTCGTGTTCACTCCAGACCGGCTTGCGATCGTCAAGGGCGGCCCCGCAGTGCGCCGGGCGTACTTCGACCGTTCGTTGGGGCGGCTCTACCCCAGCCGTGTCTCGATGCCCACTGATTACGCCGCTGCGCTCGCGCAGCGAAACGGCGCGCTCCGGCGGCTCGCGAGCGGTTACTCGTCGGCGGAGGCGCTGCATCCCTGGACCGAGCGCGTCGCCGAGCTTGGCGCCCAGCTCGTTGCCGCTCGCCGTGAGCTCGTAGGGCTGATCTCGCCCCGCTACGCGAAGATCGCGGAAGAGCTTCAGCTCGGCTCCGGCGAGTTGCGCTACGAGGGTGAGGCGCCGACCTCGGAGGATCTCGAACGACGCCTCGAGCAGGATCTCGCACGAGGTTTCACCGGTCTCGGTCCGCACCTTCACGATCTCACCGTGGCGGCCGACGGGCGCGACCTGCGCAGCTTCGGCTCCCAGGGCGAGCAGCGCCTTGCGGTTCTAGCCCTGTTGCTGGCGGAGGCGGAGCTGCTGGCCGAGCGTGAGCACGGCGGGCCGCTGCTGCTGCTCGACGACGTGCTCTCGGAGCTCGATCTCGAGCGTCGCGCGATCCTCGCGACGCGCCTCCGCGAATCGGGGGCACAGGCGTTCCTCACGGCTACGGCGGCGTCTGCGCTTCCCGTGGCCCCGGACGAGCTGATCGAGGTTCGCCCGGGCGAGGCTCGGAGAGCCGCATGACCCGATCGAGCTTCCCAGAGCCGATCGGCGACGGGATCCGGCGGGAGCTGAAGCGCTTCGGGCCGACCGGCGCGATGGCCGAGATCGTCAGAGCCTGGCCGGCCGCAGTCGGCGATGCGATTGCCCGGAACGCCTGGCCGGCGCGAGTGGCGCGCGACGGGACCCTTCACGTCGCGACGAGCTCGTCGGCCTGGGCGTTCGAGCTCGGCCTGCTGGCCGCGGACATCCACGGGCGGCTCGCGGCAGCGCTGGGCGACGATGCTCCGACGGGCCTCCGCTTCGCCCCAGGACGGCTGCCCGAGCCGGCTCCGGAGCAGGCGGAGAGACAGAAAGAACGACCGCCGCGTCCTTCCGCCGAGGACCGGCGGGAAGCCGATCGGCTGGCCGCGCCGATCGCGAGCGAAAATCTGCGCAAAGTTGTTGCAGAGGCGGCCGCCGCGAGCCTCGCGAAGGCCGCGGGTCGGCCGGGACGTCTGCTACACTAACTGCGGCCCGAATTGCTGCAATATGCAGGGCTTTTTTATATGGCTGAAGCTGCTTACACCGCCAAGGACATCACTGTACTCGAGGGTCTCGAGCCGGTCCGGCTGCGCCCGGGCATGTACATCGGCTCGACGGGCTCCCGCGGCCTCCATCACCTGATCTACGAGGTCGTCGACAACTCGGTCGACGAGGCCCTTGCAGGCCGCGCCGATCGGATCGAGATCACGCTTCATCCCGACAATTCGGTGACGATCTCGGACAACGGTTCCGGGATCCCCGTGGACGTGATGCCGGAGCAGGGGCTCCCGGCGGTCACGGTCGTGCTGACGAAGCTGCATGCCGGCGGCAAGTTCGGCGGCGAGGGCTACAAGGTCTCCGGCGGCCTGCACGGCGTCGGCGTCTCCGTCGTCAACGCGCTCTCGGAATGGCTGAAGGTGGAGGTTCGGCGGGACGGCAAGGTCTACCGGCAGGAGTTTGCGCGCGGCGATGCGGTCACCGAGCTCGAGACTGTCGGCAAGACCGAGGGCAAGAAGGACTCCGGGACGACCATCTGCTTCCTCCCCGACCTCGAGATCTTCGACGAGGAGGAGTTCGAGTGGTCGATCGAGACGCTTGTCCAGCGCCTCCGCGAGACCGCCTTCCTCACCCGCGGGCTGCGCATCGTCCTCACCGACGAGCGTGAGGTCGAAGCGCGCCACGAGTTCCACTACGAGGGCGGGATCCGCGACTTCATCACCTACGTGAACGCGGCGAAGGAGCCGATCCACAAGCGGATCGTCTACTTCGACGGCGAGATGGAGCAGGGGGCGGTCGAGGTCGCGATGCAGTGGAACGGCTCGTACGTGGAGTCGGTCTTCTCGTTCGCCAACAACATCAACACGACCGAAGGCGGCGCGCACCTGTCGGGCTTCAAGGCCGCCTTGACGGGAACGCTGAACAAGTACGCGCGCGAGAAGGGGCTGCTGAAGGAGAAGGAGGACAACCTCGAGGGCGAGGACGTCCGCGAGGGCCTGGCCGCGGTGCTCTCCGTCAAGCTCCGCGACCCGCAGTTCGAGGGTCAGACCAAGACGAAGCTCGGGAACCCGTGGGTGCGCGGGCTCGTCGAGCAGACGGTCAACCAGCGGCTGGCCGAGTTCCTCGAGGAGAACCCCACGGACGCGAAGCAGATCGTCTCGAAGGCGATTGCCGCACGGAATGCGCGCCAGGCGGCCCGGAAGGCGCGGGAGCTGACCCGGCGCAAGAGCGCGCTCGAGAGCTCGTCGCTCCCCGGCAAGCTCGCCGACTGTCAGATCAACGATCCCGAGGCCGCCGAGCTGTTCCTCGTCGAAGGCAACTCGGCCGGCGGGTCTGCCGTCGAGGCCCGCAACCGGATCAACCAGGCGATCCTGCCGCTGCGCGGCAAGGTGATCAACTCGGAGAAGAACCGGATCAACAAGGTGCTCTCGAACGCCGAGATCCAGGCGATGATCACTGCGATCGGCACCGGGATCGGCGACGAATACGACGCCGAGAAGCTCCGCTACCACCGCGTGATCGTGATGACGGACGCCGACGTCGACGGCGCTCACATCCGGACGCTGATCCTCACCTTCCTCTACCGGCAGATGCCGGAGCTTGTCGAGCGGCGGCCACGTCTACATCGCGGTGGCGCCGCTCTACCGCGTGAAGATCGGGAACCAGGAGACCTACGTCGAGAAGGAGTCGCAGTTCGAGGATCTGCTCGTCCGCGAGCGGATCAAGGACATGGAGGTCACCGACCGCGACGGGGCGACGCACAAGCTGACGGAAGCCCGGTATCGCCGAATGGTGGGGCCGCTGGCCGAGTTCGAGGGCTACGCGTCGCGGCTGCGAGCGGACTACGGCGCGCCGACGGTCAACTTCCTGGTCGAGCACCATCTGGTAGAGGCGGCCGATGCGGGCAGCGATCTCGAGCGCGCGCTCGCCGGTCTCGACACCGACGGATACGAGCTCGACCTCGTCGAGAAGGGCGAAGAGGGCTTCCGCATCAAGGTGACCGAGAAGGAGACCAGCGCGGCGAAGCACGTGTCGGTCCCGACCGAGCTGCTCGCGTCGACGCACTATGCACAGCTCGCAGCGCGGTACTCGAAGCTGCAGGAGATCCTCGGCAAGCCGCCGTTCCGCATCACGCTGGGCAAGAAGACGCGCGAGGCGGACACGTTCGAGCAGCTCCGTCACCGGGCGATCGACCTCGCGAAGGAGAACATCGAGATCGGGCGCTTCAAGGGTCTCGGCGAGATGAACGCCGAGGACCTCTGGGAGACGACGATGAACCCGGCCAACCGGATGTTGATCCGGGTCGGCGTCGAGGATGCCGCCGCCGCGGATCTCGCGTTCGCGATGCTGATGGGCGACCAGGTCGAGCCGCGCCGGCTCTTCATCGAGCAGAACGCCCGCGACGTGAGATTCCTCGATGTCTAACCTCGAGCCGCTCGGCGCCGGGCGGATCGAGTCGCGCGAGCTGGAGCAGGAGCTCCGCTCGAGCTTCCTCGACTACGCGATGAGCGTCATCGTCTCCCGTGCGCTTCCGGACGTGCGCGACGGGCTCAAGCCGGTACACCGCCGCGTCCTCTACGGGATGCACGAGGCCGGGATGCAGCCCAACCGGCCGTTCAAGAAGTCGGCGCGCATCGTCGGCGACGTGATGGGCTCGTACCACCCGCACGGCGATAGCGCGATCTACGACACGCTCGTGCGTCTCGCGCAGCCGTTCTCGATGCGCTACCCGCTTGTTGCACGGCCAGGGCAACTTCGGCAACATCGACGACTATCCGGCGGCGGCCATGAGATATACCGAGTCGCGGCTCTCGCGGATGGCGACCGAGCTGCTGCGCGACATCGACGCCGACACCGTCGATTTCCAGCCGAACTACGACGAGTCACGCCGCGAGCCGTCGGTGCTTCCGGCGCGCTTCCCGAACCTGCTCGTCAACGGGTCGGCCGGCATCGCGGTCGGCATGGCGACGAACATCGCGCCGCACAACCTCAGTGAGGTCATCGACTCCCTCGTCGCGCTGATCGACGAGCCCGAGATCGACGTCGAGCGGCTGACCCGTCACATCAAGGGCCCGGATTTCCCGACCGGCGGGATCATTCTCGGCCGCGAGGGGATCCGCGAGGCCTACCGCTCCGGCCGTGGGCGGATCGTCATGCGCGCGCGCGCCCACATCGAGGAGCTGCGCGGCGGCAAGTCCGCGATCATCGTCACCGAGCTGCCCTACGGCGTGAAGAAGGGCGGCGACACCGGCGTGATCAAGAAGATCGCCGACCTCGTGGGCGACAAGGTTCTGACCGAGATCTCGGACCTCGCCGACCACTCCGACCGTTCGGGGATGAGGATCCAGATCGAGCTCAAGCGCGACGCGGTGCCGCAGGTCGCGCTGAACAAGCTCTTCAAGCACACCGCGCTGCAGTCGACGTTCGGCTTCAACGCCGTCGCGCTGGTCGACGGCGTCCCACGGACGCTGTCGCTCCGCGACATGCTCCAGCACTATCTCGACTTCCAGCGCGAGATCGTCACGCGCCGGTCGAAGTTCGAGCTGCGAAAGGCCGAGGCCCGGGCCCATGTCCTCGAGGGCTACCTCAAGGCGCTCGACCAGCTCGACGCGGTGATTGCACTGATTCGCGGCTCGGCCGATCCCGACGAGGCGCGCGAAGGCCTCCAGCGCGAGTTCGAGCTCAGCGAGATCCAGGCTCAGGCGATCCTCGACCTGCGCCTCCAGCGGCTGACCGGCCTCGAGCGGAAGCGGATCGAGGACGAGTACTCGGACCTGCAGGAGCGCATCGCAGAGCTGCGGTCGATCCTGAGCGACGAGGCCCGGGTCGACGCGCTGATCCGGGAGGAGCTGCTCGAGATCAAGTCGATCTACGGAAAGGGCGACGACCGCCGCACCGAGATCGTCGCGGCCGAGGGCGAGCTCGACCTCGAAGACCTGATCGCCGAAGAGGACATGGTCATCGCGATCACGCGCTCGGGCTACATCAAGCGGCTACCCGTCACCACCTATCGCGAGCAGCGGCGCGGCGGCATCGGCGTCATGGGGATGGAGCTCAAGGACGAGGACTACATCGAGCACCTGTTCGTCGCCTCCACGCACGACTACGTCCTCTTCTTCACCTCCGTCGGGAAGGTCTATCGCCTGAAGGTGCACGAGCTCCCGCTCGGAACGCGCCAAGGCAAGGGCCGCGCGATCGCGAACTTCCTGCCTTTCGCGCAGGGTGAGACGACGCGCGCCGTCATCGCTACGCGCGACTTCAAGGAGGCCGAGTACCTCGTCGCGGCGACGAAGAAGGGCATCGTCAAGAAGACGCGCTTCGAGGAGTACAACACGCCGCTGAAGGCGGACGGGATCATCGCGATCAACCTCCGCGAAGGGGACGAGCTGATCGGCGTCGTCCACACCGACGGCGACGACGACATCCTCATGGTCTCGTGCAAGGGGCAGGCGATCCGCTTCCACGAGCGTGACGCTCGCCCGATGGGCCGGTCGACGGGCGGGGTCCGCGGGATGAACCTGCGCTCCGGCGACGTGGTGATCGCGATCAATCGCGCCGAGAACGACGCCGACTTGCTCGTCGTGACGAAGAACGGCTTCGGCAAGCGGACCCGCATCGACGAATACCCGGTCAAGGGCCGCGGCGGCCTCGGCGTGAAGACGGTGCAGCTGACCGAGGCGAAGGGGCAGCTCGCCGGCGCGCGGGTCGTCCGAGACGGCTATCAGGCGATGCTGATCTCCACCGGCGGCACGGTGATCCGGATGTCGGTCGACGACATCCGGCAGATGGGCCGGGCCACGCAGGGGGTCATCGTCATGCGGCTCCGGGACGGGGAATATGTCTCCGCTCTGGCCCCGGTGGTCGAAGCGTCGAACGGCGAGGACGAGACAGGCGTGGAAGTGCCGGCCGCGCCTGAAGAAGCAGTCGCCGAGTAGATTCACCCCTTCCCAAGCGTCCAGCAGCGCGTTATCGTCCGGACCAGGGGCCCCCGACCACCCAGCGAAGGCGTTGAATGTCTCCGACCACCCAGGCTGACCTTCTCGAACCCATCAACCTTGCCGACCACCTGAACAAGGTGGAGCTCTATCTCGGCCAGGTTTGCCAGATCGCCGGGATCTCGAAGATGCAACTCGACTACTGGACGAACAAGGCGCAAATCCCCACAAAGGGCCGAAAACAGCGCATCTACGACATGGATGCAGTCGAGACGGTCATGCTGATCAAGCAGGCCAAGGACAAGGGTCTGAACCTCGGCGCCGCGATCGAGGCCGCCCGGCGCTTCCGCGAGCGCGAGCGGCGCGCCGGTCGCCCGCGCCCGTCAGCGCGTCGCCCTGAGCCTCTCGGCCGCCCGCTCGGGCGGCATCACGTTCACGTAGACCCCGGCTCCGAGCTCGAGGCCGGCGAGCGCCGTCAGACGCGGGACGACGTGCAGGTGCCACGGCGGGCCCAGATGGAGCCACGCGTTCCAGGGGCGCTGACCCTCCGCCTCGTGGAGGCGGCGAATGAGGTCTCGCAGCAAGACCAGCCCGTCGACGAGCTCGCCGTTTCCGCCGGGTGCCGCGATGAGGCTCTCGTAGGGGCCGGCTCCGACGGGATGAATCGCGGCGACGACCTCTCCGCGCCGCATGAGCTCGAATTCGAGCAGCTCCGGGATCCGCTCCGGCTTCTCTGTTGCGATCGCGGGCGGTCGTTCGCTGAACCAGACGAGCTGCGAGTGGCTGTGCGCAAGGCTGGCGCCGGCGAGCCTGCCCTCGTTCATGAACGCAAGCAGCTCGCCGTCCGGTACCGCGCTGCGCCGGAGCTCCCAGGCCTCGGCAACGAGCGCGACCTGGTCGTCGTCCAGCTCGGCGAACGTGCGGACATGCTCAGGGGAGTGGATCACCACCTCCTGCCGCTCGAATGCCGGGTAGAGGTTCGGGACGACGCGAACGCTCCATGGCTCACCGAGCCGGAGGATCTCAGGCGGCGTTCGCTCCTCCCGGCCGGCGCAGAACGGGCAGCGCTCGAGCTCCTCGTCGGTCGCGGGCTCGAGCTCCGGCAGCCAGGCTCCGGGGCGGTTGCCGCGGCCGGGGGCGAACCGGACCCGTCGGCCTGTCAGCGGGTCTTCGCGGGTCTCCGTCAGCTGGGGCCGGAGTTGCCGTCGCCCTGGTCGATGAGCGGACGAAAGAGCTCGATCGGAATCGGCAGCACGAGCGTCGAGGTGCGCTCGGAGCTCATCTCCAGCATCGTCTGGAGGAACCGGAGCTGGAGGGTGATCGGGTTGCCGGCCATGACGTTGGCAGCCTCGCGCAGTTTCTGGGAGGCCTGGAACTCGCCTTCGGCGGCGATCACCTTCGCGCGGCGTTCGCGTTCGGCCTCGGCCTGGCGGGCCATGGCGCGCTGCATGCCGGTCGGGATCTCCACGTCCTTGACCTCGACGATCGAGACCTTGACGCCCCAGGGCGAGGTCGCCTCGTCGATGATCTGCTGGAGGATGTTGTTGATCTTGTCGCGCTCCGAGAGCAGCTCGTCGAGCACGTGCTGGCCGAGGACGCTCCGCAGCGTCGTCTGAGCGATCTGTGACGTCGCGACCATGAAGTTCTCGACCTGAACGATCGCCTTCTCAGGATCGATGATCCGGAAGTAGGCGACGGCGTTCACCCGGACCGGCACGTTGTCCTTCGTGATCACCTCCTGCGGTGGGACGTTCAACGTCACCGTCCGCAGGTCGACGCGGACCATCTTGTCGATGATCGGGATCAGCAGGAAGAGCCCCGGCCCTTTCGGCGGCGACTTGAGCCGGCCGAGCCGGAAGATGACGCCCCGCTCGTACTCGCGGGCGACCCGAACCGCCGCCGAGAGCAGCAGGATGATGAGTACGGCGACGACCGCAAGGGCGATGAGCGCGACCACGTCAGCGAATCCTATGCAGCAGGCGCGACTCTGAGCGTCAGACCGTCGTCCAGGCCCTCGACGCGGACCGACTTCCCGGGCGGCAGCGGCTCACCGTTCGTCCTCGCCCGCCAGAGCTCGCCGTGGACGAAGACGAGCCCCTCGGGATCGAGCGCCTGGCGGACGACGCCGAGCTGCCCGATCAGGTCCTCCTGGCCGGTGACGACCTCTGCCCGGCGAACCTGGACGATCTTCGCGACCGCGAGCCCAACCATCGCCGCCATCGTGGCGGCGACGATGAGCGCGACCTCGATCGAGACCTGGTAGTTCTCGCCGGCGGGGTCGAAGAGCATCAGCGAGCCGATGACGAACGCTGCGGCGCCGGCCAGTGCGAGGGCGCCGTGGCTCACGACGAACGCCTCCGCGACGAAGAAGCCGGCGGCGAGGAGCATGAGCAGGAGGCCGGCCCAGCTGATCGGGAGGATCTGGAGGCCGAACAGGCCGATCACGAGGGAGATCGCACCAACCGTTCCGGGGAAGATCAGCCCCGGGCTCCAGAGCTCGATCGTGATCCCGAGCAGCCCGAGCGACATCAGGATGACGATCAGGTTCGGGTCGACGAGCGTGTCGAGAATCCGCTTCCAGAGCGACATCTCGACATGCTCGACCTGGGCTCCGGCGGTGTTCAGGACGATCCCCTTCGGCACCGTCTTCTGCCCGTCGATCTTGTTCAGGAGCGTCGGAAGGTCCGGTGCGATGACGTCGATCACGTTCATCTCGAGTGCCTCGCGCGCGTTCAGGTTCGAAGCGCGGCGCACCGCGGCGTCAGCCCACTTCTCGTTCCGGCCGTGCTCGCGGGCGAGTGCCCGCAGCGACGCGGCGGCGTCGTTGACGACCTTGCGGCGGAGGTCGTCCTGGATGTCCTCGCCCCCGACGCTGATCGGCGTCGAGGAGCCGATGTTCGTCTGGGGCGCCATCGCCAGGATGTCCCCCGCTTGCCCGATCCAGACCCCGGCCGAAGCCGCCCTCGCCCCCTCCGGGTAGACGTAGACGATCACCGGGACGTCGGAAGCGAGCTCGGCTTCGTAGATGTCCTTCATCGCGTCCGAGAGGCCGCCGGGGGTGTCCAGGAGGATGACGACGGCGTCGTAGTTTTCGTCGTTCGCCCGCTCGATCTGGTCGATGACGTAGTCCGCCGTGACCGGGTTGACGTCGTTGTCGAACTCGACAGCGAGGACTTGCGGAGGGGTAGCCGCATGGGCTGCAGGAGCGAGGAGCACGGCCGCCAAGAGAACGAGAACTCCCCGCAGAACGCGGCTTTTCACGGTGTAAAGATCGTATCAACAGGCTTGCGGCTGCCGACCGGGCCTGCTTCGCTAGAGAAGGGTCTTGATGAAGCTTCTACTCGCCCTTGTGCTCGCCGTCTTCGTCTTTCCCGCAGCGGCCTGGGCCGAGGCGACGCTCGTCACGCGCGAGCTGCCGGTGAACGGGGCGCGCACGCTCGCTGCGACCGACGCGCCGACGCGCTTCAACCTGCTCGGCTTGCACTGGCGAGGCTCCGGCCAGGTCTCGTTCCGCGTCCGGACCGCGCAGGGCTGGAGTCCGGTGGCGCGAGGCCGACGCCGAGCCGGGGGATCTCCCCGACCGCGGGACCGCGGAGGCTCGGCGGCTGCGGGGCTGGCGGATCGGGAGCCCGTGGTGGACCGGCACCGCCGAGCAGGTGCAGGTGCGGACCCGCGGCCGCGTCCAGCGGGTGCGGGCGCACTTCGTCTGGAGCCCCGAGGAGGACGTCGGTGGTCGAGCGGTCGCTCGCAGATCGCCGAGGAGCCGAGCATCATCCTGCGCAGGAGCTGGGGCGCGAACGAGGCGCATCCGTCGCGCCAGTCCGAGCTACGCCGTCGACGCTGCAGACCGCGGTCGTGCACCACACCGCCGGCGCCTCGCCGGCGCGCCCGCCTGCGGAGTCGGCGGCGATCGTCCGCGGGATCCAGACGTACCACGTGCGCGGGAACGGGTGGAACGACATCGGCTACAACTTCCTCGTCGACCGCTTCGGCCAGGTCTTCGAGGGCCGGTACGGCGGGATCGAGCGGAACGTCATCGGCGCGCACGCGCAGGGCTTCAACACCGGCTCCGCCGGGATCGCGCTGCTCGGGAGCTACGGGGCGCTGCAGCCTGTCGGCGCAGGCTCGCGACGCGCTTGCGCGGCTGATCGCCTGGCGGCTGGACGTCGCGCACGTCGATCCGGTCTCGCGCGTCTCGATGATCTCGAACGGCAATCCGCGGTTTCGGACCGGGCTTCCGACCTGGATGCGGGCGGTCTCCGGCCACCGCGACACGGGCTTCACGAGCTGTCCGGGCGCCGGCCTCTACGGGCAGCTCGGGGCGCTGGCGAGCCGCGCGAGGTCGATCGGCCTGCCGAAGCTCTTCACGCCCGAGGTCGAAGGCTCGCTCGGGAGCTTCGTCAGCTTCTCGGCGCGGCTTTCCAGCCCGCTGGCGTGGACGGTGACGGTCTCCGACTCGCACGGGCAGGCAGGTGGGGCTCGGGGCCGGCTTCGGCACGATCGTGCAGTGGACGTGGGACTGCGCGGCTCGCGCCGCCCGGGGCGTACTCGTACTCAGATCGCCGCCGGGCTGAACGCTCGGCCGATCGAGGGCACGATCGGCGCATCGAACCGGCGCGCTGACGATCTCGACGCTCCGCGCTACGCCGTCCGCGTTCACGCCGAACGGCGACGGAGTCACGGACGAGACTCGGATCTCCTACCGGCTGGCGATCGCCGGCGACGGTCAGCGTCGACCTTCAGACCGCTGCAGGGCATGCCGGTCGCGCAGCTCTATAGCGCGCCCGCAGCAGGCCGGGAGCGCAGCGTTCGTCTGGAACGGCGGCGCGTATCCCGACGGCCGCTACCGAATCGTCGTCACCGCTCGGGGAGCCCGCAGCCGGCAGGTCGTCGCGGCGACGACCGTCGTCCTCACGCCGCACGCTGTCCGGCTTCCTCGTCACGCCGACGGTGCTCTCGCCGAACGGCGACGGCAGGAACGACACGGCGTCAGTCTCGTTCTCGCTGCTCCAGCCGGCGTTCGCCAGGCTCCAGGTGCTCCGTGGGGCGACCCAGGTCGTGCGGCCGCTGTACGGCTCGCTCCCGGCCGGCCCGCAAGCGCTGACCTGGCCGGGTGGAGTACGTGACGGCGACTACAGCGTCGCGCTGGCCGTCACGGACGCGGTCGGGACGGTGACGCAAGCCGTGCCGATCCGTGTCGACCGCGTACGACCGCGGCTGACGCTCGTCAGCCGACGGCCGCTGCGCGTGTCGCTGAGCGAGCCTGCGCGGGTCACGGTGCTGGCGGGCCGCACGAGGATCAGCTTCCGTCGCCCGAAGGCCGGGACCTTTCGCGTCGTGCCGGGCGTGCCGGCCAAGCGCCTCGTCGCGTACGCCCAAGACGCGGCCGGCAACATCAGTCCGCGCGTTCGGCTTCGCTGACCCAGGCGTCGTAGCCCGCTTCGAGGCGCTCGAGCACCGCGGCGAGCAGCTTCGCGCGATCGACCGGCGCTCCGGTCTCCACCTGGAGCGAGGTCGCGGGAGTATCGACGCCCTGAGGCAGCTCGTCCTCCCCGATGTTCGCGTTGATGCCGATTCCCAGCAGGACTCTGTCGTCCCGAGCCTCGGCCAGGATGCCGGCGACCTTGCGGCCGCCGATCAGGATGTCGTTCGGGAACTTCACCTCCGGATGAATGCCGGTCTCGGCCGCGATCGCCTCCGCCACCGCCGCACCGGCGACGAGCGACAGCTCCGGCAGGCGCGGCTCGGGGACGTGAGGCCTGAGGTTCACGGAGACGAGCACGCTCGTTCGCGGTGCAGCGAACCACGGCCGTCCGAGCCGACCACGGCCGGCCGTCTGCTCCTCCGCGACCGCGACGGCTCCCTCGGATGCGTCCGCCGCCAGCTCGCGCTGGGTCGACTCGCAGCGCTCGAAGTACGAGTACGGCCGGCCGAATCGGCCCCTGAGCAGGGGCTCGACGCGGGCAGGGGAGAGAGAATCGTCGGCCAGGCCGCTGAGACTACGGGCACTACACTCACCGAGTTGCCAGTCCTCACGCGAGAAGAGATCGAGGCGGTCCTGCCGCACCGCGACCCGTTTCTGCTGCTCGACGAGGTCACCGAGCTCAAGCCGGGTGAGCGGGTGGTCGCGCGGAAGCGTGTCCGCGCGGACGAGTGGTACCTCTCGGGGCACTTTCCGGGGCGCCCGATCATGCCCGGCGTGCTGATTGTCGAGGCGATGGCGCAGGCCGGTGCCGTCGCCGTGCTCTCCGAGGAGTCGAACCGCGGCAAGCTCGCGCTGTTCGCGGGCATCGACGGCGTCCGTTTCAAGCGGATCGTCGAGCCGGGCGACGAGCTCGAGCTGACCTGTGACCTCGAGCGCGTGCGCGGCCCGATCGGACGCGGGAAGGCGACGGCGAAGGTCGACGGCGAGCTCGCCGCCCGCGGCACACTCACCTTCGCGGTGGAGCAATGATCGGGCTCTCGAACGGCATTCCCGTCTCGATCACCGGTCTCGGCACCTACGCGCCCGACCGCGTGCTCACGAACGACGAGCTGTCCAAGCTCGTCGATACGACCGACGAGTGGATCACCGAGCGCACCGGGATCAAGGAGCGCCGGATCGCCGCACCCGAGCAGGCGATGACGGATCTCGCCCTCCCGGCTGCGCGTATCGCACTCGAGCGCGCCGGGGTGAAGCCGACCGAGCTCGACCTGATCGTCGTGGCGACGGTCACCCCGGACATGATGTTCCCGACCACGGGCTCGCTCCTCGGCGATCTGCTGCCCGCTCCGGACGCGGCTGCCTACGACCTACTCGCGGGCTGTACGGGCTTCGTTTACGCGCTCGCCCAGGCCCACGCGATGGTCTCTGCGGGGCTCGCAGGGAAGGCGCTGGTCGTCGGCGGCGACGTGCTGTCGAAGATCCTCGACTGGACCGACCGGTCGACGATCGTGCTGTTCGGCGACGGCGCAGGCGCAGTTGTGCTCGAACGGGTCGAAGAGGGCGGGTTCCTCGGCTTCGAGTTGGGGGCCGACGGCGGCGGTGGAGAGCACCTCTGGCTGCCGGGGAGCGGCTCGCGCACGTTCGAAGACCCGGACGGGCTGGTGAAGATGAACGGCCGGGAAGTGTTCAAGTTCGCGACCCGGGTGATGGTGTCGTCTGCCGAGGCGCTGCTGACCGAGGTCGGGCGCACGATCGAGGACGTCGACGTGTACGTCCCGCACCAGGCCAATACTAGGATCATCGACTACGCAGCAAGGAAGCTCGGAATCCCGGAGGATCGCGTTGTCGTGAACGTCGACCGGTACGGAAACACCTCGTCGGGATCGATTCCGCTTGCGCTCGCCGACGCGGAGGCCGAAGGCCGGCTGAAGCCGGGAGCGACGGTGCTGATGACGGGCATGGGCGCAGGCCTCACGTGGGGCTCGGCGCTGATGGAATGGACGGCGAACGGGAGGGCGACATGATCGCGTTCTGCTTCCCCGGTCAGGGGTCGCTCGCGCAGGGCATGGGGCGAGAGATTGCCGAGGCTGTGCCCGAGGCGATGGAGGTCTACCGCGTCGGCACGGATGTCTCGGGGCTCGACCTGAAGCAGCTGTGCTTCGAGGCGCCGCTGGAGGAGCTCGTGCGGACCGACGTCCAGCAGCCTGCTCTCGTCGCGACCAGCCTGGCGACGCTGGCCGCTCTTCGGACCCGTGGGGTCGCGCCGGACTACGTCGTCGGCCACTCTGTCGGCGAGTTCGCGGCGATCGCCGCGGCGAACTCGATCGATACCGGGGCTGCGATCGGTCTCGTGCGCGAACGAGGCCTGGCGATGGCCGAGGCGGCGCGTGAGAGCGATGGAACGATGGCGGCGATCCTCGGCCTCGACGACGCCGTCGTCGAAGACCTCTGCACGCAGATCGCCGGCGTCTGGCCCGCGAACTACAACTGCCCCGGTCAGATCGTCGTCTCGGGCGAGGAAGAAGCGGTCGAGGAGCTGATCGGACGGGCGTCGCAGCTGGGCGCCTACCGAACGGTCCGGCTCAAGGTTTCCGGCGCCTTCCACAGTCCACTCGTCGCGAAGGCGGCGGAGCGGTTGAAGCCGGCCGTCGACAAGGTGCGCTTCGCCGAACCGGTCGCGCCGTTCATGTCCACGGTCACGGCGAAGATCGAGCCCGCGCAGCGGATGGCCGGCCTGCTCGTCGAGCAGGTCACGGCGCCGGTCAAGTTCACCCAGGCGGCCCACGGTCTCGTCAAGGAGGGCGTGAAGACGTTCGTCGAGGTCGGCCCTGGGAACGTCCTCTCCGGTCTCGTCAAGCGGATCGATCGCGGCGTCAAGACCGTCTCCGTGAACAATCTCGCCGGCCTGAAGAAGGTCGAAGAGTCCCTCTAGCGGGCGGATGACCGACCTTCTGCTCCCTCGAAGGCCGGACGGCCCTCGTCACCGGCGGCTCGCGCGGGATCGGCCGGGCGATCGCCGTCGAGCTGGCGCGCGCCGGAGCCGACGTCGTCATCGGCTACCGCTCGGGTGCTGAGGAGGCCGAGGAGGTCGCCGGCGAGACCGGCGGCCGCGCCGTGCAGGCGGACGTTTCGGATCCGGAGGAGGCCAAGCGGCTCGTCGAGGAGGCGGGCGACGTGCACATCCTGGTCAACAACGCGGGCATCACCCGCGACGGCCTGCTTGCGCGGATGTCCGACGAGGACTGGCGCGTGGTGCTCGACACGAACCTCGGCGGGACCTTCAACACCTGCAGGGCGGCGACCCGCGGGATGATGAAACGGCGCGGCGGCGCGATCGTCAACGTCTCGAGCATCGTCGGCGTGCACGGCAACCCCGGCCAGACGAACTACTCGGCGTCGAAGGCCGGGATCATCGGCTTCACGAAGGCGCTCGCGCGCGAGCTCGGCAGCCGCGGCGTGCGGGCGAACGTGGTCGCGCCCGGCTACATCTCGACTCGTCTGACGAACGAGCTGCCCGAGGAGCTCCGGGAGGCGATGCTCGCCTCGACGCCGCTCGGTCGCTTCGGGGATCCCGAGGATGTCGCGGGCGCGGTCCGCTTTCTGTGCTCCGACCAGGCATCCTTCGTGACGGGCGAGGTCTTGCTCGTCGACGGAGGGCTGGGAATGTGAGCGACTACACGCGTAACGGTCGGAGACGGGTGGCGATCACCGGCCTCGGCGCGGTCTCGCCGCTCGGGAACGACGTCGAGACGTCGTGGCAGAACCTCGTCGCGAGCAAGTCGGGCGCCGCAGAGATCAAGCAGTTCGACGCCAGCGAGTACGCGGTCCATTTCGCCTGCGAGGTCAAGGACTTCGACCCTACCGACTGGATCGGGAAGAAGCAGGCGCGGCGCATGGACCGATTCGCGCAGATGATCGTGGCCGCCGCGATCCAGGCGCGCGACGACGCCGGTCTCGACATCGAGGCCGAGGCCGACCGGATCGGCGCCTCGATCGCCACCGGAATCGGCGGCTTGAAGGCCTTCCAGGACTGCTTCGAGACGCTGATCGAGCGCGGGCCGGACCGCGTCAACCCGTTCTCGATCCCCCAGATCATCCCGAACATGGGCGCCGGCTGGGTCTCGATGTACCTGGGCACCCGTGGCCCGCTCTCGTCGCAGTGCACCGCCTGCGCTGCGTCGAACATGGCGATCGGCGAGGCGACCGATGCGATCCGGCTGGGCCGGGCCGACGTCATGCTGGCCGGCGGCACAGAGGCCGGGATCACACGGGTCGGGATCGCCGGCTTCAGCGCGATGCGCGCGCTCTCGCGGCGGAACGACGACCCCGAGCGGGCCAGCCGTCCGTTCGACGCCGAGCGCGACGGCTTCGTGATGGGCGAAGCGGGCGCCGTCGTCGTCCTCGAGGACCTGGAGCGCGCCAAGGCGCGCGGAGCAAAGATCTACGGCGAGTTGCTCGGGTACGGCCTTTCGTCCGACGCTCGGCACGTCACCGAGCCGGACCCCACCGGCGAGAATCCCGCGCGGGCGATGACGATGGCGATGGCGGATGCCGGAGTCAACGCCGATGAGATCGACTACATCAACGCCCATGGCACGTCGACGCCGCTCGGCGATGCCAGCGAGACGCGGGTGATCAAGCTGGCGCTCGGCGAAGAGAACGCCCGCAAGACGCCGATCTCCTCGACCAAGGGCTCGACCGGCCACTGCCTCGGCGCCGCCGGCGCGATCGAGGCCATCTTCACGACGCTTGCGGTCAACCGGAACACGCTGCCGCCGACGATCAACTACGAGCAGCCGGATCCCAGCGTGTGACCTCGACTACATCCCGAACGAGGCGCGCGAAGCAGACGTGCGCATCGGCGTCTCGAACTCCTTCGGCTTCGGCGGCCACAACGCCTGCATCGTCATTCGCCAGTTCGACGGCTAGCCGCCCGTGCGCTGGGCGACGTTCGACTGCTACGGGACGCTGATCGACTGGAACGCCGGGCTCCTCGGCGAGCTCGAGCGCCTCTTCGGCGTGCAGGACGCGCCCAGGCTGCTCGAGCGCTACCACGAGGTCGAGCGCGAGATCCAGCAAGACGGCTCGCTGTCGTATCGCGCAGTGCTCACCGAGGCGCTGATCCGGCTGGCCGAAGAGGAAGGACTGGCGATTCCCGAAGGGGAGGCCGACGCGCTTCGCCCGCTCGCTGCCTGAGTGGGAGCCGTTCCCGGAGGTGCCCGACGCTCTCGCCGAGCTTCGGAAGCCGCGGGTGGAACCTCGTGATCCTCTCGAACTCGGACCGTGACCTGATCGATGAGTCGATGAAGCGGATCGGCGTCCCGTTCGACCTTGCGATCGTCGCCGGCGACATCGGCTCGTACAAGCCGGCGCTCGCGCACTGGGAGCAGTTCTTCGAGAAGACGACGGCTGACAAGGAGCATCACGTCCACGTGGCCGCGAGCCTCTTCCACGACATCGCGCCGGCCCGCGAGCTGGGCTTGAAGAGCGTGTGGATCAACCGGCTGGAGGAGCGGCCGGGCCCGGAGCCGGATCGTGAGCTTCCGGACTTGAGCCGACTGCCGGACACGCTGGACGAGCTCGTCCCGAGCGAGTGAGCGAGATCGAGCTCCGCGCACCCCGGCTCGACGAGGTCGAGGCCCTGACCGAGCTGATCAACCGCGACGCGGACGAGCTGTACGGCGAGCGCGAGGAGAGCGTCGAGTCGACCCGGAAGTGGCTGACGGGCCCGAAGCTCGATCCGGAGACGGACATTCGCGTGGCCGTTTCCGGCGACGACTTGCGAGGCTATGTCGACATCGACGCGGATCCGGAGCCGGTCTACTGGATCGATCTCCGCGTCCCGCCGTCCGAGCACGACGACGTTCGCGTCGCGCTGATGGACTGGGTCGAGCGCAGCGCCGCCGAGCGAGCCGCGGGCAAGGCCGATGCACGACTCCGGGCCTTCGCAGCGAACGTCGACGAGCCGTACAGACGTCTGCTCGACGCCCGCGGTCTACGCGCGATCCGGCAGTTCTATCGGATGCGGATCGAGCTCGACGAGGAGGTGCCGGTGCCGGAATGGCCTGACGGCTTGACCGTTCGGTCGGCCAGCGAAGCCGACGCCGAGCGGGTCTACGACGCACATCAGGAAGCATTCGAGGATTCCTGGGAGCACACTCGCTCGAGCGTGGAGGAGTGGAAGCACTGGCTGATGGGGGAAGGATTCGACCCGTCGCTCTGGTTCTTGGTGGAATCCGGTGATGAGGTCGCGGCCGTGGAGCTCTGCCGGGAGCACGAGGGCGAAGCCGGCCTGGGCTGGGTGAACGTCCTCGGCGTTCGGCGGCCCTGGCGGCGCCGCGGGCTCGGGCGGGCGCTGCTGCTGCACGCCTTCGGCGAGTTTCGCCGCCGCGGCTTTCATGCTGCGGCACTCGGGGTCGACGCCGAGAGCCTGACCGGAGCGAATCGGCTGTACGAGAACGTTGGCATGAGGGTCGTCCGCCAGTCAGTCGTCTACGAGAAGGCGCTCTGATGTCCCGCTTGCGCGCGAAGTGCCCGGTCTGCCGCGCTCACACCGCGGTCGCGGTCGGCCCGGAGTACGAGTGCCACTCCTGCGGGGGCACGTTCTCGGCCGGCCTCGCGCGGGTGCCGCGGGCGTGGGGGAAGGGCGGGGAAGGGATGGTCGAGAGCGCGGGACTGCCGGTCCCGTACCCCGAGGCCGCGGTGATCGAGGAGAGCTCGCTGCCGGAGCAGAGCTTCGCGCTCGCGCTCGAGCTGCCGGAGCGGCCGATTGTCCTCGGTGGCTGCTGCTGCTCTCACATCGGCGCCGTGGAGGCGCTCGCCGCGCGACACGGCCGGATCGCGCTGCTCTGGTTCGACGCTCACGGCGACCTGAACACGCCCGAGAGCTCGCCGTCGGGCAACGAGTGGGGAATGCCGCTGCGGATGCTGCTCGACTCGGGCGCTGTCGGCGTCGAGGACGTGGCTCTGGTCGGCGCCCGCAACCTCGACCCGCCGGAGGAGGACTTCATCGCAGCGAACGGGCTCGGCCTCGGGCCGCAGGCCGTCGACGCGGCGCTTCGGGACACGGCGGGCGTCTACGCCGCGATCGACTTCGACGCGTTCGACGAGAGCGAGGTGGTGCCGTGGATGCCCGAGCCCGACGGCCTCGCGCTCACGGAGGCCGAAACGCTGCTCGAGTCGGCGAAGGTGCAGAAGCCGGTTCTGGGCGTCGGTTTCAGCGGTCTGCTGTCGCGCGAGCAGAACCTCGGGCCGATTTCCCGGCTCACCGCAGCACTCGGTCTCTACCGACGAGCTCGCTCCAGCGAGGAAGCTTGTCCTCGCGCCGCGCTGGACGGCGCGACGCGGCAGCCTCGGAACGCGCCCATATCTCATCGATATGAACGCGTCCCGAGTCTTTGCCTCGCATCCGTCCATCACACCGCGAGAACGAGCCCCACGCTGGAACGAACTCGTAGACTCACCCCCGTGGCGGAGCGCATCGACGTCTCGATCGAGCACCGCAATCTCCCCGAGCCGGCGACGAACGAGAAGCCGCACCCGAACACGTGCCCGAAATGCGGCTCCCACTACCGCGACGACGAGCTCGCCGAGAGCCTCTGGGTCTGTCCCCAGTGCAACCACCACTTCGCGGTCCGAGCTCGTGAGCGGATCAAGCAACTGGCCGACAAGGGCACGTTCGAGGAAGAGGCAGCCGACCTTCGCTCCGAGGATCCGCTCGAGTTCTTCGACCTCAAGCCGTACCGCGAGCGCCTGGCCGCGGCCGAGGTCGAGACCGGGCTCGGCGATGCGATCGTCATCGGCCGCGCCGCAGTCGAGCGGGTCCCGTGTGAGCTCGCGGTCATGGACTTCCAGTTCATGGGCGGCTCGATGGGCAGTGTCGTCGGCGAGAAGTTCGCGCGGGCCTGCGAGAGCGCGGCCGAGCGGAGGGTCCCGGTCGTCAGCGTCACCGCCTCGGGCGGCGCCCGGATGCAAGAGGGGATTCTCTCGCTGATGCAGCTCCCGAAAACGGTCTGCGCCGTCGAGGACCTGAAGGATTCGGGCGGCGCGCTGATCAGCGTCATGGCCCACCCGACCACGGCCGGCGTGATCGCGAGCTTTGCCTCGCTCGGCGACGTCATCGTCGCGGAGCCGGGCGCGCTCCTCGCCTTCACCGGCCCGCGAGTCGTGCAGCAGACGACCCGTGAGAAGCTCCCGGACGATTTTGGCCTCGCCGAATCCAACATCCGCTTCGGCCACCTCGACGCCATCATCGGGCGAAAGGACCTCCGTCCCTACCTCGGACGGGTCCTCCGCCTCTTCAGTCGAAATGGACGGTAACGCCGACCTCCACCCGCGCGGCCGCCTCGCCCGCCTGAGGGGGCTCGGGCTCCTTCGCGGCACCCGCATCTCCGGCGAGCTCTCCCGGCTGCAACGGCAGCTCGAGAAGATCTCCGAGGCGAGCGACGAGGAGATCTGGCAGCACGTCGAGCTCGCTCGCCATCAAGACCGCCCGTACTCGCTCGACTACGTGGAGCGGCTCTTCGAGGACTTCGTCGAGCTGCACGGTGATCGTTCCCGCGCCGAGGACCCGGCGATGATCACCGGCCTCGCTCGCCTTTCGGGACAGACGGTGGCGTTCATGGGCCATCAGAAAGGCCGCGACGTCAAGGAGCGGGCTCGGAGGAACTTCGGGATGACGTTCCCCGAGGGCTACCGCAAGGCGATGCGCGTCATGGACCTGGCGGAGCGCCACCGCTTCCCGATCGTGTCTCTGATCGACACGCCCGGCGCGTATCCCGGCGTCGCCGCCGAGCAGCACGGCCAGGGCGGCGCGATTGCGCGGAGCCAGGCGCTGATGAGCCGCCTGACGGTGCCGATCGTCGCCTGCATCATCGGTGAGGGCGGCTCGGGCGGCGCGATCGCGACGGCGCTGGCCGACCGTGTGCTGATGCAGGAGAACGCGATGTACACCGTCATCTCGCCGGAGGGCTGCGCCGCAATCCTCTGGCGCGACGCCGGGGAGAAGGTCAAGGCCGCGGCCGCGCTCAAGCCCGACGCCGCCAACTGCCTCCAACTCGGCGTGATCGACGCCGTCGTCCCCGAGCCGGAGGGCGGAGCGCAAACCGACCCCGACGAGGCTGCGCGCCTGCTGGGCGAGGCGCTGCAGAGCTCGCTCGAAGATCTCCAGCAGATCACGGGCGAGGAGCTGCGACGGATGCGCCGGGCCAAGTTCCGCTCGTTGGGCGTCTTTGCGTCTGCCACGCCCGAAGTCGCCGCCGTGCGCAAGTAGCCTCTTCTCCTTGGCCAAGCTCGCCGAGTACCGCAAGAAGCGCGACCCGAAGAAGACCCCGGAACCGTTCGGCGGACGGAAGCGTGGGAAGCAGCCGATCTTCGTCGTGCAGCGCCACGACGCCCGCCGGCTGCACTACGACTTCCGCCTCGAGCGCGACGGCGCGCTCGCGAGCTGGGCGGTCCCGAAGGGGATCCCACTCGAGGCGGGCCAGCGGGCACTCGCGGTCCACGTCGAGGACCACCCGCTCGAGTACGCGACCTTCGAGGGCGAGATCCCCAAGGGCGAGTACGGAGCGGGCCTCGTCGAGATCTGGGACCGGGGCACCTACGAGCTCGTCGATGAGAAGAAGGACGGCGGTCTCACCGTGCGCCTGCACGGCGACCGGCTCGAAGGCACCTGGGCGCTCGTTCCCGCCAAGCTCGACGGGGATCCAAAGAACTGGCTAATCCTCCGCAAGCGCGAGGAGGCTGGAGTCGAGCAGCCGCGGAAGCGTCACCGGTACCAACCGATGCTCGCGACTCCTGCGAAGGACGTCCCTGCCGGCCAGGAGTGGCTCTACGAGGTCAAGTGGGACGGCTACCGAGCCATCGTCGCTCTCTTCGGCGGGGATGCGACGCTGACGAGCCGCAACGGAAACGACCTGACCGAGCGGTTTCGCACCGTTGCGCGGGCGGTCGAACGATCGCTGAAGACACCCGACTGCGTGCTCGACGGGGAGGTCTGCGCGCTCGACGAAGAGGGACGCGCGACGTTCTCGGCGATGCAGCAGGGCAAGGAGGGAACGCGCTATGTCTTCGTCGCCTTCGACGTGCTCGAAGTCGAGGGCGAAGCGCTCATCGACCTGCCGCTGACCGAGCGGAAGGAGCGGCTGAAGGCGTTGATCGACCGGCGGCAGCGCGTCGTCCAGTTCTCCGAGTCGTTCGACGACGGGGCGGCGCTGTTCAAGGCCGCACAGGAACAGCGCTTCGAGGGCATCGTCGCGAAGAAGCGCACCTCCCGCTACTTCCCCGGGAAGCGCACCCGCGAGTGGCTGAAGGTCAAGACGCACGGTCGGCAGGAGTTCGTGATCGCCGGCTTTACGCGCGGCCAGGGCCGCCGCTCGGGCAGTTTCGGCTCGCTGATCCTCGGCTACTGGCAGGGGGACGAGCTCGTCTACGCGGGGAATGTCGGCACCGGCTTCAACGACAAGGAGATCGACCGGCTGCTCGAGCAGCTGCGGCCGCTCGAACGCAAGGACCCGCCGTTCCGAGAAGTCCCGAAGATGCCGAGGGTGCGCAAGGACGCGATCGTGTGGGTCGAGCCGAAGCTGGTCGCGGAGGTCGAGTTCGTCGAGTGGACGCACGACGGCCGGCTGCGAGCACCGTCCTATCAGGGCCTGCGCGAGGACAAGTCGGCCAAGGAGGTTCAACGCGAGGAGCCGGCGGTGAGCGAAGCGCTCCCGACCGAGATCCGCAAGGGCAAGCGGCTGCTCAAGCTCTCCAACCTCGACAAGCCGTTCTGGCCCGACGAGGGGATCACGAAGGGCGACCTGCTCGCCTACTACCGCGACGTCGCGCCGACGCTCGTGCCGCACCTGAAGAACCGGCCCTTCACGATGAAGCGCTACCCCGACGGCGCCTACGGCAAGTTCTTCTTCCAGAAGGACGCTCCGACGCATATGCCGGACTGGATTCCGACCGTCGAGATCGTCGTCTCGACGCGGGACAAGCCGCGCCAGCGGCGGAAGATCCGCGCGCCGCTCGTGAACGACGAGCTGGCGCTGCTCTGGATGGTGAACATGGGCTGCATCGACCTCAACACGTGGTACTCACGGGTCGACAAGCCTGACCGGCCCGACTGGGTGCTGTTCGACCTCGACCCGTCCGACGACGTCGGTTTCGCGGAGACGGTGCAGGTCGCGCTGCTCGTGAAAGAGGTGCTCGACGCGCTCGAGCTCGAGAGCGTCGTCAAGACGAGCGGCTCCGACGGCATCCACGTGCTGGTTCCGATCGCCCGCCGCCACACGTACGACGACACGCGCGAGTTCTCGGCGATCGTCGCCTCGACGCTCGCTCGAACGCACCACGGGCTCGTCACGACCGAGTGGGCGAGAGCCAAGCGGCGCGGCGTCCTGATCGACTCGAACCAGAACGGCGAGGGCAAGACGATTGCGTCGGTCTACTCGGTGCGGCCCAGGCCCGGCGCTCCGGTCTCCACCCCGCTGCGCTGGGACGAGGTGAAGGAGGGGCTCGATCCGCGCGACTTCACGATGGACGTCGTCCGCGAACGGATCGCAGAGCACGGCGACCTCTTCGAGCCCGTGCTGCGCGGCCGGCAGTCGCTGAGCTCGGCTCTGCGCGCGGTTCGTAAGCCCAGCGGCTAAGGCCGGATGAACTTGTTCAGCCGTCCGATCGGGTCGAACCCGAGCCGGGCGTAGAGCTCCTTCGGCCAGTCCTCGTCGTCGGCGACGAGGAAGACGAGATCGGCGCCCAACCGACGCGCTTCCTCGACCGCCCTCAGCACGACCGCCGTTGCATGGCCTCGGCCGCGGTGCTCGGGCAGTGTCGCGACGTCCTCGACCTGGCCGACCCCCTGAGCGACGTAGGCGTCGGCCCACGCCACGATCTCGCCGTCGACCTCGACGCCGAAGAAGCGCGTCTCGGCTCGATCGCCGAGCATCACCTTCGAGTCGAGCAGCTGCCGTGCGATCTCGGGTGTTCCCCACGGCTGGGCGAGGATCTCTTGCGTCCGGCCGGGCCGCAGCGCCGATTCATCCACCTCACGCACCCGCGAGAGGTCGGCATGCTTCACCGGCTCCCGTCGCTGCACCATGAAGACGTGGCGCTGCCTCATCCAGCCGAGCGCCTGGAACTGCGGCGCGAGCCGCTCGGCGAGCTCCTCGTCGAACGTGAGGATCACGCGGTGGGCGCGCCCGGCCCCTCCGAGGATCCGGTCGGCCTCGCCGATGGCCTCCTGGGCCGTCTCGGCTCGCTCGATCAGGAGGTAGTTGGAGTCGTGGCGGCGCGGGAGCTCCGGGGTCAGCACGCCGACGCCGAGCGGCGACTCCACGGTCTCGGTGCCTGCCAGCTCGATCTCGCGCTCGAAGCGGTGGACGCGGGCGAGCTCGCTAGCCACCCAGCTGCCTCGGCTCCTGGAGCACGTGGAGCTCGGCGATGTCCCGCCGGAAGAGGAGCGCCACCGTCCAGTCCGCCACGACCCGCAGCTTCCTCGAGAAGAGCGGCAGCTGGTACAGGTGATAGGTGCGGGTGATCCACCAGCCGGGGAAGCCCTTGAACGGAAAGCCGAAGACCGACGCGACCCCCTTGTAGCGGCCGAGGGTCGCAACCTCGCCGAGCATCTTGTAGCGGTACGGCTGCACGTCGCCGGCGATGTTCTTCGCCAGGCGCTTGGCCTGCCGGAGCGCGTGCTGCGAGGTCGGCGGGTCCGTCTGGCCGGGAGTGGCGGCGTTCGGGACCGCCGCGCAGTCCCCGAGCGCCCACAGCCTGTCTCTGCCCTCGACGCGCAGCGTCTCGTCGACTCGAACGCGCCCGCGCTCGTCGAGCGGCAGGCCGAACTCCGCCAGGAGCGGATGCGCCTTCACGCCCGCGGTCCAGACGGTGGTGCTCGTGAGCAGGTGGTCGCCGTCGGAGAGCCTGACGGCGTGCGGCTCCACCTCGTCCAGCGTCGTACCGACCCGGATGTCTACGCCCCGCCGCCGCAGCAGCTCGCCGGCGTAGTCGCCGAGCCTCGTCGGGATCTCCGGGAGGATCTTCGGCGCGGCGTCGACCAGCACCCAGTGCTGCGGCACGTGCTGGAGCGCAGGGTAGTAGCGAAGGGCGTCGCGCACGAGGTCGGCCAGCTCCGCGAGCGCCTCGACTCCCGCGTAGCCCGCGCCGACGAAGACGAACGTCAGCTCCCGGCGCCGGTGCGCGTCGGTGGAGGCCGCGTCGGCGACCTCGAGCCTCGTCAGCACGTGGTTCCGAAGATGAATCGCGTCGGCCAGTGACTTGAAGCCGAGCGCGTGCTCGGCGAGGCCCGGGATCGGCAGCGTTCGCGCGACTGAGCCGAGCGCGATGACGAGGTTCTCGTAGCGAAGCCAGAAGAGCTGCTCCTCGGTCTGGACCTGGATGCGCCGGCCTTCGGCATCATGGGCGACCGCCTGGCCGAGAATCAGCTCTCCGTGCGGGCACATCATCCGTAACGGCACGACGGCATGGCGCGGTTCGAGCGTCCCCGAGGCCGCCTCCGGCAGCATCGGCGTGAAGAGCATGAAGTTCTCCGGGCTGACGATCGTCGCACCGCGGCGGCCGAGCTTGCGCGCGACGTACGAGCCGGCGAACCCGCCGCCGACGATCAGTGTCCCGCCTCTTGCCTCCCGTTCGGCCACACCGTCATTCTGCTATCCGACCTCAGCCAGCCGTCGCTCGAGGAACTCCCGCTCGACGGGGTTCGGTGCGAGCGCGAGCGCCCGGCGATACGCGCCGACCGCCTCGTCGCGGCGGCCGAGCCGGCGGAGCAGGTCGGCGCGCGCGGCGTGCAGCAGGTGGTAGTCGTCGAGGCCCTCGATGCGGGCGATCAGGTCGAGGCCTTCGTCCGCTCCGCCCGCCATCGCCACGGCGACGGCGCGGTTGAGCTCGACGATCGGCGAGGGGGCTAGAAGAGCCAGCTGAGAGTAGAGCTCGGCGATTGCCGCCCAGTCGGTCGTCTCCGCCGCATGGACAGAGGCGATCGCCGCCTGGAGCTGGTACGGGCCGGGCTGGCCCAGCCGGGCGGCGCGGTCGAGCACGCGCCGCCCCTCGTCGATCCGGTCGCGATTCCAGAGTGAGCGATCCTGGTCCTCGAGCAGGACGAGCTCACCGTTCGGGCCGGTCCGGGCCTCGCGCCGCGAGTCCTGGAAGAGCATCAGGGCGAGCAGACCGAGCGCCTCGGGCTCGTCCGGCATCAAGACGGCGAGCAGCTTGCCGAGTCGGATCGCCTCGTCGCAGAGCTCCCGGCGGACGAGCTCGTCGCCGGCCGTCGCGCTGTAGCCCTCGTTGAAGACCAGGTAGAGGACGGCGAGGACGGCCCGGAGGCGGTCCGTCAGCTCCTCGTCGGGCGGAACGCGGAAGGGGATCCCGGCCTGGCGGATCTTCCGCTTCGCCCGCACGAGCCGCTGGGCCATCGTCCGCTCGACGGTCAAGAACGCGCGGGCGATCTCGGGGGTGTTCAAACCGCCGACCTCGCGCAGGGTCAGCGCGACCTGCGCGTCGGTCGCGAGCGCGGGGTGACAGCAGGTGAAAACGAGCGCGAGGCGCTCGTCCGGGATGGCGCTCACCTCGTCCTCCTCGTCCGGGAGCTCGGCCAGGCGCTGGAGCAGCTCCGTCTTCCGGGCGAGGGTCTGCTCCCGGCGGATGCGGTCGATTGCGCGGTTCTTGGCCGTGGTGACGATCCACGCGCCGGGATTCCGCGGTTCGCCCTCGCGCGGCCAGCGCTCCAGGGCCGTGGCAAAGGCGTCCTGGACAGCGTCCTCGGCGAGCTCGAAGTCGCCGAGGACGCTGATGAGGATGGCGACGGCACGACCCCATTCCTCGCGGAAGACGGTCGCGACGTCGCTCAATGCTCCACGAGTGGGCGCACCTCGATCGAGCCGTTCTCCGCGGTCGGGACCTTCGCCGCGAACTCGAGCGCCGAGTCCAGATCGGGCAGCTTGAGCTCGAAGAACCCGCCGATCTGCTCTTTCGTCTCCGCGAACGGCCCGTCGGTGACCATCACCTTGCCGTCACGAACGCGGACCGTCTTCGCCGTTCGGATGTCGTCGAGCTCCTTGCCTTCGAGCTCCGGATCCGCCTTCTGGAGCTCGTCCATGAGCGCGTACCACCTCGGCAGCGTCGCCTCGCTCCGCTTCGCGGCCTCCTCCTCCGACAGCTCGAACCACGGTTCCTGGTCGCTGTAGATCAACAGGGCGTAGCGCATCTCAGCTCTCCTCTCGAATCACGACGGGGCGAACCTCGATGGCGCCGTCGTCCGCAGCCGGAATCTTCGCGGCCAGTTGACACGCCTCGTCGATCGAGTCGCACTCGAGGAGGTAGTAGCCCCCGAGCACCTCCTTGACCTCTGCGTACGGGCCGTCCGTGACCAGGCGGTCGCCGTTTCGGACCTGGACGGTCGTCGCCGCCTTCGTCGACTGGAGCTCACCGCCCCCGAGCACGCGGTCGTCCTTGCCGAACTCCGTGTAGCGGGCATAGACGGCCTCCCGCTCCTCGGCGCCGAGTGACTCCCACCCGGTTTCGTCGCCGTAAATCAGTGCTACGTACTGCATGCGTCCTCCTTTCTAGCGTGCGGCGTAAAGCCGGATCAACATTGCCTCGTGCGCAAACAGCAGATCCGGCTGGCCGAACGGATCGTGACGGCGGAGCTCGTCGGCGATGGCGCGGTCCCTCGCCGTCTCTCGCTCCACCTGGTTCCTCTGCGTCCTTCGCAGCTTCACGGCTCCTCCTTTCCGTCGTTGTCACGGGGACGACGAACGGAAAACCGTCAGATCGACAGCATGCGCTGAAGGAGTGTCAGCGCCCCGGCCTTGTCGAGTGGCTCGTTCAGGTTCCCGCACTTTGGCGACTGGACGCACGACGGGCAGCCGTGGTCGCACGGGCAGCCTTCGAGCATCCGGGCCGTGTCTTGCGCCCAGCCCTCGAAGGCGTCAAAGCCGCGCTCGGTGATCCCTACCCCGCCCGCGTGGCCGTCGTAGACGAAGATCGTCGGGCTGCCGGTCTGGAAGTGCAGGTTCGTCGAGAGGCCGCCGATGTCCCAGCGGTCGCACATCGCCCAGAGCGGGAGCAGCGCGATCAGCGAGTGCTCGGCCGCGTGCAGCGAGCCGAGCAGCCGCGGCATCTCCTCGAGTTCCTCCAGCATCCACGGCTCGGGCACGAACCAGACCGCCTCGGTCTCGAACTCGGTCTGTGGGAGGTCGAGTGCGACCGTCTCGATCGTCTCGCCGTCCTGAATCCGCTTCCGCTGGTAGGCGACGACCTGCTCGGTGACCGTGACCGCGCCGAACGAGAGCTCGACGCCCGAGCCGCTTCTCGGTGCGCGTGCTGTGGAGGATCGCCGTCATCGTGTCCTTCTTCGCCTGTGTGTACTCGTCGCCGGCGAAGGGCTCGACGAGGGCCGTGTGGTTCACCTGGTCGAGCTCCAGCACGCGGTACGACTCGCCGAGGTGGAGGTAGACGGCGCCCTCGTGGACGGTCGAGTAGGCGCGCTCGCGCTCGACGAGGCCGAGCAGCGCCCCGGTCGTCGTGTCGACGACGGTGAAGGTCTCGGGCGACGCCGACCGAAGGCCGAAGCGGCCCGCGGGGTAGTCCCGCCCGGCCCAGATGTAGCCGCTCGATGTGTGACGAAGCTCCGGGAGCAGCGCGGCGCGCTCGAGCGCCTCAGGGCCGAGGGTCTCGGCGTCGGCGTCGTCGATCGGCGCCTCGAAGGCGGCGGCACGGACGTGGCCGTCGAGCACGCGCGGATTCGAGTAGTCGAGGATTGCCGCCTCGACTCGGCGCTCGAGCAGCGCCTCCGGCTCGCGCATGAAGAACTGGTCGAGCGCGTCCTCGGAGGCGACGAGCACCGCAAGCCCGTGGCCTCGTCGTCCGGCTCGGCCCCACTGCTGGCGCAGGCTCGCGACGGTTCCGGGGAAACCGACGCAGATCACGCAGTCGAGCAGGCCGACGTCGATCCCGAGCTCGAGCGCGTTCGTCGCGCTTACGCCCAGGAGATCTCCATTCGAGAGCCGCTGCTCGATCTCCCGGCGCTGCGCCGGCGTGTAGCCGGCTCGGTACGGCGACAGCCGGGTCGAGTCGCCGAGCCGCTGGGCGGTGAAGCGGTGGACGAGCTCGGCGGCCTTGCGGCTCTTGGCGAAGCAGAGCGTTCGGATCCCGCGCTCGACGAGCGCTGCCATCAGCCTCGACGCCTCGCCGAGCGGGCTCGCGCGCAGGCCAAGCTCCTCGTCGGTCAGCGGCGGGTTCCAGAGCGCGACCGTGCGCTCGGCCTTCGGCGCGGCATCGCGGTCGATCACGGTCGTTTCGACGCCGAGCAGGCGCTCGGCGAGCTCGCCCGGGTTCGCGATGGTCGCAGAGGCGAGCAGGAACTGCGGGTCGGCGCCGTAGACGCGTGCGAGCCGTCTGAGCCGGCGGAGAACGTTCGCCACGTGCGAGCCGAAGACGCCGCGGTAGACGTGCGCCTCGTCGACGACGACGTAGCGAAGATTGGCGAGGACGTCCCCCCACCGGTCGTGGTGCGGCAGGACGCCGATGTGGAGCATGTCCGGGTTCGTCAGGATCAGGTTCGCCCACTTGCGAACCTGCCACCGCTCCGTGCTCGGGGTGTCCCCGTCGTAGATCGCGGATTTGATCCGGGGCGGTCTGAGCGCCGTGAGCGCTCGGATCTGATCCTGCGCCAGCGCCTTCGTCGGATAGAGGTAGAGGGCGCGCAGCTTGGGCTCGCGGGCGAGCGCGTCGAGCACCGGTAGGTTGAAGGCGAGCGTCTTTCCGGACGCGGTTCCGGTTGTGACGATCAGATGCTCGCCGCGGGCGGCCGCCTCCCACGCCTCGGCCTGGTGAGTGAAGAGCTCGGTCACGCCTGCGGCCTCGAGCGTCTCGTGAACGCGGGGGTCGAGGTCGCCGGGGATCGGCGCGTGGCGCGGGCGGCGCGCAGCCTCGGTTGTGAGGTGAGCGAGCTCCTCGCCGGTGAGCAGGTCGTCCCAGGTTGCGGCGGTCGTTGCCATCCGCATCCAGCGTAGTGGCAGGCTTCACGGGTGCCGTGGGACGCGCCCGGATCGACCGCGATCGTCGTTCTGACGCCCGAGGCCGAGCCGGTTACGGGTGACTGGTACCGCGCTCATTCGCAGGCGGGAGCCGAAGGGATGCGGACGCACATCACGCTCCTCGTCCCGTTCGTTCCGGCGGAGCGGCTCGATGGCGACGTGCAGGCTCGCCTCCGCCGTGTGCTGGCGACTGTTGAGCCGTTCGGCTACAGGTTCGAGCGACTCGAACGCTTCGAGGGCGGTGTGCTCTACCTCGCCCCGGAACCGGCCGCGCCGTTCGCCGAGCTCATTCGCGCGCTAGCGGTCGAGTTCCCCGACTACCCGCCCTACGACGGGGCGCACGACACGATCGTCCCGCACGGGACGATCGCGGTCAGCGAGGACTCCGACGTACTTGCCAAGATCGCGGCGGACGTGGCGCCGCAGCTCCCGATCGAGTGCCGCGCCGTCGAGGCCACGATCGTCGAGCGCGGTGCAGATCTCAGGTGGCGTCCCAGAACGAGCTTCGCGCTCGGCGGTTGAGAATCGTTACACCTCTGACACAGAGGGTCTTGACACGCCGTGGTGTCCGACACCCAGCGCCGCTGTTTGGCTTAACCGCCTATGTTGCGCCGGCTCCGCGAAGTGTGCAGAATCGTTACACCTTTGACACAGAACGCTCTTGACAGGCATCGGTGTCGGACACCATCCGGGGTGCGGGCACCGCACGACCTTGCACGGCTAGAGTGGTCTGACCGGGGTGCCGCTGAACGCGGCTGAGATCACACCCGTCGAACCTGATCCGGTTCATGCCGGCGAAGGGAGCCAGATCTGCCCATTCCAAGATGTCTAACGATTGCCGGCTCGGACTCCGGCGGCGGCGCCGGGATCCAGGCCGACCTGAAGGCCTTCGCGGCCGCCGGCTGCTACGGGATGAGCGCGATCGTTGCCCTGACGGCGCAGTCGACGACCGGCGTGACGGCGGTGCACGAGGTTCCGCCCGACTTCGTCCGTGAGCAGCTCGAGGCGGTGTGGGATGACATCGGCGTCGACGCCGCCAAGACCGGGATGCTCTTCTCGCGGGGCGTGATCGAGGTCGTCGCCGACTACCTCGTCGACCATCCGGTTCCGCTCGTCGTCGATCCGGTGATGGTCGCTTCGAGCGGCGCGAGGCTGCTCGAGGATGACGCGATCGACGTGCTCGTCACCCGGCTCTTCCCGCTGGCGACGGTCGTGACGCCGAACCTCCACGAGGCCGAGGCGCTTGCCGGCCCTGGACCGCGCCCGGTCCTGGCGGAGCGAATCCATCAGCTCGGCGCACCCGCGGTGATCGTCACGGGCGGCCACGGCGAGGAGGCCGTCGACCACCTCTTCGACGGCGAGCAGCACGTGGAGATTCCCGTCGACCGCTACGACGTCCCGGCCACCCACGGCGCCGGCTGCACGCATTCGGCGACGCTCGCGGCGCTGCTCGCCCGAGGCCATTCGCTCGTCGAGGCCAGTCGCGGCGCGGCTGCCGCGGCCGCCTCAGCGGTCCGCAACGGGCTCACAGAGATCGGGCAGGGCGACGGTCCGGTCGACGTCCTCGAGATCAAGGAGCGCGATGCCGGTCTCCGCCGGACAGACCCTGCGCGAGCTGCGCGAGCGTAAGCCGCTCATCCACCAGATCACGAACTACGTCGTCATGAACGAGACGGCGAATGCGACGCTGGCCCTCGGCGCGCTCCCGGTGATGGCGCATGCGCCGCAGGAAGTGGAGGAGATGGCTGCGGTCGCAGGTGCGCTCGTCCTGAACATCGGGACGCTCTCGGAGCACTGGATCGAGGCGATGATCCTGGCCGGCAAGGCGACGAAGGCGCCAATCGTTCTCGACCCTGTCGGCGCCGGCGCCACGCGCTACCGGACGCAGACCGCCGGCCGCCTGCTGACCGAGCTGGATATCGCCGTCGTGCGCGGCAACGCCGCCGAGATCGCGACGCTTGCAGGTCGGGAAGCCGAGATCCGCGGCGTCGAGTCGATCGGCGCGAGCGATTCGCCCGAGGAGCTCGCGCGTGAGGCCGCAAGGAGGCTGGGAGTCGTCGCCGCGGTGACCGGGCCGATTGACTACGTCTCGGACGGCGAGCGTGTCATTGCCGTCGGCAACGGCCACGAGCTCCTGGCGACGGTGAGCGGCACGGGCTGCATGTCGACCGCGGTGACCGGCGCTTTCCTCGCCGTCAAGCCGGACAACCCGCTCGAGGCTGCGGCCGAGGCTCTCGTCGCCTTCGGCGTCGCCGGCGAAGATGCCGCGCGTGAGGCGAAGGGCCCGGGGACGTTCCACGCAGCGCTCTACGACGCGCTCTACAACCTGGATCCCGCGACCCTGGACGAACGAGCGCGCGTCGCCCAATGAAGCTGCACGCCATTGTCAGCGACCTCGAGACCGCGAAACGGGCTGTCGCAGGCGGCGCGACGGTCGTCCAGCTCCGCCTCAAGGGGGCGTCGAGCGACGAGGTCGTCGAGCGCGGCGCACCGTTCCGTGCCCTCGGCGTCACCTTCGTCGTCAATGACGACGTGCGAGCGGCGATCGCGCTCCACGCCGACGGGGTCCATCTCGGCCAGCACGATCCGGGCGCGGAGCTCGCCAAGGCGGCGGGCCTGATGATCGGCCGGTCGGTGACCACACCCGCCCAAGCGAGCCAGGCGGAGGCGGAAGGGGCGGACTACGTGGGTGCCGGCCCGGTCTGGGAGACGCCGAGCAAGCAGGACGCCGAGCCGGCGATCGGCCTCGAGGGTCTCCGTCAGATCGCGGAGGCGGTCTCGATCCCGGTCATCGCGATCGGCGGCATCGACGCCTCCAATGCCAGGTCCTGCATCGAAGCCGGCGCAACCGGGGTCGCCGTCGTCCGAGCCGCTGCCGACGCCGCCGAGCTTAGTGCGGCTCTCTGAGCTCGGCGAGCTCGGCCTGCTCGCGGAGCTGGAGCGCCGCGGGCTCGCGCACGCGATCGAGAACGACGCCGCGGAGTTGGCCGACGGCCTGATCGTCACCCAGGACGCACTCGTCGAGGACGTGCACTTCAAGCGCGACTGGATCACCTGGCGCGACCTCGGATTCCGCGCGGCGGCCGTCAACCTCAGCGATCTCGCGGCCTCCGGCGCCCAGCCGACGGGCCTGATCGTCAGTCTCGGCCTCCCGGGCGAGACGGAGCTCGACGAGGTGCTCGAGCTCTACACCGGGATGCGCGAGACGGGTGTCCCGGTCATCGGCGGCGATACGACGGCTGCCGACCGCGTGTACTTGAGCGTGACCGCTCTCGGCCGCTCCGAGCGCGTGCCAGGCCGGGGAGGAGCGCAGCCAGGCGATCTCCTGGTCGTGACAGGCCCCCTCGGCGCCGCCGGGGCAGCCTTCCGCGAGAACCGCTTCGTCCGACCCCCGGTAAGACTCGAGGAGGGACGAAGTCTCGCGCGCACTGCTCACGCAATGCTCGACATCTCAGACGGGCTGGGACGCGATCTGGAGCGGATCGCGCAGCGCTCACAGGTCCGCTGCGTGGTCGAGCTCGAGCGCGTGCCGCTGGCCGACGGCGCGACGGTCGAGGATCTCGGCTTCGGCGAGGACTATGAGCTGCTCGCCGCGGTTCCCTCCGAGGCCTTCCACGTCATCGGCCGCTGCGAGGCCGGCGAGGGCGTCGAGCTGCTGCGCTACGGCGTCCCGGTCGAGCTTGGGGGTTGGGAGCACTTCTCGTAGGCTGCGGGCGGGACCCGCGTGACAGCCTTCATCCTGAGACGTCTGGCCTGGATGGCCGTGATGCTCTTCGCGGTCACGATCGTCACCTTCATCCTCTTCTTCGTCATCCCGTCGGAGGACGACCAGGCGAGCCAGGGGCGCGGCGGCGCAGAAATCGATGTCCGCACCACGGTGCAGATCGACGGCCCGCTCTACGAGGAGTACGCAGAGTTCGTCCGGAAGCTCGCCACCCAGGGCTCACTGGGCAACTCCTGGGTCCTGCGCGGCCAGGAAGTGAACGACATCCTCGTGCGGGCCGCTCCGGTGACGGCCTCGCTCGTGATCGGCGGCGCCTTGCTCTGGCTGCTGCTCGCGATTCCCATCGGGCTGCTCTCGGCGCTCCGTCCCCGTAGCCCGCTTCAGCCGCCTGACGACCGTCTTCGTGCTGATCGGGATCTCGGCCCACCCGCTGTGGATCGGGCTCGTGCTCTCGTACTTCTTCGGGCACAAGCTGGGGGTGATGCCAACCGGCGGCTATTGCGAGGTCTTCAGCCCGACGACCGCCTGCGGCGGGCCGCTGCAGTGGGCCTACCACATGGTGCTGCCCTGGTTGACCTTCGCGCTGATGTTCGCGGCGCTCTACACGCGAATGATCCGGGCGAGCACGCTGGAGACGCTCGAGGAGGAGTACGTGCGCACAGCGCGGGCGAAGGGCGCACCGGAGTGGCTCGTGATCCGCTCCCACGTCCTTCGCAACGCGATGCTGCCGGTTGTGACGATGCTCGGGATGGACATCGCCGTCTCGCTGAGCGCGGCGCTGTTCGTGGAGACGGTGTACGGCCTACCCGGCCTCGGACAAGTGATGGTCACGAGCCTGGCCCGCCGTGACTTTCCCGTGCTGCTCGGGATCACGTTCTACACGGCACTCGTCGTGATCGCGATCAACTTCCTGATCGAGCTCCTCTACGGTGTCATCGATCCGCGCGCCCGCGGAGCGCCCAGCCGGCAGGAGAGCGTCGCCAAGGAGCCGAAGTCGCGGCCGCTGCCCGAGCTAGAGCCAGCGCGCTAAAGCGTGCTCGAAATGGGCCGCCGGACGCGCGCCGAGGACCGTCTCCTGCGGCTCGCCGTCCTCGAAGACCATGACCGTCGGGATCGAGAGCACGCCGTAGCGCGACGCGGCGACCGGATTCTCGTCGATGTTCAGCTTCGTGAAGGAGATGCGATCGCCGGCCTGATCCTCTAGCCGCTCCAGGATCGGTGTGATCGCGTGGCACGGCCCGCACCAGGGCGCCCAGAAGTCGACGAGGACGGGGCCCTCCGCCTCGAGGACATCCTGCTGGAAGTTCGCGTCACTCGTCTCACGCACCGGCGCGAAGCGTACTGATGCGGAGGAGCGGCACCTTCCACACCGCTTCGAGCACAATCGACTTGCTCATCTTCGAGCCGCCGACCTGTCGGTCGACGAAGACGATCGGCACCTCGACCACGCGGAAGCCCTTCCGGAGCGCCCGGTAGGTGGTTTCGATCTGGAACGCATAGCCCTTCGAGTGGATCGCATCGAGGTCGATCGCCTCGAGCACGGCCCGCCGGTAGCACTTGAAGCCGCCGGTCAGGTCGCGCACCGGCACGCCGAGCAGGATCTGGGCGTAGAGCGAGCCGCCGCGTGAGATCAGCCGCCGCAGCAGTCCCCAGTTCCGCGTTCCGCCGCCGGGTGCGTACCGGGAGCCGAGCACGAGGTCGGCGCCCTCCGCGGCAGCGGTCAGGCGGCGAACGTCGGCGGGGTCGTGGGAGAAGTCGCAGTCCATCTCCAGGATCAGTTCGGCACCGAGCTCGAGCGCCTGTTTGAAGCCCGCCAGGTACGCCGGCCCGAGCCCCTCCTTGTGCGGACGGTGGAGGACATGAACCCAGTCGTGTTTCGCCGCGAGCCGGTCGGCGATCTCACCGGTCCCGTCGGGCGAGTTGTCGTCGATCACGAGCACGACGCCGTCGTCGCCGAGAACCTCGCCCAACGCGGCGACCATCGGCTCGAGGTTCTCGCGCTCGTTGTAGGTGGGCAGACATATGCAGATCACGTCCGAAGCTTTACGTCATCCGTCCCCTTCTGCCCTTTGGACAGGTCCGGTGCCTGGCACCAGACATGTCCGCTGTGGGTTCGCGGGGAACCGGGGGTTCCCCCATATCATCGTCGTGAATGGCTGCGACCTTGCCGCGGAACGCTCAAGTGGCCGAGCAGTTCGACCTGCTCGCCGATTTGCTGGAGCTCGATGGCGAGCAGCAGTTCCGCGTGCTCGCCTACCGTCGAGCCGCCGACCAGATCCGCTCGACGCCGAGCCCGATCGCCCAGCTCGCGTTGGACGGCCGCGCCAAGGACCTGCCCGGGATCGGGAAGACGATCGAGAGCAAGATCGTCCAGATCGTCGATTCCGGCGAGATCGAGGCGCTGACGAAGCGGAAGAAGCAGGTCCCGGCCGGCGTCGCCGACTTCCTGAAGGTGCCCGCGCTAGGCCCGAAGACCGCTCGGCGAATCTGGCAGGACCTCGGGATCACGATCCGTGGAGGAGCTCCGACAGGCTGCGGAGGCTCAGCGGCTCCGGACGCTGCCCGGCCTCGGCGCGAAGACCGAGGAGCGGATCCTGAAGTCGCTCGACGAGAAGCCGCAGGAGCAGCGGACGCTGCTGGCCTCGGCGCTCCCAGCCGTCCTCGCCGTCATCGACGTCCTGCGCGAGCATCCGGCCAGCAACGAGGTCTCCGAGGCCGGCTCGGTCCGGCGCCGGACGGAGACGGTTCGCGACCTCGACATCATCGCCACCGCCGACGATCCGGCCGCGCTGACCGACTACTTCGCGGGTCTCAACTGGGTCTCAGAGGTCGAGGCGAAGGGAAAGACCAAGGCGACGGTCGTCTCCCACGATGGGCTCCGGTTCGACCTCCGAGTCGTCCCGCCGGACTCGTACGGCAACCTGCTCCAGCACTTCACCGGCTCGAAGGCGCACAACGTCGCGCTGCGCGAGGACGCCGTCCGCCAGGGGCTCTCCGTCTCCGAGTACGGCGTCAAGGACGTCGAGTCGGGCGAGGTCTTCACCGCGCGCACCGAGGAGGAGCTCTACGAGCGGCTTGGATACCAGTGGATCCCGCCCGAGCTTCGCGAGGGTCGTGGTGAGCTCGACGCGGCGAGGAAGGGTGAGCTGCCGGCGCTCGTCGAGCTCTCCGACCTGCGCGGCGACCTGCACATGCACTCGACCTGGTCGACCGACGGCAAAGACACCCTCGAAGACATGGCGACGGCTGCGAAGGCACGCGGCTACGCCTACGTCGCGATCACCGACCACGCCCACTACCTGCGCAACGGCCGCTTCGCGGCTCAGGCGAAGGAGATCGCCGCCCTGAACGAGCGGCTGAAGCCGTTCCGGATCCTGCGCGGGATCGAGGTCAGCATCCGCGGCGACGGGGCTCTCGATTTCCCAGACGAGGACCTCGTGGAGTGCGACTGGGTCATGGCCTCGCTCCATTTCGCGTTCGACCGCAGCCCGACCGAGCGGGTGCTGGCGGCGATGGAGAACCCGCACGTCGACGGCATCGGCCACCTGACCGCCCGCAAGCTGAACAAGCGGAGCGGGACCGAGATCGCGGTGGACAAGGTGATCGAGAAGGCGCTCGAGACCGGGACGTTCCTCGAGATCAACTCCCAGCCCGACCGGCTCGACCTCCGCGACGTCCATGCCAGGGCGGCCGGCGAGGCCGGCCTCAAGCTGGCGATCTCCAGTGACGGACACGAGCTTGGGGCACTCGACTTCGTGGAGCTCGGCGTCGCGCAGGCCCGGAGGGCGTGGCTGACGAAAGACCAGGTGCTCAACACCCGGTCGTGGCGCGAGATCGAGAAGCTCAAGAAGCGCGGTGAAGTACCGCGCGGTCATCTTCGACCTCTGGCAGACGCTTGTCCCCTGGCCGTTGGCATTAGACAAGCAACGCCAGGTCGAGCTAGGCCGAGTGCTCGGCGCTGCCGACCCCGAGCGCTTCAGCGAGGTTTGGATCCGCCGGCGACGAGAGCGGGAGCTCGGCCCGATCGAGCCGCACCTGCGCTCGATCGCCGACGAGCTCGGGCTCACCGGCGACCTCGAGACAGTGATGACGCTGAGGCGGGAATGGACGTTCAAGTCACTCGTCCCGCGCGACGACGCCCTTCCGACGCTCGACGAGCTTCGCCGGCGCGGTCACCGGCTCGGGATGATCAGCGCCTGCTCGCAGGAGGTGGCCGACGTCTGGGAGCGGACGCCGTTCGGCGACGTGTTCGACTCGGCCGTCTTCTCCTGTTCGGTCGGCTTCAGCAAGCCCGATCCGAGGATCTACGCCGTGGCGTGCGAGGAGCTGGAGGTCGAGGCCGGTGACTGCCTCTTCGTCGGCGACGGGGCGAACGACGAGCTGCCCGGCGCCGAGCGTGCGGGAATGACAGCCGTCCAGCTCCGCGCGCCCGGGCGAGCAGCTCACGCCGGAGGGCGAGCGGTGGCAGGGCCGCTACGTCGAGCGGCTCTCAGACGTGCTCGAGCTCGCCTGACCGGCGCGGCTGCGAGCGCGGCTCGTCGAAGCTGAAGAAGGAGAGGAAGCGCTCGGCATCCTTGCGGCTTCCGGTCACCGTGAGCACCTTGTCCTTGATCGCCTCGCCCGCCGAGATCTGACCGGCAGCGACCGAGAACAGCGTCGCCGGGTCCGTCTCGATGATCGTGTCCGCTTCCGCCGAGGAGCCCGGCTCGACGACGAGCTCGTCGCCCTCGAATCGGGCGGTCACCGCATCGTCGTCGACGCGAAGCTCGAAGACCTTGTCCGGCAGGCAGCCCGACGTGCACGTCGCGCGGACCGCGTTCAAGAGCCAGCCCGGCGGGAGGCTGTCGTCGGCCCGCGGCGGCCCCAGCGATCTCGCCCCCCAGCGGCCGAGCGCGTAGAGCGGCTCGCGAAGCTCTTCGCCGTACGGCGTGAGCTCGTACACCCTTACGGCCGCGGGCGGTGGCAGGCGACGCTTCTGGACGATGCCGGCCTCCTCGAGGTCCCTCAGCCTCCCGGCGAGGATGTTCGTGCCGATTCCCGGCAGGCCCTCGGCGAGATCCGTGTAGCGCTTCGGCCCGTCCAGTAGCTCCCGAACGACGAGCAGCGCCCAGCGCTCGCCGACGAGCTCGAGCGCATGCGCGACCGGGCAGTACTGCGCGTAGCGCTTGGCCATGCGGGGAAGTATAGCTCGGGTTCTTTCGTTTGAGAAGGAGTTGCTTGCAAATAACAAGTTGATGCTGTAGCCTCGCAAGCTCGAACTGTCGATTCTCAAGGATTCCATTCGTCTTCTAGTCAAGTGAAAGCAATCGAAAGGACGATTTGATGGTCGAAACGGCCCAACGCAAGTGGCTGGCGCTCGCCCTGCTCGCCACGGTGCAGTTCATGGTCGTCCTGGACATCGCGATCGTGAACGTCGCGCTCCCCTCGATCCAGGTCGACCTCGGTTTCTCTCAGCAGGACCTCCAGTGGGTGATCAGCGCCTACGCGCTGTTCTTCGGGGGCTTCCTCCTGCTCGGCGGCCGCGCCGCCGATCTGCTCGGACGACGCCGGTTATTCGTCGCCGGCATCGTTCTCTTCAGCGTCGCTTCGCTCGCTTCCGGCCTCGCCTGGAGCGACGAGGCGCTGATCATCGGCCGAGCCTTCCAGGGGCTTGGCGCGGCGATCATCACGCCCGCAGCGCTGTCGATCCTGATGACGACGTTCCAGGAAGGGAAGGAGCGGAACACCGCGCTCGGCGTCTGGGGCGCGGTCGGCGCGTTCGGCGCCGTCGCCGGCGTGCTGCTCGGCGGCATCCTGACCGACTGGCTCAGCTGGGAGTGGATCTTCTACATCAACGTCCCGGTCGGGCTGGCCGCGCTCGCCCTGACCCCGGTGCTCCTGACCGAGAGCCGCGACACCTTCGTCAAGACGTTCGACGCCGTCGGCGCCGTGCTGGTGACGGGCGGCCTCGTCACCCTCGTCTACGCGATCACCCAGGCGAACGACTACGGCTGGGCATCGACTGAGACGATCGGTCTCTTCGCCGGGGCGATCGCTCTCCTGGCCGCGTTCGTCGGCTGGGAGGCCCGCGCCAAGGAGCCGCTGATGCCGTTCTCGATCTTCCGGATTCGAACGGTGAGTGCGGCCAACATCGCGGGGCTGATCCTCGGGACGGTGACGTTCTCGATGTTCCTGATGCTGACGCTGTACATGCAGCAGGTGCTCGGGTACTCGCCGATGAAGACCGGCGTCGCATACCTGGCCGTCGCCGCGTCGGCGATCATCACGTCGACGATTGCCGCTCAGCTCGTGACCCGGCTCGGCGTCAAGCCGGTGATCGCCGCAGGCATGGCGTTCCTCACGGCCGGGCTCTTGTACTTCACGCAGGTGTCGGTCGGGGGCTCGTATCTGGGCGATCTTCTGCCCGGCTTCCTCCTGATCGCCGCCGGGCTCGGCTTCTCGTTCGTTCCGATCTCGATCGCCGCGCTCGCAGGCGTCCAGCGGTCCGAGGCGGGCCTCGCCTCCGGTCTCTTCAACACGTCGCAGCAGATCGGTGGCGCGCTCGGGATCGCGGCGCTCTCTGCGATCGCGACCCAGAAGACCGAGGCCGGCGTGGAGGCGGGAACCCCCCTCCCCGTCGCGCTGACGGACGGGTTCGAGAGCGCGTTCATCTGGGGCGCGGTCGTCGCAGCCGTCGGGATCGTCGTGGCCCTCGTGCTCGTTCGCCGCAGCGATCTCGAGCAGCCGGTCGAGGAGGAAGAAGCGCCGGAACCGGTGCTCGAAGCCGCCTAGAGGGTCCTCAGCAGACCTAGAAGCTCACCAGGGCCGTCGACGAGGATGTCGGCCCTGGTGAGCAGCTGCGGGTTCATCTCGGCCGAGCCGACGGCGACCTTGACGGCCACGTCGAGGCCGGACTCGTCAAGGCCGCGGAAGGCGTCCAGATCGGTCGTGTCGTCGCCCGCATAGAGCGCGCGCGTGAGCCGCCGGGAGCCGAGGAGCCGACGGACGGCAGAGCCCTTGTCAACGTCGACCGGCGGTCTCACCTCGAGCACCTTCCTCCCGTGGTGTGCGGTCAGGCCGGCGGTCTCCGCCGCCGCGGCAACCTGATCGGCGCGGCGCCGGGCCTCCGCTTCATCGGCTGCCTCGCGGTAGTGGAAGGCGAGCGTCACCCCGCCCTTGTTCTCGACGGTCCACGGCCACGGGATCCGTTCGCTGAAGGCCTCGAGCTGCTCCGTGAAGCGCCTGGCTTCCGGATCGGCTTCGAGCCCATGGACGCCGACGTACTCGATCGAGTCGACGCCGACCAGGCGGCGTGCGTCGGCGGCGGGCCGGCCGCTGACGCAGGCGACGAGGCCGTACGTCACGGCCAGCCGCTCGACCTCCGCGCGGGTCTCCTCGGGCACGGCCGCCTCCTCCGGCCGCTCCACGATCGGCGCGAGGGTGCCGTCGATGTCGAGGAGAACGGCCGCTTGCTCCGGCTCGCTACGCAGCCGGGCCAGCAGGACGGAGGCGTTCCCCACGTGTCCGATCCTAGACTCGACACGAGAGCGATTGGCGCTCGTCGGAGGTCGCCAATAACCTGGTGAGGTGGTCAGGCGCCAGTCACTGCTGCTGGGCGTCGTGTCGGTCCTTGCGCTGACCGGCTCGACCGGTGCCCCGTCGGCGACCAGCGCCGGGACGCCGACGGCCAATGCATTCGGGATCCAGGTCTCGGCTCCGGGTCTCGGCGGCGCGACTGGCGGCGGGGTCTCGGGAAACGGCTCCGGCGGCGGCAGCTTCGCGTTCCCCGGAGACGGGTCGATCGCGACCGCGGGCTCGGTCTCGTCCACGGTCTCCGGCTCGGCGGGGAACACGACCACGAAGGCCGCAGCCTCGGTGCAGGTCTCCGGCCTCTCGTTCTTCAACGGCGAGATCACGGTCGGATCGGTCACAGCGCGCTCCTCGGCCACCGCAACGGCTCGAGCGGCGAGCGGCGACACGTCCGGCTCGAGCGTCAACGGCCTTGTGGTCATGGGCCAGGCCGTCGCGGGGACGCCGGGCTCGAGCGTGGCGTACGGGACCTGGGGCTCGGTGTCAGTTCTCCAACAGTCGTCCGCGCCGTTCGGCAGCGGCGCGACGAAAGGGTTCAAGGCCGGCGTGACGGCGCTCGTCGTCCACTTGAACGCGGAGCACAACGGAGCTCCGGCCGGCACCGACATCGTCGTCGGGTTTACCGACGTCGCCGCCGAGATGACCGCGGCGCCGAAGCCGCCGGCGCCGAAGACGCTGCCCACGACGCCGGACGAGGACCTCAGGGCGAAGCCGAAACGGCCAAAGGCACCAGAGTCGAAGTCGGAGAAGGAGCAGCGAGCGGACGAGCAAGGCGGGCCGCCGCCGGTCCGCGAGATCCCCTTCGGCGTCTTCCCGAAGCTGACCGCGGGCGGCTACGTCTTCCCCGTCTACGGGCAGGCCTCGTACACGGACACCTTCGGCGCTCCGAGGGCGAACACCGGCTGGCATCACGGGGAGGACATCTTCGCCCCCCTCGGCGCACCGATCCTCGCCGTCGCCAACGGCATCGTCTACTCGGTCGGGTGGAACGACGTCGGCGGCCTACGGCTCTGGCTCCAGGACCAGGCCGGCAACGAGTTCTACTACGCGCACCTCTCGGCGTTCTCGCCGCTCGCCGTGAACGGCGCCCAGGTGCGCGCGGGAGACGTCCTCGGCTTCATCGGCAACACCGGCGACGCCGAGCACACGCCCTACCACCTCCACTTCGAGATCCACCCGACGTCGCTGCTCTTCAAGGGCTACGACGGCGTCGTTCCGCCCTACCCGTACCTGAACGCCTGGAGACGGCTGAGCGACCTGCCGCTGACGGTCGTCTCCGGCTGGGCGCCGCCGATCTCCGACTCGAGCAACGCGCCCAAGCCGGGTGCGATCCTGCTTCAGGCCCGCGACATCTCGAGCGCGACCGGGCTCGAGCCGGGATCGCTGCGCCAGATCATGCGGGCGACTCCGAATGCTCGAGCCGACGAATCGTTCGCGGGGCTCGCCGGCGCCGGTGGCGAGGCGCTTCGCGGCGCGCTGGCCCGCTCGAGCGGCCCCTAGGCCGCGCAGGCTCGACAGGAGCCGCGCAGGACGACGTCGTGCTCGTGGATGCGGAAGGCCGCGTCCTGCGAGACGTTGTCGATCACATGCTCCAGGCGGTCGTCGCTGAAGGCTTCGACCTTGCCGCAGTCGCCGCAGACGAGGTGGTGGTGGTGAGCTCCGCTCGGCTCCGCGGGCTCGTAGTGCGCTCCGCCGGAGCCAAGCTCGAGCCTGTGAACGAGCCCGAGCCCGGTCAGCGTCTCGAGCGCGCGGTAGACGCTCGCGATGCCCACGCCGGGGCGGCTCTTCCTGACGCGGCTCGTGGATCTCCGCCACCGGGAGGCAGCAGTGCTGCCCGGCGAGCGCCTCGATGACTGCCGTTCTCGCCCTGCCCGGCTTGTAGCCGGACTCGCGGAGGACGGCATCGGCGTGCGCGCGCCAGGCGGTCGAAGGGCTCGTCATCGGCCAGAACGATAGCGATTCTCATTCTTGGTAGCCTCCTGGCCCGATGTCGAGAACCGTTCTCGTTCTCATTTGCCTCCTGGCGGGCGCGACCGCGTGCGGCGGGGATTCGGGCTCGTCCGGCGGCTCGAGCGAGCTCGACGTCGTCGCGGCCTTCTATCCGCTCGCCTGGGCCGCCGAGCAGGTGGGCGGCGAGGCGGTCAGCGTCCGAAACCTGACACCCGCGGGCGCCGAGCCGCACGATGTGGAGCTGTCGGCGCGAGACGTCGAGCGGATCCGCTCGGCCGACGTCGTGCTCTATCTCGGCGCCGATTTCCAGCCTGCGGTCGTCGACGCCGTCGAGGGTGCCGACGGCACGGCGGTCGACCTGCTCGTGGCGGAGCACGCCGAGGGAGATCGCGAGGAGCTCGAGCGCGACCCGCATGTCTGGCTCGATCCCCTGCGCTACGCGACCATGGTCGAGCGCATCGCGCGCGTCCTCGGCCGGCCCGAGGCGGGCGAGGAGCTCGTGGCCGAGCTCCGCGACCTCGACCGCGAGTTCACCCGCGGGCTGGCGCAGTGCCGCCGACGCGAGCTGGTGACGACTCACGCGGCGTTCGGCTACCTGGCCCGCCGGTACCAGCTCGAGCAGATCCCGATCACCGGCCTCTCCCCGGAGGTCGAGCCGACGCCTCGCGAGCTCGAGGAGGTGGTCGAGCACGTGCGGGACGCGAAGGCGACGACGATCTTCTTCGAGACGCTCGTCTCGCCACGACTGGCCGAGACCGTCGCGCGTGAGACCGGAGCGGCGACCGACGTCCTCAACCCACTCGAGGGGCTCTCCGAGGACGAGCTCGATCGCGGAGCGGATTACCTTTCGGTCATGCGCGAGAACCTGCGCGCTCTTCGCCGGGGCCTGGATTGCCGCTAGCGGTCGAGCTGCGCGGCGTCTCCTTCGCCTACGGCCACGGCGTCCCCGTCCTGACCGACGTCGGCCTGAGCGTCGCTCCGGGAGAATTGGTGGCGATCGCCGGCCCCAACGGCGGCGGGAAGACGACGCTCGTCCAGCTCGTCCTCGGCCTTCTGCGACCCGATCGCGGCGAGGCTCTCCTCTACGGCGAGCCCGCTCACCGCTCCTCACGACGCTCGGAGCTCGCCTACCTCCCCCAGCGCGCGCGGCTCGGCATCGACGCGCCGGCGACGGTCGAGGAGGTGGTTGCCGCCGGACGCCTGGCCAAGGGCGGCCTCTTCGGCCCGCTCAAGCGCCGCGATCGAGAGATCGTCGCCGCGTCGATCGAGCGGGTCGGCCTCGAGGACCTGGCCCGACGCCCGCTTCGGACGCTCTCGGGCGGCGAGCAGCAGCGAGCCTTCATCGGCAAGGCACTTGCCGCCGAGCCCTCGCTCCTCGTGCTGGACGAGCCGACCACCGGCGTGGACGCGGAATCGCAGGAAACGCTTGCGGCCCTCCTCGACCGGCTCCACCGCGAGCTCGCGGTCACCGTCCTCTACGTCTCGCACGAGTTCGGCGCGATCGAGCGCTTCGTCGAGCGCCTCGTTCTCGTCCGGGGAACGGTCGTCTTCGACGGGCACCCCTCGGCGCTGCCGGAGCTCTGGCACGACCCGTCGCACGTCCATGTTTGACTCCGAGTTCATGCGCCTCGCCTTCGCGGCGGGCGCCGTCGTCGGCCTGGTCGCGCCCGCGGTCGGCTTCTTCCTCGTCCAGCGTCGCATGAGCCTGATCGGAGACGGGATCGGCCATGTGGCGTTCGCCGGAGTCGCGCTGGGCGTACTGCTCGACGTCTCTCCCGTCGTGACGGCGCTCGTCGCCGCGGTCCTCGGCGGCGTCGCGATCGAGTGGCTGCGGGCGACGCGCCGCACGGCCGGAGACCAGGCGCTCGCGCTCGTCTTCTACACGGGCATCGCTGCAGGAGTCGTCCTGATCAGCGCCGCCGGCGCCTTGGACGTCGATCTCTTCAGCTACCTCTTCGGCTCGATCCTGACCGTCACACGCGAAGACGTGGCGATCGTCGTCGTGCTCGGTGCGGCGGCACTGGCGACGGTCGGGTTGCTCTACCGCGCGCTCACGGGCGTCGTCCTCGACGAGGAGGCGGCCGTCGTCACCGGTGTCCCGGTCGCGCTGCTCAATCTCGTCATCGTCGTCCTGGCGGCGATCACCGTCGCCGTCTCGATGCGGATCGTCGGCATCCTGCTCATCGCCGCCCTGATGGTGCTGCCGGTGATGGCGGCGAGCCGGCTCGCCTGGAGCCTGCGGTCGACGCTCGTCCTCGCGATGGCCATCGGTCTCGCCAGCGTCCTCGCCGGCCTGACGACGGCGTACTACGGCGATCTGCCCCCGGGGGGCACGATCGTGCTGCTCGCGGCGGCGGGGTTTCTACTCGCCAGCGGCGTCGAGGCGGTTCGGGCCTAGGCGCCGGTCGTGCCGTCCGCTCCGGCTGGGGAGCCGGCAGCTCGCCGCCCTCCTCACCGAGGATCAGATCGGCGAGCCACGCGCGGGTCTGCGGCCCGGTGATCGGGTTGAAGAGGATCCCGAGGACGATCCCCGTCAGAAGGAGCGCGGCGTTCCGGGTCGAGTGGTCTCTCTTGCCCTGGACGCGGTTCGCTGCGTTCTTCAGGTCGTCGATCGCCGACCTGAGGTTGCCCTGGAGTCCTCGTCCGTCGCGACTCTCGCCGCGATCGCCGACGGCTTGCGGCTCGCCGATCAACTCGTCGTAGATGTCGCGCGCGGCTGGCGATCGCGCTCTTCAAGTTCTCCCGGACTTCCTCGTCCTGGAGCGCGCGCCTCACGTACGGCGTCGCGTAGGAGATCCTGTCTTTCGCTGTGGCCATCTCGGCCGTCCTTTCGTCTTGGTTTGCGTCGTTTACCCGAGGGCCGAAGCCTACAAACGCACTAGGCAGTGGCTGCGGCCTGCTTCTCCGATCCTACGCGCCTCGGCCTGCTCATGGGCGGTGCTCCCTCGAACGCTTGGGCCAGGACCTCGTCGACATTGTCGGCGAGAACGAACTCGATCTCCTTCCGGGTCTCGCCCGGCAGGTCCTCGAGGTCGGGCTCGTTCTCCCTCGGGAGGATGACTTTGTGGACGCCGGCACGCTGGGCGGCCAGCACCTTGTCGCGGACGCCGCCGATGCCCAGAACCTGGCCTGAGAGCGTGACCTCGCCGGTCATCGCGACGTCTTCCGAGACCGGGCGGCCGCTGACGAGGGAGACGATCGCGGTCACCATCGTGATCCCTGCCGAGGGCCCGTCCTTGGGCACCGCGCCGGCCGGAACGTGGACATGGATGTCGTGCTCGGTGAACCACGCTTGATCGAGGCCGAGCAGCTCGGTGTGAGATCGCACCCAGGAGAGTGCCGCCTCCGCCGACTCTTCCATCACGTCGCCGAGTTGGCCCGTGACGTTCAGGCGGCCGCGGCCAGGATAGGCGCTCGCCTCGATGAAGAGCACGTCGCCGCCTGCAGCGGTCACGGCGAGACCGGTGGCGACGCCTGGATCGGACGTCCGCCGGCGCACCTCGCCCGCAAACCGGCGCGGGCCGAGCCAGCTGCGGACGCGCCGCTCGTCGATCCTCATCGCACCCTTGGCCTTGCCCTCGGCGACGCGTCGCGCCGCCTTCCGCCCGAGCGCCGCGATCTGGCGCTCGAGGTTCCGGACGCCGGCCTCGCGCGTGTACTCCCGGATCACGGTGCGCAGCGCGCCCTCGGTGATCGTGACCCGCTCCGGGTCGAGACCGTGAGCCTCCAGCTGCTTGGGCACGAGGTACTTGCGCGCGATCCCGAGCTTCTCGTCCTCGGTGTAGCCCGAGAGCTGGATGACGTCCATCCGGTCGAGCAGCGGCGCGGGGATCGTCTCCAGCTGGTTCGCCGTCGTGATGAAGAGCACCTTGGAGAGGTCGAACGGCAGGTCGAGGTAGTGGTCCCGGAACGTCGCTGTGCTGCTCCGGATCGAGCACCTCGAGCATCGCGCTGGCGGGGTCGCCGCGCCAGTCGGCGCCCATCTTGTCGATCTCATCGATCAGGAAGACGGGGTTCCTCGACTCGGCGTCGCGCAGGCCGCGGATGATCGTTCCGGGCATCGCCCCGATGTACGTGCGGCGGTGGCCCCTGATCTCCGACTCGTCGCGGACGCCGCCGACGGAGATCCGGACGAACTCACGTCCGAGCGTCCGTGCGATCGACTGCCCGAGCGAGGTCTTGCCGACGCCGGGCGGGCCGACGAAGCAGAGGATCGAGCCCGAGACATCGTTCTTCAGCTTCGCAACCGCGAGCGACTCGATGATCCGGTCCTTGACCTTGTCCAGGTCGTAGTGGTCCTCGTCCAGGATCCGCCGCGCTCGCTCGAGATCGAGGTCGTCCTCGGTCATCTTCGTCCACGGCAGCGAGAGGATCCATTCGAGGTACGTGCGGATGACGCCGTGCTCCGCAGCGGCCGAGGGCAGCCGCTCGAGCCGCCCGAGCTCGCGATCGACGGCTGTGCGGACCTCCTCCGGCAGCCCGGCCTGCTCGACGCGCTCACGGAGCTCCTTGAGCTCCGCCTGCTCGGGATCGCCTTCGCCGAGCTCCTCCTGGATCGCCTTCAGCTGCTGGCGCAGGAAGTACTCGCGCTGACCCTTCTCGAGCTCGGACTGGACCTGGGACTGAATCTTCGTCCCGAGCTCGAAGACCTCGAGCTCGCGGCTGAGGATGGCGGCGATCGCCAGCAGCCGCTTCTCCACATCCGGCTCCTCGAGCAGTTGCTGCTTCTCGGCGGCCTTCAGGCGCAGGGTGGAGAGGACGAGGTGCGAGAGCGCGCTGGGGTCGTCGACGTTGGCGGCGGCGAGCTCGAGCTCGGCCGGCAGGTAGGGCACCAGGCCGACGATGCGGCCGAACTGCATCTGGATGTTGCGCGTCAGCGCCTCGAGCTCCTTCGTCTCCTTGACGACGTCCGGGAGCACAGAGAACTCACCGATCAGGTACGGCTCTTCCTGCAGCCGCGAGTCGAGCCTCACGCGCTGGATGCCCTGGACGAGGATGCGCAGGGTCCCGTCGGGGACCTTGATCAGCTTGTGCACGAGCGCTGCGGTACCGACCTCGTAGAGGTCATCCCAGCCGGGCGGGTCGGCGTCTCCCTTCTTGACCGTGACGAGCGCGACCAACCGGTCGCGCGCGACCACTTCGTCGATGAGGGCGATCGACCGCTCCTGGCCGACCGCGAGCGGCGTGGCCGAGTCGGGAAAGACAACCGTCTCCTTCAGCGGCAGGATCGGCAGCGCCGACGGAATCTCGATCTCGTCGGCGTCCGGGGCCTCGGTGCTCTCGAACTCCACGTCAGTCATTCGCACTCCCACGGCCGGCGGTCCGGACCTCGATCGGCACGCGCTCGGCGGGCTCGGCCTTCTCCGCGATCGGGATCACGATCACGAGCAGCCCACGGTCGTACCGGGCCTCGGCTTGCGAGAGGTCGAGATCGTCTGGGAGCTGGAGGACGCGCTCGAACGCTCCGTACTCGATCTCCATCTGCTGGTAGACGCGTCCCTCACACGGTCCGCGCCGCCGCTCGCCGGAGATCGTGAGCCGCTGCTCCGCGGCGGTCACGTTCACCTCGTCGGGATCGATGCCCCCGATGTCGACGAGGATCGTGAACGACGGAGGGTCGTCAGTCCTGAAGGCGTCGAGCTGTGGCCGAAAACCGTGGCGCAGGCCGCTCAGCCGCGAGGCCTGCCAGAGGTCCGCGAACAGCTCGTCGATCTCGTCTTTCAGGTATCTCCGTCTGGCCATCGCGCTCGTGCATCGTAGCCTTGACACGCCTCTCTCCCAGCAGTAACTTAGCGGTCACTAGCTTAGCCGGCACTAACTTTGTGAAACGAGGGTGAACGCTTGAGAACCTGGGCGCTGACGATGATTCGTTTTCGCTGGGTGGTCCTGCCCGCCTGGCTCGCCCTCACCGTCGTCTCCGGAATCGCGGCCTCGGGCCTCCCCGACCTCCTGACCAACCGGTTCGTCCTCCCGGGCGCCGAGAGCGAGAAGGCCGGCAAGATCCTCGAGCAGCGGTTCGGCCAGAAGCCCGAAGGCTCGTTCTCCCTCGTCGTCAAGGGTGAGGCCGGCAGCGCCCAGAGCCTGATCGCTCCGGCCCGCGCTGCAGCCCTGCGGGCGGCGGAAGCCCTGGAAACCGGGAAGCTCGCCGACGTGCGGCCCGTGTCCGGCGACGTGGTCAGCGCTCGCATCGTCTCGCAGCTCCAGCCGGCCGACGCGAAGGGCTACACGGGGAAGATGCGCGAGGCCGCGGGTGAGATCCCCGGCGCCCAGGTCTACCTGACGGGCCAGTCGGCGATCGAAAGCGACCTCGAGCCGGTGCAGAACCGCGACCTCTTCGTCGGCGAGGTCCTGATCGCGATCCCGATCGCGCTCGTGATCCTGATCTTCGTCTTCGGGACGCTCTCCTTCCTGCTCCCGTTCATGCTGGCCGCCGTTGCGATCCCGGTAACGCTCGCGTGCGTTTGGGTGTTCGCGAACTTCATGACGCTGTCCACGTACCTGACCAACATGGTCACGCTGATCGGGCTCGGGATCGCGATCGACTACTCGCTGCTGATGGTCTATCGCTACCGCGAGGAGCGGCGCTCGGGCCGCTCGAAGGAGGACGCGGTCGCGGCGACGATGGACACGGCCGGGCGCGCGGTCGTGTTCAGCGGGACCGCGGTCGCGATCGGCCTGGCGCTCATGCTCTTCATGCCGCTGCCGTTCATGCGCGGCTTCGGGCTCGCCGGCCTGCTCATCCCGCTCGTGTCGGTGCTCGCCGCCGTGACGCTGCTACCCGTGCTGCTCTACTGGCTCGAGGACCGGCTCGACCGGATTCGGCTGGTGCCGAAGCGCGTGGTCGAGCGGCGCGAGGACTCGGAGCGGAACTTTTGGGCCAGGCTCGCCGGGACGATCATGCGTCGCCCCGTCGTGTTTGCGGCCGGGACGACCGCACTCCTGCTCGCCCTGGCCACCCCGGTCCTCGCCCTCCAGCTCGGGCCCGGGTCCAACGAGGGCGTTCCGCAGGATCTCGAGGCCGTCCAGGGGCTCAACGTCCTCACCGAAGCCGTCGGCGAGGGCGCGATCTCTCCGACCGACATCGTCATCGACACGGGCCGCGACGGCGGTGCGTCGGATCCCGCTGTTGCCCCCGCCGTGGAGCGGCTCGCCAGCCTCCTGCGCGGCGACTCGGAGGTCGCCGAGGTGGTCGCAGCGGGGCCCGGGGTCAGCGAGCCGACCGGCCGCTACCTGCACGTCCAGGCGATCGGCAAGCACGAGTACGGCCTCCCGGACTCGCAGGAGTTCGTCGATCGCCTGCGTGATGTGATCATCCCGGCCGCCGCGTTCCCGGCAGGGGTCGAGGTGCTCGCCGGCGGGGGCCCGCCGTTCGGCGTCGACTTCCTCGACCTCACGTACGGCGCCTTCCCGTGGCTCGTGCTCGCTGTGCTGCTCCTCACGTACATTCTGCTCGTCCGGGCCTTCCGCTCCCTGCTCCTGCCGCTGAAGGCGATCATCCTCAACCTGCTCTCGATCGGGGCGGCGTTCGGAATCCTCGTGCTCGCCTTCAAGCTCGGCGCGGGCGAGCCGTTCGGGCTCACGCAGTTCGACCAGATCGAAGGCTGGATCCCGGTCTTCCTGTTCGCGATGCTCTTCGGGCTCTCGATGGACTACGAGGTCTTCCTCGTCAGCCGGATGCGCGAGGAGTGGGACGCGACCCACGACAACGAGGCAGCTGTCACGCAGGGCCTCGCGAAGACCGGACGGCTCGTGACAGCGGCCGGGCTGATCATGGTCGCCGCGTTCATGGGCTTCGTCGCCGGCTCGATCGTCGGGCTCCAGCAGTTCGGCCTCGGGCTCGCGGCGGCGATCCTGATCGACGTGACGATCATCCGCGCGCTCCTGGTGCCGAGCGCGATGAAGCTCTTTGGACGCTGGAACTGGTGGCTGCCGGAGGGCGCGGCAAAGATCTTCCGGGTGAAGCCGTCGCCGCTCGACGCTCCGTCCGCGCCGGCGGTGCGACCGGCGGGCCGCTAGCCAGTCTCCGGAAACCCGTAGCATCCTGCGCCGATGAAGGGCGTCATCCTCGCCGGCGGGAAAGGCACCCGCCTGAATCCGCTCACCCGCATCACCAACAAGCACCTCCTGCCGATCTATGACCGTCCGATGGTCACCTACGCGATCGAGGCGCTCGTCGATGCCGGCGTCTCCGAGATCATGCTCGTGACCGGCGGGACCCATGCGGGGGAGTTCTTCCGGCTGCTGGGAAACGGTCACAACCACGGCATCGATCGCCTCTTCTACGCCTACCAGGAGGAGGAAGGCGGCATCGCCGACGCCCTTGGCCTCGCGGAGCGGTTCGGGCAGGGCGACCGGATCGTCGTGATGCTGGCCGACAACGTCTTCGAGCGGTCGATTCGCGCCCCGATCGAGAACTTCGAGCGCCAGGAGCGCGGCGGCCGCATCGTGCTGGCGCGGCTCGGTGAGCCCGAGCACCTCCGGCATCTCGGCGTCGCCGAGCTCGACGGCGAGCGCGTCGTGCGTATCGTCGAGAAGCCCGAGCAGCCGCCGAGCGAGTACGCAGTCACGGGCGTGTACTTCTACGACGAGGCCGTGTGGGACGTGATCCCGACGCTGAAGCCGTCGGGCCGCGGTGAGCTCGAGATCACGGACGTCAACAACTGGTTCATCGACCAGGGAACGATGGAGTACGACGTGGTCGAAGGCTTCTGGGGCGACGCGGGTGAGTCGATCGACGCGTACTACGCCGTGAACGACTTCGTGCGCGAGAACGGCGTCAACAAGCAGTGATGGAGGGCATCGAGGTCCTGCCCCTGCGCCGGTTCGAGGACGGGCGCGGGTGGTTCATGGAGCTGCGGCGTGAGAGCCGGCTGCCGAAACGGACCATGCAGACGAATCTGTCGTACTCGCGGAAGGGGGTGATCCGCGGGCTCCACTACCACGAGCGGGGGCAGGACGATCTCTTTGCCTGTCTCCAGGGGACGGCGCGGGTCGTCGCGCTCAATCGCGAGACCGGTGAGACGTTCTCCCTCGACATCGGCGACGACAACCCGGTTGCGGTCTACATCCCCGGGCGGTACGCCCACGGCTTCGAGGCCCTGACGGATCTCCTCTTCTGTTACCACGTCACCGAGGAGTACGACCCGGCCGACCCAGACGAGCACGAGGTCCCGTGGGACGATCCGCGGGTGAAGCATCTCTGGAGCACCCAATCGCCGACGCTCTCGGAACGGGACGCAGCGGCGTCCTCATAACCGGGGCCGGCGGGCAGCTCGGAACGGCGCTGGCCGAAGCCTTCCCGGACGAGCCGGGCAGCGACCAGTGCCGAGTGGGACGTGACCGAGCCGTATCCGTATCGACGAGCGCCCGGAGCTCGTCCTGCATGCGGCGGCGTGGACGAAGGTGGACGACGCGGAGTCCGACCCGGCCGGCGCAGAGCGCGTGAACGTTCTCGGGACCCGCAACGTCGTCGCGCTCGGCGCTCCGGTCGTCTACTTCTCGACCGATTACGTCTTCGACGGCACGAAGCGCGAGCCGTACGTCGAGTCGGACGCGCCGAATCCGCTCGGCGTGTACGCGCGCACGAAGCTCCAGGGCGAGCAGGAGCTCCGCGACGGCTGGATCGTCCGCTCCTCCTGGCTCTTCGGCCCGACGGGGCACAACTTCGTCCGGACGATGCTGAGGCTCGGCGCGGAGCGAGAGGAGGTCGCGGTCGTCGACGACCAGCGCGGCTCGCCGACCTACGTCGGGCACCTCGCAGCGGCGACGCGCGAGCTGCTCGAGCTTCCGCAGGGAACCTGGCACGTCGCCGCCGAGGGCGACTGCACGTGGGCCGAGTTCGCCGAGGCGATCTTCGCGGAGGCGGGCCTGGCCTGCCGGGTTCGACGCATCACGACGGCGGAGTTCGGAGCCCCTGCTCCACGGCCGGCCTACTCGGTGCTCCGCAGCGAGCACGCTGAGGCTCCACGCCTGCCCCACTGGCGCGAAGGGCTGGCTGCTTGCCTCGAGCGCCTGCGTTGAACCAAATCGAACGTTGCTGCGAAGGATGCGGTGGAAATGAAGATCCGCGCCGCAATAGCCGTCCTCGCCCTCACGGGGCTTTCGCTCGCCGTCGTCGGCGCAGCGCCGGCCCGCAGCCACGATCGCTCCGCAGCAGCAGTCACGCGCTGGATCGACGTCGAGCTCGCGGAGATCGCGTCTCACCGCACGAATCCGCCGCGCGCCGCCAGAGGGCTCGCCCTGGTGAGCGTTGCGATGCAGGATGCGTCGAACCTCCCTCGACGCTATCGGCGGGCTGCGGTCGCCGGCGCCGCGGCGACCGTTCTCGCCTATCTGTATCCCGACCGCGCCCAGGCGTTCGACGATCTCGCCGCCGGTGAGCGTCCGCGCGCCGGCCTCGAGTGGGGTCGCCGGCTCGGTGAGCGAGTCGTCGCGTACGCCCGCACCGACGGCTCTGACGCGGTCTTCCAGGGCACCGTGCCGGTCGGGCCGGGTCTCTGGGTGCCGACGCCGCCCGCCTTCGCGCCGCCGCTCGAGCCGCTCGCAGGCACCTGGCGGACGTGGAACATCTCCTCCGGCTCGCGTTACCGGCCCGGCCCGCCGCCCGCCTTCGGCAGCAGGCGATACGCGCGGGAGCTTCGCGAGGTCTACGACGTCGCGCGCGGTCTCACCGCCGAGCAGAAGCGGATCGCGGACTTCTGGGCCGATGGCCCCGGAACGGTGACGCCGCCCGGGCACTGGAACCAGATCGCACTCGACCTGATCCGCCGCTACAGGCTCTCCGATCGGGCCGCCGCCGACCTGCTGGCGGCGCTGAACACCGCGCAGGCCGACGCCTTCATCGCCTGCTGGGATGCGAAGTTCACCTACTGGTCGGAGCGGCCCGTGACGGCGATCCGCCGTGAGTTCGACTCCAACTTCCTGTCGTACATCGTGACCCCGCCGTTCCCGTCCTACGTCTCGGGCCACTCGACCACCTCGGGCGCGGCGTCGACCGTCCTCGCCGCGGGCTTCCCGCGCGAGGCGCGGAAGCTTCGCGCCTGGGCCGACGAAGCCGCGATCTCTCGCCTCTACGGCGGCATCCACTTCCGCAGTGACAACGAGACCGGGCTCGTCCTCGGCAAGAAGGTCGGACGAGTCGCGGTGAAGCGGTACGACCTGCGCTAGCCGCTCGGCGCTGGGCTGACTACGCTTCGGCGCTGTGGCGGTCCTGGTCACCGGCGGCGCCGGCTTCATCGGTTCGCACTTCGTCAAGCGCCTCGCGGCAGCGGGCGAAGACGTCGTCGTGCTCGACAAGCTGACCTACTCGGGCAACCTTGCGAACCTGGAGGGAGTCGAGCACCGCTTCGTGCACGGCGACATCTGCAACCCGGCGATGGTCGCCGAAGCGGCCGAAGGTTGCGATGCGATCGTCAACTTCGCCGCCGAGACCCATGTCGATCGCTCGATCCTCGAGGCCGGGGATTTCATCGAGACCGACGTCTACGGGACGCACGTGCTCCTCGAGTACGTCCGCGTGCACGGGCTCCGCTTCGTCCAGGTCTCGACGGATGAGGTCTACGGCGACGTCGAGGGCGAGGCGCGGTCGACCGAGGAGGACGCGCTGCGGCCCTCGAGTCCCTACTCCGCGTCGAAGGCGGGCGGCGACCTCCAGGTGCTCGCCTACGTGCGGACGTATGGGGTCAACGCGTCGATCTCGCGTGGGGCCAACACGTACGGGCCGAACCAGTATCCCGAGAAGCTGATTCCGCTGTTCGTGACGAATGCGTTCGACGGTCAGCACCTGCCGGTCTACGGCGACGGTCGTCAGGTTCGAGAGTGGCTGCATGCGGAGGACCACTGCTCGGCGATCGAGCACGTCCTTCGCAAGGGAGGCCCCGGAGAGGTCTACAACGTCGGCGGCGAGGAACGGGAGAACCTCGACGTCATCGGCCGAATCGTCGAGCTGACCGGCGCCGACCCGTCGCTCGTCCGCCACGTGGAGGATCGCCCGGGCCACGATCGGCGGTACGCACTCGACGACCGCAAGCTTCGTGACCTCGGTTGGCAGCCTTCACGCTCCTTCACCGACGGGCTTGCGGCGACCGTGGACTGGTATCGCGAGCATCGGGCCTGGTGGGAGCCGCTGAAGAGCGGCGAGTACCGCAAGTACTACGAGCAGCAGTACGCAGCTCGGCTCGGCTAGTCGCCCGTCCGTAACGCTCGCATCGTGAGAACCCTGTAAAGGAACGGTTTTTTCGGGCGAGCATCCGGTAGCCTCACCAAGGTTCCTGCGGAACCGGGTCACCTCACGCGATGTCTCGCACGCTCGTCCTGACAGCAGGGGTCATCTGCGGCTTTCTGACAGCCGGGCTGGCGCTTGCCGGGGCATCGGCGCGCAAGTCGGTCGAGGCGATCCCGCGGCCCTCAAGCCGGCGAGCCGGTGTTCGTCATCACGGGCCGCGGCTGGGGTCACGGCGTCGGGATGAGCCAGTGGGGCGCAAGCGGCTTCGCCCGCCGGGGGAGCTCGTATGACCGGATCCTGGCGCACTACTACCGCGGGACGACGATCGGTCAGGCGCCGGTTGCGAAGGTCCGCGTACTGCTTGCTCCGGCCAAGCGCTCGCTGACGATCTCCTCAGAGGCGCCGTTTCGAGTTCGAGACGCGAGCGGAAAGGCCCGGGCGCTGGCAGCCGGCAAACAGGTGCTCGGGCCGGGACTGAGGATCCAGGCCAAGGGCGCCAAGCGCAAGATCAAGCTCGCTGGCCCACTGGAGTTCCTCCCGGGCGCGCAACCCCTTCGCCTCGATCGGCCCTACCGCGGCTCGATCCGGGTCGACGTTCCGGGCGGGCGGCTGCGCGTGATCAACGTCGTCGGGCTCGAGCAGTACCTCTACGGGGTCGTCCCGGCCGAGGTGCCAGACGACTGGCCCGCCGAAGTGCTGAAGGCCCAGGCCGTCGCGGCGCGCTCTTACGCCCTCGCGACGAGGAAGGTGAACGGCGATTTCGACCTCTACGCCGATGTCCGCAGCCAGGTCTATCGCGGCATCGACGAGGAGGAGGCCTCGACGAACCTGGCAGTTGACGAGACGGCGGGCGAGGTCCTGCTGTACGGCGGACGGGTGGTGACGACGTATTTCCACTCGACGTCGGGAGGACGAACCGCCTCGATCGGCGACGTCTGGCCCGGGTCGAGCCCGGTTCCCTATCTCGTCTCGGTCGATGATCCCTACGACTCGGCCTCCCCCCACCACACCTGGGGCCCGGTCGTCGTGCCCGCGGCGCGGCTCGATCGAGTGCTGAAGACGCCCGGGCGGTTGACGGACGTGCGCCCGACGGTCAATGCTTCCTCTCGCATCTCCACGATCACTGGCATTGGGTCACTCGGCGAGGCCGGGCTGCGGGGCGCCGACGTTCGGCGCGCACTCGGGCTGCGCTCGACGTGGTTCCGCATCGGCGTGATGCAGCTGGCGCCGCCGCCGAAGCCGCTCGTCTACGGCGCGGCGGGCAAGCTGACGGGGAAGGCGCGCGGGGTCGGAAGACCGGTCCTCGAGCAGCGAACCGCCGCCGGGTGGCGAACGGTTGCGACCGTCAAGCCGCAGGCGAACGGAACGTTCTCCGCCGCCGTCAGGCCGACGGCGACCGGTGAGTATCGGCTCAACACCGGCTTCGCGCGCACGGCGGTGACGCGCGTGAGCGTCGCGCCGCGGATCGCGCTCAACCCGGTCCTCGATCCCATGGAACTGCGCGGAACGGTTCGCCCGGTCCTCGCGGGCGCGGCGGTGGAGATCCAGCGTCAGAACGGCGGCGGAGCCTGGCGAACCGTCGGACGGGCCCGTGTCGACGCGCAGGGTGAGTTCCTCGCCGCCATCCACGTTCCACCCGGGAGCTACCGGGCTCGGATCGCGACGCCGGGCCGAGGCCTGGTCGCCGGCACGAGCGCGACGCTCGTGGTGAGCGGATGAAGCGTCGACTCGCATTGGCGCTCGCCGGAGCCGCCCTCGTCCTTCCCGGGCGCGGCCGAGGCCGGACGCTTCGCCGTCGGCGTCGCCCCCGGAGCCGATGCCGAGACTCTCGCGGCCGCGGTGGAGGCTCAGACGGGGGGCTCTGCATCGGTGATCGGCCCGTTTGCCGTCGCGCTTTCGGCACCGAGCGCCCGCGGCGTCGCCGGGCATGCCCGGCGTTGCCTACGTCGAGCGTCTGGCAGCCGGCCGGCGGCTGGCCTTTGCGCCGAACGACCCGCTGTACGCGCGGCAGTGGTACGTGCCGACGGTGCGCGCGTTCGACGCCTGGACACAGCGACCGACGCTGCCCGGCATGCGCATTGCAGTCATCGATTCCGGCGTTGACGGCGCACATCCCGAGTTCCAGGGCCGCATCGCGGGCGCGAAGAGCTTCGTCGGTGGCAACCCGCTGCGCGACACGAAGGGGCACGGGACCTTCGTCGCCGGCTTGATGGCCGCTCGCCTGGACAACGGCGAGGGCATCGCGGGGCTCGCGTTCCCGGCGCAGCTGCTGGTCGCGAAGGTCGTGCGGTCCGACGGCGTTGTCCCGCTCGAGGCCGAGGCGCGGGCGATCCGGTGGGCTGTCGATTCGGGAGCTCGCGTGATCAACCTCAGCCTGGGTGGGATCCGGGACCCGCTCGATCCCGAGCACGACAGCTTCTCCGCGTTGGAGGCGGATGCGGTCGCGTACGCGGTGCGCAACGGCGCCGTCGTCGTGGCTGCGGTCGGGAACGGCGACCAGGCGCCGGAGCAGCCCTGGCGCTACGCCAGCTACCCGGCGGCGCTACCGCACGTGCTCGGCGTCAGTGCACTCTCGAGGGACGGCAACGTGCCGGCGTTCTCGAACCGCGACGTCCTCTACAACGACATCGCGGCGCCCGGCGAGGAGCTGTACTCCACGCTGCCGAAGCCGGTCACCGCCCTCCGGGCGACCTGCCTTGCGCAGGGCTACTCCGACTGCGGCCCGGCCGAGTACCGAAATCCGCAGGGGACGTCGTTTGCGGCCGCGATCGTGTCCGCGGCCTCGGCGCTCGTGTGGGGCGCGTGGCCGGCGCTGCGGGCCGAACAGGTCGTGGGGTTGATGGAGCGGTCGGCATTGGACATGACGCCGACGAACGGCTGCCGCCGCTGTGCTTTCGAGCGCGACAGCATGACGGGGTGGGGTCGACTCGACGTCACGCGAGCGATTCAGTGGCCCGGTGCGCTGCCGGCGGTCGATCGCTTCGAGACCAACGATGACGCTGGAGCGCGGGCGAGGCGCATCAAGCGACGCAGCCTCGTTGCGAGCATCGACTACTGGAACGACCAGAACGACGTCTACGCCGTCCGGCTGCGAAAGGGTCAGCGGCTGCGCGTCGTCCTGAAAGGGCTCGGAAAGGCCGGCCCGGACCTGAACGTTGCGATCTGGCTGCCGGGGACGAAGCGGGTCGATCACCATCGCTCCGTCAACCAGCTCGCCGGGCAACGAAGCGGGCCCAGTGCGACCGAGCGCCTGTCGTATCGGGCGCGGAAGGCCGGCCTGTACTACGTCCAGGTGAAGGTCTCGGCCCCCGGCGCGGGCTCGTACCACCTCAAGCTACTGCGCTAGCAGCTCGTCGTCCGGAACTGTCGCGGATCTGCCGCGCCGGGTTCCCGACGACGACCGCGCGCGCGGGAACGTCGCCGACCACGACTGCGCCTGCCCCGACGAACGCTTCCTCGCCGACCTCGATCCCGGGGAGGAGCACCGCGCCGCCGCCGACTCGGGCGCCGCGCCGGACCGTCGGGCCTCGGCGAAGCGCGTGGCGCCGCTCGGTGCGGCCCATGAAGTTGTCGTTCGTGGTCACGACGCAAGGAGCGATGAACACGTCCTCCTCGAGCGTCGAGTACGCGGTCACGTAGGCGTGCGCCTGGATCTTCGTCCGCGCGCCGATCGTCGTGTCGTTCTCGACCAGCGACCCGCGGCCGACGACGACGTCGTCCCCGAGCACACACCGCTCGCGGACGCAGCTCTGGTCGCCGAGGATCACGCCTGCTCCGATCGTCGTGCCCGCGAAGACGACGGCGCCGGTCGAGACGATCGTTCCGGCGCCCAGTTCGAGCGGCGGGAGCTCCTCGCGGGCGGTCGTCGAGCGGGGCGAGAGTGACGGCTGCTTGCCGAGCACGACGTTGTCCCCGATCCGGCAGCCGTCGCCGATCACCGTGCCGGGGTAGACGACGACGTTCTGGCCCAGCTCGTAGCTCAAACGGGTGCTCGCTCGAGCGAGGCCTGGAGCTGCTCGAGCACCCGGACGACCGCGGCCCCGTCCCGGGCGGCTGTGAGCGGGTCACCGTCGCCGGCGACGAGCGTGAGGAAGTGCGTGCACTCGAGCCGGAGTGGCTCGTCGTTGGGGATCTTGGGGATGTAGATGTCCCCGGTGCGTGTGCGCCACTCGCCGTAGCTCTCGGCGCGCTGCTCCGTGCCCTTGTCGTAGACGGTGACCTTGCGCTCGAGCTCCATGTCGTCGAAGACGGCCATTTTGTTGCGGCCGACGACGGTCATCTCTCGCTTCTTGTGGGGGTCGAGCCACGACAAGTGCATGTGCGCGACGAGGCCTGACGGGAAGCGGAGGTAGCAGAAGACGACGTCTTCGACGCCGTCGTGGATGAAGGACTCGCCGCGCGCCCACACCTCCGAAGGTTCCTCGCGGGCGAGGTGGAGGATGACCGAGAGGTCGTGGACGCCGAGCGACCACAGGGCGTTCTCGTCCTTGCGGATCTGCCCGAGGTTCTGGCGGTTGCCGTAGATGTAGAGCATCTCGCCGAGCTCGCCGGAGTCGATCAGCTCCCGCAGCTTGGCGACGCCCGGGTGGTAGAGCAGCAGGTGGCCGGGGAGGAGGACGAGCTCGCGCTCCTCGGCGAGCGCGACGAGCTCGTCCGACTCGGCAGCGCTCAGGGCGGGCGGCTTCTCGACGAAGACGTGCTTGCCGGCCGAGAGCGCCCGGCGGGAGAGGTCGTAGTGCGTCGCGACGGGCGTGGAGATGACGACCGCCTGGACGGAGTCGTCGTCCAGGAGGTCGTCGAAGCGGTCCGTCGTCTTCGCGTCGGGATAGCGGGCGCCGTAGCGCTCGCGGAGCTCCGGGGAGAGGTCGCAGAGCCAGGCGAGCTCGGCGAGATCGTCGAAGTTCCGGGCCAGGTTCGGGCCCCAGTAGCCGAGGCCCGCCAGACCGACCTTGATCACAGGGTCCAGACCTTCGGGCTCGCGCGGCCGGCCGCGCCGGTGGCGTTCCTCAGGTCGACGACGACGTGTGCCTTGTCCAGGAGTGTCGGCGTAGTCGATCTCGGAGTGCGCCGTCACGATCACCACGCAGTCGTAGGCGGCCGGATCGAGCTCGACCGACTCGAGGCCGGCCTCTGTGAGCTCGGGAACGAACGGATCGTGGTAGGAGATCTCAGCACCGGCGTTGCGGAGGAGCTCGATCAGCTTCAGTGCCGGCGACTCGCGCGTGTCGCCGATGTCGTTCTTGTACGCAACGCCGACGATCAGCACCTTCGAGCCGCTCAGCGAGCGCTGACGTCCGTGGTTCAGCGCCTGCGAGACGAGCGAGCGGCAGTGGTACGGCATGTTCTCGTTGACCTTTCCCGCGAGCTCGATGAACTCCGTCGAGAAGTCGTACTCGCGGGCTTTCCACGTCAGGTAGAAGGGGTCGATCGGGATGCAGTGGCCGCCGAGCCCCGGCCCGGGCTGGAAGCTCATGAAGCCGAACGGCTTCGTCGCAGCGGCCTCGATCACCTCCCAGACGTCGATCTCCATCCGCTCGCAGAGCTGTGCGAGCTCGTTGACGAGCGCGATGTTGACCGCGCGGAAGATGTTCTCGAGCAGCTTCGTCAGCTCGGCCGCCTCGGGCGTCGAGACCCGGTGCACGCTGTCGACCGCGCCCGCATAGAGCTCGGCGGCGCGGTCGGTGCACGCCGGCGTGATGCCGCCGACGATCTTGGGGACGTTCCTCGTCGTCCACGTCGTGTTCCCCGGATCCACGCGCTCGGGCGAGAACGCTAGGTGGAAATCGGTGCCGGCCTTCAAACCGGAGCCCTCGAGGATCGGCCGGATGACGTCGCGCGTCGTCCGCGGGTAGGTCGTGGACTCGAGCACGACGAGGTGACCGGGCCGCAGCCGGTGAGCGATCTGCTCGGCGGCGCCGGTCACGATCGAGAGATCGGGCTCGCGCTGCTTCGAGAGCGGGGTCGGGAGTGCGATCAGGATCGCGTCGGCGTTGCGGAGCTCGTCGTAGTCCGTGGTCGCCTGGATCCGGCCGTCGTGCACGAACGGCGCCAGCGTCGCGGAGGGGACGTCCTTGATGTGGCTCTCGCCGCGGTTGAGCGCCGCGACGACATCCTCGACGGTGTCGATCAGGAGCACCGAGCGACCGGCAGCGGCGAGCGTGTGTGCCAGCGGGACGCCGACGTAGCCGGCGCCCACGACGGCGGCGTCCCACGCCTTCGTCTCTTGTTCCTGTTCCTGCTGAGGTTCGAGCGTTTCTTCGAGCATGGGTTACAGGCTAATCAGCACGTCGGCAATTCGTGTTGCGGCGTGCCCGTCGCCGTACAGTTGCGGCCGATCGGCGGGCATGCGCGCATCGGCCGCCGCCTGTGCGATCGCGTCGGGATCGTCGTCCACGAGCACGTTCGCCCCCACCTCGACGGTGTCCTTCCACTCGGTCGACGGTCGAAGCGTCACGCACGGGACGCCGTACCAGTAGGCCTCCTTCTGGAGCCCGCCGGAGTCGGTCAGGATCACGCGTGCCTGCGAGGCGAGCGCCGCGAAGTCGAGATATCCGAGCGGCTGGATCATTCGGACCGGTCCAGGGGCCAGGCCCCTGGACGTGGCCACCGCGGCCGTGCGCGGATGAGCCGGGAGGATCACCGGCATGTCGATACGGGCCAGCCCGTCGAAGATGCGCTGGAGCCGCTCCGGCTGCACGTTGGCTTCGCGGTGAACCGTGGCGACGGCGTACGTGCCCGGTTCCAGGTCGAGTGCGGCCAGGATCGGCGAGCGCTCGCGTGCGATCGGCGCGAGCTTGAAGCTCGCGTCCGCCATCACGTCACCGACGACCTCCACCCGGCCGGACACGCCTTCGTCACGAAGGAGGTCCCTTGACCGCTCGTCGGGGGCGAAGAGCAGAGCCGAGATCCGGTCGACCTCGATGCGATTGTGCTCCTCCGGCATCGAGAGGTCGCCGCTCCGCAGCCCCGACTCGACGTGCGCGACCGGCGTAGCCCCGGCAGCCCGGGCGCCTGCCAGCGTTGAGTTCGTGTCGCCGTAGACGAGGACGTAGTCGGGGCGCTCCGCCTCGACCACTTCGGCGAGGCCGGCCCGGATCAGCTCGACGTCCGCCGTCTGGAGGTCCAGCGAGTAGGCGGGTGCCGGGAGGTCGAGCTCGTCGAAGAAGACCTGCGAGAGCTCACGGTCGTAGTGCTGCCCGGTGTGGGCGACGACCTCATCGATGCCCCGATCACGGAGCGCGACGGACAGCGGTCCGGACTTGATGAACTGCGGCCGGTTCCCGACCACCGAGAGAACCCTCATCGGACGACCCTACGGTGTCGGTGCGAACCAGCTCTTCGACGTCGGATCGGTCTTGAAGAACCGGAGGAGCGCCTTCGAGACCTTCGCAGTGCCGGCCGGCGAGGGGTGCATGCCGTCCTGCTTGACGTCGTCGCACGTCCAGGTGAGCCCGTCGGCGCGGCCCTTCTCACCGTCGGTCCAGAGGTACGGGCCCCAGCCGATCCACGGCCCGCGGATCTTTCCCTGCATCCGCTCCTGGATCAGCCAGCGAACCGCGTACGCGCTGTCGTAGGCGGCCGGCTCCGGGTTGACCGGCGTGATCGCGTAGCCGGCGTAGGTCCTGCTCGAGACGTAGATCAGGCGCAGGTTGGGGAACCGTCGCGGGAGGATCGAGACGATCAAACGGAGCTGCGCCTGCAGCGCCCGGGCATCGGCCGGAAACGGGCGCGCCTCGCCGGAGATCGCCGTCTTCAGCCAGACCGCCTGCACCTCACGCGGGTTCGCACCGGCGGCGAGGAGCCGCCGGTCGACCGCCCGCCAGTAGCCGGCTGCCGGTCGGGCGATTCGCATCGCGTCCCACCCGCCCATGGCGCCGTCAACGAGCGTGAGGCTGGGGCTCAAGCCGGGATCCTGCTCGGCCAGGCGAATGAAGGGGCCGAACTCCTGGGTCGCGTTGGACATGCCAATCGAGAGCAGCACGACCCGGCCGTTGATCGGACGCACGCGCTTCGCCGCGGCCAGGCCGGCCTGGAGATACAACCGTGACGGGCGGTTGAGCCCGCCGGGGTACAGCCCTCCGCGGTGACCGCGATACGTCCGCTTCCCGCTCAGATCTGTCAGCGGCACGAGACCGGTCGACGTGATCGTGCAGTCAGCGGCTGACCGGACGACACCGGCGGGAGCCTGGGCGGCGCCCGCCACCGGAACGAGGGCGAGCACGGAGAGGGCGAGCAGCCGCAAAGCGGACACGAAACCAGGGTACGTTCGCGCTGTTAGAACGCTGTTAGGCCGGGGCTATACTCGACAGCCGCGGGGCCGTTAGCTCAGCTGGTAGAGCAGGGGACTCTTAATCCCAAGGTCGAAGGTTCGAATCCTTCACGGCCCATCGCGAAGCGATGCCCGCGAAGCGGGCGGTGGAAGGGGTCTGGGGAAACCGGGAGGTTGCCCCAGCTGGGAGCGTGCCCGCGCCCGCGAAGCAGGCGCTCAAGACGCGCCGATCGGCCAAGGAAGGCGCGCACCGGCTCGTACTCGCCTGGCCAGTCGGCGTAGGCGGTCTCTTCCGAGCTTGCTTCCTTTACGGGCATTCGTCCTCCTCGAGTGTCAGGCGCCATTTGCGGCACAGAGACAGCCGGCAACGCAGTTTTTCGCTCGATAGGTCTCTTGAGCCGCAGGGAACGAATCGCCCGGTTCGGGTGATGTCCGGCACGCGGCTTGTTGTGGAATTCCAGTTCGGATGAGCCGCGCCACCGTCATCGCCGTGACCCTGAGCGTTCTCCTGCCTGTCCGCGTGCGGGGGGAACGGAGGTAGCGAAACGTCGTCGGCGAGTGCATGGGCAGACGACTTCTGCACCGAGGTGAGCAACTGGCAGAGCTCGGTCGCGTCCGTCGCCGCCTCGCTCGAGGGCGGCAACCTGGAGCAGGATGAGCTCCAGAACGCCGCGAACGAGGTTGCAGACTCAACGGAGACGCTCGTCGGCAATCTCCAAGATCTCGGCAGGCCCGATACCGAGGCGGGACAAGAGGCCGAGGACGCAGTCAACCAGCTTGCCGACGAACTGCAGACCGGCATCGGCGAGATCGAGCGAGGCGCAGCGGATGCATCCAGCGATCCGGTTCAGGCCGTCTCGTCTGTCAGCACGACGCTCATGACGATGGGCAACGAGCTCTCCTCGACGGCCGACAGCCTGGAGCAGCAGGGGGAGCTGAGGAGCGCTTTCGAGCAAAGCGATGCCTGTAACGACCTGACGCGCTCGTAACGACCGAATAGGCTCCTCCTCCGGAGTCCGAGAGGAGGAGACATGCCGTTCGAAGTTCCACCGCTTCCGTACGACTACGCGGCCCTCGAGCCGCATATCGACGAGCGGACGATGCGCTTGCACCACGACAAGCATCACCAGGCCTACGTCGACAACGCGAACAAGGCTCTCGAGGGCACCGAATGGGCCGACCGTCCAGTCGAGGAGGTCCTGCAGAACCTGGACGCGCTGCCCGAGGAGATCCGAACGGCGGTCCGTAACAACGCCGGCGGCCACTTCAACCACGCGATGTTCTGGGAGCTCATGAGCCCGGACGGCGGCGGCTTGCCCGAGGGCGCGCTCGCCGAGGCGATCAACGGCGCGTTCGGCGATACAGCCGCGCTGGTCGAGCAGGTCATCGACGCCGGCGTCAAGCGGTTCGGCAGCGGCTGGTCGTGGCTGGTCGTCGACGGCGGGACACTGAGCGTCACCTCGACGCCGAACCAGGACACCCCGTTGAGCGAGGGGAAGACGCCGATCCTCGGGATCGACGTGTGGGAGCACGCCTACTACCTGAAGTACGAGAACCGGCGCCCCGAGTACCTCGCCGCCTGGTGGAACGTCGTCAACTGGGCGGAGGTCGCCCGACGGTTCGAGACCGTGTAAGGCGCTAAACCTCCCGCGCTAACTGCCGATAACTGGGACCGACCTGCATTGCAGGCCGAGTCCCATGAGAACCGCAGTCGCCATAGCCTTCGTCTCGCTCCTGCTCGCGCCGAGCGCGCTCGCGGCCGGAAACCCAGACGTTGCCGCGCTTCAGGTCGGGCTGCGCCAGCGCGGCTTCTACGCTGGGACGGTCGACGGCGTCCTCGGCAGCGCCACGGTCGCCGCCGTTCGCCGGCTCCAGCAGCAGCGAGGACTCGCGGTCGACGGCGTTCCCGGCCCGCAGACGCGCCGCGCGCTCGGTCGGTACGGACGGCGATCGCCGCTCGGACGACGCGTCCTCGGCGCGGGAATGCTCGGCTGGGACGTGGCGGCGCTCCAGTTTGCGCTCGCATGGCACGGCTTCCCGTCCGGAAACGTCGACGGACGCTTCGGCGCGTCGACCGATCAGGCCCTGCGCGGGTTCCAGCGCTGGGCAGGACTGAGCCCCGACGGCCTCGCCGGCGCGGGCGTGGTCGCGGCGCTGCGTAGGCCGTTGCCCACCTGTCCCATCGCCCTGATCAATCCCGTCGCCGGACCGTTCGGCGACGTCTTCGGCCCGCGCGGGAACCGCTTCCACACCGGGCTCGACTACCCGGCGGGATCGGGTACTCCCGTCGTCGCGGCTGCTTCAGGCCAGGTGACCTTCGCTGCCCGCAGCCTGGGTGGCTGGGGAAGGCTCGTCATCATCACTCACGCCCAGGGCACGCAGACGCTGTACGCGCACCTGTCGCGCATCGGGGTCCGGGTCGGCCAAGGCGTCGACGCCGGCCAGCTGATCGGGCGTGTCGGGGCCAGCGGCCGCGCCACCGGACCGCACCTCCACTTCGAGGTGCGCGTCCGGGGAGCCGCGGTCGACCCTCTCGGCGGCCTCTAGGCCGGGGGCGGAGGCCCTTCCTCGACGTAGGTCGCCCGCCGGCGGCCGAGGTAGCCCGGGCCGCCCCAGCTCGACCAGAAGACGAGCGAGAGCACGAGCCCGGCGAAGCCAACGATCATCAGGATCACGCCGATCGCGTCGATGTCGACACCGGCCGTCTCGCCGGTGACGCCCCAGACGAGGATCGCCCCCGCCGCGATCAGTAGCAAGCTCACTCCGAGACCCATTTCAGTTCCTCCTTGTCGGAATGCCGCCCCGTGACGTACCCGTTCTCTTGCTTCTGCTAACTCGGGCCCCTAGCGGGTAGGCTCGCGACCGGTGCGCGCGGGATCGCTCATTCGCGTCTTGCTGGTCGCTCTCCTGCTCGCCGCGATCGCGACGGCAGTGGCGATCTTCATTCCGTGGCTTCCCGAAAACGCCTCGAAGGAAGGCGAGCGGATCGACTTCGTCTTCTGGTTCGTGACCGCGATCTGCATCGCGATCTTCTCGGTCGTCGCCTCGGTCAGCGTCTACTCGCTGATCAAGTTCCGGGCGAAGCCCGACGACGATTCCGACGGGCCTCCGGTCCACGGCCACACCGGGATCGAGATCGCATGGACGGTGATTCCGCTCATCCTCGTGATCGCGATGATCATCGTCAGCTCCGTCGCGCTCGCCCAGAACGACCGCGATCCGGAGGGGTCGATGCGCGTCGAGATCGTGGGCCAGCAGTTCGCCTGGATCGTGGCCTATCCCCCGCCGGGAGCGAGCGAGGACATGGACGGCTTCGTCTGCTTCGACCTCGACGAAGGAAGGGCAGACGTGAACCGGCGCTGCCAGAGCTCGCCGACCCTCGTGCTGCCGCTCGACCGGCCGGCGCGGCTGCACCTGACCGCGCGTGACGTGATCCACTCGTTCTGGGTCCCCGAGTTCCGGCAAAAGCAGGATGCGGTGCCGGGCCTGACGACCGAGATCACTGTGACGCCGACGAAGCTCGGCAACTTCCCGTTCATCTGCACGGAGCTCTGCGGGCTCGGCCATGCGCTGATGCGCACCCGAGCGATCGTCATGCCGCAGTCGGAGTTCCGCGCGTGGCGGAGTAGGGGGCCCTAGGTGACGGTCACCGTCGACGAGCACGCCGAGCCCGAGGTGCAGGCGCCTACCCCGAAGCCGCGCTGGCGCCGGCTGCTGCTCGGCCCGGGCTGGATCCGCGCCGCGTGGATGACGGCCCTCTTCTTCGGGATCGGCTTCGGGATCGTCGTCGGCATCCGCGCCCTCGCCGGGTGGGATCCCGTCGTCTTCTGGGACGCGATCATCGTCGTCGCCGCGCTGACAACGGCGCCGATCGGCTTCCTCGCCGGCCTGGGAGCCTTCGACTACTGGGTCGCGTGGGCGTTAGGCCAGCCGACGAAGCCCGAGGACCACTCCGGCCACGGCGCGCGCCGCTGGACCGACTACTTCCGGATCAACACCGATCACAAGGTGATCGGGATCCAGTACGTGACGACGACGATCTTCTTCTTCCTGGCGGGCGGGATGATGGCGATGCTCGTCCGCGCCGAGCTGGCGCGCCCCGAGGCCGACTTCGTCGACCCGCAGACCTACAACGAGCTCTTCTCGGTCCACGCCTCGCTGATGATCTTCCTGTTCGTGATCCCGGCCTTCGCCGGGCTCGCGAACTACGTGCTCCCGCTGATGATCGGCGCGCCGGACATGGCGTTTCCGAAGCTGAACGCCCTGTCGTACTGGCTGCTGCCGATCGCCGGGACCATGATGCTCTCCAGCTTCTTCTTCCCCGGCTTCGGCGCCGGCTGGACGAACTACACGCCGTTGTCGGTCGAGCAGCCGTTCGGCAACGTCTTCTTCTCGATGGCCGTCCAGTGGGCCGGGGCGTCGTCGATCATGACCGCGCTCAACTTCCTGGTCACGATCATCACGATGCGCGCGCCGGGGATGACGTTCTGGCGCATGCCGCTGCTCGTCTGGGCGAACTTCACGACCTCACTGCTGGTCGTGATCGCGACGCCGTTCATCGCCGGGTCGCAGTTCTTCGTGATGTTCGACAAGGTCATGCACACGAACTTCTTCGACATCAGCGAAGGCGGCTACCCGCTCGGGTACCAGCACATCTTCTGGTTCTACTCCCACCCGGCCGTCTACATCATGATCCTGCCCGGGTTCGGGATCGTCTCCGAGGTGATCTCGACGATGTCGCGGAAGCCGATCTTCGGCTACCGCCTGATGGCGCTCTCGCTCGTCGCGATCCTGATCCTCGGCTTCTCGGTCTGGGCGCACCACATGTTCGTCGCCGGCATGGCGACGTGGCTGCGGATCCCGATGATGATCACGACGCTGCTGATCGCGGTCCCCACCGGGATCAAGGTCTTCTCCTGGCTGGCGACGACCTGGGAGGGGAAGATCAACTTCTCGACGCCGATGTTATGGGCGCTCGGGTTCGTCTCCCAGTTCGTGATCGGCGGCCTGTCCGGGATCTATCTCGGCGCCGTCCCGATCGACATCCACGCCTCGGACACCTACTTCATCGTCGCCCACATCCACTACGTGCTCCTCGGCGGCTCGCTGTTCACGATCTTCGCCGGGATCTACTACTGGTTCCCGAAGATGACCGGGCGGATGTACAACGAGCAGCTCGGGAAGCTGCACTTCTGGCTGACGTTCCTCGCCGTCAACGCGACGTTCTTCCCGATGCACATCATCGGCATCCAGGGGATGCCGCGGCGCGTCTACACGTACGACCCGGCGTTCGGGAACTGGAACATGTTCATCTCGATCTCGGCGTTCGTGCTCGGCGCCTCGTTCCTGATCTTCGTCTACAACATGGTCGTCAGCTGGGCCCGCGGGCCGCGGGCTCCGGGGAACCCCTGGCGCGGCCAGACGCTCGAGTGGCAGGTCTCGTCGCCCCCGCCGCTCTTCAACTTCGACGAGATCCCGCAGGTGGTCGGCAACCCGTACGAGTACGGCGTCCCGGGCGCGCGGCACGCCGTCTTCAACGGCGAGCGCGAGGTGGTCGAGGAGAAGGAGCCGGTGCGGACATGAGGCACATCCTGGTCGTGGCGAACGAGACGATGGCCGGGAGCGGGCTCATCGACGCCGTCAAGGCGAAGGCGGCCGAGAGCGACGTCGAGCTCGTCACCGTCCTGGCGCCGGTCAGCGATCCCCGGGCAGGGTACGTCGTCTACGAGGACACTCGACGCGCCGCCGCCGGCCGAAGGCTAGATCGGACGTTGGCTGCACTTCGCGAGGCCGGGATTCCCGCACACGGGCTCGTCGTCGAGACCGAGCCGGACGACGCTGTCCGCGACGCGATGGGGATGCTCGACCCGAAGCCGACCCACGTGATCCTCTCGACCCATCCGGTCGAGAAGTCCGGCTGGATTCGCAAGAACGTCGTCGACAGGGTCCGGAAGGCGGCCGGCGATGTTCCGGTCGATCACGTCGTGAGCGACGTCACCGAAGAGGTCGGGCAGATGAACGTGCTCGTGATCGCCAACGAGACGGTCATCGGCAAGGACCTGCTCGATCGGATCCGGGAGCGCGCCGGCCGCGGCCCGGCCAGCTTCCTGATCGTCTCGCCGCAGAGCGACCCATCGGAGTCGGAGCATCCCGAGGCGGAGCGGCGGCTGCGCCGCGCGCTCTCGGAGCTCCGCGCCTCCGGGATCGACGCTCACGGGCAGGTTGCGCATCCGGATCCCTATGCGGCCGCGATGCAGGCGATCGAAGACGAGCGGATCGACGAGGTCATCGTCTCGACCTTCGAGGAGGAGAAGTCGCGCTGGCAGCGCCGCGACCTCGTCGAGCGGCTGCGCAACGACGCGAAGCTCCCGGTCGAGCACGTCGTCATCCCGGCGGAAGCGGTCGGCGCCGAAGGAGTCCCGGTCGAGTGACCGCGCACGCCGACGCCGCGCACGACGCGCACGCCCTCCATCCGCCCGAGGCGCACAAGAGCTCGCGGGTCGAGGCGCCCGTCCTCGGGATGCTCCTCTTCATCGCGTCGGAGATCATGCTCTTCGGCTCGTTCTTCACCGCGTACTTCTTCGTGCGGGTGAACGGGGACGCGGAGTGGCCGCTCGAGCCGTTCGAGCTGCCGAAGTACGTCGCCGGCGTGAACACGGCGATCCTCGTCACCTCCAGCTTCACGATCCACTGGGCGCTGCAGTCGATCAAGCGGGGAAGCCGCGCGGGGCTACAGGCCGGGCTCGTGCTGACGGTGGCGCTCGGGCTCGTGTTCCTGCTCACGCAGATTCGGGAGTACTCGCGCGTCGGCTTCAACCCGGGTGACGGCGCCTTCGGGACGATCTTCTACGGGCTCACCGGCCTGCACGGCGCCCACGTCTTCGTCGGCCTGACGCTGCTGACCTTCGCGACGATCCGCGCCTTCCGCGGCCACTTCTCGCCGCAGCACCACGCGGGCGTCGAGATTCCAGGGATCTATTGGCACTTCGTCGACGTAATGTGGATCGTGGTCTACACGACGATCTACCTCCTCTAGACGCCGTGCCATGAGGAACCCGTTCAAGAGCGAGGCCGATGCGTTCCAGCTGGTGCTGCTCGCGATCGGGTACTTCGGGCTGATCGTCGCCGCCGCCGCGCTCAACACCTGGCTCGGCGTTGCCGTTTTCGCGCTCCTGACCGCGGTCGCGATCGGGTGGATCCTTCGAGCCCGCCGCGAGCCGCCCGTGCGAACCGCGCCTCTCCGCCGCAGCGCTCCGGGCGAGCGACGGATTCTCGTGATCGCGAACGAGACCGTCGGCGGCGAGACCCTGCGCGAAGAGATCCGCCGGCGGGCGGAGGACTACGACGAGCGCGTGAGGGTGATCTGCCCGACGCTCCTGTCGAGGGTCAGGTACATCGCGTCCGACGAAGACGAGGCCCGCGCGAAGGCGCAGGAGCGACTCGATCACAGCCTCTCGCGGCTACGAGAGGTCGGCGTGAACTGCGAGGGCGAGGTCGGCGAAGCCGATCCACTGCAGGCGATCGAGGACGCGCTCAGGACCTTCGGCGCCGACGAGATCATCATCTCGACGCACCCGGAGGGCCGGTCACTCTGGCTCGAGCGGGGAGTCGTGCAGGGCGCTCGTGAGCGGTTCGACGTGCCGATCACCCACGTCGTCGTCGACCTCGTCGCCGAGCACGAAGAAGTCCGCAGCGAAGAAGTCGCCGGTAGCTAACGGCGTGGGCGTGCTGGACCCACAGCGGACGTGTCTGGTGCCTGGCACCGGACGAGGCCGCTAGGGACGGGCTTGTGGAGGGCTAGCCGCTCGTCGTCTCGACGATGTACTCGGCGAGTGCCCGGATCTGCTGATCCGTCAGCTGGCCGCTGAACGGGGGCATGCCGCCGCCGCCGTTTGTGATCTGCATGATCGCAGCCTGGAGCTGCGGCCTCGCCTGATCGAGGTTCGGCCCGACCGTGCCCTGGGTTTCGGCGTCCGCCAGGACGTGGCAGCTCCCGCAGTTGGACTGGAACAGGAGCTTCGGGTCGTCCCCGCCCGCGCCGGGCGGAAGGGTGACCTCGGCCTCGGGATTCGCGGCCACCGCCGCAACGTAGGCCGCCACGGCGTCGGCCTCTTCGCCCTCGACGAGATCTCTCGGCATCGGGTCAGCCGCGAACTCGATCTGATGCCGGACGACCTCCTTGATCGCGTCTTCCTCGAAGCCTTCCATGCGAGGCCCGGCGAAGGCGTGGTCGAGGTTCGGAGCTCCGATCGGGTTCACGGTCGAGCCATTCGTGCCGGCTTCCCTGAGCGTGTGACAGGAACCGCAGTTCTGGATGAAGAGCGCCTTGCCGTCGGGAACGTCGGCGCTCTCGCTCGTCAATCCATCCGTCCCGCAGCCCGCGAGCGCCAAGACCGCGAGACCGGCGAGGACGACTCCGCCGCAAATCTACGCCGAGGGCTGGGTCGCCGGCTTGATCGCCGCCAGCGCCTCGTCACGCGTGGAATAGATCGTGAAGACGCGGTCGAGGCCCGTGATCTCGAAGATCTTCGTGATGTTGCGGTCGCTACAGACGAGCGATAGCTGGCCGTCGTTCGTGCGCAGCCGCTTGACGCCGCCGACGAGGACGCCGAGGGTCGTGGAGTCGATGAACGTCGTGTCGCTGAAGTCGACCACCACGTCCTTCGCGCCCTTCTCGATCACGTTGAGCAGCTGCTGCTTGAAGTCCGGGGCCGTGTAGAGGTCGACCTCACCCGCGAGTGCGATCACGTACGAGTTGTCGTCCAGCTGCTCGGTCTTGATCTCGAAGTCCACCCGGCTCCCTCGGTCGAAGCTCGAAGAGTCTACTGCTGGCCAGACTGTGCGGGCTGCGCCTTGATCGCGGCCTCGAGTTGCTTGATCTGAGCCCTCACGCCGGCGGCGTTCGGCGAGTCCGGCGCCACCTCGAGGAAGCGCTTGTAGGCGCGGACTGCTTCAGGCAGATCGCCTCCAGACTGGGCGGCGAAGCCGAGCTGGAGGAAGATCGACGGCTGGTCGGCCTCCTCGCGGTCGGGAATCGCCGTGATCAGCTGGTTGTACGTCCGCGTTGCATTCTGGTACGCGGTCTGTGACGCGGTGAAGTCCTGGTTGAGCTGCTGGTTGAGCCTCTCCGCTTCGATCCCGGTGATCTGAGGATTGCCGAAGTTCTGTCCGAACTGACTCGATTGGCCGGGAACGAAGAGGTCGCCGCCGGTGAGCTGCTGGAGCTGGAATTGCGCCAGCTGAGCGCGCTCCTGGGCCTGCTGCGCCTGGGTCAGGTAGATGCCCGCGAGCTGGCTGAGCGCCGCCCGGTCCTTCGGCCGCAACTGGAGGTAGCGGGTGAGCGGGGCGACGGCCTCGTCGGTCCGCTGGTCGCGCTGGAGCGCGGTCGCCAGCTCCCGATAGCCCGTCGGGTCGTTCGGGTTGTCCTCGATCTTCGACTCTGCGTCGCCGACACTCGGTCCCGCGGTGTCCTGGCCCAGGCCTTGGAGGACGTCTCCGAGGCCCGTGCCCGGAATCGTGCCGCCGACGTTGAAGATCACATAACCGAGCCCGAAGATGACGGCCAGGAGGACGAACATCCACTTCGCCTGCCGCCGGAGGCGCGGGAAGAACATCGTGTCCTCGTAGCTCGGCGTCGGGCGAGCGACCGGCTGCTTGGCGGCGCGCGGCGTCGGCCGGCGCTCGCTCCGTTGGCGGTTCTTGCGCTGTGCGGATCTGGCCATGTGCGCGCTTAGGGTAGCGAGCGCCAGTCGAATTTCGGGAACGTCACTCGGTCGCGAGCTGCCCGCTGGCCGCCCAGCGCCGTTCCATGACGACGGAGAGCCAGATCGAGGCTTCGAACAGCACCCAGAGCGGGATGACCTCGAACGCGAGCGAGACGGGATCAACCGTCGGGAGGAGGATTGCGGCGCCGAGCAGTCCGACGTAGGCCAGCTTCCGGTTTCGTCGCAGCTGATCGGTGGTCACGACGCGCAGTCGGACCAGCGCGAGCACGAAGATCGGGAGCTGGAAGACAAGTCCTGTGGCGAAGATCATCAGCGCGACGAAGGAGAGGTAGTAGCTCGCGCGGATCTGGATGTCGTACAGGTTGTCGTCGTAGTTGGTGAGGAAGTCGAGCGCCTTCGGCAGGATGATGAAGTACGCAAACGCCATCCCGCCGGCGAAGAGCAGCGTCGACAGCGCGACGAAGCGGGCCACGATCCGCTGGCGTCCTTCCTCGACTGCCGGCGCGAAGAAGCTCCACGCCTGCCAGATCAGGACCGGAAACGCGAGCGCAAGCGCGGCGTAGAAGCTCAGCTTGACGCTGGTCGTGAACGGCTCCGTCACGCCGAGCGTGACGAGCGTTCGATCGTCGGGCAGCGGCCGCATCAGCCACTCCACGAGCCGCTCGTGGAAGACGTAGGCCACCGGGAAGAAGACGCCGACCGCGAGCATCGAGACGATCAGCCGCGAACGGAGCTCGTCGAGGTGCTCGACGAGCGTGGCCTCCTCGCCGTAGCCGAGCCGGCGCGGGAGGCGCCTCAGGCGTCGAAACCTAGGAGACGCGGTCCTGTTCGCGCGGCGGCGAGGCAACCTTCTCCTCGTCCTCCGGCGCCCGCGGGAGCGACGGCGCGCGCTCGTCTTCGTCGCCGCGTCCGCTGACCGCATCCTTGAACTCGCGCATGCCCTTCCCGACCGAGCGCCCGATCTCCGGCACCCGCGATGCTCCGAAGAGCAGCAGGACGACGACGAGGAAGATCAGCAGCTCAGGAAGCCCGATTCCAAAGGGCATGACAGGACCTTAGCAGCGCTCCGGTGGGCCGAAAGCACGTTGCTACGATGGACCCGGTGGGCGGGCTGGAAGGCCCGCGCTTCTACGTCAGGGAAGGAGTCGCTTGGCTCGACTGGAGCTGAAGAATCTGCACGTCGCGCTCGAGGACGGCACGGAGATCGTCAAGGGCGTCGATCTTGCCGTGGAGAGCAACGAGATCCACGCGGTCATGGGCCCGAACGGCTCGGGCAAGTCGACTCTTGCGTACGCGCTCATGGGCCACCCGGCGTACGAGATCACTGACGGCCAGATCCTCTTCGACGGCGACGACGTGACCCAGCTCGGGGCAGACGTGCGCGCACAGCGCGGCCTCTTCCTTGCGTTCCAGTACCCGCACGCGATTCCGGGCGTCACGGTCACGAGCTTCATGCGCTCCGCGATCAACGCGATCCGGAAGGCGCGCGCCGGCGACGACGATCCGATCCCGGTTCCCGAGTTCCGCAAGGAGATGCTGGCGGCGATGGAGCGCCTGCGCATCCCGCGGGAGCTCGCGCAGCGCTACGTCAACGACGGTTTCTCGGGCGGCGAGAAGAAGCGTGTGGAGATCCTCCAGATGGCGATGCTGAAGCCGAGGATCGCCGTGCTCGACGAGACCGATTCAGGGCTCGACATCGACGCGCTGAAGATCGTCGCGGCAGGCGTCCGCGAGCTCGTCGGTCCGGAGATGGGCGCGCTCGTGATCACGCACTACCAGCGGATTCTCAACTACATCGACCCCGATTTCGTCCATGTTTTCGTCGACGGCCGGATCGTCGCCGAGGGCGGGCCCGAGCTGGCGCATACACTGGAGGCAGAAGGGTATGAAGCCTTCATGCCCGCGAAGGTGGTGAGCGAGTAGTGGCAGTGACCGAGAACGAGACCCAGGTCGTCGCCGAGATCGGCAGCGACTACAAGTACGGCTTCCATTCCCCCGACGCAGCCGAGGACTACTTCTTCAAGTCCGGCCGCGGGTTGTCCCCCGAGCTCGTCGCCGCGATCTCCGAGCACAAGAGCGAGCCCGACTGGATGCGCAAGTACCGCCTCAAGTCGCTCGAGTACTTCATGGCGCGCCCGCTCCCGACCTGGGGCGGCGACGTCACCGGGCATCGACTTCGACAACATCTTCTACTACATCCGGCCGACCGAGAAGCAGGCCAAGTCGTGGGACGACCTGCCGCCGGACATCAAGGACACCTGGGACAAGCTCGGGATCCCCGAGGCGGAGAAGAAGTACCTCGCCGGCGTCGGCGCCCAGTACGAGAGCGAGGTCGTCTACCACAAGCTCAAGGAGGACCTCGAGGCCCAGGGCGTGCTCTTCCTGGACATGGACTCGGGCCTGCGCGAGCACGAGGAGCTCGTCAAGCAGTACTTCGGGACGATCATCCCGCAGAACGACAACAAGTTCGCGGCGCTGAACTCCGCCGTCTGGTCGGGCGGCTCGTTCATCTACGTGCCGCCGGGAGTCAAGGTCGACATGCCGCTCCAGGCCTACTTCCGCATCAATGCGGAGAACATGGGCCAGTTCGAGCGCACGCTGATCATCGTCGACGAGGGCGCCCAGGTCCATTACGTCGAGGGCTGCACGGCACCGATCTACTCGAGCGACTCGCTCCACTCGGCGGTCGTCGAGATCATCGTGAAGAAGGGTGCCCGCTGCCGCTACACGACGATCCAGAACTGGTCGACGAACGTCTACAACCTCGTCACCAAGCGGGCGGTCGCCTACGAGGACGCGGTCATGGAGTGGGTCGACGGGAACCTCGGCTCGAAGCTGACGATGAAGTACCCGTCCATCTGGCTCATGGGTGAAAGGGCCCATGGCGAAGTGCTCTCGATCGCGTTCGCGGGGTCGGACCAGCACCAGGACGCGGGCGGCAAGGCCGTCCACGTCGCGCCGAACACGACCTCGGTGATCACGTCGAAGTCGATCTCGAAGAACGGCGGCCGGGCGGGCTACCGCGGGTTGCTCGAGGTCGCCAAGGGCGCCGCGGGCTCGAAGTCCAAGGTCGTCTGCGACGCGCTGATCCTCGACGAGGACTCGCGCTCCGACACCTACCCGTACATGAAGATCGACGAGGACAACGTCGACATCGGCCACGAGGCGACGGTGTCCAAGATCGGCGAGGAGCAGCTCTTCTACCTGATGAGCCGCGGCCTGACCGAGGCCGAGGCGAGCGCGATGATCGTCTCCGGCTTCGTCGAGCCGATCACGAAGGAGCTCCCGCTCGAGTACGCGGTCGAGATGAACCGCCTGATCCAGCTCCAGATGGAGGGCTCGGTCGGTTGATCGACGCGATTCGCGTCGACTTCATCGCCGTCCCCGTCGCCGATCTAGCTCGAGCCGACGAGTTCTACGGCAAGACGGTCGGGCTCGGTCGGAACCCGAACACGTCGGGCGAGCGCTGGGTCGAGTACGAGACGGGGAATCTGACGATCGCTCTTTCGACGCCGGGCGGGGCGATCGGGATCGGCGTTCCGAACGTGGACGTCGCGAGGCAGCTGGTCGAGGAGACGGGCGTCGACTTTCCCATGGACACGTTCGACTCCGGCGTCTGCAACGGAGCTCCCTTCACCGACCCTGACGGCAACCGGCTGCTGCTCCATCGACGGTATGCGCCGCTCGAGCGTTGGGAGGTGCCGGTGACCGAGGTGCAGCGGACCGACTTCATCGGCGTCAACGTTCGTGATCGCGAGCAGGCGGGGAAGTTCTACGGCGAGACGCTCGGGCTGAAGCGGAACCCGAACACGAGCGAGGAGTGGCCGGAGTTCGAGTCCAGCAACGTCGGGCTCGTCCTCAGCACGCCGGAGCAGAAGGGCGAGAGCGGCGAGTTCAGCCCGCGGTTCGCGATTGCGCTCCGAGTGCCTGACGTTGCGAAGGCGATGGAGGGATTGCAGGAGCGCGGCGTCGAGTTCGAGTTCCCCGAGCCCTATGACTCAGGCGTCTGTCACATGGCGTTCTTCAAGGACCCCGACGGCAACGCGCTGATCCTGCACCACCGCTACGCGCCGTACCGCGACGGCACACTGCCGTAATGCACGTCGAGCAGGTCGACTTCGTGTCGGTTCCGACGCGGGACAGCGTGCGGGCCGTGGCCTGGTACCGCGATGTGCTCGGTCTGCCGGCGAGCGAGTACACGGAGGGGGAGATCGAGACGCCGAACGTCACGCTCTCGTTCTGGAACCCCGAGGAGCAGGGCGAGCAGTTCGTGCCGAACGAGAACGGCATCGCGCTCCGGGTCGCCGACGTCGAGGCCGCGGTCGAGGAGCTGCGCGGCGCCGGCGCCGAGGTGATCGGCATTCAGGATTCCGGCGTCTGCCACATGGGCTTCGTCAAGGATCCCGACGGCAACGTTCTGATCCTGCACCGGAGGTACAAGCCCCGTGGATAGGGCCGCCGCAGCCGCCCGCTACGCCGAGCTACCGCTTCCGAACACGGCGGACGAGCACTGGCGCTTCACCGATCTCCGGACTTCGACCCGGACGCCTTTGTCCGCAACGGCCAGGTCCAGGGGCCTGGCCCCCAGACCGGCCCGGCGGAGACGCTGCTCGATGTCGACGTGGCCGCGATGGCCACGGTCGACGAGAGCGGGATCACGATCGTCAAGAACGCCCCCGAGGGCGTCACCTTCGAGCCGTTCACCGACCACGAGCGGCTCGGAGCAGCTCGTGGGTACCGACGAGAAGTTCGCGGCGCACAACGCCGCCGTGTGGGAGCACGGCCTGCTCGTCGTCGTCCCGAAGGGCGTCGAGCTCGAGCAGCCGCTCTCCGTGCGGATCGTCAACTCCGTCGACGGCGGCTCGCTCTTCTTCCGCCTGCTCGTGATCGCGGAGCCCGAGAGTCGCTTCACGCTGATCGAGGAGTACGCGTCGTCCTCGCCGGAGCTCACGGGCTACACGAACGCCGTCGCCGAGCTCTACGTCGAGCAGGCCGCGAAGCTCGAGTACGTGTCGATCCAGAACCTCTCGCAGGAGATCTGGCACTTCGCCTCCCACCACGCTCGGGTCGAGCGCGACGCCGAGCTCGACTGGGTCGCCGGCGGCTTCGGCTCGAAGAAGGGCAAGACCTGGATCCAGAACGACCTGACCGGGCAGGGGGCGACATCGCGGGTGACCGGCGCGTATTTCGCCGACGGCGACCAGCACCTCGACTACGACACCTACCAGCTCCACGCCGCGCCGAACACGACCTCCGACTTCGCGTTCAAGGGCGCGCTGCGCGACAAAGCGACGGCGGTGTGGCGGGGGATGATCCGCGTGGAGGAGGACGCCCAGCGCACGAACGCCTACCAGGAGAACCGGAACCTGATGCTGTCGCCGACGACGCACGCGGTTCCGATCCCGGGCCTGGAGATCCTCGCGAACGACGTCCGCTGCACGCACGGCGCCACCGTCGGCCAGGTCGACCGCGAGCAGCTCTTCTACCTGATGGCCCGCGGCCTCCCCCGCGGCGAGGCCGAGCGGCTGATCGTCCGCGGCTTCTTCTCGGACGTGCTCGACCGGATCGAGCTCGAGCCGGTGCGCGAGGCGCTCGGCGACGCGCTCGAGGCCCGCATCCCGCAGGCGTAGCCACTAATCTCCGACGCCTTGTGGCGTACTTCCTCGGCCTGATCCTCTTCGTCGGGCTGATCGGCTGGCTCGACGCCAGGATTCCGTGGTCACAGGACACTTCGGCCTAGCGGCCGGGGTCAAGTCGAAAGCGCAGTTCGTGCCCCTGTGGGCGCTGATGCTTGCCACGGTCTGGCTCGACGTCCTCTTCCTCCCGCTCTACGCGGCCGGGATCGAGGAGATCGACGACGCGCCCGGCACGGACGGCGGCTACGGCGACGTCATCATCCACGCCGACTGGACGCACTCCCTCGTCGGCGCGGTGGTGATCTCGATCGTCACCGGCTGGCTCGTGACGCGCTGGTGGGGCAGTCGCGGCGGGATAGTGATCGGCGCGGTCGTCTTCTCCCACTGGATTCTCGACCTGATCGTCCACCGCGACGACCTCGCGATCTTCCCCGGCAATGCGGGTGATATCCGCGTCGGCTTCGGGCTGTGGGAGGCCCACGGCTGGGCGATCGCCGCCGAAGCCGCCTTGATCCTCGTCGGTGCGTTTCTCTACTGGCGCGCGGCGACGGAAGTGGAACGCGCGGCCGGCGCGAGAACGACGGCGAGCGAACCTTGTTACCGCGCTCATCGTTCTGGCCGGCGCCCTCGTGCTGACCGTCGACGTTTTCATCGGCTAGGCTCGCTGGACAGCGCTCTCGTGCGGCTGATTTAAGCGTCCCGTAACAGCGCGACCCGTACGCTGCGGGCGGATGCTGGTGCTGCTCGGCGTCGCGTTCGTGGCCGGACTGATCACGGCGATCTCGCCGTGCGTCCTGCCCGTGCTCCCGATCCTGCTCGCCGGCGGCGCGTCCGGCCGGCGCCCGTACGCGATCATCGCCGGGCTCGTCGGCAGCTTCACGATCTTCACGGTCGCCGGCGCGACGCTGCTCGACGCGCTCGGTCTGCCCGACGATTTCCTCCGCAACCTGGCGATCGCGCTGCTGCTCCTTCTGGCCGCGACGCTGCTCTTCGCGCCCCTGGCCAGGATGCTCGAGCGTCCGTTCCTCTTCCTGACCCGGCGTCGGGCGGGCACCGATGCGAACGGATTCGTGCTCGGTGCGAGCCTCGGGCTCGTCTTCGTTCCCTGCGCCGGCCCGGTTCTTGCTGCCGTCACGGCGCTCTCGGCGACCGGAGACATCGGCCTCCGAACGTTCGCCGTCACGTTCGCGTATGCGCTCGGTGCGGCGCTCCCGATGCTGGCGGTCGCGATCGGCGGGAACCGACTCGGGCTTCTTGCGCGCAACATGCGGAGACAACCCGCCGGGTCGCCGGCGCCGTGATCGGCGTGACCGCGCTCGCCATTGCGTTCGGGGCCGATCAGCGGTTCACGACGGCGGTGCCGGGCTACACGGAAGAGCTTCAGCAGCGCGTCGAGCGCAACTCGACCGCCCGGCGCGAGCTGCGTGAGCTCACCGACGCCCCGGCTTCGACCCCGAACGAGGCCCTCGCCCCGGAGCTACGCGGCATCTCGCAGTGGATCAACTCCGAGCCGCTCACGCTACGCAAGCTGCGCGGCCAGGTCGTCCTGATCGACTTCTGGACCTATTCCTGCGTCAACTGCCTGCGGACGCTTCCCCACCTCAAGGAGTGGGACCGCGCGTATCGCGACGACGGGCTCACGATCATCGGGATGCACGCACCGGAGTTCGCCTTCGAGCGGGTACCGGACAACGTCCGCACGGCAGTGCGCAAGCTCGGGATCCGCTACCCGGTCGCGCTCGACAACGACTTCGCCACCTGGACCGCGTACGCGAACGAGTACTGGCCGGCGAAGTACCTGATCGACCGTCAGGGGCGGGTTCGCTACTACCACTACGGCGAGGGCGAATACGACGAGACGGAGAGGCTCATCCGCCAGTACCTCGGCGAGATGGTGACCGGGCGGGCGGCGAGCGTCGCCGACCGCACGCCGACCGGCCACGCCACGCCCGAGTCGTACCTGGGCTGGGAACGGCTCGACCGCTTCGTCGGCAGCATCGTCGTCCCCAACCAGGTCGCGAGCTACCGGTTCCCGGTCGCCGGGCTCGGCACCAGCGAGCTCGCGTACGCCGGGCCGCATCCGGGTCGAGCGCGAACGCCTCGTCGCCGTCCGCAATGCGCGCCTGCGGCTGCAGTTCCTCGCCAGAGAGGTGAACCTCGTGCTCGGGGGCCGGGGACGGGTGGAGGTCCTCCTGAACGGGCGCCTCCAGCGAGCGATGGAGGTCGGCGGGGAGCCGCGGCTCTACCGTCTGCTCGAGCTCCCGGAGCTCAGCGAGGGCCTACTCGAGCTGCGCTTCACGCCGGGCGTGAGCGCCTACGCCTTCACGTTCGGCTGAGCCTCAGGCGTTAGCGCCGCGCAGGCACTCACCGATGTGCCGGCCGGCCGCGAGACGGCGGCAGTCGGCCCGCCTGGCGGCGAGGTCGGTGTGCTTCACGGCGACGATCGTCCCGATCCCGAACGCGCAGTAGGCACGGTGCTCAGGGTTCACGACCGCGCAGAAGCGGCTCGCCCGCGGATCTGACGGATTGGTGTTGAGGATGTCGCGAACCGCGCCGAAGACGCACTCCCGTTCACCGCTGCCGGCCTGGGCGCAGATGTCCCGCGTCTTCACCGGATCCTGGAGTGAGCGTCCGGAGGCGTCTCGGCCGTAGGACTGGAAGCAGTACGCCACGAACTCCTGCTCGCTCTTGCGGCACCAGTCCGCCGTCTTCCGCCAGTCCTCGCCGACCAGAGGCAAGATCCGCGAGGTGACGAGCAGGTAGCAGTAGGTCTTGTCGCTCTGAGAGACGATGTTGCAGGGGTAGAGCGGGTTGTCGTCGCGCAGCCACTTGGACGTGATCCCGTACGAGGACTGCTGGTTCTCCATGAAGACACCGCCCGAGCAGGAGATCTGGTCGTAGTCGGTCTTCAGGCCGGTGGCAGAGGTCGAGCGCCCCGGGCAGGTCGTAGGACGTATAGAGCATCAGGCCGTGGCCCAGGCCGTGAACGCACTGGTAGTACACGAACGACTCGGTGGAGCTCCGCGCATCCTCGCAAACGCTCCTCGCGACCGACGCGGCCTCTCGCTCTGGGGTGCCGGCGAGCTTCGACTCGAGCAGGCCGTGGTAATAGCCGGAGGCGCAGATCGCGTTCCCGTCGGCAAGGGCCTTCCCGACAACGCCGTCGTAGTGCTGCAGGGCGCCCGCGCCGATCGTGTGGGCGATGCGGTGGCAGTCCGCCTCGATCGACGTGTCAGAGAGCTTCTCCCGGAAGAGCTCGAGCGCCGGCTTCGGGCCCTCGCGGTAGGCGACGTTGCCGAACGCCTGGCGGCGGCACTCTGCGTCTAGACAGCCTTCGAGCCGAGTGCCGTCAGGACGAAAAGGGCGCGACGGCGGACCCCCCGCCGCCGTCACCGGCTGCCGAACCGCCGCCCTCTGTCACGTACCGGGCGACGGCGTCGATCTCCTCGTCGGTGAGATCGCCTTCGAACGGCGGCATCGCGCCGCCGCCGTTGCGGACCTGCTCGACGGCCTGCTCGAAGGTGACGCTCGTGTCGTCGAGGTTCGGCCCGATCGTGCCGCTGGAGCCGGCAGGCGTGAACGTGTGGCAGCTGCCGCACCCGGCGTCCGCGAAGACCCGTTCGCCTTCTGCCGTCGTGCCACCGCCGCCACCGCCGGTGTCAGTGGCGGCCCCGTTTCCGCCGTCGTCGCCGCCCCCGCAGCCCGCGAGGAGAGCGACCAAGCACGAGGAGCAGCAGGTGGGGCCTCACAGCGATGACAAAGCCTAATGGCGATCTCGGGTGACGCAAGGGTAGCGGGGTACGATGAAGGTCGATGGCCGTTGGAGCCCACCCGAAGCTGGATGCGAAGGCACTTCGCGCGGACTTCCCCATCCTCGCGCAGGAGATCAACGGCAAGCCGCTCGCCTACCTGGATTCGGCCGTCACCTCGCAGAAGCCTCGTCAGGTGCTCGAGGCGATGACGACCTTCTACGAAACGTCATACGGGAACGTTCATCGCGGCGTCTACGCGCTGGCCGAACGGGCCACCGAGGGGTTCGAGGGCGCGCGCGAGAAGATCGCCCGCTTCGTCAACGCTCCCTCGTCCCGCGAGCTGATCTTCACGCGCAACGCCACCGAGGGCCTGAACCTCGTCGCGTATGCGTGGGGGCTGACGAACCTCGGCCCGGGCGATCTCGTCGTCGTCACCGAGCTGGAGCATCACTCGAACTTCGTCCCGTGGCAGTACATCGCGAAGCGCACCGGTGCGGAGTTCCGGATGATCACGCTGACCGACAGCGGCGAGCTCGACCTCGACGTGCTCGACACGATCGCCGCCGACGGCGCGGTCAAGGTCGTGGCCACGAACTACGTCTCCAACGCGCTCGGGACGATCAACCCGGTCGACCGGCTCGCCGCGTGGGCGCACGAGCAGGGGGCGATCATGGTCGTCGACGCCGCCCAGGCAGCGCCGCACCTCGCGGTCGACGTGCAGGCGCTCGGCGCCGACTTCCTCGCCTTCTCGGCCCACAAGATGTGCGGGCCGAGCGGCGTCGGGGCGCTCTGGGGCCGCCGCGAGCTGCTCGAGGAGATGGAGCCGTTCAACCTCGGCGGCCACATGATCCGCAAGGTGCAGTTCGAGGAGACGACGTGGGGCGACCTTCCGCACAAGTTCGAGGCCGGCACGTCGCCGATCGCGGAGGCCGTGGGCTTCGGCGCGGCCGTCGACTACATCACCGGGGTCGGCCTGGAGGCGATCGAGCGTCACGAGCATGAGCTCGCCGCCTATGCCCTCGAGCGCCTGCAGGACGTGCCCGGCATCGTCCTCTACGGCCCGCCGCCCGAGCGTCGGGCCGGAATCGTCAGCTTCAACATGGACGGCGTCCACCCGCACGACGTCGCCCAGGTGCTCGACTGGGAAGGTGTCGCGATCCGCGCCGGCCATCACTGCTGCCAGCCGCTGATGCAGCGACTCGGCGTCGCGGCCACGAACCGCGCGAGCTTCTACCTCTACACGCTGCCCGACGAGATCGACCGCCTGGCCGAAGGCTTGCTCCGCGTACGCAAGGTCTTCGGCTAGCCTCATCGCGATGGAAGATCTCTACAGGGAGGTCATCCTCGACCACTACAAGAATCCGCGTGGCCATGGGGTGATCGAGGACGCCGACGCCTCCGCCGAGGGGATGAACCCGCTGTGCGGCGACGAGGTCGCGATCTACGTCGCCTTCGACGAGGACGGCGAGACGATCGAAGAGGTCAAGTTCTCCGGTCGGGGCTGCGCGATCAGCCAGGCCTCGACATCGATGCTGATGGAGATGGTCGAGGGCAAGACGGCCGAGGAGGTCGGCGGCATGTCCAAGGACGAGCTGCTCGAGGAAATCGGCATCCCGAACATGTCGCCGATCCGGCTCAAGTGCGCGCTGCTCGGGCTCGGCGTCCTGAAGGTGGCGCTGCACCGGGCGAAGGGGACGCCGCTCCCGGCGGAGTGGGCGGGCCTCGACGAAGAGTTCCAGGTTCGTTAGCGCCTAGTGCCGCTCATCGACGTCTGCCCGGTAGAGGAGCTGCCGCCGGGGTCCGTCAAGATCGTTCGCGCCGGGTCGATCGCGGTCGGCGTCTACAACCTCGACGGGAGATACTGCGCCATCGAAGACCGCTGCTCCCACGACGACGGACCGTTGGCCGAGGGCGAGTTCGAGCCTGAGGAGGGCGTCGTCATCTGCCCGCGGCATGGATCGCGCTTCGACATCTGCACGGGTCGCCCCCTGAGCCTTCCGGCCTACGTGCCGGTCGACACGTTCCCCGTCGTGGTCGAGGATGGCTGGGTGAAGGTCGACATCACCTGATGCTCGACGAACGTGTTCGCGCCGTCCTCGAGCGCCTCGAGGCGGAGGACGCCGACGAGCGCGCGCGGGGCGTCTCCCGAGAGGAGCGGTCGCGCCAGGTGGCGCGGTCGACCGGCCAGTTCCTGTTCGCGCTCGTCGCGCCGCAGACCGACTGCGAGGTCCTGGAGATCGGAGGCTCGCGTGGGTACTCGACGATCTGGCTCGCGGCGGGCGTCCGCAACCTGGGCGGCCGGGTGCTCTCGCTGGAGAGCGATGCGGCCAAAGCCGAAGCCTGGCGCCGGAACCTCGCCGATGCGGGCCTGGAGCTGACCGCCGAGCTGATCGAGGGCGACGCGTTCGAGACGCTGCGGCAGATCGACGACGTCTTCGACGTCGTCTTCCTCGACGCGGAGAAGGACGACTACGAGCCGCTGTTCGAGCTGGCCCGGACGAAGCTGGAGCCGGGAGCGGTGGTCGTTGCCGACAACGTGCTCTCGCACGAGGAGACGCTCGGTGCCTACTCGCGCGCGCGCCAGTCCGACGCCACGCTCGAGTCGCTCACGGTTCCGCTGGACCGAGGGTTGGAGCTTTCCGTCGTCCTCAGGTAGTCGCTACAGTTCGACTACCGCGGAAAGGAGGTGGTCCGAGAGTGAAACTTTCAAGTACGGGCAGTGGAGGTACCAGCGGGTAGGGGCGTGTCCCCGAGACCTGAAGGGAACCGCCTAGCCAGCGTGGGGGACGTCGCGCTACGCGCCGCCGGCCAAGGGCCGAGCAGGTAAGCGCCTCTACCGAATCCACCGCTGGTAACCGGACCGGGGCCGCTGGAAACAGCGGCCCCGTCTTTTTGCACGGAGAGAGCTCATGGCAGTCGTGATCGCAAATCAGCTCCGCAAGGACATCGCGGGAGACCCGCTCTTCGACGGCGTCTCGTTCAAGGTCGAGCGCCGCGACCGGGTCTCGCTGTCCGGGCCGAACGGCGCCGGGAAGACGACCCTGCTCCGGATGCTGGCCGGCGAGCTCGGGGTCGACGGCGGCAAGCTCGTGTTCTCGAAGGGAACACGTGTCGCGCTGCACGACCAACGGCCGCCGCTTGCCCGCGGGCTGACGCTGCGCGAGTACGTGCTCTCCGGCGCGAGCGACCTCATCGCTCTCGAGGAGGAGCTGCGCGAGCTCGAGGGCGCGATGGCGGCGGGCAGCCATGACGAGGCGACGCTCGCTCGCTACGCCGAGGCGCAGGCGAAGCTCGAGCACGCCGGCGGCTACGCCTGGCGGGAGCGCACGGCGGGGGTGATCCGCGGCCTCGGCTTCTCGGAGACTGACCTCGACCGGTCGCTCGATACCTTCTCGGGCGGTGAGCTCACCCGGGCCTCGCTCGCGAGGGCGCTTGCGGGCGACCCGGATCTGCTGCTCCTCGACGAGCCGACGAACCACCTCGACGTCGAGAGCATCGAGTGGCTCGAGCGGGAGCTCCAGTCGCTCGACGCCGCCGTCATCCTCGTCGCGCATGACCGCTGGTTCCTCGAGTCGGTCACGAACGCCGTCGTCGAGCTCGCCGGCGGGCGGACGCTCTACTTCGCGGGCCCCTGGAGCGCCTGGCGGCTGGAGAAGGCCGCCCGGGCCCAGGCGGCGGAGAAGACGCTCGGCCGTCTCGACGTCGACATTGCGCGGCTCGAGCGATTCGTCGAGCGGTTCCGCTACAAGAAGAGCAAGGCCAAGCAGGCGCAGGCCAAGCTGACCCACATTGGGCGGCTGGAGACCGAGCGGAGCCATTCGGCCGGGGAGCTCGAGAACCTGACGAAGAGCCAGCGCACGCTCGGCTTCGAGTTCCTGAAGCCGGCCCGGAGCGGCCGGACGGTGGTCGAGGCCGAGGGACTCGTGGTGTCCGCCGGCACCAAGGAACTGCTGGACAGCGTCTCGTTCGCGCTGGAGCGCGAGGAGCACGTGGCCCTTGTCGGCCCCAACGGCTCGGGGAAGACGACGCTGCTCGAGACGATTCTCGACCGCCATGCGGCCGCAGGCCGGCAGCGTTCGGCTCGGCTACGGGGTAGAGGCGGCGTACTTCTCGCAGCACGAGATCGAGTTGGACGAGCGGGGCAGCGTCCTCGACTGCGTCCAGCGGGCGACGGGGCTGCAGCGGCCACAGGCGCAGTCGCTGCTCGGGCGCTTCCTGTTCTCGGGCTGGCAAGAGCACGAGAAGCCTGTAACCGCGCTGTCGGGGGGCGAGCGGCGACGGCTTGCGTTGGCGCTCGTGGTCGCATCCGGCGCCAACTTCCTCCTGCTCGACGAGCCGACGAACCATCTCGACCTCGAGAGCCGCGAGGCGCTCGAAGCAGCGCTCGAGGCCTTCCCCGGGACCGTGCTGCTCGTCTCGCACGACCGTGCGCTGATCGACGCGGTCGCTCACCGGACTCTGGCGATCGAGGACCGCTCGCTGCGCACGTACGAGGGCGGCTGGGCCGAGCTGATCCGGCGCCGGGAGGAGCGAGAGCGCGTCGAGACGCCTCAGCCGCGCCGAAGGTCACAGAAGACGCAGCCGTCAAGCTACTCCGCAGCGGCAGGAGCCGAGCGCGCTCGAGCTCGTCGAGGCCGACATCGAGCGACAGGAAGAAGCGGTCGCCGAGCTCGAGCGCAAGCTGGCGGATGACTGGGGGAACGTCGAGCTGCTGGCGGCGCACCGCCAGGCGCGCAACGAGCTCCAGGCGCTGCTCGCCCGCTGGGAAGCAGCTGTTCGAGCGCTCCGGCGCCTGAACGAGACGCGTCCGCAGCGGTTCGAACGTCACACTCCCGCGCGGCTTCCGTGACTCACGCGTTCGGGGTCTGATCCCAAGGCGCCCCGCGCCGTTTGGTTGTGCGGGTCGCGCAACTCGGGGTCTGACCCCACGCTGCCGGCCCGGCTCTACGGCGCGTCCAAGGTGGCGATGAGCGCTTCGGCCACGACCTTCAAGGGCTTGCCGGAGAGCTGGCTCGCCCGGCGGAGCCGCTCGAATGCCTGCTGCTCTGTGAGGTCGTCCTTCTCCATCAGGATCCCCTTGGCCCGCTCGATCGCCTTGCGCGCGGCGAGCGCATCGGCCAGCGAGTCTGCTTCCTCACGCAGGGCCGAGAGCTCCTCGTGGCGGGCGCGGGCCGTCGCGATCGCGGGCAGCAGATCCGTCTCGCGAAACGGCTTGACGAGGTAGCCGAAGACACCGGCTTCCACCGCACGGGCGACGAGCTCGTCCTGGCCATACGCCGTCAGCATCACGATCGGAATCGGCCGCTCCTCGAGGATGCGCCTGGCTGCCTCGATGCCGTCCAACCGAGGCATCTTCACGTCCAGGATCGCCAGATCGGGATCGTGCTCCTCCGCGAGGGCAACCGCCTCGGCCCCGTCGCGCGCCTCCGCGCAGACGTCGTGGCCGGCCTCCTCGAGCAGCTTCCTGAGATCGAGGCGGATGATCGTCTCGTCCTCGGCGATGAGGATCCTCATGCAGGAAACGAGACCTCGACGCGCAGGCCGCCGTTCGATTCCAGGTCGAGCTGTCCGCGCAGTTCGTCACGAACGAGCGCGCTCACGATCGAGAGCCCGGTGCCGGTCGGCTCGCCCGTCATGCCCTCGCCGTCGTCTGCGATCGCCAACCGCACGCTCCGCGTCCTAGGATCGTGCGCGAGCTCGATGCGAATCGCATCACCGCCGTGCTCGAGCGCGTTTTGCAGCAGTTCGCTGAAGACGAGCGCCAGCGCAGTCGCCCGGTTTCCGGCGAGCGAGATCGGCTCGAGCTCTGCCTCGATTCGCTTGGCCGAGCCGAGACCCTGGACGAGCATCGCCCGGAGCCGGTCGAGCAGTTCGGAGAGCTCGACGTCGTCGTGCCGCTGCTCCGTCAGCACCTCATGGACGGCCGCGATCGCCAGGATCCGATTCGCGGAGTCGTCCAAAGCCTTGCGTGGATCGCCGTCGCCTCCGAGCGGGCCTGGAGCCGAAGCAACGACGCGACCGTCTGGAGGTTGTTCTTGACGCGATGGTGGATCTCCGAGGCGAGGACGCCGCGCATCACCGCGCGGCTGTGCTCGAGAGCGACCGCCGCCTGATGAGCGATCGACGAGAGCAGCGCGCGCTCCTGGTCGGTGAACGGCGTGTCGCGATCGCAGACGAGCTCGCCGATCTGGCGACCCTTCCAGCGGAGGGGAAGTCGGACGGCGTGGGCGCCTGCTCGGCCCTCCGGCCAGGCGATCTTCCCGTCCTCGAGGACGAGCGCCGCACCCGTCGCGCCGACGGCGTCGACGGTCGTTCGGACGATCGCCTCCAGCGACTCCTCGAGATAGAGCGATTCGGAGACGGCCTCGGAGATGTGGGCGAGCGCTTCGAGCTCGACGACGCGCTGTTGGGCATCGCTGTAGAGCTTGGCGTGCTCGATCGTCTGCGCCACCTGCGCCGCGATCGCGAGCAGCAGGTCGATCTCGTCCTGGGTGAACTCGCGCGGCGCGATCGTTCGCACGTTGAGGGCGCCGGCGAGCTTCTCGCGCGCGAGGATCGGGACGGCCAGGATCGACTCGTACTGATCCTCCGCGAGGTTCTGGAACCCCTTGAAGCGGGGGTCGAGGTGTGCTTGGGCGGAGATCATGATCGGCGCCCGTTCCGCCGCAGCGGAGCCGGTGATGCCCTCGCCCGGCCGCATCTTCGGCCGCCGCGTCATCGCTTCGACCGCCGTCCCGTGCGTCGCGCGGAGTACGAGCTCATCGGCGGCCTCGTCGTACAGGTAGACGAAGCACGCTTCGGTATCGAGCGCCTCGGCAACCTTGCGCGCGACAAGTGCCAGCACCTCCTCGAGGTCGAGCGTCGAGTTGACTGCGGCGATCGTCTCCGTGAGCAGTCGCAGGTGCCGAGCCGGCGCGTCCATCTCGGTCCGATTGTAGGAGCGGCCTCAGCGCGGTTTGGGGATCGACGAAGTCTGTGGGAAGATCGGAGGTTGCTCGGTCGTCCAGTGAGTAGGGAGCGCCCCCTCCCGGCGCCGAAGCACGACGAAAGGAGTACTTATGGACGAGCTGGCCGCACGAGCGGTCGTCGTGCCAGCGTCCGCTGTAGGTGAAGGTCTAACCACGTCGATTCCGAGGTCGGAGATCAAGGCGGTGCTGGATCAGGACGAGACGCCGATCGAGCTCGTTCTCGACGTGGCGCAGATCACTGAAGGGAAGGCAACCGACACGCGTAGCGTCGCCGTCTCGTGGGAGCGCAGCGAGCTCGAGGAGCTCTTGCGTGCCACGGAGGACGAGAACGTGACGCTCACGTTCGACGGCGAGGCGCTGGGACAGGCGTTTGCGACCGACGTCGAGGCCCATGGGATTCGCGAGACGGTGCTCGCCTTGGCGGTTGCCGCAACCGCCGCCACGGGTGCTGCGGGGTCTGCCGCGGCAGAGCCTGGCAAGTATCTCGGCACAGGAACGCCGCCGCCGACGGAGATCCCCTATCTCAGCCAGGGTCAGGGAGTGACCCCGGCCGACCTGGGGATTGCCACGGACACCGATCCGGCCGCCGCGCCAACGCAGGCGGGTCCGGAGATCCCTTATCTCAGCCAGGGTCAGGGAGTGACTCCGGCCGACCTGGGGATTGCCACGGACGACCGGCCGCCGCGCCGACGCAGGCGGGTCCGGAGATCCCTTATCTCAGCCAGGGTCAGGGAGTGACCCCGGCCGACCTGGGGATCGGCACGGGCACCGCCCCGGACGACCGTGCGCTTCCGCGCACGGATCCGGTCGCTACGCCGGTAGGCACGGGCACGGCGTCGGACCCGGCTACGTTCTCGGTCCCGAGCCCTGCCGAGACCGCGGCGATCGCCGGCGTGATCGCGCTCATGATCACCGGCGCGTTCTTCGTCGTCGGCGGTCGGCGCAGGATGCGCCCCGGCGCTGCCTGAGTGATTCGCAGAGCGGAGCGTCGCCTTCCGAGGTGGCGCTCCGCTCAGACCTCGCGCAGCTAACGAACTCTTTACCGCACCCGCCCAGAACGTTGACATCGGCGGCGTAGCGTCTCGGCTGTGAGCGAGGCAGCGCTCCCCGACCTTCAGCGGACGATCGGCTACCTGGTCGCCGACGTCAGCGGGCGAGTCGTCGGACGCGTCGAGTGCCCGATGTACGGCCGGACCCCGGACGTCCCCGATGCCCTTTCAGTTCGCTCCGGCTTCCTCTCCCGCCGCCGCCGGCTCGTTCCGGCCGAGGCGATCAAGGAGATCGACGGCTCGAACGGCGTCGTCGGGCTCAGCGTGGCTCGCGAGACGATCCGCGCCTTCCTGTAGCAACTGGCACAACCTGCGGAAAGCAGGGAAAATGTGAACGTCCCGCCCTTCTGCGGCGGGTGGGACGAACTGACGGCCGACTACGAGCTGCCTGGGCAGCTCGTAGTCGTTCGAGCCGTCGTCATCAGCGGCCGTGGCTACAAGACCGGCAGGTAGCGCTCGAGCTCCCACTCCGTGAGCTGCACGCGGTACTCGTCCCACTCCTTCCGCTTCAGCTCGACGTAGCGGTCGAAGATGTGGCGACCGAGCGCCTTGCGGGCGAGCTCGGACTGCGACGAGCTCGTCGATCGCCTCGCCGAGCGTCTCCGGGAGCGAGGTGATGCCGCGCTCGCGCCGCTGCTCCGCGGTCAGGTGGTAGAGGTTCGTCTCCATCGGCTCGGGCAGCTCGTAGCCCTGCTCGATCCCTTCGAGCCCCGCGTGGAGCAGGCACGCGAAGGTGAGGTAGGGGTTGCAGGCGGGGTCGGGACAGCGGATCTCGGCGCGCGTCGCCTGCTCGGTGCCCGGCTTGTAGAGCGGGATCCGGATCAGCGCCGAGCGGTTGCGCTGCGACCACGCTGCGTAGACGGGCGCCTCGTAGCCCGGCACGAGCCGCTTGTACGAGTTCACCCACTGAGCGAAGACCGCCGAGATCTCGCGCGCGTGCCGAAGCTGGCCGGCGATGAACGCCTTCCCGGCGTCGGAGAGGTGCCACTTGTCGTCCGCGTCGAAGAAGGCGTTGCGCCCGTTGCTGAAGAGCGACTGGTGCGTGTGCATCCCCGAGCCGTTCTCGCCGAAGATCGGCTTCGGCATGAAGGTCGCGTGGTAGCCGGCCTTCTTCGCGATCTCCTTGACGATCAGCCGGTAGGTCAGCGTGTGATCGGCCATCTCGAGGGCCGGCGCGAACCGCATGTCGATCTCGTGCTGGGACGGCCCGACCTCGTGGTGGACGTACTCGATCGGGATGCCCATGGACTCGAGCGCTCGCACCGTCTCCTGCCGGAGCTCGCTGGCGGCGTCCAGCGTCGTCATCGCGAAGTACCCGCCCTCGTCGAGCGTCTCCGTGCCCTTGTCGTCGCGGAACAGGAAGTACTCGAGCTCGGGGCCGACGTTGAACGTCTCGAAGCCCATGCTCTTCATCCGCTCGAGGGCCTGGCGCAGGACGTAGCGCGGGTCGCCCTCGTAGGGCTCGCCGTCAGGCGTGACGATGTCGCAGATCATGCGCGCGACCTTCGTCTCGCCCTCGCGCCAGGGCATGAGCTGGAAGGTGCCCGGGTCGGGGATCGCGACCATGTCGGACTCCTCGATCGCGTTGAAGCCCGTGATCGACGACCCGTCGAAGCCCATGCCGTCGTCCAGCGCCTCCTCCATCTCGGCCGGAGTGACCGCGAAGCTCTTCAGATGTCCCTCGAGGTCCGTGAACCAGAGCAGCAGGAACTCGACCCCCTCGTCCTTGATCCGCCCGAGGACGGCCTTCCGGTCCTCCACGCTCGACGTCGCCCTCGGCGGCTTGCTTTCGACTTGCGCCATCACGCCTCCTTGAAAATGAGAAAAGCCCCGGGCAACCGCCCGAGGCTCCGTTGCCTCCGTGCGCGGGAGCGTAACAGTCACGCCGGTGCTTTGGCTTCGGCCTGCTCCGGCCCCGGCTCGCGGCCACCGTGGCGCAGCGCTCGGGCGTAGAGCGCGATCGCCGGCGTGAGCAGAAGCCCGGAGGCGACCAGCGCCGCGCGCAGTGACGCGAGCGTCCCGACGACGCCGATCGCCGGGCCGCCGGCGACCTCCCCCACCGCGCCGGATTGACTCGCGATCGAGTTCACCGTCGCCCGGACGCTCGAGTCCTCGACGTTCTTGTTCAGCCAGGTGACGTAGAGCGGATCCTTCAGGCGTCGCACGAGCCGCGCCACGAGGTAGGCGACCGAGGCCAGCACGAAGCTCGTCGCCAGGCCGAACGCGACAACGGAAAGCGAGAGCACGACCGTCAGCCAGAGCAGCGCCCGCGCCAGCCTCGCGTCGTCCGCGTGCTCGAAGCGAGGCACGAGGAACGACGTGATCACGATCCCGGCAACGAGCCCGACGACGTTGAAGACACCGAACCAGACGACCGGGTCGAGCCCCCAGAGCTCCGGCAGGCCGACATCCGTGATCAGGTGCGCCTCCCAGAGCCGGTCGAGCCCTTCGGACGCGGCGCCGGTGAAGAGCGCGATCGCGACGATGAGGAGCAGGATGCGATGCCCGCGGACGAGCCGTGTGCCCGTCACGAACGTGGTCCGTAATGCGCGTGCGGGGGAGGTCCGCTCTTCGACGGGACGACGAGCGAAGCCGTGCTCCGGCATCAAGAAGATGCAGGCGATCCCGGTTGCGAGGGAGATCACGCCGCCGAAGACGAGCGCAAGGCCGAGATCCTGCGTCGCGACCCCGACACCAAGAATTGCGCCCACGATCGCGCCGAGATACGACCACTGCGTCCCGCGGAGAAACACCCGGCCGATGCCGTCGACCCCGTGCTCGTCGGTGATCCACGCCTCCCACGCGCCGCTGAGAAATGTTCCGGCGATGCCGCGCAGGATCGCAGCGACGACGATGATCCAGTACACCGCCACGAGCCCGACGACGATGATCGAAGCCCCTGCCAGCAGGAGACCGATGATGATCGAGAGTCGGCGGCTGTACGTGTCCGCGACGACACCGGTCGGCACTTCGAACAGGAAGATCGCGATCTCGCTCACGGTCCCCAGCAGGACGAGCTGAAGAGGGTTCACGCCGACGTCCTGAACGAGGTAGACGGCCCAGACGGTGAACGCCGCATGGAAGCCGATCGAGTCGAAGAACTCGATCCCGTAGAAGACCTTGAGCGCGTCGATGCGCTCTCAGATCCGCCTCCGGACGTTGATGACGGCCGGCCGCGGCCGGTAGCCGAGCTTGAGGTTGACGGCCTGCATGGCGGCGTTTCCGTCCTGCGTCCAGGTCGCGAGCTCGCGGTAGCCGTGCTCGGCGCGCCCAGCGGAGCAGCGCCTGCTTGAGCGCCGTCGCGATCCCGCGGCCCCGGTGTGACCGCGAGCACGGCCGTCAGGCCGTGCTCGGCGAGACCCTCGATCCGGTCGATGAGCGCGGCGTAGCCGACGACCTGGTCCCGCGTCGAGCGCGACGAAGGTGACCGGCCCGGGACCTCCTCCTCGAGCCACTCGTCGAACGGCGGAGCCGGGATCGGCGGCGTCACGGGCATGTCGGGGAAGCACTCGACGGCGACCGCATAGGCGCCCTCGAGGTGCTCCTCGCTCAGCTCGACGATCTCGATGCCCGCCGGCGGCGAGGCCTTCGGCCTCGGCCTCTCGAACCGAACGCGAGAGCTCGACCTGGCGGCCGTACTCCTCGAAGCCGCGGCGTTCGGCCCACGCAGACCGACGCGGGGTCGTCCTCGGAGACCATCCCGGAGACCCAGTCGGGACTCGAGGCTCGGCGGCGTACGCGATCAGGCCGTCGAGCAGCTCCGAGCCGATCCCGCGCCGGCGGTACTCAGGGAGCACCCGAACCTCGAGGGCGGTGCGCTCTGGCGACTGCGACGGGCCGGCGAAGCCGAGCCCCGACGATCGGCCCTCCGACCTCGGCGACGAGGTAGAGCCGCTCCGGCTGGCGCTCGAGCCGCCGCTTGACCTCGTCGAGCGCGGACGGCTCGCGCGGCGTGATCGTCGTCCAGACCTCGCAGTAGCCGGCGAGATCAACGTCGCTCACCGCCCGCCGGATCATCCCGACCGCTTGAGCTTTCCGTGCTTCTTTGCATACCGCTCGCCGCGGCGGAAGACCCAGAGGCCGAGCGGGATCGTGACGATGCCGATCACGACCAGCGGCCAGAGCTCGTCACCCATCGCCGCCAGGCCTTCGCCGTCGAGGATCGCGTCGCGCAGGCCGTCCAGCGCGTACGTCGCCGGGGAGATCTTCGAGAAGGCCTGCATCCACTCCGGCAGCACGCTGACCGGGTAGTAGACGCCCGAGACGACGAGCAGGATCCCCTGCGCCATGAACCCGAGCTGCGTCCCCTTCTCCGGCGAGATCAGCGGCAGGACCGCGGTCATCATCCCGATGCCGATGAACGACACCGAGGCGACGAGCAGGACGACGATCGCCGCCAGCGAAGTCCGCGTTGCTGAGATCGAGGTCGAAGAAGAGCGCCACGACCCCGAAGAGCAGGATCGCGCGGACGATCCCGTAGACGATCGCGAACAGGCCCATCCCGAACAGGTGGACCGGCCGCGAGAGCGGGGCCATGAACGTGTACTCGATCGTCCCTTCCCAGCGCTCCCAGGCGACGGTCTCGGTCAGGATCTCGAAGATCACGCCGAGGTAGGCCCAGACGACCGCGCCGACGAGCAGCGTCGTCGTCAGCCGCTCCACGTTGACATCGCCGCCGGCGGCCTCCACGCCCTCGCCGATGAAGACGATCGTCAGGGTGTTGGCGACCGTCCAGACGAAGAACGCGACGTCCCACCAGATGTAGCGGCGGACGAGGTAGACGTTGCGCTCGAAGACGCCCGCGAGCCCGATCAGCTCGTGGCGGAGGACCGCTGCGGCTCCTTGCGGCATCAGTCGTCCTCCTCGTCTTCGTCCTCGAACGCCTTGCCGGTCGCGGCGAAGAACGCCTCCTCGAGCGTCTCGGCCCCGTAGCGGCTCTTCAGCTCGTCGGCGGGCGCCAGCTCGATCAGGCGACCGCGGTCGAGGATGCCGACCCGCTCGGCGAGCTGCTCGGCCTCGACGAGGTCGTGCGTGCAGAGCAGAACGGTCGCGTCGTGCGTCTCGCGGATCTCGCGGATGAACCCCTGAACCTCGAGCTTCGAGCGTGGGTCGAGGCCGGTGGTCGGCTCGTCGAGCAGCAGCAGGATGGGCGCAGTCAGCAGCGCCCGGGCGAGCGCGACCTTCTGCTGCATGCCGCGGGACATGTCCTCCAGCGGCTCGCCGATGCGGTCGCGCGGGAAGCCGACCCGGCCGAGGATCTCCGGGATCTGCTTACGCGTCGAACGGGGCGCCATCCCGTAGAAGCGGGCGGCGTAGCTCAGGTTCTCGGCGGCGGACATCTTCTTGAAGAACGAGGCCTCAACGGACACGCGGTTGATCAGCCGGCGAACGGCTCTGGTCTCGCTGAAGACGTCATGACCGAAGATGCGCGCGCTGCCGCCGTCCTCGAGGAGCAGCGTCGAGAGCAACCTGATCAGCGTCGACTTTCCGGAGCCGTTCTGGCCGAGGATGGCCACGGTCTCGCCGCGCGCGACCTCGAACGACACGCCGTCGAGCGCCGCGACGCGCTTCCGGCGCCGGCGCAGCCCTTCACGCCCGTCGTTGCGGAAGAACTCCTTGCGGAGGTCCTCGACGACGACGGCGGGCAGTCCATTGGTGTTGTTCGTACTGGTCATGCGATGTCTCCTACGGTCTTGAAACTTGGCGAGAACAGGCTTCAGCCGGCCTCTCGGGAGGCCCGCGAGCCGTTGAAGTTCGTCAGCCGACCGGGAACATCAGCACGCGCCCACCTTAGCGACCGTGTGGGCGGGCGGTCAAGGCGTCGCTAGACCGGCGCCGTCGGGCGCCGGTCTAGGTCGTCAGCTTGGACGCGCCGAGCCGGCGCTACTGCTTCTGGCCGAACAGCTGGCCGAGCATGTCGTCGAGCTGCGCCTGCTGCGGCACCTGGCCGTCGGGTGTGACCTTGTTGACGACCTGAGGCAGCGCCTGCGCCAGCACCTCTTCGGCCTGCTGCGGCGGTACGCCGGCCTGCTGCGCGAGCTGGTCGATCTCGCTCCTTGCGGATCGACCTGCTCGAGCTCCTGGGGCGTGATCGCCTTGTTCTCGCCCTTGGCCACCCACGACTGGGCCTTGTCCTCCATGCCTTTCTCCTGCATGCCCCCGAGCAGCTTGTTCAAGCCGCCGCCTTGCAGGAACTTCAGCAGTATCGGTGCCGCCGCGACCGCCATGCCCATCGCCGCGCCCTTGCCGGCCGCTGCCGCCTTGTCCGCCTCTGCCGCCTCCGCCTCCGAGGATCCCGCCCAGGATCTGTTCGAAGCCACTGCTCACCCTGTCCTCCCTTGTCTGGGACCGGAAACCACCCGAAACCATACTCCTGGTCGAGTAGCAAGCTGTCCGGCAGATGACCTAGAGTGCGAGTCAGGCACACGCCGCGGAAGGTGTGGGCCGAGGCAATGGGGCCTCAGGACTCTCGGAGTCCTGGGGCCTTTTCGCGTTCAAGAAGGGAGTCCGAAGTGAGCGAGATCGAGATGAGGCACTACCTGGCGAACGGAGCCGAGACGGCGCCGGCCGCGAAAGAAGCGATCGCCTGGGCGGGCGAGACGCAGGCGCAGATGGTCGACCTGAAGTTCTGCGACCTGCTGGGAACCTGGCAGCACATGACGCTCCCGGTGTCGGCGTTCGACGAGTCGGCGTTCGACGAGGGCCTCGGCTTCGACGGCTCGTCGATCCGCGGCTGGCAGGGGATTTCGGAGTCCGACATGCTCCTGATGCCGGACGCTTCGAGCGCGATCCTCGATCCGTTCACCGAGGCGCCGACGCTCTCGCTCGTCTGCGAGATCGCCGACCCGATCACGCGCGAGCCGTACGGCCGGGATCCGCGCGGGGTCGCGCGCCGCGCCGAGGCCTACCTCCGGCAGAGCGGCATCGCCGATACGGCCTACTTCGGGCCGGAGTGCGAGTTCTTCGTCTTCGACGAGGTCTCGTACGACCTCGGCGTCAACAACTCGCACTACGCGGTCGACTCGGCCGAGGGCCACTGGAACTCCGGCAAGCCCGGGTCTCGGCTACACCGTCCGCGAGAAGGAGGGCTACTTCCCGCCGGCGCCGCACGACACCCTCCACGACCTACGGACGCGGATCGTGCTGACGCTCGAGCGGCTCGGGATTCCGTGCGAGTTCCACCACCACGAGGTCGCCTCGGGCGGCCAGTGCGAGGTCGACCTGCGCTACCAGCCGCTGACGCGGATGGGCGACCAGGTCATGGCCTACAAGTACGTGGTCAAGAACGTCGCCCGCGCCGCGGGCAAGACGGCGACCTTCATGCCGAAGCCGCTCTTCGGCGACAACGGCTCGGGGATGCACACGCATCAGTCGCTCTGGAAGGAAGGCACGCCGCTGATGGCCGACAAGTCGGGCTACGCCGGGCTCTCGAAGCTGGCGCGCACCTACATCGGCGGCCTGCTGGCGCACGCGCCCGCGCTGCTCGCCTTCTGCGCGCCGACGACGAACTCGTACCGTCGGCTCGTCCCGGGCTACGAGGCGCCGGTCAACCTCGTCTACTCGCAGCGCAACCGCTCGGCGTGCATCCGGATCCCGATGTACTCGGACTCGCCGAAGGCGAAGCGGCTCGAGTTCCGGTGCCCCGATGCGGCGGCGAATCCGTACCTCGCGTTCTCGGCGATGCTGATGGCCGGCCTCGACGGGATCGAGCGGGAGCTCGACCCAGGCGCTCCGGCGGACTACGACCTGTTCGAGGACGTCGCGGCGGAGGTGCCGCAGGTCCCGGGCTCGCTGGCCGAGGCGCTCGACGCGCTCGAGGCCGACCACGAGTTCCTGACCAGGGGCGGCGTCTTCAGCGAGGAGCTGATCCGCACCTGGATCGACTACAAGCGCGAGAACGAGGTCGACGCGGTGCGGCTCCGCCCGCATCCGGCCGAGTTCTCCCTCTACTACGACTGCTAGGTGGAGGTGAGGGAGCTGAGGCGCGAGGACTGGCCGGCCGTGAAGGCGATCTACGAGCAGGGGATCGCCGGCGGCGACGCCACCTTCGAGACCGAGGCTCCCTCCTGGGAGAGCTGGGACCGCACGCACCTGGAGGGCCATCGCCTGGTGGCCCTCCAGGACGGCGAGGTCGTCGGCTGGGCGGCTCTGGCGCCGGTGTCGAGCCGCTGTGTCTACGAGGGCGTGACCGAGGACAGCGTCTATGTCGCCGATGCCGCGCAGGGCCGCGGTGTCGGGCGTGCGCTGCTCGACGAGCTGATCGCGCGTGCCGAGGGCGACGGGATCTGGACGATCGAGGCCGGGATCTTCCCGGAGAACGAGGCCTCGCTCGAGCTGCATCGCCGCTGCGGGTTCCGCGTCGTCGGCGTCCGCGAGCGGCTCGGCAGGCACCACGGCGTCTGGCGTGACGTCGTGTTCATGGAACGACGATCGGAGGTGATCTCATGACGACGAAGGAGCTCGCGATCGCGACGAGCACGGTCTGGGTGATCGTCGCGGCGATCCTGGTCATGTTCATGCAGGCCGGCTTCGCCTTCCTCGAGGCCGGGCTGACGCGGATGAAGAACGCCGGCCACATCGCGGCGAAGAACGTCCTCGTGCTCGGGATCGCCTCGCTCGTCTACTACCTCGTCGGCTACGGGATCGCGTTCGGCGACGGCGGGAACGGGCTGGTCGGCGGTTCGGGCTTCGCCCCCTCGGCCGAGACGCTGCTCGCGATCGGCGAGGCGCCGTTCAGCTGGTTCGGCTCGATCCCGGCCGGCGCCGGCTACCTCTTCCAGGTCGTCTTCGCCGCCGTCTCGCTCGCGATCGTCTGGGGTGCGATGGCCGAGCGGACGAAGCTCTATGTCTACTTCGTCTTCGGCGTCTTCTTCACGCTCGTCTACTCCGTCGTCTCGCACTGGATCTGGCACCCGGACGGCTGGCTCTTCGCCAGGGGGATGCAGGACTTCGCCGGCTCGACCGTCGTCCACTACCAGGGCGCGCTCGCCGCGCTCGCCGGCGCGATCCTCCTCGGGCCGCGGATCGGGAAGTTCGCGGAGGACGGGCGGCCGAACGCGATTCCCGGCCACAACATGGCCTTCGTCACGCTCGGCGTGCTGATCCTCTGGTTCGGCTGGTTCGGCTTCAACCCGGGCTCGACGCTCGGTGTCGTCACCGGCGACCGGCTCGGCTACTTCGCCTACGTCGCGGTGACGACGAACGTGGCGGCGGCGGCAGGGGCGATCGGCGCCGTGACGGTCTCCTGGCTCGTGCTGCGCGAGGCCCGACCTCTCGATGATGCTGAACGGCGTGATCGCGGCGCTGGTCGCGGTGACGGCCGCGGCGGGCTTCGTCGCTCCCTGGGCGGCGATCGTCATCGGCCTCGTCGCCGGCGGTATCGCCGTGCTCGGCGTCCTGCTCGTCGAGCGGATCCGGATCGACGACCCGATCGGCGCGGTCGCCGTCCACGGCATGGCCGGCGTGTGGGGGACGCTGGCGACCGGGATCTTCGCGGTTCCGGCACTCGCGGAGAACCTCGCGACCGGCACCGGCGGGCTCTGGTACACGGGCAGCTTCGACCAGCTCCAGACGCAGGCGCTCGGGCTCGTCGCCGTCGGCCTCTTCACGTTCTCGGCGTCGTTCGGCGCCCTCTGGGCGATGAAGGCGCTCTGGGGGATCCGCGTCGCGCCGGAGGTCGAGACCACCGGGCTCGACGTCTCCGAGCACGGCATGTGGGGCTACCCCGAGTTCTACATCCCGGTCCCAGGCGGCTACGGAACGGAGTCGAACGGCCACGAGCCGATCCGTCCGGTCGTCCCGAGGTCGAGCCAGAAGCCGCATAGCGATGAGCGCTCCGCATAATCGGGTTGGTGCGGTACCAGTTCGTCGATTGCCGCTGGGAGCTCGGCGACCCGGAGCGCGGTCGCGAGCTCTACCGCGAGGGCCACATTCCCGGCGCCTCGTTCCTGGACGTCGACGAGGACCTCTCCGACCTGTCGCGCGAAGGGGAGGGCCGTCACCCGCTGCCGAGCGCCGAGCGGTTCTCGGACAGCGCTGGGCGGGCGGGCATCGGCGAAGGCGTCTTCGTCGTCGCCTACGGGACGATGGGCGGCGCCGAGCGGCTCTGGTGGCTGCTCCGCCACTTCGGGCACGACGACTGCGCCGTGCTCGACGGCGGAATCGACGCCTGGCTCGGGCCGCTCGCGACCGGCGAGGAAACCGTCGAGCCGGCGGTCTTCACGCCGCGCGAGCGCAGCGGCGACACGATCGACGCGGAGGAGCTCGCGCGCCGCCTCGACGACCCGAGCCTGGTCCTGGTCGACGCCAGGCTCCCACCGCGCTGGCGCGGTGAGGAGAACCCGATCGACAAGGTGCCGGGTCGCATTCCCGGCGCACTCAACGCACCCTGGAACGAAGCGCTGCCCGAGCTCCCCGACGGCGACGTCGTCGCGTACTGCGGCTCGGGCGTGACGTCGTCGGTCACCGTCCACCGCCTGGCGCTCGCCGGGCGCGAAGCTCGCCTCTACCCCGGCTCGTGGAGCCAGTGGGAGACGCTCGACCTTCCCATCGAGCGTTCTAGCATCGGCGCGTGAGCGTTCGCCGCACGGTTGTCGCGAACCTGCAGTCGGGTGACAGCTACGCACTCGTGCTGGGACTGCTGCTCGCGTCCGTCTTCCTCGCCGTCGTCGCACCTGACGAGACGTGGGGACGCGTGCTCCGGGACACCGTGCTCGCCGCGACCGTGGTCGTCGCGTACTGGACCGCCACAGCGAGGCGCGCCTTCCTCATCCCGCGCGTCATCGTGCCCAGCATCGCGTTGGTGCTCGTCGTCGTCGGAGCCGTCGAGGGAGCGACGACGCAAGCGGTATCGGCGGCGATCGGCGCGGTGCTCACCGCCGGCGTCGCGTACCTCGTCGCCCGCGACCTCGCCGACCGGAGATCGGTGGACATCCAGACCGTGCTCGGCGCGCTCTCGCTCTACGTGCTCCTCGGAATCTTCTTCGCCTCGCTCTACGCCCTCGTTGCCGAGATTGGCGACGGAGCGTTCTTCACCCGCGGCGACGACGGCTCTCAGGGCGAACGCGTCTACTTCAGCTTCGTAACCATCTCGACGACGGGCTTCGGCGACCTTGCTCCAGCAAGCGGAGTCGGTCGCGCGTTCGCGGTGATGGAGATCATCATCGGCCAGCTCTACCTCGTGACCGTGGTGGCGATCCTCGTGACCGCCGCCACGCGGCGGCGGCTGACAGGCTCGTAGTTGTGGGAACCTTCCTCTAAGCGAACGCCTCACCGAAGGGAGGACGACGCATGCCGCAGGACAAGCCGAACATCCTGGTGATCTGGGGCGACGACATCGGGATCACGAACCTCAGCTGCTACAGCGACGGGCTGATGGGGTATCGCACGCCGAACATCGACCGCATCGCGAACGAGGGGATGCGGTTCACGGACTCCTACGGCGAGCAGAGCTGCACCGCGGGACGCTCGTCGTTCATCACCGGGCAGAGCGTCTTCCGCACCGGGCTCAGCAAGGTCGGCCTTCCCGGTGCGCCCGTCGGGCTGCGGGCGGAAGACCCCACGATCGCGGAGCTGCTGAAGAACCACGGCTATTCGACGGGCCAGTTCGGCAAGAACCACCTCGGCGACCGCAACGAGTTCCTACCGACCGTGCACGGCTTCGACGAGTTCTTCGGGAACCTGTACCACCTGAACGCCGAAGAGGACCCGGAGGACCCGGACTACCCGAGCAAGCACGGCTTCGAGGAGTTCCACGAGCGATTCGGCCCGCGCGGGGTCCTCGAATGCCGCGCGACGAACAAGGACGATCCGAAGGAGCACCCGCGCTGGGGCCGCGTCGGGAAGCAGAGGATCAAGGACACGGGCCCGCTGACGAGGAAGCGGATGGAGACGTCGACGACGAGTTCGTCGAGGCCGCCGTCCGACTTCATCCAGCGCCAGCACAACAGGCGCAAGCCGTTCTTCTGCTGGGTGAACACGACGCACATGCATCTTCGCACGCACACGAAGCGCAGGAGCCTCGGGACAGGCCGGTCGCTGGCAGTCGCCCTACCACGACACGATGGTCGACCACGACAAGCACGTCGGCCAGCTGCTCGATCTGCTCGACGAGCTCGGGATCGCCGACGACACGATCGTCATGTACGGCACCGACAACGGGCCGCACATGAACAGCTGGCCCGACGGGGCGATGACCCCGTTCCGCAGCGAGAAGAACACGAACTGGGAAGGCGCGTTCCGCGATCCCGATGATGGTGCGCTGGCCCGGCAAGATCCCGGCGGGCGTCGTCTCCAACGAGATCGTCCAGCACCACGACTGGCTGCCCACCTTCCTGGCCGCTGCGGGCGAGCCCGACGTCGTCGAGAAGCTGAAGAAGGGCTACGAGGCCGCCGGCAAGAGGTTCAAGGTGCACATCGACGGCTACAACCTGCTGCCGTACCTGACGGGCGAGGAGGACGACGAGCCCGCGCAAGGGGTTCATCTACTTCTCGGACGACGGCGACCTCGTCGCGCTGCGCTTCGACAACTGGAAGATCGTCTTCATGGAGCAGCGGTCGCCCGGGACGCTCGGCGCTGTGGGCCGAGCCGTTCACGCCGCTCCGGGCTGCCGAAGCTCTTCAACCTGCGCACGGACCCGTTCGAGCGCGCCGACGTGACGTCGAACACCTACTGGGACTGGTTCGTGAGCAAGGGCTACATGATCCTGGCCGCCCAGGCGATCGTGGCCGAGTTCCTCGCGACGTTCAAGGAGTTCCCGCCGCGGCAGAAGGCCGCGAGCTTCACGATCGACCAGGCGCTCGAGAAGATGGCGGACGCCGCGAGCGGCGCCCGCGGATGACGGAGCTGCGCTCCTGGAACGACACGGGCACGAAGCAGGCGATCGTCGAGTTCGTCGAGACCGCGGCCCGCGACCTCCCGCCGGAGGAGCGGGTTGCGGTCTTCGACAACGACGGCACGCTCTGGTCCGAGAAGCCGATGCCGATCGAGCTCGGCTTCATCCTCCAACGGTTGGCCGCGATGGCGGAGGAGGACGCGTCCCTACGAGAGAAGCAGCCCTGGAAGGCCGCGCACGAGCAGGACTACGCGTGGCTCGGCGGCGCCATCGACAAGCACTACGCCGGCGACGACAGCGACGTCAAGGTGCTGATGGGCGGGATCCTCCGCGCGTTCGCAGGCCAGTCGGTGGACGAGTATGCGTCAGCCGCCGAGGCGTTCCTCGCCGACGCACCCCACCCGACGCTCGGCCGGCGGCTGCGCGACTGCGGGTACGTGCCGATGATCGAGCTGCTCCGGTACCTCGAGGGCGACGGGTTCACGTGCTTCATCGCCTCCGGCGGCAGCCGCGACTTCATGCGGGCGATCACGGACGAGATCTACGCCATCCCGCCCGAGCGTGTCGTCGGGAGCTCGAACGGCCTCGCAGTACACGGATGACGAGCACGGCGGCTCGCTTGCGTACATCGCCGAGCCCGATGTCTTCGACGACGGACCGGCGAAGCCGGTGCGCATCTGGAGTCGGATCGGCCGTCGTCCGATTCTGGGCGCCGGGAACTCGAACGGCGACATCCACATGCTCCGCTTCACCGGCGGCAAGGGGCGGCCCGGCGTTGCGCCTCCTCGTCCTCCACGACGACCCGAGCGGGAGTTCGACTACGTCAAGGGCGCGGAGCAGGCGCTCGAGCGGGCGAAGGCCGACGGCTGGACCGTCGTCAGCATCAAGGACGACTGGGCGACCGTCTTCGCTTAGCGCTGGATCGGCGTTTGCCGCACCATGAGTGGCCCGTGACGAACGGGCGGTAGCCGTACCTCGGGGTCGATCCGGCGCGCGGTCCGGAGCAGGAGGACGCTGAGGACCAGCAGCCAGACCGGAAAGACGATCACGAACCACTGCTCGAACGTGGCGCTCAGCAGGAGGAAGGTCGCGACCGCGTAGCCGCCCCAGGCAAACCAGCGCGGCAGGATTCCGGCCCGGAGCAGGATCGCCGAGGTCGTGAACACGAACATTGCCGCCATCCGGAAGGCAAACACGAAGAAGACCGTCGTCCCGTAGACGGGAAACTGTCGAGCGACGTCCGGGTCGATGCCGCCCTCCGCGAAATGGACGCTGGCCGCGACGACCGAGCTGGCCGCGGCCGCAACGAAGAACAGAGCGACGTACACGATTCCAGAGATCAGCTGGAGGTTCGACTGGAGCACGCTGCGGCGGTGTGCGCTGCCCTCCTCCCACATCCGCAACGCGACGATGAACCACACGAACGCGATCCCTGCGAACGGCATCACGTACAGGCCGACGAGGAGAAAGCGCCGCGAGGACGCGCTGGCGTAGTAGTCGACGATCTCGGCGTCCGGCGCCTCCGGTCCCGGCGCATCCGAGAGCAGCCGCCACGAGAGGAGGAAGAGCAGCGCGTGGGCCGCGCCGACGCCGGCGGTGATCATGGCGGCGGTACGCAGCGAGCGGCCGCGCTCCTCCGGCGTCTCGGGCGGCGGTGCCGCTACCGAAGAGGCTTCCACTGCCTCGGAGGATACGCAGGGGCGCGGCTGGGTTCAGAACCGGAAAGCAGTAGAGTGCTTAGCAAGTAAGCCTTCGACCGAAAGGGGGACGGAGATGGGGTTGACGGACACCCTGACCGGCCTGTTGAAGTCGAGCGGCGTTCCGGACAAGTACGTCCAGAGCGTCACGAAGATGATGGAGGACGGATCGCTCTCGATCGAGAAGTTCAAGGCGCGAGCCGAGAAGGAGGGCCTCTCGGGCATCTTCGAATCCTGGGTCGGCAAGGGCGAGAACAAGCCGATCACGGCCGAGCAGGTCAAGGCGACTGCTGATCCGGAGAACCTGCAGCGGATTGCGAATGATGCGGGCGTCTCGGTCGATGAAGCGGCCGAAGAGCTCAGCAAGGCAATGCCCGAAGTGGTCGACAAGCTGTCGCCGGACGGCGAGCTCCCGACGGACGACGCGATCCGGTCCGAGCTCAGCCAGGCCATGAGCGCCGCACCGGTCGGCCCGGTCGACTACGTCGTCATCAAGTTCCCGGGAAACAAGTTCAAGGGCGAGATCGGCCCGGCTCTCCGCGAGCTCGTCGACAACGGGACGATCCGCATCATCGACCTCGTGTTCATCTACAAGGACGAGGACGGAAACGTCGCCGCCGTCGAGCTCGAAGAACTGGCTGGTAGACGAAGCGGCGGGCATCGCTGCGATCGCAGACCCGGCCGCGTTGCTGAACGACGAGGACATCGACATCGCGACCGACGGCCTCGAGAACAACTCGTCGGGCGCGTTGCTGTTGTTCGAAAACGTCTGGGCGGCGAAGTTCGCCGAGGCCGTTCGGAATGCCGACGGTCAGCTCATCGCGAACGAACGGATCCCCTACGACATCGTCGAGGCGGCCCAGGCCGACCTCGCAGCCAATCCCGACTAGGTCGGAAGGAGCAAGGCAAATGATGCGACGACGAGTTGGGCGCCCCGGCCTCGTCGGGACGATGGCCCGAACGGCCGTGGTCGCCGGAACGGCGGGCGCGGTCGTGCACCATCAGCAGAACAAGTACGCGGCGCAGGACCAGCAGGCCGCGGAAGCGGCCGCCTACGAGCAGCAACAGGCGGCAGCCGCGGCGGCGCCCGCAGCACCGGCGGCGCCGGCCGTGGACAAGACGGCCGAGCTGCAGAAGCTCGCCGAGCTGAAGGCGCAGGGCATCCTCACCGAAGAGGAGTTCGCGGCGGAGAAGGCCAAGATCCTCGCGTCCTAGCTTTCGCGCTCAAGGCAAGGCGACACGACGGGCGGCTCGTGCCGCCCGTCCGCGTTCTGGAGGCGCTTGCAAGCAGGCGTTATCGTGAAGGAGCCGTGGCCGACGACCGACCCCTGACGGGAGCAGCGGAGACAGAGCAGGAAGAGCTCCTCGAGGAGATCGACAACCCGATCGAGCGGCTGAAGCTGCTGTCGGGCAACGAGGACGAGATCGCGAAGTACCTCGACGCGATCGAGGTCACGAGCCCGCGCGAGCGCGAGATGATGCACGAGATCTCGCGCACCCAGCCGCTGGCGCGACCGGACGCCTTCCCGCAGGCGCACCGGAACATGGTCGAGGCGCTCGAGTCCCTCGCCCGTCACGGCTACCACGGAACGAGCGCCGGCCAGAGCGCTGGGCCCACTCCGTGCCGCGATCCGCTGGGCCGTCCAGCTCGTCGCGCGCTACCTCGTCGTGTCGCACGTTCGGAACGTCTCCACCAAGCTCAGGAACCTCTACGGCCTCCGGGAGATCCAGGCGCTTCCCGGGAGCGACGAGCGCCGCGAGCTGCACCGCGCACGGCTGGATTCCGAGCGGATGGTCGAAGCGCTCCAGACGCGCGAGCTGGCGTTGCCGGCCTTCCTCTTGGGCGGCGCGGCGCTCCCGATCTTCGCTTCGCTCGGACGAATCACGGGCTTGTTCGAGAGCACGCTCACTGCCACCATCATCGGTGTCGTCGGCGCGCTCGTCGCGCTCGCCGCGTCCTGGGTGATTCTCCGCGGCGCGGCGCTCGCCTCGAGCCGTATCCAGCTCGCGACGCGTGCGCCGCTGCAGACGCTCTGGAGCACGATCGGCTGGTGCGGCAAGCCGCCCAAGGACTCGACGCGCACGTTCGTCCTCGTCTCCGTCGGCCTGACGCTCGGCTGCTGGATCCTCGTGCCGATTCTCGTCGGGCTTTCGTTGGCGACCTAGGGCACCGTCGGGCGTAGAATCTGGCCGTGCGGAGATTCTGGGACCGCCCGCTCGGATCGAAGGTCATCCTCCTCCTGAGCGCGGCTTTCCTGGTCGAGCTGGCCCTGCCGTGGCAGCGCATTTGCGCGGTCACGAGCGGGGACGAGCCCCGGATCTGCGGCTGGCGGACGGGCTACGAGGGATCGAACTTCGGCCTCTATGCGGCGATCCTCGCCGGCGCGATCCTGGTCTGGGAATTGCTTCCGGTCGTGATCCCGAAGCTGTCGATGCGCGGCTGGCCGGCCGCGATCGTGACTGCGATTCTCTCGGTTGCACTCGCGGTGAGCACGCTCCTGAAGCTGATCAGGGACAACGAGTTCCAGCAGATCTGGGCGTGGGTCGGCTTCGGTATGACGCTCGCGATCATGGCGACGGCCTTACTTCGGGTCCGCCACCGGTGGGGGCACAAGGACGAGCGCCGGGAGCCGGAGCCGAGCAAGGTCGTGCCGCAGGCCCAGCCGCCGCCGGCCGGCGGCTCAAGCACGTAGCTCGCGAATCCGCTCCACGATCAGGAAGGCCGCCAGCCCGACGAGGCCCACGAGAACGGCCTCTCTCCAGAAGTGGACGGCGAGGATCACCACCGCAGTCAATGCGAGCACCACGGCCATGCGGTTCACCGTGCTGGCGAAGGTGCCCCGGAGAAGCGACTCGGCGATGACGAACGCGATCACGAAGACGGTGATCCAGGCAGGCAGGTGGTCGGGGTTGACGATGACCAGCACGACGAGCCCGATGAGAAGCGCGCTCAGGCTGAGAGCGGCCCACAGCTCCGACGCCCGCCCGAAGCGCATCTCGGTCGTCGTTGTCGGCACCGCAGCCTTCCTGATGTGCGCGCGCGGATCGAGACGTTCCCCTCGCCGGTACGCGTCGATTTGACGTGAGACGCCCTCGGAGATCGCCTCGACCTCCGACAGCTCGCGGCGAAGCCCTTTGACCTCGCCCGCAACTTGCCCGACACGGAGCTCGAGCCTCGAATGCTGCTGTTCGAGGTGCGGGCTTCCCTCCATGCTCAGAAGCTCGACGCCGAGTCGCTGCAGCTCGTCGGCGCGCTCCGGGATCAGCTTGGCGAGCTCGGCCCGCCTCGCCTCGACGCGGCTCTGTTCCTCCTCGAGCAGCGGGAGCTCCTCGGGCGGCGGAGGCACCTTGTCGAGGTCGGCGAAGCCGAGCGGGTCGTACCAACCGGCGCGCACGGAGCCGTCGCGGTTGTACATCGGCCCGGCAGGCGCGTTCTCGCCCGAGATCGGGTCCCGCGCGTAGAGCCCCCAGAGGCCGCGGTATGCGCCCACCCATTGCGTCTTCTCGTCGATCAGATTCGGCTCCCACTCGTGCTCGTGGCCAGGGCCGATTGCGAGCCCGTCGCCGCGCGCGTAGTCGACGAACGGAATGCGCAGCCCGCCGTCGTCGCCGCCCTGGCCGAGCGTCTCTCGCCAGAATCGCTCACCGGCCGCGAGGAGGTTCGTGATCCGCTGAGGGACCGGGAGCGGCACCTCGGCCATGTACTCGCCGGCGACGAAGTACGACGCGTGCGACCCTGCGCCCGCGAAGACCACCGGATGCCGGCCTTCGAGGGTGAGGTCGCCGGGATCGTCGAAGCGGCGCCGCAAGTCGGCGCCGTGGAAGTCGTGGGACGCGTACGCGAACCACTCGGGAAGGAGCATGCCGTCCGCTTCGTAGAGGTAGACGGCGACCATCTCCCAGTCCGACTCGTGGTCGTTCACGCCATGGAAGCCCGAGCGCCAGTTGTTGTAGGCGTAGAAGAACCAGTACTGACAGATGGTCCAACCGCCGTGTCGGACGACGCGCCCGTGGTACACGTAGCGCTTGTCCTGATCCAGAAGCTCGGCGTACTTGAGCTCCGCAGCCGCGGCGGTCGCCCCGGGCACCCGCCCGCGAAGGAGCAGCGTCGCGGAGAAGATCGCGTCGCCGAGCCTCGGCAGCAGGCCTCCGCGCGCGAGCCGCCCGACGCCCGCTCGAAACTTGCGCTCCTGGCCGCGCTCCAGCCTGCGGGCGCCGGCGAGCGCCTTCGTGCTCGCCCCGAGGCCGAGCGGCCCGATGAATCGGAGATAGAAGAGCGAGCCGAATGCCGCTGCCCGTGACTGGATCAGTTTCTCAATCGTCAGCTCTCCCTCCGGGATCTCCTCTTCGTCGCGATCGTCCGGGTGGTAGAGCCAGAGGCTGCAGGAGCGCACGTACGGCTCGACGTCCATCGGGAAGAACTGCTCGCCGCTCGTGAAGCGCACGATCGGCTCGAACGCCCGCAGGAGCTCGAGGTCAGACGCTGTCGAGTGGATTCCGAGTTGGTTGGGTGAGATCGGCATTTGGAGGAGGTCGGATTCCGAACGCGACTTGAACGTCGCGAGGTGTGAGCGCGAAGACGAGGAACGCATTCAGCGCCATGCGGGCGTACTTGGGGTCGCCGAAGGAGAAGTGGCGGAAGATCTGGACCGTCAGGCCGATGACGGCGAGGGTCATGAACAGCTTCCACGCCCACGCCCGCATCCGCAGCGCGCCGACGGCGACGGCGAGACTGAGGATGCCCTGGACGACCGGCCAGATTCCGTCGAAGAGCTCGCCCTCGTTGTCGCGGTCGGCGTCGCGCAGCGTCAGCACGCCGTCCACGATCAGGTAAACGCCCGCGATGACCGCAAGCGCGATGACGACCGTGACGGCGGTCGGTCGTTCGTCGGTCGTCGACGGTCTGGACACGGGGCTAGTGGAAGGCTGAACGGCTCCTGGAATCTACTCCCCTGTGCGAAACTCGCGTAGGTCATGGCAACCGCTGAGAGTCAGGCGCCGGCCGCCAACATGGTCTGGATCGACGGCGGCGAGTTCGCGATGGGCTCGGAGGACTTCTACCCGGAGGAGCGGCCGGTCCGGCGTGTCGCCGTCGACGGTTTCTGGATGGACACGCATCCGGTCACGGCCGCGGACTTCCGGCGGTTCGTGCGCGAGACGGGCTACGTCACCGTGGCGGAGCGGCCGCTCGACCCGGAGCAGTATCCGGACGCCGACCCCGACCTGCTTCAGCCCGGCTCACTCGTCTTCGAGAAGGCGCCCGGGCCGACGCCGCTGACCGACATCCGCAACTGGTGGCGGTACGTCCCCGGCGCGTACTGGAAGCGGCCGGGTGGGCCGGGCACGACGATCAACGGCCGCGACCATCACCCCGTCGTCCACATGGCCTGGGAAGACGTCGAGGCGTATGCGGCGTGGGCCGGCAAGGAGCTCCCGACCGAGGCGGAGTGGGAGTTCGCCGCCCGCGGCGGGCTCGACGGGGCGACGTTCGCTTGGGGGAACGAGCACTTCCCGGACGGGAAGCCGATGGCGAACAGCTGGCAGGGAGAGTTTCCCTGGCAGAACCTGAAGGCCGACGGGCATGAGGGCACGTCGCCAGTCGGGAGCTTTCCGCCCAACGGCTACGGGCTCTACGACATGACCGGGAACGTGTGGGAGTGGACGAGCGACTTCTTCTCACGGCCTCAGGCCGGCGAGGTCGAGAGCCCGTGCTGCGTGCCGCGGAACCCGATGGTCACCTCGCCGGACTCGAGCTACGCCGTGGGCCAGCCCGGCGAGCAGTTTCCGCGGAAGGTGATCAAGGGCGGCTCCCATCTCTGCGCCCCGAACTACTGCCTGCGCTACCGGCCGGCGGCGAGGCAGGGACACATGGTCGAGACCTCGACCGGGCATCTCGGCTTTCGCTGCATCGCCCGCCCGAACTCGGGCCGCTAAGGCGCTCGGCTACTCGAGCGCGGAGATCGCGAAGGCGAGCGCGAACCCGACCGTCGTCGCGACGCCGACGAGCTTGCCGCCGTGCTCGAAGGCCTCCGGCATCATCGTGTCGGCGAGCATCGTCAGGATCGCGCCGCCGGCGAAGGCGAGGGTGAAGGCGATCGCCGTCGGCGAGGCACCGTCGAGCAGTGCATAGCCGGCCAACGAGGCGAGGCCGGTTATGACCATGACCACGACCCAGAGGCCCATGATCTTCCTTCGCGGCCAGCCCGACGCGACGAGTCCCGTTGTAGCGGCGATGGCCTCCGGCAAGTTGGAGAGGAAGACCGCCACGATCACGGCGGCGCTCACCCCCATACCCTCGAGCAAGCTGAGGCCGATCACCGCGGCCTCGGGGACGCCGTCGAGGACGATCCCGAGGACGATCGCGAGTGGTGAGCCCGAGGCCTGCTCACCGGTCGAGCGCTTCCGCCCATGGCCGCCCATCCGGTCGATCACCCAGTCGCCGATCGCGAAGGCCGCACACCCCGCGAGGAGACCCCAAGCGACGCTCGTGAGGGTCGCCGACGTCTCGAACGCCTCTTCGACGAGCTCGAATGCGACCGCGCTGATCAGCACGCCGGCACCGAAGGCCATGACAACCCCGAGCACGCGCTGACCGATGCCCACGGCGAGCGTCAGCACTCCGCCGAGGACCAGCGACGAGCCGGCCACGAGCCCCCAGAAGAGAGCCTCGCCCATCTAGCTACAAGGACTCCGTCGTCCCGCGGTCGCTCATCCGCTCGGGGACCGTAACCCAGTGTGGCTCTAGCGGATCAGGTTGCGAGAATGAACCGGCGGCGCAGCGGGCCGTCGAGGAGCTCGAACACGACCGTGCCGAGCCAGACGATCACCGTCGCCAGGAGCCACGTCGTCGTCCCCTCGATCTGAATGCCGTCGGAGACGAGATCCGTGATCAGCAGGATCAGGAACGTCGTGACGAGCCCGATCACCCCGAGGAGCGGGCGGACCCACTTGGCCACCAGCCAGATGAGGATCGGCCTCAGCAGCAGCGAGAGGACCGAGAAGATGGCCACGGCGATGACGAACGTCGTCGCGTTGATCGTGAAGTCGTCGAGCACTGCGGCCGCGATGAGGAGCGCAATGGCGTTCGTCGCCAGCGAGAGGCCGATCGAGATGAGCCAGCGCATCTCGCGGCGCTAGTTCGCTGTCTCCGGCTCTGTTCCTTGTCCCGCCTACGCGGCGGCGGTCGCTTCGCCGAGGTCGGGCAGGTACGGCTGCCAGCCGTCCGGGATCTTCGGGCTGGCGAGGCGGATGTAGAGCACCGGCTGCGGGATCCGCGGCTTCGTTCTCAGCACCATCTCGACCTCGTGCAGGAGGCGGTTGCCCTTCCTCAGGTTGCACGGGGCGCAGGAGGTGACGACGTTCTCCCAGACGGAGTCCCCGCCCCGGCTTCGCGGCACGATGTGGTCGAGAGTCAGGCGCCCGCTCGAGGTTCCGCAGTAGGCGCAGCGCCAGCCGTCGCGCGCGAAGAGCGCGCGTCTCGAGATCTTCCGCTGCACCGTCCTCGGAACCGAGATGTAGGTCACGAGGCGGATCACGTGGGGCCACTGGTAGGTGTCGGTCGCCGAGCGCAGCGGCTGTTCCAGGGCCTCGATGATCTCGGCCTTGCCCTTGAAGACGAGGACGTGCGCGCGCTTGACCGTCGTCACGTTCAGCGGCTCGTAGCTGGCGTTCAGTACCAGAACCTGGGTCATGGCACCGCGAAACGATACCGATGGAGCCGCCCGGCAAACCAGCATCTAGGATCTCCTCCCGTGGACGTCTCGGCGAGCACCGCTGCCTGGATCGCGATCGGCGCGTGCGTTGCCGCGGCGGTCGCGCTCGGCGTCGTCCTCTACCTCTGGCTCAGGCTGCACAGGCTCCGCGAGGCCCAGATGGTGCTGCTCGGCGGCGGAAAGTCGGACCTCGTCGACTTCGCGGTGTCGCTCCAAGCGCGCATCGACGACCTCCATCGAGCGGTGGACGAGGTCGCCGCGGGGGTCGCCCGGGTCGACCGGCGCGTCGACGGCTGCGTCTCCAAGACGTCGATCGTCCGCTACGACGCCTACGAGGGAGCCGGCGGACACCAGTCGGCGTCGCTCGTGTTTCTGGACGCGGCCCGCTCGGGCGTCGTCTTCACCGCGATTCAGGGTCGCGACTACGCCCGGATCTACGTGAAGGAGCTCGACCACGGCCGTGCCCCGGTTGCGCTCTCGCCGGAGGAGCAGGACGCGGTCGAGCGCGCCATGGCGAGCCCCGGCTGAGCTCCCGTTAGCCGCCGGGGTAGGAGAAGATGACCGGGTACTCGGCGGTGTTGTTCGAGAGGTTCTGCTCGCCGGGCACCTCGTTGACCTCGACCTGGAGCGAGGTTCGCTGGACGAAGGGGACGTTGGTGATGTTGCGGAAGGTCACGGTTTCCTGCTGGTTCGGCTCGGTCACGTCAACGGTCTGCCGGCGGACGATCGGCTCCGGGCTCTTCTGGATCGTCAGCGTCACCTGAACGCCGGTCTCGGTCGCGTCGCCGGAGTTCTCGAACGTCACCTCGAAGCCGAGATCGGTGGTCGCGACGATCTCGTTGAGGTTGTCGGTCGAGAGCGGCGCGTCGGCGCCGACCACTTGGGTCGAGACGAGGTTGTGGCCGTGTGCGCCGGGCGACGGCGTGCCGGTGCCGCCTCCGCCACCGCCACGGACTCGGGTCCAGATCGCTTCCATCGCCGCCGGCGTGGCGAGGTCCGGGCTCTGCACGAAGTTGGAGTCGGGCACCTGGACGCCCTGGATGTCCTGACGGCGTAGTTCTTCCATCGCCGGCGTTCGGAACTGGTCGTCCCAGACGACGTCGCTGGCGACGAGCCGGCGCGCCTGGGCGGCGAGGAGCTGTCCCGCGCGATCGGCGTTCCGCGTCTGCGCCGAGAGGGCGTCGTTGATCCCGTTCAGCCCGCTGGTGCGGAACTGAAGCGCTTCGATCATGTTCTCGTTCTGTGCCCGCATCGGCCCGGGGACGTCGATCGACTCGGCGGAGTCGACGAGCTGCGACTGCTGCTGGGCGAGCCCGTCGAGCTGCTGGGTCAGCGCCGCACGGCGGATGTCCGGCTGCGTCAGCGCGGTGTTGAGCCGCGCGCCGATCTGCTCCGACTGGTTCGCGACCCGGTCGACCTCGCCCATGTAGTCCGCGTACGTGTCCTGCTTGGCTTCGCCTCGACAGCTCGAGATCCAGAAGGTGAGCAGCACGACGCCGAGGATCGCGAAGCTGATCAGGCCGATGAGCCGAAGGAGCGGCGTCAGGCCGGAGGGCGGTCCAGGCGGGCGCGGGCGCTTCGGCTTCTGGCCCCGCTCCGGGCCGGCCGCCTCGGTCGTCGCCGGCTCCTCGAAGAAGTCGAACTCGATTTCGCTGGTATCGCGCTCACTCATAGCGCCAACGCGGCCACTGTACCGCCTGCACCGGCGCGTAAAGGACTTCACCCGACGGCGCCTAACCCGGATCGCACATGGCGACAGCGGTCGCGACCCTTTCGGCCAATGAGCTCGTGCTGGGCCGGTACCGGCCCCTGCTGCCGCTCGGGAGCGGCGGCTCGGGCTCGGTCTGGCTTGCCCGCGACGAAGCGAACGGTCTCGACGTCGCGCTGAAGATCGTCGCGAAGGAGGGCAAGGCCGGTAACCGAGCCGAACGCGAGGCCGAGGCGGCGGCCCGGCTTCGGCACCGGCACTGCCTGCGCGCCTACCGGTTCGCCGGCGACAGCCGCAACGTCTACATCGTCTACGAGTACGTCCCCGGACGGACGATGCGCGACCGCATCCGCTCCGGCGAGCTCGGCGACGCGGCGGCCGTCGAGACCGCCGCGCAGATCCTCGAAGGCGTTGCGCACGCGCACGCCAACGGGATCGTCCATCGCGACATCAAGCCGACCAACGTCCTCGTCGCCGACGGACCGGAGATCGACGTCCGGCTCCTGGACTTCGGCCTCGCCCAGTTCGCCGAGGCCGAGACGCTCACCGGCGCAGGCGACGTTCCCGGGACGTTGGCCTACATCTCTCCCGAGCGGCTGGCGGGAGACGAGGCGTCCGCCGCGGCGGACGTCTGGGCCGTCGGCGTCCTCGTGTGGGAGGCGCTCGCCGGCTACCACCCGTTCTGGACGTCGTCGCCGGTGGAGACTGCTCGACGCATCGACGCCGGTGCCCCGCCCCTCGAGACCGTACGGCCTGATCTCCCAAAGGCGCTGCGTGACGCCGTGGACCGGTCACTCGCCGTCGATCCCACCCGCCGTCCGGCGGCGCTCGAGCTCAGCGGGCAGCTGCGCGATGCGATGGCGCCGCGACAGCGGACGCGCGCGCCGGCCGCACTGAGGCGCCTGGAGGTCCCGCCGCTCCGGCGGGCCGCGGCCGCCGGTGCCGCCGCCGCGTTCGCCGGCGCGAGTGCCGCGCTCCTCCCGTTCTACCCGGCCGGCTGGGCGTGGGGGCTCGCCGCCCTTGCCATGGGACTCGCAGCGCTGCGGCCCCGCCTCGGCCTCGCCTTCGCCCTCGGAGTCGTCGTGCTGCCGCTCGGGAACATCTCGCTGGGGCTCGCGATCGCCTATTCCGTGGCCGCTGCCGCATGGGTCGTCGCGACCTGGCGCCGGCCCGAGGAGGGATTGATCGCAACGGTCGGGCCTCTTCTCGCTCCCCTTGGCGCGATCGCGCTGCTTCCGCTCGTCCTGCTGCCCGTGCGGAGCTCGGTCTGGCGGGGCATCCACGCCGGGCTCGCGGTGCTGCTGGCCGGGATCGTCGCGGGCCTCGTGGGGTGGACCCTGCCGCTCAGCGGTCGTGAAGCGCGTCCGCTCGGGCTCGCCGGCAGCGAGGACGCGGGTGCGGTCGTGAGCGCCTTTGCACGGGGGTTGGCCGCCCGTCCCGAGCTGCTGCTCGCCGCCGTGACACTAGGCCTGCTCGCTGCGCTGCTGCCGCTTGCCAGGACGCGCGGGCCCTGGCCGATTGCCGCGCTCGGCGCCGCTTCGCTCGCAGCGCTCCTCCTGCCCGTCGGGGCCGTCCACGCGTTGCCCGTCGTGGCCGGAATCTGGCTCTGCTGCGCCGTCTTGGTGGCCGGAGAGCTACGTCCTCGTAGCTAAACTCGGCGCGGTTTCACCGGTGCTTCGGACAATCGAGCAGAAGATCGAATCCCTCTTCGAGGGCGCGTTCGGACGCGCCTTCCGTCGCAACGTGCAGCCGGTCGAGCTGGCACGCAAGCTGGCCAAGGAGATGGACGACTACAAGCTGGTCTCGGTCTCCCGGGTCTACGCTCCGAATGAGTACGTCGTCTACCTGTCGACGCGCGATCGCGACCAGTTCACGAGCTACGAATCGGCGCTCGTCAAGGAGCTCGAGCAGTACCTGAACGAGCACAGCCGGCGGGAGGGCTACGTGCTGCTGTCGAAGCCGCAGGTCTCCTTCGAGACCGACGACGACCTCGAGGTCGGCCTGTTCGGGATTGCCAACCGGATGATCCAGCGCGAGGCCGAGGGGGAGGAGCCCGAACCTGCTCCCGAGACCGGCGAGACGCGCATCTACCGCTCGCCGCCAGTCGAAGAGGAGGAGCCGAGCGAGCCGGAGCCGGCTCCCGAGCCGCCCGCGACGCTCTTGGTGGGCGGCAGGACGCACGAGCTCGGGCAGCCGAACGCGGTCATCGGCCGCTCGAAGGAGTGCGACATCCGCGTTTCAGATCCAAACGTCTCGCGGCGTCATGCCGAGATCCGCCAGGACGACTCGGCGTACTGGATCGTCGACCTCGAATCCACGAACGGGGTCTCGGTGAACGGCCGCGCGGTGAAGCGGGCGAAGCTCGACGACGAGGATCGCATCACCCTCGGCTCGACTGAGCTCGTCTTCAGGCGGTCGGGCTCTTGATCGTCGCTGCGGTCGAGGTCGAAGCCGTTCTGCTCGGCCTGAAGGTCGGTTTCCTCGTGCTGCTCTACCTGTTCATCTGGCGGATCGTTCGGTCGGTCGCCAAGGATCTCCGGCTGCCGCAGGAGAGCTTCGTGCTGGCGCCGCAGCAGGCCGCGGCCGCGGGGCTCGGTCGCCCGCACACCGGCGCGCTCATCGTCCTTTCCAGTCCGGCGATCGACCCGGGAACCGAGCGTGAGCTCAACTCAGCGCCGATCACCGTCGGCCGGGCCGAGGAGAACGACCTTGTGCTCGACTCCGACGAGTTCGCGTCGGTCAAGCACGCGCGAATCGAGCCTCGCCGGGACGGCGTGTGGCTCCAGGACCTGGACTCCACGAACGGCACGTTCGTCAACGGCTCGAAGGTCACGAAGCCACAGAAGCTCTCGCCGGGGGACGTTATCCGCGTCGGCGAGACCGACCTGAGGTACGAGCTGTGAGGCTGGCCCGAAGCGCCGCGCTCTCGCACGCCGGCCGCAAGCGCCGGCACAACGAGGACGCCTACGTCGTGCAGCCGCCGCTGTTCGCGGTCGCCGACGGCATGGGCGGCGCCAAGGCGGGCGAGGTCGCCTCCAGCCTGGCTGCGGCCGCGCTCCAGGAGGCCGACGGCGACGGCGCCGGCGGTGAGGCGCGCGTCGCCGCCCTGATCGAGGAGGCCAACCGGCGGGTGTTCACGCGGGCGATCGAGGATCGTGAGGCATCGGGGATGGGGACGACGATGACCGTCGCGCTGGTCGAGGAGGACCGCGTCGTGATCGGCCACGTCGGCGACTCCCGCGCCTACCTGATCCGAAACGGAGAGCTGGAGCAGCTGACCGACGATCACTCGCTCGTCGCCGAGCTCGTCCGCAGCGGCAAGCTCACCCCCGAAGAGGCGGAGAGCCACCCGCAGCGGTCGGTGATCACCCGAGCGGTCGGCACCGAGCCCGACGTGGACGCGGACACGTTCTCCATTCAGGGCGCCGCCGGCGACCTCTTCCTGATCTGCTCCGACGGGCTCACCGACATGGTCGACGAGGAGACGATCCTCGAGGCCGTCGAGGGGAACCGGACCGACCTGAACGCCGCCGCCAAGGCACTCGTCAACGCGGCGAACCGCGGCGGGGGCGAGGACAACATCACGGTCGTCTTCTTCGAGCTCGGGGACGAAGAGCCCGGCGAGCGGACCGAGGACACGGTCGTCGCCGTCAGAGGCTCCCGGAGACGTCGCCGACACGCTCGACGAGGCCGACGCCCTCCCGGTCGTCGCGGTCGAGGAAGGCGGTCGGCGGGGGCGCAAGACGCTGATGATCCTCGCCGTCTTCGCTGTGCTGCTGATGGTGGCTGCGGCGGTTCTCTGGTTCCTCGCCGTATGAGCCTCCGCAACCGCGAGCTGGTCAGTCTCGTCGCCGTCGGGCTGCTCGTCGGCACCGGCTTCGCGAGCGTCTACATCGCCCAGCAGGAGGTCGTGAACTCGGCCTCGCTCTCCTACGGCCTCTTCTTCCTCGGCCTCTACGTGGCCGCCCACGTCTTCGCGCGGATGATGGTGCCCAAAGCCGATCCCTACCTGCTGCCGATGGCCGGCCTCTTGACCGGCATCGGCCTGACCGAGATCTACCGGCTCGATCAGGACGACGCGTTCAAGCAGGGCCTCTGGATCGTGATCGGGCTCGGCGCGTTCGTGGCGACGCTCTTTCTCCTCCACGACGACTTTCGGCGCCTCGAGCGCTACAAGTACCTGTTCGGGCTCGGCGCGATCACGCTGCTCGTGCTGCCGGTGATCCCGTTCCTCGGCGACACGGTGAACGGCGCCCGCCTCTGGGTGAACGTCGGGCCGCTGCACTTCCAGCCCGGCGAGCTCGCGAAGATCTTCCTGATCGTCTTCCTCGCCGGCTACTTACGCGAGAAGCGCGAGGTGCTGGCGCAGTTCAGGCTCAAGGACCTCGGCCCGCTCTTTGCGATCTGGGGCGGCGCGCTGGCCGTGCTCGTGATCACCAACGACCTCGGCGGCGGCCTCCTCTACTTCGGGATCTTCCTCGCAATGCTCTACGTCGCCACCGCCCGAGTGGGGTACGTGCTCGCCGGCGGGGCGCTCTTCCTCGGCGGGGCCGCCGCGATCTACAACTTCATCCCACGGGTGCAGGAGCGCGTCGAGATCTGGCGCGACCCCTGGAGCGACGTCTACGGCTCCGGCTACCAGACGGCTCAGTCGCTCTACTCGATCGCCAACGGCCACTTCGGCGGGACCGGGTTCGGCAAAGGCACGTTCACGGACGCCGACGGCAACCCGCTGATCCCGTATGTCAACACCGATTTCATCTACTCGGCGCTCGCGCAGGAGCTCGGGCTCGTCGGGATCGCGGCCTTCCTGCTCGTCTACATGCTCTTCGCCGCGCGGGGCTTCCGGATCGCGCTCCAGGCCAGTGACGGCTTCTCGAAGCTGCTCGCCGTCGGGCTGACGTTCGCGTTCACCCTCCAGGCGTTCATCATCATCGGCGGGATCCTGCGGCTGATCCCGCTGACCGGGATCACGCTGCCCTTCGTCAGCTACGGCGGCTCGAGCATCGTCGCGAACTTCATCCTGCTGGCCGGCCTCCTGCTCGTCTCCAATCGGGCCAACGAAGGACTGGCCCGATGAACACCCAGATCAGGAACCTGGCCGTGGCCTCGCTCGCGCTCGTGATCGCGCTGATCGTCGGCACGACCTACTGGCAGGCGTGGGCCGCTCCCAGCCTCGCCGACCGCCGCGACAACGCGATCAAGGTCGTCGCCCAGTTCACGATCAAGCGCGGTGCGATCTTCGCCGCCGACCGCACGGTGCTGGCGCGGAATCGACCGCGGCGCGTCAAGGGCCAGACGTTCTACTTCCGCCGCTACCCGACCGGCGAGCTGTTCGCCCACGCGGTCGGCTACTCGACCCAGGCGCGCTTTCGCGCCGGCCTCGAGCAGTCGCGCAACGACTACTTGACCGGTGCGAACGCCAACCTGTCGACGCTCCTGGACACGACCCTCGACCGGATCCGCGGGGCGACGATCGAGGGCAACGACCTGATCCTGACCCTGCGCCCTCGCGCTCAGAGAGTGGCGATGGACGCGCTCGCCGGCCGCTGCGGCGCCGCCGTCGCGCTCGAGCCGAAGACGGGCCGGGTGCTGGTCATGGCCTCGAGCCCCTCCTACAACCCGAATCTGATCGAGCGCAACCGCTTCCGGCGCGCTCCCGGCCCGTGCGGCGTCGCACCGCTGCTGAACCGGACCACGAACGGCCTCTTCACTCCGGGCTCGATCTTCAAGGTCGTGACCGCGGCGGCGGCGCTCGACACCGGCACCTACACGCCGGAGTCCACGTTCTTCGACCCGGGCTACTGCATCGAGTACGGCCAGCGGGTCAACAACTACGACACGACGAGGCCGTTCGGGACCGTGACCTTCACCCAGGCGATGGTCAACTCGATCAACTCCTCCTTCTGCGAGATGGGCAAGAAGCTGGGCGCGCCGAAGATCCTCGACTACGCGCGGCGCTTCGGCTTCTACGAGGACCCGCCGGTCGACCTCCCGTCGGGCGAGCGGTCGCCGAGCGGGCTCTACCAGCGCGGACGACTGCTGCCGCGCTCGCAGGAGCGGAACGCCGATCCGGGTCGCCTCGCGTTCGGGCAGGAGCGGATGCAGGTGACGCCGCTCCAGATGGCGATGGTCGCAGGCGCGATCGGGAACCGCGGCGTCGTCATGAACCCGACGCTCACCGACCGGATTCGGAAGCCCGACGGCAACCTTCTGCTCAGGATCCAGCCGGAGGAGCTCGGCCGGGCGGTGAAGCCCGAGATCGCCGGTCAGATCGCCTCGATGATGGAGGGCGTCGTCTCCGGCGGAACCGGGACCGCGGCGCAGATCCCCGGCGTCCGGGTTGCGGGGAAGACGGGGACGGCGGAGACCGGGGTCGCCGGCCGCAACACGGCCTGGTTCATCTCGTTTGCTCCGGTGGAGAACCCGCAGGTGGCGGTCGCCGTCGTGCTCCAGAACCAGACCTCGACCGGCGGCGAGGTCGCCGCGCCGGTCGCGAAGCAGATCATGCAGGCCCTCCTACGAGCACCGTCGAACTCAACGGGTTAGGCGTATGGCCGTCTCCGACACCATGATCGGCACCCTCTTCGACGGCCGCTACCGGATCATCCGGAAGCTCGGTTCCGGCGGAATGGCGAACGTGTACCTGGCCGAGGACGAGGAGCTCGGCCGCCGGGTCGCGATCAAGATCCTGAACGACCGCCACGCGAGCGACGAGCAGTTCGTCGAGCGGTTCCGCCGGGAGGCGAAGAACGCGGCCGGCCTCTCGCATCCCAACATCGTCTCGATCTACGACCGGGGCGAGGCCGAGGGCACCTACTACATCGCGATGGAGTACCTCGAGGGCCGGAGCCTCAAGGAGCGCATCGTCGCGGACGGCCCGTTGCCGATCGCGGACGCGATCGAGATCGCTCGCCAGATCCTCCGCGCGATCGGGTTCGCGCACAAGCGCGGGATCGTCCACCGCGACATCAAGCCGCACAACGTCCTGCTCGTGCGGGACGGGGCGGGGGACGAGCGCTTCAAGGTCACGGACTTCGGGATCTCACGCTCGACCACCAGCCAGATGACCGAGGCCGGCTCGATCGTGGGGACGGCGCAGTACCTCTCGCCCGAGCAGGCGCGCGGGGCTCCCGTCGACCAGCGCTCGGACGTCTACTCCGTCGGCATCGTCCTCTACGAGCTGCTCAGCGGGAAGCTCCCCTTCACGGGCGACACGCCGCTCGAGATCGCGATGAAGCACCTGTCGGAGGTGCCGAAGCCGCCGTCGGAGCTGCGCGAGGAGATCCCGGCCGACCTGGACATGATCGTCCTGCGCGCCCTCGCCAAGGATCCGGGTGACCGGTTCGAGAGCGCCGAGGAGATGGAGCGCGAGCTGGCGCGCGTCGCCGGCGGCGCGGGGGTCACGGCCGAGACGGCCGAGGCGGCCACGGCCGTTCTCGCCGGAGCCGGGCTGGCCGAGACCGCGCCGACGATGATCTCGCGCCGACCGGTGGTGGCGCCGAAGGAGGAGCCGTACCCGAGCAGCTACTACGACTACGAGGAGCCGCGCCGGAAGCGCCGGCCGATCTGGCCCTGGCTGCTCGCTGTCCTGCTGCTGGCCGGCGCCGTGGTCGGCGGCTTCTACGCCTGGGACCGGATCCAGGACGAGCTCAGCGCCTCGAGGCCGGTCGCCGTCCCCTTCGTCGAGGGTCAGCGCCTGCCGGTGGCGCGGCGCAACATCCTCAACGCCGACCTGCGGCCGGTTCCAATCTCGCGCTCGCACGAGACCGTTCCCCGCGGGATCGTCTTCCGGCAGGAGCCGGCTGCGGGCGAGCGGATCGAGCGGGGGAACGCCGTCCGGCTGATCGTCTCCAGCGGGAAGCCGAGGGTGGCGGTCCCGGACGTCGTCGGAGCGCGGGAGGCAGACGCGATCTCGACGTTACGCGCCGCCGGCCTTGTTCCCAACGCGGTCGACATCTTCTCCGAGCAGCCCACGGGCACCGTGATCGCCCAGGAACCAGCGGGTGGGACCAGCGTCGTGCGGGGGAGCACCGTCCGGATCAACATCTCCAAGGGTCTCGAGACGATCGGCGTGCCAAACGTGATCGGCCAGTCGTACGACAGCGCCGCCGAGCAGCTTCGCCGCGCCGGCTTCACGGCGGTTCGCCAGGACGTGGACGCGTCGGAGCCGGAAGGGACGGTCGTCGACCAGGATCCGTCGCCGGGGACGTTGTTGCCGCCGGGGACCAGGGTCCAGGTCAGCGTGTCGACCGGCCAGTCCACGACGGCAGTCCCCGACGTTCGCGGGCTCGACGAGGGCAGCGCCCAGGCAACGCTCGACAATGAGGGCTGGGAGGTCGTGATCCGCGATACGCCGACCCAGAATCCCGATGAGGACGGCGTCGTCATCAGCCAGACCCCACCGCCCGGCGAGCAGGCGGAGCCAGGGTCGCAGGTGACCCTCTTCGTCGGGCGGCTCCAGACCCCCGAACCGCCGCCGCCACCGCCCACCGAACCGCCGGTCGAGCCGCCCCCGCCGCCTCAGGCGCCCGCGCCGTGAGCAGGAAGGTCCGCGTCGCCGTCGTCGCGGGGGGCCGCTCGAGCGAGCACGAGATCTCGGTCGCGTCGGCGCGCTCGGTCGTCGACGCGCTCGACCCGGAGCGGTACGAGATCGAGACGATCGAGATCGACCGTGACGGGCGCTGGGCGCTCAACTCGGGCCTGAAAGAGCTCGACCGGCCGGTTGCCGAGACCCTGCCGGTGCCGACGGAATCGCCGCCCGAGACACTGGGCGCCGTCGACGTCGTCCTCCCGATCCTGCACGGCCCCTTCGGCGAGGACGGGACGGTGCAGGGGCTGCTCGAGCTCGCGGGAGTGCCGTATGTCGGGGCCGGGGTGACGGCTTCGGCGCTGTGCATGGACAAGGATCTCTTCAAGTCCGTCTGCCGTGACAAGGGCATTCCGGTCACTCGCTCCGTGACGCTGCGAAACGGCGACCGTCCCGAGAATCCGTTCGGCTACCCCGTGTTCGTGAAGCCGGCGCGGCTCGGGTCGTCGGTCGGGATCACCAAGGTGGCGAGCGAGGAGCAGCTGGACGAGGCGGTCGCGCTTGCCCGGCGCCACGACGAGAAGGTGCTCGTCGAAGAGTTCGTCGACGGCGTCGAGGTCGAGTGCGGCGTGCTCGGGAACCGGGAGCCGATTGCGTCCGTCCCCGGCGAGATCGAGGCGCATGGGTTCGGCGGAGTCGACTGGTACGACTACTCGGCCAAGTACGACGAGGGCGGGATGGACCTGATCATCCCGCCGAGGATCCCGGAGGAGGCGATCGAGCGCGTCCAGCAGGTCAGCGTCGAGGCCTTCGTCGCCTCGGACTGCGAGGGCATGGCGCGGGCCGACTGCTTTTACACCCGCGACGGCGAGGTGCTCGTCAACGAGCTCAACACGATCCCGGGGTTCACGGCGACGAGCGTGTACGCCAAGCTCTTCGAGGCCTCGGGGATCTCGTATCCGGAGCTGCTCGACCGCCTGATCGAGCTCGCGCTCGAGCGGCACGAGCGCCGCTCGAAGCTCGAGTACTAGGAAACGCTGACCTCGTTCACGTGGGCGACCGTGTCGAGGTCGGTGATCCAGATGACGAAGTAGCGGGCTTTCGCGTTGACGAGGTCGAACTTCAGCCCGTCGGTCACCTCGAGCCCGGGTGAGACGCGGTCGAAATCGCCGGAGAGGTCGTCCCCGGCCCGGATGTGAGCTGTGAAGCCCTCGGTGTCGGTCCGAATCGTGAGCGTCTCCGGCTCGACCTCACGGCCGGCGTCGAGGACGATCCCGACGCCCTCCTTGTCGAACGAGACGTACTCCTGCGTCGTCCAGTACGTCTCGAACTGTCCGTCGGTCGCGTTCGGCGACGTCTTCCAGGGTGCTCCGCGCCGTCGTCGCCGAACGGATCGCGATCAGCGACCGCCGTGAGCTGGATCGGCGTCGTGGCGGCACTCGGCGACCCGTCGCCGTCGCGGAGCGCGATCGTCCCGTAGGCGGCCAGGCCGGCCACGGAGAAGACGGCCAGGACTGCGGCGATCGGCCAGAGGATGCCGCGGCGCTTCCGGGCCCGCCGCCGCTCCTTCCGCGGCGCCGTCACCGGCCGGGAGATCATCGTCGCCTCCTCCGAGGCCGGGTCCAGCTCGGCGAGCGACCCCTCCAGCTCCCCGACGAGCTCGTCCATCGACAAGCGGTCCTCCGGGTCCTTCGCCATCGCCCGCTCGACGGCCATCGCCACCCGCGGCGGCACGTCAGGCCTGAGCTCGAGGACGCTCGGCGGCGGCTCGTTCACGTGCCTGAGCGCGATGGCGACGAAGTTCTCGCCCTCGAACGGGACGCGGCCGGTGAGGAGCTCGTAGAGGACGACGCCGAGCGAGTAGACGTCGCTGAACGCGTCGACCCGCTCGCCGCGCGCCTGCTCCGGCGCGATGTACTCGCTCGAGCCGAGGACGGTCCCGGTGATGGTCACCCCGGCCACGTCGACCGAGCGCGCGATGCCGAAGTCGGTCATCTTGGCCTGGCCGTCTTCGTTCAGGAGCACGTTCTGCGGCTTGACGTCGCGGTGGATGAGCCCGCGGTCGTGGGCGAAGGCGAGCCCGCGGGCCATCTGGAGGGCCATCAGCAGCGCGTCGCGGACCGGCAGCGGGCCGCTGCGCTCGAGCAGCTGCTTCAGGTTCTCGCCCTCGATGTACTCGAAGACGATGAACTGCCGGCCCTCGTCCTCGCCGCGGTCGATGACGGTGACGATGTTCGGGTGGCTGAGCTGCGCGACCGAGCGGGCCTCGCGGCGGAAGCGCTCGACGTACTCCTCGTCGGAGCCGAACTGCTCGTGGAGGATCTTGATCGCGACGGTCCGATCCAGGAGGCGGTCGTGGGAGCGCCACACCGTCGACATCCCGCCGCGACCGGTCAGCTCCAAGAGCTCGTAGCGGCCGGCAATCACATCTCCCGCAGACATGCGGGATAAGGCTACTCCGCTATTCGAGGACAGCTTCGAGTGCCTCCTCCCACACGCCGAGCGCCTCGTCCAGTTCGGCGTCGGAGAGGGTGAGCGGCGTCAGCACCCGGATGCAGTTGGAGTAGATGCCGGACTTGAGCAGCAGGAGGCCGCGCTTCACCGCTTCGTCGGTGACCGCCGAGGCGAGCCGGGGCGCGGGCGTCTTGCTGCCCGGATCCTCGACGAGCTCGATCGCGAGCATCGCCCCGAGGCCGCGAACGTCGCCGACCTGAGGGAAGCGCTGCTGCCACGAGAGCATTCGCTCCCGCATCTGATCGCCGAGCACCGACGCCCGGGCGCAGAGATCCTCCTCGGCGACGACGTCGAGCACGGCCAGCGCGGCCGCCTGGGCGACCGGGTTGCCGACGTAGGTGCCGCCGATCGCAGAGTCCGGCGGCGCATCCATGATCTCCTGCTTGCCGATCACCCCGGAGAGCGGCAGACCCATCGCGATCGACTTCGCCACGGTAATCAGGTCGGGCTCGATTCCGTAGTGCTCGATCGCGAACAGTTTCCCGGTTCTGGCGAAGCCCGTCTGCACCTCGTCGACGACCATCACGATCCCGTGTTCGTCGCAGAGGCGGCGAACGCCTTCCAGGAACTCCCGCGGCGCGACGACGAAACCGCCTTCGCCCTGGACGGGCTCGACCACGATCGCGGCGACGGTCTCGGCGGCGACCTGGGTGACGAGGGCACGCTCGAGGGCCGCCAGCGCGTCCTTCGCGCTCGGCCCGCGATAGTCGTTCGGGAACGGGACGCGGTAGATCTCCGGCGCGAACGGGCCGAGGCCGGCCTTGTACGGGTGAACCTTCGAGGTGAGCGACAGCGAGAGCAGGGTGCGGCCGTGGAAGCCGCCCTCGAACGCGATCACCGCCGGGCGCTTCGTGTACGTGCGCGCGAACTTGATCGCGTTCTCGACCGCCTCGGTGCCGGCGTTGAAGAACGCGGCCTTGGCGTTCTCGATCGGCGCCAGCTCGCAGAGCCGCTCGGCGAGGCGGACGTAGACCTCGTACGGGACGATCGTGAAGTCCGTGTGGCTGAAGCGCTCGAGCTGCTCCTGGGCCGCCTCGACGACTCGAGGGTGCGAGTGGCCGACGTTGAGACAGCCGACGCCTCCGGTGAAATCGATGAAGGTGTTTCCGTCGACGTCAGTGAGCCGTGCGCCCTCGGCGCGCTCGATCACGATGGGCCAGGTCAGCGAGAGCGGGTCGGCCACGACGCGCTCCTTGCGCGCGACGATCTCGCGGGAACGAGGCCCGGGAATCTCCGTGCGAATCTCGATGCTTTTGGTGGTCGCCATGCGCCCGAAGATAGCGGAGCCTCCGGCTCACTGCATACTGAATACTCCGTATTCATGAGCGATCGGGAGCGGCCCCTGCGGCGCAGCGATCTCGACCCCGATCCACTGCGCCAGTTCCGGCGCTGGTACGAGGAAGCGGAGCGGGTCGTCGAGTTTCCGGAAGCCGTCGCGCTCGCGACCGCGACGGCCGAGGGGCACCCATCGGTGCGCATGGTGCTCGCGAAGAGCGTCGACGAGCGCGGATTCAGGTTCCACACCGGCCACGGGAGCCGCAAGGCGGGCGAGCTCGAGGAGACGGGACGCGGAGCGCTGCTCTTCTACTGGCATCCGCTCGGACGGCAGGTGCGGATCGAGGGCCCGGTGGAGCGGGTCGGGGACGCCGAGTCCGAGGAGTACTTCCGCACCCGGCCGCGCGGCGGGCAGATCGCCGCTTGGGCCTCGCACCAGAGCGAGGTCCTCGGTTCGCGGGACGAGCTGGAGGCGCGCGTCGCCGAGCTCGAGCGGGAGTTCGAAGGGCGCGACGTTCCGCTTCCGGCGCACTGGGGCGGCTACCGCCTCGAGCCGGAGACGTGGGAGTTCTGGCAGCACCGCGAGAGCCGGCTCCACGACCGCTTCCGCTATCGCCAGGATGGTGGAGAGTGGACGATCGAACGCCTCAATCCGTAGCCATCGCCCACCTCGATCTCGACGCGTTCTTCGCCGCGGTCGAGGAGCTCGAGGATCCAACCCTGCGGACGAAGCCGCTGATCGTCGGCGGCGACCCGCACGGGCGAGGAGTGGTCGCGACGGCGAACTACAAGGCCCGCGAGTTCGGGATCCACTCGGCGATGAGCTGCGCGGAGGCGCTGCGGCGCTGCCCGCACGCCGTCTTCGTTCGTCCGCGCCACGGCGTCTACTCGACCTACTCGAAGGCAGTTTGGGACGTCGTGCGTCAGGTCGTGCCGACCGTCGAGCGTACGGGGCTCGACGAGGGCTACCTCGACGTTGGGGAGGTGGCGGCGGGGTTCGGCGAGGCACGCCGGGTCGCCGAGGCCGTGCAGACGGCGGTTCGCGGCGCCACGAGCCTGACGTGCTCGCTCGGCGTCTCGACGTGCAAGGTCGTCGCCAAGATCGCGAGCGACCAGCGGAAACCCGGCGGGCTGGTGGTGGTGGCGCCAGGGCGCGAAGCGGAGTTCCTGGCGCCGTTCGACGTGCGCCGCCTGCCCGGCGTCGGCCCGCGCGCCGAGGCCCGCCTGCGCGCCGAGGGCGTCGAGACGATCGGCTCGCTCGCGGCGCTCTCGGACGAGCGTCTGCGGGATCTGCTCCCCGGCAAGGTCGGCAGGCTCTTGCGCGACCGCGCCCGCGGCGTCGACCCCCGCGGGCTCGAGACCCAGACGCAGCGCGTCTCGATCAGCCAGGAGGAGACGTTCGCGCGTGACATCGCCGACGTCGAGCAGCTTCGCGCGGAGCTGCGCCCGATGGCGGACGCGCTGGCGCGGCACCTCCACAAGACCGGCGAAACCGCTCGCACCGTGACGACCAAGGTCCGCTACCCGGACTTCGCGATCAGGAGCCGGTCGACGACGCTGCCGGTCGGCACCGACGACGCCGACCGGATCTGGGAGCTCGCCTGCGCGCTCCTCGACCGGGCGCTCGCGGACCGCCCCGGCGCCCTCCGCCTGGTCGGGGTCGGGCTCTCGGGCCTGGAGCCCCACCGTCAGCTCCAGCTCGTCTAGTAGGTTCCGGCCGATGGCAGCCGAGCCGACCACCCGTCCCGCCGCCGCAGCCGGCACGGCAACAATCGGCGACCTGACCGTCAACCGCCTCGCGCTCGGCGCCATGCGGATGACGGGGCCGGGGGTGATCGGCGAGCCCGACGACCCGGAGAACGCGCTTGCGGTCCTTCGCCGGGCCGTTGAGCTGGGCATCAACTTCATCGACACCGCCGACTCGTACGGGCCCGAGGTGAACGAGCGTCAGATCGCCGAGGCGCTCCATCCGTACCCCGAGGGGCTCGTCATCGCCACCAAGGGCGGCCTCCTTCACGAGCGCCGCGGAGAGTGGCGGCAAGACGGCCGTCCGGAGTCGCTCCGCGCCGCCTGCGAGGGCAGCCTGAAGCGCCTCCGCCTCGAGCGGATCGACCTCTACCAGCTGCACTCCGTCGACCCGAGCGTCCCGATCGAGGACTCCGTCGGCGCCCTGGTCGAGCTTCAGCAGGAAGGGAAGATTCGCCACATCGGGCTCTCCAACGTCAGCGTGCGGCAGTTAGCGACGGCGCGCCGGGTGGCGTCGATCGTCTCCGTCCAGAACCGCTACAGCGTCGCCGATCGGCCCTCTGAGGCCGTCCTCGACGCCTGCGAGCGGGACGGCCTCGCCTTCCTGCCCTGGTTCCCGCTCGGCTTCGGGGAGCTGGCGCGGTCGAGCGGGCGGCTCGCCGAGGTGGCCTCGGCCCACGGAGGGACGCCGGCGCAGATCGCGCTCGCCTGGCTCCTCCGCCGGTCCCCGGTGATGGTTCCGATCCCGGGCACGTCGACGCTCGAGCACCTGGAAGAGAACGTCGCCGCGGCGGCCCTCGAGCTCACCGATGCCGAGTTCGACGACCTCAGCGGCTCGGCCGGCGCCGCTGCTCTGATGGTTCTCTCCGACCGGACGATCCGGCGGCTGATCGACGAGGGGCGCATCGAGATCGACCCCTACGACGAGTCGCTGCTCCAGCCGTCGAGCGTCGATGTCCGCGTCGACCGCTTCTTCCGCGTCTTCCACAACGCCCGCTACCCGTTCATCGACGTCAAGGAGCCCCAGGAGGACCTGACCGAGCTGGTCGAGATCGAAGACGACTCGCCGTTCATCCTCCATCCCGGCGAGTTCGTGCTCGCCTCGTCGCTCGAGCGGATCCGGCTGCCCGACGACCTCGTCGGCCGCTTAGAAGGGAAGAGCTCGTTGGGCCGGCTCGGGCTGCTGATCCACTCGACCGCCGGCTTCATCGACCCCGGCTGGGACGGCCACGTCACGCTCGAGCTCTCGAACGTCGCCAACCTCCCGATCACGATCTACTACGCGATGAAGATCGGCCAGCTCTCGTTCGTCCAGCTCTCGGAGCCCGCCGAGAGGCCGTACGGCTCCGGCGAGCTCGGCTCGAAGTACCAGGGCCAGAAAGGCCCGACGCCGAGCAGGTACTGGCAGAACTTCGAGCGCGAGCCCGCATGAAGGTCCTGGTCACCGGCGCGACGGGCTTCGTCGGGCCGGCCGTCGCGAACGCCATCGTCGATGCCGGCCACGAGGTGCGAGTCCTCGAGCGCAAGCCCGGCGCCTGGAAGCAGGCCGGGATCCGCTGCCAGGAGGCCGTGCAAGGTGACGTCACCGACGCGGACAGCCTGCGCCGCGCCGTGAAGGAGAGGGACGTCGTCGTCCACCTCGTCGCGATCCGTCAGGGCAAGCCCGAGCAGTTCCAGCGGGTCATGGTCGAGGGGACGCGGAACCTCCTCGCGGCCGCGAAAGCGGCCGGGACTCGCCGCTTCGTCCTCATGAGCGCGCTCGGGTTCAACGAGGAGACGAAGGATCTCGTGCCCTACTACGAGTCGAAATGGACGGAGGAGCAGGACACGAAAGCGTCGGGCCTCGAGCACGTGATCTTCCGGCCGAGCTTCATCTTCGGCCGCAGACGGCGGCATCCTCCCGACGTTCAAGAAGCTCGCGAAGCTCGCGCCGATCACCGGGATCATCGGCAGCGGCGAGCAGAAGATTCAACCCGTCTGGATCGACGACGTCGGCGCCTACTTCGCAGCCGCGATCGAGAAGCCCGAGGCGGCGAATCGGACGTTCGAGGTCGGCGGCCCGGACATCGTCAGCTGGAACGAGTTCTGGCAGCGGCTCCGCGCCCAGCTCGGTATCCGACGCCGGCCGACCATGCACTTGCCAACCGGGCTGATGAAGGTTCCCGCGGTGGTGACCGAGCGCCTGCCCGGGAACATCCCCCTGACTCGCGACCTGCTGAAGATGCTCGAGGGGGGGGACAACGTCGTCACGAACGACGACGCGGTCCGGACGTTCAAGCTCCCGCTCGTCCCCCTCGACGAGCAGCTTCGCCGCGCCGCCGACGCGCTAGACGCCGGCTCGCGCGCCGGCCAGGCGCCGGACCGCCGCAGCGATTGCGTCCGCGTCGATGCCGGCCGCCGCGAGCAGCTCGGCCGGCTTACCCGACCGCGGCATCTCTCGGACGGCGAGCACTGCGACCGGGGGCCGCTCGTCCAGGTCGGCCAGCGCCGCCAGCACCGCTTCGCCGAGCCCACCCTCGGCCCAGTGGTCCTCGGCGGTGACGATCGGCATCGCCAGCCCACGAAGGGTCTCGGCGTCGATCGGCTTGACCGAGTAGCAGTCGATCACGCGCACCGCCGTGCCCTCGCCCGCGAGCGTCTCCGCCGCCTTCAGCGCCTCATGGACCGTAATGCCGGCGGCCACGACCGTGACCTCGTCGTCGTCGGACGAGCGCAGCGTCTTGCTGCCGCCGACGGGGAACTCCTCGTCCTGCTCGTAGACGACTGGCGTGTCGCTCCGGGTCGTGCGCAGGTAGGAGATGCCGTCGAGGTCGGCCATGGCCCGCACGAGCTTGGCCGTCTCGTTGCCGTCGCACGGGTAGAGGACAGTCGACCCATTGACGGCCCGGAGCGCCGCCAGGTCCTCGAGCCCCATCTGCGACGGCCCGTCCTCGCCGATCGAGACGCCGGCGTGGGAGCCGCAGAGCTTGATCGTCGCGCGGCTGACCGCCGCCATGCGGATGAAGTCGTAGGCCCGGCTCAGGAACGCGGCGAACGTGGACGCGAACGGCTTCCAGCCGAGCACCTGCATCCCGACCGCGGCGGCGATCATCTGCTGCTCCGCGATGTACATCTCGAAGAAGCGCTCGGGGTGGGCGTCTCCGAAGATCTCCGAGAAGGTCGAGTTCGAGACCTCGCCGTCGAGCGCGACCACGTCACCGCGCTCGCCGCCCAGCGCTGCGAGCGCCTCGCCGTAGGCCTTCCGTGTCGAAACCTCGGAGCCGACCTCGTAGGACGGCCAATCGACCGGCGTCGGCTCGAACCGATGCCGCTCGCGCGGCTCCGGCTTGGGGATGTCGACGGTGATGTTGCGGAGGCCGCCGAGCTCCGCGATCGCCTCCTCGGCGATCGCCTTCCCATGCCAGCCGTTCTGATTCTCGACCTTGGAGTACCCCTTGCCCTTGATCGTCTTCGCGACGACCGCCGTCGGTTTGCCCGTCGTCGACTCGGCCTCGCGGTAGGCGGCGTCGATCTGCTCGACGTCGTGCCCGTCGATCTCGATCGCGTGCCAGCCGAAGGCGCGCAGCCGCTCGGAGTAGGAGGAGAGATCCCAGCCGTGCATCGTCTCGCCGCGCTGGCCAAGTCGGTTGACGTCGATGATCGCCGTCAGGTTGTCGAGCTCGTAGAACGCGGCGTGCTCGATCGCCTCCCACATCGAGCCCTCGGCCATCTCGCTGTCCCCGCAGATCACCCAGACGCGGAACGGCAGCTGGTCGAGCCGCTTACCAGCGAGGGCCACGCCCACTCCGATCGGCAGGCCTTGGCCTAGCGAGCCCGTCGCGACGTCGACCCAGGGAAGGACAGGCGTCGGGTGGCCCTCGAGCCTGCTCCCGAACTGTCGGTAGGTCATGAACTCCTCTTCCGATAGGGCACCCGCAGCGCGGAAGAGGCCGTAGACGAGCGGCGACGCGTGGCCCTTGGAGAAGATCAGCCGGTCGTTCGCCGGGTTCTTCGGGTCGTCGAAGTCGTAGCGGAAGTGCGCGGCGAGCAGCACGGCGGCCAGGTCGGCTGCGGACATCGACGAGGTCGGGTGGCCGGAGCCGGCCTTCGCGCTGGCCCGCACGGCGTCCACTCGCAGCTGCTGGCCCAGCTCCCGCCAGAGTTCCCGGTCAGCCATGTGGGGGTAACGTAGACGACAAGTGAAGGTTGCTGTGGCATTCGATCATCGAGGCGTCAAGCTGCGCGCGCGGGTGCTGCAAGAGGTGGCGGGACTTGGGCACGAGCCGGTGGACCTGGGCACCGACAAAGACAAGCCGCGCATCGACTACCCGGACAAAGCCAGGGAGGTCGGTCAGGCGATTCACGGCGGTGAGGCCGAGCGCGGCATCTTCGTCTGCGGCTCCGGTGTCGGCGCGTCGATCGCCGCCTCGAAGCTCCAGGGGATCCGCGCTGCGCTCTGCCACGACACCTACTCGGCCAGGCAAGGTGTGCAGCACGACGACATGAATGTGCTCTGCATCGGTTCCGGCGTCGTCGGCGAGGATCTCGCCGCCGAGCTGATCGCAGCGTTCCTGGGCGCCTCGTTCGACGGCGCCGAGCGCTACCGCCGAAGACTTGACAAGATCGAAGCGATGGAAAGGGAGGGCCTGAATGTCTAAATCGCGCCTCCACCAGCTGAGCGAGCTCGGCCAGAGCGTCTGGATCGACTCGCTCTCCCGCGAGTGGCTCCGAACCGGAGAGCTCAAGCGGATGATGGACGAGGACGCCGTCGTCGGCGTCACGTCCAATCCGACCATCTTCCACAAGGCCATGGCCGAGGGAGATTGGTACGACGACCAGCTGCGCGAGGTGATCGCGGAGCGAGGATGACCCGAAGGAGATCTTCCTCCGGCTCGCTTTCGACGACATCGGCGAGGCGTGCGACCTCTTCCGTCCCGTGTGGGACGGGACCGAAGGGCTCGACGGCTACGTCTCGCTCGAAGTCGACCCGACGTTGGCCGACGACACCGAAGCGACGATCGAGGAGGCACAGCGCTTCCACGACACCGTCGACCGGCCGAACCTCTACGTGAAGATCCCGGCGACGCCGGCGGGCCTGCCGGCGATCGAGGAGATGATCTCGCGGGGCGAGAACATCAACGTCACGTTGATCTTCGCGCTCGGGCGCTACGCCGAGGTCGCCGAGGCCTACATCCGGGGACTCGAGCGGCTCGTCGAGGCCGGGCGGCGACCCGTCGACGGTCACCTCGGTCGCGAGCTTCTTCGTCTCCCGCGTCGACACGGAGGCGGACAAGCGGCTCGACGCGATCGGCGGCCACGACCAGCTGAAGGGCCGGCTGGGGATCGCGAACGCCAAGCTCGCCTACGAGCGCTACAAGGAGATCTTCTCCGGGCCCCGTTGGGAGCCGCTGAAGGCGAAGGGTGCGACGCCGCAGCGCTGTCTCTGGGCCTCGACCTCGACGAAGAACCCGTCGTACCGCGACGTCATGTACGTCGAGGAGCTGATCGGCCCCGAGACGGTGAACACGATGCCGAGGGAGACGATCGAGGCGTTCCAGGACCACGGGATCGTCAGGTTGACGCTCGAGGAGGGTCTCGACGAGGCCCGTCAGCTCTTCGAGGAGCTCGCGAAGGCCGGAATCGACTACGACGACGTCACCCGCGTGCTCGAGGAAGAGGGCGTCCAGAAGTTCGCGGACTCGTTCCAGGAGCTGCTCGACGGCATCGCCGCCAAACGAGGTCAACTAGTCTCGGCATAGACGCGTGATCGAGACCGCCGAGCTCGTCGAACGCATCTGGCAGCGCGACCCGTCGGTCTGGACCGGTCGGGACGAGGCGCAGTGGCTGGGCTGGCTCGACGAGCCGGCGCGCATGCGCGAGCGGGTCCACGAGCTAGAGGAGTTCGCCGCCTCCGTCGACGTCGACGACGTCGTCCTGCTCGGCATGGGCGGGTCGAGCCTGGCCCCGGAGGTGATGCGCCGGCTCTTCGGCGCCGAGCGCTTCCACGTCCTCGACACCACGCATCCAACGGCGGTGCGGCGGCTCGAGGAGGCGATCGAGATCCCGCGGACGCTCTTCATCGCCGCTTCCAAGTCCGGCACGACGATCGAGACCCGTTGCCACGTCGACTACTTCCGGGACCGTGGCGGCCGGTTCGCCGTCATCACCGATCCGGGCTCGCCGCTCGCCGAGATCTCAGACCACGTCTTCTACGGCGAGCCGACGATCGGCGGCCGCTACTCGGCGCTTTCGGTCTTCGGGCTCCTGCCGGCCGTCTTCATGGGCATCGACGTCCATCGGCTGCTCGATCGCGCCGAGGAGATGCGCGAGGCGTGCCGGCTGGAGGATGGGAATCCCGGGCTGGAGCTGGGCATCCAGCTCGCCGGGATCGACTTCCTCCAGGTGTCCGGCGACTTCGGGCTCTGGGTCGAGCAGCTCGTCGCGGAGTCGACGGGGAAGGACGGCAAGGGCATCGTCCCGGTCCGGCACGGCGGCGAAGAGGTCGAGGTGCGACTCCCGGATCCGTACGAGCTCGGTCAGGAGTTCTTCCGCTGGGAGTTCGCCGTCGCCGTCGCCGGCTCGCTCCTCGGCGTCAATCCGTTCGACCAGCCGAACGTCCAGGAGGCCAAGGATCGGACGAACGCCCTGCTCTCCGAGACACGTCCGGTGCCTGGCACCGGACCTGGCCCCGAGGGAGACATCGACGCACTCTTGGCGCAGGCGGGGCCGGGGCGCTACGTCGCGATCCTGGCGTTCATCGACCCTGCCCGTGAGGCCGAGCTCGACCCACTCGTCGAACGAGCCGTGGCCACGGAGGCCGCTGTCGCGACCGGACTCGGCCCGCGCTACCTGCACTCCACCGGACAGCTCCACAAGGGAGGCCCGGACACCGGCCTCTTCGTCCAGGTCGTCGACGACCTCGGCGAGGAGCTCGCGATCCCGGGCCGGCCGTACGGCTTCCGGACGCTGATCGCCGCCCAGGCCCTCGGCGACTTCCAGGCGCTCGAGGAGCGCGGCAGGACGATCGTGAGAGTGACGCTATGAAGCTCGGCATGGTCGGCCTGGGCCGCATGGGCGGCAACATGACCGAGCGGCTGAGGGAGCGCGGGCACGAGGTCGCGACGTATGCGAGGAGTGGCGATGGGAGGACGGCCGAGTCGCTCGAAGAGCTCGTCTCGCAGCTCGAGCCGACGCGCGTCGTGTGGCTGATGATCCCCGCCGGCGCGCCCACCGAGGAATCCGTCGCGCAAGCTGCTCGACCTGCTCGACCGAGGCGACGTGATCGTCGACGGCGGCAACTCCAACTTCCGCGACTCGCAGCGCCGGGCCGCGACGGCCGGGGAGCGCGGCGTCCAGTTCATCGACGCAGGCGTCTCGGGCGGCATCTGGGGCCGCGAAGTGGGCTACGCGCTGATGGTCGGCGGAACCCCGGACGCGGTGGCCGTTGTCGAACCGGCGTTTCGCGCGCTCGCGCCCGAGGAGGGCGGCTACGCCCACGTCGGCCCGTCCGGCGCGGGTCACTTCGTGAAGATGGTTCACAACGGCATCGAGTACGGACTGATGCAGGCGTACGCGGAGGGCTTCGAGCTGATGAAGGCGTCCGAGTTCGACCTCGATCTCGCTGAGGTCGCCGAGCTCTGGCGGTACGGCTCGGTCGTCCGCAGCTGGCTGCTCGACCTGCTCGCCCGCGCGCTCGAGCAGGATCCGGGCCTGGAGCACATCAAGGGCTACGTCGACGACTCGGGCGAGGGGCGGTGGACGGTCCAGCAGGCGATCGAGTCGGCCGTGCCGCTCTACGTGATCACGGCCGCGCTCTATGCCCGCTTCGCATCACGCCAGGAGGAGTCCTTCGCCGCGAAGGTGGACGCGGCGCTCAGGGAGCAATTCGGTGGACACGCAGTCCGTCGCGACTGACGAGAACCCCCTCCTCGAGGGCCTGATGCCGCCGCGCACGTCCCAGCCGTGCGTGCTCACGATCTTCGGCGCCTCCGGCGACCTCTGCCGGCGCAAGATCTTCCCGGCGCTCTACGCGCTCGCCTTCCGAAAGCTCCTTCCGGAGCAGTTCAGCGTCCTCGGCATCGCTCGCTCCAAGCATACGACCGAGGAGTTCGTCGCTTCGATGGAGGCGGCCGTACGGGAGTTCGCCCGCGACGAGTTCCGCGAGGAAGTCTGGGAGCGGCTCGCCACAGTCACCCGCTACGTCTCGACCGACTTCGCCGACGAGCGAGGCGAGGACCTCGTCGCCCGCACGCTGACCGAGATGGACGAGGAGTTTGGGACCCGCGGCAATCGGGTCTACTACCTCGCCGTCCCGCCCGAGGCGATGCCGGTGCTCGCCCAGGAAATCGGGGAGCGACGCACGACGCACGGCTGGGTGCGCCTGATCGTCGAGAAGCCCTTCGGCCGCGATCTCGCTTCCGCCCGGGAGCTGAACGAGCTCCTTGGCCGCCATTTCACCGAGGAAGAGGTCTTCCGGATCGACCACTACCTCGGTAAGGACGCCGTTCAGAACCTGCTCGCGCTGCGGTTCGCGAACGGGATCTTCGAGCCGGTCTGGAACCGGCAGTTCATCGACCACGTCCAGATCACCGTCGCCGAGTCGCTGGGGATCGAAGGTCGCGCGTCCTTCTACGAGCAGGCCGGCGCGATCCGCGACATCTTCCAGAACCACCTGCTCCAGCTCGTCGCTCTGACCGCGATGGAGCCTCCGATCGACTTCGACCCCGAGGAGATCCGGAACGAGAAGGTCAAGGTGCTCAAGGCGATCTCGACCCCGAACCCGCGTTTCGTCGTCCGCGGCCAGTACGGGCGCGGCTTCATCGAGGGCGTCGAGGTGCCGGCCTACCGCGAGGAGCCGGGCGTCGACCCCAACTCGAACACGGAGACCTTCGTCGCAGCTCGGCTCTTCGTGGACAACTGGCGCTGGGCCGACACGCCGTTCTACGTTCGCATCGGCAAGCGGCTCCCACGGCGGGAGACGACGATCGCAATCCAGTTCAAGCGGGCGCCGCACCCCCCGTTCGAGGACGTCGAGGAGCTACGCCCGAACGTCCTCTTCGCCCACATCCAGCCGAACGAGGGCGTCTCGCTGGCGCTCGGCGCCAAGGTCCCGGGCTGGGGGATGCGCGTGCGCACCGTGCACATGGACTTCCACTACGGCGGGGCGTTTCGCACCGAGCTCCCCGAGGCCTACGAGCGGCTGATCCTCGACACGATGCTCGGCGACCAGACGCTCTTCACCCGCTCCGACGAGATCGAGGAGCAGTGGTCGCTCGTCGATGCGATCGTCGCTGCGTGGGCCCGGGAACAGCCGAACTTTCCGAACTACCCGGCCGGAACCTGGGGCCCGGCCGCGGCCCAGGAGCTGGTGGAATGGCACCGATGAGCTCGATCCATGTCGAGGGCTGGGCGGAAGAGTGCACGACGATCGCCGAGATCGAAGATGCGCTCGTCGACCTGCGCTTCCGCGTCGGGGACGGAGATCTTCCGGATCTGCGAACGAGCGTGCTGACGCACATGGCGTGGGTCCCAGTCGAATGGCGCGAGGCCGCGACGGAGACGTTGGCCGGGCTGGGCACCGGCCACCCCTCCCGCACGCTCCTCCTCTTCCCGGAGCCTGACGAGTCTGACGGCCTCGCCGCCCGCGTCCATCTCGAGTGCTATCCGCTCGAGAACGACATCAGGCAGCTCTGCAACGAAGTGATCGAGCTCCGACTCCAAGGACCGCGCAGCCAGGCGCCGGCGAGCATCGCGACGCCGCTCCTGCTCGCCGACCTGCCGGTCTTCCTCCGCTGGCGCGGACGACCTCCGTTCGCGACCGACCAGTTTCGGCAGATGGTCGAGCTCGCGGACCGGCTGATCGTCGACTCCGCGGAGTGGCCCGATGTCCCGGGCGCATACGAGGAGCTCGCCGGCTTCTTCGAGACGGCGGCGTTTTCGGACATCGCCTGGAGACGGACGTTGCGCTGGCGCGAGGCGCTCGCACGCGACTGGCCGAAGCTTCCGGAGCGGCTCGCCGGCCCACCCGCCGAGACGGCGCTGGTTGCAGGCTGGCTGCGCTCGCGGGCGGGGGTCGAGGTGACCGTCGAGCAGGATGACGAGCTGCCTTACCCCGAGAAGCTCCCTGCGAGCGACCTCCTCTCCGAAGAGCTCGACGTCTTCGGCCGCGACCCGGTCTACGAAGGGGCCGTCAAGAGCGCGGGTCCTCCCTGATCGCGACGCCGGCGGCCCCGCCCGGCAGCTTCTCGACGACCAGGTAGCGCTCGTGCTCGGCGAGGACCTTCTCGAACTCGGGCAGCTCGTGACCGGTAACGACGAAGAACCGCTTGGCGTCGGCGCGAACCTCTTCGTACGCCGCGAGCGACATCGTGATCCGGTCGACGCACGAGGGATCAGCGCACTCGCAGACGAACTCGGCCTCCTCGCTGACGAGACTGAAGCCCTCGCCGAGCTCACGTAGCCGCTCGTTCACCTCGCGGAACATGACCTCGTTCTTGCCGACGCGCTTCCCTCGCTCGTCCATGCGGCAATTATCGCGGTTACTTTCTGGTGAATTCGGTCACAACGCGGTTCGAGATGTCGCTAGGGGGAGACACGAGCCGCGAGCGCGCCGAGCGAGAGTTCGTGACGAACGCCGCCCACCAGCTGCAGGGCCCGCTCGCCGGGATCATCAGCGCCGTCGAAGTGCTCCAGGCGGGCGCGAAGGACGGCCCGGAGCGCGACACCTTTCTCGGGCACATCGAACGTGAGTCGAACCGGCTGGCGCGCCTCACCCGGGCGCTCCTGACTCTCGCCCGCGCGCAGACCGGCGTCGAGACGCCGAGAGCGGAGGTCGTCGCGCTCGAGCCGCTGCTGTCGGGGGTGGGGGCCGGGCTTCGCCCGGCGACCGGTGTCGCGGTTCAGGTCTCCTGCCCGCACGACCTGGCGGTAGTGACGAACCATGAACTGGTGGAACAGGCGCTCGTGAATGTCGCCGACAACGCGGCGAAATACACGAGCGAGGGGCAGATCACGCTCGCAGCGCGCCGTCTGGACGGCGCGGTCGAGATCGCCGTCACCGACACCGGTCCCGGCATCCCGGAGGAAGAGCAAGCCCGCGTCACGGAGCGCTTCTATCGCGGAGCGAACGCCCTGGACGGCTTCGGACTGGGGTTCGCGATCGTGCGTTCCGCCATTCGCGCACTCGAGGGTGAGCTCGCCATCGGCGCGGCCGACGGCGGCGGGACCGTCGTCACGATCGGCCTCCGGCCGGCGGCGAGCATCGTGGCGTCGCGATGAACCGGATCCTGGTCATCGACGACGAGCCTGCGATCCGGGACGCCGTCGGCTACTCGCTGCGCTCCGAAGGCTTCGACGTTGACGTGCTCCAGGACGGCGAGGCGGGGCTCGATGCCGCTCTCACCGGCGGCTACGACGTCGTCGTCCTCGACCTCATGCTCCCGGGTTTGCCCGGCGGCGAGGTCTGTCGGCGCATTCGGGCTGGTAGCGCCGTGCCGATCATCATGTTGACCGCGCGCGGCGGGGAGCTGGACCGGGTGCTCGGTCTCGAGATCGGAGCGGACGACTACGTCACCAAGCCCTTCTCGGTGGCCGAGCTGATCGGAAGGATTCGCGCGATCCTCCGCCGCCGCGAGCTCGACCGCCCAGGCGGTGGCGAGACGCTGCGCGTCGGATCGCTCGAGCTCGATCCGCTGCGGCACGAGGCGCGAGTCGACGGGGAGCCGAAGCGGCTCACGCCGTCGGAGTTCAAGCTCCTGCAGTTGCTTGCCGAGCAGCCGGAGCGGGTCTTCACCCGGCGGGAGATCATGCAGCACCTCTGGGACAGCCAGTACGTGGGCGACCAGCGCGCGTGCGACCTCCACGTCTCGAATCTCCGGCAGAAGCTCGAGCGCGACCCGACGAGCCCCGAGCGCATCGTCACGGTTCGTGGCGTTGGGTACAAGCTCGCCGCTGTGTGAGCAAATCCCCACGGAACTACGGGTAGGACGCTCAGGCCTCCGCGACTACCTTGCCGCGATGTCGGAACTGGACTTCAGCGTCACCGCCGCCGAGCTGGGAGAGAACGCGTTCGTCGTGACGGTCTCGGGCGAGGCCGACATATACACGGCACCCGCACTGGAGCAGGCGATTGAGGGAGTCGTCGGGCTCGGCGCCACCTCGGTTGTCCTCGACTTCGCCGAGGTCAGTTTCATGGACTCGTCCGTGCTCAGCGTGCTCGTTCGGCAGCATGAAAACCTTAAGAGGCTCGGCGGCAAGCTGGTCATCGTCTCCGACGATCACTGGCTCCGTCGAACGTTCGAGATCACCGGGTTCGACCGAATCCTCACGATCGAGCAGAAGCTCGCCGAAGGGATCGCGGTCGTCCAGCCGAGCCGCTAGCGGAGGGCCGACTCGAGCGCCGCGCCGGCAGCAAGGACGAGCCCGTCGTCGCCCGGCCGGCCGACGAGCTGAACGGAGGCCGGCAGACCCTCCTCCGCCGTGCCGGCCGGAAGCGCGAGCGCCGGCCAGCCGAGCGCGTTGATCGGGAACGTGAACCGGATCATGGACGCACGCTCCGCGAGCTCGTCGAAGTGGGCGGGCGGCGGGACGAAGCCAAGTGTCGGGAGCAGAGCAGGTCGAGGCCCTCGAGCACCGCCTCGGCCTGCTTCGCGGTACTCCGAGCGGCGCCGGACGGCGTCCTCGTACTCCGCGTCCGTGACGGCCAGGCACCACTCGATCTTCGTCCGGACATTCGTGCCGTACGACTCGGCGTGCTCGGCGAAGAGGTCGCGGTGCACGTCGGCGACCTCCCGCATGAACATCGGGTCCGATCCCGTCCGCGAGCGGGAACTCGATCGGCCTCGCCTCGAGGATCGCCGCAGCCGCCTCGACCCGTCTGCGGACAAGCGGATCGCACAGGTCGACCCAGGCCACGCCGACCTTGACGTCTCCGAGGCCGGGGATGCTGAAGCCGGGGACGAGCGCCTCCATCATCCGGGCACAGTCGGCGACCGTTCGCGCCATCGGCCCAACGTGGTCGAACGTCGGGGCAAGCGGAAAGACACCGTCGATCGGCACGAGACCGACAGTCGGCTTGAGACCGACAACGCCGCAGCAGGCGGCCGGGATGCGGATCGAGCCGCCGGAGTCGGTTCCCAGCGCGGCGTCGGCGAGGCCGGCGGCAAGCGCCGCCGCCGATCCGCCGCTCGAGCCGCCGGCCGTGCGGCCGGGCGCAAGCGGGTTCGGAACGGTGCCGTAGTGCGGGTTCTGCGAGGTCACGCCGTACGCGAACTCGTGCAGGTTCGTCTTGCCGACGTTCACGTAGCCGGCCGACTCGAGGAGCGTGACCGCCTCGGCCGTCCGCGTCGGAACGTGGTCGGCGAAGAGCACCGACCCGTAGGTCGTGGTCAGGCCCGCGGTGTCGAAGAGATCCTTGACCGCGAGCGGGATCCCATCGGCCGGAATCGGCTCGGGCCGGGCGAGGTAAATGCCGTCGGCGACTACGAGAGCTCGAGGTAGACGAACGCGACGACGAACGTGCCGGCCAGGATCAGCAGCACGAGCCCGAAGAGGGCGAGGCCGAAGACGTTGTTGCGGTGTGCGAGCTCGGCGTCGGGCTCGACAGGCTCGACGACGAAGCCCGGGTGCCTGGGCTCGGGGAGCGGCTCGACGAGTTGTTCGGGCTCGGTCACAGGACGATCGGGTCGACGGCCATGGCGACGAAGAGCAGGGCGAGATATGCGAGCGAGTAGTGGAAGAGGACGCCGGCGCGCCTCGGCGTCAGCTCCTGCCTCAGCGACCACGCCAGGCGCAGGAACAGCGCGCCGAGCAGCGCGGCGGCGGTGAGGTAAACGGCGCCGAAGGTCCCGGTCACCACCGGCACGAGGGTCAGGGCAACGAGTGCCAGCGTGTAGAGGAGGATCTGCCGCGCGGTCTCGCGGTCGCCGCGGACGACCGGGAGCATCGGCACCTTCGCCGCCTCGTAGTCGCGCTTGATCAGCAGCGCGAGCGCCCAGAAGTGCGGCGGCGTCCAGAAGAAGACGATCAGGAACAGGAAGATCGCGGGAAGGGCGAGGTTCCCGGTCGCCGCCGCATACCCCACGAGCGGAGGCACCGCTCCGGCCGCGCCGCCGATGACGATGTTCTGCGGCGTCGAGCGCTTCAGCCAGCGGGTGTAGACGAGGACGTAGAACAGGTTCCCGACCAGCGCGAGCACCGCCGCGAGGACGTTGACGAGCGAGCCGAGGAGGACGAACGAGAGCGCCGACAGGGCGACGCCGAACTCGAGCGCGAGCTCCGGGCTGACGCGCCCACCGGCCACGGGACGCTTGGCCGTCCGGCCCATCGACTGGTCGATGTCGCGGTCGATCAGGTGGTTGAGCGCGCTCGCACCGCCACACGCCAGCCCGAGGCCGACGATCGTGGCGGCGAGCAGACCGAGGTCGGGGACGCCCTGCGCGCCGACGAACATCCCGGCGGCCCCGGTCAGCAGCAGCAGCGACATGATCCGCGGCTTCGTCAGCGCGACGTAGTCGCGCCACGACACCGCCGCCGGCCGCTTCCCCTGATAGAGCCGCGCCGTCGCGACCACGGTGATCGCCAGCGCGGCGCCGGCGAGCGCAAGATGCAGCGACGACGACCACCAGGTGGCGACGGCGGCCAGGAAGAGGAGCAGCGCGGAGCTCGCGAGCGCGAAGACCTGGCGATGCGCGAACCAGGCGCCGAGCACGACCGCGACGAGCAGGGGCAGCGCGACGACGACGAGCGCCCGATGCGTGATCCCGAGCTCGCCGCTTGCGACCACCAGCGCGACCGCCGCCGAGGCTCCGACCGCACACAGCCGAGCCAGGGTCCCGCGCTCACAGGCGTCGCTCCTCGAGCCGACGCCGCAGGTCGCGCAGCGGGCGGGCGCTCGTCACGTAGGGAACCTTGTCGAAGTTGTGCGGCGGCGGCGGCGACGTCGTGTACCACTCGAGCGTGTCGGCCATCCAGGGGTCGTTGACCGCGCGTGGACTGTGGCGCCGCGACCACCAGACGTTCGCGATGAAGACCAGGATCCCGAGCCCCATCACGTACGAGCCGATCGTCGAGATCAGGTTGTAGGTCGCCCACACGTCATCGTCCCGGTAGGTGTACACGCGGCGCGGCATCCCGAGCAGCCCGAGGAAGTGCTGCGGGAAGAACGCGACGTTGAAGCCGATGAAGGTCAACCAGAAGTGCCACTTGCCGAGCTTCTCGTTCAGGTACCGGCCGAACATCTTCGGCCACCAGTAGTAGAGCGCGGCGAAGATCCCGAACACGGAGCCGCCGAAGAGGACGTAGTGCAGGTGCGCGACGACGAAGTACGTGTCGTGCACCTGCCAGTCGAAGGGGAAGACGGCGACGTAGATGCCGGAGAGGCCGCCGATCGTGAACACCGCGACGAAGCCGAGCGCCCAGAGCATCGCGGTGTCGAAGATCAGGTTGCCGCGCCAGGTCGTCGCGAGCCAGTTGAAGATCTTCACCCCGGTCGGGACGGCGATCGTCAGCGAGGCGATCATGAACCAGATCTGGAGCCCGATCGGCAAGCCGACCGTGAACATGTGGTGGGCCCAGACGAGCAGCGAGTAGAACCCGATCGCGACGGTCGAGAACGCGATCGCCTTGTAGCCGAAGATCGGCTTGCGCGAGAAGACGGGGATCACCTCGGAGACGATCCCCATCGCGGGCAGGATCATGACGTAGACCTCGGGGTGCCCGAAGAACCAGAACGCGTGCTGATAGAGCAGCGCGTCGCCGCCTTCGTCGGGCAGGAAGAAGTGCGTCCAGCCCTGGCGGTCGAGGAGGAGCATGGTCAGGCCGGCGGAGAGCACGGGGAGCACGAGGACGAGCAGCGCGGCGTAGATCTCGATCGTCCACACGAACAGCGGCAGCCGCATCCAGCTCATCCCGGCGGTGCGCATGTTGTGGATCGTCGCCAGGAAGTTGATCGCACCGAAGAGTGAGGCGAGCGAGAGGATGTGGAGGCCGACGATCCAGAGGTCCTGGCCGTTGCCCGAGACGTCCGCCGACAACGGCGGGTAGCCGGTCCAGCCGGTGCGTGCCGCGCCGTCCGCGGCGAAGAAGCTGCCGAGCAGCACGATGCCGCCGAAGAGGAAGAGCCAGTAGGAGAGCGCGTTCAGGCGCGGGAAGGCCATGTCCCGCGCGCCGATCATGAGCGGGAGGACGAAGTTCGCGAAGCCGGCGAAGATCGGGACGACGACGAGGAAGATCATCGTCGTGCCGTGCATCGTGAAGAGCTCGTTGTAGGAGTCCTTCGTCACGACGTCCATGTCCGGCTGCGCCAGCTGCGTCCGCATGAGCAGCGCCATCACGCCGCCGGCGAGGAAGAACAGCAGGCTCGTGACGATGTAGAGGATCCCGATCCGCTTGTGGTCGACGGTCGTCACCCAGCTCGCGAAGCGACCGCGGTACCACGGCACCGGGTAGGCCGGCGCTTCGGTCCTAACCGCCACTAGCGGCCTCCTCCTCGCCGAACCGCTCTCGCAGGTAGTCGGTGAGCGCATCCATCTGGCGGTCGTCCCACTCCTCGCCGATCTCAGGCATCCGGCCGCGCCCGTTCCGGACGATCTCGGCGACGCTCGCCGCATTCGAGACCGTGGACGCGCTGAAGCCGGGGCCGATCAGGCCTTGGCCCTCGTCGCCGTGACACTTGGCGCAGGCTCCGTCGAAGATCTGCTGCCCGAGGTCCGAATCGCCGGTCTCCTGGGCCTGAGCCTCCTGCTCGAGCCAGGCATCGAACTCGGCTTCGGGGACCGCCTCGATCTCGGCGAACATCTCCGCGTGCTGGATCCCGCAGAACTCGGCGCACTGGCCCCGGTACGTCCCCGGCTCGCCGCGGAAAGATGTCTCGATCACCCGGCCCGGGATCGCATCGAATTTCGCCAGCAGGTCGGGAACCCAGTAGCTGTGGATGACGTCGCTCTCCGGCGCCGTGATCTTCAGCTCGACCAGGCGGTTGGCCGGCACGCGCAGGTTGTCGATCGCGATCACCCCGTTCGGGTAGCGGTACTGCCAGTAGAACTGCCGCCCTTCGACGACCACCTCCAGCGGCTGCTCGCCCGCGGCGGCCTCGAGCGTGATGCCGGGCAGCTTGTAGAAGGTGAAGGCCATGACGATCAGCAGGATGGCGACCGGGACGAGCGTCCACGCGATCTCGAGCCTGGTGCTGCCGTGGATCTGCGGGCCCTCGACGGTGCGCGGCCGACCTCGGCTGCGATACCGCCAGACGAAGTAGGCGAGCGGGACCGCGACGGCGAGCAGGACGACCGCCGCCCAGAAGGTGACGAACCAAAAGAGGTCCTCGATGCGCTCCGTGTTCGGCGAGTCGGGCTCGACGGGAGTGAGCCCAGAAGCGGCGAGCAGAGCGGCAATCCCCAAGGCTTCGGCATTCTACGAGGGTCCGATGAGCGCTGAATCGCGGGTCGAACTTCCGCCGGATGTGCCCGAAGAGTTCGAGGTCTTCGTGAACGGCGTGCGGCAGGAGCCGGGTCGGGATTACCGGGTGCAGGGACGGACGCTCGTCTTCAATCGCCGGCTGAACCAGGAGGGGAAGCTCGGCGCGATGCGATGGACGAGCATCTTCCTCGGCGTCGCCGGCACGTACCGGAAGCACGACACGGTCGACGTCGTCTACAAGCGGGACGGCCGCCGTGCCGTCGCGACCGGCCTACGACCCAGATGCGTAGCACCTGATTCGCGCCGGAGACCGTGAGGCCCGGCTGGGGGCCTCCGGCCAGCGCGTAGGCGCGTCCGCGGTACCCGACGAGCCCCAGTCCATGGACCGGGCGCGGCAGGTCCGGCAGCCGGCTCCAGCGGCGGGTACCCGGGTTGTAGGCGAAGACCGTGCGGATCGTCCCACCCGGCTCCTCGCCGCCGACCGAGAGCAGCCGGCCGGCGACCGCTGCCGCCGCCGTCCCGCCGCGCGTCCCCGGCACCCTCGGAATCGCCCGCCAGCGGTCGGCGGCGGGCTCGTAGGCCTCGACCACGTCGAGATTGGTGTCGAGCCCGGCCGTCCGGCCTCCGACGACGTAGATCCGACCACCCAGGGCGGCCGCTCCGAGATGCTCGCGCGGCCTCGGACCGGCGATCACCGACCAGCGGCGGTCGTCGAAGTCGTATGCGAACGCGTCTTGGGCGAGCCGGCCCGGAGCCTCGACGCCGCCGACCACGTACAGCTTCCCCCCGGCGATCCCGGCGCCCGCTGCGGCTCGGGGCGCGGGCAGCGACGGCAGGGTGGCCCAGCGGCCGTTCCGCAGTACGTAGACCGAGGACCGCGCGACCGAGCCGGGCCCATAGCCGCCGACGACGTACAGCTCGCGCCCGCGTCCCACCGCCATCGCGTGGTCGACGCGGGCCGGCAGGCTGGGAAGCCGGCGCCAGCGGTTGCGGGTCGGCGAGTACGCGTCGGCGCGGCTCGAGTTCTGGCCGTTCGCCCGGAAGCCGCCGACGACGCCGATCTCACGGCCGAAGACTGCGGCGGAGACCTCGGTGCGCGGCAGCGGCACCGGAGCAGCCGACCGCCAGCGCGGCGAGGCGGCGCCCGCGAGGCCGCTGCCCAGAGAAACGGCCAGGACACAAACGGCGAGCGCACGCCTCATGCCGCGAAGATAGCCGGGACCGGCTGTCAGGGCCACCGGGCCATGCCGCACCTGGCCTCCGACCCTTATGCCTGATCCCGGCTATGGAAGAGGGATGCCGGACTACGCCCCGGAAACTTGCGCTCTACGGCTCAGCATCACCTGAAGGGGCATTGACGCCGTCGAGTAGTTCCCAGTTGCCGTCGAGCGCCCGCTCCGCGGCGGCGACGAGCCGGTCCTCGTCCTCGGGGGTCGCGTGGCGCTCGAGCAGCGCGCGTGAGTCGGCGGCGTGCTCCTCGTCGCGGTCGGAGTGGACGCGGAAGTACGCAGTCCCCGGTCCGGACTCGGCGAAGCCGTAGTGCTCGACGAGGCCCGTTGAGTTTCGTGCGCGAGACCTCGGGCTGGCCGGCTTCGATCGCGTAGAGGATGGCGAGCGCCTCCAGCGGATCGTCGGCCGACGTCCAGGCAGCGGCGCATCGCTCCGTCTCCGCGTTCGGCCGACGCTCCAGGTCTGCATCGAGAGCGGCGGCGAACTCGTCCCAGAGCACGACGTGCGCGCGCTCCTCGTCCGCGTGCTCCGGGCCGGCGAGCGGGTCGGCGGCGCCGGCCGCGTCGGCGAGCGCGACGACTGCGTGGCGGTACTCGCCCGCGTAGGCCGAGAGCTCGGAGCGTGAAAGCTCACCGTGCTCCCAGCGGGTGTAGAAGGGATGCTCGAGGATGTTGCGCCGGCGGCGCGCTTCGTCGAGGCGGGCGATGAGGCTCATCGTGCGTCCTTCCTTTCGGGGGCTCCCCGATGCTAATTGAATGCGGCGTGCCCTCCGCCCGTAAGACGAGCGTCCTTCTCGGTTTCGCGGCACTCGGTGTCTTCTGGGGCGCCTGGGGAGCGGCGCTGCCGGCCGTTCAGCGGCGCTCGGGGGCGACCGACGCAGAGCTCGGCCTCGCGCTGCTCCTCGTCGGTGTCGGCGCGCTCGTCTCGATGCGCGCGACCGGCGTTCTGATCGACCATGTCGGTCCACGGTTCACACGGATCTCCGTCGTGTTGTTCGGTTTCGCCGCGCTCTTGCCAGGGCTGGCCGGGTCTTCCGTGGAGCTCTACGCGTTCGGCCTCGTGGTCGGGGCGGCGTCCGGCGCGATGGACGTCGCGATCAAGCCGACGCGGTCCATTGGCAGGTCCGTGTTGGCCGCCCGATCCTGAATCTGGCCCACGCGTGCTTCTCGGCGGCGGTCGTCTTCGCAAGCGTGGCCACCGGTCTGCTGCGCTGGGCAGGAGCCGGCACGGTGCTCGTCTTCGCTCTTGCGGCGGCCATCGTCATGCTCGCCGCGCTCGTCATGCGGCCTGAGCCTTGGGAGCTCAGGGAGAGCGGCGCCAGGCCGCGGTTCTTCCAACAGGTGCCGGTCTGGCTGCTCGTGATCGGCGCACTCGGCGCCGTCGCGTTCTGGATCGAGGGCGCGTGGCAGGACTGGGGCGCGGTCTACCTCGAGCGGATACTCGACGCTCCCCCGGCGGCAAGCGCGCTCGGGCCGGCGCTGTTCGCGGGAGCGATGGCCGCAGGCCGGCTGACCGCGCACCGGATCGCGCAGCCGGGCACCGAGAGGAAAGTGCTGGTCGTCGGTGCCGCGCTGGCGGGCATCGGCTCGGCGCTCGCCGCTCTCGCTCCTTCGCTTCCGATCGCGCTCGCCGGCTTCGCCGTCGCCGGAGCCGGCTGCTCGGTCTGCGCCCCGACGATCGTCAGCCTGGCCGGCCGGGCGTCCGCGCCGCAGGAGCGGGCGACCGTTGTCGGGTCGCTGACGACGCTGATGTACCTCGGCTTCCTGGTCGGGCCGGGGCGGTTGGCGGGCTTGCGGAGCTGGCGACGTTGCGGGCCTCGCTGGGCGCCGTCGCGGTGCTCGCTTTCGTGCTCAGCTCCTCTTCGCTGTCGTTCGTCTGCCCGGACGAGACGGTAGGGTTGGTAGAGGCGATGCGGAAGGCCGTTCTCGCGCTCCCCTTGCTCTGCGTGCTCGTCTTCCTGGCCGCCGTGCGGCAGCGACGATGACGGGGGTCAGCCGGCCGGCCGCGTGCCGACCACCGAAGCCGCGTCCTGCGAGCACGAACTCGCTCGAGCTCGTCACGCCCGGGCAGCTGACGATCGGCACCGACAACCCCGCGTTCCCGCCGTGGTTCGAGGGAACGAAGGAGTTCGAGCCCTGGGATCCGACGACGACGCCGACGAAGAAGGGCTACGAGGCTGAGGTCGCGTACGCGATCGCCCGGGAGCTCGGGTTCAGCGACGACCAGGTCGAGTGGACGGTCGTCCCGTTCAACCAGTCGTTCCGGCCGGGGCCGAAGCAGTTCGACTTCGACATCAACCAGATCTCGTATCTGCCCGAGCGGGCCAACGCCGTCGACTTCAGCGATTCGTACTACGACGTCGAACAGGCGGTCGTCGCCGTCGAGGGCACGCCGGCGGCCTCGGCGACGTCGATCGAGGACCTCAAGCAGTACAAGCTCGGGGCCCAGATCGGCACGACCAGCCTCGAGGCGATCAATCAGCAGATCGAGCCGGCCGAGGAGCCGTTCGTCTACGACACGAACAACGACGCGCTTTCGGGGCTGAAGGCGAACCAGGTCGACGCGCTCGTCCTCGACTTCCCGACCGCCCTCTTCATGGCGGCCGTTCAGCTCGACAACGGCAAGGTCGTCGGACGACTCCCTGCGCCGGAGGGCGGCGAGTACTTCGGCGTCGTGCTCGAGAAGGACAGCGCGCTCACCGCCTGCGTCAACGAGGCGATCGCCACCCTGCGTTTCAGACGGGACGATCGACGAGCTCGAGCAGAAGTGGCTCGCCGGCAGCGCGCCGGTTCTCGAGTAGCCGGGGACCGCTCGTCCCGCATCCTCGGCGGCGGCGGAGCCGCGCGCAGCACGCTGATCGCTGCGGTCAGCACGATCGCGTTCTTCGGCCTGCTCGTGCTCCTCGTCGTGAATGCGCCGGGTTGGCCCGAGGTGCGCGATTCGTTCCTCAACGGCGAGATCTTCTGGGAGTCGCTGCGCGAAATCGCGCCGAAGCTCCTGGTCAACATCGAGATGTTCCTGATCGCCGAGGTCTTCATCCTCGTCTTCGGCCTGGCGATCGCAATCCTGCGGAGCCTCCCGGGCCCGGTGTTCTTCCCGGTGCGCCTGCTCTCGGTCGTCTACACGGACTTCTTCCGCGGCGTCCCGACGATCCTCGATCATCTACATCCTGGGCTTCGGCGTCCCTGCGCTCGGGCTCTCAGGCGTACCGAACTCGCCCTTCTTCTGGGGTGTTGCCTCGCTGGTGCTCGTCTACTCGGCCTACGTGAGCGAGGTCTACCGCGCCGGGATCGAGTCGATCCACCCGAGCCAGGAGGCTGCGGCTCGCTCCTTGGGGTTGACCCGCCCTCAGGCATTGCGATTCGTGATCGTGCCGCAGGCCGTTCGCCGCGTGATTCCGCCGCTGCTCAACGACTTCATCGGTCTCCAGAAGGACACTGCGCTCGTCGCCCTGATTGGCCCTGTTGAGGCCTTCCGGCAGTCCCAGATCGAAGTTGCAAGCACGTTCAACTACACGCCGTACCTCGCGACTGCGCTCCTCTTCATCCTCCTGACGATCCCGCTCGCCCGCTTCACCGACTCGCTGGTCGCGCGCGAGCAGCGGAGGATGCGGTGACGGCGCTCGAGCTCCACGGCGTCAGCAAGTCCTTCGGCGACCACCTGGTGCTCAAGGGCATCGACCTCGAGGTGCGCCGAGCACGGCGTGGTCTGCGTGATCGGCGCCTCTGGGTCGGGCAAGTCGACGCTGCTTCGCTGCATCAACCTGCTCGAGCCGATCGACGAGGGCCGGATCGTCGTGGCAGGTCGGGATGTGTCCGCGCCAGGGGTGGACGCCAACCGAGGTCCGGCGCGGCATCGGGATCGTCTTCCAGGCGTTCAACCTCTTCCCGCACATGACCGTCCTCCGCAACATCACGCTCGCCCCGCGCGAGGTGCTCGATCTCCCGCGGGCCGAGGCCGAGGCCGAGGCGATCGAGCTGCTCGGGCGCTTCGGGCTCGCAGACAAGCGCAACGACTACCCCGACCGGCTCTCGGGCGGCCAGCAGCAGCGCGTCGCGATCGTCCGGGCGCTCGCGATGCGGCCGCAGCTGATGCTCCTGGACGAGGTCACGAGCGCGCTCGATCCCGGAGCTCGTCGGCGAGGTGCTGAACGTCATCCGCGAGCTCGCCGCCGGCGGGATGACGATGCTGATCGCGACGCACGAGATGGGCTTCGCCCGCGAGATCGCCGACCAGGTCTGCTTCCTCGACGAGGGCGTGATCCTCGAGCAGGGCCCGCCGAACGAGATCTTCTCGGCCCCGAAGGAGCCGCGCACCCGGCAGTTCCTGCAGCGCATCGTCGAGGCAGGTCGTTGTAAGACTCGAGCGTGGCCGAGAAGAAGGTTCTGGTGGTCGCGACGACGGTCGCCGACGAGTCCGAGCTCCGCGACGAGCTGGCCGGCGCCGACCGGGTTCGCGTCGTCGCTCCCGCGGCGAAGATCTCCAAGCTCGCATGGCTGACCGGCGCCGAGGACGACGCCCGCGCGGAAGCCGATCGAGCGGCTCAGAGCGTCGCGGAGGCCGCCATCGGCCAGGCGTCGATCGAGGTCGATCCGACGAGCCAGAACACCGACGCTGCGCAGGACGTCGACGATGCACTGCGGACGTTCCAGCCCGACGAGATCGTCGTCGTCACGCGCTCCGGCGAAGACTCGACGTGGCTTGAGGACGAGGCGCTCCAAAAGGCCGTCGACGAGTCCGGCGTGCCGGTTCGCCATATCGAGCTTCCAGAATCCTCATAACCCGCTGCTACTCTGCGCGCACGGGCGGCAATCCGGTCGCCCCGTGAGATGAGCTTCTCGTTCCTCCTTCGGCTGGTTTCGAGGTAGGCGAATCTCGAACCAGAACCAAAGGAGTTCGAACATGTCATACAAGTCTTTCGCGGACCTCGGCGTCGCCGAACCGATCGTCAGCGCGCTCTCGCGCCGGTCGATCGAGACGCCGTTCTCCATCCAGGCCCTCGTCCTGCCCGATGCGCTGGCGGGCAACGACGTTCTGGCCAAGTCACCGACGGGATCGGGCAAGACGCTCGCATTTGCCGTCCCTATTGCCCAGCGCCTCGAGTCCCGGGACGCGCGCCCATCGGCGCTCGTGCTCGTGCCCACCCGCGAGCTCGCGACCCAGGTCGCACTGGAGTTCGCCGATGTCGGAGCTGCGCGGGGGCTGAAGGTCGCGGCCGTCTACGGCGGGACCTCGGTCGCGGCGCAGGCGAAGGCGGCCAAGAGCGCGCATGTGCTCGTCGCCACTCCGGGCCGGCTCGAGGACCTCGCGAACCGACGCCTGATCAACCTCGACGGCATCCGCATCCTCGTCCTCGACGAGGCCGATCGCATGCTCGACATGGGCTTCCAGCCACAGGTCGACGCGATCGTCAAGCGACTGCCGCGCAAGCGCCAGACGATGTTCTTCTCGGCCACGCTCGACGGCGAGGTCGCGGAGCTGGCGCGGGCGTACACCAACAACCCGAGCCGCTTCGACGCGGAGCTTCCGAGCCACCTCGAGCTCGGCGAGACGGAGCATCGCTTCGTCGGCGTCACGGCCGACACGAAGGTCAAGACGCTGGTCGACCTGCTCGGCCACGATGACGGCCTGACGCTCGTCTTCGTGCGCACCAAGCGTGGAGCCGACCGCCTCGTGCAGAGGCTCGCGCGCCACGACGTCAAGGCGGTCGCGATGCACGGCGACATGCACCAGCGGGCCCGCGAGCGGGCGCTCGAGCGGTTCGAGACCGGCCAGGTCAGCACGCTGGTGGCGACGGACGTCGCGGCCCGCGGTCTCGATCTCGACCACATCACGCACGTGATCAACTTCGATCCGCCGGCCGACAACAAGGGCTACGTCCACCGGGTCGGCCGCACGGGCCGCGCCGGCCGCGACGGGACGGGCATCACGCTCGTCCTCCCGGAGCAGCAGGCCGAGGTCAGCCACGTCGCCCGCAGCGTGGGCGAGCAGGATCAGTTCGAGCAGCAGGGCATGCGTGTCGCTCCGACGCGGCTCGTCTACTCGGGCCGCGGCCGCCGCTCGAAGTGGGGCGCGGCGCCCAAGAGCCGCAAGATCTAGTCGAGCACGAACGACGCGACGGCCGCGTACTGGCACGCGGCCGCTGCGATCACGAGCGCATGGAACAGCTCGTGGTAGCCGAAGACGGCCGGCGCCGGATCGGGCCGGCGCGTGGCATAGACGACGGCGCCGAGCGTGTAGAGCACGCCGCCGAGCAGGAGCAGGCCGACCCCAGCTGGGCCGGCATGCTCCCAGAGCTGGGGCAGCGCGACGATCCCGAGCCAGCCGAGGACGATGCCGATCGCCGCTGTGAGCCACTTCGGCCCGTCGATCCAGGCGAGCTTCAGAGCGATCGCCGCGAGCGCGCCGCCCCAGACGATCGGCAAGAGGGTCCACCGCCAGACCCCGGACAGCGCCAACAGGCCGAACGGCGTGTACGTCCCCGCGATCAGGAGGAAGATCGCCGCGTGGTCGAGCCGTCGCATCCACCGCCTAGCGCGCGGGCGCCAGGTGACGCGGTGGTAGAGGGCGCTGACCGCGAACATCGTTGCGACGGCTCCCGCGAAGACAGCGGCGGCGACGCGCTCTCCCGCGCCTGACGCACCGGCGACCAGCACCGCGCCGAGAGCGACCGAGACGAAGAACGCGTACTGGTGCAAGACGCCGCGAAGGCGTGGCCGCAACTCGACGTTCATGCAGCGAGGCTAGCGCGTAATGGCCGCGATCACTCGCTCGCCTCGAGTACCTGCCACTCATCGGGGACCCCCTTGAGCGCGTGGGTTCCGCGGTCGACGAACGTGAGACCCGACCCCGCAACGAGATCCCTCACCGTCCGCGACACGAGTACGTCGTCCGGCCCGGCGAGCGTGAGGATGCGGGCGGCGATGTGGACGCCGATCCCCGCCACCTGCCTGCCTCGGCGCTCGACTTCACCGGCGTGCAGGCCGGCGCGGATGTGCAGGCCGAGCGCACGGACGCGGTCGCGCAGTGCGAACGCGCAGCGGACGGCGCGCGCGGGCCCTTCGAACGTCGCGAGCATCCCGTCCCCTGCGAACTCGGGGATCTCCCCGCCGAATCGCGCGACCTCGGTGCGAGCAACCTGATCATGCGCCTCGAGCAGCTCTCGCCAGCGTGCATCGCCCAACGCGATCGCTCGTCCGGTGGAGTCCACGATGTCCGTGAACAGCACGGTTGCCAGGACCCTGTCGGTCGCGTATGCGTGGCGGGCCCCCGTCAGGAACTCCTCCACCTCGTCGATGATCACGTCGACATCGCCGATTGCGAGCCCGTAGTCGGCGCCGGGCACAGCCACGAAGCGGGCGCCGTCGATGTGATCCGCGACGTAGCGGCCCTGGTCGACGGTGATGATCTGGCTGTCGGCCCGGTTGACGACCAGCGTCGGCACCGAGATCGTCGGCAGGACGTCGCGGACGTCGAGCTCGAAGAGCATCCGTATGACCGCAGCGGCGGTCGTGGGGCTCGCGGCGTGCCGGAAGAAGCGCCCCCAGGCTTGGGCCTGCTCGGGATCGTCGGCGAGGCTCGGGTTGATGGCGGCCATCAAGTCGCCGCGACCCCACGTCTGTTCGACGACGGAGATCAGCCGCTCTTGCACATCCGGTGGAACTCCGATCTCGTAATCGGGCGCCGCGGCGATGCGGGCCGTCCCGTTCACGAGGACCAGGGCACTCGTCCGCTCCGGGTGTGTGGCTGCGAAGAGCGCTGCCATGAGCGCGCCGTCGTTTGCGCTGATGATCGCCGTTCGCTCCGAACCGACCGCGTCCATGACGGCCCGGACGTCGTCCATCCAGTCCTCGAGCGGCGGTGGTGACCTCGAGGGGATCGGATCTGACAGGCCGATCCCGGACTTGTCGAAGGAGATCAGCCGGCTGAACGACGACAGTCGCCGAAGGAAGTACGCGAAGCCGGGGAAATCCCAGCGGGCCTCGACGTGGCTGACCCACGTGGAGACGAGGAGGAGGTCGAGCTGGCCGTCGCCGACGACCTGGTAGGCGATGTGCGCATCACCCTTCTTTGCGTACTGGGTCTCTGGGACCATTCACACGACGATAGGCGCCGCGACCCGGCCCGCGCCGAGGCGGTCAGCTCGCCTGCTGGAGCTGCTCTTCGACCCGACGGTAGGCCGGCGACTCCGGAGGCAGCTTGTCGAGGGCTTCGTGCAGCAGCGTCACGGCCTCTTCGCTCCGACCCTGGCGGCGGCGGACGCTGCCGAGATTGGCGGTCACCTGTCCCTCGTACTCCTCGTCGCCGAGCTCTCGAAGCACGGAGAGCGCCTGTTCGAAGTGCGAAACGGCGGCCTCGTCGGCGCCGCCTTGCGCGAGTGCCAGCGCGAGGTTGTTGAGGGTCAGCGCCTCGGCGCGCTTGTCGCCGAGGTCGCGGACGATCGCCAGCGCGACACGATGCTGTGCGGCTGCCCGTTCGGGGCTGCCGCTGCGACGAAGCTGCGCGCCGTGCTCGTTGAGCCGCAGCGCCTGGCGGCTCGGGTCGATTCGCAGAGCCTTCGACGCGAGTCCGGACACTCGGTAGTACGCGGCAGCGTAGGCCTGACTGCCGCTAACGAGGAGGACGCGTGTGCGGCCTGGAGTCGCCTGGGCCGTTGCCTTGGCCTGAGTGCCAACGCGTCGAGCGCGCTGTCCCAGGCCCAGCTCGCGAAGGCGAGCATCGAGGCCTCGACCGGCCCTCCCGGTCGAGCCGGCGAGGCTGCGGCCGGCCCGCTCGGTCGACGCGACTGCAATCCGCACCCCTCGTCCGATCCGCGCCCGGCGGAGCAGGACAACTCCGCCCGCGGCGAGCGCGACGAGGAGCAGCACCGCTGTCGCGATGACGACGAACACGACGAAGCCAAGACCCGACAGCAGCCCGGCCAGCAGCAACCACAGCCCGGCAAGCGCGAGCACGCGGTGCCAGCGCTGCTCGCGATCCGTTGTCACCGCAGAGCTCGCAGTCTCACTAATGCGATCCTCCTTCGGAGCTGCTGCCCTTCGCGCCGCTCACGCCCGTTCCTCCCCCTGCGCCGCAACGAGTGACAACCGGAGGTTAACCGGCCTTGAAGCGCGCGGCTTCATCCGAGCCGCCCGTGGCGTCACCTGCGCTGTAGGAGTGGGCTCCGGCACCGGCCAGCTTGCCGGCATCGACGATCAAATACTGCTCGCGGAGCGGGCGGCCGTCGAACCAGCATTCGAGGATCTCGCGAACGCCCGCGGCGTAGCGAGCCTGGGCCGAGAGGCTCGTGCCGGAGGTGTGCGGCGTCATCCCGTTGTTCGGCATCGTGCGCCAAGGGTGGTCCTTCGGTGCAGGCTGCGGAAACCACACGTCGCCCGCGTAGCCGGCGAGGTGGCCGCTCGCACAAGCCTGTGCGACCGCGTCGCGATCGCAGATCTTCCCGCGCGCCGTGTTGACGAGGTACGCACCGCGCTTCATCTGGCCGATCAGCTCGGCATCGAAGAGGCCCTCGGTCTCCGGATGCAGCGGCGCATTGATCGTCACCACGTCACAGACGCTCACGAGCGACTGGACGTCCGGATGGAAGGTCACGCCGAGCTCCTCCTCGACCTCGGCCGGCAGGCGATGCCGGTCCGTGTAGTGGAGGCCGACGTCGAACGGCTTCAGCCGGCGCAACACCGCGGAGCCGATCCGCCCGGCGCCGACGGTGCCGACCTGCATCCCTTCGAGGTCGTACGAGCGGGACACGGCGTCGGCGATGTTCCAGCCGCCGTCGACAGCCCACTGGTGCGCGGGCAGGTAGTCGCGCACGAGGACGAGAATCAGCATGACCACGTGCTCGGCGACGCTGATGCTGTTGCAGTAGGTGACCTCGGCGACGGTGACTCCGCGGTCGATCGCCGCCTGGAGATCGACGTGATCCGAGCCGATCCCCGCCGTGATCGCGAGCTTCAGGTTGGGCGCCATGGCGAAGCGCTCCGCCGTCAGGTACGCGGGCCAGAAGGGTTGTGAGATCACGACCTCGGCCTCTGGAAGCTCCCGCTCGAAGGCCGAGTCGGGGCCGTCCTTGTCGGAGGCGACGACGAGCTTGTGCCCGCGCTCCTCGAGAAAGCGCCGGAGGCCGAGCTCGCCCGACACGCTCCCGAGCAGGTCGCCGGGCGTGAAGTCGATGCCCTCGGGCGTCGGAGTGGTCTGGCCGTCGGGATACCGCTCGATCGACGGGATCCCGTCGCGCGCGTAGGACGGCGGATACCCGTCTACGGGATCCTCGTAAAGGATGCAGAGAACGTTGGCCATCGTCTCGGTCCTTTCGCTCGACTGTCTGCAGCGCATATCTTGAGCGATCGTGTGAGAGGGAAGACGCCACAAGAGTCGAAAGGGGTGCCGCCTTGTCCGCCGTTTCTGCTCATCCCGTCCGCGTGGAAGGAAGGCTCGATTCGCCGCTGAGCCGCTGGCTCTGGCTCGTCAAGTGGCTGCTTGCGATCCCGCACTTCATCGTCCTCGCCTTCCTCTTCCTCGCCTTCTTCGTCCTCACCGTCATCGCGTTCTTCGCGATCCTCTTCACGGAGCGGTACCCGCGGGGCATCTTCGACTTCAACGTCGGCGTGCTCCGCTGGGCGTGGCGCGTCGGCTTCTACTCCTACGGCGCCCTCGGGACCGACAAGTATCCGCCCTTCTCGCTTGCGGAGCATCCCGACTACCCGGCAACCCTCGACGTGGAGTACCCGGAACGGCTGTCGCGCGGGCTCGTGCTCGTGAAGTGGTGGCTGCTCGCGATCCCTCACTACCTCCTCCTCACCGTCTTTCTCGGCGCCGGCGACCCCGGCTGGAAAGGCGGTTGGGACGACGGCGGCTACTCCGGGGGCTGGAGCAGCCCCGGCCTGATCTCGCTCCTCGTCCTCTTCGCCGCGATCGCGCTGCTCTTCACGACGCGCTACCCGCGCGGGATCTTCGACTTCGTCATGGGCCTCGACCGCTGGGTGCTTCGCGTCGTCCCTTACGTCGCATTGATGACCGACGTCTATCCGCCGTTCCGCCTCGACCAGGGAGGGGAGGAGTCGGCCGCCGCCGCGGTCGAGCCCGCCACCGCCGCCGCCGGCGCCGCCGTCTGCGGAACCGGCCTAGGCCGGCGTGACGACCACCGAGTCCGCCGAGCGCGTGGACGGCCCGTGGAAGACGGCCTCGACGTTGTTGCCGTCGGGGTCGAGCGCGTAGGCGGCGTAGTAGCCGGGGTGGTAGGCGCGCTCGCCGGGCGGGCCGTTGTCCGTGCCGCCCGCCGCGAGCGCGGCCTCGTGGAAGCGCGCGACGGCATCGCGGTCGGCCGCCTGAAACGCGAAGTGGAAGCCGGCGGTCGGCTCGCCGTCGGCGCTCACGTAGAGCTCGTCCGCGTTGAATGCGCTCTCGCTCTCCCGTGTCAGCTCCCTGCCGAGCGCCTCGAGGACGGCGCGGTAGAAGCGCTTGCTCGCCTCGAGGTCGCGCACTCGCAGATGAACGTGGTCGAGCAGCCGGCCCTGGTGGAACTCCATCCCGGCCGCCCACGATAACCGCCCGTCACCGGGCTACGCCGAGTGCCGGGCACGAGCGCACGCGGGTCTAGGAAGTTTTCGCGCCAATGTTATTTGCAGGTGAGAACTCGCGCTACGACGGGGATGAGCGGCTTCCGGTTCTAGACGAACGGTCCGTACGAACGTTCTGCCCCTTCTTACGCTTTGGAGGCGGCCGCATGAGCGAATTTCCAACCGGCACCGTCACCTTCCTCTTCACGGACATCGAGGGCTCGACGCGCCTGCTGCAGCAGCTTGGCGACGGCTACGCCGGCGTTCTCGCCGATCACAGGCGGCTCCTACGGGAGGCGTTCGGGCGCCACGACGGCGTCGAGGTGGATACGCAGGGCGACAGCTTCTTCGTCGCCTTCGCCGATCCGCGCCGCGCCGTCGCGGCCGCGGCCGACGCCCAGATCGCGCTCGCGCGCCATGTGTGGCCGGGGGCACAGAGTCCGCGTGCGGATGGGTATTCACACGGGCGAGCCGCTGATCTCCGACGGCCACTACGTCGGCATCGACGTCCATCGAGGCGCACGCATCGCCGCCGCCGCTCACGGCGGGCAGACGCTCGTCTCCGAGCGCACGCGCGAGCTCGTCGCCGACGACGGGGCGCCGGGCGCTTTGCGCGACCTCGGCGCGTTTCGCCTGAAGGACCTGCCCGAGCCCGAGCGGCTCTACCAGCTCGTGATCGACGGGCTGCCGAGCACCTTCCCACCGCCGCGCGTGCACGAGGAGGCACCCGAGTCGGCGGGGCTGCCGGACTATTCGCTTCCCCCCGCCGACGTACCGTGCCCGTACAAGGGGCTCGTTCCGTTCGAGGCCGGCGACGCGGACGTCTTCTTCGGCCGCGAGCAGCTCGTCGAAGACCTCGTCGGCCGGCTCGACGAGGCGCCGTTCCTGGCGGTCGTCGCGCCGTCCGGGAACGGGAAGTCGTCGCTCGTCCGCGCGGGTGTCGTGCCCGAGCTTCGAGCGGCGCGACGGCGCTTCGCGCGGCCATCTTCTCTCCGGGCGAGCATCCGCTCGCCGAGCTGGCTGCCGCGGGCGACGCCGACCTGCTCGTCGTCGACCAGTTCGAGGAGGTGTTCACGCTCTGCCGCGACGAAGACGAGCGGCGCGCCTTCATCGACGCGCTGCTCGACGCCGCCGAGCGCGGAACGCGCGTCGTCGTCGCGTTGCGGGCCGACTTCTACGGTCACTGCGCCGCCTATCCGCGGCTCGCTGCGGCGCTCGAGGACCGGCAGGCGCTCGTCGGCCCGATGAGCGAGGACGAGCTGCGGCGCGCGATCGAGCGGCCCGCCGAGCAGGCCGGCCTCGTGCTCGAGCCCGGCCTCGTCGAAGGCATCCTGCGCGACGTCGTCGGCGAGCCCGGCGCGCTGCCTCTGCTCTCGCACAGCCTGCTCGAGACGTGGAAGCGCAGGAGCGGGCGCATGCTCACGCTGATCGGCTACCTGCAGGCGGGCGGCGTCCAGGGAGCGATCACGAAGACGGCGGAGACGGTGTACCACGAGGCGCTCTCGCCCGACCAGCAGGCACTGGCGCGCAACATCTTCCTCCGGCTCGACCGAGCTCGGCGAGGGCACCGAGGACACGCGACGGCGCGTCGCGGTCGCCGAGCTCACGCCTCGTCCGGACCAGCTGAACGACGTCGATGAGGTCCTCCGCACGCTGGCGGACGCCCGCCTCGTGACGATCGGGGAAGGGACGGTCGAGGTCGCACACGAGGCGCTGATCCGCCACTGGCCGACGCTCCGGGCGTGGCTCGACGAGGACCGGGAAGGCAGGCTCGTGCACCGCCGCTTGACCGAGGCGGCGCAGGAGTGGGACACGACTCGATCGCGACCCGGCGCTGCTCTACCGCGGAACGCGCCTCGCCGGCGCGGGCGACTGGGCGAGCGCGCACGACGACGAGCTCAACGAGCTGGAGCGCGAGTTCCTGAGCGCGAGTCGCGACACCGAGCTGCGTGACATCGCGGCGGCGCGGAAGCGCAACCGCCGTCTGCGGATCCTGCTCGCCGGAGCGCTCGTGGCGCTTGCCGGCGCGGTCGCCGGCGGCCTGCTGGCGCTGAATCAGCGGAACGCCGCCCGCGACACCGCGCTGACCGCCGACGCCCAGCGCCTCGGTGCGGAAGCGCTGACGGACGAGCGCCTCGACCGCGCCCTGCTGCTCGCGCGTGCCGGCGTCGCGCTCGAAGAGACGGCGAGGACACGGAGCAACCTGCTCGCCGTGCTGCTCCGCAGCCCGCAGGCGGCGATCGGCTTCGTGCGCGGCACCGCCGATGCCGAGATCTACCGGCGGCGGTCAGCCCGGACGGGGCCGTGCTTGCGATCGGCCAGGCCGAGGGGACCGTCACGACCTTCGACAGCTCCAGCCGCCGGAAGCTCGGCGAGTACCGCATCGGCAGCGCGATCGGCGCCGGGCTCGTGCAGACCCTCGTCTTCTCGCCGGACGGCGAGACGCTCGCGGTCACCGGCCTAGCGCAGCTACCCGAGCAAACCCTCGTCCTCGATCTGCTCGACGCGCACACGCTTCAGCGGCGATCGCGCGTCGAGCTGCCGCCGTTCCCCGAGCCCGCCGAGCTCGTCGTCGCGGCGCCGTCGTTCGCGTCCGACGGCCGCGACGTGCTCGTCCTGCAGGGCACCCCGGACGCTCCGGCGAGAAGCGTGCTGCTGCGCATCGACGGGCGCACGGGAGACCTCGAGGGAACGCCTCTGCGGGTCGGGGGCGCCGCGCTGGAGCTCCTGCCGGCGCGCGACGGGCGGCGCGCGTTCGTGACGAGCCCGGACGACGACGTGACGTACGAGATCGATACGGAGTCGCTGCGTGTCGTGCGGCGCCATGCTGCCGGCGGCTTCTCCGGCGCGCTGTCCCCGGACGGCAGCGCGCTGGCGGTGGGGTCGCGCGACGGCAGGGTTCGCCTGCTCGACCTGCGCTCAGGAGAGGTCCGTCCCTTCGCGCGCGGCCATCGGCGACCGTGGCCGATCTGGCGTTCACGCCGGACGGCCGGACGCTCGTCTCGTCCGACTTCGACGGCGGGGTGATCGTGTGGGACGCCGCCCGCGGTAGAGGAGTGAGGAGCTGTCCGCTCACCGCGGCCCCGTCTGGGCGCTCGCCGTCTCACCCGACGGACGCACGCTCTACAGCGCAGGCGACGACGGTCGCCTGATCCTCTGGGACCTCACGCGAGATCGGAGGCTCGTCCGGTCCTTCTCCCTCCGACAAGAGTTCGAGGACATCCAGACGCCGCGAGGGATCGCAGTGAGCCCGGACGGCGAAACGCTGGCGTTCACCGTCGCGGCGGCACCGTCGATCTGCTCGATACCGCGACGCTCCAGCGCCGGCGAACCGTGCAGGCGATACAAGGCTTCGCTGCCGCGGTGGCCTTCAGCCCCGACGGCCGCTTGCTCGCGGTGGGCGGAGAGGGAGGGAGCGTCACGCTCTGGGACGCCCGGACGCTGACGCCCGCCGGAATGCTGACGGGGCTCTCGGCGACCGTTCAGGCGCTTGCCTTCTCGCCCGACGGAGAATCGATCGCGGCCGCCGAGGTCGACGGGGAGCGAACCCGCCTTCACGTGTGGAGCGTCCGCCGCGCGCCGTGACCGCTCGAGCCGACGCACCCGCGGTCACCTCGCTCGCCTTCAGCCCCGACGGTCGGCTGATCGCGCTCGCCGCGCTCGACGGCGGCACCGAGATCCGGGACGTCCGAAGCGGAAGGCTAGTCGAGCAGCCTCCCGACCGAGGCCTCTCGCGCTCCGTTGCGTTCTCTCCGGACGGGAGCCTGCTTGCGGTGGGGCAGTTTGACGGCGACGGCCAGCTCTATTCCACCGAGGCTGGACGCCGCTGGGCCGGCGGCTCGTGGCCATTCGCAGCGGATAACCAACGTGGAGTTCTCGCGCGACGGCCGCTCGCTTGCAACGTCGAGCGCGGACGGGACGGTACTCCTCTGGGACGTGGAGACCCAGGAGCCGATCGGTTCACCGCTGGCCGTTGAGCCCGACACGTTCGTCTCGGCCGCGTTCAGCCCGGACGGCGCCCGTCTCTATGCCGTCTCCACGGCGATCGGGGCATCCGGCTGGAGACCGATCCGGAGGCCTGGAAGCGCCACGCCTGTCTCGTCGCCGGACGAGAGCTCACGGCGCGCGAGTGGAACGACGCGCTCGCCGAGCGGCCCTATCGCACGGTTTGCTCGAACGAGCCTCGCCCGCGACCGCGCACGGCGGCCACGGGCGAGGCAGGCTCAGCTCAGGAGGCGTCGGCCAGCGACGTCGTCCAGACGCTGCGACCGTATGTCGCCGCGTAGATCGTCTTGCTGCCGGCCGGCAGATCGACGTCGTGGACCGGCACGAGCGGCAGGTTGGTCCCCACCTTAGCCACGTCTTCCCGAGGTTCGTCGTGCGGAAGACGCCGACGTCGGTGGCGATGAAGAGCCACTTCGGCTTCGACTGGTGACGTATGACGTCGTTGATCGGCGCCTGCGGGATCCGCTTGCCGGCGATGTCCACCCACGTGTTGCCGCCGTCGCTCGTCATGACGATGTGCGGGTACCCGTCACCCGAGCGCCAGCCCGAGAACGTGGCCCACGCCACCTTCGGCGTTCTGCGGGTCGACCGTGACCCGGGTGACCCAGCGGCCGGGGAACACGGGGCTCTCGAGCTTCTCCACGTCACCAGGTCCGGGGCGCCATCGCGTTCCGGCTGACCCACATCAGACCGCTGTCGGTGCCGGCTAGACGAGGTTTGGATCGGCCGTCGTCGTGCCCGAGCGCCGTGATCGTGCCGAAGCCCGGCGCGCGGGGCTCGGTGCCCTCGGTGAGGTCCGAGCTGATCCGCAGCCACGTGCGCTGACCGACGCCCTCGGTGTTCGATCCGGTAGACGAACTCGCTGGCGCCGAACAGGATGCGTCGGGTTGGCGGCGAACTCGAGCGGGGCCACCCAGTTCTTGCGCGGCCCGGGATCGTCATGCCGAAGGTTCTCGGCGTCCGTGCCGCGAATCCGCGGCAGCCGCCGTTCTGGGAGCAGGCGTAGTACCGCCGGTCGTTGGTCGGGTTGATGCGGTTCATCATCCCGTCGCCGCTGAGTAGCCGTCCAGTCGCCGGTGACGGTGTTGTCGAGGTCCACGACTTCAGCGAGCCGTTGTCCTGGGAACCCGCGTTGACGCGTGACCCGTCCTGGACGGAGACGTCCATCGCGTAGAACTGCGTCACGGGCAGGCGCGGGGTCTTCGACCAGAGGCCCCGTGCGGCACCGTTCACCGTCGACCAGTAGAAACCGCCGTCGTTGCCGAGGAAGACCTTGCCCGGCGTGAACGGATCGCACTCGAGGCCGTGCTGGTCGGCGTGCACCGCGTTGGACGTCGTCCAGTTGAGTCCGCCGTTCAGGCTCTCGGCGAGGTTGACACCCGCGACGAAGACGTGCTGCGGGTTGACCGGGTCGACGTACACCCGGCCGAACCACCACGCGAAGCCGCCGCTGATGTTCTGAAGGGTGCCTCCCGACGTGTTTCCGACCGCGGTCCACGTCAGCGCCGGCATCCGTGCTCGTGAAGAACCCGTTGAAGTTGCCGCGGGCGGTGCTGGAGATCAGGTAGGCCCGGTTCGGGTCGGTCGCGAAGTCGACGCCCATCCGGCCGACGAGGGTGTCCGGATTTTGCAGGGCCGGATCGGTCGGGCTCTGCGGGAGCGGTGCGTCGTGGACGTTCTCCCACTTGCGGCCCCCGTCCGTCGAGCGGTAGACGTAGGAGTGCGGGCCGTAGATGCGGGACTTCTCGTCGCGGATCTTGTCCCACGTCGTCGCGAGCATGACGTCGGGGTTGGTCTTGTTGATCGACACGTCAATGGCGCCGGTAGACGAGGTCTCCGGGACGATGACGCGCGTCCACGTGGTGCCGCCGTCCTCGGTCAGGAACAGGCCGCGGGTGGGCTAGGTGTCGTGGAGCGCCCCCATGACGGCGACGAAGACGCGGTTGTTGTCACGGGGGTCGATGACGATCTGGCCGATCGTGTCGCCGTCCTTCAGGCCCATGTTCGTCCAAGTCGCGCCGCCGTCGGTCGACTTGTAGATGCCTTCGCCGTAGTACGCCGAGCCGCCGCCGTGGTCGACCTCGCCGGTGCCGGCCCAGACGACGCCCTTGGAGTCGACGGCCACGGCACCCATCGACTGGGGCAGATAGTGATCCCAGGCAGTCGTAAATGTCGCGCCACCGTCGGTGGACTTCCACAGGCCGCCGGAACCGGTCGCGATGCAGACGACGTCCTTCGTGGTCGGATCGGGGGCGAGGTCGCGGATGCGGCCGCCGATGTTGCTCGGGCCGAGCACGTCCACACCTGGTTCGTGCCGGCGATCCCTTGCTCTCCCTGCCCAGCGCCTTCGACTGCGCGATCGCGTCGATGACGGCGGCGTCCGGAATCGAGCCGTCGGCGTTGGCGCGCTGGAGGTACATCCACTCCTGCGCACCCTCCGGCTCGGCCGGGAGGTACGAAGCGGCGGCCGGCGTGCTCTCAGCCCTCCGCTCTTGACTACGGCTGCGGCCACGGCAGCCAAGAGGATCGTGACGGCCGCCACGGCAGCCACGATCGGGGCATATTTCCTCGCGTGCATCAGTACGTGTCCCTCCCCCCCTCGTTTGGCGCGTGTGCGCACCCAGTCCACGCCGATTGCGTCTCCTCGGGGCCGCAGCCTCAGACGTACGCACCGTCGCGGGGGAGACTACACCGAAATATCGAATCGCCAACAGTCGCAGCGGCGGTGATATCGCAGCGCCCTCGGATGGACGACGCCGGGCGAACGCCGCCGCGGGCGACGGCTCTGGTGGCTGGGGATTGCGCTGGCAGCGGCCGCGCTCGTCGCCAGCAGCGTGGTGCTCGACTCGGCCGCGGATGCGACTGTCCCCGCCGCCGCTCCCGCCGCCGAGACCGCGCTCATGCCGGCCGGGCTCTCCTTCGAGGAGATCGGGACGGTCACGAGTGTCCGCAGAGTCGCGACCGAGGTCACGATCCAGGCCGTGACGAGCAAGCCGCTCGACGAAGCCACGGTCTTGATTCAGGATGCGGTCACCGCCGCCGGCTACCGCTTCGCCGGGATGGACAGCGAGGGCTCCGAAGCGGAGGTCTTCTTCACGACCGGGTCGTATGCCGCGGGGCAGGCGCGCGTGAGGCCGCGGCTGCGCGGGTCGGTGGGACATCGACCTCGTCCTCCTCGACCGTGACGCCGAACCCTCGGGTACGACCCCCACTCCGACGACGCCTTAAACCCGCGTTACAGCCGAAACAGCACGAGCGTCAGCTTCGAGGCGTCCCCGCAGTCCGGGATCTCGTTGACCCGCCAGCCGCCGCGGATGTTCTCGCCCGTGAAGAACGACTCCATTTCCCCGGGCTCAGACTCGCGCCGGCCGGCGGCGTAGCCGGCGTTCTCCAGCTCCTCGCCGAAGAACGCGGCCACGTCTTCGAGCCCACCCGGGACGGCCCCCTCGATCACGCCCTGGCCCTCGAACGGCGTCTTGCTCGCAGTCACTTCGTCCCCGGCGGCAACGGGAAGTCGTCCGGGAGCAGGAACGGTCGCGGGATCTCGCGCACGACGCCGCGCGACGGGGAAGCGGACCGGCCGTCCGCGACGCGTCTCCTCCGCCGCAGCCCGCGAGCACGATGAGGCACAGATCGGATATGTAGGGTTCCGCGCGCGACGCATGGCGAGGCCCATTTTCATCACGCGCGCCCTGTTGGCGACCGGTTTACTCGTCGCCGCTCTGGCCGCCTGCGGCGGCGACGGCGGCGATTCCGGAACGGAGAACGTCTCCGGCAACGTCAGCTTCCTCGTCTTCGGTGAGCCGGAGGAGCTGAAGGCGTTCCGCGGCGTCGTCGACGCGTTCCGGCAGTCGAGCCGGATGTGACCGTGAAGCTCATCGAGGCGAGCGACCGAGATGACCTGCTCGCACGCCTCTCGACGTCGTTCGCCGGCGGCTCGCCGCCTGACCTCTTCCTGCTCAACTACCGCTTCTACGGCCAGTTCGCCGCCCGAAATGTGCTCGAGCCGATCGAGGGCCGGCTGGAGGGCTCGGATGCGTTCGACGAGGCCGACTTCTACCCCCAGGCGCTCGATGCATTCCGCTTCGACGGGGAGCTGGTCTGCCTGCCCCAGAACATCTCCAGCCTCGTCGTGTACTTCAACCGCGCCTTATTCAGGCAGGAACAGGCCCGAACCGAAGCCGGGCTGGACGTGGAACGACATGGTCGACCGGGCGATCAGGCTGACGCGCGACACGAATGGTGACGGCAACATCGACCAGCACGGGCTCGGCGTCGAGCCATCGATCATCAGGATCGCCCCGTTTGTCTGGTCGAACGGCGGCGAAGTCGTCGACGACGAGCAGGCGCCGACGCGGTTCACGCTCGACACGCCCGAGGCGATCGAGGCGATGGACGCATTCTTCGCCCTGCGACGCGACCATCTTGTGATTCCGTCCGACCAGGAGGTCGAGGCGGAGGACGACGAGACTCGCTTCCAGAACGGCCGCGAGGCGATGTTGCTTTCGTCGCGGCGCTCGACGCCGGCCTTCCGGACGATCACCGCATTCGACTGGGACGTGGCGCCGCTGCCGAGGCATGACGAGCAGGCCGGGATCCTGCACAGCGACGCGTACTGCATGACCAAGGCGTCGAAGAACAAGAACGCCGCGTGGGCTTTCATGGAGTTCGCGCTTGGCCCCGAGGGCCAGCGGATCACCGCGCGGAGCGGGCGGACGGTTCCCTCGCTGAAGGCCGTCGCGGAGTCGAGCGACTTCCTGGACCCCTCGCTGAAGCCCTCTCACTCCGAGGTCTTCCTCGACACGATCCCGGCGATCCGGCGCGTCCCGACGGTCTCGACCTGGCCGGAGATCGAGGACGCATCCGGGCCGATCCTGGAGCAGGGGTTGTACCGGGGGATGCCGGCGGAGGAGGTCGCGAAACAGCTCGTCGAGCGGACAGCGCCGATCTTCGAACGCGCGGAGCAGTAGCTAAGGACGAAAGCCCGGTAGGTCCAGTGCCCCCCGGCACGAATCGAACGTGCGCACGCGGTTTAGGAACCTTCGTGCCAAAAGGTCATTGCGGGCTGCGGTTCAGCTCGTCAGGGTCGAGTCTTTCGAGCGCGGCCTCGACGTCGTAGCCGAGGGCGAGCGAGACCTTGGGGGCGGCCAGGACGACTCGCGCAGCGCCCGTCACCGGCGAAACCGCCTCCAGGGTGGCGACGATCTCGTCGCTTTGTTGCACCGGCGGCGAGGGCGAGCGTCACGACGTGCTGGATCGACGAAGGCGCTGCATCGACGGCAATCGTCGCCGCGACGCGAACTAGCGTCTTGGTCCTCTCTCGAGGGCTGACGCGGCGGGCGTGTTCTCGTCGGCGAGGATCGACTCGAAGAGCGAATCGTCGTGGATCGCGAGCCGACGCAGATGCTCCTTGTACTCGTCCATTCTGCTGGCTCATATCCGAGCAGCGGCCCCCTGCCTGCGCGTCACCCTTCTAGGGTGAGATTTGCCCTCGGCGGGATAACCGAAGCTTCCAGGAGCCCGTATTCGACGGCACGGTCAATCGCCTGGCTGCGCGAGGAAGCGCTCAGCTTGCGGTAGATCGAGACCGCTTCGGTCTTGACGGTGTTCTTGGAGATGAACAACCTCGTCCCCGATCTCCGGAAACGTGAAATGGGTGGCGAGATACGGTAGGAGCCGGAGTTCCGCAGTCGTCAGGCTCATCGCCCAGGCTCCGGACGGTCCGACAGCCGCCGCGACGTGCTCCTTCAACTCTCGCGCGTCATCAACGAGGAAGCCCATGTCCGGGCGGAGGTCGAGCACACGCTCCGTCTCCGTGAGGATCGTGCGGGCGGCGCCCGCGTCGCCGAGGGCGAGATGTGCGCGCGCTAGCACGAGCCCCACCTGGATGGTTACCCAGGGAATGGCGTGGTCGAGCTGTGGTCGCAGGCGGTGCGCCCGTGTCAGCGCCGCGCGTGCGTCCTCATGTCTCCCCTCGTGGAGTGCAACTCGTGCTGTCGCCGCGCTCGCCAGCGCGCTCGACGAGTAGTCGCCGACGCCGGCTTCCTCGACGATCGCCTGTGCCGCCTGCGCGAGTCTTGCTGCCTCACCCCAAGCTCCTTGTTCGGCCGCGACCAGCGCGAGCTGTGCGTGTGCCAGGTAGGCCTCCTCGACGGCGCCGAACGCCGGGGCCCGCTCGATCACTGCGTTGAGGTCGTCCGTGGCACGATCCGTTGCGCCGAGCAACGCGTGCGCGACGCCTCGCGCCAGGAGCATGACGGGAATCCAGATGCTCTCGGTCGGAAGCTGGTCCAGTGCCCGATCGGCCACGGTCAGCGCCTGCTCGACACCGTCCTTCATCATGTGCGCACGCAGCGTCGCGACCCACGGCTCGATCGTGGTGCAGCCGTCTGAAAGCGGGATGGCCGAGGTCGCCCCGTCGGCCAGCCAGCCAGCGCTCTGCCTCTTCCGGCCGGCCCGTCAGTGCTCGTACCCAGGCCCCGTAGACGGCGAGCGCGGGATACCGCGCCAGCTCGTCGTCGCTGAACCACCCGAGCCATTCATCCAACGTCTCCATGCGGCCGTCGTAGTGGAGCGGCAGCGCCACGACGTCGAGCAAGCCAGCAACGGTGTCTGTCTCACCGGCTTCGTGACCGTAGACGATCGCTTCCTCGGTCATGTCGTTCGCGATGCACCAGGTCATCGCGCGAGCGTTCAGTGCGGCAACGACGTCCGGCTCGGTGCGTTCGAGCTCATTCCGGAGCAGTTCGCCGAACAGGTGGTGGTAGCGATACCACTCGCCGCGCCGGTCTAGGGGGACGACGAAGCGGTTCGAGCGCTCGAGCTTCTCGAGCTGCTGCACCGAGCCGGTGGTCTCGAGCACGGCGTCGCAGAGGCCCCCGGACATGCGATCGAGTACCGAGGTGTACTTGAGGAACTGCGCCTCGGCCGCGGGCAGCCGGGCGAGAAGCTCGAGGCGGAAATACTCGGATACGAACCGGTCGTCTCCCCCGAAACCCTCGACGCCGGCCGAGCTAGCCGCCCCGGCCTGGATCGACAGCGCCGCGAGGTACAGGCCGGCAGGCCAGCCCTCGGTCCGGTTGGTCAGCTCGGAGAGCTCATTCGCGTCGAGTTCGACATCCGCAGCCTCGAGCAGCAGCGCGGCCTCCTGCACGTCCAGCCGGAGGTCCGCCACGCCGATCTCGTGCACCGCTCCCTGCGCCCTCCAGCGGGCAAGCGGCAATCCCGGCTCTTCTCTACTCGCGACCGCGATCTCGGAGCCCGCCGGGACATACTCGAAGAGCCCCGCGAGCACGTCCAGACACGACGGATTGGCGACAGCATGCAGATCGTCGAGCACCAGCACCAGCGGGCGCTCCAGTCGCGCCAGCGCGCTCCCCAGACGCGGAACGCGTTTCGACCACGTGGATCCCCCTGGGCCGGACAACGCGTCGAACACGTCGGGTGGGAGGGGCTCGACCTGGTGAATCGCTGCCGCGACGTACCGCATGAACATCACGGCGTCGTCGTCGTTTCGGCCGTCGAGCGCGACCCACGCGAACTGGCGCGGATCAGCCTCGGCCCATCGCGCCAGGAGCGTCGTCTTGCCGTATCCGGCGGGCGCGACGATGGTCGCGAAGGGCACGTCTGCTGCGCAGAGACGTGCGATCAGATCCGCTTTCGCGACGGTGCCGGGCCGACTGCCGGGCGGCGAGCTTCACCTCCACCAGTTCGAAAGGAACCTCGGCGGTCGCCATGACGTGACGATGCTCAGGACATAAGCCCGACTCTGGACAACATCCAGAACGGGTGACGGATTGCGCCCGCTACGGGGCTTCTCATCCCATCGGTATGACCAGCGCGGGGGTGCCCACGCCTACGCTCGACCTGCGACTGGCGCTCACCGATCGCGGGGCGGTCGCACTTCTGGCTTCCAGCGACCGGGAGGCACAAAATGACCGTTTCCAGCGAGATACTTCGCTCCATCGCGGCGCCCTGAGCACCTCGAAACCCGCCTCGGGACGCTTGACTTCGTCGACGGCGTACCGAGCGGTGAGGCCGCCGAGAAGGTGTACGACCACCTCGACTTCGTGCACGGCCTCAACGCCTACCTCGACGGCTTCGCGGGAGCGTCGACGTACGCGATCCGGAAGGGCTTCCACAACGCGGGAGTGGAAGACAACCAGATCCTCATCTTCTCCGAGCTGATGGGGTCCGAGTCCGTGTTCCTGACCGCGAACGCCGACACCGTCTACTTCCTCGGCATCGTCGATCTCATGTCGGGGCCGATGGTCGTCGAGACAGCCGCCGCAGGCGCTCGGGGTGATCGACGACATGTGGTGGGGGTGGATCATCGACTTCGGCCTGTCGGGCCCGGATCGCGGCGAAGGCGGCCGCTTCCTGCTCGTCCCACCCGGCTACGACGGCCCGCTGCCGGACAGCGGCTACCACGTGGGCGCTCGCGCACGTCGAGGGCGCTCCTGCTCGGCCGGTCGTTCCTGACGGACAACGACCCGGCCCCGACGGTCGCAACGATCAAGAGCACGACAAAGGTCTACCCCTACGCCCAGGGAGGCCACGGAACCAGCGTCGCGACGTTGCTCGAGGGCGGCCATGGGGCGCCCGCCCCAGCGGCTGCGATCCCCGAGACGGTGTTCGTGGAGGGCAGCCGGAAGGCGTTCAACACGGTGCCGCCGAGCGACTTCGGCTTCTTCGAGCTGATGAACGAGGTCGTGCAGGACGAGCCCTCCGGCAGCGCGAACACCGAGCTGATGGGACACCTGGCCGCGATCGGGATCGTCAAGGGCGAGCCGTTCGAGCCGGACGAGCGGATGCGGCGAACCCTCGAGGACGCCGCCGCCGTCGGCAACGCGACCTCGCGGACGCTGTACTTCGACCCGCGAGCATCGGAAGGGTTCACGTACTACGACGGCTCCGGGTGGTTCAACCCGCTGTGGGTCGGCGGCTACACGTTCGAGACGCCGCCGCCGCTGGTCACGAAAGAGGGGATCAAGCCGTTCCCCACGACCGGCGTCCGGAAGCAACACTCCAGGACAGCGTTCCTGTACGCGGCCACCGGTGTCACCCCCGCGATGTGCATGCGGCTCACCGGGATCGGGTCGCAGTACCTCATGACCGTCAAGGACGCCGACGGTACCGCCTCGACGGCGGGCAGAGCTACCGGGTGACGCTGCCACCGGACATCCCGGCGGCCCGCTTCTGGTCGATCACCCTCTACGACAACGAGACGCGCTCGATGCTCCAGACGCCGCAGCGCTTCCCGCGTGCCGGGAGCCAGTCGTACCCGACGCCGGCGGCGACCGCGAACGACGACGGCTCGACGACCATCACGTTCGGCCCCGACAAGCCGGACGACACTCCGGAGGGCAACTGGATCCAGACCACGGAAGGCAAGGGCTGGTTCCCGATCCTGCGGCTCTACAGCCCGCTCGAGCCGTTCTTCGACAAGAGCTGGCGCCCGAGCGAGATCGAGGCTGTCTAGGCCAACCGATTCTGCAACGAACGTCGACCGAAAGGAGCACCATGGCCGAAAGCGACCACCGAGACTCCGGTTCGCGACCTGCTCGCGAGCATGACCGCGGATTCGCTGGCAGCATCGGATCTCGATCCCGAGACACTGATGCTCGTTCGGATCGCGGCGCTTGTCGCGGCCGATGCACCGCCTGTCTCGTACGTGCTGAACCTCGAGGCGGCAAGCGAGCGTCGGTATCGACGCCGAGAAGGTCCGCAGCGTGATTGCCGCGATCGCGCCGATCGTCGGCACTGCGCGGGTCGCGTCCGCGACGGGCAGCATCCTCAAGGCGCTGGCGATTGAGATCGAGCTCGCCGAGCAGGAGGCGCTGGACGAGCAGGACGCGCAGTAAGCGAGTCAGTGTCTGCCGCTCCTCTTCGCGAGGGGCGGCAGACACGGCCGCTGCAACGGTTCGAAGTCCCCCCAACCCGGAGGTAGGAAATGCTCTGGTTCATCATCGCCGCAGTTATCTGGATAGCGATCGCGTTCTGGCCGGCCCGCGTCGCCGCACGGAAGGGGCACAGCTTCTTCCTCTACTTCCTGTTCAGCCTGGTGTTCTTTCCCCTGGCCCTGCTCGTTGCCTACATGGTTGACGACCGGAGCCTCGCTCCAGCCTGACGAGTGACGGAGCACCGAGCAGCGCTCGAGGAAGAGCTCCGCCGCCTCGACGCCACCGTCGCCGACGCCTGGCGCGACTCGGTCGACCTCGATCGCGCGAGCGCGGCCGACGGCCAGGGGATCGGTGCTCCGGCGCACGGCTCGATGAGCACGTGACGTCGGCGTAGGCTGTTCACGCAGGTGAGGCCGGGCTCGTCGCCTCTTCGGGCTCAGGCTCGTGCGATTGCGCAGCTCGTCGTACAGCGAGCTGTTGAGGACGGGCGCGGTGACGACGAGGATCGATGTCATGTACATGAAGAGGAGGAACGTCGCGGTCCCGCCGAGGTCGCCGTACAGCGACGTCGACTTCTCGAGCTTCGGCACGAGGAAGCTGCCGACCAGCTCGTGGAGCACCTGAAATCCGATCGCAACGACCAGCGCTCCAGGCAGCAGTGCCTGCCAGGGAGCATCCCTGTGTGGAAGGTGGAGAGAGACCAACAGCCACAGGGCGGCAAGGGGTGCGAATGTGAGCACAGGGGCGAAAAGGCCCGGCCAATCGTCATGGACCCACCAGGTGAGTGCGACCGCGGCGATGAACGCACACACCCCGCCGGTGAAGGCGAGTGACGCGAGGAGTGGCTTGGGCTTCGGAGGGGGCTCGTCCCAGACGAGCGAATGGATGAGCTGAACCGCCTTTGCGCCTCCGAATCCCGCCCAGAGGAGGAGCGGAACGCCGACTGCGAAGAGCCACCACGAATCCGACTGTGCGGAACGCGAAGCGTCGCCGATCGCATTGGTGACCGCTCCCGGAAGTCCTCCGCCCTCAACTGCGTCCTCGGTACTGTCCGCGTTCGAGAGGCCGAGCGCGCCGCCCATGATCAAGCCGAACGGCAGCAGCCAAAGGAACAGCTTGTAAGCGAGTCCGCCGGCGAGCACGGTGGCCGCGACCCGCCGGTTTCGTTCTGCCGCCCGAAGTGGGACCGCGACCGCGATGTGACGGTCGTCCCCGCTCCTCGCGCTCGCCGTCGTGCCCATCAGCTTGATCCCTCTGTCCTGAGCGTTAGCGCGTCGGTGACCATGTCACTCGAGCACCTTCCGGACGCTCGGCTCGGCTCGGTCGGCCACCAGCCTGAAGAAGCCTCGTTCCCGCAGCCGGCCGACGGCGTTTGCTCCGATCACGGTGAAGGGCACGGCCAAGATGAGGCCGACGATTCCGAAGAGAAAGCCGCCGAGCGCTGTCACGACGAGCACGAGCAGCGGGTGGATGTTGAGAGTGCGGCCCATCACCCGCGGCTCGACGAAGTTCTCCAGCAACAGGTTCGACGCGAGAACGACCACGAGCATGACGGCAGCGACACCGATCCCGCCTTCGCCCCAGGCAACGAAAACCGCCAGCCCGCCACCGAGGAAGGCGCCGATGTAGGGGATGTAGCCGCCGATGAAGTTCGCCACCACGATGGTGAACACGAGCGGCAGCCCGAGCAGGAGACTGGCGAGGCCGACGACCACAGCGACGATGGCGGACATGGCGGTGCGGCCCCGCCCGTAGTCGCGGAGGATCCGGCATGCGTCAGTGATGAAGCTGTTGACCTCGTCCCGGATCGAGGGGCTCGATCTGCGCTACGACGGAGCGCCGGAGACGGGTGCCGTCCTTCAGCAGGTAGTACATGATCAGCGCGCCCAGGATCAGGCCGCTGGCCAGGCCGACCAGTGCTTCGACGCCGGAGACCACCTTAGTGACGAAGCCCTCGCCGACCGCCGGGGACGTCTTCTCGGCTGCCGCCCGGGCTTCGTCCAACGTGGCCTGATCGACATTGAGCTCGGCGCTCGCGTTGTCCAGCGCCGCGTCGACCGAAGCACCGATCTCATCTCTCTGCGCGATGATGCCCCTCGCGGTCGCGACCACGACGACGGTCATCAGGGCGAGCAGCCCGAGAACGACCACGCCGGCCGCGAGCGTGGGCTTGAGCCCGCGGCGTTCGAGCTTCCGGACCAGGGGCTTGAAGACCACGGCCAGAACGGCCGCAAAGAGCAGCGGGAGCACGATCTCGCTGACGGCCCCCAATGCAGTGGCGACGATGATCGTCGCCAGCACGAACCCCACGAAGCTCCAAGCCCAGACTCCGAGCTTCGGAACCGAGCTCAGGTCACTCACGCGATCGCCTCAGTTATCCTGGCTGAGCAGGAGCTTCGACCGCCGCGTGAGCCGCCGCGACCTTGGCCTTGCGAGCCTTGGTCAGCTCCTGGACGAAGATCTGGATTGTCGCTGCGAGCGGCACTGCGGTGAGCGCGCCGAGGACCCCGAGCAGCGCGCCGAAAAGCGTGACGGCAACGATGATGAAGAACCCCGAGAGGTTGACCGCCACACCCTGGATCTTCGGAGTCAGAACGTTGTTCTCCACCTGCTGGTAGACCAGCAGCACGATGAGCATGATCATTGCCGCGGTGATTCCTTCCTCAGCCCAGAGCACCGGAACGAGGATGACCCCGGCGAGAGTGGCGCCGAGGTTCGGGATCATGTCGAGCAGCCCCGCAATCACCCCCAACGCAAGCGCATAGCTCGACCCGAGCAGCCAGGCAGTGAGCCCTTGCGTCGTTCCGGCGATCGCTGCGATCACGACGACACCGATCGCCCAGCGCGAGATCGAGGTCGTCACACGCTCCCAAACTCCCAGCCAGCGCTCGTCCTCCCCGGGCATCAGCACGCTCCCCAACGCCCGTTTCAAGTTCGCGATATCGCTGAGCAGGAACATGCAGATGAAGATGACCGTGAAGGCAATGAGGAAGCCGGAGAGGAAGTCGCCCCCGATGCCGAGCACGGCCGAGATCGCGTCCGGCACCGACGCCGAGATCTTCTCGGAGCCCGCCTGCACGTTCTCGGCAGCCCCACTGTCGCCGAGCCAGGAAAGCTCGTCGGACTCGCGCAACTGTTCGACCGTCGCCGGGAGATCCTGGAGAAAGTCTCGGACCGCGCCGACGATCGGCACCAAGAACAGAAGCGCGACCACGGTCACCGCGAGGGCAGTGCCGAGCACTGTCGCTGCGGCCGCAACCCCGCGCGACATCCCCGTCCTCGCCATCAGGTACCGCACGGGATACTCGAACACGAGCGCGAGGAAGATCCCGATGAAGACGATCAGGAAGGTGTCGCCGATCGCATAGAACGCCGCCAGCACACCTAGCGTCGCAGCAACCAACAGCACCGTTCGCATTGGCAGCAGCAACTCGACACGCTGCGCCGCACCCGGTTTCGGCGCATTACCTTCCGCCGAGGCGTCAGTCTGGACTGTGACATCCATGGCTGACAGGAACCTTGGTGCGAGCCGGGTCGGCTTTCCTCATACCGTTCGTATGATTCGAGCGCTACGGGCGGCGAGTCAGAGCGGACTCGATTCGTTCAAGCTGCTCCGAGAGCTGGCGGAGCTGCTCTTCCGTCGCGTCGGCGCTCAGCTGCTCGAGGCGTGACCGCGTGACGAATGTGGTCGTAATCGCGGCCGTGATGACGGTCAGGATGCCGATCCCGAACAGCATCACGACCGCCGCAACGAACCGACCGGCGACGGTTGTCGGAACATTGTCGCCGTACCCCACCGTAGTTGTCGTCTGGATGGCCCACCAGAGCCCCGATCCGATCGTCGGATAGTGCTCGCGGTCGACGACCGTCATCACCAGCCCGGCCGCGACAGTGACCGTGAGCGCTGCAACGGAGATCACGATCGCGGCACCGCGGGGCGTCGTGGCGCGGGCGACCGCGTTGTCGAGCCGACGTTCGAGCCTCGTCTCGTACGGCACTTCGGGTTCCTTTCCGTCTGACGGGTTCATCGTCGCCTGCGCTGACTCAGTCGAGTGCGCCTGATCGTCGCTCCATGCGACAAAGCGTGGCCGTTTCAGGAAGGCGCGGCGTCATACGCACCGGGTGATTTGCTTGCCTCGTCCTCTTCGAACCTAAGGAGGTCTCAGCCTGTCGCCCTGCCGCCAGCTGAGCGTCGAGCTCCTGGTTCGAACTCGCGGCGAGCGAACTCACGCTCGGCGCAGTCCGGCAGAGACCTGTCTCTCTGGCGAGCAGCCTCCAATCGGCGACGACCTGCAAGCTTCCAGGAACTTCCCGAGCCGGGGTCGTCGAGCTGCTGGGGGCTGAGCCGGGCGGGTCCTCCCAGGCCCCAGCGGTTCGGCCGCCCGGAGAAGTTCATGCCGAGCATCCCTCGCAATCCCTTACCGGCCATCCCCGATCCTCACACGCCACGGCTACGGTCCAGACGTGACACGGATCCTCCTCGCCGCGCTGCTGCTCGCAGCGACCCATACCGCCGCCGCCGCCGCCGCCGCCGCCGCGGCGGAGAACGGTCCGATCGCGTTCGGCTCGGACGATGCCCTCTGGCTACTCGACGAGGGTATGAGCAGCCGCTTCGGAACGGCGAAGGCGGCAGCTGGCGGGCGTGGTCGCCAGACGGGTCGCGCATCGCGTTCACGTCCGTGCGCAGAGACGGCATCTTTGTGATGAACGCCGACGGCACGAGCCTTCGCCGGGTGACGACGAGCCCGTCGCTCGACCTCGAGGCAACGTGGTCGCCCGACGGGCGGCGACTCGCATTTTCCCGCAATGTCCCCGGGTACAAGACTGAAATCTTCGTCGTCGGCGTCGACGGGAAGGGCCTCCGCCGGCTCACGTCGAATCGCGGAGCGGACTTCGAGCCCGACTGGGCCCCGAACGGGAAGCGGATCGCCTGGTCGTTCGTCGCCTCGCGTGCTGGCATCCCCTCGGGCATCTTCACCATGAACCCTGATGCGAGCTCGAAGCGCATCCGCGGCCAGGGGATCGCACCCGACTGGTCGCCGGACGGCCAGCGTTTCGTGTTCGTGCTTCGTGGCGAACTCTGGACGGAGGCCGTCGGCGGCACCGACCGGCGGCGGCTCCCGGTGGCGCCGGGGGCCGACGCCCGCCCCGAGTGGTCGCCCGACGGCACGCAGGTCGCGTTCTTGTCGAGTCAGGGCAGTCCGACCGCCCAGTACCGCCTGTGGCGCGTCGCTGCCGACGGCCAGAACCGGCGCCTGCTGACGCCTAACCGCGACAGCGTCTCCTCGCTCTCGTGGGCTCCGCGCTAGCGCCGTCCGCCACTACGCGATCGACCACGGCGAGTCTTCCTCGCGTCTGGGGTCCCCGCATCGGATCGCGGCCACGACTTGGGCCGGTAGAGGCGAAGGTGGGTCGGCGCGGAAGGCCCATGCGATCAGCAGCAGCAGGCATCGTCGCTGACCCGCTCGAGCAGTTCATCCGTTGACGCCGGTCTCCCGTTGATAGCGTCGCGCGGGGTCAGGGGAGCCATGGGAGGAGGAACATGAGACGTGCGAAACCGCGGTCGCTGCGACTACTGTCGACCGCCGTGGTGGTGCTCGCGCTCGGCGGGCTGCTCGTCGGCTCGACGACGGCGGGCGCGCAGGAGCCCGAGCTGGTGCCGATCGTCTTCGTGCACGGGGCCGCCGGCTCGGCCGCCCAGTACGAGACGCAGGCGAGGCGCTTCGACGGCAACGGCTATCCGGCCAGGTACGTGCGGGCGTTCGAGTACGACTCGTCGTTCGCGACCAACACGTTCGCGCAGGTGATCGCCCGCCTCGACGCCACCGTCGACGCGCTCCGCACCGAGTTCGGGGTCGACCGCGTCTATCTCGTCGGTCACTCGCTCGGCACATTCGTGTCGAACACCTACCTGGGCGATGCGGGCCGCGCGGCGAAGATCGCGAAGTACGTCGGCGTCGACGGCTCGAGCAACGCGAGCTGCGGGGTCACCGATCCGAACCTCGACTGCATGGGGATCTGGCAGGGGACGAACACCACCGGCAACGTGGGCGGCAACAACGTCCGCATCAGCCCGCAGACGCACGTGCAGGTGGCCACTTCCGCGGAATCGTTCGCGGCGCAGTATGCGTTCTTCACCGGGGCCGAGCCGGAGACGACGCTCGTCCTGCCGGAGCCGCCCGGCCAGGTCGAGATCTCGGGCCGCGCGGTGCTGTTCCCGCAGAACGCCGGCGCGGCCGGCGCCACGCTCGAGCTCTGGGCGGTCGACGCACGGACGGGCGCACGCAAGGCTGTCGAACCGCGTGAGACGCTCACCGTCGCCGACGACGGAAGCTGGGGGCCGGTCAAGGTGAACGGGCAGCAGGCGTACGAGCTGTTCGTGATCCGCGAGGGCTTCCTCAGCCACCACTTCTACTTCCAGCCGTGGCTGCGGAGCAGCACGATGGTGCGGATGAACCTCGCGCCGCCGAACTCGCAGATCGTCGCGAACACGAACCTGAGCGACAACCACGTCGCCGCGACCGTGGTGCGGCAGAAGGAGTGGTGGACGACGCACCCGACCGGGCAGGACGACGTGCTCGAGATCGGCACGACGAGCCCGAGCAGGGGCGATCAACCGCCCGTCGACGCGCTCACGAAGGTGACGAGCAACGGCGTGATCGGCATCCACGTCCACGACGCCGCGGCCTCGCCGGGGGACTCGACGCTGGACCTGCTCCCGTTCTTCCCGACGCAGGCGTTCCAGACGGGCGTCGACGTGTTCATGCCGGCCGCCGAGCCGGCGGACGGCACCGTCTCGTTCGTCAACGCCCCACGCGGCGACACGAGCCGGCTGCAGACGATCAACACGCCCAACTGGCGATCCTCGGAGAACCGCGTCACCGTCACGTTCAACGACTTCGTCCAGGACATCGAGACCTGGGGCGACTGCCAGCGGGCCAAGCCGAGCCCGTGTAAGTAGGAATCAGGGCGGGGTGGGGCCGCCACGGGGCGGTTCCCACTCGTCCCTGATCGTCAGGCGCCGGTGAAGGCGGGTCTCGGGCAGCGAGGAGATCGCTTGTTCGAAATGGGCGGTACTCGGCTCCAACCAGTGATGCCCAGCTTGTCGAGCTGGTGCGACCATTCGTCCCGGTTCGCGCGTGGGTCGACACGTAGAACCGGAGCGGGCTGGGGTGGGCTAGCCTCTTGGCGGCGTCGTGCAGCCGGTCGGCGAGCTCCTCGATCGTCCCGCGGAGCGCGAGCTTCGACCGTCACTCCGCTGGGATCCCCGCCTCACCGTGGTAAGCGCCCGCGAGCTGCTCGAGGACGTCCGCGGTCGGCGCTGGCGAACATCGGCTGCGATCATGGCGGTCGTGGACCCGGTGCGGATCGACAAGTGGCTGTGGGCGGCGCGCTTCTTCAAGACGCGCAGCGCGGCGACCGAGGCCGTCCTCGGCGGGCGGGTACACGTCAATGGCGATCGCGTGAAGCCGTCGAAGGTCGTCGGCGCTGGGGACACGGTCGGGGTGACGATCGGGACGGTGCGCCGTACGGTGGCCGTGATCGATGTCGCCGAGCGCCGTGGACCTGCGAGCGCAGCGGCGACGATGTACGCCGAGACGCCCGAGTCGGTCGCCGCCCGCGAGCAGCACGGTCTCGAGCGACGTCTCGCCCGCCCGCTCGGAGCCGACCTCGGCGCGCGCCCAACCAAGCAGGCGCGGCGTCGGCTCGACGCCCTGCGCCGCGCACAGCGGCGTGGGCGCTGAACTCAGTCGGCGACCGAGTGCTCAGACGAAGAATTCTGCTCCTCGAGAGAGATGCCCCCGGCACGAATCGAACGTGCGCACGCGGTTTAGGAAACCGCTTACCGAGGGGCGCAAACCCGCTTGTTGAGCGTTTTTTGGAGGGTGGACTGGCCTCGGGACCCCGGCGAGACCCTCTCCAGTCCGGGCCGGGCTAGCCGCAACGTCGACGCACTCCGACGAGTCGATCACTCGTCACGTCGAAGTTGGCGGGGGCAGGCCTTCGCTTGCTGGCTGGTTGGTTGTTGCGTGGGTGTCCGATGGTGAAGCAGCGCGCCTCCACATCAGGACGAACAGTAGAACGGTCATGATGCCGACAGTGTTGAGGATCGTGATCGACACCGTGACCAGCGGGTCGGCTGCAAAGGGATAAATCATCATCAGGAGCATCGGAGCGATGTTGCGTACCGCCGTGGTCGCCTCGGCCGCATGCCTGATTCCCACGTCTTTGACTCGAAGACTGGAAACGAGAAGGTAGCCGCACCCGAGGCCGATGAATGGGCCAGCAAGGGCCGCGATGTAGCTCTCGGTGCCCCAGGTCTCCACGAACAGATCCCAATACGCAACCAGCGTGAAGTTGAGATTGAAGAGCAGACACAGAATTGCAACCCGGACAACCCACCGTGCCAATGGCGGCGTCAGGTCGGGCCACCAGACCCTGAAGCCGCACCCGAGAACCAGCGGCAGGAGCAAGAAGAGCAGCAGCGGCCAAGCAACATCCCAGGCCGAGGTCTTGAGTTGCGCGTCAACCGCATCGATGGCGAGGGGCAACCCTAGCGGGAGGGCAATAATGGTCGCGACGGTCAAGACCACTAACAGCGTGGTGGAGATGCTGACATCCGCCTTCGCTAGCCGCGCGAGGAGGGGAGCGAAAGGCATACCTGCACACAGGGCTGCGACACAGAACCCGACCTTGATCTCTCCAGGAATGGACGAGGCTATCGTCAGCAAATAGCCGATGAATACGAGCGGGATGATGACGAAATTGATCACCAACGCCCACACGGCGATCTTCCAATGGGTAAAGGCCTCTGCCAGCAGCTTGCCGACCGAAAGCCTGAGGCCCAACCCGAACGAGTTGAATATCACGAAGAGCACCCCAAACCCGTTGATCAGGACGCTCTGACTGGACTGAGTTGTCATATCGCTCCCTTCTCACGAGCAGACGATCCACCAGGCTGGACACCATCACCGACGACCTCGAACCCTAATCCGGTTACTCGACTAAACGAGCCGAGCAGCGCCTCCGGCCAGAACGCCGCCGGAGTTTTCACATCAGGCCTCCACCGGGCGGCTACGTCATACGCGCGCTAGCCCCTGCCGGTGCGTACTGGGCTACCGGCGACGGGGCGTGGGAACGGGCCGACCCGACCCCTGCGCGGTTGTCTGGCTGGCCTACGTTTGCGACCCTTTTGAGACCCTGCCGGGACCCCGGGACCTCGCCGGGACCCTGGTTCCAGGGTCGCAAACGGTGCTACTTGGTAACGAACGGTACGAATCGGTCGATTCGGGCGAATCCGAGAAAATGGCCGATATGCGGCGGATTCCCGCGAAATCGGCTCGCTCAGTGAGAGTGCCCCCGGCAAGAATCGAACTTGCGCACGCGGTTTAGGAAACCGCTGCTCTATCCACTGAGCTACGGGGGCTTTTTTTGGCTTAAACAAGCCGTTCTCGCGGCTCCGTGATCTATCCACTGGAGCCGCGTCTGAGTGTAGCGCCGGAGCGGCGGAGCTTCGTTTCGACTCGATCGAAACGGTCGCGATCCCGCGGCCAGCCGACTGGGACCAAAAGGAAGGCCCGCAGGCACGGGCCTTCCGTACATCGAACGTTCTCGGCGACGTTTACTCGATCAGCAGGCTGCCGGCGTGGCCCTGCTCGTCGAACGTCAGCCGGTAGCGCAAGTCGTCCCCGCGGAGCAGGTTGAAGAACCGGCGCCGACCCCTGATCAAGAGCACCGCGTGAGTGTCGTTCTGAGACTCGATTCGGTAGCCCTGCGCGCGTTTGCCTTGGAGTGTCCGCTCGAGCTCTTGGTCCCTGGTAGAGTGCTTCGGCCATGACGGCCTCCCTTAGGAAGAAACGAATTCGGTACAAGGGAAGACCCGCGGTGCGGGCCTTCCCTTGACAGCGGTTGGGGTTACGCGCGGACGAGGTCGTTCGTCTCGTGCACGATGACCTCTCCGCCCGTGATCTTCGGCGGATTCGGGAGCGCCTTCTCGAGCTTCTCGTCGCGCACCCAGGTGGCTGCGACGCGGCCCGACTCGTCGGCCTGCGTGGAGGTGTCGAAGAAGCCGACGGAGCTCATGACGCCGTTACCGGCCTCGATGAGGTAGTAGCCGCTGAAGCCCGGCATCTTGCTCAGGCGGGGCAGCAGGTTCTCGTTGGCGTTCTTGACCAGCTCGTCCGTGCGACTCTGGTCGATTCCCTCGTACCGTCTGATCGTTGCATGCATCTAGTGCTCCTAACTCTCTCTTCGTTCAAGGGCAGAGAACCCGGATTAGTTCTCCTGATGCACTCAGGCCCGGTGTGACAGTCGAAGAGCGGGTTCGGAGCCTCGACGGCTTCCGTGTGGGTTTCTGGCGCATCCAGAGCGTAGCAGACTTCTTGACAACGTAGTTTTACGTGACTACGTTATCTCTGTTATCGACGTAGGAGCCCGCGGATGTCTCCCTTTTCGGTCACCCTGCAGCGCGTTCCGGATCGGGAGCTCGGCCCACTGCTGATTCAACTCGCGCAGGCGGGCTTCCACAATCCGGTCATCAAGCCTGTTGATGCGGATGGCGCAGCCGGCGACGGGGCCGCTCCTGCTCGCGGGCCGAGGGTGGATCTCGCCGAGGATTGGCGGCTCGTGCGGGAGCGGGAGGGCCAGTCGTATCAGTGGCCGGAAGAGCGGGAGCGCTACTCGCGCTACCGCGTGTTCATCGGCACGACGCGCGCCGAAGGCGCGGTTCACATCGGACTTGGCGAGACGATTCGCAAGAACAAGTGGGGCCGCGACCGAAAGTACGTCGTCGCCTTCCTGAGCAGTGGATCCCCGCAGCGGCCGCTAGCCGAGTTCGTCGCAGCTGACGACTACGAGGAGACACGCGAGCTCGTCGCAGTCATCCGTGGGAGCGATGGCGGTCGGCGTATGTACGGCGCCGGCGACGCCCTTCCCCGGGTCTACACGGAAGGCTTTCGAACCCAGGTATACAGCGAGCGGGTGGTCTATCCAGGCGTCTGGAACAAGGTCGTCGTCGTCGCGCGCGAGGACGACGACGAAACGATGCTCAATCACGCGCTGATCCAGGGCCGGCGGCGCTACCCGACCTAGAGCAGGCCCGCCGGCGGACCGGGAAGCTGACGCTGCTACGGTGTGGGTAACCAGAGCGGGTTCGGCCAGGCGGCAACGCCTCCCTGATGCGTTCGCGAAGCGGGATGGGAGGTGGTCTTCATGACTCGCAGAATCGTCAGTGCCGAGGCTGCTGACCTCGGAAAGATCGAACTCGCGGACCCGGCCATGAGGCTGCTCAGCAATTCCGCACTCGTCGACCGACTCGTCGTCAGCGGCTACTCGCGGCTGACGGCCGAGAGGTTCGTCGAGATCGAGCGCGGCACCGCCGAGGCGGGACGTGCGCGCCCTCACACGACTGCCCGTCGCTGAGCGACGCCCTACGGCGACGGTGTAGCACCGCCCAACCGCGCCTCGGCGACTGCGTGGCCCGCGGCTCTCGCGGCGGAGTGGCCCGTGACCGCCGCCAGGAAGTCCGACTCGCTCGAGCGCGTAGAGACGGGAGTCGACGATCGCCGTGACCGTCGCTGTCCGCGGGACGTCCCGAAGCAGCGCGATCTCCCCGAAGTAGTCGCCCTCGTGCGCCGTTGTGTGCAGGTCGGGCGCCACGATCTCGAGCTCGCCGTCGGCGACGATGTAGAAGCGATGCCCGGCCTCGCCCGCGCGGATCACCTGCTCTCCGGCCGCGACGGGAACGGGGACCAGGCCCGCCGCAATCCGCTCCTTCGCGGCGAGCGAGAGCGGCGCCAGCATCGGGACCTGCTCGATCAGGTCCAGCTCGCCGGCCGGCGCGGCAACGGTCCGGTCGATCTCGTCCAGCGCCTTGAACGTCACCAGCGCCAGCACCGGCAGGATCGCGCCGACCAGGACGAACGCCCACTGCGCGCCGATGGCGCTGACGATCGCGGGCGCCGCGATCGAGCCCAGGGCGACCGCACCCATCGCCAACCCCCAGAGAACGCCGAGCACACGCGTCAGCACCTCATCGGGGACGATCCGCTGCAGCAGCGTGAAGACGGCGACATCCTCGACGCTGTTGGCGGCACCGACGACGGCGAGCATGACGAGCGCCAGCGCGAGGGACGGCCAGGGCGCAATGAGGGCGATCGGGACGCCCCAGAAGACGAGTGCGAGGCCGAACGGCACCGCGAGTCGCCGCCCTCTCATCGTGGTCGCCCACAGAGCTCCGATCAGGCCGCCGACCCCGATCGCGGCGGTCATGTACCCGACCGCTCCGGCGCCGGCGTCGAAGACGCGGAAGGCGGCGACCACGATGAGGACGTTCAGGCAGCCGCGGACGAAGGTCTGCGCCAGCACGAGCGAGACGAGCAGCCGAGGCTTCGGCTTGCCGGCAACGACGCGAAAGCCGGCCGAGAGAATGCGACGGGTGCTGTCCGACGCCGGCCTCGGCGTCGCACCTCGAGACGCCCCTCGACCCGGACCCGAGCGAGGAGCCACGCGCCGACCAGCAACGCTCCCGCTGCCGATGATGAAGACGACGCCGACGTCCGAAACGGTGACGAGGACGCCCGCAACCAGCGGGCCGATGAGCGTTCCGAGGCTCTCGATCGTCGACGTTGCTCCGTTGGCGGCGATCAGCTCCTCCGGGGTGCGGGCGAGCGACGGCAGGAGCGCCTGCAGCGCCGGCCTGAAGAGCGTCGAGGACAGGCCGAGGACGGCGGCGAGCGCGAACACGAGCACCTCGCTTCGCCACCCATAGAACGCTCCCGCCGAGCCGACGAGCGCCACGCAGCCCGTGAGCGCGAGCGCGAGCAGGAAGCGCTCGCGACGGAAGCGGTCACCGAGCGAGGCGGCGAACGGCGCGACGAGCGCGGCGGGCAGCAGGCGGACGAGCCCGGCGACGCCCACCGCCGACGTCCCGCCCACCTCGTACGCGAAGACGCCGAGGGCGACGAAGTGGGCCCACTCGGCCGCGATCGCCGCACCCCAGGCGAGCTGGACCCGGCGGAGGTTCGCGTTCCGAAACGCCGCGGCGAGGGACGACAACGCTTGTCCGGCCCGAGACACCCGTCGATTCAATCTCGCTTACGCTGCCGGGGCAAGCAATCCCTCGAAAGGAGGGAGAATGGCCACGAAGGCTGACTTCACCGAACAGGAGTGGGACGCCCTGCAGAAGGGCGTGACCGGATCGGCCATGCTGGTTTCGGTTGCTGACCGGGGCTTCTTCGACACGTTCAAGGAGGTCGGTGCCATCTCCAAGTACCTTGGCGAAGCGCGGAAGAACCACGACACTCCTTTGATCAAGGAGGTCGCCTCGGTGCGTGGCACCGGCTTCGGCTTCACGGCGTCGCCGGACGAGGTCGAGAAGGGGACGATGGAGGCGTTGAGCACGGGCGTCAGCGCGCTCAAGGCGAAAGCTCCCGACGAGGTGGACGAATACCAGGCGTTCGTCATCGAGATCGCCGAGTCTGTCGGCAAGGCCGCGGACGACCTCGGTGCGAAGGAGACCGGCGCGATCGACAAGATCAAGGCAGCGCTCCAGACGACCTGAAGCACTGAGGCGCCCGGTGACGCTCAGGGTCTGAATGGAATCCCTCGCCTACGTCCTCACGTCGGGGTGGGCGAGCGGCATCAGCGTGTACGCAACCCTGCTCGTCACCGGGCTCCTCGGCCGGTACGGCGGCGTCGACCGAGTCCCTGACGTCCTCGAGCGAACCGACGTCCTGCTGGTCGTCGCCGCGTTGGCGGCCGTCGAGTTCGTTGCCGACAAGATCCCCTACGTCGACAGCGGCTGGGACGCCGTCCATACCGTGATCCGGCCGACGATCGGAGCGATCTTGGGGGCGCTCCTCGTCGGCGACGCCGACGACCTCGGTGAGGCGGTCGCCGCGGTCCTCGGAGGGACGACTGCACTCGCCAGCCATGCCGCGAAGGCAAGCCTTCGACTCGCGGTCAATGCGTCCCCGGAGCCGGTCTCCAACGTCATCCTCAGTCTCGCCGAGGACACTGCCGTCGTCGGCGTGCTGCTGCTCGCGGTCGACTACCCCTGGGTGGCGCTCGGGATCGCCGTCACGCTGCTGGTGGCGGCCGCCGCGCTCGCCGTGTTCCTGATCCGGACGATCCGCCGGGGTTGGAACCGAGTCCTCGGCCGCGCGGCCGGGACCGACCGGCGTTCCAAGCATGCGTTCGCCTCCGGAGCGAAACTAGGCGACATGGCGACCGCGCGCGACCACGGAGCTCTGCTCGACGCTCTCGTCGGCCTTCGTGACGCGCTGACCTCGCTTTCGCTCGGGCTGAGGCTGCCCGGCAGCGACCGCGCGCGTCGAACGCGCGACGAGCTGGCCGCGCAGATCGACGACTACCTGCTTCCTCGCCTCCGGCAGATGGACGCGCCGCTGCTGATGGTGGTCGGCGGCTCCACCGGGGCAGGCAAGTCCACGCTCGTCAACAGCCTCGTCCGCGAGACGGTCAGCCACGCAGGAGTCCTGCGCCCGACGACCCGCGCACCCGTGCTCGTCTGCAACCCGGCCGATACTCGCTGGTTCGAGGACGACCGGATCCTGCCCGGGCTCAGCCGAGCAACGGGCGAGGGCGCCTCTCCCGGCGAGCTGCGGCTCGTGCCGAACGAGCGGATGGCGCCCGGCCTCGCGCTGCTCGATGCTCCCGACATCGATTCGGTCGTGACCGAGAATCGGACGCTCGCGACCCAGCTGCTCGCTGCCGCGGACGCGTGGCTCTTCGTGACGACGGCGGCCCGCTACGCGGATGCCGTCCCCTGGGATCTGCTCACCGCGGCGCGCGAGCGAGGGACCGCGCTCAGCGTCGTGCTGAACCGCGTGCCGCCCGACGCGGTCGAAGAGGTGACCGCTCACCTCAGACAGATGCTCGGCGAGCGCGGCCTCGGCGACGCCGAGCTGCTCGTGATCCGAGAGGTCGCACTGGAGAACGGCTTGATCCCCGCGCCGGAGCTCATGCCGGTCCAGCAGCGCGTCGATGCGCTCTCGGCCGACGCGGCGGCCCGGTCCGAGCTGGTCCGGCAGACGCTCAGCGGCGCTCTCGACAGCCTCCCGGCCCGGGTGGAGATCGTCGAAAACGCAACGCGCGAGCAGCGGGCGGCGGCCGCCGATCTGCGCGCCAGGGTCGAAGCCGCGTACGACCACGCCGTGTCCGAGGTCGACGACGCAGTCCGGAGCGGATCGCTGCTTCGAGGCGAGGTGCTGGCGCGGTGGCACGACGTCGTCGGAACGGGAGACCTGATGCGCGCGCTGGAGACGCGCGTCAGCTGGGTACGCGATCAGATCCGCGCGTACGTCACCGGGAAGCCGGCCGCGGACGTGGAGCTGAAGGCGGCCGTCCAATCGAGCGTCGACGCGGTCGTGCTCGCCGCCGCCGATCGTGCGGCCGAGCGCGCCGCGACCGAGTGGCAGCAGCTGGCCGCCGGTCGCGCCCTGTTGGACGCCGCGCCGCGGCTGGACGCCGTCTCGCCCGAGCTTCTGGAGCGGACGAAGGCCGAGGTGCGGTCGTGGCAGGGCTACGTCTTCGAGCTCGTTCGCACCGAGGGGGCGTCCAAGCGCACCACGGCGCGGCTGTCGTCGCTCGGCGTGAACGGGGCCGGTCTGACCGTGATGCTCGCCGTGTTCGTCAGCACCGGCGGCCTGACGGGCACCGAGTTCGTCATCGCCGGCGGCACCGCTGCGCTCAGCCAGAAGGTGCTGGAGGCGATCTTCGGCGACCAGGCGGTGCGAACCCTCGCTGCGCGCGCCCGGACCGACCTGATGGAGCGCGTCCAGCGTGTGCTGGATGCAGAGGCGACGCGGTTCCTGGAACCGCTGGACGCCGCGGCGCCGCCTGCGGACGAGCCGGAACCGCTCTCGGCGGCTCTGCGAAAGGTCGAAGCGGCCCGGTGAGCGATCTCGACCGTCGGTTGGAGGCGCTCGCCGAGGCGGTCGAGCTGGCGGACGGGCGCCTCGACGGCGATCGCGTCCAGGCGGCTCGAGCCGTCGTCGAGCGGGCGGGGCAACGGCTCGGGCTCGGGGTGGACGAGACCGTGATCGCGCTCGCCGGCCCGACCGGGGCCGGCAAGTCGACCGTCTTCAACGCTCTCGCGGGCGGAGATCTGGTCGCCGTCAGCCGGCGACGGCCGACGACGAGCGTGGCGACCGCCGCCGTCTGGGGCGACGCGGGACGCGAGCTGCTCGACTGGCTCGAGGTCCAACGCCGGCACACGGCAGCGGCCGACGGCGACCTCGCCGGCCTCGTCCTCCTCGATCTGCCCGACTACGACTCCGTCGCGATCGACCACCGCCTCGAGGTCGAGCGGCTGATCGGGCTCGTCGACCTCCTCGTCTGGATCGTCGATCCCCAGAAGTACGCCGATTCCGCGCTGCACGACCGGTACCTGCGTCGGGCTCGCCGAGTACGGCGAGTCGATGTTCGTCGTGCTCAACCAGTCCGACGTGCTGTCTCCGCGCGCGGTCGAGGCCTGTCGTGACGATCTGCGTCGTCTGCTCGGGGAGGACGGCCTCGACGGTGTCCCCGTGCTCACGGCCTCGGCGCTGACGGGTGAAGGCCTCCCGGAGCTCAGGAAGGAGCTCGTGAGGCGGGTGAAGCAGCGCACGGCAGCTGCCGCCCGGCTGTCGGCGGACGTCGTCACAGTTGCGACGGCGCTCTCAGCGGAGCGCGGCGGGACGGCTACGGGCGTCCGCGACCACGAGCGCGACCACCTCGTCTCGGCGCTCGCCGATGCGGCCGGGGTGCCGACGGTGGTGGACGCGGTCGATAGGGCGCACCGGCGCCGGGGGATCCTGGCCTGTGGCTGGCCGTTCGCGCGTTGGCTTCGCCGCTTGAGGCCGGACCCGCTGCGGCGCCTGCGTCTCCCCGACCGCCCGGGAGAGGAGGTACATACGTCCGTCCCGCCGGCCACGCCGGTGCAGCGCGACCAGGTGTCGGCTGCCACGCGCCTGCTCGCAGCCGGGGCTGCCGAAGACCTGCCCCCGCCCTGGCCGGCCTTGGTGCGAACGGCAGCGACCGCCCGTGAGGACGAGCTTGCCGAACGGCTCGACCGCGCCGTCGCGGGCGCCGACCTCCACATGTCGCGCCCGCGCTGGTGGCGAGTGTGGAGTTTCCTCCAATGGGTCGTCGCGCTGGCCGTCGTCGCCGGCTTGCTCTGGCTGCTCGGCCTCGTCCTGCTGGGCTTCCTGCAGATCGAGGACGTCGTCCCCGTTGCCCGAGGTTTGGGGGATCCCGGTTCCTGCCGTTCTGTTCCTCGGCGGCGTCCTCGCCGGGATGCTGCTCGCGCTGCTGGCCCGCCTGGCGAACGGCGCGGGCGCCCGCCGCCGGGCTCGAAAGGCGAAACGCTCGCTACGCGCGCGGGTCGAGGCGGTCGCAGCCGACCTCGTCATCGGCCCGGTCGAGGAGGAGCTCGCCGTCCACGAGCAGCTCTACGACGCGCTCGCCCGCGCACTCGGCGAGGGCGGCCGCTTGCGGCTCCGGCGCTAGGCCGTTCACGGAGTCCGCCGCCGCAGCGTCAACGCTCCCAGCACGAGGGCGAGGACGATAGAGCCGGCGACAACGGCGATGTCGAACCAGAGGCGGGCGTCGATGTCGTCGGCGGCGACCTTCGCCAGCGCCTCGTAGGCGTACGTGAACGGCAGGAAGTCGGAGATGCGCTCGAAGAGCGCGGGCATCTGGTCGCGCGGGATGAAGAGCCCGGCGAGCAGCAGCTGCGGCAGGACGAACGCAGGCATGAACTGCACCGCCTGAAACTCGCTCGTGGCGAACGCGCTCAAGAAGAGACCGAGTGCCATGCCGAGCACCGCGTTGGCGACGGCCAGGGCAATCACCGCCCAGACGGGGCCGGCCGTCTCGACGTCGAGCAATCCGAAGGCGACGGCGCCGGTGACGATCGCCTGCACCGTGGCGACGAAGGCGAACGCGAGGCCGTAGCCGAGCAGGAGGTCGAGCTTGGCGAGCGGCATCGACATCAGCCGCTCGAGGGTCCCCGTCGTCCGCTCGCGCAGCATCGCGATCGACGTGATCAGGAACATCATGATCAACGGGAACAACCCGACGAGCGGCGCGCCGATCCGGTCGAACGTCTCCGGCTGGTTCTCGAAGACGTACTTGAAGAGCGTCAGCAGCACCGGCGGCACGATGAGGATCAGGGCGAGCGTCCGGTGATCGCGGCGCAGCTGCGAGGCGACGCGAAGTGCGGTCGCCAGTGTGACCCGGGTGCTCATGAGCCTTCGGCCAGCGCGAGGAAGGCCGCCTCGAGGTTGTCGGTGTCCGTCTGCTCCAGCAGGGTCGTCGGAGGCGCGTTCGCGACGACGTGTCCCTCACGGATCAGGACGAGCTCGTCGCAGCGCTCGGCCTCGTCCATCACGTGGGTCGAGACGAGCACCGTTCTGCCTTGAGCTGCGAGCGATCGGAACTGCTCCCAGAGGTCCCTGCGCAGGACCGGATCGAGGCCGACCGTCGGCTCGTCGAGGACGAGGACGTCGGGCTCGCCGAGCAACGCCGCCGCCAGCGACACTCGCGACCGCTCGCCGCCCGAGAGCGTCGTGACCAGCTGGCGGACGAGCTGCGATCCTTTCTCTTCCAGGCCGACGGCGGCGATCGCCTCATTCACGCGCTCGAGCGGCACCCCGAGCACCCGCGCGAAGTAGTTGAGGTTCTCCCGCACGGTGAGGTCGCCGTAGACGGATGGGGCCTGCGTGACGTACGCGAGGCGTCGCCGGAGGTCCGGCGTCCCTGCCGGACGACCGAGCACGTCTACCTCGCCGTCCTCGACGATCTGCACGCCGACGATCGACCGCAGCAGCGTCGTCTTGCCCGAGCCGCTCGGGCCGAGGACGCCCGTGACGACTCCGCGGCGAACGTCGAGCGACACGCCGGGGAGCACCATCTTGCCGCCGCGTCGGACCCGTAGGTTCCGGATCCGGATGACTGCGTCTTGTGTCTGTGTCATAATTCCCTCCATGATGAATTCCTCAAGTGAAGAAATAGCAGACGCGACCCCTGCTGGTCAACTCGCCGCGCGGCGAAGCGGACGCCGGCCGGGTGAGAGCGGCACGAAGGAGGCGATTCGCGCCGCCGCGGCACGCCAGTTCGCGGAGCTGGGCTACAACCGCACCACGCTGCGGTCGATCGCCCGCGAGGCGGGAGTCGACCAGAAGCTCGTCGCGTACTTCTTCGGCACGAAGCAACAGCTCTTCGTCGAGGTCGTTCGGCTGCCGTTCGAGCCCGCGGTCGTCGTCCCGATGGTGTTCGGCGGTGAACGCGAGCGGGTCGGCGAGCGCGTCGCTCAATTCATCCTGGCGGTGCTCGACGATCCGGAGGCGCGCCGGCCCCTGGTCGGCCTGGTCCGCGCCGCCGCGAGCGAAGCCGAAGCGGCGCGAATGGTGCGTGAGCTCCTGACCCGCGAGGTGATCGCACGGATCGTCGAGGCACTAGGTGTCGACGACGCCGACTTCCGCGCGAGCCTCGTCGGCTCCCAGCTCGTCGGTCTCCTCATGGCCCGCTACATCGTCGGCCTCGAGCCGCTCGCGTCGCTCCCCGCGGACAAGGTCGCCGCTGCCATCGCGCCCAACCTGCAGCGCTATCTAGTCGAGCCGTTGTGACCGCGGCCGTCCGCGCCTTCGATCCGACCGGGGACCGCGCGGCGCTCGAGCGGCTGTGGTCGGACGACTCTCCAGCCGGTCTGGCCCGTGGACCCGGGCGGACTCCACGTGATCCAAGACGGCCTCGTCGCCGAGCAAGGCGGCGAGATCGTCGGCATGATCGCGGTCGACGCCGGCAGCATTCCGCTGCTCCTCGTGGCGCCGAGCGCCCAGCGCCAAGGTGTCGGCGGGACGCTCCACGCGGCGGCGCTCGACTTGCTGCGAGAGCGCGGAGCCGAGCGCGCGAGCGTCGGCAGGGGCGGCGAGGACTACCTGTGGCCCGGAGTGCCGGCCAACCTCCCGGCCGCGGTGGCGTTCTTCGCAGGCTCAAGGATGGGCCTGGGACTACGTCGCGATCGACCTCGTCGGCGACCTTCGCGGCTACGTAGACCCGATCGGCGCGGCGGCGCGCGCCGAACGTGACGGCATCAGCCTCGGCGTAGCGCGGCCGGCGGAGCTGGACGAAGTGCTCGCGTTCGAGGAGGCGAACTTCCCCGAGTGGCTCCCGTCGTTTCGGCTCGGGTGGTCGGTCCTCGTTGCGCGCGATCAGGACACGATCGTGGGCACGCTGATCTTCGACGGGCCCGGGCCGGTCTCTCGCTTCTGGCGGCTGCTTGGCGCCGATTCGGCCGCGATCGCCTGTGTCGGCGTCGCCCCACCCGCCCAGGGCAGAGGCGTGGGCTCCGCGATGGTCGCGCGGGCCTCGGAACTGCTTCGCGACGCCGGTGCCCGCCTCTGCCTGATCGACTGGGTTGTCCGCGTCGACTTCTACCGCCGCGTCGGCTACGAGCCGTGGCGCGAGTACCTGATGGCGAGCCGGGAGCTCAGGGGCTGAACCGGTCAAGTGTATGATTGAGCGGTTGCCTGTTGCGCAGCGTTGACCAGTCGGGCGGCGTTTCGCCGGAAGGAGAGTCGGGTTGACCCAGCATGCCGAGCGCGCCCGTCGAGTCACGATCAGCGACATCGCCGAGCGCGCGGGCGTCTCGAAGGGAGCCGTCTCCTACGCGCTGAACGGCCGCCCGGGCGTCTCGGACGTGACGAGGGAGCGGATCCTCCGGATCGCCCGCGAGCTCGGCTGGTACCCGAACCGGGCGGCGCGCGCCCTCTCCGCGGAACGAGCCGATGCGTGCGGGCTCGTGCTCGCGCGCCCGGCGAAGACACTCGCGCTCGAGCCGTTCTTCATGGAGTTCATCGCCGGCGTCGAGTCGGAGCTCTCGGCCCGGTCGATGGCGCTCACGCTCCAGCTCGTCGAGACGCTGGAGGACGAGATCGAGGTCTACCGGCGCTGGTGGGGCGAACGGCGCGTCGACGGAGTCCTCGTCGTCGATCTGCGTCACGACGATCCGCGCGTCGACGAGCTGGTGCGCCTCGGGCTGCCGGCCGTCGTGATCGGAGGACCGGTCGAAAACCGCGCTGTTCCTGCGGTTTGGCACGACGAGGCGGCTGTCGTCGTCGATGCGGTCCGCTACGTCGCCGCGTTGGGCCATACCCACATCGGACGGGTCGCCGGGGTCGGTGATTTCGTCCATACCGAGCAGCGCACCGAAGGATTCCTCAGCGCCACGCGCGAGCTCGGGCTCGAGGCCGACGTGATTGCGACCGACTACTCCGCCGAGAGCGGCGCCCGCGCGACGCGGAGGTTCCTCTCGGCTCCCGACCCGCCGAGCGCGATCATCTACGACAGCGACCTGCTGGCGGTGACGGGCCTCGGCGTCGCGCAGCAGATGGGCTTCGCGGTGCCTGACGACGTCTCGATCGTCGGCTGGGACGACTCGCTGATCAGCCAGGTCGTGCACCCGCCGCTGACCGCGATCACCCGAGACATCGTCGCCTACGGCGTGACCGCCATCCGCCATCTGGTCGAGGTGATCGAAGGCCGATCGACGGCGGACGTCGAGACGCCGCGCGGCGAGCTCACGCCTCGCGGGAGCACCGGGCCCGCCCGTCTTGCCGACGGGCAGCTCGCCCGCGGACGCCGCGCGCTACAGGCCTAGGCAGCGTTCGCGTGTATCGGTCCGGTTGACACTGAACCGGATAAGTGATGGACTTAACACGTCGGATGCGACGCAGCATCGGAGCCGAGGCGGCGCTGCCGCCGTCACAGGGCGCAAGGGGTCCCTGGATCGGTGCGAACTTCTGGTCGCGCACCGGCGGGCCCCGCATGTGGATGCGGTACAACCCCGCGGTCGTGCGGGAGGAGCTCGCGGTTCTCGCCGAGCACGGCTGCACCGTCACACGCTCGTTCTGCTACTGGCCCGACTTCGTCCCGGAGCCGGAGCAGCTCGACGAACAGGTGCTCGACCGGTTCACCGATTTCCTCGACGCGCACTCGGAGCAGAGGCTGCAGACGATCCCCACGTTCATCGTCGGCCACATGTCCGGAGAGAACTGGGATCCGGCCTGGCGGCGGGATCGCGACCTCTACCGCGACGTGTGGCTCGTGTCTCAGCAGGCGTGGTTCGTCGGGGAGATCGCCCGCCGCTTCCACCGTCACGCCGTAGCCGGTTGGCTCTTGTCGAACGAGATGCCGCTCTACGGCGGCCGCGCGAGCACCGAGGAGATCACCGCCTGGGCACGCATCCTCATCCAGGCCGTGCGGGCGGCAGGCGCCACCCAGCCGATCTCGATCGGGGACGGCGCGTGGGGCGTCGAGGTCTCCGGCCAGGACAACGGCTACTCCCTGCGCGCACTCGCGCCGCTCGTCGACTTCTTCGGCCCGCACGTCTACCCGATGCAGGACGACCAGGTCCGTCAGTTCCTCACGCCCGCCTTCAGGTGCGAGCTCGCCGGGAGCCTCGGCAAGCCGGTCGTGCTCGAGGAGTTCGGCGTCAGCTCGGACTTCGCAGCCGACGACCACGCGGCCGCGTACTACCGCCAGGTGCTGCACACGTCGCTCCTCGCCGGAGCGCGCGGGTGGCTCGCCTGGAACAACACGGACTTCGACGACCTTCGTCACCAGGATCCGTACCGTCACCACGCCTTCGAGCTCCACTTCGGCCTCACCGACGGCGAGGGACGCCCGAAGCCGCAGCTGCAGGTGCTGCGTGAGTTCGCTTCGCTCGTCCGGGACCTCTCGGCGAGCGACTGGGAGCGAGTAGCCGGCGACGCCGCGCTCGTCGTTCCCGAGCACTTCGAGCGGGAGCTGCCGTTCACCGACGCGGCGTTCCGAAGCGACCTGCGCGACAACCTCCTGCAGGCGTACGTCGCCGCCCGGGAGGCCGACCTGCCCGGTCGAGCTCGTCCGCGAGCGGGACGGCCTGCCCGGGAGCGCCCGGCTGTACCTCGTCCCCTGCGCGAAGCTGTTGACCGCGCCGGGGCTCGATCGCTTGCGCGAGCTGGCCGAGGCCGGCGCGACGGTCTACGCGTCGTACTTCGCCGGCAGCACGCCGAACCAGCGGGGCCCGTGGCTCTCGTGGCTCGACGAGATCTTTGGCGTCCGGCACCGGCTGCGCTACGGCCTCGTCGACCCGATCGAGGACGACGAGGTGATCTTCCAATTCGTCGACGACCTCGGCGACATCGCGGAAGGCACACGGCTCACGTTTCGCGTCGCCGGCGAGCCCAGCGCCCGCGCCTACCTCCCCGTAGATCCCGTGGGCGCGGAGGTCGTCGCGGTGGATGGGCACGGACGACCCGCGCTGCTCCGGCACCGGCTCGGGTCGGGGAGCACCGTGCTCTGCACGTACCCGATCGAGCACATGGCGGCGCGGACGCCGGGCGTCAACCCCGAGGACACGTGGCGGCTGTACGCGGCGCTCGCAGCGGCGGCAGAAGTCGACCGGCCGGTCCGCGTCGACGACCCGCGCGTGCTCGTCGGGCGGGTACGCAGCGGCGACTCGGAAACCGCGCTATTCGTCAACTGCGCCGGCGACTCGATCTCGGTCGAGCCGATGCTCTCGGGCGTCGAGCTCGATCCGGCCGCGGGCGCACTGACGCTCGAGCCGTTCGGCGTCGCGGCGATTCGGTGCGCAGGCACGACGCGCACGAAGGTCGCCGCGACGAGCGAGGGGAGGGATGCCCGAGTCTGACCTGACCGCGGCGTCGATTCGTCGTCAAACCGCTCAATGGATGCAGGAGGGATGAGGAGGATCAGCAGCATGGCAACTCACAACAACAGGAGGACCGGCGCCTCGGGCTCATCGCCGGTGTCGTCGCCGTCGCGGTGGTCGCTCTCGCTGACCGCCGTCGGGGCGGGAGCAGGGCCACAAAGTCCGGCGGCGGTTCCGCGCGGCGACACGCTGTACACGTCGGGGAAGCAGTGGGGCCCGTACACGAACTTCAACCCGTTGAAGCCCGACTACAACACGGGAGTCGTCGGCCTCGTCTACGAGACGCTCTTCCGCTACGACCCGCTGAAAGACAGATTCATTCCGTGGCTCGCGAGCGGCGGCAAGTGGGTCGGCGGGAACAGGTACGTGGTCACCGTCAGAAACGGCGTCAAGTGGAGCGACGGGAAGCCACTGACCGCAGCGGACGTGAAGTTCACGTTCGAGACGCAGAAGAACGACGGGCGCGCAGTACGGGACGATGTGGAAAACCGGCCTGCAGCGCATCACCACGAAGGGCAGGACCGTCACCTTCCACTTCAGGGGTGTCCCGAACTACCAGGAGTGGGACTCGAACCGGTACACGGTTCCGATCGTGCCGCGGCACGTCTGGAGGGGCTACAGCGCCAAGGAGCTCGTGTCGGGGAACGCCTCGAACACCAGGAAGATCGTCGGCACGGGGCCGTTCCGCTACGGCGGCGGGGCCGGCAGCAGCCAGACGCTCCAGTGGAACCGGCGCGACGGCTGGTGGGCGACGAAGGCGTACGGGATGAGGATGCCGATGAGGCACATCGTCGACATCCACAACACGTCGAACACCGCGTCACTGCAGAACTTCCTGCAGGGCAGGATCGACCTGAGCAATAACTTCTTCCCGGGCATCAACCGGCACGTGGGGGGCAGGGTCGGCACGTACTACAAGCGGGCGCCGTACATGCTCGCCGCCAACACCGCCTGGCTCGTGCCCAACACGACGAAGAAGCCGCTGAACGACGTGGCCTTCCGGCGGGCGCTCGCCGAGTCGATCAACATCAATCGGATCGTCGTCGCCGACTACCAGAACATCGTCTCGAAGGCGAACCCGACCGGCCTGCTGCCGACGTGGACGAAGTGGATCGACCAGGCCCAGGTCCGGCGGCTCGGCTTCAACTACAACATCGCGAGGGCGAAGTCGCGGCTGGCCGCGGCCGGGTACCGCGACCGCAACGGCGACGGCTTCGTCGAGGACAAGGACGGCGACGCGATCAACCTCCGCCTGATCGTCCCGAAGGGCTGGTCGGACTGGGAGACCGCGATCCAGATCATCGCCGACAGCACCAAGGACGCAGGCATCAGGATCACGCCTGCGTACCCGGACTTCAACGGGCTGGTCGAGGAGCGCAACACGGGCAAGTTCGAGCTCGTGATCAACAACGAGAAGCAGATCGGCAACACGCCGTACACGTACTACGACTACCTGTTCCGCCTGCCGCTCCTGGCTCCGCAGACGGCGGCCAACTTCCAACGCTTCTCCTCGGCGCGGGCGTGGTCGCTGACCACCCAGCTGAACAAGATCAGGTCAACGAACGTGGCGAAGGCGAAGCGTGTTCACTCGCAGATCCAGCGGGTGATCCTGGAGCAGTTGCCCGCGATTCCGCTCTGGTACAACGGGATGTGGGCGCAGTGGAGCACCAGGTACTGGACGAACTTCCCCAGCGCGACCGGGAACCAGGCCACTCCCTCGACCTGGAACGGCTACCTCAACATGACGGGCATCGACGCGCTCGCGAAGTTGAGGAAGCAGTAGCCGCCCCGGATCCAGCTAGCGTCGGGTCGCTGCCCCTCCTCCCCGGGGGCAGCGACCACCCTTAGCCAGATGACCGACTCGCCGTGAAGCGGTATCTCGCCCGCAAGCTTGCGATCTACCTGCTCACGTTCTTCGTGGCGGTGACGATCGACTGGGCGATCCCCCGGCTCATGCCCGGTGACCCGTCTCGGGCCTCATCGCTCGCCTCCAGGCCGACCCGACGGCTGCCCAGGAAATGCACGGCTACTTCACGGAGTCGTTCGGTCTCGACGAGCCGCTGTGGAGGCAGTACCTCAACTTCTGGGTCGGCCTTGCCCACGGCGACCTCGGCCCGAGCATCGCCTACGTCGGCTCCTCGGTCAGCGACCTGATCTGGGCGGCGGTCCCGTACACGCTCGCGCTGCTCGTCCCGGCGATCGTGCTCAGCTACATCGCCGGCAACCGCGTCGGCGCGATGGCGGCGCGGCGGAAGGTGCTCGACAACACCGCGCTCCCCTTCGCGTACGTCCTCACCGCTACGCCGTATGTGTGGCTCGCCCTCGTGCTGGCGTACGTGCTGGCGTTCCGCTGGCAGATCTTCCCCGTCTCGGGCGCCTACGACTTCTCCCTCCAGCCGGAGTACAGCTGGGAGTTCGCGCGCAGCTTCCTCGAGCACTGGTTCCTGCCGTTCCTGACGCTCTTCCTCGTCCTGTTCGGCGGCTGGGCGATCGGGATGCGGAACCTGATCATCTACGAGCTCGAGTCCGACTACTCGAACTACCTCCAGTCCCTCGGAGCCCCGAGCAGGCTCGTGCGCAAGTACGCCTACCGAAACGCGGTGCTGCCGCAGATGTCGGGTCTCGCGCTCGCGCTGGGCGCGGTCGTCAGTGGAGCGATCGTGACGGAGATCGTGTTCGGCTACCCGGGCATCGGGACGTTGATCCTCACGGCGATCCAGAACCGCGACTACTTCCTGCTCCAGGGGATCTTCCTGTTCATCATCGTCGGCGTCCTGATCGCCAACTTCATCGTGGACATCGCCTACGTGATCGTCGATCCGCGCACCCGGACGGGACTTCAAGGGTCGTAGATGGCCGCCGACCCTCAGGCCGAGACGGTCGTCCCGCATGCGGGCGCCGTCGTCGCCCCGCGCGGTGCGACGCCCCCGCCGCGCCGACGCAGCGAGACGCTCTACTTCGCGTTCCGCAACAAGAAGCTCGTGTTCGGGCTCGGCCTGCTGCTCTTCCTGCTTGCGGTCGCGATCTTCGGGCCGCTGCTCACCGACCGCGACCCCTTCGAGTTCTACGAGGCGCTCGGAGCGCCACCGTCCTCGGACCACTGGCTCGGCACGACGGCGCCCGGCCAGGACGTCTATGCCCAGTTCGTCTACGGGCTCCGCGCGAGCTTCATCGTCGGCGCCGTCGCGGGGTCGATCGCGGCGGCGATCGGGATGACGGTCGGCTTCGCCGGCGGCTACCTCGGCGGCATCGTCGACGACGTCCTGACGATGCTCACGAACGTCGTGCTGGTGATCCCGACGATCGCCGTGCTGATCGTCGTGGCCGCCTACCTGAGCGTCGGCAGCCTGATCTCCGAGGCGGTGCTGATCGGCCTCACGACGTGGCCCTGGGCCGCGCGCGCGATCCGCGCGCAGACCTTCTCGCTCGCGAGCCGCGACTTCGTCAGCCTCGCCCGGCTCTCGGGCCAGGGCACCTGGAGAATCATCGCCAGGGAGATCGCGCCGAACATGAGCTCGTACCTCTTCCTGGCGTTCATCCTCCTCTTCGGCGGCGCGATTCTGATCGCCGCGACGCTCGACTTCCTCGGGCTCGGGCCCACCGGCGTGATGTCGCTCGGCTTGATGCTGAACGTCGCGGTCTCGAACAGCGCGCTCCAGCTCGGCATGTGGTGGTGGTTCATCGCCCCGGGCGTCGGAATCACGGCGATCGTCTTCGCCCTCTACGTGATGAACGTCGGCCTCGACGAGGTCTTCAACCCGAGGCTCCGCCGGACGTGAGCGTCAAGGTCGACAACCTCCGCGTCTACTACCGCACGCTGCGCGGCGACGTGCAGGCGGTCGACGGCGTCACGTTCGGGATCCAGGACGGCGAGATCATGGGGCTCGCCGGCGAGTCCGGCTGCGGCAAGTCCACGCTCGGCAAGAGCCTGATCCGGATGGACAGCCGCATGCACCGCGTCGACGGCCGCGTCGAGCTGGACGACGAAGAGCTCCCGATCGACGACATGAAGGCGATGAACGACTTCCGCTTCAAGCGGGTCTCGATCGTCCCGCAGTACGCGATGAGCGCGATGACGCCGACGCGCAAGGTCGGCAAGATGATCGAGGAGCTGCTCGAGTCGCGCGGGGTCCGCTTCTCGACCGTGCGGCCCGAGCTCGAGCGGCGGCTCACGCTCGTCGGCCTCGACCGCGACGTGCTCGGGATGTACCCGATCGAGCTCTCGGGCGGGATGAAGCAGCGGATGGTGATGGTGCTCTCGACGCTCCTCAACCCGTCGCTCCTGATCGCCGACGAGGTCACGTCTGCGCTCGACGTCTCGACGCAGAAGGCGGTCGCGGAAACGCTCGTCGAGTTCCGCGACCGCGGGTTCGTGAAGAGCATGATGGTGATCACGCACGACCTCGCGATCCTCTACCAGGTCGCCGACAGCATCCTGGTCATGTACGCGGGCAAGCTGGCCGAGAAGGGCGCCGGCGGAGGTGATCATCGAGCTCGCCGCTGCATCCGTACACGCGGCTGCTGGTCTCCTCGCTTCCCGAGGTCGGCGTGACCTTCACCGAGCAGAGGCTGACGGGGATCGCCGGCCGGCCACCGCCGCTGCTCGATCCGCCGAAGGGCTGCCGGTTCAGGGACCGCTGCCCCTTGCCTTCGAGCGGTGCGTCGAGGAGCCGCCGTTCGTCGAGGTCGAGCCGGGCCGCCACGTCGCCTGCTGGAAGGTGTTCGTGATGCTCAAGCTCGAGCGGGTCACGAAGGTGTACAAGGTCGGGACGTTCGGCAGCAAGCGGCTGACCGCGGTTCGCGACGTGCCTTCGAGCTCAAGCCCGGCGAGGTCGTTTCGCTGATCGGTGAGAGCGGCAGCGGGAAGACGACGGTCGGGCGGATGATCCTGCGCCTGACGCCGGTCACGGACGGCGCGATCACGTTCGACGGGACCGACGTGTCGAGGCTCGAGCGCCGCCGCCTGAAGAGCTACTACGGCGACGTGCAGGGCGTCTTCCAGGATCCGTTCAGCTCCTACAACCCGATCTTCAAGGTCGACCGGGTCTTCAGCATGATCCGGGGCGCGTATTTCCGGCAGCACAGCGGGCGGAGTGGAGCGGAAGCTCGAGGCGTCGCTCCAGGCCGTGGGCCTCGAGCCCGAGGCCGTCCTGGACAAGTACCCCCACCAGTTGAGCGGCGGCCAGCTTCAGCGGCTGCTGATCGCCCGTGCGCTGCTGCTCGACATCAAGTACCTCGTCGCCGACGAGATCATCAGCATGCTCGACGCCTCCACCCGGATCGACGTGCTCAACCTGCTCGGCGACCTCAAGGCCCGCGGTCTGGGCGTGCTGTTCATCACCCACGACCTCTCGCTCGGCAACTACATCAGCGAACGGACGGTGATCCTGCGGCGCGGCAGCATCGTCGAGATGGGCGCGACCGAGAAGGTCTTCGGCAACCCGCTCCACCCCTACACGAAGATGCTCATCGCCTCGGTGCCGCACCTGCACAAGAAGTGGGAGCAGGGCGCCGCCGAGCCGGGTCACCGGCGACGATAACGGGCCCGCCCCGTTGCAGGAGGTCGAGGCCGACCACCTGGTCGCGCTCGAGCCCTAGGCGGCTGCGGGCTCCGGGTCCGGCAATCGCTTGCCGGCGATCAGGTCCCGGTACCAGTAGAAGCTCGACTTCGGCACGCGCTCGAGCGTCCGGTAGTCGACGTAGAGGAGCCCGAATCGCCTCGAGTACCCGTTGGCCCACTCGAAGTTGTCGAGCAGCGACCAGACGAAGTAGCCGCGGATCGGCGCGCCGTCGTCGATGGCGCGGGCGACCGCCCCGAGGTACCGCGTCGAGGTAGTCGATCCGGTCGCGGTCCTCGATCCGCCCGTCGTGCCGGGGGACGTCGGGGAACGCGCCGCCGTTCTCGGTCACGTACAGCGCCGGAACGGCGTACTCGCGATGGAGGCGCGTCAGCACCTCGTAGATGCCGTCGGGGTAGATCTCCCAGCCCATCTCGGTCGTCGGCGCCGCCGTTGGAGAGGTTGACGCGGCCGGCCGTCGTCGCCGGCCTTGACGATCGTCCGCGAGTAGTGGTTCAGTCCGACGAAGTCGAGCGGCGCCGAGATCGTCTCGAGATCGCCGTTGCGGACCGGCGGCGGGGCGCCGAGCAGCTCGAGGACGTCCTGCGGGGTAGCTCGCCCGCAGGACCGGGTCGAAGAAGAGCCTGTTCCGGAACCCGTCGGCCTCTCTCGCCGCGGCGGCGTCACGCGGATCGTCGCTCGCCGGGAAGACGGGCCAGGAGTCGAGCACGATGCCGACCTCGGCGTCCGGGCTCTCGCGTCGGAGGACCTCGACCCCCAGGCCGTGGCCGAGGAGGACATGGTGCGCGGCGGCGGCCGCGGCGACGAAGTCGGTCCGGCCCGGCGCGTGCAGCCCCAGTCCGTAGCCGAGCCACGAGATGCAGTACGGCTCGTTCTGGGTCAACCAGTGGCCGACGCGGTCGCCGAGGCGCCGGGCGACGGTCTCGACGTACTCGCAGAAGGCCTCGGCCGTGGCGCGCTCGGGCCAGCCGCCCGCGTTCTCCAGCGCCTGCGGCAGGTCCCAGTGGTAGAGCGAGACGAACGGACGAATGCCGGCGGCAAGAAGGTCGTCGACCAGGCGGTCGTAGAAATCGAGCCCGGCCTCGTTGACGCGACCCCGTCCCTCGGGCAGGACCCGCGGCCAGGCAATCGAGAACCGGTACGCGCCCAGGCCGAGCTCCTGCATGCGCGCGATGTCCTGGCGGTAGCGGTGGTACGAGTCGCAGGCGATCGCGCCGGAGTCGCCGTTTCGGATCTTGCCGGGAGTGGCGCAGAAGGTGTCCCAGATGCTCGCGCCCCGTCCGTCCTCGGTGACGGCGCCCTCGATCTGGTACGCGGACGTGGCCGCGCCCCACACGAAATCGCTCGGAAAGCTCGCTCGGTCGGTCATCTCGCCTTCTCGTAGCTTAACCGGTCAAGCTCGCTAATGCGAACGGGTTCCTGCGGCGCCAGTAGCCTGCCCCGGTGCACATCGAGGGGGAGAAGCGTTTCGACGCCGCGCCGCAGGAGGTCTACAGCGCGCTGACCGATCCCGAGGCGCTCGAAAACGCCTTCTCGGTGATCGAGCGCGTCGAGGCCGATGGGCCGAAATGGACGCTCGTCGTCCGTCTGCCGGTGCCCGGTGGCTTTCGGCTGAAGCTGTCGGTCCGCCTCGAGGAGCTGCGGGAGCCCGAGCACGCGCGGCTGCGCGCCTCGGGGCGAGCCTCGGCGGCCGGATCTCCGTCGACACCTCGTTCGATCTTGCTCCCGACGGCGACGGGACGCTGATGCGTTGGAGCGCCGAGGTCGACGCCGCGGGGATCTTCAGGGGCCTCGGCAGCCAGGCGCTCGCACCGGTCGCGACCAAG
>CAVXTG010000009.1:0-16284 GCA_963764595.1 uncultured Actinomycetes bacterium | reverse complement strand
CCCGAGGCCCGGCGCCGTCAGGCGCAGGGGCTTCCCGGTCAACCTGCTGGTCGGCCGGGGTAACGAGCCAGACTTTCAGTCACGCACCGGCGCCGTGTGTTAGAAACACGCGGCGCCGGGTGCACTCGGCGCCGACTACGTAAAGGGCACAACTGAGCTTCTTCAGGGATCACGCAGTTCTCGTCGCGCTCCTGTGCGGTGCCGCCGCCGTCGTGTACGGCATCGCGCTGACCTACTGGCTGCTCAACCTGCCGGCGGGCAACGAGCGCATGCAGGAGATCGCGCGCGCCATCCAGGAAGGCGCGTCCGCGTACCTGCGCCGCCAGTACCAGACGATCGCAATCGTCGCAGTCGTCCCGTTCCTGCTGATCGGCTTCTACAACAAGCTCGGCTGGGGAACAGCGATCGGCTTCCTGATCGGAGCCGTCCTCTCCGCCGCCGCGGGCTTCATCGGGATGAACGTCGCAGTGCGCTCGAACGTGAGGACGGCCGAGGCTGCGAAGCACGGCCTCAAGCCGGCGCTCAACGTCGCCTTCCGGGCCGGATCGGTGACGGGCATGCTCGTCGTCGGGCTCGGGCTCCTCGGGGTCGCGGGCTACTACTGGGTGCTGACGGACTGGCTCGGGAACAGCTCCGAGTCGGCGATCGACGACCTGATCGGCCTCGCGTTCGGCGGCTCGCTGATCTCGGTCTTCGCGCGTCTCGGCGGCGGCATCTACACGAAGGCAGCGGACGTCGGCGCGGACCTCGTCGGCAAGATCGAAGCCGGGATCCCGGAGGACGACCCCAGGAACCCGGCCGTGATCGCCGACAACGTGGGCGACAACGTCGGCGACTGCGCGGGCATGGCCGCCGACCTCTTCGAGACGTATGCGGTGACGGCCGTCGCCGTGATGCTGCTCGCGCACGGCCTTCCCGGCCAGCGAGCTCTGGCTGCTTCCCGCTCGCGATCGGCGGCATCTCGATCATCGCGTCGATCATCGGCACGTTCTTTGCCCGCGTCGGGAGCAGCGGCTCGATCATGAACGCGCTCTACAAGGCCGTCCCCGTCGCGACGGTGCTCTCGGCGATCGGGTTCATCCCCGTCATGCAGGCCTACGACGGGGACACGTTCAGCTTCTGGAACCTCTACGGGCCGGCGCTGATCGGCCTCGGCGTCACCTTCCTGCTCGTCGGGATCACGGAGTACTACACGGGGACGCGCTGGGGCCCGGTGAAGTCGATCTCGGGCGCGTCGCGAACCGGCCACGCGACGAACATCATCGAGGGGCTCGCCGTCGGCATGCAGGCGACCGCGGCTCCGGTGATCGTGATCGTGATCGGCATCGTCGGCGCGTACTACGCCGCGGGCGAGGAGCTCTTCGGGATCGGCGTCGCCGTCATGGCGCAGCTGTCGATGACCGGCCTCATCGTCGCGCTCGACGCCTACGGGCCGGTGACGGACAACGCAGGCGGCATCGCCGAGATGGCGAACCTCGACGAGTCGGTGCGGGCGATCACCGATCCGCTCGACGCCGTCGGGAACACGACGAAGGCGGTCACGAAGGGCTACGCGATCGGGTCGGCGGGCCTCGCGGCTCTGATCCTCTTCGACGAGTACACGCGCGGGCTTCGCGAGCGCGGGCTCGAAGAGATCACCTTCTCGTTGTCGGATCCCTGGGTGATCGCGGGCCTCTTCATCGGCGGGCTGATGCCGTTCCTCTTCGCGTCGCTCGCGATGCAGGCGGTGGGGCGTGTCGGCGGCGAGGTCGTCCAGGAGGTCAGGCGCCAGTTCCGGGAGATCCCCGGGATCATGGAGGGCACCGCGAAGCCCGAGTACGGGCGCGCGATCGACATCGTCACCGGCTCGGCGATCAAGCAGATGCTGCTGCCCGCGCTGATCCCGGTCGCGTTCCCGGTCATCGTCGGGATCATCAAGCCCGAGATGCTGGGCGGCCTCCTGATCGGGACGATCGTCACCGGCATCTTCCTGGCGATCGCGATGACCTCGGGCGGCGGCGCCTGGGACAACGCGAAGAAGCTGATCGAGGACGGCCTCTACGGCGGCAAGGGCTCGGAGGCCCACGCCGCGGCCGTCACCGGCGACACCGTCGGCGACCCCTACAAGGACACGGCCGGCCCGGCCATCAACCCGATGATCAAGATCGCCAACATCGTCGCGATCCTGATCATCCCGCTGATCGTCTCCATCCACGGCTAGCGCCGAGACACCCGCTCCCACCCGACCGGCGCCAAGGCGCAGGCGGAGAGAGCAACGGCTGGAGCGCGTGCTCGGGACGCCGGCGCTCTTCGCGACCGCGTACGGGAACGTCGGCTCGTCGATCTACTACGCGCTCGGCGTCACGGCCGTCTTCGCCCTCGGGCTGACGCCGCTCGTCTTCGTCATCGCCGGCCTGATCTTCGCGTTCACGGCGCTCACCTACACCGAAGGCACGGTGCTCTACCCCGAGGCCGGCGGCTCGTCGAGCTTCGCCCGCCACGCGTTCAACGAGCTCGTCAGCTTCGGAGCCGCCTGGGCGCAGATGCTCAACTACATCATCACGATCGCCATCTCGGCGTTCTTCGTGCCGCACTACCTCTCGATCTTCTGGGAGCCGCTGCGGGAGAACCCGTGGGACGTCGTCGGCGGCGCGCTCGTGATCGTCCTGCTCGTCGGGTTGAACGTCGTCGGGATCAAGGAAGCGGCGGGGCTGAACATCTTCCTGGCCGTCGTCGACTTCGCCACGCAGCTCCTGCTCGTGATCATCGGCTTCGTCCTGATCTTCAGCCCGAGCATCCTCGCCGACAACGTCCACTGGGGAGTCGCGCCGACGTGGAGCTCGTTCTTCGTGGCGATTCCCGTGGCGATGATCGCGTACACGGGGATCGAGACCATCTCCAACCTCTCGGAGGAGGCCCGCGACCCGCCGCGCGACATCCCGCGGTCGATCCGGCTCGTCGCGGTCGCCGTCTTCGCGATCTACCTCACGCTGCCGATGATCGCGCTCTCCGCGCTCCCGGTGCGCCTGGTGGACGGCGAGTACGAGACGCGGCTCGGATTGCCGCCGGAGGAGGGCGGGTTCGCGAACGACCCGGTGCTCGGCCTCGTTCAGAACCTCGGCCTGCACGGCTTCACGCTCGACGCGCTCGAGATCTACGTCGGCATCCTCGCGGCGACGATCCTGCTCGTCGCCACGAACGCCGGGGTGATCGGCGCCTCCCGCATCACGTACGCGATGGCGAGCTACCGCCAGCTGCCGGAGGTCTTCCGCCGCCTGCATCCCCGGTTCAAGACGCCCTGGCTCGCGCTCGTCGTCTTCGCCGGGGTCGCCTCGATCGCGGTCATCCTGCCCGGCCAGACGAACTTCCTCGGGACGATGTACGCGTTCGGCGCGATGCTCTCGTTCACGATCGCGCACGCGGCGATCGTCGCGCTTCGCTGATCGGCTGCGGGACGACGAGGTCGTCTACCGGGCCCGGCCGAACCTCCGGTTCCGCGGCGTCGACTGGCCGCTGTTCGCGCTGCTCGGCGGCCTGGGAACGGCAGTCGCCTGGCTCGTGGTCGTCGTCCAGGAGGCGAGCACGCGCTGGGTCGGGCTGGGCTGGCTCGCGATCGGCTTCGTCGGCTACGCGGTCTACCGGCGCCGCGTGGTTCGGGCCTCGCTGACCGAGACCGTGCGCGCGCCGGCGATCGTCCTCGGCCTCGAGGTCGAGTACCGCACGATCCTCGTGCCCGTGCTGAGGACGGTCGAGTCGGAGGAGGCGCTCGTCGCAGCGGCCCGCCTCGCCTCCGAGCGGCGGGCGACGATCGTTCTCCTGCACGTGCTCGAGGTGCCGCTCGACCAGCCGCTCGACGCCGACCTCCGCGAGCGCGAGGAGGCCGGTGACCAGATCCTCGACGAGGCCGAGGCGCTGCTCGAGACCTACGCGGGCATCAAGGTCATCAGCCGTCTCGAGCGAGCTCGCAGCGCCGGGCCGGCGATCGTGGAGGAGGCAGCGCGCCGCGACGCGGAGGTCGTCATCCTCGGCGCTTCGCGGGCGAAGGTTCGCGGAGGCAAGCCCATCTTCGGGCGGACGGTCGACTACGTCCTGAGGAACGCTCCGACGCGTGTCGCCGTGATCGCCGGGCGGCGGGCCGCGTAGATGCTCACCCGGGTTCTCTCGGTCGTGATGATCGCGCTCGGGATCGGGATCCTCGTGCGCACGGTCGCGGCCGGCGTGGGGGGCGGGCTCGGCCTGCTCCTCGGTGCGCTGCTGATCCTCGCCGGCGCTCTGCGGCTCTACCTTTCCCGAGGCCTGAGTGGCTAGGAAGCTCCCCGGCCTCCAGCGCGTCCTCGAGACTCCCTCGCTGGCCGCGGTCGCCTTCGGAGAGATCGCGTCCTCGCTCTTCTTCGCGCTCGGCGTCGTCGCGCTCGAGGCGCTCGGCTTCACGCCCTGGGTCCTGCTCGGGGTGGGCGCGCTGTTCCTGGTCGTCGCTCTCTCGTACGCCGAGGGAACCGCGGCGCTTCCGGAGACCGGTGGGGCCGCGACGTTCGTCAGGCGGGCGTTCAACGACCAGCTGGGCTTCCTCACCGGCTGGGCGGTCTTCCTCGACTACCTGATCGTGATCGCGCTCGCAGCGCTCTTCGTCCCGCACTACCTGGGCCATGCGATCGGCTGGGAAGCCCTGACGGAGAGCCCGGCCGACGTCTTCGTGGGGATCGGAATCATCCTCGCCGTCGCCGCGGTGCGCTTCGTCCGCCGTCCGCGCCTCTACCGGCTCGCGATCGCGATCGCAGGCGTCACGCTGGCCGCGCAGCTGCTGCTCGTCGTCCTCGGCCTGCCGCTTCTCTTCTCGCTCGAGAACCTCGGCGAAGGGCACCGACCTGGGGACGGCTCCGACCTGGAGCGCGATCGCCTTCGCGATCCCCGTCGCGATGCTCGCGTACACCGGGCTCGAGACCGTCGCGAACCTCGCCGCGGAGACCCGCGAGCCGGGCCGAACGCTGCCGCGGAGCCTCTTCGTCGGAATCGGCGCCGCGGTCGCGATCTCGTTCCTCATCGGGCTCGTCGCGCTCTCCGCCTTCCCCGCGGATCCCGAGACGGCTCTGGGCACGGAGTGGCTCCAGGCGCCTCTCGTCGGGATCGCCGTCGCGTTCAGCGGCGAGCTCCCGGCCGTCCTGGTCGACGCCCTCAGGATCTTCGTCGGCGTCACCGGCGCGGTGATCCTCGTCGCCGTGATCACGACCTCCTTCTCCGGCGCGGGGCGGCTCGCCTATTCGCTCGGCCGGCACGACATGCTGCCGCGGGCCTTCGGCCGCCTGAACAGGACGACGCTGATCTCGCCGGCGGCGGTCGCGACGACCGCCCTGATCTCCGCCTCGGTGCTCCTGATCGCGTGGGCGGCGGACGACCCGGTGACGTTCCTCGCGAGCCTCTACAGCTTCGGCGTCCTGATCGCGTTCACCGCGGCGCAGGTCGCCGTCGTGCGCCTGCGCTTCACGGAACCGGAGCTCGAGCGGCCGTTCCGCGTCCCGGGCAACATCCGCGTTCGCGGGACGCCGGTGCCCGTTGCGGCTCTCGTCGGCGCACCGCTCACCTTCGCGATCTGGGTCGCTGCGATCCTCACGCACGACGCCGCTCGGATCGCCGGCCCGATCTGGCTCGCCCTCGGCGCCGTCGTCTTCATCGGCTCACGACTCGTGGCGCGCGAACGGGTCCTCGGACGGGTGACGCCCGCCGTGGGAGACCTCGTTCCCGAGATCGAAGGCGCCTACGAGCGGATTCTCGTCCCGATGAAGATCGGCCTGATCGGCGAGGAGGTGCTCGGCACGGCCCTCAGGCTTGCCGAGGAGCAGCGCTGCGCCATCGTCGCCGTCCACGTGATCCGCGTCCCGCTCGACCAGGCGCTCGACGCTCCGATGTTCGACGCCGAGGAGCAGGCCGAGGCCTCGCTCGCGGAGGCCAGGCTCCTCGCGCGAGGAGGCCGGCGTCGAGATCGAGGTCAAGATCGTGCGCTCCCGGGCAATCGGCGAGGCGATCGTCGAGGAGGCCGCCGTCCACGACGTCGACCTGATCGTGATGGGCTCGGCTCCGCGCTGGCGCAGGCAGTCGCGCTTCTTCAGCCCGACCGTCGACTACGTCCTGCGCAAGGCGCCGTGTGAAGTGATGGTGATCGCGTATCCACAGGGCGTCATCGAGGAAGAAGCCCTGGCGTAACATCTGAGTTCGGATATGAAGGCAATCGTCGTTGGATGCGGCCGCGTGGGCTCGGCGGTCGCGAAGAAGCTCACCAAGGCCGGCTGGGAGGTCACCGCGATCGACGAGAACGAGGAGGCGCTCGCTCGTCTCGGTGAGCACTGGTCGGGCGGCTTCGTCGTCGGCCACGGCATGGACGTCGACGTCCTGCGCGAAGCCGGCATCGAGGAGGCCGACGCGGTCGTCGTCGCGACGAACGGCGACAACACGAACATCGTCGTCGGCCAGGTCGCGCAGAAGCGCTTCGGCATCGAGTGCACGGTCGTCCGCATCCTCGACCCGGCGCGCGCCGAGCTGTACGCGACCCTCGGCCTGCGAACGGTCTCGCCGACGTCGACCGCGATCGAGGTGCTCTCCGAGGCCGTCAAGTCCTGCGTGATCAAACCGGCCCGCGTGGCCGCTTCCTGACGGTGGCCCGCCACTGATGTTCATCCTCGTCGCGGGCGGCGGAAAGGTCGGCTCGAACCTCGCGCGCACTCTGCGGCGCATGAACCACGAGGTGACGATCATCGAGCAGCGCGGAGAGCGCTTCGCGCAGCTCGAGGAGGAGTTCGAGCACGCCGCGATCGTCGGCGACGCGACAGAGATCTTCGTGCTCGAGCGGGCGGGCATCGCGCGGCCTCCCGACCTCGTCGTGGCAGTCACGGGGGACGACGAGGACAACATGGTCATCTGCCAGATGGCGCGCGAGCGCTTCGGCGTCGAGAAGGTGATCGCGCGCGTGAACGACCCACGCAACCAGCCGCACTTCGACCTGCTCGGCGTCTCGCCGACGGTGAGCGCGACGTCAGACGATCATGGCGCTGATCGAGCACGAGGTGCCCGAGCACGAGCTGATCCACTTGCTCGAGCTGCGCAAGGAGAACCTCGAGATCGTCGAGGTGCAGATCGACAAGGACTCGCCGTCGGCCGGGAAGCGCGTCTCGGGGCTCAAGCTGCCCGTCGGCTCGCGCCTGATCTCGGTCATGCGCGGCGGCCACGCCGAGATCCCCGATGCGGACACTCAGCTCGAGGTCGGCGACCAGGTGCTCGCGATCCTCGAGCCGGGTAAGGAAGACGAGCTCCGCCGCGTTCTGCTAAAGAAGTAGCGAACCGTGCGCCGACTCCTCCTCGCCTGTCCTCGTTCTTGCCGCGTTCACGACCGGTGTCGCGCTGGCTGCCCGTGAGGACTCAGAGCGCAGCGCGCTGCGGCTCATCCGCGTGGCCAAGGTCGAGCAGCCGGTCCACGCGTCGGCGCCGCGCAGCGAGCCGAACAACCTCTACATCGTCGAGAGGACGGGCAAGATTCGCGTCCGCGTGCGGGGACGGCTGCGTGCGCGGCCGTTCCTCGACCTGAGCAACAGCATCAGCACCGGGAGCGAGCAGGGGCTGCTCTCGGTCGCGTTTCATCCGCGGTATGCGCGCAACCGGCTCTTCTACGTCGACTACACGGATCGGAACGAAGACACCCGCATCGTCGAGTACCGCTCTCGCGGCCTGACGCGGAAGCCCGTGCGGACGAGGCAGATCTTCTTCCAGGACGATCCGTACTCGAACCACAACGGGGGCCAGCTGGCGTTCGGCCCCGACGGGTACCTCTACGCGGCGACCGGCGACGGTGGATCCGGCGGCGACCCGGAGAACCGGGCTCAGAACCTGCAGTTCCCTCTTCGGCAAGCTCCTCCGCTTCAACGTCAGCCGGCGCAAGCCGCAGCCGGTGATCATCGGCTACGGCCTGCGCAACCCCTGGCGCTTCTCCTTCGACCGGCAAACGGGTGACCTGTACATCGGCGATGTCGGTCAGAACTCCTGGGAAGAGCTCGATTTCACGCCGCGCAGGAGCCCTGGGCTGGAGAACTACGGCTGGCGCGTCTACGAGGGCCGGGAGCGCTACACGCAGGAGACGCCCAACTCCGCCGGGCATCTCGTCGACGCCCTACGTGGTGCTGCCGAACCCGCCCAACTGCTCGGTGATCGGCGGCTTCGTCTATCGCGGGAACGCCATCCCGTCTGCGAAGGGCCGCTACTTCTTCAGCGACAACTGCGCGGGGCGTGTTCGCAGCGTGCCGGCCGGTGGGAGCTCGTCGGTTCGCGACGAGCCGTTCCGGGTCGACGGGAGCTCGTCGTTCGGCGAGGACGCCCGAGGCGAGCTCTACGTCATGTCGGTCACGGGCGGGAACGTCTACAAGATCGCCGAACTAGCAGCTAGCCCGCTCGGCGGCGCCGGATCTGCGGGCCCTGCTGGCCGAGTGCGGCGTAGGCGAGCGCCTGGAGCGAGTCGTTCAGCGCTCTGAGCTCCCGCACGATCGGGACGAGGTGCTCGCCGCTGTCGAGCCGCCTGTTCAGGGCTCGGAGCTCCGCGTTCAGCTTGTCGAGGCGCTCGAGCAGCGCGTCCAGCTGCCGGTCGCCGATTTCGCTCTCCTTCACCGGGCCAATTCTAGGTCGAGAGCTGATCGTTCCCGCACGACGGCTAGATCCGGCCCGAAGACGCGCGCGGAGGCGCTCCAGGGCGTCATCGCCGGCCTCGAGCGCCTCGATCCTCCGGTCGACGCCGAGCTGAGCGACGGCGACGCGGGCGAGGCCTTCCGGCGCGTCCGTGAAGACGCCCAGGCGGTGTCCGGCCGCGGCGAGGGCTCGGATCGCCGAGCTCACCTCGGCGTCCGGACGGAGGTACACGGGCGCGCGGTCCTCGGCGAACCGCACGAGCGCCGCGCGCCAGTCGCCGACGCCGGCTTCGGCCCAGCGGTCGAGCTCCTTGGCCGCGGCCGCGCGATCCTCCGGCAGCGCCGAAGGATCGAGCGGCGCGATCGTCCGGTACCGCCTGGCCGCGTCCTCGAGCCAGTCCCGCCACAGCGGCCGGGTGTCCCCGAGCACGCCGTCGAGCTCGATCGCCACCGCCCTCATGAGCCGTGTCCAGGGACTGTCCCTCGACCTGGCACCTGTAGCCATGTCCGTCTCCGGAGGAGTCGCGTTGCAGGGAAATGTCCGAAGCAGCCATGTCTGAGGGCCTGTCCCTGGACGTGGCTTGAAGAGACGGCGGCGGCGAAGATGCCGAGGGCGACGCCGACGGCGTCCAGTGCGACGTCGATGGCGGAGGCGTGGCGGCCCTCGACGAAGTGCTGGTGCACCTCGTCGGTGACTGCGTAGGCGACGCCCGCGACGAAGGCAGGCAGCTCGCGCCCGAGCGCGCGGAAGAGCAGTGCGCCGAGGATCGCGAACTCCGTCATGTGCCCGGCCTTCCGGAGCACCGTGTCCCACACGCCGAGCCCAGTGCCGAGGCTCGGGATCGAGGACAGCGTGAAGATGACGGCGGCCCAGACGACCACGGGCAGCCAGACCGAAAGCGCCCGGGAGGCCGGCATCGGCCCATGATAGGGTCGCCCCCAACGGCACGCGGCAAGGGAACCCGGTGCGAATCCGGGACGGTCCCGCCGCTGTGAGGGGAGTTGCTCTTCCGCCGAGACCACTGGCCTCCGGGCTGGGAAGGTGGCGGAGGGGGGAGCCCCGAGTCAGAAGACCTTCCGCGCCGCCGCAAATCCCGAACCCCTCGCGGAAGGAGGATTCGTGTTTCGACGACTCATCATCCTCGCGGCAGCCGTCGCGCTCGTCGCGGCGCTCGCAACGCCCGGCGCTCGCCGAGCGCGTCAAGGTGCGCGTGGAAGGCAAGACGACGACGATCTTCGGCTCGACCGAGCCGACCCTGACGACCGGGCCGAACGCCCTCGCCGTGCTCGACGCGGCCAGCCTCGTCGGCGAGTTCTACTACCACGTCAGCCCGGGCCCTTCGTCGACCAGATCGGGCGCTTTCCCGGCGTCGGCTTCAGCGGCTGGAGCTACAAGATCAACGGCGTCTCCCCGCCGGTCGCCGCCGACCAGGCCCCGGTCAAGGACGGGGACACGGTGCTCTGGTACTGGACGACGTTCAGCGAGCAGGGCAGCACGCCGACGCTGCTCCTCCGGCGTCGCGCCAAGGCCAACTGCTACTCGGTGGTCTCCCAGAACGACCAGGGGACGGCGACGCCTGCGGCCGGGCGCCGTGCTCAACGTCGACGGCCGTCGCGTGAAGACCCGCTCCGGACGGGCGTGCGTCGGCCGGCACCGCGGCCTGGTGCGTGCGACCGCTCCGAACGCCGTGCGCTCGAACGCGCTCAGGTGAAGCGTGGCTTCCTCGTCGCCTTCGCGCTCGTCCTGCTCACGGCGTGTGGGGGCGAGCGCGCAGGCTCGGGGAGCGCCTCGCTCTGGGTCACGCGCGACCGGGGCGCGACCGTGGTGCTCGTCCGGACCGTCCCCGCCGGGCTGACGGCGATGCAGGCGCTCGACCGCGAGCTCGACATCGACACCGCCTACGGCGGTCGCTTCGTGCAGTCGATCGAAGGCGTCGAGGGCGACGTCTCGAAGCGGCGTGACTGGTTCTGGTTCCTGAACGGGATCGAGGCCGACCAGAGCGCGGCCGACTACCGCCTGCGTCCCGGCGACGTCGAGTGGTGGGACTTCCGCTCGTGGGAGGACGAGATGCGCGAGCCGGTCGTCGTCGGCGCCTTTCCGGAGCCTTTCCAACACGGGTACGGCGGGCCGCCGCGGCCGGCCGTCGTGCGCTACGAGCCCGGGTTGGCGAAAGGCGCCCGCGCGATCGGGCGCCTGCTGAACGCCGTCTCCGTCCGGCCCGTTTCGGACCCGGCTCCCAAGGACGCGAATGTGTTTTACACAGTAAGAGGCACGCAGCGGTTCTCGGCTTCGCTCCGCGAGGACGACGGTGCCGCCGGCTCGCCGGTGGAGTTCGTCTTCGCCGGCGACGCCGTCGAGCTCGCACGCAATCCGAGGCGATTCCGCTTCCGCTACGAGGTCCCGTGAGCCCGGTCCCCGCCGCAGCCGTCCTCGCCTCGCTGGCAGCGGTGGCGCTGATCTCCGACCGCGCCTGGGTCGTGGCCGCGATCGCGGCAGGCGCTGCTCGCCCTCTGCCTCAAGGCGCCGCGCAGCCGGCGCTGGCTCTACCTCGCGGGCACGCTCGTATCGGCGCTCACCGTCTTCCTGCTCAGCCCGCTCGTCGCGCACCACGGAACCGACGTCCTGTGGGCCGGCCCGAAGATCCCCGTGATCGGCTACCTCGACGTGACGAGCGAGGAGATCGCCGCGGCGGGCGTCCAGGCGCTCCGCCTCGCAGCCGTCGGGCTCGCGTTCGCCGCGTACGCGCTGCTCCTCGACCTCGACCGCCTCCTCCAGGCCGCGGGGTTCGCGCGGCGGTCGGTGCTCGCCGCCGGGCTCGCGACGAGGCTCGTGCCGACGCTGGAGCGCGACGCCGCCGGCTTCGTCGAGGCGCTGCGGGGACGAGGCGTGCGGGTCGAGGGAGTCCGCGGACGCGCACGCCTCCTGTCGCCTCTGGTCGCCGGCTCGCTCGAGCGGGCGCTCAACCTGGCCGAGGCGATGGAGGCCCGCGGCTTCGGCCGCGCCGGGACGGACTCGTGCGCCGTCACCGCCGTGGACGCGACTCGACCGCCTGGCCCTCACCGCCGCCGCGGTGCTCGTCGTGGGAGCGATATGGCTGTAACCGAGGTCGACGGCCTCACCTTCTCGTACCCGGGCTCGGAGCGGCCCGCGCTCTCCGACGTCTCGCTGCGGATCGAGCCCGGCGAGATCGTCGCGCTGCTCGGCCCGTCCGGCTCCGGCAAGTCGACGCTCCTCCGCGCGCTCGCAGGGCTCGTTCCGCACTTCCACGGCGGGCGATTCGAGGGCCGCGTCGTGGTCGCCGGCCGGGACACCCGGCGGTTCCGCCCGGCCGACCTCGCAGGCGAGGTTGCGACGCTCTTCCAGGATCCCGAGGACCAGGTCGTCTTCGGGACGGTCGCGAACGAGGTCGCCTTCGGCCTCGAGAACGTCGGCACGCCGCCCGGCGAGATCTGGCCGCGGGTGCACGAAGCGCTCGCCGAGGTGGGAGGCCGAGCGGCTGGCCGAGCGCCGAACCGAGACGCTGTCCGCCGGGGAGCTCCAGCGGGTATGCCTCGCCTCGGTGCTCGCCCTCGAGCCGGCGCTGCTCCTGCTCGACGAGCCGACCTCGCAGCTCGATCCGGAGGGCGCCGAGGCGCTCCTCGACCTCGCCTGCGAGCTCGGTGCGGCGGTCCTCCTCTCCGAGCAGCGGCCCACGCTGCCGCTCGAGCGCTGCGACCGCGTGCTCTTCGTCGACGAAGGGCGGATCTCGCTCGACGCGCCCCGCGACGAGGCGCTCGACCTTCTGCCGCCCGCGTACCGGCCGCGGGAGCCGCGAAGCCTGCCGGAGACGAGCGGAGCGGGGGAGACGCTCTGCCGGCTCGAGGACGTCACCTTCGCGTACGAGTCCCAGCCCGTGCTCGAGGGAACGTCGCTCGCTCTCCAGCGGGGAGAGGTCGTCGCGCTGACCGGACCGAACGGCGTGGGGAAGACGACGCTGGCGAAGATCGCCGCAGGGCTCCTCGAGCCGGCCTCGGGAAGCGTCGAGAGAAGCGGACGCTGCTGCTACCTGTCGCAGGATCCGGGCCGCTACCTCGTCACCGAGCGGGTCGAGGACGAGGTGGCGCTCGCGGTCGGCGGAGACCTCGCCCGCGCACACCGCGCGCTGGCCGAGGTCGACCTCGCCGGCTTCGAGCAGCGCCATCCCCGCGACCTTTCCAGCGGCGAGCGGGAGCGGCTCGCGCTCGCGGCCGTCCTCGTGGCCGACCCCGACGTGCTGATCCTCGACGAGCCGACGCGGGGAGTCGATCCACCCCGCAAGGCGGAGCTGACGGCTCTGCTGCGGAAGGACGCTCGCGCGGCGGGCGACGCTCGTCGTCACTCATGACCTCGTCTTCGCGGGCGACGTCGCCGACCGGGCGGTCAAGCTTGGCGTACGAGGAAGGCGGCGCATGCCTAGGCTGGCCGCGCTCGGAGCGCTCGCCGCCGCCGTGGCGTCCGCCGCCTGGGTCGTCCTCGACCCCGCCGACTCCGGGCTGCCGCTCCTGCTCGCCGCCGTCGGCCTCCTCGTCGCCGGCGCCGCCTGGCTCGAGACCGGCCCCGACGCGGCGAAGGAGATCGTCCTCGTCGCCACGCTCGCCGCGGTTGCCGCCGCCGGGAGAGTCCTCTTCGTGGCGATTCCCGGAGTGCAGCCCGTGACCGTGATCACCGTCGCCGCCGGCGCCGCGCTCGGCCCGCGCGCCGGATTCGCCACCGGAGCCCTGGCGGCGCTCTCCTCGAACTTCTTCCTCGGCCAGGGGCCGTGGACTCCGTGGCAGATGCTCGGCTGGGGCGCCTGCGGCCTCGCCGGCTCTGCTCTCGCGCCGCTCATCCGGCGCCGCGCGTCGTTCGCGGCCGTCTGCTTCGTGCTCGGCTTCGCGTTCAGCGCGCTGATGGACCTCTGGCTCTGGGTGACGTTCTGGCCGCACACGTGGCAGGCGCTGACGGTGGTCTTCGGACAGGGGTTCTCGTTCCAGGCTGCGCACGCGATCGGCAACGTCGTGATCGCGTTGGCGATCGGCCCGGAGCTGTTACGGCTGCTGGAGCGCTACGCGAGACGGCTGCGAACCGAGGTCGTCTGGGCATGAAGCTCGCCCTCGCAGCGGTTGCGCTCGCGCTCGCGGCGACACCTGCCGACTACGTCGCCGCGCACCAGCAGTCCGACGGCGGCTTCGCGGAGCCCGGGCAGAGCTCCGACCCGAGCCTCACCGCGTGGGCCGTCCTCGGCCTCTCCGCCGCGGGACGAGAGCCCGCCCGCTCGCCAACCGGGTACCTGGACGGCAGCCCGACCCGCACGGCGAACGACCTCGCGCTCCGCATCCTCGCCCTCGACGCGCTCGGACGGGATACCGATGCGCTCACCGACCGGCTCGAGGGAATGCGCGGGACCGCGCGGGAGAATCGGGACGCTCGTCAACTCGACGATCTGGGGCGTCATCGCCCTCCGTGCGACCGGGCGTCCCGCGGGGACGAGCACTCGCTACCTGCTCCGGGCCCAGCGCAAGAGCGGCGGCTGGTCCTGGCATCCGCGAGGTGCGCCCGACTCGAACGACACCGCCGCCGCCGTCCAGGCGCTGCGGGCGGCCGGAGTTCCGGCTCGCTCGCGGGCGATACGCAGAGGTCTGAGCTACCTCAGGAGCCTGCAGCGGCAAGACGGCGGCTTTGCGCTCGGCCCGGGGCGAGCCGCAGACGCGCAATCGACGGCGTGGGCGATCCAGGCCTTCGTCGCAGCCGGGAAGCAGCCCGGGACGAGAGCGTTCCGCTACCTCGCGCAACTGCGACAGGCCGACGGCAGCTACCGCTACTCGAAGCGGTACGCCGCGACTCCGGTGTGGGTCACCTCGCAGGTGCTGCCCGCGCTCGCCCGAAAGCCCTTCCCACTGGGTTAGGCTCGCCGCATGGCGGGCCGGGTCACCGCTTCGATCATCACGATCGGCAACGAGCTCCTCGCGGGAGACACGGTCAACACGAACGCTGCCTGGCTCGCGCAGCAGCTCGAGGAGCTCGGCGTGACGGTCACGCTGATGGCCTCGCTCCCCGACGAGATCGACCGGATCGCCGAGTTCGTCCGCGCCGAGTCCGAGAACGCCGACTTCGTGATCGTCACCGGCGGCCTCGGCGGGACGCCCGACGACGTCACCCGCGAGGCGCTCGCCGCCGCCTTCGAGGCACCGCAGGACGAGGTCGTCGACCTCGCGGAACGGCTGCGCTCCCGCTTCCCCGCCGACCCGGAGTACGCGGCCCGCTGGGCGAACCTCCCGGCCGGCGCGAGGCCTCTCGAGAACCCGCTCGGCGGCGCGCCGGGCTTCGTCGTCGCGAACGTGTTCGTCCTTCCCGGCCTGCCCGCCGAGATGAAGGCGATGTTCGGAACCGTCGCCCACGAGCTGCAGACGGAGCAGCCGATCACGTCGTGGAGACGGGTCTACGAGACGACGGAGGCGAAGATCGTCGGCGTCCTCGAGGCGATGGGCGACCGCTATCCCGGGGTGCTCGTCGGCTCGTACCCGAAGTTCCACGTCGAGGGCGCCACGGTCGAGGTCGTCGTCAAGTCCTCCGACCCGGCCGCGCTCGAGGCGGCAGTCGCGTGGATCGAGCAGGCCCTCGAGGAGGCAACGGGCCAACAGAATCCACCGACTTAGTAACACAGTGTTACTAAGTCGCTCTTAGTAGGTGCCGGGCTCGGCCAGGTGGCCGTCGCGGCCGACGTAGCCGTCCTTCGCGCCGACGACGAGCATCACGAGGTCCTCGTCGCCGACGTTCGTCAGCCTGCGCGGGGTCGTCGACTCGACGTGGCACATGTCGCCCGGCCCCAGCTCGCGTGACTCGCCGCCGACCTCGAACCGCGCGCGGCCGCGGTGGACGAAGTAGAGCTCGTCCTGCTCGTCGTGGTAGTGCGGTCGTCCGACGATGCCCGGCGCGAGCACGAGCACGTTCACCCCGAACGCGGTCACGCCGAGCTCGCGGCGCACTTTGCGAAAGGCGCCGTCTCCCATCTCGTCGATCGATCCGAATGCGTAACCCACGGGTACCATCGGGAGGGCTGTGCTGCGCCAAATCTACCGGTGCGCCGGCCTTGCTCTCGTCGTCGCGGCGCTTGCGGGCTGCGGCGGCGGCGAGGAGTCGAGCGTTCCCTCGCAGTTCACCTACGACGACTCGAAGCCCCTCGACGCGCAGATCAAGCCGACGTCGTTCAGCACGAACGAGGTCCGAGTCGACGACGTCTCGTTCACAGGCCCGGGAGACACGTCCACTCAACGCCTACCTCCTGACGCCGTCCGGTTCGGAAGGCCGGCACCCGGCCGTGATCTACGCGCACGGAGCCGGAGGCGACCGCGAGGAGCTGCTCGGCGAAGCGCTGGAGATGGCCGGCAAGGGCGCCGTCACGCTCACGCTCGACATGATCTACTCGCCCGAGCGGGCCAAGCCGCTGCCGGAGGGCATGGAGGGCGCTCGCGAGAACTCGAAGCTCGAAGCCGGAAGCCGTGAAGGAGGTTCGCCGCGCCGTCGACTTTCTCCAGTCCCTGGACTATGTCGACGGAGACGAGATCGGCTACGTCGGCTGGAGCCAGGGCGCGCGGATGGGCGCGCTCACCTCGGGGGTCGAGCACCGGATCAAGGCGTTCGACCTGA
>CAVXTG010000008.1:0-286265 GCA_963764595.1 uncultured Actinomycetes bacterium | reverse complement strand
CCACCCCTGAGCCCCGCATCGAGCGCCCGACGTCGCGTGTGCTCCCCGGCGCACCGTGAAGGTACTCCAGTTCCACGCCATTCTCTTCGCCGCTAGCGTCGCCCGCCATGCGCGCCTTATCCGCCGCAAGTGGCGCCTGCTGGAAGATGTTGGCGAAGTCCATCAACTCCGCCTCCTCGTCGTTGATGAGGTCGAGTTCGTCTTCGAAGCGTGACGGCCAAGCCGCCGAGCCCGGCGCGGAACTGCATGACCGAATTTGGTGCCGTCTCGCCGACCAGCCGCCGGATTTCCGATCCGAGGGTCGTGACGGCATCGTCGCCGGAAATCGCCCCGCTCATGGACCGGAGCAGCCGCTCCAGCGCGCCGCTGTCGGTGGATTGCGCAACCGCCTCAATGTCCTCGAGGCAGAGCGCGGGCGCGGCGAAGAATCCCGGCACATAGCTGCCCCGACGTAGCCGCGGGACCTTGAGCTCGATCGGCCCCAGCATGCTCTGCCAAGTCCGCGATCGGAACCCATTGCGGCGGTCGGTGCGGCCGTTGCCGCGCGATCCAAACGTCGCACCATATTGCGCCGCCACCTCGATCGCCATCACATGATCAGCGACGCGGCCGAGCACCTTCCGTAGCCGGTCGCCGGCGGCCTGGCCGTTGACCGCCGGGATCGCCGGCGCGACGGGCCCCTCCGGCAGCGCAGCCTCCGTCAAGCAGCGGAGATCCCGCCGCCGGAACCCCGACGCCGCGAATTCCTCTCTGGCGCGCTCCCGGATCACCGGCAGGAGCGCCCCCTCCTGGATTTCAGTCGATGCGAGCATTTTCAACAGGATAGCGTTCACAGAACATCCATGTGAAAGGAGTGACTTTCTACAGTATGTTTTGCGAAGGCAAGCTACCGAATGCCAAGCCGTGTGAACGGTACGCTATGGCAAAGGGTATTTTTCCTTATGACAGTACACCGTCCCGTTCATGCGCACGGTCATGAATCAGACGAAAATGTCGTCCCCGGGATTCAGGCTGCTGACGCCGAGGAGGGTGAGGACGTTGCCGTTGCCGAAGTCGATCTCAAGGTCGGCACCAGAGTTGATCGAGGTCACGACGATTTGCGGAGCGCCGGGATTGGCGTCTGTGTCGTCGATGAGCGTGTCATCCATCCCCGACGCGGCAGTGTTAAAGAGATCGGCATTCGTGAGGGTGGCGCCTCCGTTCAGGTCAATCTGGTCCTGAGGCCAGATCGGCGTCGTCGTTGCCACCATCGGTCCTGTCCGCTTCCGGTTCGCCATCCACGGCATGGCTGTTGTTCAAGCTCACCAGCAGATCGACTGGGTAGTTGTGAGCGATCTGAGGCTCAGATCGCTCAAGGGAGGTGCGGGGTTAGAGGAAGAAGTCCGCCCCGGAGAGCTGGACCGGGGTCTCCAGGAAAATCTCGAACTCGGCCACGCCGTGCCGGTGGTGTTGAACTGCAGCAGCTTGCCGCCGTTCAGCGAGGTCGCGCGGATCTGGCCTTCATCGCTGAATGCGTTGCTTCCGACGAAGCTGAAGGCCTGGTTGCCCGAGACCGAGGTGTTGGCGTCGAGGGTCGAGACGTTGATCTTGTCGAGGCCCTTCTCGAAGTCCTTGATCGACGTCGCGACCGGCGCCGACCCCGACCTCGCTGAGGAAGAGGAACTGGAACGTGTCGGCCTCGCTGCCGCCCGTGAGCGTGTCCGCGCCCTCGCCGCCGCTGATCTTGTCCGCTCCCGAACCGCCCGATCCTGTCGTTGCCGGCCCCGCCGCTGATAATGTCATTGCCGCCGTTCGCGGAGAGGAAGTCGGCTCCGCCGTTGCCGTGCAGGAAGTTCGGGCTTCGTCGCCGATGATCTCGTCGACGAATCCGTGCCCTGGACGTCCTCGATCGGATCAGGGTGTCGGTGCCGCTGCCGTCGTTGGCCTTGCCCGTCACCAGGTTGACGTTCACGCCATTGCTGAAGGAGCGATAATCGGCGGTATCGACCCCGAAGCCGACGATGCCGCCGTCGAGGAATGTCGCTGCCAGCGCCGCCGTCGAGCATGTCACCGCCGTCGCCGCCGCGCAGGGTGTCGTTGCCAGCGCCGCCGGAGAGAGTGTCTTCGCCGCCGAGACCGGTGAGCGTGTCGTTGCCGGCAAAGCCGACCATATTGTCGCCCTGTTCCGTGCCGGTGAGGGTGTCGTCACCCGGGGTGCCGGGAAAGCAGCCATTTGTGTCTTCTCCTAAGGATGAGGTTGGGTCTGACCTGCCGGTCCCGTGCCCGCGGCACGCCCCCGGCGCTTCACGGCAATGTCTTTTCCATGGACACAGCCGATCCGCGGTGATGGCTCAATAAAAGCCGTGGCTCGTGATAGGAGGTGTGAAGGAGGGCGTCAATGAAGCGTGAAAAATTCGAAATGCGATGTCGAAATGTCGGGATGCGAATATTTTATTTTAGCACTCCTGTGAAGAAGATCACAGACAAGGACTGCGGACTGCAGGGCAATCGCATATGAAAAATCCGGTAGGTGGTTCACCGCAGAAGAACCCTTGCTCCGAGCAAAGGAACGCACCGACGCGGGTTCCTCTGCGTTCCGGCACCCTCGATCCGAGTTGATAGCGCCACTCCTCCAAGAGGCGGCGCCAGCCTTCAACAACCGCAAACTCCATATGCGATTGCCCTGCGGCCGCAGGCGTCCTTCACCCGTAAGCCATCGGTCGAGCAGTGTCAGTAACAGGTGGATTCCCGCCACATGAGCCAGGATAGTTCCAGCGATTAGGCCCAGTCCCATAAACCAAGGTCTCACAGCACTACCCCCTCAAGAGCGTAGATTGGTTTACCAAGGATTTTTACCTCTGGATGATTGTCTTTCTCTCCAAGCCCGTACCCAGCCTCCGGTGCCAAGGGCGACGCATGAAATGGGCGGCGGGATCTGACGGTTCTGACGGGCCGTGCCGGTTGTCCCTTCGACAACGAAGGGAGGACGGCGGGGCAACACATGAAATCATCCAGCCAGAAGAGCGAGCATATAATCATCGTTCCAGGCGGCCTGCTTGCGGCGGGCCCGCATGCTGACCCTGGGGTGTTCGGTTCCGGCCCATGAGGGGGACCGTCGAGAAGTTGGGGGTGTCGCGTTGATGGAGTATGACGGCCCGGGAGTTTCAGCGACTGGGGATCAAGAATGGGGTGGGTATTGCGCCTGGTGGAGACCGGGGTCGAGGGGCCGTTGGGTAGCGTTGACGTGCTGGAGATTGACCGCCCCGGCAACCTTGACGACCTTGCGGATCTTGGCTTGCGCCTGCCGGATGGCAAGCAGCTCCTGAGCCAGGTTCAACAGGCGGTGGTCGCCGCCCAGTGCCGGGATCATGCCGCCCAACGGCCGGCATGCCGGGCCTGCGGTGCCGCATGCCGGGTCAAAGATTATCGGCCCCGCCGGATTGCCACCCTGTTCGGCACGGTCACGGTTCGACTGCCCCGCTTCCGCTGTGCCGGCTGTCGGGCCGATCAGGCTGGGATTGAGTGGCCGCCGCAGTGCCGCTCGACCCCCGAGTTCGACCAGATCCGGGCGCAGTTTTCCGCCTTCCTGCCCTACCGTGTTGCAGCCGGCGTGCTCCAACAGCTGCTCCCGCTCGATGCCGGGACCGATCCCGAAACCCTGCGCGCCCAGACGCTCAAGGTTGGCGAGGACCTGCGGGATGCCGCTCCGGCTGAACCTGCAACGGCGGCCGCAGCGATCACCCTGAGCGTGGACTCGACCTTCATCCGCAGCTGTGAGGCGGGCCCGCGCCATCTGGAGGTTCGCCTCGGCAACGTCGAGACACCGGACGGGGCCCGGCAGGTTTTCGCCGCCGTTGCCAGGACCGACACCGCCATTGAAACGCTGATACAGCGCGGCCTCGCCGCCGTCGGCCACACCGACAAGACTGACCTGACGGCCTTCACCGACGGCTGTTCCGGGCTGCGCTCCATGCTGGTCGATGCCGGCGTCAAAGCGCCGCCGTCTCTCGACTGGTTTCACATCGCCATGCGGCTGCACCATGCCGAAAAGACAGCCGGCACCCTGCCGATCGACACGCCGGAGCGGGAGAACGCCAGGGCGGTGATCGTCACGGAGATCGACCGCCTGCACTGGCGGATCTGGAACGGCAAAGCCAAGGATGCGCGGATCACTCTCGAGCGCATCCGCCAAGTCATGCCGGTCTTCCGAGGCGAACGGCGACCGGAAAAGGGATCCGTCGTCACGCCGGTTGTGGACGGCGCTGCGCGAGATCGACCGCTATCTCACCAGCCAGAGCGCTTGGCTGGTCAACTATGCCGAGCGCCATCGCGCCGGTCTGCGGGTCGGCACGTCGATCACGGAAGGCACCGCCAACTTCCTGGTCAACCGCCGCATGAACAAATCTCAGCAGATGCGGTGGTCCCGCAGGGGCGCCGATCTCCTGCTCCAGGTCCGCTGCGCTGTCCTCAACGGCAAGCTCGGATCCAGCTTCGAACCGCTGTTCGATGCCGAAGTCAATCCCATCGCCGACTTGGTCAGGGCTGCCTGACCCCCAACTTCTCGACGCTCCCGGGCGTCAAAAGCGCCGCCGTCTCTCGACTGGTTTCACATCGCCATGCGGCTGCACCATGCCGAAAAGACAGCTGGCACCCTGCCGATCGACACGCCGGAGCGGGAGCACGCCAGGGCGGTGATCGTCACGGAGTAAATCCACCGCCTGCACTGGCGGATCTGGAACGGCAAGGCCAAGGATGCGCGGATCACTCTCGAGCGCATCCGCCAAGTCATGCCGGTCTTCCGAGGCGAAGGCGACCAGAAACGGGATCCGTCGTCATGCCGGTTGTGGACGGCGCTGCGCGAGATCGACCGCTATCTCACCAGCCAGAGCGCTTGGCTGGTCAACTATGCCGAACGCCATCGTGCCGGTTTGCGGGTCGGCACTTCGATCACAGAAGGCACCGCCAACTTCCTGGTCAACCGCCGCATGAACAAATCTCAGCAGATGCGATGGTCCCGCAGGGGCGCCGATCTCCTGCTCCAGGTCCGCTGCGCTGTCCTCAACGGCAAGCTCAGATCCAGCTTCGAACCGCTGTTCGATGCCGAAGTCAATCCCATCACCGACTTGGTTAGGGCTGCCTGACCCCCAACTTCTCGACGCTCCCCCCATTAGGTTGATGGCGATCTTGCGCAGGATGGCCAGGTTGCCAGCTGCCGTCCGATCCCGGACGCCGCTGTCATCCTCGCGGAAGGTGACATCCAGCACCCAATGGATCCCGTTTTCTATGGTCCAGTGCCGACGGATCGCTTGAACCAGCACTGTCGGATCATCACGGCAGCTTGACAGGAAGTAACGGATCTCGGCCTCGACCTTACCGGAGCCGTTGACCCCGCGGATGGTTTCCACCGCCAGCACGGTGCGCAGCCCGGACCAAGTGTCCAGCGCCTTCAGGGCGGCAGCCTGCGGGGCAGACGAACACGCGCCGGCCAACCAGGCGGCCATGACTGTCGTCGAAGGCATCGAACACCGGCCTGGCCGTAGCGCCGTGAGCAAGACAGTGCCCACTCCTTCACCGCCCGGAACGCCTTGCTGTGTTGAGCACCAACAGGTAATCGGCACCCTGGTCGAGGATCTGGCCGGCGATCGTCTTCTGACAGCCCATGGCATCCAACGTCACGATGCAGTTCTTCAACGACAGCGTCTCGAGCAGCGCCGGGATCGCGGTGATCTCGTTCGACTTGCCATCGACCTCGCGTTGGCCGAGCACCAGGCCCTGCTCGCTGGCCCAGGCGCTGACCAGGTGCAACGGCCCCTGCGCCCGGCCGCGGTCGAAGGACCGGCGCAGCGTCTTGCCGTCGATCGCCACGACCTCCCGGTCGAAGGCCTTGGCACAGGACTGAGCCCAGGCGGTGAAGCAGGCCTCGAAGGCGTCCGGGTCGATCAGCATGAAGACGCGCCGGAAGGTGTCGTGCGAGGGAATGCCGTTGGCCAGGGTCAGGAAGGACCGCAGCCAGCCCACCTTGTTGCGGCCGTAGAGCGCGATGTCGTCCCAGCTCTCGGCACACGCGATCACCGCACACACCGCGATGACCAGGATGTCGATCAGCCGATGATCGACCTTGCCCGCACACCGCGGATCCTCGAGCGCTGAAAAATGCTCGACCAGTTTCTCGACCGACATCGCCATTCTCCCTTCGTTGTCAAAGGGAGAACCGTAACGGCTGATTAGACTGTCAAATCCTGCCAGCCCATTTCATGCGTCGCCCCTGGCCGAGGCGGCCTTCGGGCCGCTCCAAGCGCAGGAGACAACAATGCTCGTAGGCTACGGACGCGTATCCACCCAGGACCAGAACCCAGCCCTTCAGGAAGACGCGCTGTGCGCTGCCGGGTGCTCGAAACTGTTCATCGAGACGATCAGCAGCGGCAAGCGCGACCGCCCCCAACTCGCCGCTGCGCTTGACTATGTGCGGTCCAGTGACGTGCTGGTGGTCTGGCGCTTGGACCGACTGGCCCGATCGCTGCGGCAGTTGATCGCGACGGTCGAGGATCTGGAAACACGCGGCATCGGGCTGAAGAGCCTGATGGAGGCCATCGACACCAGCACCGCCGGCGGGCGGCTGGTGTTCCACATCTTCGGAAGCATAGCCGAATTTGAGCGGGCGTTGATCCGGGAGCGGACACGCGCCGGACTGACCGCGGCGAGGGCGCGGGGGCGTGCTGGTGGTCGGCCGTCGAAGCTGACTGGCGAGAGACTGGAGCATGCCAAGAACTTGCTCACGGCCGGGTCGTCGGTGTCGGCTGTGGCGCGTAGCATGGGGGTGTCCAGGGCGACGGTGTTGAGGTCAGTCAGAGTGTGTGAGTTTTTGCGATATTTGGCCTGATTTGACTTGGCGGGTGTGGCTGCGGTCGGTTGCGACTGACAACAGCCAGCGGACAGCACGATGCTGGATGGCGACCGGCCAGGGGGTGACGGAGCGGTCGAGAATGGGCGTCCTGAGTCAGCGATGCGCCGCGCGACAGGCAACAGGGCGCGTTGGTGTGCTTCAGACAGCCTGCGCCCGCAGACGGGCGCCACACAGCAGATTGTGGGCGAGGGCATGGAGCAACATGACGCAGCGCACCTTGCGGCTGCCGCGAACCAGGACCTGCCGAAGATCGCGCTGGCGCATCTGCGCGAACAGGCATTCCAGTTGCGAGCGGACCCGGTACATCCGCTGGCCGAGCGCGCCGCTCATCAGCTCGCGCCAGACCGTCACTCCGGGACCGTCGCCCGGCCGCGGGGCATAGGGGTCTGTCCCATCGCGTCCCTGAGCCGGGATCACGGCTGCCGTGTCGTGGCTCCAGGCCCAGTCAATGTCGGCGAACTGGCGAAACCCGCCATCGGCCAGATACCAGGACGGCGTCCGGCCATAGCGGTCCTGGAGCTGCTCGAGCATCGGGCGCAGCTGGCCGGTATCGCAGCCGCGGGTATCGATCGCGACGCCGACGATCACCTGACTGTCGGGATCGCCCGCCACCTGGACATTGTAGGCCGGCCGGAAGCCGCCGTCCGGCATCTTCATCACCCGCGCCTCGGCATCCGTGGTCGAGGCCCGCACCGCCTTCTTATCCTTCGCCTCGCCCTTGGGCTTTCGCACCTCACGCTCGATCTCGAGTTCGCGCAGCCGCACCAACGCCTTGCGGCAGCGCTCCTCGCGCTCGGTGGCCGCGCGCAACCGGGCGGCTTGTTTGCGACGCTGGCCGGCCGCCGCGTCGCCCTCCAGGTCGCTCTTGAGCTGCTCGATCCGCTCGGCCATCGGTTCGCGGATCGCGGTCAGCCGGCCCTGCCGCCGGAACGACGCCGCCCCGGCCGCGGCGCGCACCTTGACGCCGTCCTGGGCCAGGCGTTCCAGACTGATCAGGCCGTCCTTGACCAGTGCCGTCACGCTGTCGGTCAGCAGCCGATCCAGCACCGCCTCATGATCGGAGCGGAAGTCCGACACAGCATGGTCGTTCACCCCCACGCCGCCGCACAGCCAACGATAGACGAGGTCGCGCTGGCACAAGCGCACAATCTCGCGGGCGCTGCCGACACCGTCGATCACCGCATACAGCCACAGCGCCAGCAGCAGACGCGGATCGATCGGCGTCCGGCCCACCGTGTGCGTGCACGCCTTGATCGAAGCGTAAAGCTCACCCAACTCCAGCGATGTCACGAAGCTCCACACCAGACGAGCCGGATGATCGTGCGCGATCAAGGCATCGAGGTCAACGACCTGCCAGGACGGCTCGTCGCGCCGGGGCTCCTGCACCCGCGGCGCTCCCGAACTCACCGCTCGCTCCGGTGCCCGCTGCTCCGCAAGCTCCTCGAACAGACCCGCTCCCGACATCGCCGCTTCTCCACATCCAGCGTGATGACAGGGAATCAGATCGCCGCCGTGACGGCAACCGACAAAAACTCACACACTCTCAGACTGTCCTCTGATGCGGCTCAGAGCCCCGTTTCTGCATGAAATACCATTCAGAAACAGAACGGTTTTTCGGTCATTTTCAGCAGCTTTGAGGGTTCGGGCGTGACGACATTGGGGGCGGAATTGAAGCTCGCGCGGACGGCGGCGGGGTTGTCGTTGGAGGCGTTGGCGATCCAGGCGGGGGTATCCGTGCCGGCCATCAGACGGACGGAGAAGAGCGAGGGCGGGTTCGAGTCATTCACGAAGCTGGCCCGCGTGCTCAGGGCGCACGGGCACGGTCACGTCTCTCAGGATGGTGTGATCCGGGCGGCATCATGACCGTCAAGGGCGTCTGTAGGGCCGGCCGCCCATAAGGGGCAGAAGGCCCAAGCGTGCGGAAAAGTACGCTAAGAAACTGGATTTCTCCCGGATAAGCAGCACAAGTCTATGATGTGAACAATGTTACCGGGAAGCTGGCGATTTTGCTGCGTACAATTATTGCGGCCAACCGGGATTGGCCGGAATGTCGGCATTCCGTCTGGCAAATTGCACGCAGTAACTGGGGGGTCTAACGCCGGGGATCATATTGCGTCCAACTCGCCAGCTCCTATGAGCGGGTACCCGGATTGGTTTGCCCAAGCGCGCTTTGTATAACCCGACCGATGCAGGGATCAATATTGCGTCCAATACGCTAGCGTGCTTTTCCGCGCGCTTGGGCCTTCTGCCCCTACTACGACCCCAGCCGGCCGAATGGTTCTAACCGTCTTCGCCGGCATCGCCGAGTTCGAGCGGGCCCTTGATCCAGCATCGCACGGAGAAGGACGCCAGGCGGCCAAGCGCCGTGGCGTCTCGTTTGGACGCCCACCAAAACTACGTCCGGATCAGGAGACCCTCGCGGTCGTGCTGATCCAGGAAGGTCGCTCCATCAGCGAAGTCGCCAGAACCTTCAATGTGCATCCGGCAACCATCCATCGCTGCCTGAATAAGCTTCAGATCCCCAGAAAAGCCTTATGACAGTACACCGTCCCGCTCAGACGCACGGGCCATATTGAGGATACTGGTCTATGTGGCCGGCTGAGCTACGGCGCGAACACGTGAGCCAGACCGCTCAATGCCTATCGTGATATCGGGTGACCATCCTACTCCAACCTGAAAAACGATGGTGACTTCCGGAGAAATACGAAGCTCTTCAGCCATCGAAGAGGCATGCTTAGCGATTACATCTAAAATAGCCAGGGCAAAAGCCGATAATTTTTCTAATATATATCGGCATACACTTTGAGCAGTTGGATTTGGTAGATTATCCTTTGGTATTAATCCAAGATTTTCATATTGAATTTTTAAATTATTAACTTCATCATCTAATCCTGGTTCTTCACTTGGATTAGAAGCGTATTTATCGGCTAGCCTTTTTATTTGTTCAAGTAGGTTTTTGTAAAGACCAATACGTTGATTTATATCTTGCATGAGTTTAATAATAGGGCGGTCATTATAAAATTCTTTGTAAGCTCTTACCAAGATTTCAGTGTTTGCTTCTTTATTGTGCGCTTGTTTTTCAATTAACCCAATCAGGTCTTCATGAGATCCAGCTAACATTTTCTCCTCCGTGGGTAGGTCCGGCAATGCGCCGTAAACATCTTACTCATTGCGTGGCTTCGGTGCACCACCCACCTCGGAAGGCAAGGTCCACCGGACTGACCGGTCGGCCGTGCTTCGAAGTCTCCGGTGTGCGGTCGGAGACGGAAGATCAGACCGCCTTGAGGACGACACCCTCCGGCATCACCCCAGCGGTGGCGTAACTCCACAGCGCGATCAACAGCTTGCGTGCCAGCGCCACGATCATCGTTTTCTTGATGGCGCCCTTACCTCCGGCGGTCCGCTCGCGGTACCACCGGACCAGAGCGGCGTCGGGCTGGAACATCAGGAAGCGCCAGGCCAGCTGGATCATGCCACAGCGCGCCCGCGGGTTACCGGCCTTGCCGATCCCCTTCTCCCGGCGCTTCGAGCCAGATCAGCACGCGGTCGAAGTCGTCGCCGCGCTGGCGCTGCGGATGGTCCCAGATCCCGGCAACGAAGCGCTCGGCGATGACGGCGGCGAGCTGCAGGATTTCGTCGTCGGTGAAGCGGGCGATCATGAGCAGCACCAGCGCGACCAGATCACCAGCAGCGCGATACCGACGACCGTTGGTGTGGCAAAGCCTGGATGCGGTATGCCGATGGTGATCGTCGCCGATGCCGTCCCAGGCCATCTCCAGCATCCGGGCCGGCTGAGGGCCGTGCCGGTCAAAAACGTCGGCATGGACCATCAGCATCGCCCGCTCGCCGTAGATGTCGTGAAGCTCCTTGCCGATCTGACCGTCCGGGCCTTCGTCGCCTCTCCCAGGAAGACGCTCTCGTACTCCGTCCCACGGTTCGGATCGTTCTCGACCATGGCTCCCAGCTCGTCGGCCAGATATCCTTGATTGCCCCCCGATTGAAGGACAGGACGAACCGCTCATACGGCGGCATCGGGTCCGGAACGACGATGGTGCAGGCGTCTTCAAACATGATCGAATTCCTCTTGCTCGTAATGTGTTATAATGATATAAAATGATAGCTTTATATAGCTATAGAGCAAAGGAGGTATGATGTGAAAACCATCGCCGTGCTGATGCAGAAAGGCGGCAGCGGCAAGACCACGACGGCCATCAACCTTGCCATCGCCTACGCCCTGGGGGACCGGTCCACCGTCCTGCTCGACCTCGATCCCCAGGCATCGGCCTGCCGCATCGCGGACGGCCGTGGGGATGCCGGGCCGGTGGTTCAGGACTGCGCCCATGCCCGGCTTGCCCAGACCATGCAGGCGGCTGCGAATGCCGGCGCGGAGATCTGTATCCTGGACACCCCGCCCAAGGCGGAGAACGCGTCCCTGGCCGCCGCACGGGCCGCTGACCTGATCGTGGTGCCAATCCAGCCCGCCCGGCTCGACCTGGACGCGCTGAAAGAGACGGCCGACATCCTGACCCTGGCCAAGACGCCGGCCCTGGTGGTCATCAACCGGGCACCACCGATACCGAACAGCAAGGTCGAGGCCCAAACCCGCGAGGTGATCCGGGACGGCTACGACCTCACAGCGGCGACGACGGTGCTGCACAACAGGATCGCCTACCAGCACAGCCTGACACTGGGTCAGGGCGTCCTGGAGTACGAACCCCACGGGGCTGCCGCCAACGAGATCTGTGCCTTGATGGCTGAAGTCTCCACCGTGCTCGGCCTCTAACGCTATATCGATATAGACTTATAGGATGATACCAATGGGGAAGACAAAGCCCGACCTCGGCATCTCGAAGCCGAAGACCGATCCCGCCACCTTGCGAAATCGTTCATGGGCCGCCGTTCCGGCAACCCATGCCGACGCACCCCCGGCCGAAGCGGCGCCTGCTGCCCGTCGTCGGAAGCGGAAGGCGGCGACCCAGCTTATCGGCGTCCACCTCTCTCCCGACGTGGGCAAGCAGCTTCGGCAGATTGCCCTGGATGAGGACAGCGATGTGAAAGCCCTGCTGATCGAGGCCATCAACATGTTGTTCAAATCGCGCGGAAAGCCTCAGATTGCTAGTGATCCTATACAGACGATAGGCATATAATTTTATCGTCATATAGACCATGACGGACAGGGGAGTGGTATGACCAGGAAATCAGGATCATCTCGGACGCGTACTCCCACGACTGCGAATGGAGATCCATGCGCACGAGCGCGTCGCGCGTGATGCCACGCATGCCGCAGTGGATGTCGGAGAAGCGGCTGCCGTAGAGGCGGTTGAGGATCCACGTGGTGACCGGCGTGCCGAGGTACTGATGCAGCTTCGGCATCGCGCCCGGCTCGATCGAGCCCTTCCAGCGCGAGCCCATGACGTACTCGTAGCCTTCGCGGAACCTCTCGACGAACGGGCGGAGCTCGGCGGAAGTCGTACGTGCAGTCGGCGTCGCCCATGAGCACGTAGCGGCCGCGGATGAACGGGATCGCGTCGATGTACGCGCGCCCGAGCCCGCGCCTGGGTGTCTTGAGCACGCGGGCGCCGTGCGCCAGCGCGATCTCGGCCGTCCGGTCGCTCGAGCTCGAGACGATCACGATCTCGCCGACGATCCCGGCCTCCTCGAGCCCCTGCTTGCACCACTCGACGAAGTCGCCGACGGTCACCTCTTCGTCGGCGGCGGGGATGACGATCGACAGCTCCGGATCCGCGACGTCGTTCTCGGGAAGGTGAAGGACGACGTCCGGATCGGCGCCCTGCGACGACCTCTGCGCGCTTTCCGGTCTGCAACTGAGCCAAGGCGGCGCTGAGGTTATCGTGCGCGGCCGATGCTGATCACACGGACTCCGCTCAGGATCTCGATCGGAGGCGGAGGCACCGATCTCCCGTCCTACTACACGCGCCGGGGAGGCTTCGTTGTCTCGGCCGCGATCGACAAGTACATCTACATCGGCATCAACCGGACCTTCACCGACGACTACTTCCTCAAGTACTCGGCGCTCGAGCGTGTCAAGCAGGTCGACGAAATCGACCACTCGATCATTCGCAGCGCGCTCGCGCTGCACGACGTCGGCCCCTCGCTCGAGATCGTCAGCCTGGCCGACATCCCGGCGGGGACCGGCCTCGGCTCGTCCGGGTCCTTCACGGTCGGTCTCCTGCGCGCCCTGCACGCGTTCAAGCGCGAGCACGTCACCGCCGGCGACCTAGCCGAGGAGGCGGCGCACGTCGAGATGAACATGCTCGGCCGGGCGGCGGGCAAGCAGGACCACTACATCGCGGCGTTCGGCGGCATCACCTGCTTCGAGTTCGAGCCCGACGGGACGGTGCACGTCTCGCCGCTCAGCATCTCGACGAAGACGCTGCACGACCTCGAGGAGAACCTGCTCATGTTCTTCACCGGGTACTCCCGGGAAGCGGACTCGCTGCTCGAGGACCAGCGCACAGCGCTCCGAGGGGGGCGATGAGGAGATGCTCGCCAACCTCGAGGATGTCGAGCAGCTCGGCAGGCGGATCAGAGATGTGCTCGAGGCCGGCGACACGCACGAGTTTGCGTCGCTGATGCACGAGCACTGGCTGCGGAAGCGCGAGCGCTCGACCTCGATGTCGAACGACGCGATCAACCGCTGGTACGACGCTCGGGATGGCGAACGGCGCGCTCGGAGGCAAGCTCATCGGCGCCGGCGGCGGCGGCTTCCTGCTCTTCTACGCCGAGGACCAGAAGGCGCTCCGCGACGGCGATGGCGGCGGAGGGCCTTACCGAGGTGCGCTTCGGCTTCGACTTCGACGGCTCGACCGTGATCGTCCGCGATTGAGCACGAGGCCGGCCGATGCAGTGCGTGATCCTCGCCGGAGGCCGCGGGACCCGGCTCGGGCCTCTCACCGAAGATCTGCCCAAGGCTCTCGTCGACGTCGCCGGCCGCCCGTTCCTCGAGTATCAGCTGGAACTGCTTCGCGCCGGAGGCGTGAGCGAGATCGTGCTCTGCGTCGGCTACCTCGGCTCGCTCGTCGAGCGCGCGATCGGGGACGGCTCGAGGCTCGGCCTCTCGATCCGGTACTCCCACGACGGCCCTGAACCGCTCGGCACCGCGGGCGCTGTGAGAAACGCGCTTCCGCTGCTCGGCGAGAGCTTCCTCGTCACCTACGGCGACACGCTGCTCACCGTCGACCATTCGGCGGTGGCGCGGGCGCACGCTGCGTCCGGGCTTCCGGCGCTCATGACCGTGCTCGAGAACGAGAACCGCTACGCGCCCAGCAACGCCGTCGTCGACGGCGGGCTCGTCGTCGCGTACGGCAAGACTCCGCCTCCGCAGAACGCCCGCTGGATCGACTATGGGCTCCTCGGTTTCGATCGCGCGGCGATCGAGCAGCAGCACCGACGCGGATCTCGAGCCCGTTCTTGCGAAGCTTGCCGACGAGAGGCAGCTGGCCGCATACGAGGTCGACGAACGCTTCCACGAGATTGGCGACGAAGCTGGTCTCGCCGAAGACGACCGAGTTCGTCAGAGCGTCTCCGCGCTTCGCGAGGTTGCTCGGCGAGAATAGACCGCTCCCCTGCGGATCTTGTCGCCGGCCTAGGCGCTCATTCCAGCAATGGGGCGAGCGCCGAGCGGACGCGCGGCGCGAGCACGTCGGGCCTCAGTTCGGCGAGGCGCCGGTCGGCAGCATCGTAGAGCGCACTTCGTGTCGACGGCGATGAGGCGAGTTCGTGCAGCGCCTCCGCGACGAGCGGCAAGTCTGCTCCGTCCAGCACGAGCCCGGCGCCGCCCAGCGTCTCGGGCACTGCGCCTGCGCCGCGAGCGACGACCGGCACGCCGTGCGCGAGGGCCTCGATCAGCGGCGCGCAGAAGCCCTCGTGCACCGACATCGAGATGTACGCATCGGCTCGGCGGTACCACGCATCGCGGGCTTGCGAAGAAATCGGGCCTGTGAAGGACACGTTCTCGTGCGCCGATGCGCGCCACAAGGCCATCTAACGCGTGGCGGTAGCGCTCGAACCCCACGTCTGAGCCCACGATCACCAGCGACGCCGCCGGTGCACGATGGCGCTGGTAGAGCGTGAAACCCTTGATGACATCCTCGAGCCGCTTGTTCGGAACGACTCGGCCGACCGTCAACACAACCGGTTGGCGGCTCGGCCCTCGGCGGGGGACTTCATCTGGGAGGTCGAGCAGGAGCGGCACGACCGTTGCTTCGCCGATTCCCGCATCTCTCAGCTCGGCGGCGTTGAAGCTCGAGTCGGCGATGACCGTATTCATGCGTCCCTTGAAGATCGAGAGACTGGCTCGTCCGCGATCGCAGAGATCTGCGACCGCCGGGTTGAACTCGCGTAGCAGCTTGCCCGGCGTGATGTTGTGGTAACACAGCGCCACGGGCCCCTTGGCGCGGAGGGCAGTGTCGACCGTCGCGCTCCAGAGTGAGTACCGAAGGACGACGCTGCCGTTATCGAGGAGCCGCCTCGTCCTTCGATCGAGTCGATGCACCGTACCAAGAAGGTCGGGGTGGACATGCTCGGCGACGATCTCGCTGGTGCACCCCCAGCGCCGCAGTAGTTCCCGCCATGCGAAAGCCTGCCCCGTGATTGCGTCGTACGGGGCTGCGGCTGGGAGAAGTTGGTGGACCGCAGGTATCAGGTGACCTCGTTCGATCGTTCGTGGCCGTCCAGCAGTGGGCCGAGCGCTGAGCGGAGACGCGGTATGAGCACGTCGGGCCTCAGCTCGGCGAGGCGCCGGTCGGCAGCATCGTAGAGCGCACTTCGTGTCGACGGCGATGAGGCGAGTTCGTGCAGCGCCTCCGCGACGAGCGGCAAGTCTGCTCCGTCCAGCACGAGCCCGGCGCCGCCCAGCGTCTCGGGCACTGCGCCCGCGCCGCGAGCAACGACCGGTACCCCGTGCGCGAGGGCCTCGATCAGGGGCGCGCAGAACCCCTCGTGAGCCGACATCGACAAGTAGACGTCGGCGCGGAGGTACAAGGCGTTGCGGGCCTCGGCCGAAATCTGGCCGGTGAAGTACACGCCGCGTGCTCCGGTGCGCGCGACGAGGACGTCGAGCGCGTGGCGGTAGTTCTCGAACCCAAGGTCCCCGCCGACGATGAAGAGCGACGCCTCAGGCGCATGGTGGCGTTGGTAGAGCGTGAACGCCTTGACCACGTCCTCGAGCCGCTTGTTCGGGACGATCCGGCCCACCGTCAGTACGACCGGCTCGCGGGACGGATTCCGCCGCGGCACCTCGGCGGGCAACTCGAGCAGAAGCGGGACCACGGTTGCCTCGCCTAGTCCCGCTTCACGCAGGTCGGCGGCATTGAAGCTCGACACGGCAATCAGCGACTCGATGCGCCCCTGGAAGACGGCGAGCGCGGCCCGCCCGCGGTCGCAGAGATCGGCGGCGGCCGGGCTGAAGTCCCGCAGGAGCTCACCGGGCGTGATGTTGTGGTAGCAGAGCGCGAGGGGCCCCTTTGCCTGCAGCGCGACCTCGACGGTCTCGCTCCAGAGCGCGTAGTGCAGGACGACGCCACCTTGGTCCACGAGGCGCTTGCCCGGTCGGTCGAGCGCATATGCGGTGCCCGTCAGGTCTGGGTGGACGTGCTCGGCGAGGATCTCGCTCTCGTAGCCCCAGCCGCGCAGCAGGTCGCGCCAGGCGAAGGCCTGCCCCGTAATGGCGTCGTGGGGCGCGGCCGGGCAGGATTTGGTGGACCGCAGGCATCAGGTGACTCATTCAGACCGTCGGGGCGTACAGCCTATGAAACCTCCCTCAGTAGGATCGTCCCCGTGGCACGCCCTCTCCGGTCGACATGGCGCTTTAGCGCTTCGTCTGCTCGTTTCCGCCGCGCTTCTCGGGGTTGTCCTCGCATATGCGGATGTCGGAGACGTGGCGAGTGCCGTCCGTGACGGGCACTGGGGCTGGTTCGCCGCCGGCTCTTCCGCTGATGGGGGTCGCCGTCGTCCTCGGTGGACTGCGTTGGTGGCTACTGCTCGAAGGTGCGGCAGATACAGGTGTCCGCTTTGCGCGCCGTGAGGGCATTCGCAGCTTCTGTATCCCGAACATCCTCTTGCCAACGGCCGTCGCGGGAGACGCTGTCCGAATCTGGGTCGTCGGGAAGAGAGCGGTCGCCTGCTCGGCGCGGCGGCGGCCACGATTGTTGACAAGGTTAACCGCTCGACGTGCCTTTTCGGACTCGCTTGGGCTGCCTACGTACTCGACCGGGGTGCGGTCCCTCGACTCGCTGGTGGTCGTCTTCACCTGGGTGACGGCCGGCCTGCTTGTCGCTTTCGCGGTTGCGGGTCTAGCGGGGCCGGCGTCCGGCCGATTTCTGCACAGGTTCCCTGAGCGTCTGGCGGCGATGGCGCGCGAGTCGTGGAGAATGATCCGGATCTGGGCGGGCTCTGGGAGGCTGATCGTCTCGCTCGTGGGGCTTGGTGTCGCCTACCAGGTTCTTGCTGTGATCGTCTTCATCCTGGTCGGCAAGACCCTTGGAGCTGGAGCTTTCCTTTGCGCTCGCTGCAATTTCCGCCCTCGATCGTCCTCGTCGCCACGCTGATTCCGGTATCGGTGGGAGGACTCGGCATCCGGGAAGGGGGGTTCGTCCTCCTGCTCGGCCAGGCCGGGTATCGATGCCGCCGACGCGACCCTGGTCTCGCTGCTGAGCGCGGCGGCGGTGTTGCTCTCAAGCGCCGCGGTTGCCGGAGCCGCCTACCTCTACGACGCTCTGCGGGCCGGCGGACGAAATGCCCGGGCTCGTGCCTGGCCGGCGTTCGGTCTAGCCGCGCGTGATCTCGGTCATCATCCCGGTGAAGGACGGCGGGGACGACCTGCGCCGGTGCCTCGACGGCGATCGCGCGACAGCGCACGGACGAAGACGTCGAGACGCTCATCGTCGACTCGGGTTCGCGTGACGGCAGTCGCGAGCTCGCGCAGTCGAGGGATGCCCGGGTTATCGAGGTGGACGCCTCGGGCTTCCTTCATGGTGCGACGCGGAATCTCGCTGCCGGCAGGCTCGCGGCGATGCCCTCGTCTTCACCACCCAGGACGCTTATGCCGCCGACGAGCACTGGCTCGAGCGGCTCTGCGCGCCGCTTCGGACGGTTGAGGATGTTGCCGGGCGTCTACGGCCGGCAGCTCCCCCACGCCGACGCCTCGCCACCGGAGCGCTTCTTCCTCGACTTCCTCTACGGGCCCTTGCCGCGGGTGCAGCGGGTGGGGGCACCGCCGGACCTGTCGCTACGGACAACTCTCTTCTCCAACGTGAACTCCGCGATCAGGCGCTCGTTCTGGGAGCGTTTCCCGTTCGCGGACGATCTGTTCTTCGCAGAGGATCAGGACTGGTCGCGCCGCGTGCTGCTGGCCGGCCACGCGATCCGATACGAGCCGGAGGCGGCCGTCCGCCACTCGCATGCCTACACGCTGACCACCGCGTTCAAGCGCTTCTTCGACACGGGCGCCTCCGCCGAGCGCGGTTTCCTCGCCGGGCCGGGCCTCAGCGCGCGTCCTCCCGAGGTGAAGCGCTCCGCTACGCACGAGAGGAGCTGGCGTGGCTCGCGCAAACCGGTCAGCGCCGCTGGATCCCATACGCGGCGCGTCTACGAGCTCGGCGAAGTTCGCGGGGTTCCAGCTCGGCGCGCGTCACCGCGGCTTCCGTTGTGGCTCAAGCGGCGCTGCTCGTTCTTTCCCGGCCTACTGGGAGCATCAGGCCGGCCGAGCCGAGTCGCCGACGATCTTGATGCGGCCCTGTGACCAAGATTCGCCGACGGCCTGTACGAGTTCAATCCACGGCCTCACGGCAGTCACGAGAAGCTCCTTGCTCTCTGGTCGGCGACCGGACGCGGGTCCTCGATGTCGGCTGTTCCACCGGCTACCTCGCCACCGCCTCCAAGCCCGCGGCGCGACCGTGGTCGGCCTCGAGCTCGACGAGCGCGCTGCCGCGGAGGCTCGTCGCTTCTGCGAGGCCGTCCATGTCGGCGACGTCGAGACGATGGAGCTACCCCTTGAGCCGGGGAGCTTCGACGCGATCGTCTGCGGCGATTTCATCGAGCACCTCCGCGACCCACGGGCGTTCCTCGCGCGCGTTCGTCCCGTTCTCGCCCACGACGGCAGCCTCGTTCTCAGCACACCCAACATCGCGAACTGGGCGATGCGGCTCAGTCTCCTTTTCGGCCGATTTCGCTACACGGAGTGGGGCATCCTCGACCGCACTCACACGCACCTGTTCACCCGCAAGACACTCGAAGAGTGCTTGGAAGCCGCCGGCTACCGGGTGACCGTCTTCGACTACACCGTCCCCGTGCCGGTGCTCTCGACGCCTCGCGTCGAGGCGATCGCGCACGCGATCGGACGTTTGCGCCCGTCGCTCTTCGCGTACCAGTTCGTCGTCGCCGCTGTCGTCGATCGAGTCGCGCGTCGAGCCGGCCGCCTCCGGCCGATGCGGCTGCGGCCGGTTAGACCGCTCGTCGGCCGCCGAGCTTCATCACCTGGACGAAGAGCGCGCCGATCAGAGCCGTGCCGCCGAACCAGAGGAAGGCAAGCGGCCAGTCGCGGAGATGCGCCGGTGGCCTGCCGCGGGCGCGATCCGCTCGACCTGGACCGGCCCGGCTCGCACCGTGCCCCGACCCGGGTAGTAGACGCGCGTCTGGATCGGGCAGTCGCCCGGCGTCGCGAATGAGAGGTCGATCTCGGTCAGGCGTCCAGGCCGAACGCTGGCCGCCGTTAGCAACCTCGCGGGCGAACGCAGCGTCTCGCGCCGACCGATGACCTCGATCATGGCGACGAGTTCGTCGGGTCGAACGCCGGCCGCTGACAGGGCGAATGTTGCCTGATATGCGCCAGTCTTGAGCGGGCTGTACGGCCCGAAGAGCATGAAGCCGGGCTGGTCCCGGCCCTCCCTCGCGACGACCACGGTCCCTGCACTCGCCCGGTCTGCGTCGGAGCTTGCCCGGGTGACAGCGTGAAAGACGGTGGGCGGGCAAGGGCGGCAGCGTGACCGGGAACGCAGGGGCGATGCTCGCGCAGGCCGAGATCCGCTGTCGCTCACCGGCGGGATAGAGACCCTGAAATCGCGTACGGCGGCCACGGCAAAGATGAGCGAGCCAGCGAGGAGAGGGACGAAGACGACCCGGCGAGACGGATCTGCTGGATCGCGACCGCGATCGGGACCGCGATGAGCGGGATGACGATCATGCAGGTACGCGCCGGAAGACCCCAGCCGCCTGCCGGTGCCGGCTCGCCAGATCAGCTCGTAGCCGGCGGCGACCGCGATGCACGCAGCCGCAGGCCATCCGAACCAGACGACCACGCAGCCGAGGGCGGCAAGGCCGAGCCAGTGCACGGGCGCGAACGGGATCCAGCCGACGAGCGGATCGAAGAGGTCGTGAAGCACGTAGTCGTACAGCGCCTGCCAGCCGCCGGCCCGAGCGTCGTCGTCGAGTAGGCGTAGTACGGCGTCGCGGATCCGGGCTCCCGTACCAGTGCTGGAACGCGAACAGGAAGAGGCCGAGGACGATGGCGTACGGAACGAAGGACCGGCAGGGTGACCGTGCGCCAGCGCCTCAGCGCGGCCGCCACGTCGGCGTGAGGTCGGCGCCGACTGCGACGCAGCCGCTTCGAGCAGCCCGAGCTTCGCCGGCATCGTCGCGGCGGCCGCGCGGTCGGACGTCGCGCACGTAGCGCCAAGCCGAGCGAGGAGGGCAAGGAGATCGGGAAATAGCGGACATGAAGCCAGACGAGCGCCGCGCTGGCCACCGAGCCCAGGGCGAGCGCCAGCGGACGACGGCGCGCCGCACGATCATCCGGAGCACGACGACGACGAGCAACGCGCCGGGAAGCTCGGGGTAGATCTGGCTGGTGAAGGGCAGGACCGGCATGCAGAAGGCCACCGCGATCCAGGCGGGATCCGGTATCGCCGGCGGAAGCCGAGGTCCGCAGCAGGCAATAGAGCTGATGGGCCAGCAGCGCCGCGATCAGCACCATGACGAGCCGCGCGCCGGTCAGCCCGCCGAGCCCGACCGCCGGCGCGAGCAGCGCAGACAAGCCGACGCCGTGGAGCGGCCGTAGTTCGCCCGACTCCTTGTAGACGGCCGCATGGAGGTCGGGTCGAGCGGGAAGACGTTCACGACCCGGAGCGTCCGCTCGCGGCTTGCGTAGTCGTTCCTCAGATCGACGTCGCCGTCGAAGGCGATGCTCTCGCGCGACGAGGAGGTAGTGAGGCTCGTCGCCCGTCGTGCCGGGGTTCATCACGTCGTACGACGAACAAATAGACCGCGAACGCGACGACGAACGGAGCGAGCCGCCGACGACGCCCAGAGCGACAGCCGTTCGCGAGCCGCCGGGAGGCGTCGAGCCGGAGCTGTCCTCGCCGCTCGCTCGACGCTCGTGGCCATCGCCGGCCGAGTCCTCTAGCGGCGCCGCAGCCCGAGCACGCTGAGGAAGAGCGCCGACAGCGCCGTCTGCATCCCGCAGGCGATCAGCGTCGCTCCGGGGATGACGATCCGCAGCGTGTCGGGATAATCGAGCCGGCCGAAACCGGCCTCGTTCCAGGTCGCGACCGCGTACAGCGAGAGGCCGAGCCCGACAGCGACGAGGAGCAGGCCGGCGACGAGCGCCCACTCGAGCCTGCCGCGGCCTTCGAGCAGTCGCCGGATCCGCGGATCGTCAGGCAGCAGGCCCTCGGTGATCCCGAACCAGCGCGCCGTCAGGAAGAAGTAGACCGCCTGCAGCCCAACGATGACTGCAAGGGCGAAGTAGAGCAGCGTGCTGACGTCGAACCCGACGCTTCCGATCGAGCGCTCGCCCGGGGATGAGCCATGCCATCCCGGCGAGCCCGACGGCGAGCAGGAACAGGCCCGGGTACAGGAACAGCCACTTCGGGCTGTAGAGCAGCAGCAGCCGGATCGAGCGCCAGCCGTCGCGCCAGGTGTTCAGGTGCGGCTCCCGGCCCTCGGCATCCGGCGAGAGCGTCGTCGGCACCTCGGTCACCCGCAGACCCATCATCGTCGCCTTGACGATCATCTCGATCGCGAACTCCATCCCGGACGAGCGGATGTCGAGCGCGGCGACCTTCTCGCGGTCGAAGCCGCGGAGCCCGCAGTAGATGTCTCCGCAAGGCGTCCCGTAGAGCCTCCGCCCGACGAACGAGAGCACCGGGATTGCCGAGCCGCCGGTGCAGCCACGGCATGGCGCCCTCCCGGATGCCGCCCTTGAACCGGTTGCCGTTGACGAGCTCGTAGCCCTCGCGGAGCCGCCGGACGAACGGCTCGAGGTCGGCGAAGTCGTAGCTGTCGTCGGCGTCGCCCATGATCACCCAGCGGCCGCGGGCGGCTGCGATCCCGCCCGTGAGCGCGGCGCCGTAGCCCCGTTGCTCGCACCGGCACGACGCGAGCGCCGAGCTCCTCGGCGATCTCCTGCGAGCCGTCGGTCGAGCCGTTGTCGGCGACGACGACCTCGCCGGCGATTCCGATTCGCTCGAAGGACGCCTGAGCCTTGCGGATGCAGATGCCGATCGTGCGCGCTTCGTTCAGGCAGGGCATGACGACCGAGAGCTCCGGCACAACCCTCTCGGCGTCCCCTGCAGCCGGCGTCGTCCTCGGCTCCGCCCCGGCGCGCATCGGCGAGATGGTATCTCCCGCCTCGGCGCGTCTGGACGGAGAGGCGAGCGTTTCTCTTCCCGTCTCCACCGCAAGCTCGGAGAGCGCGGCGACCTCGGCGCGAGTCGGCTCGCGCGCCTCGGGCTCTCGGCTTAAGCGACTTGAGCCGCGCAACGTGGCCCCGACTCTCGGGCCCTCGTGCCGCTGCGAGCGCGGTTTGAGCGCGGTGACCGGGCGCATCGCATACAGTCTGGCACACCATCGATGAGCCGAGACAACAAGCCATTCGAACGCCTATCCGTCGCCTGGTCCGAGCAGCCCGACAAGGCACCTCGAGCCTGTTGCGACCCGCTGGCCACGCGGCAGGCGGGCCGACTCTCGGCACTCGAACGAGCCGTGACGGAGAGCCTGACCGCCTGGGTCGCCCAGGAGCAATCGGCTCTGCCTCCGCATCTCTTGGATCGCGCCACGCTCGAGGCCGTGTCCCGCCAGGAGTCTCGCGCCGTGTACATGGGCGAGGAGACGGTGCTCTGTCGAGTGCTCGGCAAGTACCTCATGTATGCCGACGCGCAGGAGACCGGAATCACACCCCATCTCTGCATGGACGGCTATTGGGAGTCCTGGATTACCGTCGTCCTCGCGCGCACGCTCCGGCCGGGCTGGCACTGCCTCGACGTCGGCGCAAATCACGGCTACTACACGCTGGTCATGGCCGACGCAGTCGGTCAGCGTGGCCGGGTGGTGCCCGTAGAGCCGACGCCTCGGCTCGCCGAGCTCCTGCGCGAGACGCTCGACGTTAACGGGTTCCCTGAGTGTGACCGTCGTGCAGAAGGCGGCTTCGAGGACCGACGGGGACACGCTGCGGCTCGTGGTCCTCGGCACGCGAAGCATGAACGCACGTCTCTCCGAGGTCGCCGGACCGACGGACGCGATGTTCGACGTCGAAACCGTGACCGTCGACGCTCTCACTCGCGAATGGCCGCGCGTCGACCTGATCAAGATCGACGTCGAGGGAGCGGAGGAAGACGTCTGGCAAGGAATGCAGCGAACGATCGAGCAGAACCCTGGCCTCGTTGTGATCCTCGAGCTCAATGTCGACCGCTACGAGGATCCGCGCAAATTCCTGGAAGCCATCGAGCTCGCGGGATTCCGGCTTCGCTACATCGATTTCGACGCTGGGGTCAAGGACGTCACCATCGATCAGCTACTGCGCCGGCAGGTCGGCCAGGACTGGATGCTCTACCTCGCCCGCCGTTAACTAGACGTCCTTGCCCTCAGGTCCGTTCCGGCCTTCGAGGAGTCGGATCTTGCCCTCCAACTCGCGAATCTTGTCCTCCAGCTCGCTCTCTAGCCGCTCACGGGTCGCGATCTCGGCGGCGAGCCTGGCCTCGACGTTTGCGATGGCCGCATCTGCCTGTCGCGCAAGGTCGTCAAGCACGTAGAACTGCAGCCGCAGGATGAGGCGCTTGACGAGCGTGATCACTGGGCCGATCACGGGCTTCGACGAAAAGCCGAGCTCGGGTCGAAACCGCACTCGCGGCACCGAGGCCCCCTGAGCCTGCGGCGGTGTCTGCAGCTCGAAGCCGGACAGGTCGTCCGCATATGCACCGGCGGCACGCTCCTTCTCCACTCGCTCCCTCAGCTCGGCCACGAGCTGCTCGACGTCGACGGGCTGTTGTGCCGGTTCCTCGGCCATCGCGGCGAGACTACAGCGCCTCGAGGCGCTCGGGATCAGCCGACCCTACGTCGGCTTGTCTTCCTTCACGGATCGGGTACGACGCCCATTCCAACACTCGCCGGCGCGGGGAGCGGCCCGCGCGGTTTGCTCAGCAAGGGTGATATGGAGGGTCTGGTCCTTCGCCCGCCGATGACGGACCTGTTCAGCGACCGCGTCGATCGGATTCGCGAAAACAGACGCACTACAATCGCCCGCATGCGAGCTCCGGGCCAGCTCGGCGCAGGATCGACGGGCGTGAGGTTCATCAGGGCTCTCGTGAGGGCCCTGCTTTGGCCCGTGCGCCGTTTTTCGACCCGCGGTTCCAGGGAATCGCCGCGCAAGCGGAGGTCTTCCACTCCGACCTAGGTCGTCGTCTCGATTCCGCGGCACAGCAAACAAGGCGCTCGGGCAAAGACGTTGACGCTCCGCGAGGAGACGACGACGTTTCGGAGGCGGCCAGAGGTGCGCTAGCCGAGCTGCGAGGCCATGCTCGCGGCCGAGATGGATGCCACGAGTGAGGCGACGACCGTTATCGGGCGCTCGCTCTCGGACCTGCTCGGGGAGGCCGATCGGCTGAGGAACCTCGTTGAGGCCACACAGGGCGACGCCATCACCGAGAGCTACGTTGATCGCGTCCGCGATCGCGGGTGGACGAGCTCGACGAGCGCCTGGCCGAGGTTCTGAACTTCGCCACGAGTTATCGCGGGTTTCGCCGCCCAGCGAAACCTTGGTTCAACCCACCGCTCGTCGTCAAGCACCACCAAGGCGACGTCCGCGTTTCGGTCGTGAACGAGCGCATCGCGGAGGTGCCGTACGTCATGCGAGCGCTCGGGTCGCTCACACCGGGCGCCACAGTGCTCGACGTCGGGCGGCTGAAAGCACGTTGGCCTTCTCACTGGCGACTCTCGGCTTCGGGTCACCGCGCTCGACCTGCACGCGTACCCGCTCGAGCATCCGAACCTGCGATCCGTGCAAGCTGCGGTTCAGGACTGGGAGACGGACGAGACGTTCGACGCCGTGACGTGCCTGTCCACGATCGAGCACATCGGCCTGGGCGCCTACGGAGAGTCACAGTCGGAGGAAGGGGAGGATGTGGCAGCGATGCGACGCATTCGCGAGCTGGCCAAGCCCGGCGGTGTTCTCGTTTTGACGGTGCCCTACGGCGAAGGACCAGAATGAGGTGCAGCGGACCTATGATCGTCAGGCCTCGAGCAGCTCCTCGACGGCTGGGAGGTCGACGACCTCACGATTCTGAGTCATGTCGATTCGACGACCTGGGTCGTCGAAGACGGCGACTCGTCGAGCCCGGTCGAGCAGGTTGCGCTGGTGACCGCGCACCGCACCTGACCGCCGCGAATGCCGGTCTTGTCGACATCCAGGGAGTCCAGAGCCGTGCGCACGGCGAACGCGGGATCTCCCGCTACCTAATCGAGCTGGCGAGGGCGCTCGAACGCGACCACTCCGACCTGGTCTCGCGGTTCGTTTTGAACCGCGCGCTGCTGTTCCGAACATGGGACCGTTCGGGCGCGCCGACAAGTTCGATTTTGCGGACCGCTGTGCACCCGGAGCGGCGGACGTCTACCACATTGGGTCACCCGTCGAGCTCGAGGTTCCGATCGACGGTCTGTGGCCCCCGCAGGTGAGAAGGCTGCGCTTCGTGGTCACGGTCTACGACCTGATCCCACTCCTGTTCCCGGGCATCTACCTGCGCGAACCGTGGCAGCGCGAAGGTACGAGGCCCGGCTCGAGCTCATCCGTCGCGCCGATCGCGTCCTCGCCATCTCGGAGACTAGCGCTCGATGTGATCGAGCACCTCGGGGTCGCGCCGGAGCGGGTCGCGGTCGTCGGGACGGGCGTGTCCGAGCGGTTCCGCCCCGCGGAGACCCGCGCCTGAGCCACCAGCGGAGCAAGCGCGACATGCCGTGGCTGGAACCGGACTTCGTCCTCTACACCGGCGGAATCGAGCCGCGCAAGAACATCGACCGGCTGCTGCGTGCCTACGCCGGCCTCCCCCGAGATTCGGTCCCGCCACCAGCTACTCGTCGTCTGCCGGGTAGAGCCCGTCGACCGACTCCGCCTGGAGGAAGACCTGCGAAGCTCGGATTGCGGACCGTGTCCACTTCCCAGGCTTCGTCCCCGACGAGCAGCTCGTCCGGCTCTATCAGGCTGCCGGCCTCGTCGTGTTCCCCTCGCTCTACGAGGGTTTTGGGCTGCCCGTGGCCGAGGCGCTGGCGTGCGGGGCGGCTGTCATCGCGTCCGAGACGCCGGCCCTGGCGGAGCTCGTCGACGATCCGTCGGCTCGCTTCGATCCGCTCGATCACGCGCGATCAGCTCCACGATGGAGCGTTTTCTCGGGAGCGAGCAGAGCTCGAACGCCTCCGCGCCAAGGGGCTCGACAGCCGTTTCTCGTGGCCGGCCGTCGCCGAGCGCACTGCTGCGGCGTACGAGGACGCGCTCGAGCTCCCGAAGACGGCGCCGCCGACCGAGGGGATGGCCTGGGTCTCGCCGCTCCCTCCGCAGCGGACGGGCATAGCGGACGAGAGCTACCGCGTCTTAGGAGCGCTGGCCGAGCGGTGTGAGATCGATGCGTTTGTTGATGGACCGCACGCGGACGGGTCCAGCCGCCGCAGGGCGTCGAGCTGAAAGCGGTGCAGCGATTCGAGTCCGCCGACCGAGCCCATGGTGGATACGAGCGCGTGTTCTATTGCCTCGGCAACAGCGAGTACCACACGGGTGCGCTCCAGCTGCTCGGGCGTCGCCCCGGCGTCGTCATCGCGCACGACGTGCGCCTCAACGGCCTCTACTCCTGGCGCGCCCACGAGAGGCCGGACCTGGATCCGCGGCCGCTCAAGGAGATCCTGCATTCGATGTATCCGGGTCGATTGCCCAGAGACCTCGGGGATCACGGCTGGATCGACACCGAGGACGCCGACCGCTTCGGCATCTACATGGCGCGCGAGGCCATCGCTTCGTCGGACCGCTTTCTCGTCCATTCGCGCCATGCCGCCGACCTGGCGCGGCTCGAGGCACCCCGCGGCGAGGAGCGCAAGATCGACGTGATCCCATTCGGGGTCGTGCCCGCCGAATGAGCTTGTGCCCGCCGCGCCGGATGAGCCACCGGTCGTAGCCACCTTCGGTCTGGTCGGTCCGCCGAAGCAGGTCATGAAGATTGTCGAAGCGTTTCCCCATGTGCTGTCACGGGGCGAGTCGAAGCTTGCCATGCGATGGTCCCCATACCGGCGTCGACGAACGACGCCTGCTTGACGACCGGTCACAAGACCTTGGAATGACCAGACCACTTCCAGCAGACCGGCTACGTAGAAGAGCCCGACCTCGTGGAGTGGCTCGCGCAGTCGCACGATCGCGGTGCAGCTGCGCGCCACCTCGAACGGCGAGACCTCGGGTGCGGTTGCGAAGTGTCTGGCCGCGGGTGTGCCGACGATCGTGACGGATATCGGGTCGGCCGCCGAGCTTCCGGACGCGGCAGTGCTCAAGGTGGATCGCGATGTGGCGCCAAAGGCACTCGGCGAGGCGATCGCCGACCTTCTGGCGGATCCCAAGCGCAGGGCCGAGATGGCCGCTGCGGGCGTGGACTGGGCCCGGTCGCGTAGTTACGAGCGCCTAGCGCGGGCCCTCTACGCGGAGGTCGTTCGCGGCTAGGGCGGCGTACCGCCGTCGACGACCCGCCAGGAGCTTCCGTAGCGGCCGACCTCGACACTCCCGCCCGGGCTGCTCCCGGACGGCGACGCAGCCTCGGGTTCCCCGGCGGCGAGGGCGCCTTGCGCGTGGGCCACGGTCAGGGATGGATACGGGGCCCGAGTGGCGGTTGGAGATCCCGGCGCAGGAATCGGTTGGCCGGCAGACCGCGAGTGAATTTCGGGTGCGAGCACGCGGCAGATCGCTGGCATCGCGGTCGCTGTGGGCGTCCAGGTACTCCTGCGCGACGATCTGGCCGCGCGCGGGTTGTCGTCGACGTACCCGCACCCGGTGGAGAGGGAATGCGGCGAGCGCGAGCAGTCTCATCGCGGCGGCAGGGCGACGAGGGCGTAGTGGAGGTACCCGTCCCCCCAGGCTCCCCGGCGAAGCACGCGCGGCCGGATTCACTGCCCGACGAATCCACGCCGCGGGTCATGTCTCGAGCGTCCTCGGAGAGAAGGACAACGAACCGTTGCCGGGTGGAGCACGTTGCCCTTGCTGGCCCAGTGTGCTCAGCGCGGAGTCGGCTCCTCGGGGCTTTGGATGCTGCCTCCCTGGTGGGGCAGGTTTGTCCACCGCGACCGGGGAGCCGCTGAGAGTCGTCCAGACGCACCCGCGTGTCCGGCTGATCGTCTCCTCGAGCAGCTTCGACATGTCGTAAGCCGCCTGGTAACCCGCAGCTCTCACGCCCGTCGTCCCCGAACTCGCCGGTCTGGCTGGTTCCGGTGTAGCGCGCCGGCGTCAGGCTGACGAACGCGACGAGCGCGAACAAGACGACACGTCTGCGATTCGGGGTCGCAATCGGAGCAGTTTAGAACCATCGCCGGCGACGATCCCGACGGCAGCAGCAGCACGATCGCCGCCAGTTGTCGCGGATGTTCTCGTAGAGCTCGACTGCGTCTTCGTTGAAGTTGCGGACGACGATCGCAGTCGGCTGCGCCGATCGCGGCGGCGACGGTGATGGCAGCCCGTCCGCGGCATCCCGTTCGATCCAGTCGAGGATCACCGGCGCCGCGAAGGCCATCGAGATCGCGACCATGCTGTATGCCCACCACGTCTCGACCACCGAGGACGTGACCGCGAACCGGTAGAGCCAGAGCGAAGGCCACGTAGCCACCGCGTACTGGGCCAGGCGGGCCGGGAGATCGTTGGCGAACAGGCTGCGCCCGAGAGACGACGCAAGGCCATGCACAGCATCACCGGCGCGTAGATGCGCGGCTCGCCGTCGAGGAATTCGCTGACCGGGCGCTGAAATGGCGCCGAGAGCTGCTCGTTGGCGCGGACGAAGTCGAGTGTCGGCTGCACGAGCTCCCTGGGCGAGAAGGCGCCGAGGTACGCGCCGTACCCCAGGTAGCCGCCCGACGAAGACCAGTCAGCGGCGCCAAGCGCGCCCGCGGCGACGCAGAGAACAGGCGACATGCCGAGCTCCCGCCGCCCACGACGGACCGCGCCGATCCCCTCCACTCAACAGAGCGGCGCGACGAACCACGGAAAGTGCGTTGGCGAAGACAGATGCCGCGAGCAGCGCGCCGCTGGCCACGAACGGCCACAAGCGACGCCTCTCGATGCCGCAGCCCATCAGCCAAACGCGCGACCCCGCGATCGCGCACGGCAGCGCGATGTACGACGTGTAGTCCCAGAGCACCATGCGGATGTAGAACGGGTTCAGGGCGAGCAGCACGACCGATGCGCAGCGACCATCACCGACGCGAAACGCCGGACGCAGACGTAGAGGATCGCCCGGTGCCAGCGAGGATCAGGTAGCGGAGGACGATGTAGCCGGCGACCGGGCCGAAGAGATCGGTCGTCCAACCGATCGGCAGCGTGACCGGGAACCGGACGGCGTAATAGAACCAGCCGAAGATCTCGATGTGATGGGCGAGCGTCCAGCCGTACCCCGAGTAGAACCACGGGTCGCGGTAGGCGAGGTTGTTGAACAGCGGCGCACGCAAGAGCAGCACGCCGAGCAGACGGGCGCCAGCAGGACGACGGCGACGCCGATCCAGGCGCGCCGGCGCTCGCTCAGCCGCACTCGAGAACGCAATGCGTGTAAGGGATACGAAGAAGGTCGCGGCGCATCCGGCAGCTGCACCTCGCTCGAAGGCCGACTCGGCGAGCCGGCTCGTATTCGGCCGGAGCTCCGGACATGCTCGCCGCGGTCCCAGGAGACGATCAGCGCGCGCGGCCCATCGATCACCGGGCACGAACGCGGGTCGACGCTCGACGAAGCGCCCGTCGGGACGAGAGCCGCTGCCGCCGCACTGCAAGAACCGGCTCGCGCTCGTCGTCGTCGAGGTGGTGGATCGAGCCGAACGCGAGAACGAGGTCGAACTCGCGCAGAGGTCGGAGTCGAGCGCCGTGGCATCGCCGACGCGGAACTCCGCTGATCCCCGAACGACCGCCGGCCTTGAGCGATGTACTCCTCGCTCACGTCGACACCGACGTACTCGACGTCACCGAGATGCGGGACGAGCTCTCCCGGACCGCAACCGAGATCGAGGACACGCGCCCCGGCCAGGGACGCACGTGCTCGCGGACGAGGGTGCTGCGCCCATGCTCGCCGCCGACGAGCCTGACCAGAGCTCGTAGACCTCGAGGTCTGGACGCAGGAATGTACGCGCGGAGCATCGCGTCATGCGCGGGCCGGGACGTTAGCCGAGGTCTGGTTGACTGGCGCCGCCACCTCATGGTCGAGCTCAGCGTCGTCGTCCCCGTCTACCGCTGCGCCGAGTGCCTTCCCGTGCTCTCACGAGCGGCTCGTCCGCGTCGCTCGAGCCGCTGGTCGAGTCGTTCGAGCTCGTCTTCGTCGACGATCGCAGCCCGGACGACTCCTGGCCGATCTTGATCGGGGCTCGCCGCAGCGGGACCCGCGCGTCCGCGCAGTCCGGCTGAGCCGGAACTTCGGCCAGCACGCCGCGATCACCGCCGGGCTCGCGGAGAGCCGTGGCAGTCGGACCGTCGTCATGGACTGCGACCTCCAGGATCCGCCCGAGGAGATCCCGCGCCTCTACGAGAAGGCGCGCGAGGGCTACGACATCGTCCTCGCGCGGCGCGTGCGGCGCACGGCAGTCGTGGTTCCGCCGCGCTCGCCGGCCGCGCGTACTTCCGGCTCCGGAACCTCTTCATGCGGACGGACATCGAGCACCGAGTACGGCACGTTCAGCCTCCTCTCCCGCAAGGTCGTCGACGCGTTCCTCGACGTCCGCGACCGGGACCGCCACTACATGCTCATCCTCTACTGGCTCGGCTTCGAGCGCGCCGAGATCGAGTTCGAGCACGCCGAGCGCATCGCGGGCACGAGCTCGTACACGATGCGCGCAGCTGATCCAGGTCGCGCGTCGACGGGCTTCTTCTTCGAGACGACGATCCTGCTCCGCTGGATCGTCTACCTCGGCTTCGCGCTCGCGCTCGCTCGGCGCGCTGCTCGCGGCCTGGTTCATCGTCATCGTCTTCCTCGTTCGACCCGCTACCCCGGCTGGACGAGCCTCGCCGTGCTGCTGCTGATCGTCGGCGGCTTCATCATCATCGAGCCCGGCGTCACCGGCCTGTACATCGGGAAGATCTTCGGCCAGGTCAAGGACCGGCCGCTGTACGTCGTCGACGAGCGTCGTCGAGCGGAGCGAGCCGAGGCCGACGCCGCATGAGCCGCGCGATGGCGAAGCGCGTCGCGATCGTCCAGTCCTGCTACATCCCGTGGAAGGGCTACTTCGACCTGATCAACCTCGTCGACGAGTTCATCCTCTACGACGACCGCCAGTACACGCGGCGCGACTGGCGCAACCGCAACCGGATCAAGACGCCGCAGGGCATCGCATGGCTGACGATCCCCGTCGAGGTCAAGGGCCGGTACGACCAGCGGATCGACGAGACGCGGTCAGCGACCCGGACTGGGCCGACCGGCACTGGAAGACGCTCGCGCACACCTACGGGCGCGGCGCCGCACTTCGACGAGCTACCGCGAGCCGCTCGAGGCGCTCTACCGCGAGCGCGACGCGATCCGCGGCTGAGCGCGGTCAACCGGCGCTTCCTCGAGGCTCTGCGGGCTGCTCGGGATCGAGACGCCGCTCACCTGGTCGACCGACTACGAGGCCGACGGGGCGAAGACCGAGCGGCTGGTCGAGCCTCTGCCGCGCGGCCGGCGCGACCGAGTACCTGTCCGGGCCCGAGCGCGCGCGACGTACCTCGACGAGAGCGCTGTTCGAGGAGGCCGGGATCGCGCTCGAGTACATGGACTACTCCGGCTACCCGGAGTACCCGCAGCTCCACCCGCCGTTCGAGCACGCGGTCACCGTGCTCGACCTGCTCTTCAACACCGGGCCGACGCGCCGCGCTTCATGAAGAGCTTCGCGGCGAGGCAAGTCGGCTGTCTGACCCGATCCTCGACGCCGTCGAGCGCTACTACAGCGGCCGCTTCGCCGAGCACGGGCCGACCGCACGCGGCGTCGACTGGAACTCGCGGAGTCGCAGGAGCTGCGCTTCGAGCAGCTGCTGAGCGTCGCCGACGGCGCGGACGGCCGTTCTCGCTCAACGACTACGGCTGCGGCTACGGCGCGCTGGTGACGTACCTCGACGCGCGCGCGGCTGCGACGTCGCGCTACCGCGGCTTCGACGTCTCGACGCCGATGCTCGAGCACGCCCGCGCGCGAGCACGAGGACCGCCGCGCGTCGACGTTCGTCGCCGCGAGGACGAGCTCGAGCCGGCCGACTTCACCGTCGCCAGCGGCATCTTCAACGTCAAGCTCGACGTGCCGCGACGAGGACTGGCGACGAGTACGTCGCTCGAGACGCTCGACGCGCTCGCGCGGCTCGAGCACGCGCGGGTTCGCCTTCAACATGCTGACGAGCTACTCCGACGCCGACAAGATGCGCGCCGACCTCTACTACGGCGACCCGCGCTTCTTCTTCGACCACTGCAAGCGCCGGTACTCGCGCAACGTCGCGCTGCTGCACGACTACGGGCTCTACGAGTTCACGATGATCGTCGCGGCTCGGATGAGTGACGTCGTCCTCTTCGGCGTCGGGCGACTTCGCGCGGGTCGCGCGCGTCTACCTCGACGCGGACAGCCCGCACGAGGTCGTCGCGTTCACGGTCGCACGAGCGCTACATCGACGGCCGACGAGCTCGACGGGCTGCCGGTCGTGCCGTTCGAGGCGCTCGAGCGAGACGCCATCCGCCGGACGAGCTACGCGATGTTCGTCGCGATCGGCTTCTCCGGCGTCAACCAGCGCGCGCGCGCGAGGTCTACGAGCGAGTGCAAGGCAGCGCGGCTACGAGCTGATCAGCTACGTCAACTCGAAGGCGACGTACTGGGGCGAGCTCGAGCTCGGCGACAACTGCTTCGTCTTCGAGGAGAACGTGATCCAGCCGAACGTCCGGATCGGCAACAACGTCATCCTCTGGAGCGGCAACCACATCGGCCACGACTCGACGATCGAGCGACCACTGTCTTCATCGCCTCGCACGCCGTCATCTCCGGGCAACGTCACGATCGGCGAGTCGTCGCTTCGTCGGCGTCAACGCGACGTTCCGCGACGGCGATCACGGTCGCGCCGCGCTGCGTGATCGGCGCCGGCGCGCTGATCATGAAGGACACCGAGGAGGGCGGCGTCTACTCGGTGCGCGGGCACCGAGCCGCTCGAGAAGAAGAGCTGGGAGCTGACGCTTCTGAATGCGCTGGGAGAAGCGCGGCCTCGTCGTGCTCGTCGCCGCCGCCGCTGCCCGTGGGCGGCGTCGCACGCGATGGTGCCCGTTCGTCGAGCGCCGACGGCGACGGCGTTCGGCTGCTACTTCTCGGCGCGCGACGAGCGAGGGCCGCGTCGCATCGGCCGCGCGCGACGTTCGACCCGAGCTGGCCGCGTCGATGCACGTCTCGCGACCGAGCCGGTGCTCGAGCCCGGGCCGCTCGGCGCGTTCGACGACAGCGGCGCGATGGGCTCCTGCCTCGTCGAGGACGGGGACCGCAAGCTACCTCTACTACATCGGCTGGACCCGCGGCGTGACGCGTGCCGTTCTACACGTTCGTCGGCTGCGCGGTCAGCGACGACGGCGGCGAGACCTTCGCAGCGCGTCTCGACCGCGCCGGTCCTCGAGCGCGGCGCACGTCGACCCGTATCTCACCACCTCGCCCTGGGTGCTCGTCGAGGACGGGCGCTGGCGCATGTGGTACGTGTCCGGGCACCGGCTGGGAGGCCGACCGGACGCGGCCGAAGCACCGCTACCACATCAACTACGCCGAGTCCGACGACGGCATCGCGCTGGCGCCGCACCGGGCATGTCTGCATCGACTTCGCGGACGACGGACGAGTACGCGATCGCGCGGCCGTGCGTCGTGCGCGACGGCGACGCGCTACCGGATGTGGTTCTCGTACCGCGGCGATGCCTACCGGCTCGGCTACGCGGAGTCGGACGACGGCCTCGACGTGGGAGCGCAAGGACGCACGAGGCCGGGATCGACGTCTCCGCCGGAGGGCTGGGACACCGAGATGATCGAGTACCCGTGCGTCTTCGAGCACGACGGGCGTCGCTACATGCTCTACAACGGCAACGGCTACGGCGCGACCGGCATCGGGCTCGCGGTCCTCGATGCGGATGACTGAGCCGTCGCGCGCAGCTGCCGGACCGCGATTCCGTTCAACCGCCCGTACGCGACCGGGCGCGGAGTTCGACTACATCCGCGAGGCGATCGCGAACGCGCACGTCTCGGGAAACGGTCCCTTCACACGCCGCTGCACCGAGTAGCTCGAGCGCGAGCTCGGCTCGGCACGCGTCCTGCTCACCCACTCCTGCACGGGTGCGCTCGAGATGGCCGTGCTGCTCGCGGGCATCGGGCCGGGCGACGAGGTGATCGTCCCGTCGTTCGCGTTCCCCTCGCTCGCCGAACGCTGTCGCGCTGCGTGGCGGTGTCCCGGTCTTCGTCGACATCCGCGCCGACACGCTCAATCTCGACGAGCGCCTGGTCGAGGAGCGCGATCACCGACCGGACACGGCGATCGCCCCGATCGACTATGCGGGCGTCGGCTGCGAGATGGACGTCGTTCATGAGATCGCCGCACGCGCACGGTCTCGTCGTGATCGAGGACGCCGCGCAGGGCTACGGCGCCTCATACCGCGGTCGGCCGCTCGGCGCGCTGGCCGACGTCGCCTGCCTCAGCTTCCACGAGACGAAGAACGTGATGTGCGGCGAGGGCGGCGCGCTGCTCGTCAACCGCCCTGACTGGGTCGAGCGGGCCGAGGTCATCCAGGAGAAGGGCACCAACCGCAGCCAGTTCTTCCGCGGCCAGGTCGACAAGTACACCTGGGTCGACCTCGGTTCGTCGTACGTCGTCGAGCGACATGAGCGCCGCGTTCCTGTGGGCGCAGCTCGAGCAGGCGCGCGAGATCACGGCACGCGCGAATCGCGGTCTGGGACGCGTATCACGAGGCGCTCGAGGAGCTCGAGGCCGCGGGCCGCTCCGCCGGCCGGTCGTGCCGGCACACTGCGCGCACAACGCGCACATGTACTACGTGCTGCTGGCGCCGGGCGCCGACCGCGACCGCGTTCATCGAGACGGCTGGCCGCGAGCGGCGTGAACGCCGTCGTTCCACTACGTCCCGCTGCACTCGTCGCCCGCCGGGCGCCGCTACGGACGGGTGCACGGGTCGACTGGACGTCACCGACGACGTCAGCGAGCGGCTTGTCCGGCTCCCGCTCTGGGTCGGGATGACCTCGCGGGACACTGAGCGCGTCGTCGACGCGGTCCGTAAGGCTCTGGTCTAGACTGCTTCACGCCTCTGCTACTCGCCGCACAGTCGGCAAGCTCAGCCGTAGTGGTGACGTAACGACATGGTTTCCGGCGATGGCCATGACGAACGTCGATCCCGAGCCAGAGCTCAGCCACGGGCGCTCTCGTACCCGCGCAACATCGCCTCGCCGCAGGCTCGCCACGTGAACCGCGCTGCGTGTTCGAGCCCCCGCGGCACGAGCGCCTCTCGTTGCGCAAGTGCCTGCTCGATGCCGGCCGCGATCGCTTCGGGGCTCCGGGGATCGACCCGTACCGCTGCGTCACCGCTCGCCTCGTCCATCGACGGATGCGAGGAGGCGACGGCCGGCGTTCCTGACGCCATCGCCTCCACGATCGGGATGCCAAAGCCCTCGAAGAGCGACGGGAAGACGAAAGCACTTGCGCCTCGGTACAACGCCGGGAGCTCATCGTCCTGCACGTACCCGAGCGCCCGCACACCCTCGCCGCGAAGCGCCGGGCCCGGCCCGGCAACGGCGAGCTGGAGCTCCGGACGATCCGTCCGAAGTAGGGCGAAGGCCTCGAGCAACGTGTTGAGGTTCTTGCGCGGCTCGACGGTCGCCGCGGTGAAGAGGTATGGCCGACCGAGATCCGCCGCCGGGCCGTCAGGTGAGAACCGCCGATGGATTCCTGGATACGCAACGACCAAGCGCTCGCGCGGGAACCCAAGGCTGGTCGCGACGTCCTCCGCAGTGAACTTCGAGTTGGCGAAGATCACGTCGCAGGTCTGCACAGCGTGGTGGTACTTCGGCACGTGGAGAGCCTGTGTCCGCGGATCGACCCACTCGGGGTGGTGGAGGGGCAGCAGGTCGTGAACCGTCGTCGTCCGTAGCCCGCCGCGCTGCGGCGGGTACATCCAGTCCGAGAAGTGGAAGACGTCCAGCGGGCCGGCGAGCCGCTCGACCGGGAAACGTTGCGTGCGACTCCACAGCTTCCGCCAGACGTTTGACGGCGGCGGCACGACGACCAACCGGCGCTTGCCCGGGATCCCGTCGAGCGCGGCCCGCAGCCGGGCGACGTTCCTCGGGCCGGTCGGCGCAAAGAGCACGAGCTCGTGGCGCCCGCCGGCCGCCTCGGCCAGGCCGCCCAGCATCCCGAGCATGTAGTTGCCGATCCCGGTACGGGGGTGGCTGAGCGGCGTGACGTCGATGACGATGCGCACAACTACACTGGCCCGCCGTGAGCCTCTACACCGACGTCGTCCGGTACCCGGACCTGTTCATGAACATCTTCCGCCGAGAGCTGTACGGGAAGTACCGCGGCTCGGTGCTCGGGCTGATGTGGACGCTGATCAACCCGCTTGGCGCTGATGGCGGTCTACACGCTCGTCTTCTCGGTCCTGCTGAAGGCGTTCCAGATCGAGCACTACCCGCTCTTCGTCCTCTCGGGGCTCGTTGACGTGGGTCTTCTTCCAATCGGCGGTGCAGATGTCGTGCTCGAGCCTCTTTTCCCAGCCGACGCTCGTGAAGCAGGTGCACTTCCCTCGCCAGATGCTGCCGCTCGCCGTGGTCGCCACGAACGTCGTGACGCTCGCCGCCATGCTGGTCGTCGTGGTCGGGGTGAACTTGATCTTCATTCCGGAGACGCGGACGACCTTCTGGGCGGCCCTCCCGCTTCTCGTTCTGCTCGGTCGCGCTGGCCAGCGGCCTCGCGGTCGTCTTCGGGTACCTCACCGTTGTCTATCGCGACGTCGAGCACCTGATGAACACGATCTTCCTGCCCTGGTTCTTCCTGACGCCGATCTTCTACACGCTCGACCAGCTTCCCGGGCTCGAGGGCCGCGAGTGGGTCGCTGACGTCCTCTACTACGTCAACTTCGTCACCCCGTTCGTCGAGGCGATCCGCGATCCGATCTTCTTCGGCGAGCTCCCCGCGCTCGGAGACGTCCTCTACTGCGTCGTGGCCGGCTTCGCCGCGCTCGTCCTCGGCGTGCTCGTTGCTCGCCGCATGGACGACCAAGTTGGCGCGACCCTTTAGCCTGATCCAATGAAGCCGGGCACGATCGTCGCGGAGAACGTCAGTCGCCGCTTTCGGGTTTACCCGCAGCGACATGTGACCTTGAAGGAGGCGATCGTTCGCCGGCGTCATCTGCGTCCGGTCGAGGTGTGGGCGCTCCGTGACGTCTCATTCCGGGTCGAGCCTGGTGAGTCGGTCGGCTTCATGGGTCGGAACGGTTCGGGGAAGACGACGCTCCTCAGGCTGCTTGCCGGCGTCTTTCGGCCCACCGAGTGGCCGCCTCGCCGTTGCCGGCCGGGTCGGTTCGCTGCTCGAGCTCGGCGCCGGCTTCCACCCTGACTTCACCGGCCGCGACAACATCTACCTGAGCGCCTCGATCTACGGCCTGCGCAAGCAGGAGGTCGACCGCCGGCTCGACTCGATCGTCGAGTTCAGCGAGCTCGAGCGCTTCATCGACCTGCCGGTTCGAACGTACTCGGCCGGCATGTACATGCGCCTCGGGTTCTCGATCGCCGTCAACGTCGATGCGGAAGTACTGCTGCTCGACGAGGTGTTCGCCGTCGGGGACGAAGCCTTCCAGCGGAAGTGCGCCGAGCGCATCCTCGACTTCAAGCGGCAAGGCACGACGATCGCGTTCGTCTCGCACTCGGGCGCGGCGCTCGAGCGTATGTGCGACCGCGGGCTTCTCCTCCGGCAGGGTCAGCTCGAGTACGACGGGGAGACGGGCGAGGCGATCCGCCGCTATCAGGAGCTCCTTGCCGACGAGGAAGATCCTGCGGAGCGCGCGGCTGGGCTGCAGGAGTGGGGCTCTGGCGAGGCGCGGGTGACCGACGTCCGGTTGGAGGATGCCGCGGGGGAAGTCCGCGAGGACTTCATGCCCGGCGACCACGTCGCGCTTCGGCTCAAGGTGCAGAACCGGGAGGCGATTGATCCGCCGGTGCTCGCGATCGAGTTGCGGGATGTGAGCGGTGCGCTGCTGAGCCGAGCCGAGCGGGACCTCGGGGAGCTCGGGTGGGATCGGGAGGGTCAGGACGCCGACGTGCGCTTCGACATTCCAGCGCCTGCCGCTCGTTGAAGGCCGGTTCCAGTTCAACGTCTCGCTCACCGACAGTGCGCGGACTCGTCGCTACCACAGCGTCGAGAAGGCGGCGGAGTTCTCGGTCATCCCGCAGGGCGAGGCGCACGGCTTCGTCCTCTTCGAGGGCGACTGGTCGCTCGAGCAGACCGCGCCTCCGGTCGTCGAAGTCGATACGGGCTGAGGCCTCTCCGACGTCATCCGTTCGCGCCGGCAATCGCTGTCACCTCTTCGACGACCTGCCGGGCGAGGCGGTGGGCATCCTCCACCTCTCGTCGCTCGGGCTCGAACACTTCTCCCGGATAGCGGAAACGCCAGGCGTACTCGGTCAGCGGCGCGCTCTCACGCAACAGGGCCTCGAGCGACGGTTCGTGCTCCAGGCAGGCGAGCGCCAGCTCTCCGATGTCATGGGTCGCTCGGAATCGATGGTCGTGGTGCGTGAGGAGCGCTTTCAGCGCCTTCTCCACCGCCTGCTGGCTGTGGAAGGCGGCGTCGCCGAGGAGCGGAGGATCGGCGTCAAGGTCGACCTCGACTGCCCGGAGGTCCTGCCTCGCCCGGTCGAGCCAAGCAGCGACTTCCTCCTCTCGGGCGTCACGCGGCATGCACGAGGACGCCCTCCTCGATCACCGTGGCCGGAAGCGACGTCGGGACGCCTGCGCGTGCCTCGAAGGCGCTCCGGCGCATGACCAAGACGTCGGTGGCGGCGCCGAGGCCCCACAACGCCTCGTAGGCCCGACGGGAACGGAGGCGATCCGGCGACGCGTCGTCGGGAACGATGACGAGCACGTCGAAGTCGCTGTTCGGGCTCGCGTCCCCCCGAGCCGCCGAGCCGAAGAGGTAGACACGCTCGGGGTCGTACGCTGCGACGAGCCGACGGACGATCTCTCTCACCACCGGATCGCGCGGGGTGGGGACGGCGGAAAGCGCGCTCCGCGGGACGACGTAAGCGCGGCCCACTTTCGTGGCCGGCAGACGTCCGGCGTGAATGCGCTTCAGGACCGCCTGGCGGGTGATGCCCAGCAGTTCGGCGGCCTGCGCAACGCTGACGAATGCGCTCTCGGCCATCGTCTCAGGTTACCAACTGACAACCGGAGAGCTTGGCAGTCGCCTGAGCGCGGCGGAAGCTCGCTGGCGGCCGGCGACGTACCTCGGCGCGTTATCGTGTCGTCGTGAGCGAGAAGCTCCGTCTAACCATTGGCTACGACGAGCCCGACGAGGATGGGTGGATCGTTGCGCGCATTGTCGAGGTCCCAGGTGCCATCAGCCAAGGGCGGACGCGCGAAGAGGCGCGAGGGAACGTCATCGATGCTTTGCGTCTCATGCTCTCACCTGACGAAGACGACTCGAACGTTCCCTCGAGACCGGAGCGAACCGCTCGAGTTCATCCTTGCCGAGTGAAGATGCGCGCCGCCACGAGAGCCGGCATGCTAGAGCGCCTTCAGGCGCTCCGGATGCTTCCTGACGAAGCGGGCGATCCCGCGCCAGTGCCACAGGGTTCGGCGCGTGAGGAGCTTGCGGTCGGTCACGGCCTTGTGGGCGTGGATCGCCTTCGCCTGCGGGACGTACCAGCGCTCCCAGCCTGCCTTCGCGGCTCGGTAGGCGAGGTCGATGTCCTCGCCGTAGAGGCGGAAGCCCTCGTCGAAGCCGCCGAGCTCGTCCAGCATCTCGCGGCGGAGGAGGAGGAAGGCGCCGAGGAGCCAGTCGGCCTCGGCCGGTTCGGTCGGGAGGTCGTCGAGGCCGTAGTGGGCTCGCTGGGTGTCGCCGAGGACGCGCCGGAGTGGGGTGCGTCTGACGATCGTGCCGCCGACGGTCGGGAAGCGACGGCGTGACGGGTTGAGGCTGCCGTCGGAGTGGCGCAGCTCCGGGCCGACGATGCCGGCGCGCGGGTGCGCCTCCGCGAACTCGCGCAGGATCCGGATCGCGTCCGGGGCCGCTTCCGTGTCCGGGTTGCAGAGGACGACGAACGGCGCGCTCGTCGTCGCGATGCCGCGGTTCGCGTTCGCGGCGTAGCCCTCCGGCTGCTTGTTCTCGATCACCTTCGCGCTCTCCGCCGTCGTCCCGGGGAGGTTCGCGACGACGACGAGCTCGTCGACCTGCGGTCGCAGCGCGGCGAGGCAGCGCTCGAGCTCGGGCGTCGGCTCGTGCACGACGACGACGCCGGCGACGGTCACAGCAGCTCCCGGTAGACGTCGACCGTGCGGTGCGCGGCCTCCGCCCAGCTGAACTGCGACGCCCGCTGGAGGCCCGCCGCGCGCAGCTCTTGGCGTCGGTCGAGGGCGTGCAGGATCGCGCCCGAGAGGTCGCCCTGGTCGGCGTAGACGGCCGCCTCGCCGGCGACCTCGACGAGTGCCGGGTCGGGGGCGGCGACGACGGGCGTCCCGCTCGCCATCGCCTCGATCACCGGCAGCCCGAAGCCCTCGTAGCGCGAGGGGACGACGAGGCACGCCGCGTCGCGGTACAGCCCCGCGAGCTCGTCCTTCTCGACGTAGCCGCGCAGGTCGGCGCCGAGGCGGCGAAGCTCGCGGCCCAGCGCGGCCTCCTTCTCCGGCCCGACGACGACCAGCGGCATGTGCAGCTCCTTCGCCGCCTCGAGCGCCGCGCGCGGGTCCTTCCGCCGCTGCACGGCGCCGACGTAGAGCAGGTAGCCCTCGCTGTGACCGTCACCCGGCGTGAAGGCGGGGTCGACGCCGTGCGGGATCACCGTGATCTTCTGCTCCGGGACGTCGTAGAGCTCGATCAGGTCGTCCCGCGTCCGATCGGAGACGGCGATCACGCGGTCGGCGCTCCTCGCCGAGCGCGGCACGACGGCCTTGAAGACGAGCCGGTCGCCGCGCGGCATCAGGTCGGGCTCGCGCTCGAACGAGAGGTCGTGGACGGTCAGCACCGTCGCGCCGACGGGCCGCAGCGGCAGGGCGTGCTGGTAGTGGCCGAGCCGCGGTCGAACGCGGCGGAGGAGCCGCGGCAGCGACCACGCCATCCGGAGCTTCTGGGAGCCGGCGGGGAGCTCGAGCGCCTCGACTCCCGTTCGGAACGCGCGCCGGGTTCCGCGTCACCGCCGCGAAGCGGAGCTCCGGCGCCGCCGCCGGCAGCTCGCGCAGGAGGTTCTCGACGTACGTCTCGTCCCCGGTTCGCTGCCGCCCGAGGACGTCGGCGTCGAGCAGGACGTCGATCGTCACCGGCCGGCGATTGGTGTCAGACACCAATTCTTGTCAACGGGAGAAGTGAGCCAAATCTGTAACGCCTACTGGACCCGACGGGAACCGCCTGCACGATCAGGATGATGAAGTTCCGCGAACTGATCCGGCTGATCAAGGACGATGGTTGGCGGATCGTCGCCCAGCGAGGGAGCCACCGCCAGTACGAGCACCCGACGAAGCCTGGCAAGGTAACCGTGGCGGGAAAGCCGAACGCCGACGTTCCGAAGGGAACGGCAGCGAATATCCTTCGTCAGGCCGGGCTGCGGAGGCCGAGAAAATGAGCGAGTACCTCGTCGTCATCGAGCACGAAGGTGAATCCTGGGGCGCCTACTGCCCGGACCTTCCGGGTGTGGGTGTCGTAGGCGACACTCGTCAGGAAGTTGAAGAACTCATCCGCGATGCGATCGCGCTCCACCTCGAAGGCTTGCGTAAAGCCGGCGATCCGATTCCGCAGCCAACGGCCGTCGGTGCGACGCGCATCGAAGTCCCGGCTGCATAGCTGACGTCACTGCGGGCTTCGAGCTTGCGGAGTCTCGCGTCCTCGAGTCGCCTGCGAGACGCAGCGCGTGCTCGAGGTCGACCTCGGCGCAGGCCCAGCGCGTGTTCGAGCCGGTACGCCGCTTGAGCTCCGCCGCGTCGTCAGCCGCCCGAGCGTGCTGTTCAACGCTTCCGTGAACGAAACGCGCGCTCGCGCGAGCGCCGCAGCTCTCGGCGAGGTCGGGTCTGTCACGGTCGTTCGCACGCCACGCTTCATAGCATCGCGGCCTCGCGGTAGACGTCGGCCGTCGCGTGGGCCGCGGCCTCCCAGGTGAAGGCTCGCGCGCGCTCGAGGCCGGCGGCGCGTAGCTCCTCCCGCCGCTTCGTCGCCTCCTCGATGCCCGCGGCGATCGCCTCGACGTCCCGTGGGTCGACGAGGACGGCGGCGCCGCCGGTCAGCTCCGCGAGCGCGCCGTCCCTGCTCGTCACGACCGGCGTCCCTGAGGCCATCGCCTCCAGCACCGGGAGGCCGAAGCCCTCGTACAGCGACGGGTAGACGAGGCAGGCCGCGCCGCGGTAGAGGCGGGCGAGCTCGTCGTCGGAGACGAAGCCGGCCGACCGGACGCCGACCTCGCCCCAGCCCGGCGCGCCGACGACGCGGAGCTCGACCCCGGCGCGCTCCGCGGCCAGGACGACCCGCGGGCAGGTTCTTGCGGGGCTCGAGCGTCCCGACGGCGAGGACGTAGTCGCCTTCCGTGGCCGGCCCGTTCGGCTCGAACGGCGCCTCGACGCCGTGAGGGATCACGCGCACGCGCTCCTCCTCGACGCCGAGCAGGTCGACCGCCTCCCGCGCGGTGAAGTCCGAGACGGCGATCACGCGCGTCGCCGAGCGCGCGAGCCGCGGGAGGAACGCGCGGCTGTAGGTGCGCGTCCAGCGGTTGAACGCGTCCGGATGACGGAGGACGGCGAGGTCGTGGATGGTGACGACGAGCGGCGCGGCCGAGAGCAGCGGGCCGCGATGGCCGGGGACGTGCAGCACGTCGTCGCCTCGTGCCGCGACCGGCAGGGCGCCGAGGTACCAGCTTGTGTCGCGCGTGACCTTCGCTGCGCGGGACGACCCGGGGAAGCGGTGGCGCCGGAGCTCCAACCCGGGCTCCTGCTCGAGGGCGGCGAGCAGGTTCCGCAGGTAGCGAGCCGTCCCGGCGACGGTCAGCTCGAGCGGCGAAACGTCGATTCCAACTCGGAGATTGCCCATTGTCTTGTGCCTAGACTGGCCCGCCGTGTCTTCTACACGCTCCACGACGGGGCTGCGCCCGCTGCTCGTGCGCGCCGCGCGCCGCGAGCCGGTCGACCGCACGCCGGTCTGGTTCATGCGCCAGGCCGGGCGGACGCTGCCCGGCTACCGGGAGATCCGGAAGCGGTTCTCGCTCTTCGAGGTCTGCCGCCAGCCCGAGCTCTGCGCCGAGGTGACGCTGGAGCCGGTGGAACGCCACGGCGTCGACGCCGCCGTCATGTTCGCGGACATCATGCTGCCCGTCCTCGGGATGGGCGTCGACGTCGAGCTCGTCGAGGGCGTCGGGCCGGTGGTCGAGCAGCCGATCGAGTCGCTCGAGGACGTGCGGCGGCTGCGGGTCGCGGAGCCGGAGGAGGCGGTGCCGTTCGTGCTCGAGGCCGTGCGGCTGGTGCGCGAGGCGTTGCCGGACGAGAAGGCGCTGATCGGCTTCTGCGGCGGCCCGTTCACCGTCGCCGGCTACCTGATCGAGGGCAAGCCGACCCGCGACTTCGTCAAGACGAAGCGCTGCATGTACGGCTCGCCGGAGGTCTGGCACGAGCTGATGGCACGGCTGAGCGAGACGTTCCTCCGCTATGTGCGTGCGAAGGCCGAGGCCGGCGCCGACGCGATCCAGCTCTTCGACAGCTGGGTCGGCGCGTTGTCGGTCGAGGACTACGAGGAGTTCGTCGCGCCCTACTCGGAGCGGATCCTGGGCGGGCTCGCCGTGCCGACGATCCACTTCGGCACCGGGACGACGCACCTGCTGGAGTCGATGGCGGCGGCGGGGGAGACGTGATCGGCCTCGACTGGCGCGTGCCTTTGGATCGGGGCTGGGAGCTCGTTGGGCTCGACCGGGGCGTGCAGGGGAACCTGGATCCGGCCGTGTTGCTCGGGCCGTGGGAGCGGGTGGAGGCCGGCGTGGATGGTGTGCTCCGGGCCGCGGGCGGCCGTCCGGGCCACATCTTCAACCTCGGGCACGGCGTCTTGCCGGACACCGACCCGGAGGTGCTTCGTCGGGTTCGCGAGCTCGTCCACGCGCGCACGAGTTGAGCACCGCCGTCGTCCTCATGGCGTACGGCTCCCCCGAGCGGATCGAGGACATCCGGCCGTACCTCGAGGACATCCGCGAGGGGCGTCCGGTGTCGGACGAGGCGGTCGAGGAGCTGACCGCGCGCTATCGGGGGATCGGCGGGCGGTCGCCGCTCGACGAGATCACCGAGCGCCAGCGGGCCGCGTTGGAGCGTGAGCTTGGGATCCCCGTGCACGTGGGGATGAAGCACTGGCGGCCGCGGATCGCGGAGGCGGTCGAGGCGGCGCGGGCCGGAGGGGCGGAGGTGCTCGTCGGCGTCGTGCTGGCGCCGCACTACTCGGCGCTCTCGATCGCCGGCTACCGCGAGCGGCTGGAGGCGGCGGCGGGTGGCATGGAGCTCCGCTTCGTGGAGAGCTGGCACGACCACGGGCCTTATCTGGATGTGCTCGCGGATCGCGTTCGGGGGGCCGATGCGCACGTTGTGTTCACGGCGCACTCGCTGCCGGAGCGGATCCTCGCGATGGGCGATCCCTACCGCGATCAGCTGCTCGAGACCTCTCGGTTGATCGCGGAGCGGGCGGGGATCGATCGCTGGTCGTTCGCGTTCCAGAGCGCGAGCGCGACGGGTGAGGCGTGGCTCGGGCCTGACATCCTCGAGGAGCTCGACGCGTTGTTCGCACGCGGTGTGCGGAAGGTCTTGGTGGCGCCGATCGGCTTCGTCTCCGACCACCTGGAGATCCTCTGGGACCTGGACATCGAGGCGCGCGAGCGGGCTGCGGAGCTGGGGCTCGAGCTCGACCGGATCGAGTCGCTGAACGACGATCCTGCCTTCATTCGCGCCCTCGCGACGCTGGTGCGGCAGGCGCTTCGGGTACCTTCGGCGGCGAAATGACGGTGCGCACCTGTCCCGATTGGCCGGCGCTGCTCGAGGTCGCGCCGGATCTGATGTTCAAGCACTACAGCGTTACCGAGGCGCAACTCCCACCCGAGGCGCTGGCGAGCCTCGGTGAGGCCACGTTGGGCGGAATTGAGATCTGCGCCGACCTCGATCACAACGTCTTCAACCCGGAGCACACGGACGAGCGGATCGCCGAGCCCCTGCGCGGAACCCACTGGTTCGACCTGCGCGAGTGGATCGCCACGGGGCCGGGCTCGCGGGCCGGATAGCGAAGATGAATTTGCTTGGCGAGCTGCGCCAGAACCTCAGCTTGTTGCGTCGGCGCATAACGCCGCGGCCGCATAAGAGCGATCCGATTGCGATCCTGGAGCGACGGGGTCAGATTGCTCGGCGAGGCGATGGAACCCCGTTTACCGTGCCGACGCTGCGTTCCGCGAGCACCACTAAGGAGCTTCTTGGGGAGCTGCGCGAGGACAGGGGCTGAGCACGTGCCAGTCGCGGCGTGACACTTCCGTGATGGGGTCAGACCCCGTGACGAATCACGCGCGCGTTCTGTGTCGAGAGTGTCACGGCGCACATGGGAGTTCGCGCAGCTGAGCCAGCGGACACGTCCGTACTGTGGACGGGGTCGTCACACATTCGTTCCAGGGTCTGACCCCCTCACGAAGCGGCGACTGCGCCTGGCTTCTTCGCCGCCAGGATCTGGTCGAGCGGGCGCGTGTTGACGATGTCCGCGGCCGTCGCCCAGCCTCGCCGGGCCGTGCCGAGCGCGAGGAGGATGTTGCCGAGGCCTCGCGTGGAATGGGCGTCCGTCGAGGCGACGATCGGGATCCCCGCCTCGATCGCGCGCTTGATGTGCTCGTCGCTCAGGTCGAGGCGGGCGGGTAGCCCGTTCGTCTCCAGCGCCGTGCCGGTCTCGAGACACGCCTCGAACACGCGATCGAGGTCGACCGCGTTCGGCGGGCGCCGGTCGATCAGTCGGCCCGTCGGGTGGCTGATCGCCGAGACGTGCGGGTTGTAGACGGCCGCCAGCGTCCGCTTCGTCAGCTGCTCCCGCGACTGCCGCTGGCCGCCGTGGACGCTCGCCATCACCCAATCGAGCTCGGCGAGCACGTCGTCCGGGAGGTCGAGCGTCGCGTCGGCGAGGATGTCGCACTCGATCCCGCGCAGGATCCGAAACGGCGCCAGCGCCTCGTTTGCCGCCGCGATCTCCTCACTCTGCCGGCGGACGTCGTCGGCGGTCAGGCCCGGGACGACCGTGACGGCGACGGTGTGGTCGCAGATCGCCAGGTACTCGTAGCCGAGCTCCTGCGCGGCGCGGCCCATCTCCTCGACCGACGCCCGGCCGTCCGACCACGTCGTGTGGCAGTGCAGGTCGCCCCGCAGGTCCGAGAACTCGACGAGCGGCGGCGGATCGCCCTTGAACGGCTGCTCGCGCAGCTCCGGCGGGCACCAGGGAAGGCCGAGCCGCTCGTAGACCTCCAGCTCGGTCGGTGCGTCCGGCAGCGGCTCGAGCGCCTCGACGTACGCCGCCGCGCCGGTGGCGCGAACGAGCGCGGTTCCCGCGGTCTCGGGCGTCGGGACGACGAGCTCGACCGCGACGCCCTCGACGGTGACGCCGACGGCGCGCCGGTCCTCCCACTCGACGAGCGCGACGATCTGCGGGAGCTGCTCGAAGCTCGCGATCGTCTCCGCGGGATTCCGGGCGGCCACGACCACGGCGAGGTGCTCGCAGCGGTCCCGGAACCGGCGCGGATCGCCTGCGGGCTCGCCGCCCATCGCCTGCGCGAGCTCCTGCGTCAGCGCCAGGCCTGTGTTCAGCAGCACCGCGCGAGCCGGGCGGCGCTCGACCTCGACGCCACGCGCGAGCGCAGCCTTCAGCTGGGCCTCCTTCTTCGGCCCGATTCCCGGCACCTCCTGGAGGCGCCCCGCCTCCGCTGCCGCGCGCAGCTCGTCCAGCGTCCTCACGCCGAGCGCCTCGCCGATCTCGACCGAGCGCTTGGCGCTCAGCCCGAGCATCCGGCCGACGCCGACGAGATCCGGCGAGATCCGTCCCTCGAGCTCCTGGAGCTCCTGCAGCTCGCCGGTCTCGACCAGCTCGCGAAGCCGGGCCTCGATCGACGGCCCGACGCCGCGCAGCTCCCGAATCCGGCCCGAGTGGACGAGGTCGGCGATGGGGACGGGCGACTCGCGGACGACGTCGGCGGCGCGCCGGTAGGCGCGCACGCTGTAGCTGTTCGCGCCCGCCAGCTCGAGCAGCGTCGCGAACGCGTCGAGCTTGGCGGCGTAGTCGGCGTTGTCCGGTTCGCGAGCCGCGGGCATGCCGATAGTCTCCCCGTCGTGGCCAGCGTCGTCGTGCCGTTCCGCGCCGCTTCCGCCAAACGCCGCCTCGAGCCCCTCCAGGAGGAGGCGCGCGGCGAGCTTGCGCACCAGATGCTCGCCAGCGTGATCCGCGCCGCCACGACCGTCGGCCCGACGATCCTGGTCACCGAGCAGGACGCCGAGTGCGCCCGCACGCTTGCGGCCGAGCACGGCGCCGAAGTCGTCGACGATCCTGGTGGGGGGCAGGGGCCGGCGGTTGCCGCGGCGCTCGAGGCCGTGACCGAATGGCCGGCGCTCGTCGTCAACGCCGACCTCCCCGAGGCGCAGGCGCGCGACCTGCTGGCGCTGCTCGGAGCGATGCCGGCGGACGGGATCGCGATCGCGCCGGCGCCCGACGGGACGACGAACGCTCTCGCCCTCGCGCGGCCCGGGCTGTTCGCGCCGCTCTACGGGCCCGGCAGCGCCGCGCGCTTCCTCGCCCACGCCGAGGAGCAGGGCTTCGAGGCGAAGGAGATCGAGATCCCCGGGCTCGCGCGGGACGTCGACACCGTGGACGAGCTCCAGCGGCTCGCGCGGTGAAGGTCACCGTCCTGAGCGGCGGCATCGGCGGCGCGCGCTTCGTGCAAGGCGTGCTCGACGTCGTCGATCCGGCGGGGGTGACGGTGATCGCGAATGTCGGCGACGACCTCGAGGTGTTCGGCCTCCACGTCTCGCCCGACGTCGACACGCTGCTCTACACGCTCGGCGGCGTCGCGGACGAGGAGCGCGGCTGGGGGAGAGCCGGCGAGACCTGGACGGCGCTGGCCACCGCCCGCGAGCTCGGCGCCGACGCGTGGTTCCAGCTCGGCGACCAGGATCTCGGCCTCCATCTCGCCCGCGCGGACGCGCTCGAGCGCGGTGAGCCGCTCTCGGCGATCACGGAGCGGTTCGCCGGGTCGCTCGGGATCCGCGCCCGGATCCTGCCGGCGACCGACGACCGTCTGCGCACCTGGATCCGCGTCGAGGACGGTGAGCTTCCCTTCCAGGACTGGTTCGTTCGTGAGCGTCACGAGCCCGAGGCCCTGGGCGTCCGCTTCGAGGGGGCGGAGACGGCACGGCCGGCTCCCGGCGTCCTCGAGGCGCTCGCCGAAGCCGACCTGATCGCGATCGCGCCGAGCAACCCGTTCGTCAGCATCGGTCCGATCCTCGCGGTCGAGCCGATCCGCGCAGCGCTGGCCGAGCGGCGCGTCCCCGCCGTCGCCGTCAGCCCGCTGATCGGCGGCCGGGCTGTCAAGGGCCCCGCCGACCGGATGATGAGACGGTTCAAAGGCGGCACAGGCCCGTTCCAAGTAACACAGTGTTACAAGGGCCTGATCGACGCTCTGGTCTACGACGAGAGTGACGGAGAGGTCGAGCTCGACGTCCGTCCGCTCGTCACGCGGACGCTGATGACGGACGCTGCCGACCGCCGCCGTGTCGCCGAGACCGCGTTGGAGGCAGCGGCGGCGCTTCGATGAGGATCGCGATCATCGGCGGCACCGGCGCCTTCGGCCGCGCACTGGCCGAGCGCCTGCGCGCGCTCGGGCGCGAGGTCGTGATCGGCTCCCGAGACCCTTCACGCGCCGCGGAGATCGCCTCGGTGATCGGGGTCGAGGGCGCCTCGAACGAGGAGGCGGTCGCCGGAGCCGACTTCGTCATCCTCGCGGTCCGCTCGAACGCCGCGCTGGAAACGGCCCGGGCGCTCGCGCCGGCGATCGGGCCGACGCCGCTCCTCTCCGTCGCCAGCGACCTCACGTTCACGGACAACGGTGTTCTGCCGGGACGCCAGACCCGCTCGCTTGGCCGAAGACATCCAGGACGTCGTCGACGCTCCCGTTGCCGCGGGCCTCCAGTCGCTTGCCGCCGCCCACCTGACCGATCCGAACCCGCCCGAAGAGGACGTGCTCGTCTGCGGCGACGACGAGCACGCGAAGCAGCTCGCGCTCGAGCTCGGCGGCCGCCTGGTCAGGGGCCGCGCCATCGACGCCGGCCCGCTCGCGAACGCGCGCGCCCTCGAGGGGATGACGGCGGTGATCCTCAACGTCAACCGCCGCTACAAGGCTCGCGCCGGCATCCGCCTCGTCGGGCTGAAGTGAGCGGGATCCACGTCCTCCCCCTGGAGGGGATCCCCGAGGTGCGGGAGGGCGACGACCTGGCGGCGCTCCTCCACGAGGCCGCTGAGCGCGTAGGCGGCATCGGGACCGGCGATGTGGTCGTCGTCGCCCAGAAGGTCGTCTCCAAGGCCGAAGGGCGCGTCGTTCGACTCGACGAGATCGAGCCGTCCGAGCAGGCGCGCGAGCTCGCCGCCGACCACGATCCGCGGCACCTCGAGGTCATCCTCGGCGAGGCGGCGAGAGTCGTCCGGGCCCGGCCGCCGCTCGTGATCGCGGAGACCCGTCACGGCTTCGTCTGCGCCTCGGCCGGCGTCGACCGCTCCAACGCCGCCGGCCCCGACACCGCGGTGCTGCTGCCCGTCGACCCGGACGCGTCCGCCCGCCGCCTCGCCGAGCGCCTTGGCGTCGCGGTCATCGTCAGCGACTCCTTCGGGCGGCCGTTCCGCCAGGGGACGACGGACATCGCGATCGGGGTCGCCGGGCTCTCGCCGCTGCTCGACCTCCGCGGCGTGCGCGACCCGGCCGGCTACGAGCTCAAGACGACGAAGATCGCCGTCGCCGACGAGATTGCGGGCGCCGCCGAGCTCGTGATGGGCAAGACGGCCGGAATCCCCGCCGCGATCGTCCGCGGTCTCGAGTTGAGCGGCGACGGCGCCGCCCGCGACCTGGTCATGCCCGCCGAGCGCGACCTCTTTCGCTGATGAACAGGGTCGTCCGCTACGTCGCGTCGCTGCCCGAGCGGATCGTTCGCATGACGGCGGCCGTCGTCGGCGGCACCGTCCACGAGACCGCGCAAGTGCTCCTACCGCGCCTGATTCGCCGCTCGCGGCTCTACGAGGTCAGCGCGAAGAACCTCCTGCGAATCCTCGTCGAAGGCGTGGGCGCCGTCGAGGGCTCCTCGACCGCGGAGCCGAAGGCGCCGGGGGCGAGCGAGCTCGCGGTCAGGAAGGGAGCGGGAAACGTCGTCGAGCTCGGCTCGTTCCTCGCGTTTGGGTTCTCGCCGCTCTGGATCCTCGCCGCCGCCTCCGACGTCACCCACGGCTCCCGCGTCTACCTCAAGTCGCTGGTGGAGGAGCTGAAGGCTGCCGGGGTCCTCGACGAGGAGGCCGACTTCGGCTCGGTCGACGAGCTCCTCGGGGTGCTCGAGGACACGTCCGGCGGCACCGCCCGCCTGATCGACCTGCCGCCGCTCGAGGTCGAAGAGCTGAAGACGTCGCTCGAAGAGCTCCGCTCGGAGGTGAGCGAGCTTCCGTCTCCGGAGGAGCTGGCGCGCGTCTATCGGGCTCTCGGGACGCAGGCCGCGCGCGAAGACCGGTCGGTGCTCGAGGTCTCGAGCGGCATCGGGCTCGCGTTCCTGCTCTCGGCACGGAACGTGTCGCGGACGCACCTCGTCACGCCCTACCAGGAGGATTGGGAGCCGCTGCGGAACGAGGGCTTCGCCGCCTACGCGACCCGGGTCGGGCGTCCGTATGCGCGGGCGGTCGGGGACCACTTCAGTCCCGAGCAGGAGACCTACACCGAGCACTACCTGACCCGCAACGAGCCCGGCACCGAGCTCCGCTTCTGCGACGAGTTCGAGGGCGGCTTCGGCTGGCAGGTCGACGAGCGCATGCAGCGCACGTCCCACGCCCTTGCCGTTGACGACGGCGTCTGGGTCTTCGACCCGATCGCCTGGGAGCCGGCACTCGAGCGCATCGCGGCGCTGGGGCGGCCGGCCGGCGTCGTCCAGCTGCTCGACCGCCACCAGCGGGACTGCGCCGAGGTCGCGGAGCATCTCGGCGTTCCTCACTACGCGGTTCCCTTGCACGGGATCGGCGAGTCGGGCTTGGAGGTAGTCCCGGTGGTCGACATGCGGCTCTGGCATGAGATCGCGGTCTGGGTTCCGGAGCTGCGGGCGCTCGTCTGCGCCGATGCGCTCGGGACGGCGCCCTACTTCCTCGCGGGCGACGAGCCGCTCGGCGTCCACCCGGTCCTGCGGCTGAAATCGCCGCGCGTGCTCGGCCACTATGAGCCGTTGCATGTCCTCTGCGGCCATGGCTCGGGCGTCCATGGACCTGGGACGCCCGAGGCGCTACGCGCGAGGCCGCTCGCAGACGGCGCGCGGGCGACTGCCGCGCGCGTGGCTGGGAGCGCTTCGCCCCAGTCGCCGCCGGTCGGGCTAGCTCACGCGCCCGCCTCAGCGCGCTCGAGCAGCTCGCGGACCTCCTCGTCGCTCGTCTGCGTGAAGTCCTCGTACCAGAGGCCGACGGCCTGGAACGGCCTCGGCGTCACCTCGCAGACGACCTCGTCGACGATGTCGCGGAAGGCGTCGCAGGTCTCCTCCGCCGCGACCGGGACGGCAATGACCACCCGCGCGGGGTTGAGCCGGCGAACCGCGAGCGCCGCAGCCCTCATGCTCGAGCCCGTGGCGAGGCCGTCGTCGACCAGGATCACCGTCTTCCCCTCGAGCTCCGGCCGGCTCCGCTTGCCGTCGTAGGCAGCCTCGCGGCGCTCGAGCTCGCGGAGCTCCTGGTCGATCGCCTGCTGAAGCGCCGCCTCGTCGAGTCCGAGCGCCTGGACGAGCCGCTCGTTCAAGACCAAGACCCCGCCGCTGGCGATCGCTCCCATCGCGAGCTCCTCGTGCCCGGGCACGCCGACCTTGCGGACGAGGAAGAGGCCGAGCGGCGCGCCGAGCTCCTTCGCGACCTCGTAGGCGACGGGTACCCCTCCCCGCGGGAGGGCGAGCACGACCACGTCGTCCCGGCCGGCGTACGATCGCAGCCGCTCCGCCAGCAGCCGCCCCGCTTCCGTCCGGTCACGGAAGCGCCTTTCGTCCATCGCCCAGCCGAGAGTACCCGTCAGCCGTATCGTCCACGCGCAGATGAGCCTCCGCGAGCGCGTCGTCCGCCTGCTGGACAGCTACGCCAGCCTGCTCATCCTCTTGCTGGCGAACTTCTTCCTGCTGGAGCTCGTCGACGACCCACGGTGGGGCGCGATCGGGAGCACGCTGCTGTCCGCCGCCGCGCTCGTCGTCGCGATCAGCGATCCCGACACCGGGCACACGATCACGCGCCGCCACGCGATCACGATCGCCGCCTGCGTGGCCCTCGCCCCGCTCGTGCTCTTCGTCAACTCGGCGCAGCTCCTCGGGATCACGTACCTGCTGCCGGCCGTTCTGCTCGTGACCGCGACGTTGCCGGTGACGGTCAACCGCGTCCTGCACCACCGCCGCATCACGCACGAGACGGTGCTCGGCGCGCTCTGCGCGTACGTCCTCATCGGCCTCCTGTTCGCCTTCCTCTACCTGGCCGTCGAGGAGCTCCGGGACGAGCCGTTCTTCGCGCAGCCGGGCCCGCACGCGCAGTCCGAGTACCTCTACTTCAGCTTCGTCGCCCTGACGACGCTGGGGTTCGGAGACCTGTCGCCGTCCGTCGGGCTCCCTCAAGCGCTCACGGTGTTAGAGGCGCTCGCCGGCCAGATCTTCCTGGTGACGATGGTCGCGCGGCTCGTGACGCTCTGGGTCCGGCAGAGCGAGCAGCCCTAGCGGTACCGTGGGGGCCGTGCTCGTCGGGCGCGAACCCGACTGCGCGCGGGTCGACGAACTGCTCGATCGCGCGCGCCGAGGGCGTAGCGGCGCGCTCGTACTTCGTGGTGAGGCGGGGATGGGAAAGACGGCCCTGCTCGACTACGCCGCCGGGCGCGCCGAGGACATGACAGTCGTCCGCGCGATCGGCGTCGAGTACGAGGCCGAGCTCGAGTTCTCCGGCTTGCTCGAGCTGCTGCGGCCGCTGCTGGAGCATCTCGACGAGATCCCGCTCCAGCAGGCCGAGGCGCTCACGAGCGCGCTCGGGCTCGGTGAGCCGAAGCCGTACGACCGGTTCACGACCTGCGCCGCCACGCTGAGCCTGATCGCCGCCGCGGCGGAGGCGAAGCCGCTGCTGATCCTCGTCGACGACGCCCACTGGCTGGATCTCGCGACCGACGATGCGCTGCTCTTCTCGGCCAAGCGGCTGGAGGCCGATTCCGTCGCGATTCTCCTGGCAGTACGCGAGGGTGGGGAGCGGCCGTTCGTCGCGCCGGCGTTGGAGCATCACGATCTGGGGACGCTCGGGCCCGACGATGCGGCGGTGCTGCTGGCCGGCGACGAGGGACGATCGGTCGCACCTGAGGTCGCGAGCCGCCTCTGCGAAGCGACGCGCGGCAATCCCCTGGCCCTGGTCGAGCTCGGAAGCTCCCTGACCGCGGAGCAGCTCGCCGGTCGCGCAGGAGCTGCCCGATCCGGTTCCGGCCGGCCCAACCCTCGAGCGGGCGTTCGCATCGCGCGCCGAGACGCTCCCTTCCGAGTCGCGGCGCGCGCTGGTCGTCGCGGCCGTGTCGATCTCGGACGAGGCGGAGACGATCGCGGAGGCGCTCGACTCGCTCGAGATCGGCCGTGGAGCGCTCGAGCCGGCCGAGGATGCCGGGCTCGTGTCGTTGGAGGACGGCGACCTCCGCTTCCGGCACCCACTCGTGCGATCCGCGATCTTCCACAGCGCTCCGCCGTCCGAGCGCCGAGACGCACACCGAGCGCTCGCCGAGGCTCTCCGCAACCGCGACGACGCCGAGCGTCTGGCCTGGCACCTCGCCAGCGCCGCGATCGGCACGGACGAGGAAGCCGCCGTTGCGCTGGAAGAGGCCGCGCGACGAGCGCAGGAGCGGTCGGGCTACGCGGCCGCCGCCGCCGCGCTCCAGCGGGCTGCGAGCCTGACGGCCGACGAGGAGGCCAGGCCCAAGCGGCTCTTCGCGGCCGGCGATGCCGCGCTGAGCGCCGGGCGCCCAAATGACGCGCTCGCGCTGCTCGCCGAGCCTCTGGCGCAGGACGACCCGCGGCTGCGCTCCGCTGCGCTCCGACTCCAGGGGCGGATCGAATACCTCGCGGGGCGGCCGAAAGAGGCGGCGAGGGTACTGATCGAAGCCTCGCGCCTGCTGGAGGACCTCGACCCCGCTCTGGCGGCGGAGATCTGCACCGAGGCCTGCAGTGCGCAGCTCGGGCTCGCGGACGCGAAGGGCATGCTCGCCGCCGCCGAGCGGGCGGAGGCGCTGGCTGCGGGGACGACGGACCCCGCGCTTCGCGACCTCGTGACCCTGACCCGCGGGTGGGTCCTCTGCTACGTCGGTCGCTCGGATGAAGGTGAGCCTCTGATCGAGCAGACGGTCGCGTCGGCAGCGTGCGCCGACCTCGACCCCCTCGGGCTCATGAGGATCTCCGGCGCACTCGAGTGGCTCGACCATTCGCGGGACGCTTATCGCCGGGCGTCGGTAGACGTTGGGGAGGCCCGACGCGATGGAGCGGTCGGCCTGCTGCCCTATCTGCTCTACCAGCAGGCCTGGCATGCGGCGCGCGCGGGTCTCCTGACCGAGGGGGTGGCCGCTGCGTCCGAAGGGCTCGCGCTCTCGCGTGAGCTCGGGCTCTGGCTGCCCCGGCTCCAGTCGCTGCTCATCCTGGCTGCGCTCGCGGCGCGCCAGGGGTCGGAGCGCGAGTACGACACCTACGCGGAGGAGGCGCGTGAGCCGGTGGAGGCGTCGGGTCTCGTCGGCTACCGAATGTGGCTCGGCCATTCGCGGGGACTCCTCGCCGTCAGCCGCTCGCGCCCCGACGACGCGATTCGTGAGCTCACGGAGGTCGCCAGGAGTCTCGACGGCTTCGGCATCCACTCCCGTGCCATCGTCCCGCACGCCGAGTTGGCCGAGCTGCACGCGCGCGCGGGAAACGCGCAAGCGGCTGAAGCCGCGCTCGCCGACCACGAAGCCTCATTCGAGCCGCAGAGCCCCGTTGGCCAGGCGACCGCAGCGCGGGCACGCGCACTGCTCGCGGCCGACGATGACTTCGAACAGGCCTTCGAGAAGACCTTCGCGATCCACGAGCGCTCCGATGACCTCTGGTCGCTCGCTCGGACCCGGCTTGCCTACGGCGAGCGGCTCCGCCGCGCCGGCCGCAAGCAGGACGCCCGCGAGGAGCTGCGCACGGCGCTGGAGCTCTTCGAGCGCCAGGGCGCGGACGCGTGGGCCGAGCGCACGCGCGCGGAGCTCCGCGCGAGCGGGGAGACGCTGCGCCGCCGGCGCTCCTGGGAGGAAGAGGAGCTCACGCCCCAGGAGCTCCAGATCGCGCTCCACGTCGCGCGTGGGATGACGAACCGTGAGGTCGGCGCCGCGCTCTTCCTCTCCCACAAGACGATCGAGTTCCACCTCGGCCGCATCTATCGGAAGCTGGACATTTCGCGCGCCGAGCTGATCAGCCGCTTCGCGCGCGAGGCGACCGAGCAGGAACCCACGCCCGCCGCGTAGAACGCGAGTCCCGCCGCAGCGCGCGACGGGGCTCCCGAAGGAGCCCCGTCGTGTTGGAGGGGAAGTGGTGCTACTCGTCCGTGCCGAGGTCGATGATCGGCTGGATGAGCGCGTTGACGCCGGCACCTTCGACGACGTCGTCGTTCCCGGCCAGTGTGTTGATCGGGAGCGTGTCGTTCGCGGCCTCGGAGTGGCTGATCGCCACGGCCGTGAAGAGCCCGGTCACGTCGACGACGCCCGCGTTGGCGGCCAGTACGACGTTGTCGGGAGCGTTGGTGCCGTTGATCGTGATCGAGTCGGCAGCGCCGTCGCCGGTCGTACCGCCGATCGCCGCGGCCAGATCGATGTTGGCCTTCGTCACGTCGGTGCCGCTCAGGTCGTTGACGATCGGTCGTGTCCGCGCCGCCGAGCGTCCTGAGGTCGACCTGCTCCGTGTCGTCCACGTCCATCGTGATGTTCCCGAGGTTGCGGAAGAAGCGGAGCCTCGAGCCGTTGGCGGAGAAGTCGAACACCTCCGCACCAGCCGCGCCGTTGAAGACCATCGTGTCGATCCCCGCCTGACCCTCGACGACGTCGCTGCCGTCGCCGGGATCCCAGCGGAACGAGTCGTTGTCGGCGCCGAGGAAGCCGACGTCGTTGCCCTGGTTGCCGTCGATCGCGTCGTTGCCGTCGCCGCCGAGGAGCACCTCGACTCCGTCGCCGCCGTTCAACGCGTCGTTGCCGGGGCCGCCGTCCATCCCGACCTTGATCAGCGCAGCAAGCCCGACGCTGCCGTTGATCGTGTCGTTGCCGGCGAGCCCGTTGACGTTGAGGAGGTCGTTGGCCGCCTCGGAGCCCTTGATCTTCAGGGCCGCGGCCAGACCGGTCACGTCGACCGCACCGGCGTTCGGGGCGATCAGGATCGAGTCGTTGCCGGCAGTTCCGTTGACCGTCGTCGTGTCGACGGCCGCGTCAGTCGCGAGGTCGAGGTCGATGTTCCTGACGTCGGTCGCGGACAGGTCGTTCACGACCGTGTTGTCGATGCCGCCGAGGGCGCGGAGATCGACCCGCTCCGTGTCGTCGACGTCCATCGTGATGTTCGCGACGTTGCGGAAGAACTTCAGCCGGTTGCCGTTGGCGGAGAAGTCGAAGTTCTCCGCGACTGCCGCGCCGTTGAACACCATCGTGTCGGTGCCGGCCTCGCCTTCCACCTTGTCGCTGCCGTCGCCGGGATCCCACGTGAACGAGTCGTCCCCGGCCCCGAGGAGACCGGTGTCGTCTCCACGGTTGCCGTCGATCGAGTCGTTCTCGGTCCCGCCGCGCAGCGTGTCGTTCCCGTCGCCGCCGGCGATCGTGTCGTTGCCCGACCCGCCGTCCAGCGTCAGCTGGGTCAGCGGGGCAAGCCCGAGACCGGCGTTCAGGGTGTCGTTTCCGGCCAGGGCCTCGATGGCCAGCGCCTCCGAGTTGACGAGGTCGATCGGCACGCCGGCCGGGCCGCCGGTCACGCTGATGTGTCCCGCGACCGCCGACGCCGCGACGCTCATCGCGTCGTTTCCGGCCGTGCCCTCGACGGTGACGCGGTCGCTGCCCGCGCCGGGGTCGACGTTCAGCTTGTCGTTCGCGGCCTCGGCCCGGGAAATGCGCAGGAGCGCCCCGATGCCGCTGACCTCGATCGCGTTGCGGATCCGGAGCTCGTTTGCAGCCGAGGAGCCCTTCACGTTGACGACGTCGCTGTCGCCACGACCCAGGTCGACGTTCAACCGGTCGAGACCGGTTCGAGAGAGGTCGTTGACGACGATGTTGTCCGCTCCGCCGCGGGCCGGCAGATCGAACCGCTCGACTCCCGCGATCCTGACGCGGTTGCCGTTGCGGGCGAACCTGAGCCGAGGACCGTCGGCCGCGAAGTCGAACGACTCGGCGGCGTTCAGTCCCTTCACGTACGCCAGGTCTCTGCCCGAGTTACCGAACAGGTACGTGGCCTCGCTGTCCGTGAAGACGCCGTAGCTCTCGTCGATCGAGAGCGCGTCGTGTCCCGATCGTGCGAGGACGACGATGCGGTTGAAGCGCGAGCGTTTGAAGCTGTACTCGACGTAGCGCTTGTGGTTTGTGTCCACTTGCAGCCGGGACGGATTGCCGGGCTTCAGCCGCAGCGTGATCCGGTCGTTTCTGTTCGTCCCGATGACGTTGAGCTGGTTCCGGAAGACGAAGGCCAGAACCTTCGGCTTCTTCTTCGGCTTCTTCGCCGCCTTGGCCATCGACGCCCCGTACGCCGGGCTGGATGAGAACGCGTAGGCGGCGAAGAACACGAGGAGCGCCGCCACGAGGGCGATCGCTCCGACGATCCTCCTGTTGTTCATGAATGAGGGTTCCAACGTCTCTCCTCCTTGATCGAGTACGTCGATGGTCGGGCTCGAGGGACGTCAGGCGCTTCGGGGGAACCCCTGGACCGAGGTCCTAGGGGGCCCTAGTCAGGGTGGCCGAGGATCGGGTGCGGCCGATACGGCGCCTCCAGCCGAGCGAGCTCCTCCTCGCTCAACGTCACCTCGATCGCAGCGATCGCATCGTCCAGGTGGCTCAGCTTCGTCGCTCCCACGATCGGCGCGGTCACCGCAGGCTTGCCGAGTAGCCAGGCGAGCGCGATCCGTGCCGGCGGCAGACGACGCTCTTCAGCCACCTCGCGGACCGCGTCCACGACCGCGAAATCGGCGTCTTCGTACATCTCGGCGACCGGATCGCTCGAGGCCCTGACCGTGGTCGGCTCACCGTCTCGCCGCCGGCTGCCGGCAAGCAGTCCGCGGGCGAGCGGGCTCCACGGAATCACTCCCACTCCATCGTCGAGGCAGAGCGGGATCATCTCCCGCTCCTCTTCGCGGTAGACGAGGTTGTAGTGGTTCTGCATCGACACGAACGTCGTCCAGCCCGCCGCATGCGCGATGGACTGGGCCTTGGCGAACTGCCAGGCGTACATGCTGGAGGCACCGATGTAGCGCGCCTTCCCGGCTCTCACCACGTCATGGAGGGCCGCCATGGTCTCCTCGATCGGCGTCTCGTCATCCCAGCGGTGAATCTGGTACAGGTCGACGTAGTCGGTGCCGAGGCGCGTCAGAGACGCGTCGATGGCGGCGAGGACGTGCTTGCGGGACAACCCACGGTCGTTGGGCGCCGCTCCCATCGGGAAGTAGACCTTGGTCGCCAACACGTAGTCGTCCCGGCTCCGGAAGAGCCTGGCGAGCACCCGGCCGGTGATTTCTTCGCTCATCCCCTCCGAGTACATGTCGGCCGTGTCGAAGAACGTCACGCCGCTCTCGACTGCGCGCCGCACGATCGGCTCGGCCTCGGGCTCGCCCAGATGCCATGCCCGCGAGGCCGGATCGCCGTAGCTCATCATGCCGAGGCAGATCCGCGAGACCTTCAGGCCCGACGAGCCCAAGCGCACGTACTCCATCAGCTACTGGTTTCGCGGTGGACGGCGACCGCCGAAATCACGAGCCCGACGCCGACGAGCTCGGTCGAGGAGGGGATCTGGGCGAGGACGACGATCCCGACGACCGTCGCGGTCGCCGGTAGCAGCGAGACCATCAGCGAGTAGGTGGCGCGGCTCAGCCTGGCCATCGCCAGCTGGTCGAAGACGTAGGGAATGACGGACGACGTGATGCCGACGCCGATGCCGGCGGCGAGCGCGATCGGATCGACCAGAGCGGGCGCCGCGCTCCAGATGCCGATCGGAGTGATCGCGAGCGTTGCGACCAGCATCGCCGCGCCGAGGCCGTCGATCCCGCTCATGCGGTCGTCCCGCGCGACGCGGTGCGCGAGGACGATGTAGAGGGCGAAGAGCGCGGCGTTGGCGAAGGCGAACGCAACGCCGACCGGCTCACCCTCGATGCGAACGTCGGTGAGCAGGTAGACGCCGGCGACCGCCGAGCCCAGGGCGACGGCGTTCCGCGCCGTCCGCATTCCGACCGCGGCCAGCGCGATGACCGGGAGGAACTCGATCGCGGCGACGGTGCCCAGCGGCAGGCGGTCGATGGAGACGTAGAAGCACGCGTTCATCGCAGCGAGGACGACACCCATCGCGATGACGGTCCGCGACCGGATGGCGTGCCAGGGGCGCCGCCAGAGGGCGAAGACGGCGGCGGCGGTGACGATCCGCAGCCAGGCCACGCCGAGCGGCTCGACGAGAGCGAAGAGCAGGACCGCGAAGGCCGGGCCGAGGTAGTGGAAGATCGCGCTGCCGACGAAGAAGCTCTCGGGCGGCGCGGTCCTCGCGAGGCGTGAGAACCGGTTCGGGGAGAGAGTTGCGGCTTCCTGCACCCCGAAATGGTCCCTTCGGCGGGTCGTCTTGTGCCAGACTCAGGCGTAGCCGTTTCGGCTCGTACGCCTACGAAGCAAAGGAGATCAGCGGTCATGGCCAACGAAAATCAGCTGCTCGACCCGATCAACCGCCGTCTTCTTCACGAGCTCCAGACCGATGCGCGGGTGACGATGGCCGAGCTGGGCCGGCGGATCAATCTGTCGGCGCCGGCGGTAGCCGATCGCGTCCAACGGCTCGAGCGCGCAGGTGTGATCACGGGCTACCACGCCGAGATCGATCCGAAGGCGATCGGCTTTCCGATCGCGGCGGTCGTGCGGGTGCGGCCGACGACGCGCCAGCTCCAGAAGATCCCGGAGCTTGCGCGTGAGATTCCCGAGGTCGTCGACTGCCATCGCATCACGGGCGAGGACTGCTTCTTCGTGAAGCTGCACCTCCGGTCGATGGACGACCTCGAGGAGATCCTCGACCGCTTCATCGTCCTCGGCCAGACGACGACGTCGATCATCCACTCGTCACCCGTCGCGGCGCGTCCGCTTCCGCTGGATCTCGCGCCACCCGCCGCCGTTCCCACTACCGTGTAGGCCTGTGGCGACGCTTTCCTGATGAGAAAAGAGGCTTGATATGGCTGCGAAGAAGCGGCAGACGATCGGCAAGCTGATGCGAGAACGCGAGCGCGCCGAGAAGCGCGAGCGCAAGCAGCAGAAGAAGGACGAGAAGAAGGCGGCTGCGGCCGCTCAACGCGAGGCGGAGGCTGCCGGACTGCCATGGCCGCCGCCGGACGCCGTCGCCGTCGACTCAGACGGCGACGAACCGCTCGAATCGAGCGGTTAGCCGCTCACGATCCGGGTGCCAGGCCCGCTTGGCCGGCAGCTCGATCGTGCGTCCCTGCGATTCTCTGAGAACGTCGAGCATCGGGCCGTCCTCTCGCTCGATCAACCGCGGCGCCAAGTGCACCTTGTAATCCGGTGACACGCCGACGAGGTCCTGGTCGTACGCACGGTGGTGGATGCTGCAGAGGCTGAGACCGTTCGGGATGTCTGCGATGCCTTTCGGATCGACGTCCTGGATGATGTGCGCGGCATCGAGGAGCCGGAGCTCATGCAGCCGGCAGATCGTGCAGCGGTCGCGGTACGCCTGAAGCACAAGTGCTCGGAACCGGCCCTGGTGCAGCCGTACTCGTGTCTCTCGGACCGCGTACTTACGCTCGATTGATGCGTCGATCTGCGTCGGCTCGGGATCCTCGAGGGTTCCGGTCATCCTCCCGGGTGTCACCAGCACGTGCCGGGCACCCGGATCGTCTGCGGTGATGAAGCAGGGGTACTCGACGCGATACCAGCTCGGGCGGGTCGAGACGAAGTACGCGAGCGGGACTCCCAAGGCGTACGCCTGCCGCAAGGCGCGGTTGTCAGGCTGGTCGATCGGCCCCGAGCGGTATGCGTAGAGAAACCCGTCGTCCGTTTCCTCGTCTCCGTACGGAGACTTGAAAGACGTCTGGATCGAGAGCGCCGCGGGTCCCTTCTGGATCGCCGAGCGATAGATCCCTTTCTGCCGATTGAGGAACGGCACCCGCTTGCCGCCGAAGACGAAGCCGTCGCTAAGACCTCCAACGAACGGCAAGTCGTTTCCGTATCGCGCCCGAAGAGCGTCGAGGGCGAGGAAGCACCGAACGCGGACATCCTCGTCTCGTTCCGCCATGAACCCGATTCTGGACCGAGCGCGGTGCTCGGGCAACAGCCGAATCGAGCCGGCGTCCGAGGCGGCGCGCCGCGGCTCCGCGTCGTGTAGCTTCGAGCGCACTCGAGCGAGGAGGAGTCATGGCGCAGACCGACGTCCTTCCGGCAGCCGGGCAAGGGCGAACCCACCACGTTCCTCAGGACCGCGTGCACTTCATCTGGGACGTCGACCACGAGCCGGTGCTGACGATTGCGAGCGGCGACACCGTGGTCATGCAGACCCGCGACGTCAGCGACAACCAGATCACGCCCGGATCGACCGCCGCCGACCTCGACCTCGACTGGGACCGGGTCTATCCGCTGGCCGGGCCGATCGCGGTCGAGGGCGCGCAGCCTGGCCAGACCCTTGCCGTCGAGATCCTCGATCTGCACCCGCTCGGCTGGGGCTGGACGGCGATCCTGCCCGGGCTCGGCCTGCTCCCGGACGACTTCCCCGACCCGTACCTGAAGATCTTCGACCTCACGGCGGCGACGTCACGCACCTCCGCGACGACATCGCGATCCCGATCGCGCCGTTCCTGGGGACGATGGGCGTCTGCCCGGCAGGCGCGAGCCAGCAGGCGGTCATGCCGCCCGGGCCGTTCGGCGGGAACATGGACACGCGGCAGCTCGTCCGTGGGACGACGCTCTATCTGCCGGTGCAGGTCGAGGGAGCGCTCTTCAGCTGCGGCGACGCCCACGCTGCGCAGGGCGACGGCGAGGTCTGCGTGACCGGCATCGAGTCGCCGATGTACGCCGCGCTTCGCCTCACGCTGGACGAAGAGCGATCGATCCCGGCGCCTCAGTACCAGACGGCGCCCGGGCCGCTGACGCCGCAGGTCGACACCGCCGGGTTCTACGGCACGACAGGCGTCGGCCCCGACCTCTACGTCGCGGCGCAGGAAGCGGTGCGCGCGATGATCGACCACATCTCCGAGAACTACGACCTGAGCCGGGAAGACGCGTACGTGCTCTCGAGCCTCTGCGTCGATCTGAAGATCTCGGAGATCGTCGACGCGGGCCAGTACGTCGTCAGCGCGCTGCTGCCGCTGGCGGTCTTCCGCGCGTAGTGGAGCGAGTCGTACTGATCGCGCGGCTCAAGCCGGAAGGCCGGGACCGTGCGCTCGAGCTGATCGCGGAACACCAGGCGGGCCAGCACGTCTCGACCGAGTTCGAGCGTCGGGCGATCTTCCTTGCCGAGGGAGAGGTCATCTTCTTCTGCGAAGGCCCGGATGCCGACCAGGTGGTGCGCCGCATCATGAACGACCCGGTGCGATCGACCTTCCTCGGCCATTGGCTCCCGCTCTTCGACGGCCCGCTTCACGCCGCCAGGGAGGCCTACTACTGGGAACGCGGCTAGGCGCGGGCGTGCCACCGGTGGCTCTCCGTCGCCGCGTCGGCCGGAAAGAAGGACTCGAGCCGGAGCTCCTGGAGAGTCACGTCCTGGGGCGTGCCGACCGTCGTGACCATGGAGAAGTAGCTGAGCTCGAGGCCGTCCTTGGCGAACTCCACCGGCAGGACGGGCAGCGGGGTGGCGGCAAAGTCAGGCGTCCGCCAGCCCTGGGGAATCCCTGGAAGCGCAAGCAGCTCGTCGAGCAGGCGGGTCGTCTCGAGGTCGGGGACGCCGCCGACCGCCTCACGGTGGACGCGCTGGACGAGCGCCTCGCCGGTCGCCTCCCAGTTGGCGACGAACGGGCGTAGCGGGCCGAACATGAGGCGCACGACGTTGGGCGGATCGCCCGCTGCGGTGTCGGCAAGCAGCCAGGCAAAGAGCGCTTCAGCCGCGTCGTTCGCGCGGAGCACGTTCCAGTGGCGGTCCATGACCACGGCCGGGAAGGGCTCGTGGTGTCGGAGCACGCGTTGGAGCGCGTCTCGGACGCGTGTCATCGCGTCGGCGTCGAGGCCCGTCTCGCGGTAGCGCGGCGCATAGCCCGCCGCGAGCAGGAGCTGGTTGCGCTCACGCAGCGGAACGTCGAGGGCGCGTGCGAGCGTCAGCACCATCTCGCTGCTGGGGTTGGCCCGTCCGCTCTCGACGAAACTGACGTGGCGAGCTGTGACGCCGGCCTCGATCGAGAGGGCGAGTTGGCTCATCCTGCGCTCGCGACGCCAGTGCTGAAGCAACTGCCCGACCGGGCTGGCCACTAGACGGACTCTACGGCCGCCACGCATCGGAGGACACTTCCCTCGGAGGGAATTGTTTGGCGGCGGCGCCTGCCCCAGGCTTGCCGCATGAGCGAATTCATCATTCACACGAAGGAGTCCGCGCCCGAGTCGTCGCAGGAGGCACTCGCCGGGCTCGAACGGAACGTCGGCTTCATCCCGAACCTGGCGGCCACGATCGCGGAGTCGCCGGTGGCGATGCAGGGCTTCGTGGCCATGCAGTCGGCCCTTCGGCAGAGCGCGCTTTCCCCGGTCGAGCGTGAAGTCGTGGGGATCGCCGTGAGCGTCGAGAACAGCGCGCCGTACTCGGTCGCCGCGCACTCCACGTTCGCCCGGGCCCAGGGCGCGCCGCAGGAGGTGATCGACGCCCTGTGCGCCGGTGGCGAGCTCCCGGACTCACGGCTCGAAGCGGTCGCGGCGTTCGCGAGGGAGCTGGTACGCAGCCGGGGTCGGTCGGCCGGGGAGGTAGCCGCGCTGCTCGAGGCCGGCTACTCGCGCGAGCAGGTGCTCGAGATCATCGCGCAGACGGCGTACACCACGATGGCCAACCTGGTCGCGAACGTCGCCGGCACTCCGATCGACGAGGCCTTCCAGCCTCCTGCCGTCCAGACGTAACCTGGGCGGCAGTGATCTTCCTCTGGGGCTTCTGGACTGCGTTCGCCGCCTATGGCGCCTGGAGCCTCAGGCAGCAACGCCACCGAGGCTATTCAGCGCTCTTTCTTGCCTGGGCGGCGCTCGGCGCTGGACTGTTCGTCTTGGCGGCACTCGACAACTCGAACATGAGGGTCTATGACTGCCGGCCGGGGATCGACCCACGCACCGGCGCTGATGCGCTTTCGTGCGCGGTCGACCACTGGCTCCCGGAGCCCTTCTGGTTCGTGATCAATCCCTGAACTTCGGCGGCGTCGAGGCGCGTCCCGCGCGCCAGCGCCACGCGAGCCGCACGACCGTCGCGAGCAGCACGACCTCGACGATCGCGCCGAACCAGATGAAGGCCCAGGTCTCGCCGATCGGGTCGCCGATCGCCACCAGGATGAACACGACGCCACGACGATGTTGGTCCACTGGTTCGCCCTGGTCGAGCAGCACCGAAACCGCGATCATCACGCTCATCTCATCAGCGCGAGCGCGCCGACGCCCATCCCTGGCTGATGTCGAACTCCCACACACGGCCGCGCAGGATGTCGCGGACGGTACCCGGCTGATAGATGGCGATGATGTCCACGTAGACGTACAGGAACATCGTCGACGCCCAGAGCGCGGCAAGCCGGACCTGGACCGGAACCACGAGGGTCACGTGCCCCTAATCAGCTCGCCGTAGCGCCAAGCCGAGGTAGAGGGCGCTCGGCAAGCCGCCGATCACCCACAGGACGAAGAGGAGCACCTCGAACGTGCTAGACGTGCTCTCCGAGTAGCTGTCGACGATCGCGAGCGTGAGGAAGGGAACCACGGCCAGCAGCGCCAGCGCCGTTCCGATCGTCTTCTCGCGGTTCGACCATGCCCTGGAGATCAGGACCATGGCGATGCCGAAGAGCCAGCCGATGAACGGCACGACGAGCGTCACCATCGCGGCGACCTCGAGCTTCCCAGCGGGCGCCTGCTCGGCCTCCGGCGCCGGCTCCGCGGCCTCGACGATCTCCTCCGGCGGTCCGAGCCGCTCGAGCACGTTGCGGACCGCGACCTCGCCGGCGGCGTCCTCCTCGCGCAGCGCCGCCTCGATGTGCTCGCGGATCTCCGCGATCAACTCCGCACGACGTGACCGCTGCAGGTGCGCCGCGGCCTCCTCGAGCCGGCTCAGATAGTCGTCGACGAGCCGGTCGGTCTGCATGGTGGTCATCCTTCCTCCTTGGTCAAGATCGCATCGACTGAGTCCCGGAACCGGGCCCATTCCTTCGCGAAGTCGTCGAGCGCCTCCCGGCCCGCGTCGGTGAGCTCGTAGTAGCGCCGTGGCGGGCCCGATTCGGACTCGCGCCAGAACGTCGTCACAAGCTGCTCCTTCCGCAACCGCGTCAGCAGCGGATAGATCGTCCCCTCGCTCGTGACGAGCCCGTCCACCTCGGAGAGCTCGCGAACGAGCTCGAAGCCGTAGCGAGCGCCGCCGCGCAGAAGAGCCAGCACGCAGTACTCGACCGTGCCGCGACGCAGCTGGGAGAGCGACTTGCGTGTCTGAACAGGTTCCATGCAATACATAGTACCTTGCGTTCGCTCACCGGTCAACCGTGAGGACAAGGGAAGATGCGGGCCCGTCGTCACGTCTTGTGATGATGGGCACGAGGGAAAAAGACACGGCGATCCGGGCGGGCCACGTTCGCCGCACTCGTCACTGTCGTTGTCTCCTTTTCGGCGACGACGCTCGCTGCGGCCGCGCCGGCCGCGCCCGCACCCGGGGGGTGGAAGACCATTCCCGGCGTCCGCGGGGACTTCGGACAAGGCATCGCCGCCCTCGGCTGGGCCTCGGGCCGCGTCTGGATGGCGCTGACCGGCGCGGGCGTGGACACGATGTCCGTGACGAGCGCCAGGGTCGCCGGCCGGGGTCTACGCGAATTCGAGACGACTCGCCTGAACACCAGCCCGTACGTGCGGCTGATCGCCGGCTCCGAGCTCGTGTACTCCGTCTCGGAGACGAACGCGGACTCGCTCGTGGCGAGGCAGCTGCTTCCGAGCGGTCAACTCGGGCCGCCGACCGTTCCTCTGGATCCGAAGCCGATCGCGCCCAAGCAGGACCTCTCCGCGGCCGCCGCTCTCAGCGTGGGCGGGCGCACGGTCTGGGCCCTCCCGGGCGGGTCCAGAACCGGCTCCGTTCTCTGGGTCTGTTGCGCAGCCGACGGATCCGGGCAGAACCTCACGCGATTCGTCGATCGCCAGTCGACGCCGGCGAGGCCCGTCTACCTGGGGCTCGACGGGCGCGGGCGACTGTGGCTGGCCTGGCACGACGCGAGCGGCGTCAAGATCGTCGAGCTCGACCCTGCGAGCTTGGTGCCGCGCACGGCGACACCGATCCGCGCTCCAGGGCGCGGGGTCGAGCGGTTCCACATGGCCTGCGCGGCGACCTGCCGGCTCGTGATCGAGTCCAACAGGGTGGGAATCTTCTCGTGGGCGCCGGGGGAACGCTCACCCACGACCATCGCGAGGGCGGTAAACGTGTTCGGCGAGACGCGTGCGCCCTGGCTCCTGGCCGCTGCGTACCGCTCGGGCAAGCTCGCCGTCGCGTACATCCCGTACGACGCTCCGTTCGGAGTTCGCGTCGTGCGCGGTGACGCCCGAGGCGCGCGGTCCCGCCGCGTCGGCCGGCTCAGGAAGTCACTCGAGGGAGTGACCACGCACGCCGCCTTCGTTCCCGCGGGGCTCGTCGCAGTCACGCCCGTGAAGGCCGTCGAGCTTTCCGCCGTCCGGATCGGCCTGATTCGGCTCCCCTGACCCGCGCAGCTAGCTGCAGCCGGTGTTCGTGCCGCAGTCGCGGCACGTGTAGCACGAGCCCGTTCGGATCATCCGGCCGCCGCAGCGCGCGCACTCGACTGCGTCGTCCCACTGGTTGAAGAGCGCCGTCTGGCCCGGCGTTGCCGCCTCGGCCGGGTCCGCCACGTTCACGCCCGGCGCGTCGCCGCCGTTGGCATACGCCGCCGCCAGCCTCGCCTTCACCTCGGGCGAGAGGATCCCCGCCTCCTCCTGCTGCTCGGCGGTCAGGAACTTCTTGCCCATCCAGCGGAAGATGTAGTCGACGAGCGACTTGGCGACGCGGATGTCCTCGTCGTTCGTGAGCCCGCTCGGCTCGAAGCGCATGTGGCTGAACTTCGAGACGTAGACCTCGAGCGGCACGCCGTACTGGAGGCCGAGCGAGACCGAGATCATGAACGAGTTCATCAGGCCGGCGAGGGTCGTGCCCTCCTTCGCGATGTCGACGAAGATGTCACCGGGGGTGCCGTCCTCGTACACGCCAACGTGGATGTAGCCCTCGTAGTCGCCGACGCGGAACTTGCGGCCGATCTCGGTGCGGTCCTCGGGCAGCCGGCGCCGCCGCGGAGCCGCCACGCCTGCCAGCGCCGGCGCCAACGGGGTCACCGCGCCCGCATCGGTCTTGCCTGACAGCGGCTGGGCGACCTTGCAGTTGTCGCGGTAGATCGCGATCGCCTTCACGCCGAGCTTCCACGCATCGGTGAAGAGCTGCCCCACGTCCTCGACCGTGACCTGCTCCGGCATGTTCACGGTCTTCGAGATCGCGCCGGAGATGAACGGCTGGACGGCGCCCATCATCTTCACGTGGCCCATGTAGTGGATCGCGCGCTCGCCGATCGCGCAGTCGAAGACCGGGTAGTGCTCGGTCTTGACGTACGGCGCGCCGACGACGGTGTTCCGCTCGTCCACGAACGCCTCGATCTCCGAGACCTCGTTCGGCGCGTAGCCGAGCTTCTCGAGCGCCATCGGCACCGTCTTGTTGACGATCGTGATCTCGCCGCCGCCGACGAGCTTCTTCGACTTCACGAGCGAGAAGTCGGGCTCGACGCCGGTCGTATCGCTGTCCATCAGGAAGCTGATCGTTCCGGTCGGGGCCAGAACGGTCGCCTGGGCGTTTCGGTACCCGTTCACTTCGCCACTGTCCAGGACGTCGTCCCAGGCCTTCCGACAGGCGGTCAGCAGGTCGTCCGGCACCGAGTCGGCGTGGTCGATGTTCCCGACGGCGGCCCGATGCTGGGCCATGACGCCGATCATCGCCGCGGCGTTCCGCTTGTAGCCCGCGAACGGGCCCATGCGCTTCGCGATCTCGGCCGACTTGCGGTACGCGCGCCCCGTCATCAGCGCCGTGATCGCCGCGGCGTAGGCGCGACCCTCGTCCGAGTCGTACGGCAGGCCGCGCGCCATCAGCAGCGCGCCGAGGTTCGTGTAGCCGAGCCCGAGCTGGCGGTAGTCCTTCGCGTTCTGCTCGATCTCCGGCGTCGGGTACGACGAGAAGCCGACGAGGATCTCCTGCGCGAGGAAGACGGTGTCGACCGCGTGCTCGAACGCCTCGATGTCGAGCTCGCCGTCGTCGCGGCGGAGCTTCATCAGGTTGAGCGACGCGAGGTTGCAAGCACTGTCATCAATGGACATGTACTCGGAGCACGGGTTGGACGCGTTGATTCGGGACGTGTTCGGAAGCGTGTGCCAGGCGTTGATCGTCGTGTCGTACTGGACGCCCGGGTCCGCGCAGCGCCAGGCCGCCTCGGCCATGTCGTGCAGCAGCTTCCGGGCCTGCACCGTCTCGACGACGGCGCCGTCGGTGCGCGCCGTCAGGTTCCACTCGGCGTCCGCCTCGACCGCCTCCATGAAGCCGTCGGTGACGCGGACGGAGTTGTTCGCGTTCTGGTACTGGATCGACGCCCAGTCGCCCGAGTCGAGCGACATGTCGTAGCCGGCCGCCTCGAGCACGCGCGCCTTCTCCTCCTCGCGCGCCTTGCACCAGATGAACTCTTCGACGTCGGGGTGGTCGACGTCGAGGACGACCATCTTGGCCGCGCGCCGCGTCTTCCCACCCGACTTGATCGTTCCCGCCGACGCGTCGGCGCCGCGCATGAACGACACCGGCCCGGAGGCGTAGCCGCCCTTGGACAGCTGCTCCTTCGACGAGCGCAGCGTGCTGAGGTTCACGCCCGAGCCGGAGCCGCCGCGGAAGATGATGCCCTCGCGGCGGATCCAGTCGAGGATCGACTCCATCGAGTCGTCGATCGAAAGGATGAAGCACGCCGAGCACTGCGGCTTCTCCTCGAAGCCGACGTTGAACCAGACCGGGCTGTTGAAGGCGGCGAGCTGGTTGACGAGGATCGCCTTCAGCTCGTCCTCGAACGTCTGCGCCTCGTCCTCGTCGGCGAAGTAGCCGCCCTCGCGGCCCCAGCGGCCGATCGTCAGGACGACGCGGCCGATCATCTGCTTGACGCTCGTCTCGCGCTCGGGCGAGCCCAGGCGGCCGCGGAAGTACTTCTGGCTGACGATGTTCGTCGCCGTCTGCGACCAGAACTTCGGGAACTCGACGGCCTTCTGCTCGAAGGCCGGCTTGTCCTTGCCGGGGATGAACGCGTCGCGGTTCTCCCACTCGATCTCCTCGAACGGGTCGCGGCCTGGGATCGTGAAGAGTCGGCGAACAGCGAGGCTCGCGGCGTCGTCGACGACCGAATCCTGCGTCTGGAGCTTCTCAGCGGATGCCATTGCGCGACCTCCCAGGCCTAGTCCGTACAGCTTAGATTTGTGGCTCGCCCTCGGAGCGGTCCGCTTCGGGACGGACCAGCCAGATTAGGAGGCCGATCGGACGGATCAGCCGGAGGTGGAGCGCCGGGCCTGAATCTTGCGCGCGATGAGCCCGGCGCCGCCGGCCGCCATCAGCAGCAAGGCGAGCGCGGCGAGGATGATCAGCGGCAGCGGGATGGACGTCGAATCGGTCGTTCCCGCGCCGAGCACCTCCTGGATCGGCCCCTCGTTGCGCGGGCCCGTGCTGGGATCCGGCTCGGTGGTCGCCGGCGGCGGGTCGTCCGAGCCGCCGCCGGAGCCGCTGCCCGAGCCGCTGTCGTCGCCCGAGCCGTTATCCGAACCGCCGCCCGTGCCTCCCTGGGCCGATCGCCCGGACTCCTGAAGCTTGGCGTCGATCTTCTCCTCCGCGTCGCTGTAGGCCCGGACGTCCTCGGGCAGGCGCTTGCGCGCGTCCTCGAGGCAGCGGGCCGAGTAGACGCCGTCGATCCGGCCGTTGTCGAGCCAGTCGTCGATCACTCGCTCCCAGCACGGCTTCGCCGCCTGAGCCGGCGACGCACCCAGCAGGAGCGCCGTGCCGGTCGCTGCTATCAGCGCAGCGGCGAAGATCGCGAGCGCACGGGCGGGGGAAATCGTCGGCGCGCGGCATTGACATAAGTATTACCGAACGGGATGAATCCAATCTCAACCCCGTGTTAGCGCTTTGTTAGAGGATACGGGCTTGTTCCACCGGTGGTAGCTTCGCTGCCGATGCAGGCGGGCCTCCCACGCGGCGCCGGGGAGCTCGCGGGTCGAGCCCTACTCGTTGCAGGCGCGGCACTCACGGCCGTGGCCCTGTTCGCCGGCGGCGGCTCCACCTACGGCCCGCTCGCCGGGATCGGCGTGGCGGCGGTCGTGGTCGCGGCTGCGGCGCTCGCGCTTGCATTGTTCGGCCTCGTTCCGTGGCCGTCGCTCGATCGTGAGGGGACTCGTCTGCCTCGCGCTGCTCGCCGGCCTCGTGCTCTGGACCGGCCTGTCGGTGCTGTGGTCGGTCGCCCCGGACCGCTCGTGGGAGTACTTCAACCGCGGGGTCGTCTACCTCGCGTTCGCCGCGATCGGCCTGGCCATCGCCGCCACAGTTCCGGGGGCCATCCGCCTGGTCGCCGCGGGCCTCACGCTCCTGGTCTCGGCCGTGATCGTCTGGGCGCTCGCCGGGAAGGTCGTTCCGGCGCTCTTCCCCGACGGCGAGCGGATTGCCCGGCTCCGCGATCCGATCGACTACTGGAACGGCCTCGCGCTCCTGGCCGCGATGGCAATCCCGCTGGGGCTCTCGTTCGCCGTGCGGCGCGAACACGGGCGCTGGGTCCGGATCGCCGCCGTCGTGCTCCTCCATGCCGCGGCCGTCGCCCTGCTGCTCACGTACTCGCGCGGCGGAGTCGTCGTTGCGCTGGTCGTGACGGCCGCGTACATCGCCGTCACGACGCAGCGGCTCGAGGCCGTCGCCGCCCTGTTGATCGCACTACCGCCCGCGATCGCGGTCGCCGCCTGGGCGTTCTCGCAGCCGGGGATCGCCTCCGATCTCCAGCCGGCGAATGTTCGCGAGACGGACGGGCTCCAGCTTGGCTTCGCGCTCCTTGTCTCCGTGTCTGCGGTTGCCGCGGCCACCTACTTCGTCCTCGGCCGCGAAGAGCAGTGGCGACCACGCTTTCGCTGGCAGCTGTCGGGGGCCCGGCTGGCCGCCGGTGCCGCGGTGGCCCTGCTCGTGGCCGTCCTCGCCGTCAGCAGGGGGGACCCGATCGACTGGGCGCGCGACGGCTTCCGCGAGTTCACGAACCCGGTCAGCGAGGCGGGCTCGGACCCGGAACGGCTCGGCGAGCTCAACCTGAACAGCCGCTGGACGTGGTGGGAGGAGTCCTGGACGCTCTTCACGGACGAACCACTGGGCGGAACGGGCGCCGGGAGCTTCGCCGTCGCCCGCCGGCCGATCCGGACCAACACGACCATCGCGACGGAGCCCCACTCGATCGCGCTTCAGTTCCTCGCCGAGACCGGCATCATCGGGTTCCTGCTCCTCGTCGGCTTCGTCGGTACGGCGACGGTTGCGGTCGTCCGCACCGTGCGCACGACGACGGGGGTTGATGCTGCGGCCGCGTCCGCTCTCGCCATGGCCCTGCTCGCCTACCTCCTGCATGCCCTGATCGACTACGACTGGGATTTCGTCGCCTTGACCGCGCCCGGTGATGGTCGTGCTGGGCGTGCTGCTGGCAGCCGGCCGGCCGGCGCGTCCTCGACGACCGGCCCGGCTCTGGGCGGCCGGCACGATCCTCGTCGCGGCCGCCGTGGTCTTCTCGCTCGCGGCACCGTGGCTCGCGGCTCGCAAGGTCGACGACGCCTACGCTGCTATCGAGCGTGAGGATCCCGACGCCGCCCTCGACGCGGCGCGGCGTGCCCGCACGCTGAACCCGCTTTCGATCGAGCCGCTGCTCGCGACCGCGGCGGCGGAGGAAGCTCGCGGCGATGACCGCGCCGCGCTGGAGCGCTACGTGGAGGCGGTCGACCTCCAGCCGCTCAACTGGCGGTCGTGGTACGAGCTCGGCCGCTTCGAGCTCGCGACCGGCAGGCAGGAGCGAGCGATCCGCCATCTCCGGCGGGCCCGCGAGCTCGACCCGCTCGGCCTGGCCAACGACCTGCTCGTGTCGATCGGCCAATGAGGGCTCGGGGCGACGCGCTCTTCGCCGGCGCCGCCATGGTGCTCGCCCTGGCCGGGGCCGCCCTCGTGCTGGAGCTCTGGCGCGCGGACCTTCGAGCGCCGTTCGCCTACACCGGCGACGCGACCCTCAACCTGACGCTGATCAAGGGCGTCCTCGAGAACCCCTGGTACCTCGAGAACCCCGAGCTCGGAGCGCCCAACGACCAGGAGCTCTACGACTACCCGGTGATCAGCGGGGAGACGCTGAACCTCTTCCTCTTCCGGATCCTCGGCCTCGGCACCGGGGATCCGGCGCTCGTCATCAACCTCTTCTTCCTGCTCACGTTTCCGCTCGTCGCCCTGACGGCGTACCTCGTCCTGCGCCGCCTGCCGGTCTCGCGCGGGATCGCGCTCGTCATCGCGCTCCTCTTCACCTTCCTGCCGTACCACTTCCAGCGCGGCGAGGTGCACCTCTTCCTCGTCCGCCTACTACGCGGTGCCGCTCGGCGCCTACCTGGCGATCGCGGTCTTCAGGGGGGACTCGCTCTTCGGCCGTTGGCGGCCGCTCCTGCTCACGGCGGGGATCTGCGCCGTCGTCGCGATGGCGTCCGGCTCCGGGTACTACGCCGTGTTCACCGTGGTGCTGGTCGCGGTCGCCGCCGTGCTGCGATTCATCGTGCGGAGGGAACGGCAGGCGCTCGTGGCCGGAGGCGCAGTCGTGGCCGCGATCGCCGCCGTCGCGCTGCTCCAGCTGGCGCCGACGCTCGTCTACCGCGCCGCGAACGGGACGAACGACGAGGTCGCGAAGCGCTTCTGGTTCGAGAGCGAGAACTACAGCCTGCGCCTCACCAACCTGCTCCTGCCGGTGGACGGGCACCGGATCGACTCGCTCGCGAACATGAAGGAGGAGTACGTCGACCAGATCCCGCAGACCGAGGCGCGCTCGGCGACGCTCGGGGTGGTCGCCTCGCTCGGGCTCATCTGGCTCGTCGGGGTTGGCGGTGGCCGCCTGTGCGGGGGCCGCCCGCCGCTATGAGCTCGGCCTCCACGCCGGCCTGGCGGCGCTGACGGTCACGGCCGTGCTGATCGCCACGACCGGCGGCTTCTCGACCTTCATCGCCGTGCTCTGGCCCCAGATCCGAGCCTGGAACCGGCTCTCGGTCTTCATTGCGTTCTTCTCGCTCGCCGCGGTCGCGCTCCTCCTCGGGCCGCTCGAGCGGCGGCTCCGCGCGCCCATCTTCGCCGCGCTGCTGGCGGGTCTGCTCGCGCTCGGCGTCCTCGACCAGACGACGAAGGCGTACGTGCCTCCCTATGACGCGGTCGAGGCGGCCTGGCGCGGCGACGAAGCGTTCTTCTCCGGCCTGGACGACCGGCTGCCGAGCGGCGCCAGGGTCGTCCAGGTGCCGTACGAGCCGTTCCCGGAGCCGCCGTCGCCGGCGTTCATGGGCGGCTACGAGCCGGCGAAGGCGTACTTGCACTCCGACGACGTCGACTGGAGCTACGGGGCCATGCGTGGGCGGCCGGAGGACTGGGCGGCGACGATCGCCGGCAAGCCCGCCGCCGAGGTCGTGTCGGCCGCGCGGAGTGAAGGGTTCACCGGGATCCTCCTCGACCGCCTCGCGCTCGGCGCGGCGGCGGCGACGACCGAGGCCGAGTTCCGTGCTGCCGTCGGGAGCGAGCCGGAGCAAGCCCCGAGCGGCCGCTACGCCTTCTTCAGGCTCTAGGCGACGACGACGGCGACGTGCGCGCCTAACAGGTCGCGGGCGCGAAGGCCGTCGAGCGGGCCGACGATCTTGATCCGGAGGTCGCGCGCGAGGCGCAGGGCCTCGCCGCGGTAGCCGGGGCGGTACATGACGACGCTGCGCATGTAGTCCGTCCGCTTCGCGTTCCCGACCTCTCCGATCGAGTACCCGCGCGCGCTCACGCGCGAAGCCGCCTCGTGCGCGGCGCCGGTGACGCCGTTGCCGTTGAGCACCATCACGGTCGTCTCGATGCGCGAGAGGCGGGGCACCGAGGAGCCGACCTTCGGCCGCTTCTTCGGTGCGGGCGCCGGGACTCCCAGCGTCCGGTCGCGCGAGGCGTCGCGCAGCTTCTCCGTCAGCGGCTTGCCGACGATCGCGACACCGACGACGAGGATGATCACGAGCTCGAAGGCGGCGACCGCGCTTGCGACCAGGGTCGCAGTGCGCCAGGGGCGGACGAGTTCGTCGGCGGCGGCGTGGTGCTCCACAGCGAACGCCTTTTTCGCCCGGGGGCCGCACTATCCTCCCGCGGGTGTTCGTCACTTTCGAAGGCCTCGACGGCTCCGGCAAGACGACCCAGGCGGAGCGCCTTCGAGAGTGGCTGGCGAAGGAGCGGGGGGAGGTCGTCGCGACCAGGGAGCCGGGCGGGACGCCGCTCGGCGAGCGCGTCCGCGAGCTGCTGCTCGACGGCGATCCCATCGCGCCCTGGTCGGAGGCCGCGCTCTTCACCGCTGCCCGTGCCGAGCTCGTCGACCGCGTGATCGGCCCGGCGCTCGAAGCCGGCGCCGACGTCATCTCCGACCGCTACCTGGACTCGTCCCTCGCCTACCAGGGCGTGGCCCGCGGGCTCGGGGTCGACCGCGTCCTCGCGCTCAACGTCGACGCGATCCGCGGGATCCTCCCGGACCTCACGTTCCTGCTGCTCGTCGACGTCGACGAAGCGCGCAAGCGCTCACGTGCCGCTCGCGACCGCATCGAGCGGGAGGGGGACGCCTTCCTGAGCCTCGTCGACGACGGCTTCCGCCAGCTCGCCGACCTGTTCCCACAGCGCATCGTCGCCGTCGACGGCGACCGTCCCGTCAACGACGTCGCCAAGGAGATCCGTGAGCACGTTCTCGAGCGTGCCGGAGCAGGCTGAGGCGAAGCGGCTGCTGAGCGCGGCGCTCGAGGAGGGGCCGGCGCACGCCTACCTCTTCCACGGCCCGGCCGGAGTCGGGAAGCGCGGTGCCGCGATCGCCTTCGCGGCCGAGCTGCTCGGGGAGCGCGAGCGGGTCGAGCGCCGGTCGCATCCCGACCTCTACATCCTGGAGCCGCTCGGCGACCAGATTCGGATCGACACGATCCGGGACCTACGGCGCGACCTCCACATGCGCCCGTTCGAGGCGGAGCGGCGCGTCTACCTGATCTTCGGCGCGCACCTGATGAACGACGAGGCCGCCGACGCGCTGCTCAAGGATCTGGAGGAGCCGCCGCCCTATGCGGTCATCGTTCTCGTTGCAGACGACGTCGGGCCGCTGCCCGAGACGATCCTCTCGCGCTGCCAGCCGGTGCTGTTCCGGCGGCTGTCCGAGCGAGCCGTGCGTGAGGCGATCGCCGAGCGGGCACCGGGGTTGAGCCCGAACGAGGAGACGGCGCTCGCGCGGGTCGCCGCCGGCCGGCTCGACCGAGTCGACCGACTGCTCGACCCGAAGGCGGCCGAGCGCCGGACGCGTCTCCTCGAGCTGGCGCGGTCGGTCTACCGCGATCCGGCCTTCGTCCCGGCGGACGCCGCCGCTGCGGTGGTCGCGGCGGCGGGAGAGCGGGCGAACGACGCACGCGCAGCCGCCGAGCTCGAGCTCGAGAACCAGGACGTCCCCGATCGCGAGGCCGAGCAGCGGCTACGGCGTGCCCAGCGCGGTGCCGAGCGCGAGGAGCTGCTGCTCTACCTGGAGGAGCTCGCCGCGTGGTACCGCGACCTCGTCGCGGTCGCCGTCGGCGCCGAACGCGCGGCGATCCACGTCGACCACCTCGACCAGCTGCGCGAGGACGCCGACGCGGAGCGCGCCGCGGCCGCCGAGGCGGCCGCCGAGCTCGTCCGCCAGACCTGGCGTGAGCTACAAGAGCTCCAGCTCCAGGCGCCGCTCGCCTTCGAGGCGCTCTTCGTCCAGCTCCGCCGGGCCTTCGCCGGCTCGCTCGTCTCCGCCTAGCGCCGCCGGTTGCGCGGGTGGTTCCGCGCGGTCCGCTCGTTTCCGCGCTTGTAGTTGCCAGTCGCCCTCGCCATCAAGAGCTGCGGGTCGTCGCTTTCGACCGCTTCGAGGAAGCGCACGGCGGCGTCACCGCGCAGGGTCGTGGCTTTCTTCCCGTGGTGCGAGATGACCACGTCGTCGCCGCGAAGCGCGTACTGGAAACCCTGAGGCCGGCTCATGCAGCAACGGTAGCGCCCTAGAGTCGTTCGCATGGACATCGTTCTCGCGCTCGTTGCGGCGTTCTTCTTCGCGCTCGGGCTCGTGCTCCAGGAGAAGGCGGCCTCCGCGCAGCCGGCCGAGTCGGTCGCAAGGGGCTTCCTCGTCCGCCTGGCCCATGAGCCGATCTGGCTGCTCGGGCTCCTCGCGCAGGGGGTCGGGTTCGTAGCCCAGGCGATCGCGCTCGGCATCGGGCGCATGGTGATCGTGCAGCCGCTCCTCGTTGCCACCATCGTCTTCGCCCTGCCGCTCGCCCGGCTGATCGAGAAGCGGCGGATCCAGCGGTCGGAGCTCTTCGGCGCCGCCCTCGTCACCGGCGCGCTTGCCGCGCTGCTCGTCGTCAGCAAGCCCTCGGAGGGTGAGGACGACGCCTCGCTGCTCTCCTGGGCGCTGATCGGTGGCGCCGCCGTCGGCGTCGCGCTCGTGCTGTTCGCACTCGCGCGAGGCCGCAGTCCCACCGTGCGTGCCGGGCTGCTCGGAACGGCTGGGGGAATCCTCTTCGGCCTCGCCGCGGCGCTCACGAAGACGACGGTTTCCCTGTTCGACGAGGGCGTCGGAGCGGTGCTCGAGGACTGGCACGTGTACGCGCTCGTGATCGTCGCCGTCGCGGCGTTCTGGCTCGAGCAGGCGGCGTTGCAGACGGGAGCGCTGGCGGCCGCCGTGGCGACGACGATGGCGTTCGACCCTCTGTCGAGCCTCGTCTTCGGGATCGGTCTCTTCGACGAGGCGCTCCACGAGAGCGTGCTCGGCTACACCGTCTCCCTGCTGTTGCTCGCCGCGGCGCTGCTCGGTCTCGTCATCCTCGCGCGAGCGAAGGCTGAGCCGGCTCCGCCCCAGGCCGCCCTGGCTCCGGAGCCGGCCTAGCCTTCTGTCGGCTCAAGTTGCAGACTCTGAAGCTCGATGCGAATCCTCTACGGCGCCGTCGGGGAGGGCCTCGGGCATGCGATGCGCTCCCGGGTGGTCGCCGAGCACCTGATCTCGGAGGGCCACGAGGTCAAGATGGCGGCGTCCGGGCAAGCGCTGCCCTACTTCCAGGAGCACCTGCCCGACGTGCAGGAGATCTGGGGTCTCAGCTTCGTGCTCGAGCACGGCCAGGTGAAGGCGTGGAAGACGCTGTCTGCGAACGTGCGGGGTGCTGTTCGAGGCGTGCCCGAGGACTGGCGGCGCGGCGTCGAGCTCGCCCGTGCGTTCGCACCTGAGCTCGTCATCACCGACTTCGACGGCTTCACGTACCTCTTTGCCAAGACCCATCGTCTTCCCGTCATGAGCGTCGGCAACATCCAGATGGTCGACCGCTGCCGGCATGACGCTGACATCCTGCGCGGGATCCACCGCGACTACCTCGCGGCGCGGGCATTCGTTGGTCGAAAGCTCCCGCGGGCAAACCGCTACCTGATCACGACGTTCTTTCACCCGCCGATACGAAAGCAGCGCACCGCTCTCGTTCCCTCGATTCTTCGACCCGAGATCCTCGCGGCGCGGCCCGAGCCCGGCGAGCACCTCCTCGTCTACGGGCGAATCAGCGAGGAGTCGAGGGCGGCTCTGCGGGCAAGCGGCATAGCGTGCCGCGTCTACGGGGCGCGGGACGGCCTGACGGCCGACGAGCAGGACGGCAACCTGCTCTACCGCCCGTTTTCGAACGACGTGTTCATCGACGACCTGCGCACATCCCGCGGCGTGGTCGCATCGGCCGGCTACTCGCTCGTGAGCGAGGTCGTCTACCTCCGCAAGCCGATGCTCGCGCTGCCGCTCGCCGGGCAGTTCGAGCAGGAGATGAATGCTCGCTACCTCGAGCGGCTCGGCTACGGAACGGCCGCGACTGCGCTCGACGAGCCCTCGCTCAAGCGGTTCCTCGACGGCGAATCCGGGCATGCCGAAGCGCTCGCCGGCTACAAGCAGGACGGCAACAGGGACACATTCGCGGCAGTCGACCGCTTCATCGAGGACGTCGCGGAGTGAGCGAGCTCGAGCTCGGACGCACGCTGATCCTCTTCGCCTGGGCGTTCGGGCTCGCCGGCATCGAGATCGAGATCGAGGGCGGCTACGGCTGGGCGGAGCGCATGCCCACGTGGTTCCGGAAGCGCGGACCGGTCGGGCGCGTCTTCGGCATCGCGATGGGGCGGCGCCCGCTGACCGGCTACCACGTGTACGCGTTCACGATCCCGCTGCTCGTCCTCCACCTGCCGTTCGTCGCCGGAGTCGAGTGGACGCTCGCCGGAGAGCTGAGGACGATCGCCACGTACTTCGCTCTGGCGGTCGTCTGGGACTATCTGTGGTTCGTGCTCAACCCCGCCTATACCGTGCGCCGATTCGAGCGTGGGAAGGTCTGGTGGTTCGAGGTCCCGTGGATCTGGCGCTTCCCGCTCGACTACTACGTCGGCATCGCGCTGTCGGTCGCCCTGGCGGGCCTGGCCGCCGTGGCGGCCGGTGACGGCGGGCCGCTCAGGCGCCACCTCTGGATGCTGGCAGGCCTCGCCGTGCTGGTCGCTCTGACGGTCCTCGTGGCTCCGCTCTTCCACCGGTGGTACCGGCACATGCGGCGCAGCGGCGCCGACGACCGCAAGCTGACGGCGATGTACCCACCGCCGGCTCCCGAGGCGGCCTGGGCTGGGGGAGTGCCAGATCTCCAGCCGCTGCAAAACGACGAGGAGGCGAGGCTATGAGGAAGTGGCCGCTCGCCGCCGGCGCCGCGCTCGGGGCCGCCGGCTGGGCGATCTACAACGGACAAGCACCGAAGCCGCAGGGTTTCGGCAAGACCTTCATCGGCACTCCGGGGCGCGGCAAGCTGATGGCGCTGACCTACGACGACGGGCCGAACACCGCGTGGACGCCCAAGCTGCTCGAGCTGCTGGCCAAGCACGACGTGCGGGCGACGTTCTTCAGCATCGGCCACTTCGCGCGCGAGCAGCCGGCGCTGCTCCGCGAAGTCGCCGCGGCCGGCCACGCGATCGGAAACCACACGTACTCACACATCGCGATTCCGTTTCACCGCCACGAGACCCTCCGGCGCGAGCTCCGGATGGCGACAGAGGCGATCGAGGACGCCGGCGTCGAGATGGCGCAGGTGCAGGGCAAGCGCCTGATGCGGCCGCCGTGGGGCCGACGCACTCCCGGCACGCTGCGTGTGCTCAAGGAAGAGGGCTACGTCCCGATCGTCTGGTCGGTGACGCTTTGGGACTGGAGCAAGAACGTCACCACGGAGAAGATCATGAAGAAGGCCGAGCGCCAGATCCGCGGTGGGGACGTGATCCTTCTCCACGACGGGTGCAACGTCGCGATGGGCTGGGACCGCAGCCACTCCGTGGAGGCGACCGAGCTGATCCTCACCCAGTGGAAAGACCAGCAGGGCCTCGAGTTCGTGACGATTCCGGAGATGATCGAGGCCACGGGCTTCCAGGTGCCGTAAGGGATGCGCATCCTCATGTGGCACGGCTACCTCCTCGGCGGAACCGGCTCGAACATCTACGTGCGCCAGCTCGCCCGGGAATGGAGCCGGGAGGGACACGACGTCACGGTGTTCTCACAGGAGCCCCACCCCGAGCGCCTCGACCTCGGAGGCGCGGACACCGTGCGCCCGGACGTGGGCGGCTTGCTGCCGGTGTTCGTCCTCGATCGCTACGACGGCTATCGGGTCGAGCTCGTGCAGAAGCTCCCCCGGAGTGAGCTCGACGCGTGGGTCGACGCCAACGCTGCGGCCATTCGCGAGCGGCTTCCGGCCGACCTCGTCTTCGCCAGCCACGTCCTCCTCGGCGGCCCCGTCGGTGCGGCGACGGGAGCGCACTACGCGGTCGCGGTGCACGGGTCCGAGCTCGAGTACTCGATGCGCGGCAACGCCGAGCTCTCAACGTGGGGCGCCCAGGCGCTCGAAGGCGCAGCCGCCGTGATCGTGGGGACGGAGCACATCCGCGAAGCACTCGCGGAGGTGTGCGGGCCCGTCGACGCGGGTTCACGAGGTGCCGCCCGGCGTCGACATCGAGCTTTGGCGTCCCCAACCCCGCGACGAGGCGCTGGCGGCGCTGCTCGAGGAGGCGCGACACGACCCTCCGAATCCCGGCAACGCGAACGAGCGACTCCCCGACGAGGGCAATGCCGACCGGCTCGCGAGCTTCCTCGCCGGCGACCGCCCGACGGTCGTCTACTTCGGCAAGCTCATCTACAACAAGGGCGTCCACCTGCTCCTCGAGGCGCTGCAAGACGTTGACGCTCGGGCGGTCATCGTCGGCTTCGGCGACTACCGGACGCAGCTCGAGCAGCAGGCCGAAGGGCTGCCGGTCCTCTTCACCGGCCCGCTCGAGCACCGCCATCTCGTTCACCTGGCCGCGCTTGCCGACGTGGCAGTCGTGCCGTCCATCTTTCCCGAGGCCTTCGGGATGGTGGCGGCGGAGGCGGCTGCGGCCGGCTGCCCGCCGGTCGTGGCGAACCACTCCGGCCTGGCGGAGATCGCGCGGGGGCTGGACGAGGACTACCCACCGAGCCTGCGGCACCTCGCGAGCTTCCCCAAGGGCGATGCCGGGGCGCTCAAGGAGCGCTTGAACGAGATCATCTCGCTGTCGCAGGAGGATCGCGACGCGCTTCGCGCCGCCGCTCGCAAGGCTGCTGAAGAGCGCTGGAGCTGGACGAGCGTGGCGCACCGGCTGCTCGCCGCCTGCGAGTAGTACGTGCTGCGACGCCTGATCGCGTCGGCGGCAATCGTCGTGGCCGGAGCTGCTTGCCCGGAGGCCCCGGCTGCCGTGTCGCCCGAGCAGCAGCTCGCCGACCGCTATGCCCCGGTCGTCGCGCTCAAGACACAGCGAAGGCTCTGCGGGAAGGGCGAGCCGTACAGGCCGGTGCTCGTCGACGTCGTCCTCGGTCGAAAGGACGTGTCCCTCTTCGACGGCAGTGACGGGTATCGCCGGCTTCGCCGCGCACCGACCGCGGCCGACCTTGCCTCCGGCCCCTCCGACCACTACGTCGACCTGCCGGGGCACCCCGTCACCGGTCGCTGCAGCTACCAGCACTGGTTCAAGCGCATCGGCGCCGCGGCGCCGAACGCCGTGTATGCGCACGTCGTGACGGAGCCGGGTCATCCCGGCCGCCTGGCGCTCCAGTACTGGCTCTACTACGTCTTCAACGACTACAACGACAAGCACGAGTCGGACTGGGAGCAGATCCAGCTGCACTTCGACGCCGACACGGTCGAGGAGGCGCTGCGGCGCCCGCCCGTCGAGGTGCTCTACTCGCAGCACGAGGGCGCAGAACGCGCCGGCTGGGAGGACGACAAGCTCGAGAAGGTCGGCGGGACCCACGTCGTCACGTACCCGGGCGCCGGCTCGCACGCGAACTACTACCGCAACGCGCTCTGGCTCGGGCGGAGCGCCGACGAAGGCCTCGGGTGCGACGACTCGACCGCTCCCTCGACGCGCGTTCAGCCCTCGGGCCGTCGTCCTGCCAACGCGTGGGGTGACCACCGGGCCACTTGCGTGGAGCACATTCGAGGGTCACTGGGGCCAGCGCGAGCGGGGATTCAACGATGGGCCGCTCGGGCCGAACGCGAAGCTCCAGTGGGAACAGCCGTTCACGTGGGCAGAGAGCGTCGAACGCAACCGGAGCTTCACCGTTCCCGGCTCCTCGGGCGCGGGCCTCGACTCGAGCGGCTTGTTCTGCTCGGGCGTCACGGGCGCGAGCGAGCTGATCGACGGGATCTATGCGTCGACGTGGGTGGGGGTTGCGGCGATCGGCCTGCTGCTGGCTCTGCTCGTGCTCTCCGTGGTGCTGACGCGCTGGCACCCGGCACCGGTTCGCCCCCTGGAGCAACGCCGCGCCGCAGGCCAGATCCTCCGCGCTTCCCTCGGCGTCTACAGGCTCGACTGGCGAACGCTGCTCGTCGTCAGCGCGATCGTCTTCCCCTTCGCCTTCCTCGCCGCGATCTTGGTGCACGCGCTGTTGAATCTCGGCCCCGGTCAGGATCTCGTGGAAGCGCTCGGCCGGGAGACGCTCCTGTCGGTGCACCTCAATGTCCTCCTGCTCGCGGCGATCGAGGTCGCGGCGCTCGGGCTCGCCGTCGCGGCGACAGCCCTCGTGGTCAGCTCGCTCCGACTCGGCAGCGAGCGTCTCGGAGCGGAAAGCGCCTATCAGCGCGCGGTCCACCACGCACGCCCGTTGGCCGGCGTCCTCCTGCGCGTGGCCGGCATTCCGTTGTTCCTCGCGTCGACGATCATCGGGCTCCCGGTGGCGATCTGGTACCTCGGCCGCACTGCCGTCGCCGTTCCCGCGTGTGTGATCGAGGACCTCGACAGGCGAGCCGCGATCCGGCGGAGCAAGCAGCTCGTCGGCAGGCATTTCTGGCGCGTGAGCGCGCTCACGACCGTCGTCGTCGCGACGGCGTTGCTCATCGGGCCGCTCGTCGGCGCGCTGGTCCTGCTGAGGACGGAGCTCACGGTTCTCTCTGCCAACCTGATCGGGGTGGCGATCTCTGCCGCCGTGATGCCGCTCGTCGGCATCGCGATCACGCTGCTGTTCCTGGACCTCCGTGCGCGGCGCGAGGCTGCGCCGGCACGAAGCTAGACTGGCCCGAGACTCCGCCGACGTAGCTCAGCTGGTAGAGCACTTCACTCGTAATGAAGGGGTCCCCGGTTCGAGTCCGGGCGTCGGCTCTCTCGATTTGCAGGGACTTCTTGGCTCCTGACCGCGATTTGCTCTGGTGTCTTGTTTTAGTGTTCTAGTACACTCAGACACCAATGATCGGGTTCCACATCAACTCCAGGTCGGGCGTGCCGACCTACATGCAGATCGTCGAACAGGTGAGACAGGCGCTGCGTCTGGGTCGGCTCGAACCTGGCGATCGGCTGCCAACGGTCCGCGAGGTGGCGGCGGCGCTTGCCGTCAATCCCAATACCGTGCTCAAGGCCTACCGCGAGCTTGAGCACGAAGGGCTGGTCGAGGGACGGCACGGGCAGGGCACCTACGTCGTGCGCTCGCTGTCGGGGCCATCACCGGGGACCCTCGACGAGCTACGCACGAGCCTCGAGGCGTGGGTCGCCCAGGCGCGTGCTGCCGGACTGGAGCGCGAGCACATCAGAGCGGTCGTGGACACGACGCTGCGCAGGGTGCTCGACCTGGAGGAGTCGGCGTGAGCGACGCATTGGTTGCTGACGGTCTCACGAAGCGCTACCGGCGGACGCTCGCACTGGACGATTGCAGCTTCGCCATTTCCGAGGGGGCGATCGTTGCCCTCGTCGGCCCGAACGGGGCCGGCAAGTCCACGTTGTTGCACTGTGCCACCGGGCTGATCCGCCCGTCGGAGGGCACGATCAGTGTGCTCGGCGGGGCACCGGGAGACACGACCCTGCCCGGCGTCGGGTTCGTTGCCCAGGATGCTCCGCTGTATCGGGACTTCACCGCCGACGAGTTGCTCACGATGGGCGACCGGCTCAACGCCGACTTCGACGTGGCGTTCGGTCGGGAACGCCTCCGGAAGGTGGGCGTGCCGCTCGACCGGCGCGTCGACCGGCTGTCGGGCGGTCAACGCGCCCAGGTCGCGTTGTGCCTGGCGCTGGCCAAGCGTCCACAGTTGCTGCTGCTCGACGAACCACTGGCCAGCCTCGATCCTCTCGCCCGCCGAGAGTTCCTCTCCGCCTTGGTCGACGCCGTCGCCGAGGAGCCGTTGACCGTGATCCTGTCGTCGCATCTCATCTCCGACCTCGAGCGGGTGTGCGACCACCTCTTGGTGTTGCACTCCGGACACGTCCAGGTCATCGGCGAGACCGACCAGCTGCTCGCCACCCACAAGATCCTGATCGGCCCAGGCGGACCGCGCCGATCGAGGATCGCGGGCGTCGAACGGATCATCTCTGCCGCCGACGCGCAACGGCAGGGCACGCTGCTGGTCCGCACCAACGGCCAGGTTGTCGATCCGTCCTGGGAGCAGCACGACGTCACCCTCGAAGACGTCGTCCTCGCGTACCTGGCGGCGCCCGGCGCCGAAACGCTCCTCGACCACGAGGACTCCGTCGCATGACCTGGCTCGTGTGGCGGCAACACCGCCAGCAACTGCTCTTCGGTGTGGCCGGTCTGATCGTCCTCGGTGCCTTCTTCCTCGCCACCGGACTGCCGATCCACGATCGCTTCGAAGAGGCGGGCCTGCCCGACTGCCTCCCCCAGACCATCGACTCGACCGTCGTCGCCAACCTCTACGAGCCCATCGACACGGGCCGAGGGACCGTGATGGCGACGACTCGACCGAAGCGATCACCCGGTGCGCCCAGGCCGCCGATGCCTTCTACGACGACTACCAGAACGTCTCGATTGGGCCGGCTTCCCTGCTCATCTTGCCGATGCTGGTCGGCATCTTCTGGGGTGCACCGCTCGTGGCCCGGGAGATCGAACACGGCACCCACCGGCTCGTGTGGACCCAGGGAACCTCGCGACTGCGGTGGGCGGCAACCAAGTTCGGCCTGGTGTCGATCGGCGTACTCGCCATGACCGCGATCTTCGCCGCGATGCTCAACTGGTGGATCTCACCCGTGATGCAGACCTCGGGGCAGCGGTTCGACTACATCTTCTTCGACATCCACGGCATCGTGGTGTTCGGCTACGCGATGTTCGCGTTGGCGCTCGGCATCTTCGCCGGCGCCGTCACCGGCCGGCTCCTGCCGGCGATGGCAACCATCGTCGTCGGGTTCCTCGCCATACGACTGGTCGTCATGCTGGCCGCGCGAGACCACTATCTACCGACCGAGACGCGCCGCATCAGCGTGGCCGGTCTGGACTTAGGTGACAGCACCCAGCAATGGAACCTGCTGCACGGCGACTGGATACGAAGCCGCCCCCCCGAGTCTCGCACGGGGTGCCCGGCCGGTGCGGCCGACTGCGGCGAGACGCTGACCATGCACCCCGCACGCCACTTCTGGGCCTTCCAAACCATCGAAACGGCGATCTTCGTCGCGCTCGCCATCAGCCTGCTCCTCGCCACCATCTACTGGATCAGGCGTCGGATCGGCTGAACAACGGCGTATCCAGACGTGGAGGGAGGGCTTCGAGGGCGTACTCGCGCAGCTCGCCGCCAGAGAACGTCCGTCGCACGGTGACGACACGGCCGGCTGGAACGACGGGACCGGGCGAGTCCGAACGCCATGGCGCTGATCGCGACCCGGCTTCTCCATGAACCTACGAAACGTCAGAGCTCGGCGCTAGACGCTCTTTAGGGCACGTCCTCAACGACCAAGACCGGGGATTTCCCTGGCGCGAGCCGCTCGGCGACCGGTCCAAGATCAAAAGGCCCTGGACTCCGAACGCGGGCTAACTGCAGCTCACCGGGCGACGTCCTGGCGTCTCCCCGAAAAGGAAGGCGGAGATTCAAATGCAGCACTCGATGCGCTCGTCAGTGATCGGTGCGGTGGTGGCGGTGTCGACACTGCTCGCCGCACTCGCAGTTGTGCCCGTCGCCGGGGCCGTAAGCCGACGCGGGAGATCGTCCCAGCGCCACCGGACAGGGTCATCAGTGACCAATGCGCCTTTCCAGTTGACGCTCACATCGACGGCGTTGAGATCAGCACGACCTTCACCGACAAGGCGGGAAACCCCGTCAAGCTCTTGGCGGTCTTTCCTGGCAACAGGCTGACCTTGACCAATCTCGAGACGCGCAAGTCAATCACCCTGCCCGCTACTGGGTCCTTCCAAGCGCGGGCTGAGCCCGACGGTTCGACGGTCTTCTCTGTCACCGGCCACGGACCTTGGTTCGGCAACCCCGTGTCCGGAGAGCCGGGAATCTGGTATCAGAGCGGGCGAGTGACGGCCAGCTTCGACGCAGAAGGAAACATGACGTCGGTCGGATCGACGGGCAAGCTCATCGATCTCTGCCCCCAGCTCGCGACTTAGCTGCTTGGCCAGTCCACATGATCGACCGGGCTTTCGGTCGGCCCTCGTCGTCGCGTTTTAGCGGTAGTCGGGGGGCGGCCGCCTCACGCGGCCGCCCCCGCTCGCTCATTTGGCCTTGAGCTACCGGGTCGAATCTCGATGACGCGGAGGGTCTTGTCCCTGCCTAGCGAGATTATGTCGCCAGGGCGCCAGGCCGACGAACGGCGCCTACTTCGTCCAGCGGGTGCAGGAAATCCGCCCTGGGAGCTCCGCGGGCTGATCGTTGACCTCGACGCGATCAAGGCTCTCACCCATTCGCGCCTCACGGGCGGAGTGGAAGCTGTGTGATCCAGTAGGGCGTGGTCGGGGTGACCGGCGTCGTGAAACGCAGGTTGACGGCCCACAGCCGGCCCGCGGCGACGGTCGCGGTCGTGGGGATATCCAAGCTCGGGTCGGTCAAGTCGCCGAGGACAACACCGCTGGTCAGTGGCGCTCGGAGCGAGATCACGGTGACCCGGTTGTCGAAGGGGCGGACCACGTAGAGCTTGTGCCCGAGCAGCTCGAGCCCGTCCGGGTAACTGAGGTCGGCTCCGCCGAGGTCGAGCTTGACGGCGACACCGGTGGCCGGGTCGACCCGGAAGAGCTTGCCCGTCGTGGAGTTCGCCACGAGCAGGACGCCGTTCTTCGCCACGATCCCGTTCAGGTTGATGCCCGGGGCCTGGATCATGTCGCCGCCGACCGGCAGGAACGTCGCCGCCGAGGGCGGCGGGAGCGAGCCATTCGCTCCCAGAGGGATTACGACCAGCCGCGGAAAGCCCGAGTCGGTCACGTAAACCGCGTTACGGGTGACCGCGACGTCGTTCAGCAACCCTGCTCCGGGCGGCTGATACGTCGCGAGCAGCGCCCCGCTCGATGCGTCGTACACGCGCACGTCACCGCTGCCGACGAGCTGCGGCCCGCCGCCTGCGACCCAGATCCGGTCGCGGCGGGCCTCGTACGCGATGCCGGCTGCAGCGCTCCCCGGCGTGCCGGCCACGAACACCGAGCTCGACCCGGTTCGAAAGTCTCCCCGCAAGATCGTGCCGTCCAGCAGGGACCCGACGAAGAACGACGTGCCCCGCCCGTGCTCGATGCCCTCCGGGAAGAACCCATTGGGCAGGTCGATGAGGTGCGGGAAGTTGCCGCTCCGCTCAGCCGGAGAAGCGCCGACGGCCGGCGAGAGGGCGAGGAACGCGAGCACGGCGACCAACGCCATTAAGCGCGGCATCGTGAGGATGTGGTTCGTCGTGTGCTTGCTCGTCATCGTGAAACCTCCTTGGGAGTCGTGTTCAGTCCTGGATGGCCGGCGCGAAGCCGGCGTCGACGCCCGGAGCGTGGCCGTCGGGGAGCGCGAGCGCATCGGGCGGAGAGCCTTATCTTTCGCCCTCGGCCTGCTTATCTTCGTTGGCAGGGGCGCTTAGGCGCCCCTGCGATACTGGGCGAAATGGAGGCTCGCGCGAGCGAGGTGCTCGTCGGACGCGGACGCGAGCTCGGGGAGCTCGAGCGCGCGCTTGCCGCGGCGGAGGCGGGAAGCGGTACGACCGTCCTCGTCGCCGGAGAAGCCGGCATTGGCAAGACGCGGCTCGCCTCCGAGCTCGCGAGTCGTGCCCGCCACGCCGGGTTCGAGGTGCTCCTCGGGCGCTCGATCGATCTCGTCGGGACGGAGCTGCCGTACCAGCCGATCGCCGAGGCGCTGCGTCCGCTAGGCGAACCTTGGCTCGTCGACGGGCAGACGCCTGGCTCGCAGTTGCGGGTGTTCGAGGAGACGCTGGCCCTGCTCACCGAGCGCGCCGCTTCCGCACCCGTGCTGCTCGTGCTCGAGGACCTGCACTGGGCCGATACCTCGACGCTCGATCTCGTCGTCTTTCTCGCGCACAACCTCGACGACCGGCCGGTTCTGCTGCTCGCGACCTTCCGCGCTGACGAGCTCTCGTCGACCGAGCGGATGCGCCGTCTTGCAGACGGGGTCCGCCGCTCAGGCTCGGCGATCCTGCTCGAGCTCGAGCCGCTCGACCACGAGGAATTGGCGGAGCTGCTGACGGCTCGCGCGGACGGCTCCCTGCCGGCGGCGCTGACGGACGCGATCGTCGCACGCTCCGAGGGCAACCCGTTCTTCGCCGAAGAGCTTCTCGCAGCGGCCGGCGAGGGAAGCGTGGAGCTCCCCGAGGGCCTGCGCGACGTGCTGCTGCAGCGCGTGGCCGGGCTCGACCGTCAGACGGAGAGCCTGTTACGCGTGGCGGCTGCCGCCGGACGCGACGTCGAGTACTCGCTGCTCTGCGCAACGGCGGCGCTGCCGGAGCCGCAGGTGCGCGACTCGCTGCGCCAAGCGGTCGCGCACGGCGTCCTCGTAGCCGAGCCGGGGACACGGGTCTTCCGCTTCCGGCACGCGCTGCTTGCGGAGGCGATCTACGCGACGATCCTGCCCGGTGAGCGCGAGGAACTGCACGCGCGGCTTGCCGAAGGGCTGGCGCGGAGCGAAGCTGCGACACCCGCAGAGCTCGCGCCCCACTGGGCGGCCGCGGGTCGGACGACCGAGGCGCTCGTCGCCTCGGTCGAAGCAGCGCGCCAGGCCGAGGCCGTCTTCGGACTCGCCGAGGCGCTCGCGCACCTCGAGCGCGCGCTCGCGCTCTGGGACGTCGTCGCCGGACGCCGCCGAGCTGGCTGGGCTCGACCTCGACGAGCTCTGCACCTGGACCGCCGAGCTCGCCAGCCAAGTCGGCGCCGCCGCGCGCGCGGTCGAGCTCGGCCGGCGAGCGATCGAGGTCGTCGGCGAGGGCGACCCGCACCGTGCGGCCCTCCTCCATGTGCGCCTCGGCGAGTACCTCTCGCAGACCGGCCGCGAAGACGCCTGCCTCGCCGCGATCGAGCGCGCGGTCGAGCTCGTGCCGGCGGAGCCACCCTCGCCGGAGCGCGCATATTCGCTAGCGTCGCTCGCCGGGGCGTTGGGGGTGGTCTGGCGCCATGCGGAGTCGCTGCGCGATCTGCGAACAGGCGCTCGCGCTCGCTCGGGATGTCGGCGCACGCGAGGCGGAGGTCCGAGCGCTCACGGTGCTCGGCAGCGACCTTGCCTATCTCGGGCGCGGCGACGAGGGTGTCGCCCATCTTCGTCAGGCCCTGCAGCTCGCCGAGGAGATCGGTGATCGCATCGGCTTGGAGCGAGCATGGGTCCATCTCACCGATGTGCTGACGATGCTGGGACGGCTCCGAGAGTCGGCGCGAGTGGGGCAGGAGGGGCTCGAGGTGATGCGCCGGTACGGGATCGACAGCCCCCTGCTCGCGACGAACCAGATCGAGACGCTGGTCGGGATCGGCGACTGGGACGAGGCCGACAGGCTCAGCGCCGCCGCGCTCCGCGGCATCACCTCGAACTTCCCGTACTGGCTGCTCACCATCCGCGCCGGCGTCGAGATCGGCCGCGGCGAGCTCGACGCCGCGCGAGCGCACCTCGAGGCCGCGCGCGCCACGCTTCGCGACGACCGCGTGCTCGGCCTCTACGACCTTCACCTCGCCGAGCTCGCCCTCTGGGAGCGCCGCTGGACCGATGCGGAAGCGGCCATCCACGACGGTCTGTCTCGGGCAGCGCGGCGCGAGGTTGCGCAGATCCACGTGCAGCTGTGCGCCAAAGGACTTCGCGCGCAGGCGGAGCTGGCAGCGCTCGCACGCGCCCGCCGAGACGCCGACGCCGCCCGCGACCGGCTCGGTCGCGCGCGGAAACTGCTCACCGCCGCTCGCGACGCCGCCGCCGAGGCCTCAGCGGTCACACCGAACACCGCAGGCTGGCGTGCCTTGGCCGAGGCCGAGTACGAGCGTGCCCGCGGCGTCGCCCGGCCCGAGCTCTGGTCGGACGTCGCGGATACCTGGGAGCAACTCGAGCGCCCGCCCCTTGCGGCCTACTGCCGCTGGCGCGAAGCCGAGACGCTCGTCGCGGCCGGTGCTTCCCGCACCGAGGCGGAAGCGCCGTTACGGGAGGCATACGCCGTCGCCGCTCGCATCGGAGCAAGGCCCCTCCTCCAGGAGCTCGAACTGCTCGCCCTGCGCTCGCGGCTCGATGCTCGCGCCGCCGGAGAGCGAGTCGACTCCTCGCGGTTTGGAGCAGACTCTCGGCCTGACACCGCGCGAGGCGGAGGTTCTGACCCTCGTTGCTCGTGGCTACACGAACCGCGAGATCGCGGCGACACTCGTCATCAGCGTCAAGACCGCCAGTGTCCACGTCTCCCACATCCTGCGGAAGCTCGACGCACCGAACAGGCGCGAGGCGGCCGCCATCGCGCACCGCCTCGCCCCGCCGGACGCCATTCAGCCCGACCTCGGCGCCTGACAGGCGGAGACGCCGCGAGAGCTACTTCGGCGGGATGTTCTGGTTGAGGCGGAAAAAGTTCGTGGGGTCGTAGTTGCGTTTGAGCTCGACCAGCCGGTCGTACTTCTCGGTGCCGTAGGCCTGTCGAACGCGGTCGGGCCCCTCGTCGCCGAGGAAGTTGACGTAGACGCGGTCGCGCGCATGTGGCTGCAGGGCGTCGAAGAAGTCGCGCGCCCAGGCGATGTGCCGGTGTGCGTCGGGGTCGTCTTCGGTCCAGACAGCGTTGATGACGAGGTTGTGCTTGGCGTCGCGCTGGCTGAAGGCGGTTGCGTCCTCTGGCACGCGACCGAGCGCCCCGCCGAGCTGGAGGATGATGGTGTACGAGCGTGGCGACGTGATGCGCGAGGTGTCGTCGATGAGCGTGTCGATCGCCCCATCGGTGAGCGGCGGCAGCTCGACGGACTTCCAGTAGCGGTGCCAGCCGTGCGGCACCAACGGGTCGAACATCGACTGCAGCGCCACGTACGGCTTGGGCTCGAGCCGATCGACGATCGGGCTGCCGAACTCTTTCAGCGGCCGGACGACCTCGGCCCCGTCCTCAGGCGCCCCGGCGTAGCACGCACCCACCATGACTATCGGCTCGCCGTGCACCTCCTCGGGCAGGAACGGCAGTGGCGGCGCGAGCTCGAGCTCGACGATCGTCGTGAGCTCGTCGGGCGCGGTGGCGGCGAACTCGCGGTAGAAGCGCAGCACTTCCGGGGCGTCGTGGAGGTGGTGGAAGATCGGCCCGGCGAGCACGATCGGCCCGACCGGGTGCAGGCGGTACTCGAACGACGTGACAATGCCGAAGTTACCGCCGCCGCCGCGCACTCCCCAGAACAGATCGGGGTTGTGGTCCTCGCTGGCGGTGACGAGCTCGCCATCTGCCGTGACGAGGTCGACGGAGCGCAGGTTGTCGACCGTCGCCCCGTACTTGCGCATCAGCCAGCCGATCCCGCCCCCCAGGGTCAGCCCCGAAACGCCCGTGTGGCTCACGATTCCACCAACCGTCGCAAGCCCAAAGAGCTGGGTCTCGCGGTCGAGCTCGCCCCACAACACACCTGCTTCGGCACGCGCCGTCCTGGCTTGTGGGTCGACGTGAATGCCTTTCATCGGCGACAGGTCGATCACGAGCCCGCCATCGCAGAGCGCATGCCCGCCGACCCCGTGGCCACCGGAGCGCACCGCGACGAGCAGATCGCGCTCGCGCGCGTAGCGAACGGCCGCGACCACGTCGGCGACGCCGGCGCAGCGCGCGATGCCGGCCGGCCGGCGGTCGATCGCGCCGTTCCAGATTCTGCGGCCGGTGTCATAGCCGACGCTCGTCGGCAGCAGCAGCTCGCCACGCAGCGCGCCCCCCAACTCGTCGAGCCCATCGGTCTCGCGCGACGGTGTCCGGATAGCACTCACGGTCGTCCTCCGCTGATCGTTGCCCAGTCGGGCGTTGCCGTCTCGGTAGTCATGTAGCCACGGTGGACCCGCGCGCCCCGTGCAGCTAGACCGAGGTTCGAACCAACCGGTTCGGATTTCGAACCAACCGGTTCGGATTTCGAACCTGCAACGGAGTACGGGCTAGCATGGGGTGGCGCGATGCGCAGCTACGCTCAGTACTGCCCGATCGCCAAGGCAAGTGAGATCCTCGGCGACCGCTGGACGCTCTTGATCGTGCGCGAGATGCTCGGTGGCGCTAAGGGCTTCAACGAGCTACAACGCGGCCTGCCAGGGATCTCGCGGTCGGTCCTCACTGACCGCATGCGGTCGCTGGAGCGGGTCGAGATCGTCGCGCGGCGAACCGGCCCCAAGGGCAGGACGCTCGAGTACCAGCTGACGCCCGCCGGCCGCGACCTAGAGCCAGTTGTCCAGGCGATCGGGGAGTGGGGGGTGACCTGGTCGTTCACCGAACCTCGCCCCGAGGAGCTCGACCCAGACCTCTTGATCGTCTGGATGGCCCGCCACGTGCATCGCGAGCAGCTTCCCCCCGGCCGAACCGTGCTCCAATTCGACTTTCGCGATCCGGCCAAGCGCTACTGGATGGTGCTCGAGCCCTCGGAGGTCTCGGTGTGCCTGCAGCATCCCGGGTTCGACATCGACCTCGAGGTCAGCGTCGACACCGCCACCCTCTATCGCGTCTACCTCGGACGGGCGGGGCTCGGCGGCGCGATGCGGACGCAACAGCTGACGATGAGCGGCCCGCGTGCGCTCCAGCGCGGCTTTGGTCGCTGGTTTGCCTGGAGCGCGTTCGCCCCCGCCAGCCGCGTGGCCGAACAGCGCCGTACGGGGGCGTCGCGGCTAGGGACCCTCGACAGCGTGAGGATCGCGGACTGACAGCTGAACCAGAACATCAGGCCCTGACTCGATCGCGCGGTGCCGCCGTGTAACTAACGCCCGGCGTCGCGGCGCGTACCCGAGGTCATGTCCGGCCCGGAGCGGCCGAGCGCCCGGTACGTGTCTTTGTCGTCTAGAAGCCGCCGAGCTTCCTCGCGGGCTTCGAGTTCCTCTGCCGTATCAAGGTCCTCCGGCGGCGTTTCGCGCCTGCGGCGGAGCCATGCAGTTAGGCGAGCGAACACGCTGCCGATTCTACGAGAGCCGTTCGGCGAGAGCCGAGGCATTCATGTGGGCGATGGCTTCGATCGTCACCATCGGGTTGACACCCGAGGCCGTTGGGAACGTCGAGGCGTCGCAAACGACGGCGTCCTGCACGCCCCAGACCTGACCTTCAGGGTCGCAAGCGGAATCGCCGGCCGAGCCGCCCATGCGCGCCGACCCCATCTGGTGGAACGAGAACACGCTCAGTCGCCCCGCCCCGAAGCCAGCTGCGTCTACCGCGCTCATGAACGCTGCGAGGCTGCCACGCGTGCCCGGTTCGTACTCGACGAGTTGCGCGTGGCCGAGGACAATTCGGCGTGCTCCGGCGGCCTCGAGAATGCGAGCCGCACCTTCCACGCCGATTCGGACGTGCCGCGCGTCATACGGCGAGAGGCGGTAGTGGACGATTGGCCGGCCGCCGCGATCGATGCGCACTCGACCCTCCCCACGGTCGCGGACGAGCGCGCCGATACCGACGCCGTAGCGCGTTCGATCCATGAGCTCGGCGTGCCTCGCTGCCCCCTGCCACGGCGTGAAGGCGGCGATAAATGTCGGATGCTCGGCGGTCGTCTCGTACTTGAGCCCGTAGCCGCCGTCCAGGTTGCGCGCGCTCGTCCGAGTAGATGGCCTGCATCGTCCCTTCCCAGGGCCGGACCTCCTCGTCGAAGATCCCCAGCGTGGCCGCGACGGGGTGCAGGCGCAGGTGTCGCCCGACGGCGCTGTTGCCTAGACCGGAGCGTCGGAGGAGCGCCGGGGTCATGATCGACCCGCAGGCGACGACGACCGCTCTCGAGCGAACGTGCACCGTGTGCCCCGCGCCCGTGCGGGCCTGGACCCCTCGGGCCGCGCCACGTTCGACGAGGACGCGCTCCGCACTCGTGTCGACGAGGATGCGGGCGCCGGCGCCATAGGCGTCGAGGAGCCAGGTCTTGACCGTGGATTGCTTGGCGCCGAGTCGGCAGCCGTAGGGGCAGTAGCCGCAGCTCACGCCCTGGTCGCAGCCGCGCACGTTGCGCGGCATTGCATCCTCGTGCCAGCCGAGCCGGGCGAGGCCGCGGTGGACGAGCTCCTCGCGACGGGAGCGGCGATTGTGATCGAGGTTGACGCCGATCCGCTCGCAGACGACATCGAGGCTCTTCGTGAACGTCTCGGAGGTGAATGCCGGGAGCCCGTGGCCCGCCCACTCCTCACGCACGTCGTCGGGAGTCCGGAACGACGTCGTGTAGTTGACGACCGTCCCGCCGCCGAGACAGGCACCGGCGAGGATCCCGACTGCCTGGTCGTGCGTCGCCGCGGAGGCGTTGCCGAGATAGCGCCGGTAGCCCTGGAGCTCGGCGCCGTCGAAATCCGCATCGTCGTAGTACCTCCCTGCCTCGAGCACGACCACGTCCAGGCCGGCGCCGGCCAGAACGGCTGCGGCTGTCCCTCCGCCCGCGCCCGATCCGACGACGCAGACGTCGCAGTCGAGCTCGAGATCGCCGGTCACTGGTAGCGGCTCGATCGCCTTCGGCGGTGGCTCGTCGACAGGGCCGATCGGCCCGGGGTAGCCGATGCGCTCCCAGGTCGGGTTCGGCCCGCCGCCAGGAGCGGGCAGCCCGTACGCGAGGGCGAGCGCGCCCTTGCGGAGGCCGTGGTAGGCCGCTCGGCGCGTTACCAACCGGCTGTTGCACCAGGCGAGCAGGATCCGCTCGCGGCGCTCCTGCGACAGTCGATCGAACCGCCGCAGCCCGAAGAGGCTCAGAAGCCACAGGAGGCGGCGGAGCTCGGCCGGCCGCAGCTCCGAGCCGAAGAGCTCGAGGAACGCGTCAGCCGCGCCGAGCTCGGCCGTCCCGGGATGGAAGGTGTCGCAGATCGCGTCAAGCGCCCGCCGTTGGCGGGGGCTCAACGCATGCGTCGACCCGACGGGATCGGCAACGGCAGCCACATCACGAGCTTACGGTCATGCTTGGTGATCTCCACCTCGTCTTCCGCGGCGACGTCGTCGAGCAGGGCGAGCAGCGTCGCCTTCGCTTCGGTTGCGGTCACCCTCCTAGCCATCGGGTCACTACTGGGGTGACTGGGCAAGCCTAGAGCCACGGCGTCAGGCCTTGGACGCGCCCTTGGCGACGTCGCCGATGATCGCAGCGAGCTCCTGCGGACGCGACCACATCGGCCAGTGGCTCGTCGGCAGGTCGACCCAGGTCACGTTGCGCAGCTCGGGCAGGCCGGCGAGCCACCCATAGCCCTCCTTGACGGCCTCCTTGTACTGCTCGGACGTGTACCCCGTGGCGATGACCGTGCTCGGAATGTCAAGGCGGGCGTCGTTGGCCAGCTCCGCACCCTCGCGCAGGACGCCGCCCGGCTGCGGGATCGCCCGTTGTCGGAACGTCTCCATCTGCTCCTCGCTGAGCCCGTCGAGATTCTCTTCCGCGGCGATCTCCTCCCAGACCAGGGGCTTCTCCACCCCGTCGAAGTCGGGGTCCATCGCACCCTTCCCCGGGGCGGAGTCGACGTAGACCATGGCCGCGATCCCCTCCGGGACCCGGTCACTCGCGGCGTAGCCCGTGAACCCGGCGCCGCTGTGCACGGCGAGCACGACGGGGCTCCCCGCCGTCGTCACCGCCTCGCAGATCGCATCGACGTGGTCGGCGAGCGTAATCGAGGACCGGTCGGCCTCGGCCGACTCGAGACCGGGCAGGGTCAACGCCGTGACGTCGTGACCGTCGGCTTTCAGGGCAGCGGCGACCTCGTCCCACGCCCATGCGCCGAGCCAGAATCCGGGAACCAGAACAATCGGTGCGGGCATCGAACACCTCCAGCGGAGAAAGAGAACGTGTTCGCCATGTCGAACACTGTCCCGAGTGTAGCACGTGCATTCGGTCTGTCAAACGGTGATGCTACAGTCGAACGCATGCCCGAGACCACGGTGGACGTCGAAGCCCTTTACGCCGCACTCGACAGCAAGCGGAAGGCCCTCGGAACGAGCTGGCGCGAGATCGCCCGCCAGCTCGAAGTGAGCCCGTCGACCTTCAGCCGTATGGCCCAGGGCCGACGCCCTGACGTCGACACCTTCGCGACGCTGTTGCGCTGGCTCGGCATGCCGGCGGAATCGTTCATGCGCGGGACGGCGACCGCTGAGGCCGAGGAGCCGGTGGCGATGGTGTCGTCGTACCTACGTTCGGCACGGAACGTCAAGCCCGAGGACGCCGAAGCGCTCGAGGACATCTTCCGAGCGGCGTACAACCGACTGGTTCGAGAGTCGTAACACCTAGGATTCCGGGGTGGCGGAGGAGCTGCGCCCCGGGTTCAAAGCCGAAGCGGAGACGATCGCGCAGCTCGTACGGGGCGAGCTGGGTCTAGGCCTGCTCGACGCCCTCGACTGCTTCGCCTTGGCGGAGACATGGGGGATTCCAGTCGTCTCGCTCGGAGAGCTACGAGAGGACGGGGCGAAGGACGGCAGCGTCCGGCGCCTGCTGAGCGAGGACGCCGGGTTCTCGGCGACGACAGTGGTGCTCGGCACGAAGCGACTGATCGTCTACAACCCGCGCCAACCACCCGGCCGCAGCGCGAGCAGCCTGTCACACGAGTTGTCGCACCTGATCCTCGAGCACGAGGCCGCGCCGGCGATCGGCATCGGTGGATGTCGGCACTGGGACGGGCGGCAGGAGGCCGAGGCCGACTGGCTCGGCGCGACGTTGCTCGTGCCGCGCGAGAGCGCTCTCGAGTGGATGCTGCAGAACGGCGACCTGGAAGACGGCGCGCGGAACTTCGGCGTCAGCGTCGAGTTGTTCCGGTGGCGCGTCAACCACACCGGCGTCGTCCGGCAGCTCGCGCGTCAGCGCTAGGTCGCGCCGGGGATCTCGGCCCTTAGCGACGTCCCGGCGCCGGCGGGACTTATGACCTCGAGCGAGCCGCCCAGCGTCTCGCAACGATCCGCCAGGCCACGGAGGCCGGTTCCAGCGGCCGGGTCGGCGCCGCCGACGCCGTCGTCCGAGACTTCGACGACGACGCTGGCATCGGTCGCGGCAACCCGGACGCGCACAGCGGAGGCTTGGGCGTACTTCGTGACGTTGGTCAGCGCTTCGGCGATCAGGTAGTACGCCGTCGCTTCGACGGGCTCCGGCAGCCGCTCGTCGGGGATGTCCGCGATCTCGACGGGGACGGGCGCTCGGTCCGCGAGCGTCTCGACGGCGGCTCGCAGGCCGCGCTCGCTGAGGATCACCGGATGCAGGCCGCGCGCGAGCTCGCGCAGCTCGTCGAGGGCAAGGGCGAGCTCGTCGGTGACGTCCGCGAGGGCCGCGCGTGCGGACGCCGGATCGGATTCGAGCCTCGCCTGCGCCACCCGCAAGGACAGCGAGAGCGTCACCAGGCGCTGCTGCGCGCCGTCATGGAGATTGCGCTCGAGACGCCGCCGCTCGACGTCGCCGGCAGTGACGATCCGCGCCCGCGAGGCGGCGAGCTCCTCGAGCCGGTCGTGGAGCTCGGCGTTGAGACGATGGACCTCGGCCTCCTGCGCCTTGCGTTCGGTGATGTCGGTGTAGGCGACCATGTTTCCGATGACGCGGCCGGATGCGTCTCTGACCGGGGCGGCCGCGATCGACACGTCGACGAGCGTTCCGTCCTTCCGCTGACGCACGGTTTCGTAGTCGTTGAGCGACTCACCCGAGCGCACCCGCGCGAACAGTTCCTCGCTCTCCGCGCGCTTCGACGCCGGCGCCATCGGTAGGCCGGCGCGGCCGATCATCTCCTCACGCGACCAGCCGAAGATGCGCTCGGCCGCCGGGTTCCACAGCCGGATGCGCGTGTCCAGTCCGAACTCGACGAGCGCAAGCGGCGAGGCGTCGATCAGCGCTTCCAGCTGCTCCTGCTGATGCTTGCCTTCGGACGACGACATTGCGTTAGGGAGGGCGGGCGGCGTCGGGCCGCCCGCCCTTTCTAACAGGCCTACTTCAGTGAGACGTCGTCGATCCGGAAACTGGTCGGAAGGATGACGTCCGTCGTCGCGCGGAACTGGACGCGCACCGTCTGTCCACGCCAGCCCGCGAGGCTGAACGACTTCTGCGAGTAGTTGCCGGGCGTCGTCTCGTCTGCGTTGCTGTACGTGGCAAGCGTTCCGAGTAGCGCGCCCGACGTGCTTCGCACCTCGATGAAGAGGCGGTCGTAGATGGTCGGGCCGGACTCGCTCGAGGTGATGTTGAGCCAGAAGGTGTAGCTGGCCCCATGGTTCGACGGGATGCTCACCGTCTGGTACTCGGCGCCGCTCGCGTTGTTGCCGGCCCCGAGGATCGAGTACCCGGTACCCGAGTGTGGATAGGCGCCCGTCGACCAGAACGCACTTCCCGACAACGTCCACGGCGACGCTCGAGCCCTCGAACCCGCCGTTCACGATCAACTCAGCGCCCGGTGGCGGAGGTGGCGGAGGCGGCGGGGGCGGCGGCGGCGGCGGTGGCGGCGGGGGAGAACCGCCGAAGAGCGAGTACAGCAGCCGGTTCGGAGATCCGGTGCCGGGATTCGAGATCCGCCCCGTCGTCGAGTTCGAGACGAGCGCCTGACGTCACGTTCGCCGGCGTGGCTCCGGGGGTCGTCTCGAGGTAGAGAGCGATCGCTCCCGCAACGTGCGGCGTGGCCATCGAGGTGCCGCTGATCGTGTTCGTCGCGGTGTTGCTCGTGTTCCAGGCCGAGGTGATGCTCGAGCCGGGCGCGAAGATGTCCAGGCACGTCCCGAAGTTCGAGAACGAGGAGCGAGCGTCGCTGCTCGTGGTCGAGCCGACGGTGTTGGCCGCGGGTACGCGGGCGGGCGAGAAGTTGCACGCGTTCGCGTTCGAGTTGCCCGCGGCGATTGCGTAGCTGACGCCGGAGTTGATCGAGTTCGCGACGGCATTGTCGAGCGCCGTGCTCACCCCGCCGCCGAGGCTCATGTTCGCCACGGCGGGCGATGGGCTGTTGTTCGTGACCCAGTCGACGCCTGCGATCACGCCCGAGTTCGTGCCTGAGCCCTGGCAGTTGAGGACGCGAACCGGGTGAATCGTGACCTGCTTGGCCACGCCGTACGTCGTGCCGCCGGTCGTGCCGGCGACGTGGGTGCCGTGGCCGTGGCAGTCGTTCGTGCCCTGCCCGTCGCCGACGAAATCGGCGCCGTTGCCCATCCTGCCGGTGAACTCCACGTGCGTTGCGCGCACGCCGGTGTCGATGATGTAGGCGTGGACGCCCTGTCCGGTCTGGTTGTAGTTGTAGGTGTTGTTCAGCGGTAGGTCGCGTTGGTCGATCCGATCGAGCCCCCACGTCGCGGGACTCTGGGTCGCGACGGCGTGGACGACCTGGTCGGGCTCGACGTAGGCGACGCGCGGATCTGCGGCCAGGGCCTGGGCCTGAACGGGGGAGAGCCGAGCGGCGAAGCCCTTGAGCGCGTGTTGGTAGACGTGGGTCAGGTTGCCGCCGTGCGCCCGCGCAAGGTTCCCGGCGGCAGCCGCAACGAGCGGCCGCTGCGAGGGAGCCTCGGTCGCAGCACGGACGGCGTCGGCCTTGAAGACGACGATGTAGGAACCCGCAGTGGACTGAGCCGCGCTGGCCTCACCAGCGGCCGATGGTGCGGCCACGGCGAGTGAAACGAGCAGCGCGGCGGCTAGCAGGGGTCTCATCATTCCTGCCTCCTCGGCTGAGGTTTCTGACGACCCCGGAAGTAAAAGCGATCCGGGGCTCCTTGTCTATTGTCGTCTGCCGGGAGATCCCAACTACGTCGACGTGGCGAGTGCCGCTACGAGCTCGAGCTCGGCTGCGATCGACGGGCGCTGAGCGAGTCGGTCGAGCCAGCCGCGGAGATGTTCGTGGCGGCCCAGATCGAGACCCGCGTTCGACTCTGCTCGGATGATCCAAGGGACGTAGGCGATGTCGGCCAGGCTGAACTGGGTGCTGCCGAGAAATGGGCTCGCGCTGAGCGCAGAGTCCAGCTTGGCGAGCTCGGCATCGAGGGCCTCGGCCGTGTCCCCATCGAAGACGACGCGGTAGTAGGGCCGGGAAAAGCCGCCGAAGCGCTCGATCCAGAGCCGAACGAGCGCGCGCTCGGCCGGGATCCGGCGGGAGGAGCGGCGGCTCCGGATGGCGCTCCTCGAGGTACTCCATGATCACGCGAGACTCGGGCAGGACGAAGCGGTCGTCCTCCAGGACCGGGACCTTTCCGACCGGGTTCTTCTCGTAGAGCCAGTCGGGGCGGTTCTGGAGGTCGATCTCGACTGTCTCGTACGCGATCGCCTTCTCCGCGAGGAGAATCCGAACGCGGGCGCAGTAGGGGCAGCGCGCCGCGTCGTAGAGCGTGAGCACGCGGCCATGCTATTCGCAACGCCCCGTCGCGCGGTCCGGGAGTAGAGTCGGCCCGATGGTCTGGCTGATCGTCATCCTCGCCGTCGTCGCGCTGGTCGCGATCGCCCTGGTCGTTCTCTACAACCGGTTCGTCCGGCTCCGGAACCGCGTCGACAACTCCTGGGCGCAGATCGAGGTCCAGCTGAAGCGGCGGTGGGACCTGATCCCGAACCTCGTCGAGACCGTCAAGGGCTACGCCGCGCACGAGCGCGAGACCTTCCAGAACGTCACGGAGGCCCGCGCCGCCGCGCAGCAGGCGCAGACGCCCGGGGAGGCGGCCCAGGCGGAAGGGCTGCTCAGCCAGGCGCTCGGACGCCTCTTCGCCGTCGCCGAGGCGTACCCGCAGCTGCAGGCCGACGAGAACTTCCGCCAGCTCCAGGGCGAGCTCGCCGAGACGGAGAACCGGATCGCCGTCTCGCGGCAGGTCTACAACGACACGGTGCTGAGCTACAACAACGCGATCCAGACGGTCCCCGGCGCCCTGGTCGCGGGCCCCTTCGGCTTCACCACGCGCGAGTTCTTCGACGTGGAGGATGACGCGCAGCGCGAACCGCCGCAGGTCAGCTTCACGCCTGGCGCGCCCGCCGGCTGAGCGACATGCTGCGGCAGTTTGCGGCGGTCGTGGCGGGCCTCACCGCGGCGCTCGCGGTCGCCGGCGCCGCTGACGCGCGGTCGTACTCGCTCGTACAGAGCGACGTCCGCGCCGAGATCGGAACGACCGGCAGTCAGCCCGGCGTCGTCAGCGTCGAGGAGCAGATCACAGTCGCGTTCTCGGGCGCGTACACGTTCGGCTTTCGCGACATCCCGCTCCGCGAGGGGGAGACGATCGACGGAATCGCGGTCTTCGAAGGCGGTCGAGCGTACGGGCCCGGCGCCCCGACCGCACTGGAGCCGGGTGGCCCGCCGAGCACCTTCGGCATCGAGCGGCGCGGGGACGACGTGCGCATCGTCTGGCGGTTCGAGGCCGCCGACGAGTCGCGGACGTTCTCGCTGCGCTACGCCATCCGCGGCCTCGCCGTCGCCTACGACGACGTCGTCGACGTCAACCTGAAGGTCTGGGGCGACGAGTGGGAGCAGCCGCTCGGGCAGCTCACGGCGACGATGACCGGCCCCGCGAACGTCATGCGAGCTTGGGGCCACCCCGTCTGGGTCCGCGGCGACGTCACGCTCGCGGGCGAGCGGTCGACGCTCCGCGCGGTCTCGGTTCCGGCGCGGCAGTTCGTCGAGCTGCGCACCCTGTACCCGCGAAGCGCGTTCGCTTCGACCGCGGGCATGCGGGTCAGCGAGGGCAACGGCCTCCCGAGGATCCTCGCCGAGGAGCAGGCCGACGCCGACGCCTACGAGCGCGACCACGATCGGATCCAGGATGCGCTCCGCCGCCCGTGGCGGACGGGCCTCGCCCTCCTGGCGCTCGGGACGCTGCCGGCGTTTCTCCTGACCGGCCTCGTCTTCTGGCGGTTCGGGCGGGAGCTGCGCACCGACTACGACCGGGAGTACGAGCAGGAGCCGCCGACGGAGACCGAGCCGGCGCTCGTGCCGGTGCTGCTCCGGCAGGGCGGCGGCCCCGGCTCGTTCGAGTTCACGGCGACGCTGTTCGACCTCGTGCGCCGCGGCTTCTATCGCTCGGCCCCGACGACGACGGAGCGCTCGATCTGGGGCGGGCTGCGCAAGGAGCTCGTCAACGACCTCGAGTTGTCCCCCGGCGACCAGACGCTGCCGCTCACGGCCTGGGAGCGGAACGTCGCCGACGTCGTCGACTCGGTGCTCGACGGCGGCTCCGAGCGGCTCTCTCGCTTCCGTGAGGAGATCGAGGACGAGCGGTCGGCGATGTCCGAGCGCTTCCAGGCGTTCCAGGCGAGCGTCGAGGATGAGGTGGGCAGCCGCCGCTGGTTCGTCTCGCTCGGCGCGATTCCGCTCTGGATCGGCCTGTTCGTGTTCGCCGCGCTGGGCGCGCTGCTCGCCTACCTCGCGATCGACGGCTGGCGCTCGGTGTACCCGCGGTGGAGCGACGCCCTGCTGCTCGCGCTGGCCATCTGCGCGTTCCTCAACGCGGCGATGCTTGCGTTCGCGCTGACCCGGCGGAAGCTCTGGCGGCGTCGTACGCGCGAGGCGGAGGTCGAGGCGAAGCGCTGGGATGCGTTCCGCCGCTACCTGACGGACTTCCCGCGGCTGCATGAGGCGCCGCCGGCCTCGCTCGCGCTGTGGGAGCGGTTCCTCGTCTACGGAATCGCCTTCGGCATCGCCGACCGCGTGCTCCAGGCGGCCCACCTGAACATGCCGGAGGAGCTCGCGCGAGCGAGCGCGATCTACTGGATCTCGGCCGACGGCGACCTCGGTTCCGGCGCCTCGGCGATGTCCATCGGCGACCTCTCCGCCGGGTTCGGTTCCGCGCTCGCACCGCCGTCCTCGGGCTCGGGCGGCGGTGGCGGCGGCTTCTCCGGCGGCGGAGGAGGAGGCGGAGGCGGCGGAGGCGGGGGCTTCGGCTAACGTCGAGACCAGTGGACGAGGTGATCGTCAGCGATGTCGTCGAGCGCGGCCGCGTGTCGTACGCGAACTTCTCCGAGGAGAACGCCGGCCGTATCGTCGCTGCCGCGGCCTAGAGACTCGGTCAGGCGGCCGCGGCCGGCACTGACGCGCGCAGCCGGTAGGCGGGCTGCGATCCTTCGAAGCCCTTGAGCTCGAGCGCTTGAGGCTCCGCCGTCAGTCCGCGCTCGGCGAGCCAGGACGAGACGCGGCGGAACGCCTCGTCGCTGAGCAAGATCTCGCCGGGACCGGCAGCCTTCTCCAGCCGGGCGGCCAGGTTCGTCGCCGCGCCCAGCACGCTGATGTTCGCATCGTCGACTGACCGCGAGACTACGGCCGGGCCGACGGCGATGCCGACCCCGACGGGGAGATCCATGATCGCTGCCTTGTCCCGGAGCGCGAGCGCCGCCTCGAGCGCGAGCACGGCGTGGTCGATGCGTAAGCCGGCCACGTTGAAGGTCGCCATCACGGCGTCGCCGGCGAACTTGTCGACGATGCCGCTGCGCCGGCCGACCTCAGCGGCGGCCCACCGGTGCAGGGTCAGGATTCGGTCCGCCAGCTCCTCCGGCGCGCTCGCCGACGCGAACGGCGTGTAGTCGCGCACGTCCGCGAACATCGATGTGACGAGGCGCTCACCGGCCGGAAGGACGACGGGCTCGACGGCTTCCTCTTCAGCCTCGTCCTCGAGCCGCGGCAGCTCGAGCCCGAGGCGCTTGGCCGTCGCCTGAGCCTCGTCTCGGATCCGAACCATGCCGGCCGCGTGTGCGTCGCGAGCGCACGCCTCGAGCAGTGAGCGCGCTGCGTCGACGTCGCCGGTCTGCGCCGCTGCCTCGGCGGCGAGGATGGCGGCCTGCCACGCCCAGAGCCTCAGGTCGGCCTCCTCGAGCACTCGCTGCGCGCGCTCGAGCAGCGGCCGCGCCTCGGCCGCACTCCCCGCGGCGAGCAGGATCCGACCCTCGGCCACAGCGAGCGCGGCTTGGGCGGGCTCGATTAGAGGCCGCTTCGCGCGCCCGAGCAGCGCCGCCGCCTCGTCCGGCGCCCCACCCGCGACCAGCGCCTCTACGGCGAGGGCCACCGTCTTCGGGAACAGCAACACGCGTTCGGCCGCGGCGACTCTCCGGCCCAGCTCGAGCGCTTCGTCGAACCGCTCGTGGGCGAGCGCCACCCGCACACGCGCGGGGGTGTCGTACACGATGTCCTGGAGGTCGTCCGCCGGAGAAGGAGGAGGCAGCTCCGCGTCCGCCTCCGACGTGCGTCCGAGCTCGACGAGTGCTTCGGTGACGGCGAGCCGAGAGCGCCAGGCGAACTTCGCGGCCCCGAGGCTCTCGTGCCGGTCCCGCGCTCGCAGCGCCAGCTCGAGCGCCTCGCGAGGCACGCCGAGCTCGATCAGGGCCCAGGCCCTCGCGATCTCGCCACCGGCCGAGAGGCGGATGTGGAAGAGCACCGGCCCCTGCTTTTCGATCGCCTCCGCCAATCCGCCCGCGACGCTGTGCACGCGATCCCAGATCTCGTTGTAGAGGACGGCCGAGGCAATGACCATGTAGCCCTTGGCCATCGCCTCGCGGTAGATCTCGTCCAGCAGGGTGAACTCCCTCGCGGTCCCGTAGTGCCCGAACGCCGCGACGCTCAGGGCGTAGACACGCTCGAAGTCAGCCTCCGCTTGCTCGGCGATCTCGACGGCGCGTTCCGCGGCGATGAGGCTCTTGTCGTACTCCAACTCGAAGGCATGGATCCCGGCGATCCGTAGGTACGCGAGTGCGAGGTCGGCCGAGGGGCCTTCTCGCTCGAGGGCCGCGCGTGCGTGCTCGAACTGCTCCATGGCGTCGTCTGTCCTGTCGAGCTCCCACTGGCTGCGGCCGAGATAGTTCCGAGCTTGAGCCGCCTCGATCGGGAGCCCGAGCTCTACGAGCTGCTCGACCGCCTCGGCGAGCAGCTGTGCGGCGGCCGCGGGCTCGCCGCTGTACCACCGGAGACGGCCCATGCGGAGGAGGAGTCGTGCCCGCTCGCGCCGATCGGAGACGTGCGGCAGGACGCGTTCCAGCAGCTCAGCCGCCTCTCGGAACGCAACCGAGCGCTCCGCTTCCTCGGCAGCCTGGAAACAGGCCTCGACGGCCTCGTTCCCCCGTCCCGCCTCCAGCAGATGGCCGGCGACGGCCATGGCGCTGCCGCCCGTCGCCTGGAGCGCATCGGCGGCTCGTGAATGGATCCGCAGGCGTTTCGGCAGGACGGTGTCGACGGCGATCGCCTCCTGCGTGAGGGCATGGCGCCAGCTGTAGCGATCGCGTGCCTCTGCGTCTTCTTCGACGAGCTGCTGCGCGACGGCGCCCTCGAGCGCTGCGAGCACGGTCGCCTCATCGGCCTCCGACACCTCGACGAGCAATCCGTACTCGAACGAGCGGCCGAGCACGGCGGCGGTTCGGAGGACCTCGACGTGCTCAGGCTCGAGTCGTCCTAGCCGAAGCAGCACCGCCTCCCGAACCGTCTCGGGCATTCGCAGCGCCTCGAGCGGCCGCTGTTCCCAGCCGGTGCCGGTTCGGACGATCTCCTGGCGGTCGATTGCTTCCCTCAGCAGCTCCTCGAGGACGAAGGGGTTGCCTTCGGAGCGAGCGTGGACGAGCTCGGCCAGATCCGAGCTCACCTCGTCCGCGTCCAGGATGGCGGCGATCATCTCCGCCACGTGTTCCGACGTCATCGCCTCGACGGCGATGGTCTCGGCGAGCCCCGCCCGCTGCCAGACCTGGACGGTGCGCGTCAGGGGATGGCGGCGGTCGAGCTCGTCGCTTCGATAGGTGGCGAGCAGCATGACCCGGCTGCGCACGAGGCGGCGGGCGACGTAGTCGAGCAAGTGGCGCGTCGAACTGTCGGCCCAGTGGACGTCGTCGAGGACGAGCAGCAGGCCGCGCTCGCGCGCTGAGCGCTCGAGGAGCGTGACGACCGACTCGAACACGCGCAGCTTCGCCTGGTCGGGATCGCCGGCGGGAGCGGCCGGAGCGCCGTCCCCGAGCTGCGGGAACAGCTGGGCCAGCTCCGCGGTCATCTGGCCGAGGTCGGCGCGCACGAGTGCCAGGTCCTGCTCGTCGAGGTGGTTGCCGATCGCCTCGACGAACGGCAGGTAGGGAAGCGAGAGCTCCATCTCCGAGCAGCTCCCCCAGAGCACGTCGCAGCCCAGCTTGCGCGCGCGCCGCGTCAGCTCCGTCGCAAGCCGTGTCTTGCCGATGCCCGCCTCCCCGGCCACGAGGACGAACCGTCCGTCACCGCGGTTCGAGGAGAGCAGCGCATCCTCGAGCTGGGACAGCTCCTCCTGCCGGCCGACGAGTACGGGCGAAGAAACCCGTTGCAGCATCCTTCGATTGTCGCAAGCCCGACGGGCTTGCCCGCTATCCCTCGACCTCGTCCTCGGCCTGCTCGGCGACCTCGACGATGTCGCCGTCCGTGAAGAGGATCCTCCGGAGCGCTACTTGCCACTTCTCCTTGCGGCGCGCGAGGAACTCGAGGTCCATCGAGAAATGGAGGAACTCCTCGCGCTGCGCGTGCTCCATGATCCGGCGCGCTTCCTCGTTCGTCTCGATCGAGATCCGCTGCTCGTACCACCCGATCGCTTCCGCCTCTTCCTGCAAGGAGGCGATCACGCGGGCGAACGTGCGGGCGTCGTCGCTGAGCTCTTCCGGGGGCTCGTGGTACTGGTCAGTCGGCATGGGCGAACCATTGCACGCGACGGAGCGCGGCGCGGCCTAGACGATCTTGACGTCCTCGATCCCCGGCTCCGGGTCGGGCAGCTGCGGGTCCATGCGCTCGAGGGCATCGACGAGCAGTTCGGCGACGGCGAGGCTCTTCACCCAGTTGCGATCGGCCGGGACGATGTGCCAGGGCGCCCAGCGCTTCGACGTGGCCGTGATCGCCCAGTCGTACGCGGCCATGTACTCATCCCACTGCTTTCGGGTCTCGAGGTCGGACTTCCGGAACTTCCACCGTTTCTCGGGGTCGTCGATCCGCTCCTGGAGGCGCTTCGCCTGCTCCTCCTTCGAGACGTTGAGGAAGACCTTGACGATCGTCGTGCCCTCGTCCACCAGCGTGCGCTCGAAGCCGTTCACGTCGCGCGGCCGCCGCTTCCAGACCTTCTCGGGCACGAGACCGAGCAACCCGACGGTGACGATGTCCTCGTAGTGGGAGCGGTTGAAGATGCCGATCTGGCCGCGCTCCGGCAGCGCCCGGTGGATGCGCCAGAGGAAGTCATGCGCGAGCTCGGTCGACGTCGGAGCTTTGAACGAGACAGCCCGGCATCCCTGCGGGTTCACGCCGGTGAACACCTGGCGGATGACGCCGTCCTTGCCCGAGGCGTCGAGGCCCTGCAGGACGAGGAGGAGGCTGCGCTCCCCCTCGGCATAGAGCCGCTGCTGCAGGATGCTGAGCCGCTCGACGAGCTCCTTGCGCTTCGTCTTACCTGTCGCCTTGTCGTGACCGAGCGTGTCGCGCGTGTCGCGCGACGTCAGGCCCGCGGGCTGCCCGGGCTCGACGCGAAGCTCGTCGAGCAACTCGCTAGGCCGGAATTCTCGAGGTTGAGGTCGACGCCGAGCTTGTTCGGGTCGGGGCCGACGACCTTCTTGTTCGCCTCGTAGATCTTCTTCCACTGCGTGCCGTCGCCGTAGAAGAGCTCGGCGACGCTCGTGAGCGTGTCGCCGGACTGCGTCAGGTAGATCTGGTCGGCGGCGGCGCCCGCGTCCGCGTCCGGGATCGCCAGCGTCCACCCGGCCTGGATCAGGTCAGGGTTCTTGCCGATCGTCTGCTTGTTCGCCTCGTAGATCTTCTTCCAGAGCGAGGCATCGCCGTAGAACTGCTCCGCGATGGTCGAGAGGTTGTCGCCTGCCTGCGTGACGTAGGTGTCGGCCACGTCGTCTCCCTTCTGGTTCGAGTCGGCGTAGCTTAGGGCGCGGCGAAGAGGATGGCGACCCGGTCCCAGCGCCGCGCGTCGCAGCTGTCCGAGCGGTCGAACCGCGACTCGACGGGCTTGCCGCGGTAGCTGCCGCGGACGACGGCGACCTGGGGCCCGTACGAGACCAATCTGCAGGGCAGGTCGAGGCGGAGCGGGCCAAACGGATCCTCGAGCGTCCTTAGGTGCGTGCAGGCCTTCGTCGGGGTCGGATGGCTGCCGCCGGCCGGCTCGCAGGTGAGGCTCGTGGCGTACGAGCTTCCCCGCGTTCCCTGAGGCCAGACCGTGATCTGGAGGCTCGTGGCCGAATTCGCCTGTGCGCGGAAGAGCGGTGCGAGGCGGTCCCAGCGGGCGATCTCGCAGCCGTTCCTGCGGTTGAAGAACGCCCGGACCCGGCGGCCGTTCACCCTGCCGCTCACGATTGCCTGCTGCGGCCCGCCGTAGCGTCCGAGGCAGGCTTGCTTGGGTGGCACCGCGCGGAGAGCGCCCAGGTTCGCCAGGAGGCGCCGGCAGGCGCGTGCGGGTGTCGGGTGGCTTCCGCCTGCAGGCCGGCAGTTCAGCGTGAGGGTGCGGACCGGCTTGCCGTCGCCGCGACCCTCGGGCCACACGGAGATCGAGAGGCGCGCGGAGTTGGGCGGCGCGGCAGCAGAACCCGCCGCCGGCAGGGCGACGAGGAGCAGCGCGGCCGCTGTCAGGAGGACGCGCATGGCGTGAGGATACCCGGGTGGAGGCGGGCGCAAACCCGCCTCCACCCGGCTCGACTACGTCACTTGCACCCAGGGAGCTTGAAGGCGCCGATTCGCGTTCGCCACGGCGCCAGGAGCGTCCTCTCGGTCATGTACTCGTTGATGTAGTAGAAGGTGCAGTCGTCCCTCGGGTCGACGTGCATCGACGTGTAGTCGCCCCACCGGGAGTTGGTGGTCAGATTGACGCCGCTCCCCTCCTGGAGCGACGCCTCGCCCAGCGACAGCTCGCCGAGCGGGTCGCCGGCCAGTCGCCCGGCGTAGCGGATGCCCGGGAAGAGCGTCGAGCTCGAGACGCTGTAGCCGACGGCCAGGTTGCCGTCCCGATCCTGAGCGACGCTCCCCATCCAGCGGTGCACGCCGTCGTCCGGCGCCCACGTCCCCTCCTGGTGGATGACGGGGTTGCGCGGGTTCCGGATCTCCCACCAGCGGACTCCGGCGATCCCTGGCCGAGCCTCGACCGACTGGTTCGTGACGAGCGACTCGTACTGGCCGAAGTTGCGGTACTGGAGCCGCCACGTCGGCCGCTGCCGGTAGGACAGGATGTCGAGCAACTGCGTCGGCCCGACGAGGGGCTGCGGAATGCAGTCACGGCTGCCGAGGCCGCCGACACACGGGAAGATCGTGTCGAAGTTCGCGATCGGGATCTGCTTCGTCAGCGCGAACGTCGAGTTCCCGGGGTTCTTGAAGTCGATCGACGCCTCGAACCAGTTGATGCCGTCGAACGGGGCCCCGTCCGGGAACGCGGTGTCCATCGTGCCCATGAAGTACTCGGGGCTATGGGGCGGTGGGTGCTTACGCCCGTCGAAGTCGGCGGGCAGCAGTCCGTCGCCCACGAGGAACGCCGGCCCTGCGAGCTGGAAGGACACCACCGTCGGGTTGGGATCTCCCTTGACGAGCGCCTTCCGGTCGATCGCGTAGATGCCGATCGACTCGGGGCCGGTGCCCTGGTTCGCGAACTCGCGCGTCGTGATGTAGAGCCCGTCATCCATCACGCCGTACTTCGGGTAGTCCGGGAAGTTCGTCCCGGGGGTGACGAAGGCGTAGCGGTGATACGGCCCCAGCGGATCCTTGGTCGCCGAGATCGCCACGCAGTTGTAGAACGGGTTCGCGGGAGCCGGAGCGAGCCCGCGGGTCGTGAACTGGGTCAGGATCCAGCGGTCCGAGAGCTCGTCGTACAGAGCAATCGGATCGCCGCTGGGCTCAGTGCACTCGTCGATCGGGAAGTCCTGCCAGAGCGATCCCAGCGTGGCCGGTCCGAAGAGGAGCTGGCCCTGCTTCGTGTAGATCGCGAAGCTCAGGTTCACGATCGCGATGTAGTGGTTGCGCCCCACGTCGCCGTCGGGATCCGGCGGATTGACGCCGTTGGGGAACTGCGGGGCATAGAGCCTGATGTTGTCGGCGTTGCTCGGGCCCTCGAACGTGAACAGTGGGCCCGGGATCGAGTTGGCGACTGCTGCTTTCTGCAGCGCGCCGTCGCCCTGGAAGCCGTTGTCGGCGGGTGATCCGCCGCCGCGCTCGCCGAAGTCCGCCGACGGGGCCTCGGCGAGCACGACCGTCGGCATCTCTCGGAGCGGCGCCGACGTGTCGTGAGCAACGCTTCACCGACCGTCGGCTTCAACGGCCCGATGCCACTCGCGACACCGGGGACGACGGCGGCAACTGCCGCGGTCGTGGCGACCGCGACCAGCACACGAAGTCCAGTCACTTTTCCTCCCTCCCTAAAGTGACTTCGGTACTACTACGCGGGGATTCTCCCAAACGCGAGCCCAAGCGTCTGCTCGGGGCTTAGCGCTTGTCCCTGCGCATGAGCGGCGGCGTAGGCCTCGTCGCCGAGGACCCCCTTCAGGTGCTCGACCGTGCGCTCGTACGTCGCCTGCTCGGTCGCCTCGACGTGCGCGCCCAGTTCGGCGAACAGACGATCGGCGGCCCCGAGCAGCTGGGCGGCCACCTCCGGCTCTCCGGCCTCCGCGCGCACCTCGCCGATGCCCTTGAGGCTGTAGGCGATCATCTCCCGGTAGCCGAGGTCCCGCGCCGCCGCGAGCGCCTGCTCGAACAGGTCGCCTGCCGCCTCTTGCCGGCCCTGGAGCGTCGAGACGCGTCCGAGGTTGAAGAGGGAGATGACGAGCTGCTCCTCGCGCCCTGACGAGCGGCAGAGCTCGACCGCCTCCTCGTAGAGCTGCGCGCCCTCATCCAGCCTGCCCTGGCTCATCAGGCAGACGCCGAGGTTCGAGACGACAGGTCCCAGCTCGTAGTCGAGCCCCAGCCGCCGAAGCAGGTCGGCGCTCTCCTCGTACAGCGAGATCGCCCGCTCCGAGTCGCCCTCGAGGTCGTACACGCTCCCGAGGTCCCCGAGACACCTGGCGACGCCCTGGTCGTCGCCGAGCGCGCGCCAGCCCTCGAGACCTTCCTGCCAGAGCGTCTTCGCCGACGCATAGTCACCACGCCGCTGGGCGAGCGCGCCGGCCGCTTCGAGCGCCCGCGCGCGGCCGGGCGTCGCCTCCGGGTCGCCGTGGGCGAGCGCGATCTCCAGCCAACGCCGGCCCTCGTCGAGATGGCCCCGTACCCGCCAGAACAGCTTCAGCAGGCCCGCGATCTGAAGCATCGACTCAGGTGCAGCCGCATCCGCCCAGCGGAGTGCGGCGCGGATGTTGTCGAGCTCGGACTCGAGTCGCGCGTACACCTCCGAGCTCGGCTCGCCGGCGCGCAGCTGCGCCGCAGCGCCCTCGGCGAGGCCGCGGATGTGCTCCGCATGGCTGCGGTGGGCCTGTTCCGCCTCGCCCCGTTCCTCAAGGCGCTCGAGCGCGTACTCGCGGACCGTCTCGAGCAAGCTGAAGCGCGGCTCGCCCTCGGGCATCTCCTCGCGGCGAAGCAGGCTCTTGTCGGCGAGCGACGAGAGCGCGTCGACGTCGGCGCCGCAAACCACTTCGGCCGCTGCCAGGGTGCAACTGCCGGAGAAGACGGAGAGCCTGGCGAGGAGAGCCTGCTCGTCGTCGTCGAGGAGCTCGAAGCTCCAGTCGAGCGTCGCCCGCAGCGTCCGCTGCCGCGCCGGCACGTCGCGCGGGCCCGCAGTCAGCAGTTCGAGCCGGCTCTCGAGGCGCCCGAGCATCGCCTCGGGCTCGAGCGAACGGGTCCGCGCCGCCGCGAGCTCGATCGCGAGCGGAAGGCCGTCGAGCGCAACGCAGACCGCTGCCACGGACCGCGCATTCGCCGGCGTCAGCTCGAAACGCTGGCTTGACGGCCCGCGCGCGGGCCGAGAAGAGCTCCACCGCTTCGCTGCCGGCGAGGCTTTCGACCGGGTCGTGCTCGAGGTCGGGAAGGGCGAGCGGGAGGACCGGGTACTCGTGCTCCCCCGACACGTGCAGGACGACGCGGCTCGTGACGAGCGCCTTCACCTGCGGCGCTGCGGCGAGCAGCTCGGTGACCAAGCGGCCCGGCGTCGGTCACGTGCTCGAAGTTGTCGAGGAGCAGCAGGAGCTCCTGGCCGCGAAGTGTCTCCTTCAGGGTCTCCACGATCGGGCGACCGGGCTGCTCGTCGGCACCGAGCGCCGCGAGGATCTGAGTGGCGACGAGCTCCGCGTCGTCGATCGGAGACAGATCGACGAAGCAGACGCCGTCCCGAAAGTCGGAGAGCAGTTCCCAGGCGCCCTCGAGGGCGAGCCGGGTCTTGCCCGTGCCGCCGGGGCCGGTGAGCGTCAGCAGGCGAGCCTCGCCGCTGCGCACGAGCGAGGTCAACGCGGCGAGCTCGAGCCTGCGGCCGACGAGCGGCGTCAGCGCTGCAGGGATGTTGCTCGTCGCGCGGGCCGTCGGCAGCGCGAGCGCCGCATCCTGGCGCAGGATCGCACGCTCGAGCTCCTGGAGCTCGGCGCCCGGCTCGATCCCGAGGTCGTCGACGAGCGTTCGCCGTCCGCGCTGGTAGGTCTCCAACGCCTCCGCCTGCCGGCCCGACCGGTAGAGGGCGAGCATGAGCTCGCGCCGCAGCCGCTCGCGGTACGGGTGATGGGCGACGAGCGTCTCGAGCTCGTGGACGAGCTCGGCGTGGCGGCCGAGCGCGAGGTCGGCGCCGATCCGGGCCTCGAGCGCCGTCAAGTGCAGTTCCTCCAGGTGTACGCGCTCCGTCGTCGCAAACGGCGCCTCGCCGAGATCTCCGAGCGGAGCCCCGCGCCAGAGCGCGAGCGCCTCGCGGAGCGTCTCCGCGCTTGCCGCCGGAGCCTCGCCGTGAGCCCGCTCGCTCAGCCGCTTGAAGCGTTCCAGATCGAGCTCGCCGCGCCTCGACATGGGCGAGGTAGCCGGCGCCGCGGGTGACGATCCGGTCGGCGCCGAGGAGCTTGCGCAGCGCGTGCACCGCGACCTGCAGTGAATTCGCGGCCGTGTCCGGAGACCGCTCCCCCCAGAGCCCGTCGATCAGCGGCCTCGCGAGAAACGGCCTGGTTCGGGTGCAGCAGCAGGAGCGCGAGCAGCGCGCGCTGCCGCCACCCGCCGACGGCGAGGACACGGCCGTCCTGCACGACCTCGAGCGGGCCGAGCAGCCTGAATTCGACGCGTGAGCGGCGCTTTTCCTCCATTCGAGAAGGGTGCCGTAAGCGTCCGGTAAGCGCGACCTCCGATCGTCTAGTGCGGTACTCAGACGAAAGGAGCGCTTCAATTGATCCGTGCAGGAGATGTCCTCGAGAACCCGGTCACCGGCGAGCGGCTCGTGTTCCGCAAGACTTCGCGGGAGACGAACGGCGAGGCCGTCGTGCTCGAGACGTTCGTCAAGCCGAACGGCTTCGTTGCAGCGGCCCACATGCACCCGTACCAGGAAGAGCGCTTCCAGGTGCTGAGAGGATCGGTCGGCTTCCGCGTCGGGCGCAAGAAGCTCGTCGCCGGCCCCGGCCAGCGGCTCACCGTCCCCGCCGGGACGGCGCACAAGTTCTGGAACGCCGGCGAAGAGGAGGCTCACTTCGTGTGCGAGGTGCGGCCCGCGCTTCAGTTCGAGCAGCTGATCGAGACGATGTTCGGTCTCGCCGGCGACGGCAAGACGAATCGCAAGGGCATGCCGAATCCGCTGCGGCTCGCGGTGATCGCACGCCACCACTTCGACGACGTGCGCCTGCCCTTCCCGCCCGCATGGATGCAGCGGATGGGGCTCGCGATGGGCGCTCCGGTGGGCCGGCTGCTCGGCTACGAGGCGACGTACGTGCCTGGTGGAGCCGAGCCCGCGTTCGACACGCGCGCCTAGTAGGTCGGGCCGGCGATGCGAAGGAGCAGGGCGAAGAGTGCGATCTTCTGGACTGCGGTCGTGCTCGCGCTCCTGCTCCTCGCCGTCGCCGGCCTGATCGTTCGGGCCGGCTCGGCGGTTGTTTCCGCCGCGCGCAGGCCGCTGGCACGAGCCGCGTAAGGCGAGCCTGCTACTCTGCGCCGGCAATCAAGAGCGAGTCCGGTTCGCGCCAATGCGCTTTCCTTACCCGTTCGTGAAGTTGGTGAGGGAGGTGTTTTATTTATGGCAAGCGGAACCGTTAAGTGGTTTAACGACAGCAAGGGGTATGGCTTCATCACCCCTGATGAGGGCACGAAGGATCTCTTCGTGCACCACAGCAACATCGCCGGCGAGGGCTTCAAGAGCCTGACCGAGGGCGCTCGTGTCGAGTTCGAGGAGCGCGAAGGCGCGAAGGGCCCGGAGGCGACGAACGTCGCCCCGGTCGGCTAGCGATTGACTCTGGCCGTGGCCGCTTCGGCGGCCACGGCCGAGCATCTCTCAACTGAAGGGGGGTCGTTATCAGCAACAAGGAAGAGAAAGTCGAGATGGAAGGCGAGGTCATCGAGGCCTTGCGCAACCGCATGTTCCGCGTCCTGCTCGACAACGGGCACGAGACGATCGGCTATACGGCCGGAAAGATGCGGCGCTACCGCATCAGGATCTTCCTCGGCGATCGCGTCAAGATCGAGGTCTCGCCGTACGACCTCACGCGCGGCAGAATCGTCTACCGGTACCGGTAAGACACTAGATCTCCGCGGGGCGTCAGTATCCCGCGCATGTGCTCAGGATCATGAGGATGAGCAGCGCGGGGTTGGCTACGAAGACGGCGAGCGCGAGCGCCCAGCGGCCTACGAGCAATCCGAGGAGGGCGAAGAGGCCGGCGGCGAGCGACGTCGCGACCGCCGCCCAGGACACGTACTCCGTCCAATCGGGCGTCGATGCATACTCGTCGACGCCGCCGCAGACCGGTTGCTGCCCGCTGAAGAGCTGGACGAGGAGCAGCGTCACTGCCGTGAAACCGAGCCCGACCCATGGCGCGTAACGCAGGGCCCGGCGCCAGCCACGTCCCGTCTCTTCGGCACCAATTCGCAGCGGCCGGCCGCTGTAGCTGCGCGCGATCGCGCCCCCGACCGCAGCGACAGCCAGCATGCCTCCGACCGGGAAGAACGCGATGAGCGCGGAGGGCTGGATCGTCTCGGTCTCTGCGAGCCACAGCAATCCCACAACGACCAGGCCGAGCACGACGCCCCCGACGCCGAGGTAGGTGAAGACCCTTTGCCGCTCGCTCGGCGTGCGGTGGCGGTGGAGCGCGACGGCCACCAGCCCGAGGGCGCCGGCCAGCACGGCGAGCGCGTAGAACCAGGATCGCTCGACGGAAGTCGGCCTCGAGGGCCAGCAGGCGGTCCAACCGGGCGTCCAGCTGGGCCACGCGCCTCTGTTCGCATTCGCCCGTGGGGACGCGGCAGAGCGTCGGCACCGGCGGAACGCGAGAGAGCGTGCCCCGATAGTCGAAGATCGCGCCGGCCATGGCTGCGACGACGACGGCGAGTGCCACTGCCGTCAGCGCCGCCCTGGTCGCGCTCATCGCGCTTGGGCCGTGCTCAGCCGCTGGTAGAAGAAGCCGGCGAGCAGGAGTACGGCGCCGACGGCGAGGAACGAGAGCGCCCGCGTGACCGAGCTGAGCATGCTCAGGTCGTAGAGGAAGATCTTGGCCAGGCTGAGGCCGAAGAGGGCGAACCCGGCCAGCCGCAGCGACGCGCTTGCCCGCGTCAGTCCGGCATAGAGCGCGGCGAGTCCGATCAGGCCCCAGAAGGTGCTCACTGCTGTGTGGCCGCGCTGGAAGGCGCTGGTCACGTCGCCGCCGAGGGCCTGCGACGCGCCCATGATCGCGAGGGAGAGACCGTAGACGCCGAGGACGACGGAGGCCCAGATTGCGTGCGGCCGCCAACGGATCTGCGCTTCCGCGAGCGCACGGTCGAGCGAGTCGCGAACCCCGCCTCTCCACAGCGGCCGGGTCACGGCGAGCAGCGCCAGGAGCGCGAAGGCGAGCGCGAGCACACCGTCGGCGGGGCTCCGCTTCGCGGTCAGGAGGTCGCTCGGGGGTGCAAGGCGGACGAGCGCCTCGGTGAGAGCGAGGCCGGCAAACACATAGGCGGCAAGCTGGAACCGGCGCTCGAGTGTCGCGGCGGCGAGAGCAGGCGAGCCCGGCGGCGGCGACCGCCCAGACGCCGACGAGGATCGTCGCCTCGAAGAGCAGCGCGGAGGCGGCGAGCGCGAGGCCGAGCGCCGAGGCCCAGAGCGTCGTCGCGCGGGCGCGGTCGGAGAAGGCGAGCATGGCCAACGCCGCGATCGGGGCCGCAACGCCCAGCAGGAGGAGGCCCTCGGCGTCGTCGTTGCCGGCGATGCCGAGCGCGCCGGCGCCCCCGACGAGGGCTGCCGCGGGAATGAGCGCGAGCGCCAGCGGAGCGCGGCCGAGATAGCCCGCGCCGAGCAGCGCCGCGCCGACAAGGAGCGCAGAGAGACCGGCGTAGTCATCGGCGAGCCGCTCCGCGTCGTACAACCCGAGCTTCACGAGCGCGAGCGCGAACCAGGCGAGGCCGACCGCCTGATAGGCGCCGCGCCGGCCGGCGACGAAGATGACCGCGCCGACCACGGCCCAGAGTGCCGTCACGGCGACCTCGCCGAGGGCGGACTCGAACGCGACGCCGAGCTCGAGCAGTCCGAGAGAGGCAGCATGGACGAGCAGTGCGACCGCGCCGAGCAGGACGGCGCCGGCCCAGCGAGGAGCGAAGCGGGCGACTACGAGACCGGCCAGTCCGACGCCGGCGGCGATCGCGGCGCCGTCGGCCGGGTCGAGCGAGGCGGCGAAGAGCAGGCGGGGTGGGGCATCGAACACAAGGACGTGACCCGCCGCGAGCACCAGGTAGGCGAGCGCGCCGATGCTGTAGCGCAGCTCGCCGATCCGGCGCGCGAGCCACGCGAGCAGTGCTGCCTGGGCGGCCCATGCGACCGCGAGTGTCCCGCCGCCGAGCAGCAACGCGAACGCGATCGCGGCGACGGTGAGGCCGACCGCCCCGAGCAGGGTCGAGAGCTCGCGGTCGCGACGGAACCAGCCGGCCGCGAGGCCGAGGAACACTGCGGCTACGACGAGCAGCGCGGCGCCTTCCCGGTCGATGCCGGCGAGCTCGCCGTTCAGCAGCGCTCGAGCGCTTGCAGCGGCCAGTGTCGCCGAGCCGACGATCAACGCCGTCGAGAGCGCGTCAGGGCGTGCCGCGGCGCGCACAGCGTGGCGGACGATGCCCACCGAGAGGAGCAGGAGCCAGAAGAAGGCCGCCACGAGCACGACGCGCACCGGTGCGCCCTCGCCGGCGTCGAGCACGAGCCACGCAAGCTGCGGGACGGCGGCGAGCACGCCGGCGACCAGCAGGTCGTCCCAGCCCCGCCGAATCGCCACGACGGCGGTCCCGGCCAGGACGATGCCGGCGAAGGCGGTCCCGATCGGAGTCAGCCCGCCGTCGAAGGCGGCGGCGATGGGAACAAGGGTGGCGCCGACCAGTCCGATCGCCGCGACCGTCTGGGAGCTCCAGGCGAGCGCAATCGCCGTTCCGATCGCGGCGATTCCGGCTGCGATCGCCAGCGCCGCCATGTTTGGCACGAACCCGTAGAGCGCCGTCGCGGCGAGCAATGTGGCGTATCCGCCCGCGATGCCCGCGCCGACGGCGGCCACTGCCGCGTCGAGCTGGCCGTAGCGGCGGCGCATCTCGAGCCCGCCCGCGAAGACGAGCAGCGACGCCAGCGCGCCGAGGCTCACCCGCTCAGCCGGCCCGATCCAGCCGCGGTTGACCGCCAGGACGAAGAAGAAGACGATGCCGAGCGCCGTCACGACGCCGCCCGCCCAGGCCAGGGCGCGGGCGCCGAGCAGGTCGGCGAGCTCGACCTCGAGCTTGGAGCTGGGGGAACCTCCCGGTTTCCCCAGACCCCTTCCACGGCCCGCTTCGCGGGCAGCGCCTGCGGCGCTCGGCGCGGACGGGCGGCGACGCGGCGGACGCGCCGGCGGTGGTGGAGGAGTGGGGGCGAGCAGCCGCCGGCGCGCCGATCACTTCGGTGCGGAGTTGGCGGAGCTCCCTTTGAAGGACATTGATCCGACGCTCGAGTTCGTCGATCCGAGCGAGGACCATGCCGTTCAGGGCCTGCTCACCGCCCGGTTCCGTCCCGCGGACGAAGCTCGACCGCCAGGTCGCAGTCCAGCGCCTCGGCGATCTTGAGCAGCGTGTCCACGCGCGGTGGGCGCCCGCCGGCCTCGAGCCGGGCGATCGCCGACTGCGTCGTCCCGGTGAGCTCCGCGAGCTGCTGCTGCGACAGCCCGAGCTCGCGGCGCCGGGCCGCGACTCCGTCTGCGACCTGGGCGAAGAACCAGCCGTTCTCCGCGTGAGCGATGCGCTGGCGGAGGCGTTCGAACGCCCGGCCTTGATATCTCATGCGTGCTATAATAGCATGAGTGCTATGAGAGTCAAGCTCTACATAGCCACCGCGGCCATGCTCCTGCCCCTCGCGGGATGTGGGAGCAGCGAGCCGCGCACCGTGCCGGACCTCCGAAACGAGCGCCTCGACGTCGCCGAGCAGCGGCTCGACAGTCTCGGCCTCGGCTACGAGGAGATCGGCGGCGGCGCGTTCGGGATCGTCGTGCGCTCGGAGTGGCAGGTCTGCCGGCAGGAGCCGGCGCCGGGCAAGAAGGCGAGCAAGGTGCGATTGATCGTCGACCGCTACTGCGAGCCCGAGCCCGTCACCGAGGTCGTCCTGCCGGACCTCGTCGGCGACCCGCTCGAGGGGGCGGAGCGGGCGCTCGAGCGCAGGGACGTCGCCTACGAGGTCGCGAGCTGGACCGGCGGGCGCGTCGTCCGTGCGGGTGCACGCGTCTGCGACCAGGAACCGGACGCAGGCCGCCGGGCGACCGACGTCACGCTCTACGTCGCCTCGGACTGCACGCCGGAGCCGCCTCCGCCGCCACCGCCTCCACCTCCGGCACCGCGCGTCCCCGACGTCGTCGGCCTCGACCTCGGCGAGGCCGAGGAGGCACTCGGGGCCGCCGGCGTCAGCTCCGTGACGGAGCCGCCGGCCCCCTACGCGGAGCTCTACTGGGACGTCTGTGCCCAGCGGCCCGCAGCCGGCCGTCGCGCCGCGGTCGTCACGCTCCGGGTGAAGCCACGATGCTAGGTGAGGGCCGTTCCGCGTTCTGGCCGCGCCTCGGGGCCGGGGCGATCGATTGGCTGATCATCTTGGCCGCGCTGTGGCTGGCCGTCCTCGTCGCAGCCCTTCTTGAAACTGACGGCGGCGCGTACGCGGCGATCCTGCTTGCTGCCACTGCTCTATTTCGGCCTCACCTGGGCGCGAAGCGGGCAGACGCTCGGACTGCGGGCGACCGGGCTCAAACTGGTCTCGACGAGCACGGGGGAGCCGCCGAGCCGCCCTCGCGCGCTGCTTCGCGCGCTGGTCGCGGTGCTTACATTCGTTGCCTCGATCGTCCCGATCGTGGCTGCGTTCGGGGATTCGTCTCAGGCGGTGGCGGTGATCATCGTCACCCTCGCTGTCGCCGGCCTCGCGCTCGTCGGGCACCTTTGGGCGCTCGTCGATCCGCGTGGACAGAGCCTCCAGGACCGCTTGTTCGGCCTCACGGTCGTGCGGACGGCCTAGACGAGTCAAACCCTTTACGCAACGTGAGGGTATTGGTGGTGTACGCGTAACGATTCTTCTGCCACGATGTTGCTCGTGAGGCGTTATCTCGCCTGGCCGTTGGTGGTCCCGCTCTCCGTCCTGGGAGTGCTGGCCGGCCATTGGCTTGCGTATCGGCTCGTCGTGCCGGATGCGCACGTGCGCAGCCACGTTCTGGCTGTTAGCGGACACGGGTACATGGCGTATGCACCCGCCGCGGTCGGCGTCTCGGCCGCGCTGATCGCACTTGGGTTTGTTGCCGTCGTCTTCCACGAGGCCCGCGGAGGGCGGGCGGGCACCGAAGCGCCTGCCTGGCTCGTAGCGTTGTTGCCGCCACTAGCCTTCGTCGCGCAGGAGTACCTGGAGCGGTACATCCAGCAAGGTTCGGTCGAGTGGGGCGTCGCGCTGGCAGCCGACGTTCGTGGTCGGCCTCGCACTTCAGGCGCCGTTCGTGCTGCTCGCAGCGGCCGGCGCGGTCCTGCTCGCGCGCGCTGCCCGTCGGGTGGCCGCCAGCCTGGGTCGCCGACCATCGCGGCCTGTCGCGCGCGGGCTCAGGGTTTTCACAATCCCTCTTGTCGTCGACGTACCGCGCGCGCCGATTCTCGCGCTTGGCTACGCCGGCCGAGCTCCTCCCCTCGTTCGCTAGTCGCGTAAACGGGCGACCGCAGAGGCGGTCGCCGAGGGCGAGGAGGAAATCGAGTGTCTGGCTACGGGCTCGCCCGCGCGGCGCTCACGACGATCGCAGTCCTGACGGTTGCGCTCGTCGTCGCGCCGATCGCGGGAGCCCACGCACAACTGACCGGAAGCGAACCAGCGAACGACGCTGTGCTCGACACGAGCCCGGCGGCGGTGACGCTGCGCTTCAGCGAGCCGGTGGAGACGGCGTTCGGCGCCGTGCGCGTCTACGACTCGCGCGCAAGGCGAGTGGACGCAGGTGAGGTCGAGAGACCGTCCTCTCAGGACGTTCGAACCACCCTCGACCGCAGTCTGGCCCGCGGGACGTACACCGTCACGTGGCGCGTGGTCTCGGCCGACGCTCATCCGGTGTCGGGGGCATTCGTCTTCCATGTGCAGGAACCGGGAGCGAATCCGGCCGGAGTCGCGGCCGAGGTGCTGGCAGACGGAACGCCGGCCGAGGTCAGCCTGCTCTTTGGGGCTGTGCGGGCGCTCGATTTCGCGCTGATTCTCCTGTTGGCTGGCGGCTCGTTCCTGCTTGCGTACGCACTCTCCGAGGCGCCCTCGGGAGTTCGCTCGCGTGTCGCCCGATCACTCGCCGGAGTTGCGGTCGCACTCGCGCTCGTTGCCTTCGGTGGAATCGTCCTTCAAGGCGCGGCTGCAGGCGGCTTCGGCCTGGCGGAGGCGCTGCGCTGGGACATCGTCTCGGCTGTCGCGGAGACGCGGTTCGGCCGTGTCTGGCTCGGCCAGGCGATCATCGCGCTCGTTTGTGCCGCCGTTCTGGTGTGGGCTTCTGCTCGTGGCGTCAGGTCGGCCTGGCTCGCCGTGCCGCTCGCGTGCCTCCTCGTGGCTGCGCCGTCGGCGTCGGGGCACGCGAGTGTCTCCGGCGGCGTTGCGCTCCTCTCGGACGTCGTCCACGTCGGGGCGGCCGCAGCCTGGGTTGGTGGATTGGCCACCGTCATCCTCGCCCTCGTCTGGGCCGGCAACGAGCGGTGGCAGCTCGCAGCTCGCGTTGTACCGCGCTTTTCGACCGTTGCCGTGGCTGCCGTCGTGGCGCTCGTAGTCGCCGGCGTGACCAACGGATACCTCCAGGTGCGGGCACTCCGCGGGCTCTGGGAGACGACGTACGGGCAACTGCTACTGGTCAAGGTCCTACTCGTCCTGCCGCTGATCGCGCTCGGCGCCTACAACAATCGGCAAGCGGTTCCGCGGCTGCGCCGGGGAATCGCCTCTGCGGCCGAACGAACGAGGTTCGGCCGTATCGTGGGCGCCGAGCTCGTAGTCATGGCGGCGATCGTCGCCACGACCGCGGCGCTTGTCGCCGAGCCACCTGCCCGGGCCCAGGTTGCTCCCACCGAGGCGTACGCAACGACGACACGTCTTGGTGAGCTCGAGCTCAATCTCGTCGTCGACCCGGCCGCGGCCGGGTCGAACCTCATTCATCTCTATCTGACAGACGGGCGGGGCCAGCCCACTGACGTCGACGAGGCTACGGTCTCAGCGCTGCTCGCGAGCAAGCGGATCGGACCGTTGAGGCTCGACGCGCATCGGGCCGGGCCTGGGCATTTCATCGTCCACCGCGCTCAACTGGCGCTCGCCGGCGATTGGCAGCTCCGGGTTGCAGCTCGGCGAGGCGACTTCGACGCCTTCGAGGCGACCGTCTCAGTCCCGATCAGAAAGGAACGCTGACATGAAGAAGACTCTGATGTGTGTAGTCGCGGCTGCTGGACTCGCTCTTGCGCCGGCCGCCGCGGGACATGTGACCGTCAATCCGAACGAGGTCGAGGCGGGCAGCTTCTCTCGGTTCGCGATTCGCGTGCCGAACGAGCGGCCTGAAGCGGCGACGACGAAGATCACCCTTCGGCTTCCCGCGGGCCTCGAGTTCGTCGGCTTCCAGCCGAAGGCCGGCTGGAAGCGGACCGTGACCATGGCGAAGCTCGATCAGCCGATCACGACCGAAGACGGCGAGACGGTCACCGAGCGCATCGCGACGGTGACCTGGACGGGCGGGTCGATCGCGCCGGGCGAGTTCGACGAGTTCGGGCTCAGCGCGAAGGTTCCCGATGCGGCCGGAACGACGCTCGTGTTCCCGGCGAATCAGACGTACTCGAACGGCGAAGTCGTCCGCTGGATCGGCGCGCCCGACGCCGACGCGCCCGCCGCGCGCGTGACCCTCACCGCCGCGGAAGGCGAAGCGGCAGCCACACCGGTCGCTGCTCCCACAACCACCGAAGCGGACGACTCCACGAAGGAGAACGTCGCGCTCGGGTTCGGCATCGCGGGCCTCGTTGCCGGGCTTGCCGCTCTCGGCCTGGCCGTTCTCCGGAGGCCCAGCCGGGCGTGACTCGGCGAACGCTGTTCGTAGCTCGTCGTCGCGGCGCTCGTCGCCTGTCCCGCTGCGGCGGGGCACGGCGACGGCGCCGCCCGCGGCTACCGCTCGACCGTGACGAGCATCAGCCCGAGCGCGAAGGGCCTTGACCGTCGAAGTCCTCGACGGCGACGACCGGCTCCGTCTTCGGAACGAGACACGGACCGACGTCGTCATCCACGGGTACGACGGCGAGCCCTACCTTCGCTTCGCGGCCGGCGGAGACGTCTTCCGCAACGAGAACTCGCCGGCGAGGTACCTCAACGAGGAGCGGTACGGCGACATCGACGTGCCCGCCGGTGCCTCCGAGGACGCATCGCCGCGGTGGGAGCGGGTCGCCGGCGAAGGGACCTACGAGTGGCACGACCACCGGATCCACTGGATGAGCACGATCGACCCGCCCACGGTGCGGCGCGCGGACAGGCAGCGGCACCATGTCTTCGATTGGACGGTCCCCGGCACGATCGAGGGGAAGCCGCTGGCGATCGGCGGCAGCCTCGACTACGAGCCGCCCCCGGAAGGTCGCTTCCGGTTGGTGTTGATCCTCCCACTCATCGGACTGGTCCTCGCGGGCCTGGGCGCCTGGCAGCTTCGCCGCCGCCGGACGGCTTAACCGCGGCGAGCGACGCCGGTAGTAGAGCTTCCGGGCCGTATCCGAGCGCTTGATCGCCCGCCGGACGCGGATCCCGCCGACGAGGGCCTCCACCGCCGCGCGCCCTCGCAGGGTCCGGGCCAGGCCGATGCCCTGGTAGATCGGGTCCAGGTGCTCGGTGAGCCTCTGCTTGTGGGGCATCGCGGCGCCGAGGAACTCGAAGCGCGAGATTCCCTCGCCGGCAGCGGTCTCGAGGCGGAGCAGAATCGCCTCCCAGCCCGGGCTGTAGCGGGCGAACTCGGGGTCGAAGGCCGTCGTCAGGCCGTAGGCGCTGGAATCGAGCTGCAGGGACAGCGCGAAGGCGATCGCCCGGCCGTCGAGCCGGATCGTGACGAGCCGCGGCACGTCCTGCTCGGCGAGGCGAAGCAGCGCGGCTCGGTGGAAGCGCTTACCGGTCGGAGTGACGAAGCCCGAGACGTCGCGGCGCCCCTGCCAGCGCAGCGCATAGACGCGGAAGGCGTCCTCGAGCGCCGGCCTGAGCTCGGCGCGCGTGCGCGCGACCGACGTCTCGACGGTTCCCAGCGCCGCGAGCTGCCGGCTCCGCCGGCGTCGATGCCCGCGCGCGTTCTTCGACATCGTGGCGGCGTAGACCGCATCCCAGCCCGGGGTGAGATCGAGCACCGGCGCTTCCAGGCGCTCGATCAGGCGTAGCGAGCCCGGCGGCAAGGCGGCGACGAGCCGACTGGAGCCCGACAGGCCGAACAGGCTCGCGAAATCGTGCTGGGATGAAGCGGCGTGCTCGACGAGCGGCGTGACGGCGGAGACCTCCTCGCCGGGCGCGACGAGCAGGTCGGCGAGCGCGGCGCCGCTCCCGCCGATGAATTGGCTCACCCGAAGGCCGCTTCCGGTGCCGGATGCAGAGGGGAAGCGCCCCGATCAGACGGTCCCCGCGGTACGCGACGTGGACGGCGAGGTCATCGTCGCCGCCGTGGTGGCGCCAACGTTCGAGCAGCCAGGTGTGAAGCAAGAAGGGGCTCGGGCGCGGCATCGCGCGGACGAGCTCGTCCCAGTCGCCGGCGAGGCTTGCGAACTCGGGCTCGGTCGAGATGGTCTCGATCCGCACCGGTCTATCCGTCGAGGGGAGCACCTCCTCCGAGGCTCGCACAGCCACCCCGGTGCCCGCCACTAAATGAGACCCAGCGCGAATCCGATCCCGAGCCAGACGACGATCAGTAGGGCGAGCACCCAGAGCAGGAACGCCGACTCCCTGACCGGCAGCCAGGAGATCTCGACCTCCTCGATCCGGAACCACACCCGCCTGACCGGCTTCGTGCGCGTGTCGCCGCCTCTCATCGTCCGGGCCTCACGAAGAGCGTCGAGAAGGTCTTGGCGCAGATGGCGAGGTCGACGGTCAGATTCCGGTGGCGGAGGTACCAGAGATCGTAGGAAAGCTTGTCGGCCGCGCCCTCGGTGTCCGAGGAGTAGTCACGGCGCAGCTGCGCCCAGCCCGTGATCCCCGGCTTGACGAGCAGCCGTCGCGTAAAGAACGGCACGGCCTCCTCGAGCATCGGGATGAACTCGGGCCGTTCGGGGCGCGGCCCGACGATCGACATGTCTCCCTTGATCACGTCCCAGAGCTGCGGCAGCTCGTCGAGATGCGACCTGCGCAGGAAACGCCCGATCCAGGTCACGCGCGGGTCGTCCAGCTCGGCGTACGCGGCCTGGCCCGGCTCCTCGGCGTCCTTGCACATCGTCCGGAACTTGAAGATCGTGAACAGCTTCCCGCCTTCGCCGACCCGGGTCTGGCGGTAGATGATCGGCCCGGGCGTGAGCCGGACGAGTCCCGCGATCAGAAGCATCAGCGGCGCCGTGAGCACGAGCACGATCGAGGCGCAGACGATGTCGAACGTGCGCTTGGCGAAGCGGGTGTACGGCCGCTGCCAGAGATGGAAGATGCTCATGAACCACGTCGGCGTCAGGTCCTCGAGCGGGATCCGCCCGAAGGCGTGGTCGAAGAAATGTGCGTGGCCGATCACCTTGATGCCCGACGACGGAGCGTCCAGCAGCCGGTCGAGCGCCTTGGTCGAGCTCTCTCCGTCGGTGAGGACGATCAGGTCTGGACGCTGCTCGTCGATGACCCGGGAGAGCTCGGCGACCGACCCGAGGCGCGCGGGGTCATCCGGCTTGTCGTCGACCGCGCCGACGACCGTGAACGGCGGATGGCCCTCGAACGAGATCGCGTCCGCGACGGCATCGGCGCAGCTCGAGGTCCCGACGACGAGGACTCGGCGCTTGCCGACCACTCGCTGGGCGACGGACTCCCAGACCGTGGTCAGCGCAAAGACCGAGACGCCCAGGGCGAGGAGCGTCGTCAGCGACATCCCGAGCCCGGGGACCCAGAGCGCGACGGCGGACACCCCGACCAGACCGGTCAGCGTTCCGACGGCGCAGCGGACTGGGGCCCCGAGCGTGAAATGAACCGCGGCGAACGCGCTGCGAAGGCAGACGAGCCAAACGGCGGCAAGGAGGGCCGCCGCCGCGAAGCCCACGCCGATCGAGAAGCGCGGGCCGACGATCGTGAAGCAGGGCATGAAGACAAGCAGCCCTCGGCCCGCTTCGGCCACCCACCTGGCGTCGGCCACCCGTGTCGGGGCAGCCACCTCCGGGGTCCATGTGCGGTGAGCCGAAACTCGTTCATCCACGCTCGAGGCCACGTCTAAAAGCTTCCCCGCATCGGGCCGCGTAAGCCCACGCCACCGAAACGTCGGTTCCGGCCTAGTCTTGGAAGCGTGAGGCGAATCCTGGTCACCGGCCCCGTCGGGGCGGGCAAGTCCCGGCTTGCGAGCGAGCTCGGCGGCCGGCTGGGGATCCGCGTCCTTCACCTCGACGCGCTGTACTGGAAGCCCGGCTGGGTTCCGACGCCCCGCAACGAGTTCGAGGCGATGCAGCGCCGCGAGCTCGCCGCCGATTCGTGGATCGTGGACGCGCAGTTCGACGACATGCTTCGGGATTGGGCCGAGACGGCCGACACCATCGTCTTCGTAGATGCTTCGGCGCTTCGATGCTTGTGGCGTGTCGGCCGCCGGCGGCTCAATCGGCACGCGAGTGTGGGCGTTCCCGCCGGCACGAAGCCCGCCCCGTTTCACCAGTCACTCCTGAAGTTCGCTCGCAACCAGTGGGGCTACCGCACGAAGGTCCGTCGTGAGCTCCTGGCCGAGCTCGCGCGGGACGAAAGGACGCGAGCGGCGGGTTGTCGTCGCTGCGGAGCGACGAGCGACGCCGAACCGCAGTTCTCTGCGTCAGCGTGGACTCGCAAAGCCCGGCAGGGGGAACCCTGTAAATGTGGGAGCAGCAACCGCTCCGGCCGAGCTCCGCCTCGGCACGATCTCGAGCGCGACGTCGTTCGCGGGTCTCGCCGACGAGTGGGACGACCTCGTCCGCTCGAAGCCGCGGCCGAGCCCGTTCATGCTCCATGCCTGGCTGGCGGAGTGGTGGCGCCACTACGGCGAGGGGGCCGAATTGGCCGTGCAGGTCGCCTACCGGGACGGCAGGCTCGTGGGCGCGCTTCCGCTCTGCCTGCGCAAAAGGCGCGGGCTCCGGGTGCTCTCGTTCGTCGGCAACGGCGCGGCGCTCGCCGACCTGCTCGTTGCGGACGGCGAGGACACCGGCGTTGCTGCGGCGCTCGCGGAGCGCGCCGCCTCGTCGGGCCAGGATTTCGCGGACTTCGCCGGGCTGCCCGCCGGCAGCCGGCTCGTCGCGGCGCTCGGCCCCTCGCGCTTGACGCTGATCGAGCGCTCCGAAGCGCCGGTCCTCGATCTCAGCTCGGGCTGGGACGACGTCTACCAGTCGAAGCTGTCCTCGAAGAAGCGCAGCCACCATCGCCGCCGGCGCCGGCAGCTCGCCGAGGCCGGCCGCGTCGAGGTCGAGGTCGCCCGATCCGCGGATGAGCTCGACCAGGCACTCGACGACGCCTTCACGCTGCACGCTCTGCGCTGGAACGGTCGACCGGACGGCTCGGGGTTCGCATCGCCGGTTGGCAGGGCCTTCCACCACGCAGCGGCCCGAGCCCTGGCGCCGCTCGACGTGCCCCGGATCGTGCTCCTGAAGATCGACGGCAAGGCGGTTGCCTTCCACTACTACCTCGCGCTCGAGGGACGGATGTACGTCCATCGGATCGCGTTCGATCCCGCCTACGGACAATTCTCGCCGGGTCTGATCAATACGTTGGACGCAATCGAGACTGCCGCCGCGGAGGGCGTGACCAAGGTCGAGTTCCTCGGCGGCGCGGAGCGCTACAAGGTCGAGCTCGCAGACCACCTGGAGCCGCTCTACGAGGGCTTCGGGCTCGCGGGCAGCCTCAGGGGCAAGGCGGCAGTCGCCGGTCGTGTCGGCGGGATCCGCGCTCGCAAGCGGCTCAAGCGGTCGCCCGCACTCCGCCGTTTCTACTTCGAGGGCCTGGCGCCGGCGCGACGGTTCCTCGGCAAGTTGGCATGAGTCCGATGCCGGGCTTCTACTTGATGAAGGCGGCTGCAACGCGCACTCGCTCGCTCGCCTGGAGCCTCCGCACGGACGGGCATCCCGACGGTGCGGGGCTGCGGATCCTCTTCTACCACCGCATCTCCAACGACCGCGACGAGCTGTCGGTCAGGCCGTCCAGCTTCCGCCAGCAGATGGACTACCTCGCCTCGCAGTCCTACCGCGTCGTCGACGTGCTGGAAGCCGCGGAGCTGCTCGACCGAGGCGAGCTGCCGTCCAAGACGGTCGGGCTCAGCTTCGACGACGGCTACCTGGACGTCGCCGAGCAAGCGCTGCCGCTGCTCGCCGAGCGCGGCTTTCGCGCAACCGTCTTCGTCTCGCCCGCCGTCGTCGACGGCTGGGCGACCTTTACCTGGTACGAGTTCCAGCCGCCGCTGCTCGGCTGGGACGAGATCGTCGAGCTGGACCGCGAGGGCACGCTCTCGTTCGAGGCGCACTCGCTCACGCATCCGAACCTCCTCACCCTCCGCGACGAGGCGGCGCGGGAGGAGATCGGAGGCTCGAAGGTCGCGCTCGAGGCACGGCTTGGCCGACCCGTCCAGGCGTTCTCCTACCCCTCCGGGCTCTTCGGGCCCCGCGAACGCGAGCTCGTCGCCGCAGCCGGGTTTCGTGTGGCGGTCTCGTGCGAGCCCGGTCCAAACACCGGTGCGACCGATCGCTTGGTGCTCCGCCGGCAGCAGATCGACGCGCGCGACAGCCTGCTCGACTTCCGCGCGAAGCTCGGCGGCGGCCACGACGCGCCGCTTCCGCTGCGATCGGTCTACCGGCGACGACGCTACGGGGCCGGCGCGGGCACAGGCAGCCCGCGCCTGGCGAGCTCACGGGAGTAGAGCTCGACGTGGGCGCGCCGGAACGGCTCGAGGGCGAAGCGCCGTTGCGCGCGCTCGCGGCCTGCGTCGCCGAGCTGCCGGCGAAGCTCTGGGTCCGCAACCAGCCGGCCGATCGCGGCAGCGAGCGCCTCCGGGTCACCGGGCTCGACGAGCAGGCCGGTTTCACCGTCGACGACGAGCTCGGGCACGCCGCCCACTCTCGATCCGACCACCGGCAAGCCGGCGGCCATCGCCTCCAGGACCGACACCGGCATGCCCTCGGAGGCGCTCGGGAGCACGAAGAGGTCGGCGCCGGCCAGCAGCTCGGGGACGTCGCGTCGCTCGCCGACGAGGCGGACGCGGTCGCCGATCCCGAGCCGTCGAATCTCGGCTTCAAGGGCGGCGCGGTCGGGCCCTTCGCCGACGATGAGAGCATCGACCGAGCCGGGCGGCAGCAGCGCGAGCCCGCGAACGAGCGTCATGAAGTCCTTCGGCGCCTTCAGGCGGCCGACGGCGAGGAGCACAGGCGGTTCGCGATCGCGCTTGGCCGCGGGCGCAGGCTCGATCTCCACCGCGTTCGGGATCACCGCTGTCTGGTCAGCGGTGCACGTGCGCGCCTCGAGACCCCGTGCGCGCGCGTGGTCGGATACACAGATCGTCACCGTCGTCAGTGGCCGCATCAGGCGATCGGCCCAGTGATAGAGCGTTGCGGCCGCGCCCGAGTGGGCGGAGAACGCCCAGCCGTGGACGGTGAAGATCCGGATCGGCACGCCCGCGACGACGGCGGCCAGGCGCCCGAGGACGCCGGCCTTCGAGCTGCTCGCATGAAGGATGTCGGGCCGTTCGCGCCGCAGCACGCGAACGAGCTCGACGAGGCCGGCGGGATCACGCCACGGGCTGATCGGGCGCCGTACGTGTCGCAGGGGGATGAAGCGGACGCCGTTCGCGGCGGCGGCCTCCCGCAGCGGGCCGGGACCGTACGCGGCCACGGTGACGTCGAAGTCGTCGAACGAGTGCCGGGAGCAGCGCAGCGACGTAGGACTGCGCTCCGCCGACCTCGGCGAGCGTGATCAGCAGCAGGACCCGCGGCCGCCGCGGTTGGGGAGCTGAGGTCGGCCGGTGGAAGCCGTTCACACGCTGAGTATCCGCAGCCGCATCGACACTGCCGCCTGGAACGCGGCGCTCCTGGTCGCAGCGGCCGCTCTCCTCGTCTCCTTCTTCGGCCTCGGTGTCGTGCTCGGGCGCGATCCGCTGCCGCTGCCGATCGTGCTCGGCTTCGGCCTCGGGTTGCTGGGCTCGCTGGCGCTGGCGCTGGCCCGCTTCGACACCGCCGTCGCCCTCGGCGTGCTGCTGCTGGCCGTCGTCCGCATCGAGCCGGCGCCCTCGGATCTCATCTTCGCCGTCGTCATCGCCGTCGCCCTCGCGGTCGGCAGCTTCGACCTCGAGCGCGTCCCCGTCAGCGTGATCACGCTCGTGGGCGCGTTTCTGGTCTTGAACCTGCTCTCGGCGATCGGGGCGGTCGACCCCGGCCGCGCCGCCGAGTTCTTCGCGATCACGCTCTACCTCGGCATTCTCGCGCTCTGGCTCACGAGCTACGTGTGCTCGGTCCGGCGCGCGCGGCTCGTCCTGCTCGCGTACCTCGCGGGCGCCGTCGCCTCTGCTGCCGTTGCCTGTGCCGCGCTCTTCGTGCCCTTCCCGGGCGGAGAGGTGTTCGTCAGCGGACCGCGCGCCCAGGGGCTGTTCAAGGACCCGAACGTGTTCGGGCCGTTCCTCGTCCCCGCCGCGCTGATCCTGATGGAGGAGACCGTCGTGCCGCGCCTCCTGCGCTGGCGGCTGTCGACGAAGCTCATCTTGCTCTCGATTCTGACGATCGGGATCGTGTTCTCGTTCTCGCGCGCCGCCTGGCTCAACCTCGCCGTCGGGACGGTCGTCCTGCTCGCCGTGCTCTCGCTGCGCCGAGGGGGAGGACGCAAGGCGTTCATGCTGCTGGCCGTCGGGCTCGTCGCGGCCGCCACCCTCCTCGGCACGCTGGCCGCGACCTCCTCGCTCGAGTTCCTCGAGCAGCGCGCGACCCTCCAGGACTACGACGCCCAGCGCTTCGGCGCCCAGGCGACGGGGGTCGAGATCGCCACCGAGCATCCGATCGGGATCGGTCCGGGCCAGTTCGAGGCGGCCTCCGAGATCTCCGCCCACAGCACGTACGTCCGCGCGCTCGCCGAGCAGGGCGTGCTGGGCGTCCTGATCATCCTCGGCCTCGCGATCCTGACCCTCGGCTTCGCCGCGCGAAACGCGGGGCTCGGGCGTGACACCTACGGGATCGGCTCCGCTGCGCTCCTCGCCGCGTGGTTCGGGATCGTCGCCAACAGCGCCTTCGTCGACACGCTGCACTGGCGTCACCTGTGGCTGGTCGCTGCGCTCATCTGGGCAGGAACCGCCCTTCGCACGGGCTATCCAGGGAGGTAGAAGTGGTTGAGGCCCCGCGCACCCACGATCACGAGGCCGAGCGGCTCGACATCGAGGCGGTCGAGCAGCTCGCGCGTGGCGAGCGTGGTCTCGGGAGTCAGCCGGTCGGGCCGGCAGACGAGGAGCACGCCGTCGACTCGCTGAGCGAGGACCTGGCTGTCGACGAGCCCGAGCAGCGGCGGTCCGTCGAGCAGGACGTAGTCGTACTCGGACTGCTTGACCTCGTCGAAGAACCCGTCCAGCGCATCGCTCGCGAGCAGCTGAGCCGGATCGGGCGGCGTGCGCCCGCTCGCGAGGACGTGGAGCCGGCCGGCGCCGGTGCGCGCCGCGCTGAGCTGGAAGATGGGATCCGACCCGCCGTTCTGCGCCCCGGCCAAGACCTCGGACAGTCCCGGCGTCTGCTCGACGTCGAAGAGCTCGTGCAGCTTCGGCCGGCGCATGTCCGCGGAGACGAGCCAGGTCCGCTGGTTCGCCTGCGAGAGCACGAGGCCGAGGGCCGCGGTGACCTCGGTCTTGCCCTCGCCGTGGAGGGCGCTCGTGACGAGGATCGTCCGCTGGCTCGTGGCCGGGAGCTGGCGCCGAATCGCCGCCTGCAGCGTCTGGTACGCCTCGTACTCGACGGAGCTCAACGTCCGCGGCTCATGGGCGAGCCCGCGGCGAACGTGGGGGATCTCGGTGAGCGTCGGCAGCTCGAGCAGCCGGCTGAGCTCGCGCGAGCCGCTGATCCGCGGCTTGAGCTGCGCGCGGGCGAGCACGACGAGCGTGGCGATGAAGAGCGAGGCGAAGAGCCCGAAGAGGGCGTTGCGCAGCGGCCGGGGCGAGAACGGAGCCGACGGCGGCTGAGCAGCTTCCGCGAGCGCCAGCTCCGAGCCGGATCGCGACGCGGCGCTGACGTTCAGCTGCCTCAGCTGGTCGCGGATGTCGGCGCGCTCGAGCGCGGCCTGCTCGCCCCTCCGACCCTCGAGAGCTGCGAGGTCGCGCTGCAGCGTCTCGCGAGCAGCGAGCAGGCGCCCCCGCTCGGCCGCCTGCTGTCTGGCCAGGAAGGTGTTGACGACCGCGTTCGCGATCCGCGACGCGCGCCGGGGGACGGCGTCCGTCGCGGAGACGCTGATGATGTTCGCGGCCGGGTCGACCGACGAGCTGACCTTCCGGTCGAGGCGTCGCAGCGGTCTCTCCCGGGACTCTTCTCGCTGCGCGCCGCAGCGTCGCGCGGGTGGTCACGAGGACGTCGAAGGTGGCCAGGCGCCGCTCGATGGAGGCGACGTCGCCGCTCCCGGCCGGGTCGGAGGCCCCCTGGACGACGATCTTCGCGGTCGCGCGATAGGTCTTCGGGAGCAGCAGCGAGCCGATCAGCACCGCGGCCGTGAGCGGCAAGACGATGAGGGCGATCAGCAGCTTGCTGCGCCGGAGCGCGTCGAGATAGCGCCCGGTCTCGAGGGGCTGGTCCGGCGGCAGCACCGGCACGGCGTGGCCCGGCAGGCCGTTAGCGCGATCGGCCATCTCCCTGTAGATAACGTCGTGCCCCGAAAACGAACCCTCGTCGCGCTCGCAGTTGCGCTGCTCGCAGCCGCGACGGGCTGCAGCGGATCGTCGTCGACGCCCACAGCGTCGGCGCCGATCGCCGAACCCCCGGTCGGCAAACGCCCTAACGTCGAGTACCTCGGCCCGGAGCGTCTGACGAAGCCGGCCGAGCTCACGGCACGGGCGATCTCGGCTCCCCGCAGCCGCATCGTGGCGGTCACCTTCTTCCTGGACGGCCGTCCGCTCGGCTCCGACACGACCAGGCCTTATCGGCTCGACGTCGATCCCGCCCTGCTGCCGGAGGGCAGCCACCGCGTCCGGGTTCAGGCCGTCGACAACATGGGCCGTCGCCGCTCGACGAAGCCGAGCTCGGTGACGATCGAGCCGGGAGAATCGAACATCGTCGAGGCGTCTCCGGGGGCATCGTTCGCGAGCGCTCGCGAAGCGCTGGATGAGGGCAACGTCACCGTGCGCCTGGCCCCGGGCCGCTACCAGGTCGACGAGCTCCAGCTCGGCGACGGTGCCCGGCTCGTCGGCTCGGGGCCGCGGACCGTGCTGGCGCCGCTACCGGGGAAGAAGTACTGGGCGCTCGTGGTCGCCAAGGGCAAGAACATCCGGATCTCCGATCTGACCCTCGACGGAGGCGGCGATGCGCCGGGAGACGCGGAGGAGGGCGGCATCGGAATCGCCGTCTTCGACGGCTCGAGCGACGTTCGGCTCCAGCGCCTGCGCATGACCCGCGTCCGCAGCCACGGCGTGAACACCTGGGGCGCCCACTCGAACATCTCGGTCCAGGACTCGCTCTTCGACGGTGCCAGGACTGCCGAGGCAGCGGTCGTCGCGCTCGGCTCGGACGAGACGAGAGACGTCAGCGCGATCCGGAACCGAGTTCGCCGCTTCACGTCCTTCGGCATCCTCCTCCAGCAGCAGGAGTTCGGCCGTCCGGCCGCCGACCTCCACGGGCTCGTGCTCGACAACGACATCAGCGACATCCGCGATCCGTCCCGAGACGGCTGCTGGACCGAGGCAAAGTCGGAGACGCCCGGCTGCGGCACCAACGAGGGCGGGATCTGGACCGGCGGTGTCGAGGCCGCGGTGATCGGGAACACGGTCCGCCGCGCCAGGTGGGACGGCATCGAGACTGTCGGCTCGTCGACGCGCACGACGATCATCCTCAACAAGATCTACGACACCCGGACGGGCATCTACCTCGAGCATTCGACGCACCGGTCGCTAATCGCGCGCAACTTGATCGTCGATGCGCTGACCGGGATCAACGTCGAGTGGTGGCACGAGGGCGGGCGCTCGAGGCAGAACACCTTCGCCTTCAATCGCATCGTCAGGTCGAAGACGGGCATGTTCGTCGACGTCGGAAGCGACCACAACCGCATCGTCGGCAACGTCTTCGTCGGCGGCCCCAACCCCGCGATCATCCTCCAGGGCTCCTCGAACAATCTCGTTCAGAACAACTCCGGCTGCAGGATGCGCGCCGGATCGCTCGTCGGGCTCGAGAGCGCCAGGTATGACGACGGCCGTGAAGCGGTCTCTCGCGGAAACCGGTTGGACGGAAACCGGAGCGGGGCCGGCTGCTGAGCTCGGACTCGGTCGCACGCGGCTCCGCGCTGCTCTTCTGGTCGAAGGTCTCGGGCAACGCCGGCTTCTTCGTCGCGGTTCTGATCCTGGCGCGCGCGCTGGGGCCTACGGGCCGCGGGACGATCGCCTTCATCACGGTCACCGCCTTGGTCGCGGCCCGCCTCGCGGGCATGGGGATGAACGAGGCGACGTCGGTCTTCGTCGCCAAGCGACCGGAGGCTCGCGGCGCGCTCCTCGCGAACGCGATCCTGTTCATGTTCGGCAGCGCCCTGGTCGTGGCTGCGGCCGCCTGCGGCGCGCTGATCGTGCTCGGCGACCATCGGCCGGCGGGAGTCGGCGCGCCGGAGCTCGCGATCATTGCCGTCGCGGCCCTCTGCTCGGCGCTGGGGGATGCCGGCTACGTCTTCCTGCTCGGGTCCAACCGCCTCCGCTCGATCGCGCTGGTCACCTCGAGCGCCTCCTGGGTCTACCCACTGCTGCTCGCTGTCGTTTGGAGCACGGCGGGGCTGACCGTCCTTCGCGCCGCCCTCGTCTGGGCGGCGGCGGAGGGCATCCGCGCCCTCGCGTACCTGCTCCTCGCGACCCGGCGGTCCGCCCTGAGTCGCCCCAATCCCGGCCTCCTCCTCGAGGCGGTGCGCTTCGGCAGCCGCGCGTGGGTCGGCAGCCTGGCGCGGTTCCTCAACTTCCGTACCGACCAGATCCTGATGGGCTTCCTGGCCTCGGAGGCCGCGCTCGGCATCTACGCCGTCGCCGTCAACGCCTCCGAGGTGCTTCTGTACCTGCCCGCCGCGATGGCGACGGCACTCCTGCCGGCTGCGGCGCGGAGCGAAGCCGGGGTCCGCACCGAGCAGGCGCTCCGCGCCTTCCGCTCGGCCGCGCTCGTCACCGGCGCCGGAGCCCTGGTCGCCGCTCTCGTGGGCCCGATGCTGCTTCCCCTCGTCTTCGGTGAGCCGTTCGAGCCGTCGGTCACGCCGTTCCTGTGGCTCCTGCCCGGGGCGCTGGGCTTTGCGGCGACCGCCGTCTTCTCGTACGCCCTGGTCGCGGGCTCGTCACCGGGCATGTCGTCCGTCGGTCCGTTCGTGGCGCTTGTCGTGGGCATCGCCCTCGACCTCGTGCTGATTCCTCGCTTCGGGGCCTCCGGCGCGGCGGCCGCGGCGAGCGCGGCCTTCCTCGCCGGGGGCTGCGCGGCCCTCGTCGCGTTCCGGCGACGGCACCCGTTCGCCTGGCGCTCGCTCCTGCTGCCACGGCGCGGGGACTTCGCAGTCTTCCGGGCGCTCGTCGCGCCGCTTCGCCTGGTGCGCTCGAACTAGTTGCGGGCGCCTAGGCCCTGGCCGAGCCGATCCGCCTCAAGAAGCCCTTGCCTGCGGGTAGGCGCCAAAGGGCCTCGACTGCGGCGACTGCGGCGCGTCCTCGCCTGGACGCCGGCGCGGCGATCGTCGCCAGGCGCGGGTCCTCGGTCGGGTAGCGGTACTTGTGGTACTCCTCGCCGCCGAGGAAGCGGTAGTCGGCTCCCTGTTCGAGCGTTCTGCGGATGCATTCGACCTCGACGAGGAACCCGACTGACTCACGGTCCCACGCGGGGTCGCGGCCGCTCTGGTAGGCGAAGTACGCGTTCTGGAAGAAGAAGCCGAACTTGCAGGCCACCGCCTGTCCGTCGACCTCCAGCAGCAGCAGGCGCAGCCAACCGCGCTCGAGCGCGAGCCTCGCGAACTCACGCTGGAACGCCTCGTGGTCTCCGCAGAAGTTGCACGGGTGCTCGCGGAAGCGGGCCCGGTGGAGGCGGAAGGCCGAGTCGAGGTCGCGCTCGAGGGTCGCGGCATCCGCGTATCGGTAGTTCACGGCGTGGCCGCGTTCGAGCCGGTTGCGAGACTGCCGCAGGGTCTTTCGAAAGCGTTGGCTTCGCGTGGCGAGGAACTCGTCCCACGAACCGTCCGGGCTGCGGAGGATCGGATAGCCGGTCGTGCGGAGGACGCGACCTCCCAGGCGGCCCGCCCAGTCGCGATCACCCGCGACCCAGTCGCCGACGAAAACGTCGTACGGCTTGGCGCCGAGGGCCAGCCGAAGGGCCCCTTCCGCGGCCTTGGCGTCATCTGAGCGGCAGATCGGCCCGAGACGATCGCCGTGTCCGTGCCCGATCAGCCGCAGGATCCGAAGCGGCCGGCCCGACCAGAGAAACAGCGGGACGATCGCGTCGATTTCGACACCGTCCCCTCGTGCGACCGCAACTCGGAGCGTGCGTCCGCGGCCGTAATGCCGCCACCAGAGCTCGTTCCACTCCCAGGTGGCGAAGACGTTGCCGCTCCCTGCCTCCAGGCGCGTCCAGTCCTCGCGGATGGCGTCGAAGTCGTCGACGAGCTCGAGCCTCGGCGACCCTTCCAGGCGCGATTGGGTCCCAACCGCAGTGGCCATCGCCGAGTGCCGCGCCCTAGAGCCAGGCGGCGATGAGCACGATGATGGCCACGATGCCCGCGAGGCCGACGATGATGAAGTTCGCCGCGAGCGCCGCACTCAGCAGCGAGTTGGGATAACGCCGAGTTCGGCGGGTGTACTCGGTGGCCAGTCCTTCGGCGCCTGGCGCTTGATTGATCGGCGTGCTCTTGTCCCCTGACGAGCCCGCAGGCGGCTCTCCGCCGCTGCGCCAGACGATTGCCCCGGCCAGGGCATCGGTGATGAACTGGTTCAGGCTGACGCCTTCGCGCTCCGAGGCCCGGGTCAGGTCGGCATGGAGCGTTCTGGGCATGCGCAGGAGCAGGCGGCCGCTGTGGGTCTTCGCGGACCTCGGCTCCGGGACGTCCCGTCCCTCCTCGAGCGCCGTGGCGATCCAGCTCGCCATCGCCGCCTCGATGCCGCTCACTGCCTCCTCGGAGGTCTTGCCGCGACTCGTGCAGCCTGGGAGCTCTTCGACCGAGGCCGTCCACGGCCGACCCTTGTCCTCGCCGTCCCGGACGAGCATCAGGTGGTAGGGCAGGCCGCGGTACCGGTCGACCGAGCCCTCTGTCGGCTGCCGGACGGTGCTCAAGATCCGCTCACCAACTGCGACAGGCAAAAGAGACTCACTCATCGATTGTAGGCCTAGAAATCGGATAGTGAAGCGGATTCATCACTCCTGACCGATCTCCGCTCGCAGCTTCTCGAGCGCCCGGCGGGTGAGTCGTGAGACATGGATCTGCGAGATGCCGACGCGGCGGGCGATCTGCACCTGGCTCAGGCCCTCGAAGTACGCGAGGCGGAGTAGGACCCGTTCGCGCTCGTCGAGCACCCTGAAGCCGCGGGCGAGTGCGATCCGATCCTCGCCGAGCTCATAGCCTCGGTCGACCGCGACCTCGCCGTCGAACTCCCCGTTCTGGCCGTCGACGAGCTCGGTGACGCGCGCCCTCAGCGTCGGGTCGAGCTCCTGCAGCCGCCGCGGGATCCTGATCGGCCACGCGCGGTCGCGCAGGTGGCGCTTGATCTCCCCATCGATCGTCGGGATCGCGAACGTCGCCAGATCGACGCCGCGGTCGAGCTTGAACCGGTCGATCGCGTTGATGAGGCCGATCGTGCCGACCTGGACGAGATCCTCGAAGGGCTCGCCGCGGCCGACGTGGCGGCGGGCCAGGCGCCTCACCAGCGGCAGGTACTGGCCGATCAGGCGCTCGCGGGCCCGTAGATCGCCGGACCCGTGGTAGTCGCCCAGCAGCCGGCGGACTGCGGCTCTGCGCGTGGCAGACGTCCGCGGCGCCCGCCGCGGCCTGGTCAAGGGTGTAGTCGTTCTTTGCCCTGTTCGGGCTGCCGCCGCTACGGCCATGGGTCGTGCCCCTCCCTCGAAACTTCCCGAATACGTTCGCCTCTTCGACCATAACGAGTTCGTCTTCGAATTTCAACCCGAATTTCACGGTTGATCACGATTTATGTGGGTAGCTATGAATCATCGATCTCTATCGGCTTTCAGCTCGCTTCGGCCGGATTGCGGCGGTCTCGATCGCGATCATCCTCGCGTCGCTGACGTCCGGTGGGCCTGAAAGTTTGGCTTCAACAGCCGCTTTCGCGGCAACTTCCTCGACTCGGGGCGACCCGGAGCGGTCTGCGCGATCTCAGCGGGTTATTCCGGACGAAAAACGCGCAGTACCAGTGCAGTATCACCTTAGAACCCAAGCAGTATCATCGCGGAAGACCCTGCTAATGCCTAACTGGAACTGCTGCCAGATCGCATATCGCACTTCCAGGCAGCAGGCGGGAAGCGGCGAGCCCGTGCGGGATCGAGCCTCGCAGGAAGCCCAGTATCAGCCGTCCGGGAGCCGAGATCGGGACGGCGAGCTCATGCTCCGCGTCGGTGGTCTGCTCGGCATGGCCTATATCGCGTTCCTCGCCGTCTGGATCTGGGCGACACGCCTTCGCCCGCATTGACATGTCGCCCGAAATCCACTAAGACCGGAGGCCCGAGCACCCGGGAGGACTGCGTGATGCGCTCTGGACGATCGTTGCTGCGGCAGGCTTCGATGCTGTTTGTGCTGGGCTGCACAAGCCTGGCTGTCGCCGGCACCTGCGTTCTCGCAAGGCCCGGCTCCCGAGCCCGCGCCGTCCCGAACGCAGGCTCCGAGGCCCGAACCGGTGCCGAGCGCCAGGCCCCGCGCTCAGACGCAGACGACCACGCAGGCGCCCAGACAGGTTCAGCCGCCACCACCACCGCCTGCGTCCGTACAGCCGCCCCCGCCTGCCGCGCCCCCGCCTGCCGCGCCTCCGCCTCCGGCCCCGGCCCAGACTCCCTACGTGGTCCGGCAGCAGGCGCCGCCACCGCCGCCTGCTCCTGTGCGCCAGGCCCCGGCCCGGAAGGCCAAAACTCCCGTGGTCAAGAAGAAGACGCCGGCGCGGACCGACGAAACCGGCAGCGAACCGCGCCCTGGCGCGGATCGCGCCCGCTGCCGCGAAGGCAAGCTCATCCGACACGATGCTCATGGTCGGCGGGCTGGCGCTCGTCATCCTCGTGCTCGGCGACACGCTCTTCCTGGCGCTGTCGACCCGGTTCCTGCGCGAAGCGCGCTAGCTGCTAGCGCACGACGAACGAGCTCGAGCCGATCAGACGGCCGAACTTCTCCTGCCCGGGGCGCCCGAGCCCCGGCCACACGTACCAGCGGTAACGCCCCGGAGTGAGCCGGTAGCGGCGCCCGTTGTACGTCCACGTACGCTTCAACTGGAAGGACGCGCTGGTCGGCCACGCGCTGAAGATCCGGCCGCGCCGCCAGACCTGGACGTTGTAGTACGTCGCTTCGACGGCCGGCTTCCAGACGAGTCGCGGAGGCGCGGAGACCCTCGCGCCGGCCTCTGGTGACAGGAGCGGCGCCGTCGGGGTCGCAACGACGTCTCTGGTCGCTGCGTTGCGCGCCTTGTCGTATCCGGTGAGCGAGTAGTGGTAGCGGACATCATTCTCGAGACCCTTGTCCGTGAAGGTGCGCCCGGTGCCGCGGTACACCCTGACTCCCGCAGAACGCGTGCCGGCCTTACGCACGATCTCGACCAGGTTCGTGTCCGGAGAGGCCTCCCACGTCAGCCTGGCGCGCCGGTTGCCGGCCTTCACAGTCACGCTGATGAGCGCGGGAGGCGTCCCGTCGTACTTGAACTGGACGCGGCTTGAGCCGCTCTGGTTGCCCGCCTCGTCGCGGCAGAAGCCGGGCACCGACGCGTCGGCGGTGTTGGGGCCGCTGTAGGTGACTTGGGTGCATGCGTCGATGCCAGAGGTAGCGTCGCTGCCGTGGAATGTGACTGTGAGCGGGCGGTTGTACCAGGCGTTCTCGTCGGGCCCGCGCGATGGGCTGCCGCCGCCGTTCGAAGGTGCCGTCTCGTCGTACCTGAGAATGAAGACCTTGGAGCCGCTCTGGTTGCCGGCCCGATCCTCGCAAGAGCCGCTCAGCGCCACCGACCTATCGTCCGGCCCATCGTAGGTCGCTTGGGTGCAGCCGGCCACTCCCGAGGTGGCATCGTTGCCCTGGAACGTCACAGTGAGCGCGTGGTTGTACCAGTCGTTCTTGTTAGGCCCGCGCGAGGGACTCCCACCAAGGTTCGACTGGTGCGGTCGCGTCGTAATTGAGCACCAAGGACGTCGGCGTGGTGTTTCCGGCCTTGTCGCGGCAAGAGCCACTGACCGACGCGTTGGCACTATCAGGGCCGCTGTAGCTCGCCGAGGGCGTGCACGAGTCGAGCCCCGACATGGCGTCGCTGCCCGCGAAGGTCACCGTGAGCGTGTGGTTGTACCAGCCGTTCGCATCGGCGCTGCGCGAGGGCGTCGCGTTCGCCGAGGGGGGTGTCTTGTCGATCTTGAGCGTGATGCTGACCGTCGTCGTGCCGCCGTCGCTCGTCGCCGAGCATGTGAGCGTCGTGCCCGCCGTGTCCGCAATGAACGTCTTGGGGTCGCAACCGCTCGTCTCGAGGATGATCGACTCGGGATCCTCGATCAGCCAGTTCAGGCTTACGTCGCTCGTGTACCAGCCGTTGTCTCCAGGCGTCCCCATGATCACTGGCGTGACGACCGGCGGGGTCGGATCGCCGGGAACGTCCGGAGCACTCGCGGCTCCCGGCGTGAGCAGCAAGGCCGCCGATCCCGAGGATCAGTGTGGCGGCGAGCCGGCGCATAAAGGCCTACTCCGTGACGACGAACGTGCTGCTACTGAGCAGGCGCCCGAGGCGGCTGGCTGAGATCCGCTCGATTCCCGGCCACACGTACCAGCGATAAACGGCTGGCCGTAGCCTGTAGCGACGCCCGTTGTAGATCCACGTTCGCCCCAGTTGGAAACCAGGACGCGCGGGCCAGGCACTCAGCATCCTGCGCCCGCGGATGAGTTGAAGGTTGTAGTAGTTCGCACCCTTTACGCGGTGTCCACATCAGCCGTGGGCAGCGACTTCAGGCTGACGCGCGCGCCGAGGCGCTGGGCTGAAGCAGCGGCCCGGTTGCCACGATCCTCGCTCGTGCTCGCGCCCGATTCGCCGCTTCGTCGACGCCGATGACCCGGTACCGGTACTGCGACCGACGGTCAACCGGTGTCGCGGAAAGCCGTGGCAGTGCCCTGTAGACGACGGTCTCGCTCTGCCGCTGCCGGCCTGGGGCCCGCAGAACCTGGACGAGCCGCGTGTCAGCGGACGCGCGCCACGCGACCTCGGCGCTGCCGGTTCCCGAGCTTTCGTGCCGACGGAGAGAATGCTCGGGGCGGTGGCGTCGTACTTGAAGGCGTGCGAGCGCCGCGCCGACGTTGCCCGCCTTGTCGGTGCACGAGCCGGCCACCGAGGCCGCCGCGTTGTCGGGGCCGGCGTAGCTGGCCGGTCGAGCAGCCCGCTACTCCGGAGGTCGCGTCAGTCCCGACGAACGCGACGGTAAAGTGGTCGGTTGTACCAGCCGTTCGCATCAGGCTGTCGCTCGAGCGGCAGCGCCTACTGTCGGCGCGGTCTTGTCGAGCTTGATCGTGCTGGTCTGGGTCGTCGTGCCGCCTTCGCTGATCGTTCGGTGCATGTGAACGGCTGCCCGGCGTGTCGACGGTGAGCGTCGCGTATCGCAGCCAGTCGTCTCGAGGATGATCGATCCGGGTCCTGACCTTCCACCCGACGGTGACGTTGTGCGTACCACCCATTCGCGCCCAGCGTCCCTGACTCGTCAGCTGGCGTGACCACGGGCGGGGTCGGATCCCGGCCTGCCTCCGGCATGCGGCGCGACGCCAGCATCACGGCCAACGCGCCCACGAAAACGAGTCGGCGGAAAACCCGCCGACTGCAGCGCCGCAGCAACCTGGGGTTCATAGTGAGAACGTTCCCCTCCCCCCGTTGCTCTAGCCTTTCTCCTCGAAGCTACTCCTTCCTTCGATTTTTTTCAATCGCAGGAACGGGGCGGAATCTGAGGAAGGAGTGGTGAGGGGCGGGGAACGCCCGCCCCTCACCTGGTCAGTCGCTACTGGTCGGCCCAGTACGCGGCCGAGGAGATCATCGGCCACTCACGTTCCGGGTCGGCCCGGTAGAGCGGGTTCATCGCGAAGGTCGTCATCCGCGAGCTGCCCGCCGTGTTCGAGGCCGTGCGCAATGACCGCCGCGCCCGGAGCGGTCGCCGACGCCGCGTCGAGCGGCCAGAGGCCCGAGAGGAAGAAGCCCGTCAGTGGCAGGCTTCCGTCGGCCGTCCAGGATGCCGGCACGCCGGTGAACCAGGTCGGCGGGTCCATGATCGCCGTGTCCCGGCTCTCGTAGGCCCCGGTGATGAGGCCCGTTCCGGAGGCGGAGTTGTTCCAGTTCACGATGCCGCTGTAACCCGACCCGCCGCCGCTATTGGACGCGGCTGCGAGACCGGTCACCTGACCGGCTGCGACGAGGAAATTGGCGCCGTTCGCGTTGGCGCCGGTGTACCCGCCGCCGCCCGCGAAGAACGCCGTCAGCCTCGCCCGGGCGGTTGGCTGCGACGCCGGCGGCCAGTTGCCCGTGTTGAACACCACGTCGTAGTTGACCAGCGGGTCCGTCGGTGCGGAGTTGATCAGCGCCGTCGACACCGGATCGGCTGTGAAGCCGAGGTTCCGGAGCACCCAGACGTCCTGGTTGACGGCCCCGGTCAGGACCGCGATCCGCGGCGACCGGTCGATCGCCTCGACGGGGGGCAGTGCGCTGCCCCTGACGCCGATGAACCAGAGGCCCGACGTCCTCGCCGGCCGCTTCGAGCGCCGCGCGGGCGCTGGCCGGGAAGAGCACGGTGCCGGCGGGCATCTGCTCACCGAACGCGTTCGTGAACGGAGCAGTCGCCAGCTGCGGCCGTCAGGCCGTCGCCGAGCAGGGCGTTCAGCGTCCGGACCGCGGTCGGCGAGTCGATCGCGAGCGCGAACGCCGCAGCGTTCCGCCAGCCGTCGACTCCACCTGAGCGCATTCCAGACCTTCCGGACCCGCTCGGTCTTCGGGTCGAACGTCGCCGAGTCGGGGACCTCCACGACGTCGGCGCCCCACAGGTAGCCGTGGCTCCAGGCGCCCGGAGGCGCGTAGAGGATGCTGATCCGCGAGCTCACGTCCTGGCCCGCGCCCAGCGAGGTGTAGGCCAGGCCGCGAAGCGGCTGATCCATGAAGACCACCCACGAGTCCTGCTCGAAGCGTGTGGTGGCGTCGTACTGGTAGCCCTTCTTGAGCTGGCGGACCTGGATCCCGTTTGCGAGGAGCCAGCGGACCAGCCGCCGGGCCTCGGGATCGCTGCGCTGGTGATCGCCCTTCGGGATCACGAACGCCTGCGGGTAGTCGATCATCCAGTTGTTCTCGTCGTTGTCGAAGCCCGGCGGGATGTCCACGTCGGTCGGGTCGCCGGGCGTTTGCGGCGCGAGGTCGGCCGTCGTCGGCCTCGGCGCGTCGTTGTCATTCCGGATGTAGATCTCGACCAGGTCGTCCAGCAGTTCGACGCGGTTCTCCGTGTCGAAGAGGAGCGACGACCAGACGGTGATGACCTGATGCATCCGGGCACCCGAGCGGCCGACCTTGTCGTACACGTTCGCTCCGGGCCCACAGATGTTCCCGCTGGGATTCAGGGTGGCGTTGTTGCACATCTCCACGGTGGAGCCGTTCAGGCCGACGAGCTGCGAGTACATCGGCGAGTAGAACGGGCCCCAGTCGTCCCAGCTCTCGGCCCACCTCGGGCCGATCCGGTCCGTGCCGTCGTCGCAGAGGCCTGAGGGGTTCTGTTGCGGGATGCTCCCGTCCGCGCACCAGTCGTTGATCGGACGCGTGACGTTGAAGCCCTGAGCGTTCATCGCCGCCTCGTTGGCGTCGATTCGACTCTGGTTCCACTTGAGCCACATGTCGTACTCGATGCCCGGGTTGTGCGGCTTCGTCGTCGCCTCGATCAGCGTCGGCGAGACGTAGCCGTGGAGATCGAGCATCTCCGGCGGCAGCCACTCCTGCATGATCGCGACGGACGTCTGGGTCTCCGGCTGCGACTGCGTCATGAAGTCGCGGTTGAGGTCGAAGCCGTTGCCGTTCGCGCGTGTTCCCGCGATGCGGCCGTCCGGGTTCTGGATCGGGTTGAAGATCACGATCGCCTGGTCGAGGATCTGGTCGACCTCGGGATCGGTGCCGTACGGCGTCGTCGCGAGCTTCTCGATCACCTGCATCGCGGCGTCGACGCCCTCGTACTCGTTGCCGTGGATTCCGCCCTGGATGTAGAGCGGCACCTTCACGTCGTCTCCGGCGCGGTCGAGGATGTCCTGAGCGCGCTCGGGATCCTCGAGGGCGGAGCGGCGGATCTTCTGCCAGTTCGCGTAGTCGCGGCGCTGCGACTTCGTGTCGAGCGCGTTGATGACGACGAGGAACTTGTCGCGGCCGGTCGCGGAATGGCCGAAGCGCTCGACGGTCATGCGACCGCCACTGGCCGCGGCGATCGAGTCGAGCGTGCACCCGATCGCGTAGTAGGGGATGTGCGGGAAGCTCCCGGCCGGGTGCGCCGGGCTGCTTCCGTCGGGAAGGTTGGCCGCGGCGTCGGGCTCGGGAGTTCCGCACCACGGTGGCGCGATTGCCGCTCCTCCCGTGCTCGCTGCGGCCAACGGCACGGCGAGCGCGAGAAGGAGCACGAACCACTTCAGTCGGCGATTCAAGCGGACACCACCTCCAAGTCCGGGCGCCCCTGTTCGCCCGGCGAATCGATATCGGGTTTAGCCGGGGGCGGCGGTTGTCAATCGCGGAGCCTAGTTCCTCGGGACCCGTGATCGCCCGTTGCTCGGCAGGATGACTGCGTGCGCAGCCTGTTCAACGCGATCGAGGCCTTCTTCGACACCTTCTCCGAGATCTCGTGGGTGCCGCTTGCCCTGGCGATCCTCTGCCACCTGGGCCGCATCGTTGCGCGGTCTCGCGCCTGGCGAAACGTCATCGCGGCTGCGTATCCGGACACCGAGGTCCAGTGGCGCCAGGTCTTCGGCGGCTACTGCGCCGGCATCGGTGCGAACGCGATCCTGCCCGGCCGCGGCGGCGACCTGCTCCGGCTCTACATCGTCAAGCACCGCGTCGACGGGTCGACCTATCCGACGCTGGCCTCGACGATGGTCGCCGATGGGATCTTCGACCTCGTCGCCGCCTCGATCCTGCTCACCTGGGCCCTCGCGTTCGGGATCCTTCCCGGCGCGGACGTGCTCCCGGTCCTGCCGGGCTCCGACTGGCTCTGGGTCTTCCACAACCCGCGCCAGGCGCTCGTGATCGCGGGGTTCTTCCTCGCGATCGGGCTTGTCGTCATCGGGTTGACTGCCCATCGCATCACGGCGTTCTGGGAGCGTGTCCGCCAGGGCCTGACGATCCTGCGGACGCCCCGGCGCTACCTGCGCGAGGTCGCGCTGTGGGACGCCGCCGACTGGGTGCTGCGGATCGCGTCGATCTTCTTCTTCCTGCGGGCCTTCGATCTGCCGGCGACGCTCTACAACGCCTTCGTCTACCAGGTGGCCGGGAGCCTCTCGACGGCGCTGCCGCTGACCCCCGGCGGGATCGGCACCGAGCAGGCGCTGCTCGTCTACCTGTTCTCGGACGTCGCGGCGTCGTCGAAGATCCTCGCGTTCAGCGTCGGCGTGAAGCTCGTCACGATCGCGGTCAACGTCACCCTCGGAACGATCGCCGTCGTGCTGATGCTGGGGTCGGTCCGCTGGCGGCACCGCGTCGAGGCCGACGCGCCGGAACGCGTTTGACGCGGCGCTCGTACCATCCTTGGATCCATGCGCTCCGTCCTGCTCCTCACCGTCCTCGTCGCGCTGCTCGTCCCGTCCGCCGCGAGTACCACGCAGCAGGTCGACGGGCTGCGGGCCAAGCGGTTCGTGCGCACGCTGGCGGCGCTGGGGCCTCGCCCGGCCGGCTCTGCCACCGAACGACGGGCGGCTCGCCTGGTGGAGACGGAGCTGCGCGCGCTCGGTTACCGGGTCGTGACCCAGCGCTTCCCGCTACCGGAGGGCGGGTTCTCTCAGAACGTCGTCGGCCTCGGTCCCGGGCCGATCCGCGCCGTCGTCGTCGCCCACCTCGACGGTGTGCCGGCCGGGCCGGCCGCGAACGACAACGGGTCGGGAGTGGCGGCGATGCTCGAGGTCGCCCGTGGCCTTCGCGGCAAGCCGGTCCTGGTCGCGGCGCTCGGTGCCGAAGAACGCGCGTGGACGGCCTCGAAGGTGCACCTGGGCTCGGCTCGTCTGATGCGCGGGATCTCGACCGCCGGCAAGCGCCGCATCCGCGTGGCGCTCTCGCTCGACATGGTCGGCGTGGGCTGGAGCTTCGAGGTCCGCGGTCTGGAGCCGGCCCCGAACCGGTCGGCCCGGCTCGCGCTCGCGACCGGCCGCTCGCTCGGCTACCGCGTCGTCTACCACCGCGACGGCGGCCTCTCCGATCACGCCGAGATGACACGGGGCGGCCTCCCGGCGGCGTGGATCGAGTGGCGGTGGGACCCGTGCTGGCACACTCCCTGCGACACGGCCGACCGTGTCGTTCCGGCGAAGCTCGCCGTGGCCGCGCAACTCGCGCTCGCGAGCGTGCGACGCGCACTCAATTCTTCTTGACTGACCCGACCGTTTTCAGTAGCTTGGCGTGGAGCTAGTAGTCACTAACTTTCTGTAGATCCTGGGAGGGACCCACGTGTCACAAAACGGCAGTCGCGACGGGGCGGTCGTCACCGCGCACGACATCAGCCGCCGCTACGGAGAGGGCGACACGGCCGTGGACGCTCTCGTCGATGTCGATCTCGAAGTCGAGCAGGGCAAGCTGACCGCCGTCATGGGCCCCTCGGGCTCCGGCAAGTCGACGCTGATGCACATCCTCGCCGCGCTCGATCGTCCGACTTCGGGCTACGTGACGATCGCCGGCACGCAGCTCGGCCAGTTGAGCGACAAGGAGATCACGAAGATCCGCCGCGAGCACATCGGCTTCATCTTCCAGTTCTTCAACCTGCTGCCGATGCTGACCGCGCAGGAGAACATCGTCCTGCCGCTTTCGCTCGCCGGCACGAAGCCGGAGAAGGAGTTCTTCGACGACCTCGTCAAGCGCGTCGGCCTCGCCGACCGCCTGACGCACCGGCCGTCGGAGCTCTCGGGCGGCCAGCAGCAGCGCGTCGCGATCGCGCGTGCCCTGGTCTCGAGGCCGACAGTCGTCTTTGCCGACGAGCCGACCGGCAACCTCGACTCGAAGACGGGCGGCGAGATCCTGGAGCTGCTCCACGAGTCCGTCGACAACTACGGGCAGACGATGGTCATGGTCACGCATGAGGCGCGTGCTGCCGCGGCGGCCGACCGGATCCTCTTCCTCGCCGACGGCCGGATCGTCAAGGATCTCGGCGGCGCGGGCGAGGAGGAGATCCTCGACACGATCCGCGAGGTCACGCTGACGTGATCCGCGTTGCGCTCAGGGGTCTGGCGGGGAGGAAGTTCAGAGCGGCGCTGACGGCGCTGGCCGTCGTGCTCGGCGTCGCAATGGTCAGCGGCACCTTCGTCCTCACGGACACGATCGACAAGGCGTTCGACGCGATCTTCGAGGACTCGTACGCGAACACCGACGCCGCGATCAGCGGCAAGGCGCCGGACATCTCGTTCGAAGGGAGCACCGCCGCGGCTCCGTCGGTGCCGGCGAGCTTGCTCGACCGCGTTCGGCAGCTCGACGGTGTGGAAGCGGCGACGGGGAGCGTCGTCGACGAGACCGCCACGAAGATCCTCAAGCCGGACGGGAAGGCGATCAACACGCAGGGCGCGCCGTCGTTCGGGTTCGGGATCGACCCGGAGCAGTCGCAGTTCAACCCGCTCAGGCTGGTGGAGGGCGGCTGGCCGCGTACCGCCGACGACGTCGTGATCGACGCCGGCACCGCCGACAAGCAGAACTACGGCGTCGGCGACACCGTCAAGATCGCGACGCTCAAGCCGGTGCAGGAGTTCCGCGTGTCGGGCGTGGCGCAGTACGGCAGCGTCAGCTCGCTCGGCACCGCGACGTTCGCCGTCTTCACGATCCCCACCGCCCAGGAGCTCCTCGACCGCGAGGGTCAGTTCGACGCGATCTCGGTTGCAGCGGCCGACGGAGTCACTCCCGAGCAGCTCGTCCAGGAGATCGAGCCGATCCTGCCGGCGACCGCTCAGGTGCGGACCGGCGTCGAGGAGGCAGAGGAGGCGGCGTCGGAGGTCTCGGAGTTCACGAGCTTCATCCGCTACTTCCTGCTTGCCTTCGGAGCCGTGGCGCTCTTCGTCGGCGCCTTCGTGATCTTCAACACCATGTCGATCACGGTCGCGCAGCGAACGCGCGAGCTCGCGACGCTGCGGACGATCGGCGCCTCACGCAAACAGATTCGCCGCGCCGTGCTGCTCGAGGCGCTCGTGATCGGCTTCGTCGCCTCGGTCGTCGGCTTCCTGCTCGGCGTCGGCCTCGCCTACGGCCTCGACGCGCTGTTCAAGGCCCTCGATCTCGAACTGCCGGCCGCCGACATGGTGATCGCCCCGCGGACGGTGATCCTCGCCTTCCTGATCGGGATCGTCGTCACTGTGCTCGCAGCGTTCATCCCCTCGCTCCGGGCGACGCGTGTCTCGCCGATCCTCGCTGTGCGTGAGGGGGCCGAGCTTCCGCGCGGCCGCTTCGCACGCTTCACGCCCTACATTGCGCTCCTGCTGCTTGCGGTCGCGCTGTTCCTCCTCGGGCGGGGGGCCTTCACCCAGGACATGGCAATCGGGACGCGGCTGCTGTCGATCGCCTTCGGCGTCCTCCTGCTCTTCATCGGCGTGGCCATGATCTCGTCGAAGCTGGTGAGGCCGATCGCCGCCGTCGTCGGAGTCCCGGGGGAGAAGCTCGCCGGTGTGTCCGGCTTCCTCGCACGGCGCAACACGCTGCGGAACCCGGGCCGCACCGCAGCGACCGCCGCCGCGCTGATGATCGGCCTCGCGCTCGTCACCTTCGTCGCCGTGCTCGCGAACAGCATGAAGGCGTCGAACCGCGGCGCGATCGAAGAGCAGATTGCCGCCGACTACGTCGTCACGTCGCAGGACGGCTTCACGCCGTTCGTCGCCGGCGCCGGCGACGCGGCCGCGGCCGCGCCGGGCATCGAGGAGGCGACGAGCGTTCGCGCCGAGGTGGGCAAGGTCGCGAACGTCGACAAGTACGTCACCGGCATCGAGCCGGACAAGATCGCCTCGGCGTACAACTTCGACTGGGCCGACGGCTCGGATGCGGTGCTCGGCGAGCTCGGCGAGCACGGCGCGATCGTGGACGCCGACTTCGCCGAGGACCACGGTCTTGCCGTCGGCGATCGCTTCCGGCTGCTCTCGGGCTCGGGCCGCGCAACCACGCTCGAGGTGAAGGCGACCTACGATCCGCCGCCCTTCTACCAGGCTCCTCGGCTCGGTCAGCATCAGCAAGTCGACGTTCGACGAGCTCAACGACCGCCCGCAGAACCAATTCACGTTCATCAACGTGCCGGGCGACCCGACGGAGGCGAAACTGCGGCCGATCGAGCAGGCGCTCGCGACTTTCCCGGACGCGAAGGTGCAGACCCGCGAGGGGTGGATCACCGAGCAGGACGAGGAGTTCAACCAGTTCCTGACCATGCTCTACGTGCTGCTTGCTCTCTCCGTGATCATCAGCATCTTCGGGATGATCAACACGCTCGCGCTCGCCGTGTTCGAGCGAACGCGCGAGCTCGGGATGCTCCGTGCGGTCGGGATGACGCGGTGGCAGGCGCGGACGATGATCGGCTCCGAGAGCGTGATCACCGCGCTGATCGGCGCCGCGATCGGGCTGCCGCTCGGGATGTTCCTCGCCGCGCTCGTGATCCGGGCGCTCGACCAGTACGACGTTCGCTACGAGGTCCCGCTCACGACGCTCGTCATCTTCGCGATCATCGCGGTGATCGTCGGGCTGGTCGCGGCGATCATGCCGGCCCGCCGCGCGGCGAGACTCGACGTTCTTCAGGCGCTCCAGTACGAATAGGGGTGGCCGTCCGAGCCACGTCCGGGGGCCTGGCCCCGGGACACGGCCCGGCGAGGCGTGTCCGAGTGCCGGGCACGAAACGAAGCTCGCGCCAAGAGCCAAGCCCTGACCGTCCGAGCCAGGTCCAGGGGCCTGGCCCCGGGACACGGCCACTGGAGACATCGCGGCAGGCGTTAGCCTCGTCCGATGCGGTGGGCGATCTCGGGCGGGGCCGGGTTTCTCGGGCTGCACCTCGCGCGGCGGCTGCTCGCCGACGGGCACGAGGTGCGCTCGCTCGACCTCGTCCCGCTCGACGAGCCTGAGCTCGGCGTCCACGAGCTCCGCGGCGACATCCGCGACGAGGCCGCGTGCCGTGAGCTCGTCGACGGCGCGCGGATCCTCGTCCATGCCGCGGCCGCGCTGCCGATCCGCGGCTCGCGCGGCGAGATCCGCTCGGTCAACGTCGACGGCACGCTGACGCTGCTCGCCGCTGCGGCCGAGGCACGTGTCAGGCGGGTGGTGTTCATCTCCTCGACCGCCGTCTACGGCGTGCCGGAGAAGCACCCGATCGAGGAGGACGACCCGCTCGTGGGCGTCGGCTACTACGGGGAGTCGAAGATCGAGGCCGAGGACGTCTGTCGAGCGTTCATGCGGCGCGGGCTCGACTGCGTGATCCTTCGGCCGAAGACGTTCATCGGGCCCGAGCGGCTCGGGGTCTTCGAGATCCTCTTCGACTGGATCCACGACGGGCGCCGCATCTACGTCCTCGGCGACGGCTCGAACCGCTACCAGCTCCTCGCCGTCGAGGATCTCGTCGCGGCGATCCTCCTGGCGGCCAGCAAGCGCGCCGCGACCGGCGAGACCCTGAATGTCGGCGCGAAGGAGTTCGGCACGGTCCGCTCGGACCTCCAGGCGTTGATCGACCATGCGGGGTCGTCGAGCCGGGTGACGCCGGTCCCGGTGCGGCCCGCCGAGCTCACGTTGCGGGCACTCGAGCTCGCACGCCTCTCGCCGCTCGTCGAGTGGCACTACAAGACGGCGCACCGCGACTCGTTCGTCGACGTCTCGCGGGCCGAGCGGGTGCTCGGCTGGAAGCCGCGGCTCTCGAACGCCGAGGCGCTGATCGCGACGTACGACTGGTATCTCGCGCACCGCGACGAGGTCGTCGGCCGGGACGGGGTCACGCACCGCGTCCCGTGGAACCAGCGGGCGCTCGGAATCCTGAAGAGAATCTCCTGATGGACACGCGACGTCTTCGACGAGCTCTTCGACGAGATCTACCTGACGACGTACTCGATCAGTGACCCTCGGGCCGGACCGCGACTCAGCCGGCGAGGCGACAGCCGCGGCCGCGCGGCTCGCCGGCGTCGAGCCGCCCGCCGAGATCCTCGACGCGCCCGGCGGCTTCGGCCGCCACTCGATCCCGCTGGCGGAGGCCGGCTTCCGCGTGACGAGCATCGACCGCTCGGCCGTGCAGCAGGAGGAAGGCCGCCGTCGTGCCGGTGACGCAGAGTGGCCGCGTTTCGTGCAGGCCGACTTCCGCGAGCTGCCCTTCGACGAAGACGAGCTTCGACGCCGTCCTCTGCCTGTTCAGCTCGATCGGCTATCGCGGGGAGGAGGGCGACCGGCAGACGTTCGGCGAGTTCCTGCGCGTGCTCCGGCCCGGCGCCGCCGTCGTCGTCGAGACGATGCATCGCGACCGGCTGATGTCGGTCTTCCAGCCCCGCCGGTGGGAGCACCTCGAGGACGACGCCGTCCTGCTCGAGGAAGGCCGCATCGATCACGTCGCCGGCGTGATCGAGATGGATCACACGCTCGTACCGGCCGACGGCCCAAGGCGCAGCGTCACCTACCGACTGAGGGTCTACACCGCGACCGAGCTCGTTCGCATGCTCGAGCAGGTGGGCTTCGCCGAGATCGAAGCTTTCGGGGATCTCGAGGGCGGGGAGCTCGCGCGTGAGACGAGGCTCGTCGTCCGGGCGCGCAAGTGAGCGATCTGGCCGCGTACCGCGATCGCTTCCCGATCCTGGCGGAGACGACCTACCTGATCAGCCACTCGCTCGGGCCCATGCCGCTCGAGGCGAAGGTCCGCCTCGACGCCTACGCCGATACCTGGATGAAGCGCGGGATCCGCGCCTGGGGCGAAGGCTGGTGGGAGAAGCCGATGACAGTGGGCGACCAGATCGCGCGGCTGATCGGTGCGCCTCCCGGGTCGACGGTCATGCACCAGAACGTGACGATCGCGTCAGCGGTCGTCCTCTCGTGCTTCCCGTTCACGGGCCGGCGGAGCCGCATCGTCTACGGCGAAGGCGAGTTCCCGTCGGTCCGCTACCTCCACCAGGCGCAGGCCTCGCGCGGCGCCGAGGTCGTCGTCGTGGCCGGAGAGGACGAGCTCGTCGAGGCGATCGACGAGCGGACGCAGCTCGTCCTGCTCAGCCACGTGCTCTTCAGGACTGGGCGGATCCAGAACGTTGAGCCGGTGATCGAGCGAGCCCACGAGGTCGGCGCCCACGTCCTCCTCGACGCGTACCAGTCGGTCGGGGCCGTCCCGCTCGACGTCGGCGAGCTCGGCGTCGACTTCGCGACCGGCGGGAGCGTCAAGTGGCTCTGCGGCGGGCCGGGCGCGGGGTGGCTCTACGTTCGGCCTGACCTCGCCGAGCAGCTCGAGCCGACACTCGTCGGCTGGCAGGGTCACGCCGAGCCCTTCGCCTTCGAGCCCGAGCTGCGCTATGCGTCGGGAGCGGCGCGCTTCCTGACCGGGACGCCGAACGTTCCGGCGCTCTACGCCGCCACCGCCGGCTACGACATCGTCGAGGAGATCGGCGTGGCGCCGATCCGTAAGCGCTCGCTCGAGCTGACCGGCGCGGTTGATCGAGCTGCTCGACGAAGCCGGCTTCGAGGTGGTCAGTCCACGCGAGCCCGCCGTGCGGGGCGGGACGGTCGTCGCCCGGGTCCCGGACTTCGCCACGGTGCACGCCGAGCTCCAGCGACGGGGAATCCTCTGCGACGTCCGCCCGGACGTCGGCATTCGCCTCGGCCCGCACTTCTTCACGACCGACGACGAGCTCGACTTCGCCGTCGCGGCGATTCAGGAGCTCGCGGCGCCCACCAGCTCTCGCAAGCGCTCGGCGTAGCGCGGAGCCGTCGGCTCGTCCTCGTGGCGGAGGTAGCAGTAGACCTCGACCCCGTCGGCGAGCAGCGGGCGGATCCGGTCGGCCCAGTCGCGCAGCTCGCTCGTCGTCGTACGGCGGTTCACGGAGCCGCAGGTAGCGGAACGGCGCCTCCGCATCGAGGTCGTTGACGCGCACGGCGTTCTGCGGGAGCGCCGTCTCGACGCCCTCCCACGAGTCGTGGCGGAAGTCGAACGCAATCTTCAACGCCGGATCGACCGACCCGAGTGCGAGCTGGAGGAAGCCCTCGTCACGCGCCGAGCCGACCAGCATCCGGATCGGGCCGAGCCGATCGCCCAGTAGCCGGACCCGCTCCTCGAACGTGCCGATCGCGCTCGCTCGATAGGCGTTGAGCTTGGGCGCGAAGCGAAAGCCCGGCGGCGTCGCGGCCGCCCACCGTTCGAACTGCTGCTCGGCCGGCAACCGGTAGCCGGTCGTGTTCAGCTCGACCGTCGGGAGCCGCTCGGCGTAGAAGCGGAGGAAGTCCGCGGGCTTGGCATCGGCCGGATAGAAGTCCGGCTTCCACGACGGGTATGACCAGCCGGAGGTGCCGACATATAGCCCGGTTACACTCGGCGGCGTGGCGGTCACGCCGGAAGTCATAGCCCAGGGGTCGATTCCCGTCCTCGACCACGGCTTCGTCCGTCTCGACGAGGCGATGGCCAGCGACCTCTCGGTCGTGAACGGCGCGCGGGTCAGCTTCGCGCGGCACAAGACGGAGATGGACGACTCGGACGCCGGCCTCATCCGCTTCCTGATGCGCGAGCGTCACGGATGTTACGACGACGCAACCGACGTGCTGACGCATGAGGGCTGGAAGCCGTGGCCGGACGTGAACGGAGAGGAGCTGTTTGCGACGCGATCGCTTAGCGGAGAGCTGGTCTACCAGCCCGCAATGCGTTTGGTACGCAAGGAGTACCGCGGTCACATGGTCGGGTTCAATGGGATGAGCCTTGATCTGCTGGTGACGCCCGACCACCGGGTGCTGACGAGCACATTGACAACCCGGGAAGGTCGCACGAGTCCGAACTTTGGGCTTCGGCCCGCGCACAGCGTCCTGTGGCGCGCTCATCGACATGTAGCAACGGCCAGCTGGAGGGGCGACAAGCACGAAGAGTTCGTCTTCGACGGCGTCCGAATCCCCGCCGTCCCGTTCCTGTGCCTCGTTGGTTTTTTCATCGGTGACGGCAACCTGCCGCCGGCAAATCACATCCTGTTCAACCTGCGGAAGAAGCGAGAAATCGCCTTCCTCAAGTCGATCTGCGCCGACGCTGGACTCGAGCTCAAGCGGTGGGGCCAGCGGCTCGCTGTTCCAGTTACGCCCTCGATGCGACGGCTGTTCAGCTCCTGTTACTTCAATCGCGAGAAGGTGATTCCCTCGCGACTCCTCGAACTCGATCCCTCGTTGCTCTGCTCGTTGTGGGAGGGTCTCCTCGAGTCAGACGGAACACGACAAGAGCGGCCCGGCCGCGAAGACCGAGAGGTCTTCTACACGACAAGCCGCAAGCTGGCCGATGGCGTACAGGTGCTCGCGCTCAAGCTTGGGCGGAGCGCGAGCGTCCGACCCCACGCTACGAGGCCGGGCGACGGGCACTTTGGGCGCAAACCACGTTGGCGTGTCACCGTCTACGCGCCGCGAAACTCTCGCCCCGCCCTGTGCCGGACGCGCAGCGAGTCCGACTCACATATGGGCATCGAGCGGTACGACGGTCTGATTCATTGTGTAGAGGTTCCGAATCGCACTCTCTACGTTCGCCGAAACGGGTATGCCGTTTGGTGTGGCAACACCCCGTTCGAACACAACGCGTTCCGCTTCCACGTGCGCTGTCCGATCTTCGTCGCCCGCGAATGGTTTCGACACCGCGGCCTCGTCCTTCAACGAGTTCAGTCTTCGCTACGCGAAGGCGACGGACGACTTCTACATCCCGGCGCCCGAGGATGTTCGGAGCCAGGTCGGCAAGCCCGGCGCCTACTCGTTCGAGCCGGTCTCCGACGAGCTCGCCGAGACGACGCGCGAGGAGCTCCGCCGGGTCTACGAGACGGCGTTCGCAGCCTACGAGGAGCTGGTCGAGCTCGGCGTCGCCCGTGAGCTGGCGCGCGCGGTGCTGCCGGTGGGCGCCTACACCGAGTTCTACTGGACGGTCAACGCGCGGTCGCTGATGAACTTCCTCTCGCTGCGCAACGCCGAAGCGGCGCAGCGCGAGATCCGCCGCTACGCGGAGGCGTGCGAGCGCTTCTTCGCCGACCGGATGCCGGTGACGCACGAGGCGTTCGTCGCCGCCGGCCGCGTCGCGCCCTAGCTTCTTCAGGCTCGGGTCGACCAGAGCACCGGGGTCTCGTCGTGGGTCTTGGCGTCCCAGCGTGTGACGACCCAGCCGTCGAACCCCTTCTGGTCGTAGGCGGCCGACATCTCCAGTGTCTGCGAGCCGCGATCGGCGACGTTGAAGGTCCCGCAGGTGACGGTCGGCTTGCCCTGCTTCGAGAGCGCCAGGACGTAGTAGTCGCCGCCGGTGAGCGGTGGTAGGCCGCGCACCGTCAAGATCATCGGCCAGTTTCCCTCGCCGTCGCCGCGACCGACGTTGACGACTCCCGTGGCGCCGCCGTTGCCTGTCAGAGCGGCGGTGTCCGTGATCTCGATGCCCGCGGTCGGTCCGCTGTCAGAGCCTGACCCGCCGACGAGGTAGCCGAGCCCGAAGGTCCCGGCGAGAACCGCGCCGACGAGCACGAGCGCGGCGCCGAGGCGTCGTCGCGGCAGCCACGAGAGCTCGCGCTCCTCCTCCTCGGCCGCCGTCTCGAGCGGCGGCGCGACCGAGCTGAGGGCGGGGGAGAGCTCCGGCGGCGGGCCGGCCTGGACGAGCAGCTCGTGCACGCGGCGGAGCCGCGCGCGCTCGTCGGGGTCCTCGACGCCGCCCACGAGCTCGTCGAATTCGAGCGGCGGGCTCACAGGACGTCTCCCAGCATGTGGGCGAGACGGGCGAGGCCGGTCCGAGTGCGGGTCTTGACCGTCCCGAGCGGGATGCCGAGCAGCTCGGCGATCTCGGACTGCGAGCGGCCGCGCCAGTAGGCGAGCTCGAGCACGATGCGCTCGTTCTCGGGCAGCTCCGCGAGCGCGCGGTGGACGCGCCAGGCGACCCAGCCGGCCTCCGCTCGGTCGGCGGGTGTCTCGTCGCTCGCCTTCTCCTCGCCGCCGTCGACCGGAGGCTCTCGGCGCGCACGGCCGTTGTCGACGATCGCGTTCCGCGCGACCGCATAGAGCCACGGGGCGCCGGGCCCGCGATCGGGTTGATAGCTCCCGGCCGCGCGCCAGACCGAGGCGAACGTTTCCTGGACTGCGTCCTCGGCGCGCCCTCGATCGCCGAGCCGGCGCAGCGCGAGACCGTAGACCGGCCGCGCGTAGCGCCGGTAGAGGACCTCGAAGGCGTTCCGGTCCCCCGACCCGACCCGGCTGATCAGCTCCCCGTCGCTGACGTCGGTCTCCACTGGGCCAATGGTTGCTGCTCGGCGGGCAGGCGGCAAGGGGCTAGAGGAGAGCACCGCAGAAGATGCATTCATCTCTCGTGTTTCTACGGGGGCGTGACCCGCATGGATTGGAGCAAGCGCCCGCCGTCGACGACGAGAGTCGTCCCGGTGACGAAGTCGGCGCCGGCCAGGAAGACGACCGCGTCGGCGATGTCCTCGGGCGAGCCCACTCGTCCGAGCAGCGTCTCGGCGGCCCGCCGCTCGAGCTGCTCGGGCTCGACGGCCACGGCGCCCGGCGCGACGCCGCAGACGCGTATCTCCGGGGCCAGCGCTCGGGCGAAGACGCGGGTCAGCATCGCCTGGGCCGCCTTGGCGGCGCAGTGCGCCGCGAACGACGGCCACGGCTGGTACGCGGCGACGTCCTCGATCATCACGACGACTCCGCGAGCCTCGCGGAGCGCGGGCGCCGCGGCCTGGGTGACGAAGAAGCTCCCTTTCGCAGTCGCGCCGAACGCTGCGTCCCAGTCGGGCTCCTCGATCTCCTCGACAGGCCGGGGCTGGAAGCCCTCGCCGGCGGCATTGACGAGGAGGTCGAGGCCGCCGAGCTGCTCGATCGCCGTGCCGACGAGCGTGCGGGCACCCGCCGGCCGCAGAGAGGTCGCCGTCGCGCCGTCCAGCGGCGAAGACCGTCCAGCCGTCAGCCCGCAATCGATCCGCGATGACGGCGCCGAGGCGGCCCGTTCCCCCGGTGACAAGCGCCCGCATTCCGGAGGGAACTGTAAGGAGTTGTTTGGAGGCGTAAGGAACCGTAAGGAGTTGATTCGGATTGCGCAGCCTTCCCCCACGGCGGGCATAGGGTGCGAATCGCTAGTGACCCTGAAGGGGGGTTCTCGTAAATGAGAAGGGCAGTACTGCTTGCCATCGCGCTCCTCGGTGTCGCCGCGGCGTCGGTCTCGCTCGCCGCAGTCGCGGCCACGAGGGTGGTAGCGATCAGGCCCGCCGGGTTTGCTCCGGCGACACGAACGATTCAGACGGGTGACAGCATCCGCTGGCGGAACGACGACACGGTCAACCACCAGGTCGTCGCCGACAACGGCCACTTCGCCTCACCGGTGCTTCGCCCGAGGCAGACATACACGCGAACGTTCACGACCGCCGGCACCTTCCGGTACCGGGACGCGCTCGAGCCCGCAGAGCGGGGCACGATCGTCGTCCAGGGCCCGCCGCCGTCGGTCTCGATCGGTCTCTCGCAGGGGACGGTGTTCTACGGCGCCGGCATCCGCCTCGCCGGAGTCGTCTCGACGGGGCAGCCCAACCAGCGAGTGGAGATCTGGGGACGGCCGTTCAACCAGGCCTCGTTCGTGAAGGTCGCGGACGTCCTCACCGTCGCGGCCGGTGGGTACGAGTGGTCGACGGCGCCTCAGACGCTCAGCTACTACTTCGCACGGTGGGGCAACCGGTCGAGCGCCATGGTCACGGTCGGTGTGCGGCCGCGGATGACGCTCATTCGTCGGGCGCCCTGGTTCGTCACCTCGGCTCGGGCGGGCACACCGCTCGCCGGTCGCTGGGTCTACGTGCAGCGGCGCTCGGCACTGAATCAGTGGGTGAACATCAAGAAGGTGCGGATCGGAAGCTCCGGTGCACGTCGCTTCCAGCTCGACCTGGATCGAGGCCGGCACATCCTCCGCATGTTCATGACCACGAACCAGGCCGGTTCTGGGCTCCTCTGGAGCCATAGCCGGACGATCGTCTTCACCAAGAAGCGCTAAGCGCTGCCCGCGAAGCGGGCGTGGAGGGTCGGGGAACCGGAGGTCCCCAGCTGACCGAGCTGAGCGTTAGACTCCGGCGGCCCCGCTACCACCGAAAGGAGACCCTTGGCGACGCTGGCGTTCAATCACGAACAGATCGCTCCGCGCGAGCTCAAGCCCCGCCTCTACGAGCTCGACGGCATCTCACGTGAGACCGTCGAAGCGCACTACAAGCTCTACCAGGGCTACGTCGCCAAGCGGAACGAGATCCTGGGCCAGCTCGCCGACGTCGACCTCTCGAGCGCCAACCAGGTCTACTCCGAGGTGCGGGCGCTGAAGGTCGACCTCTCCTTTGCGATCGGCGGGATCAAGAACCACGAGATCTACTTCGACCACCTGGGCGGGGACGGGGGCGACCCCGACGAGGCGATCGGCGAGCTGATCGAGCGCGACTTCGGCTCGGCGTCCGCCTGGCGGGCCGACCTGAAGGCAACCGGCATGGGCGGCCGCGGGTGGGCCTGGACCGCCTACGACTGGGACGAGGGACGGCTGTTCAACTACATCGGCGACGCGCAGAACACCTATCCGATCTGGAACGCGACGCCGCTCATCGCGCTCGACGTCTACGAGCACGCGTACTTCCTCGACTACCAGACAGACCGCGCGGGCTACATCGACGCGTTCTTCGCCAACCTCGACTGGACGACGATCAACAGCTGGGTCGGCGGTTACGCGATTCCCTTGCGCTAGGACAGCCAGCCAGTCGCTGAGCTCCGTGTGCTGCGCGGGCTCCTTGCCCGCCAGCTCGCCTCTCAGCTCGCCGACCGTCCCGAATCGCTCCGCGACGACGTCGTGCGTGTGGATCGTCTCCAGGTTGACCTGGCGGGAGAACAGGAAGTCCGCGTCGTCGAGCGCCGGGTGGGCCGCGAGTGTCCCCTGCAGCGCGAGCCGCACGGAGTCCTCCACGAAGCGAGGCTGGAGGTGTGCGTGCTCGACGACGAAGAGCTCGTCAGGGCGCTTGAGCAGCTCGTAGACGGGCGAGCTCATCGACGACTCGACGATCTGGACGAGCTGCTCGGCGTCGACCCGCGACTCCGTCCCGACATAGAGCGTCCCGCGACCGCGCTGGTTGTGGGTCGCCAGGGGGACGAGCTCGAGAATGCGCTCGACGTCGCCCTCGCCGAATCCCGCCTCGAGTAGACGCGCACTCGCTGCGTTGCGGACGAGCCCCTGCGCGCACGGACAGGCGTTGATGCCGGCCGCCTCCACGCCGACGACGCGACGAACGCCGCGCGCGCTCGCCGCCGCCACTCCGATCAGCGCGACCATCTCTTGCGTCGGCAGGTCGGTCACGGGCGTCCGGTGCTCGATTGGATAGCGCGCGACGATCCGCGTTTCGGCGCGGCCCGCGCCCTGACGCTCGACGATCTGCTCCGCGATGTGCGCCGCGAGCTCCTCGACCAGGAATGCCTCGTGGAGGACCACACGCTCGATCGCCTCCTCGAAGAGCTCCGGGAACCGCGACATGTGGACGCCCTTCTGCGCGCCGTCGAGGTCGACCGTGCACTCGATCTCGGCGGCGATCTGCTTCTCGTTCGCGCCGTACCGAACCCGGATCGCCTTCGAGACCCCACGGACTCCCGCCCGCGACAGGCCGAGCCGGATCTCCGGCTCCGAGGCCTGAAGGTCGTCCTCGAAAACGTGGCGCAGATCGGTCATCCTTGGATAATGCCCGACGTACCAGCGGGAAAAATGGCCCCACAGACATTCGCGCAGGTGGTTTCACTCGGCTGCCACGACCTCCGGACGCCGTTGGCGACGGCGTCGGGGTTCGCGCGCACGCTGCAACGGCTCGACGACATCGGCCAGCCGGCCCGGCGCTACGCCGAGATGATCGGCGAGGCCGCCGACGAGATGGCCGCGCTCCTCGACCTGCTCAGCGCCGCGGCCCGCATGGAAGACGATCGCTTCGAGGCTCAGGCTCGGCCCGCGAACTCACGCGAGATCGCCGATGCGGCCGCGGAGCGCCTGCCGGAGGGCAGCACATCGGTCGCGGGTGAAGGTGCCGCGGTCGAGGTCGACCCGAGTTGGGCGGCCGTGTCGCTAGGCGCGCTCGCCGACGCTGCCCGCCGCCACGGTGGGCTCGAGCAGATCGAGCTCGTAGTCGACGGGTCGACCGTCGAGATCGGGCCGATCGTCGAGGGCGTCGGTCAGATCGCCACGGGGGACAACCTGCGCGACTTCCCGGCCGCGGTCGGCACGAAAGTGCTTCACGCAGCCGGGGCGACCGTCGAGCTCGACGGGGACCGGCTGCGAGTGCGCTTCCCCGAGCCGTAGCCGGACGGGCTAGCGCAGGAGCTTCGACAGGCGCCGGTCCTTGAGGATTCGGCCGCCGGTCTGGCACGTGGGGCAGTAGAAGATCGTGTGCTCCTCGAAGTCGACCTGGGCGATCGGCGTCCCGCAGGCGTAGCACGGCTCCGCCAGCTTCCTGTGGACCCGGTACGTCCGCTGGTCGTTCGCTCCCCGTTCGCGGAGCTCGAGCCCTCGCTGGAGCTCCGCGTCGATCGCCTCCGCCAGCCGCTCGACCTCGTCCGGCCCGAGCTCCTTCGTCAGCGCGTATGGGGACAGCTTGGCGCGGTGGAGGATCTCGTTCGCCCACGCCCGGCCGATCCCCGCGATGACCTGCTGGTCACGGAGGAGCGAGTGCAGTCGCCGGGACTCAGCGGCACAGATCTCCGCCAGCCGCTCGGGCCCCATCCCGTACGCCTCGGGGCCGAGGTGCTCGAGCTCGGTCTCCGCCTGCTCCGGCGTGAGCAGCCACACGCCGGCCCGCTTCTTCGCGCCCGCCTCGGTGAGGACGAGCTGCGAGCCGCCCTGGAATGCGAGCCGGAACGCCGGCTTCTTTGGGCCCTCCTGACCGGCGCGCAGGTACTTCAGTCGGCCCGCCGTCATCAGGTGGACGAGCAGGACGAGCTCATCATCGTCGGTCGGGAAGAGCAGCCGCTTCGCGCGCCGCTCCGCGCCCGAGAAGCGACGCCCTTCGAGCGCCGACAGTGGCGGGTCGTAGGTTTTGAGCGTCGCGATATGCGCCGGACCTGCCTCGGCAACCGGGAACGCGCTGACAGGCTCGTCCAGCTGGCGCCGCCACGCCTCCATCTCGGGGTATTCGGGCACTTACTCTCCCTCGCTATGGCCGAACCGATCACGGTAGCCGTCCGCCGCGGGGAGACGGTCGAGTCGAGACACCGGGCCCACGCGGTCGCCGTCCAGGACGGGACGGTGATCGCGGAGGCCGGCGACGGCGGGCTCGTCACGTTCCTGCGCTCGTCCGCGAAGCCGATCCAGGCGCTTCCGCTCACCCGCGCGCGTCCGGAGCTGGGCGAAGAGGAGCTCGCGATCGCGTGCGCCTCGCACCAGGCGCTGCCGGAGCAGCTCGACGCCGTCCGCTCGCTGCTCCAGAAGGCACCGGCCGGTGAGGACGAGCTCGAGTGCGGTCCTGCCGGCGATCCGCCGGCGCCGATCAACCACAACTGCTCGGGCAAGCACGCAGGCCTGCTCGCCCTCTGCCGCGCCCACGGCTGGGATTCTCGCGGCTACCGGCTCCCCGACCACCCGTGCCAGCGGGCGATGCTGACGGAGGTCGCCCGCGCCGTCGACCTGGCCGAGGACGAGCTCGAGACGGGAGTCGACGGCTGCGGTGTCGTCACGTACGCCGTGCCGCTCGAGCGGATGGCGCTCGCGTTCGCGCGGCTCGAGCGACTCGACGGCGGCGATCGCGTCGCGGCCGCGATGCGCGCGCACCCGGGCCTGATCCGGGGGCCGGGCGCTGCCGACACGACCCTCATGCGGGCCCGCGAGGGATGGATCGCGAAGGGTGGCGCCGAGGGCCTGATCTGCGCCGCCGGACCGAGCGGGCTCGGCGTCGCGCTGAAGATCGAAGACGGTGCCTTCCGGCCTGTGGGACCCGCCCTGGCGGCGTTCCTCGACCGCCTCGGCTACCCGGTGGAGAAACTCGAGACGGAGCCGGTCGAGAACAGTCGCGGTGAGGTCGTCGGCGAGGTTCGAGCCGACTGACACTTGTGGAAAAAAATGTTGGCGACCTGTGAATCCCGTTGTAGTATCGGGCGCGCCGGAGGGCAGTCGGGAGCGGTCACCGGCCCTCTTCGTGCATTGAGACGAACACCTCCCCGGTCCCAGCACGACGAGAGAAAGCGAGGCCCCCTGTTGCTCACGGTCGACATCTCGCTCCCCGACGTCGAAGAGCTTCACAAGCTCGTTCAGGAGGGCCAGGAGAAAGGGTTTCTCACCTACGACGAGATTGTCTCGTCGCTCGAGGAAGTCGAGCTGAGCAAGGAGCAGATCGAAGACTTCTATACGTACCTGATCGACCACTCGATCGAGCTGCACGAAGGCGAGCAGCACAAGCATCCGCCGCATGAGCAGCCGGCGCTCGCCGAGGACGACTCCAATTCGAAGACCGCGAAGCTCGACCTCACCGTCGAGCCGTCGCTCGACTCGCTGCGCCTCTACCTCCGCGAGATCGGGAAGGTGCCGCTGCTGACCGCCGACCAGGAGGTCTATCTGGCGAAGCGGATCGAGCGCGGCGACATGATCGCGAAGACCCAGATGATCGAGGCCAACCTTCGCCTCGTCGTCTCGATCGCGAAGGGGTACCTCGGACGGGGCCTGTCCTTTCTCGACCTGATCCAGGAGGGGTCACTCGGACTGATCCGGGCGGTCGAGAAGTTCGACTACCGCAAGGGCTACAAGTTCTCGACCTACGCCACGTGGTGGATTCGCCAGGCAGTCACGAGGGCGATCGCCGACAAGGCCCGGACGATCCGGATCCCCGTCCACATGGTCGAGAAGCTCAACAAGGTCGTGCACATCGAGCGCCAGCTCGTCCAGCGCCTCGGTCGCGAGCCGATGCCGGACGAGATCGCGGAGGAGCTCGAGATGACGACCGAGGAGGTCCGCGAGATCCTCCGCATGTCGCAGCTACCCGTCTCGCTCGAGAAGCCGATCGGCGAGGAGGAGGAATCCGAGCTCGGGGACTTCGTCGAGGACGACTCCGCCGAGTCGCCGTTCGACACGGCGTCCCTGACGCTCCGCCGGGAGGACGTGCAGCGCGCCCTCGACTCCCTGCCCGATCGCGAGCGAAAGGTGATCGAGCTTCGCTTCGGGCTCCTCGGGCACCAGCCGTTCACGCTCGAGGAGGTCGGCCGAGCCTTCGGCGTCACCCGCGAGCGCATCCGCCAGATCGAGAACAACACGCTCAAACGGCTCGAGACCCTGCCCGAGGCACAGGGCCTCAAGGACTGCAGCTAGCTAGGCCGCGAGGCTCAGCTCGTCCGCCTCGTAGACGATGACGCGGCGGTGGAGCTGGATCGCAACGGCACCGTCTACGCGCAGAACGCCCCTGCACGCGGCGAGCAGCCTGCGGTAGTGCCCGAGCCCGTCGCCCGGCGCGAACACGGCTTCCGGCGGCTCGCCGGCCAGCTCGGGTCGCTCCGCGCGCACGCTGTCGGGGAGGTACGGCAGGTTCGCAACGACGAGGTCGAGCTCGCCGGGCACGCGGTCGAGCAGATCGGCGTGCAAGACGTCGACGCGCTGACCCAACCCGTGGCGAGCCACGTTCGCTCGCGCCAGCCTGACCGCGGCCGCGCTCGAGTCGGTCGCCCAGATGCGCGCACCCGGCGCGCGGAGGGCAAGCGCGACGGCGATCGCACCCGAGCCGGTGCCGACGTCGGCAACCCGCGCGGCGCGGTCGCCCAGGAGCCCGGCGGCAACGTCGACGAGCCGCTCCGTTGCCGGCCGGGGCACCATGACCTCGCCGGGAGCGCTGAGCAGATGGACGCCGCTGAAGGGAGTCTCGGTCACTGTTTCTGCTCGTTCACGGCCATCGGGTCGGCGACGGTAGCAACGTCCATCGTTTGCTCCGTGTCGCGATCCGCCGACTTCTTACCTTCGCTTCGGGTAAGAAGGCACATCCCAGCGACACGAAGCGGAGGCCGATGAAGAAGTTCGAGCTCGTCATCGTCGGCGGAGGCCTGGCCTCCGCGCGCGCGATCAAGTCGTTCCGCGAAGAGGGCGGGGAGGGCTCGATCGTCATGGTCTCCAAGGACTCGACGCTGCCCTACCACCGTCCGCCGCTCTCGAAGCGGTTCCTGCGCGGCGAGACCGACGAGGAGCCGCTGGTCGAGAACGAGGCGTTCTACCGCGACCACGGCGTCGAGGTCATGCTCGAGACGGCCGTCTCGAGCGTGGATGTCCGCGAGCGCGCGGTTCAGCTCGAAGGCGACCGCCTCGGCTACGCGAAGCTCCTACTCGCGAGCGGTGCGTGGCCGCGCCGGCTGCCGATTCCGGGCGCAGACCTCGACGGCGTCTTCACGCTCAGAACGGTCGGCAACTCGAAGGCGATCCGGGCCGCGGCCGCGGAGTCTCAGAGAGCCGTCGTCGTCGGCGCGGGGTTCATCGGCATGGAGGTCTCGGCGTCGCTGCGCCAGATCGGCAAGGAGGTCGCGCAGATCCACCTCGGGCGCTGGCTGTTCGATCAGCTCGGCGTCGAGCAGCTGAGCGAGGAGCTGGCGGCGCTGTACACGTCGAAAGGCGTCGAGCTCGTCCTCGGCAACGCGGTGGAGTCGTTCCAGGGCGACGGAAGCCTCAGCGCGGTGACGACCAAGAACGGCCGCCGGGTGGAGGCCGACCTTGCCGTGCTCGGCGTCGGCGTCGGTCCGGTGACGGACTTCCTCGCGGGCAGCGGGATCGAGGTCGACAACGGCATCGTCGTCAACCAGCGGTTCGAGACCAACGTCCCCGACGTGTACGCCGTCGGCGACGTCGCGAACTTCTTCGACCCCCTCTTCCAGAAGCAGCGCCGCATCGAGCACTGGTCGAACGCCAACTACCAGGGCACCGAGGTCGGCAAGGTGTTGGCCGGGACCGGCGAAGGCTACGACCGCATCTCCGAGTTCTTCACCGAGGTCTTCGGGATCACGATCAAGGTCTTCGGCGACGCGCGGTCCGACGCGCAGGTCGTCGCGCACGGCTCGCTGCTCGAGAACGACCTGTACGCGCTCTACGGCGACGAGAACGAAGAGGTGATCGGCGCGCTGAGCGTGGGGCAGTCCGAGGAGGTCGAGGCGCTGCTGAAGCAGCAGATCGCGGCGCGGGCGCCGCTGCGCGAGCGTCTGTCCTAGGCGCTGCTTGACAAATCGATGAGCGTCGATATATTGACGCTCGTGAATACGTTGCAGCTGACCCCGATCGCCTGCTGCGCGCCGCTCGGCGCGCCGCTGCTCTCCGACGAAGAGGCCGAGGCGACGGCCGACCTGTTCCGCGCCCTGGCCGATCCGGCTCGTGTTCGCGTCCTCAACCTGCTGGCGACGAGCGACGACCCGGTCTGCGTCTGCAACCTGATCGAGCCGCTCGGACTGTCGCAGCCGACCGTCTCGCACCACCTGAAGAAGCTCGTTGACGCGGGGCTGCTCGACCGCGAGCAGCGCGGCAAGTGGGCCTATTTCTCGATCCGGCCGGACGCGGCGGCGCGGCTCGCCGGCGTCACCGACCTGACCAAGGAGGTTGTCTCGTGAGCACGACCAGTGATGAACTCCGCGAGGAGGTCCGTCGCCGCTACGCCGAGTCGGCGAAGGCTGTCTCGTCGGGCCGACAAAGCTCGTGTTGCGACGACGGCGTTCCCGGTGCCTCGTTCGGCGAGGGCCTGTACCAGGCCGAGCAGCGCGCAGAGCTGCCCGACGCGGCGGTACTCGCTTCGCTGGGCTGCGGCAACCCGACTGCGGTCGCCGAGCTACGAGAGGGCGAGGCGGTGCTCGACCTCGGCGCAGGCGGCGGCATCGACGTGATCCTCTCGGCGAAGCGGGTGGGCCCGACCGGAATCGCCTACGGCCTCGACATGACCGACGAGATGCTGGCGCTCGCCAGGCGCAACGCCGAGGACGCCGGTGTCCGGAACGCGATCTTCCTCAAGGGCGTGATCGAAGAGGTCCCGCTGCCCGCGGAGTCGATCGACGTCGTGATCTCGAACTGCGTCATCAACCTCTCGGTCGACAAGCCTGCGGTCCTGATGGAGATGGCTCGGGTGCTCAAGCCCGACGGACGACTCGGCATCACTGACGTCGTTGCCGAGGACCGGTTGACGGCCGACGAGCGGGCAGAGCGCGGCTCGTACTGCGGGTGCGTCGCCGGTGCCCTCTCGAAGGGGGAGTACGAGGCCGGGCTCGAGGCCGCAGGGTTCGCGGATGTCTCGGTCGAGTTCACGCACCAGGTCGCCGACGGCATGCACGGCGCGATCGTGAAGGCGCGCAAGCCGCGCGCGTTAGCCTAGGAAACGAACTCGTCGGCGACCGAGAGCGCCTCGTCGAGGATCGCGATGCCCTCGTCGAGCTCGTCCGTCGTGATGTTCAGCGGCGGGCAGACCATGACGACGTTCCAGTGGGTCATCAGGTAGAGCCCACGGTCGAGTGCCGCCTTCGCCATCCGCGCCACCGGCGCGAAATCTTCACCCGTCGCATTGAAGGGGACGAGCGGCTCGCGCGTCTCGCGATTGCTCACCAGCTCGAGCCCCCAGAAGCAGCCGAGCCCGCGCACGTCGCCGATCGACGGGTGCCGTTCCTGCAGACCGCGTAGCCGCGCCTCGAACTGCGGCCCCATCTCCGCCGCGTGCTCGACGATGCCCTCCTCCTGGAAGGCCTCGATGGAAGCGACCGCCGAGGCACAGGCAAGCGGGTGGCCGCTGTAGGTCAGGCCGCCGGCGAAGTACTTGTCCCGAACCCAGTCGGCGATCTTCTGCGACACGATCATCGCCCCGAGTGGGACGTATCCCGAGTTGATGCCCTTGGCGACGGTGAGGATGTCGGGGACGACGTCCCAGTTCTCGCACGCGAACCATTTCCCCGTCCGGCCGAAGCCGGCCATGACCTCGTCGCAGATGAGCAGGACGCCGTGGCGGTCACAGACCTCGCGGATCGACTGGAGGTAGCCGTCGGGCGGGACGATGATCCCGTTCGTCCCGACGACGGTCTCGAGGATGACCGCGGCGACCTTGTCGGGCCCTTCGTACATCAGGATCTCCTCGAGGTGCGGCGCGCCGGTGCAGACCGGGCAGGGATCCGGGTGTCCGGCCGGGCAGCGGTACGTGTACGGATCGAGCATCCGGACGACGCCGGGGAGCCCGGGCTCGGCCGGCCAGCGCCGCGGGTCGCCCGTTAGCGTGATCGCGCCGGCCGTCGCGCCGTGGTAGGAGCGGTACCGAGCGATGATCTTGTGCCGGCCGGTGTACCAGCGGGCGAGCTTGATCGCGTTCTCGTTCGCCTCCGCGCCGCCGTTCGTGAAGAACGACATCGCGAGCTCGCCGGGCGTGACCTCGGCCAGCAGCCGTCCGAGTTTCGAGCGTGACTCGCTCGCCATCGGCGGGCCGATCGTGGCTAGCTGGTCGGCCTGCTCCTTGATCGCCGCGACCACCTTCGGATGCTGGTGGCCGAGCGAGAGGTTGACGAGCTGTGAGGCGAAGTCGAGGTAGCGCTTGCCGTCGTAGTCCCAGAAGTAGCGCCCCTCGCCGCCGGCGACTGCGATCGGCGAGACCGCGTCCTGCACGGACCAGGAGTAGAGGACGTAGCGCTTCGCGTCCTCGACGATCTGCTCGCCGAGCTTCGGGTTGGCCTCGACGATGGCCACGCCTCAAGCCTATAGCTCGTCTGCGAGCAGGTCCATGAGCAGGCCGTCGTGCCAGTCGCCGCCGGGCAAGCGTTCGTATTGACGCATCACGCCGACGGGGCGGAACCCGACCTTCTCGTAGGCACGGATCGCCGCCGTGTTGTCGGCGGCGGGGTCGATCACCAGCCGGTGGTGGCCGCGCTCGCGGATCAGGTACCGCGCCAAGGTCCGGACGGCGTCGGTGCCGAGCCCCTGTCCGTGGGCGTCCTCGGACAGGAAGAGGTCGATGCCGGCATGGCGGTACATCGGGTCCTCCTCCTCGTGGTACTGGATCAGCCCGACGAGCTCCCCGTCGACCTCGATCGCGAAGGCGGCGACACCCTCCGTGCCGTCAGCCTTCTCGCGGAGGTCACGTTCGGTCGGCTCACCCCACCGCTTCGAGACCCCGGGTTGCGCCTGGATCTCCGCGACGGCGGGGACGTCGTCGCGCGTCAGTGGGCGAAGCAGGACTCGCTCCCCTTCCAGCGTCGCCATCGCGCTAGTCTGGCTGAGACGTCAAGGAGGGCGAGATGACCGAGGTCTTGGAGCAGCAGAAAGCGCAAGCCACCGAGCTGGGCCGAGTCAGCCACTGGATCGGAGGCCAGACCGTCGCGGGCACGTCAGGCCGCACCGGCCCCGTCTACAACCCGGCGCTCGGTGTCCAGGCGAAGGAGGTCGACTTCGCCTCGGTCGAGGAGGTCGACCGCGCCGTCCAGACCGCCAAAGAGGCGTTTGCGACGTGGCGCGCCGTCTCGCTCTCGAAGCGGCAGGAGCTCTTCTTCGCGATCCGCGAGCTCGTCCACCAGCGCAAGGGCGAGATCGCCGCGATCCTCACCGAGGAGCACGGAAAGGTCTTGTCCGACGCGGGCGGCGAGGTGCAGCGCGGGCTCGAGGTGATCGAGTACGCCTGCGGGATCCCGACGCTGCTCAAGGGCGCCTTCTCCGAGCAGGCCTCGACCGGGATCGACGTCTACTCGATCCGGCAGCCGCTCGGCGTCGTAGCGGGGATCACGCCCTTCAACTTCCCGGCGATGGTGCCGATGTGGATGTGGGCGCCGGCGATCGCGTCGGGGAACACGTTCGTGCTCAAGCCGTCGGAGAAGGATCCGTCGGCTGCGAACTTCGTAGGGCAGCTCCTACAGGACGCCGGCCTACCCGACGGCGTCTTCAACGTCGTCCACGGCGACAAGGTCGCCGTCGACGCGATCCTCGAGCATCCGGACATCGCGGCGGTGAGCTTCGTCGGCTCGACGCCGATCGCCCGCTACATCTACGAGACCGGCACGAAGCACGGCAAGCGCGTCCAGGCGCTCGGCGGCGCGAAGAACCACATGATCGTCCTCCCGGACGCCGACATCGACATGGCCGCGGACGCGGCGGTCTCGGCCGCGTACGGCTCGGCCGGCGAGCGCTGCATGGCGATCTCTCACGTCGTCGCAGTCGGCGAGGCGGGGGACAAGCTCGTCGAGGCGATCAAGGAGCGGCTGCCGAAGATCAAGGTCGGGAACGGCATGGACGAGGGCGTCGAGATGGGACCGCTCGTCACACGCGAGCATCGCGACAAGGTGGCGTCGTACCTCGACTCCGGCCCGGAGCAGGGCGCGACGCTCGTCGCCGACGGCCGCGAGTCGACGCCCGGACGGCGACGGGTTCTTCCTCGGCGTGTCGCTGCTGGACGACGTCACGCCGGAGATGGACGCCTACAAGGACGAGATCTTCGGCCCGGTGCTCGGGATCACCCGCGTCGACACCTACGACGAGGCGATCCGGATGGTGAACGAGAACCCGTACGGCAACGGGACGGCGATCTTCACCCGCGACGGCGGTGTCGCCCGCCAGTTCGAGTTCGACGTGCAGGCCGGGATGGTCGGGGTCAACGTCCCGATCCCCGTGCCCGTGGCGTACTACTCGTTCGGCGGCTGGAAGCAATCGCTCTTCGGCGACCGGCACATCTACGGCCCGGAGGGGATCGACTTCTACACGCGCGGCAAGGTCGTCACTTCGCGCTGGCCGGATCCGGCGACGAGCAAGGTCGACCTGGGTTTCCCGCAGACGCGCTGACCTGACTTGAACCTCGCCGCCTGACGGCGCAGGATCGAGGCATGTCCGAACTCCTCGAGCGCGAGGAACTGCTCGCGCAGCTTGCCGCCGCCCGCGCGGAGGGCGGGCGCCTCGTCTTCGTCGGCGGCGAAGCGGGTGTCGGCAAGACGTCGCTCGTACGCCGGTTTGTCGACGACCAGCCCAACACGCGCGTGTCCTCTGGGGGGCGTGCGACGCGCTCTTCACGCCGCGTGCCCTCGGCCCGTTTCTCGATGTCGCCGTGGAGGGCGCGAGGGCTTGTGCAGGAAGGAGCCAAGCCGCATGAGGTGGCTGCCGCGCTCATCCGAGAGCTCGAAACCGCGACACCGGCGATCCTCGTCCTCGAGGACGTGCACTGGGCGGACGAGGCCACGCTTGACGTTCTCCGGCTGCTCGGTCGGAGGATCGACGCGGTTCCCGCGCTTGTCATTGCGACGTACCGGAACGACGAGCTCGAGAACGACCATCCGCTTCGGATCGTTCTCGGCGAGCTCGTGGCCGGCGAGGCGGTCCGCCGGCTTACGATCGAGCCGCTCTCGCCGAGGCGGTCTCGAAGCTCGCCGAGCCGCACGGGGTCGACGCCGAAGAGCTCTACCGAAAGACGGCCGGGAACCCGTTCTTCGTCACCGAGGCGCTCGCCGCAGGAGGCGACGAGATCCCCGACACGGTCAGGGACGCCGTGCTCGCGCGCGCCGCGCGCCTCGGTCCGGAGGCGAAGACGCTGCTCGAGGCGGTCGCGGTCGTCCCGCCGCAGGCCGAGTTCTGGCTGCTGGAGGCGCTCGTCGGAGAGGCGGTCGGCAGTCTCGACGAATGCCTGACATCGGGCATGCTCACATCCGAGCCGCTAGGCGTGGCGTTCCGCCACGAGCTCGCGCGCCTCGCCGTCGAGGAGTCGGTGGTGCTCGACCGAAAGGTCAGCCTGCACCGGAGGGCGCTGGCGGCGCTCGCCCACCCACCGAGCGGCGCCCTCGACCTCGCCCGGCTCGCCCACCATGCCGAAGCTGCGGGCGACGCCGACGCTGTTCTCCACTTCGCGCCCGCCGCGGCCGCCCACGCCGCGTCTCTGGGCGCTCACCGCGAGGCCGCCGCGCAGTACGCACGTGCGCTCCGCTTCGGTGACGGATTGCCGCTGAGCGAACGTGCCGAGCTGCTGGAGCGCCAAGCCGACGCGTGCTACCTGACCGATCAGTACGACGAAGGAATCGCGGCGCTCGAGGAAGCGCTCGAGTGCCGCCGGATGCTGGGCGACAGGCTCGAGGGAGGGGGACGTGCTCCGCCGGCTCTCGGAGTTCGTCTGGTGCCCCGGCCGGACTGCGGAAGCGCGAGCGTTCGGCTCGGGACGCGGTCGCTTTGCTCGAGAGCCTGCCGCCGAGCCGCGAGCTCGCCAGGGCGTACGCCAACCTCGCGCGCGACTTGCGGGGCCGCAGCCCGCTCGGAGGAAGCGATCGCCTGGGGCGAGGCGCGCGCTCGAGCTCGCGGAGCGCCTCGACGACGACGAGATCGCCGTCCACGCGCTCGCGACGATCGGCGTGAACCAGTTCGCCGCGAACGGCCCGGAAGAGCTCGAGCAGCTCCTCGAGCGCGCGCAGTCGGCCGCGCTCGCCGAACAGGTTGGGCGAATATTCGTTCTGCTCGCCGGAGCCGCGGTCTCGGCGCGCCGCCAGACCGTCGCGAGTCGGCACTTGGAACGGGGATCGACTACTGCAGCGATCGAGGTCTGGAGCTCTTCCGGCTCTACCTGCTCGCATTCCGCGCACGCCTTGAGCTCGACCAGGGCCGCTGGACGGAGGCAGCCGACATCCGCCGCGACTGTTCTGCGGATCCCCCGCACGTCGACGACACCGCGCATCCACGCGCTCGTCGTGCTCGGGCTCGTCCGGGCGCGGCGCGGCGATCCAGGGCAATGGGCGGCGCTTGACGAGGCCTGGGCGTTGGCAGAGCCGACCGGGGAGCTGCACCGACTGGGGCCGGTCGCGGCGGCGAGAGCCGAGGCGGCCTGGCTCGAAGGGCGGGGCGAGGCCGTCATCGAGGCGACGGATGCGGCCCTCGAGCTCGCGCCGGCGGCGAGGGCTCCCGTCGGTGGTCGAGGAGCTTGTCGGCTGGCGCAAGCGCGCTGGCGTCGATGAGTGGTTGAAGGTGGTGAACGCAGCCGAACCGCAGAGGAGTGGCGTGAGCTCGGCTGTCCATACGAGGCCGCGCTCGCGCTCGCCGATTCGGGCGACGAGGAGGCCCTCCGCCGCGCCATGACGAACTGCGGAGATGGGCGCTCAGCCTGTCGCGGCGATCGTCGCGCGCCGCCTGCGCGAACGCGGACGCGCGGTGTTGCGCGGGGCCCGAGAGCGGCGACGCGGGAGCATCCCGCGGGGCTCACTCCACGAGAGCGCGAAGTGTTGAACCTCCTCGGCGAAGGGATGACGAACGCCGAGATCGCGACCCGCTTCGTGATCAGCGAGAAGACGGTCGGCCACCACGTCTCGTCGATCCTCCGCAAGCTCGAGGTTCGCTCGCGCTACGACGCCGCCAAGCTCGCCGCGCAAGATAGGGAGCTGGCCCAGCCAAGATAGGGAGCGCACCCGATGTGGCCGCGACGCCCTCCTTCTAGCGTCCTTGAGAAGCAATGGAAGGGGGTACGCAGTGCCGCGCTACCTGGTCGAGCGCACCTTCGTCAAAGGACTCGGCATCCCGACGACCGACGACGGCGCCCGCTCCTGCCTCTCGGTGGTCGACAACAACGCAGAGGCGGGTGTGACCTGGCTCCACTCCTACGTGACCGAGGATCGCCGTAAGACGTTCTGCGTCTACGACGGTCCCAGTCCCGAGGCGATCCGGCAGACGGCGTCGCGCAACGGGCTTCCGGTCGACTCGATCACACCGGTTCGAGTGCTCGATCCCTACTTCTACTTCTACGCCGCATAGGAAGGAGAGCGATGAGATACCGCATGGTTGTGCTGCTGCTAGTGACGGTGCCCCTGCTGGTGGTCGCCGGCGTTGCCGCCGCCCACCGCGACAAAGGCGATCTCGACCGAGTGAAGCGGGCGACGGCGGCGTTCCACGACGTCGACGCCGCAATCGCCGCCGGCTACTCGCTGCGTCTACCGGAGATCGGCGGCAATACGTGCATCGTCGAGGAGGGTGTGGGCGGGATGGGCGTCCATATGGTCAACACCTCGCTGCTCGACTCCGAGCTGAAGGCGACCGAGCCCGAGGTCCTGGTCTACGACCCGAGGATCAGAAGGGACGGGACGGAGAAGCTGAGGCTCGTGGCGGTCGAGTACGTCGTCTTCCAGTCGGCCTGGACGGGCAAACGGCCGCCGAAGCTCCATCGGGCGGACGTTCGACTTCGTTCCCGCGCCGAACCGCTACGACCTGCCGGCGTTCTACGCACTTCACGCGTGGGTCTGGAAGCGAAACCCGAGCGGGGTCTTCTACGCCTGGAACCCGCGCGTTCGCTGCTAGCGAGCCACGACGAATCCACAGCAGCCGTGTCCGGTGCCAGGCACCGGACACGGCCGCTGCGGTCAGGGGTTCCCCGCCCCAGCCGGCCCCTCCGGTGTCGCCCAGAGCGCTCCGCCGGTCCAGCGCCAGTCCCATGGGTCGGCGCAGAGACCGGCTCTAACGGGGTTGTGGATGACGTACTCCGCGGTATCCCGGAGCTGAGTCTCGTCCTCGATGCGCTTTGACCAGAACCGCCGTCCGAACAGGTGGTCCTTGCGGGAGTGCCAGGCGTTGAACCACTGGGCGTAGACGCCGTTCAGGCGCTGCATTCCGGCGGAGAGGTTTCCATGACGGGTCTCGACGAGGAGATGGAAGTGATTGGTCATAAGGCACCACGTCTGCAGCACCCACTCACGCTCGCGTGCGATGCGCTTGAGGAGAGAAAGGAAGACGAGGCGGTCGTTGCCCGTAAGGAAGATGTCGCGGCGGTTGTTTCCGCGCGTGGTGACGTGGAAGTACCCGGGCGCTTGATCGCGCAATTGACGCGGCACTGAGCGACCGTAGCGGCGGCCGCGCGCCGCGAAGATCACGAAAGCGTGTCGATTCGCGCCGTGTCCGGTGCCTGGCGCCGAAGGGGCGGCGCCAAGCGACAGGTCTACGTGTGACCGACGAAGAGCCAGTAGCCGTCGGGATCTCTGAGCTCGAACTCGCCCGACTCCATGTAGAACCGCTTCTCGAGTGGGCCGACGTCGAGGCCCTTCCCCTGGAGCTCGCGGTGGTAGGCGGCCACATCCGTTGCGTAGATGTAGATCGACATCGTCTGCTGCTCGGGCCGAACCGGCGAGTCCGTCCTCGAGACCATCAGGCGGGCACCGCCCGCCCGGAGGTACGCCCACTGGATGACGCCGTCTTCCTCGAACGTGTTCTCGACCTCGAACCCGAGCTGCTCGTAGAACGCGATCGATCGCTGCACGTCGGCGACCGGCGCCATCGGCACCACAGAGTGCAACTTCGCGGCGGTGGCTCTGGCCACTACGCCACCGCCGGCTCGGCCTTCAGCTCCTCGCCGAAGCTCGCCCGCGCCACGAACTGGCCGATCCCCGGGGCGGCCACGAGCTCGCCCGCCTCGACGAGCACGTTCCCGCGCAGCAACACGACCTCGGGCGAGCCGGTCACCTCCGTGCCTTCGTAGAGGTTGTAGTCGATCTTCGAGTGGTGGTCCGCGGCCGAGATCGTCAGCTTGCGCTCCGGATCGAAGACGACGATGTCCGCATCACTCCCCACCGCGATCGTCCCCTTGCGCGGATAGAGGCCGAAGAGCTTCGCCGGGTTCGTCGACAGCAGCTCGACCATCCGGTTCAGCGAGATCCGCCCGGCGCGGACGCCGAACTCGTGGATCATGTGGAGCCGGTTCTCGAGGCCGGGGCCGCCGTTCGGGATCTTCGAGAAGTCGTCGCGGCCCAGCGTCTTCTGGCCGTCCCAGTTGAACGCGCAGTGGTCGGTCGAGATCGCCGAGAGGATGTCCGTCCGCACCGCGTTCCAGAGCACGTCCTGGTTCGCCTTGTCCCGCGGCGGCGGCGTGTACACGTACTTCGCGCCCTCGAAGTTCGGCCGCTCGAGGAACGTGTAGTCGACGAAGAAGTACTGCGTGCACGTCTCGCCCCAGACGTTCCAGCCCTTCTCGCGCGCGATCGCGATCGGCTCGACCGCCTCCTGGCAGGAGACGTGGACGACGTAGAGCGGCGAGCCCGCGACCCGGGAGAGCTGGATCGCGCGGTTGGTCGCCTCGCCCTCGGTCTCGGGCGGGCGGGTCAGCGCGTGGTACTTGGGCTCGGTGTTCCCCTCCGCCAGCGCCTCCTTCACGAGCACGTCGATAGCGTCACCGTTCTCCGCGTGGACCATGACGAGCGCGCCTGAGTCCGCCGCCACCTGCATCGAGCGGAAGAGCGTCTCGTCGTCGACCATCAACGCGCCCTTGTAGGCCATGAACAGCTTGTAGGACGTGACGCCCTGATCGGGGAGCGACGCCAGCTCCTCCAGCGAGCCGCCCTCCTTCAGATCCGTGATCGCCATGTGGTAGCCCATGTCGATCACCTGCTTGCCGTCGGCCTTCGCGCGCCACTCGTCGAGCGCAGCCGCAAATGTCTGTCCCGGCGGCTGGATGACGAAGTCGACGTGGCAGGTGGTGCCGCCGAACGCGGCCGCGGTCTGGCCGGACTCGACGTCGTCGATCGTGACCGTCCCGCCGAACGGCATGTCGAGATGCGTATGCGGATCGACGCCGCCAGGCAGCACGTACTTCCCCGAAGCGTCGATGACCTTGTCGGCCTCGACGTCGAGTGACTCGCCGATGAGGGAGATCCGCTCGTTCTCGACGAGCACGTCGCCGACGTAGTCGTCGGCGGCCGTGATCACGCGGCCCCCCTTGATCAGAACGGAACTCATGAGTGGATCTCCCTCCTTCGGCTTTAAGCGCCGCCCTCGGTCACCTCGACGGTCTCCTTCTGCCAACCGTCGCCGGTGACGTCCACGTCGTCCCCGCGCAGCTCCTCGACTGCCGCCTCGGCGATGTCGGTCCGATACGCGTCGTCGCTCGCCGGCTGCTTGATCACCTTGCCGTCGAGCGCGATCTGCTTCGTGATCGCCCACGACTCGGGCTCCATCACGCCGATGCCCTGCGGCGCCGGCCAGATCAGCGCGTTGATCTCGTTCAGCTGCCAGCGCTGGTGGCCCTCACCGAGCGTCGGCCCGTTGTCGAGAACGATCCGCAGGCAGTCCTCCGGATTGTCGCGGCAATAGATCCACCCGCGGAAGCTCGCCTTGAGGAACCGCTTCGCAATGTCCTGGTTCGCCTCGTCGGCGATCCAGTCCTCGCGCACGAAGACGCCGTCCTCCAGCGCTCCCGTGCCGAGGTCGGACATCTTCATGACGTTCAGGTCGTCGAGCGTGTACAGCTGGCCGGTGTCGGGGTTCTTGGTCTCGAGCACCTGCGCGAGCTCGTTGTACGTCATCGCAGCGGCCGCGTCGATCTGGCGGCCCAGGAACAGGTTCATGTCGAAGGGCTGCGCGACGATCTCCGTGTCCTGCTGGGGATCGATCCCGTTCTTGTTCAGCGCGGCGAAGAGCTTGTGCTCGTTGCCGCCCAGCCAGACGCCGACCTTCTTCCCGCGCAGGTCGGTGATCTCCTCGAGGCCCGTGTCCTTCCACGTGATCTCGGTCATCCCGCTGCGCGTGAAGACCTGGGCGATGTTGACGATGTTCTGGCCCTTGTCCCGCGTCGCGAGCAGGGAATCGAGCCAGTTGATCCCGAACTCGGCCTGCCCGCCGAGCACGACCTGCTCGGGAACGATGTCCGGGCCGCCGGGCTTGATCGTGACGTCGAGGTTCTCTTCGTCGAAGAACCCCTGATCGAGCGCGGCGTAGTACCCGGCGAACTGCCCCTGCACGACCCACTTGGATTGGAGCGTGACCTTGTCCTTCGCGGCCGAGTCGCCGCCGCCGCCGTCGTCTCCGCCGCACGCCGTCAGCGCGAGCACTGCGACGGCGAAGGCTGCGGCCAGCGAGCGCCACTTGTTCATCCTCATCCGCTTCCCCTTTCCCTGCTCAATGGGGGCCGCCATCACTCGGTTGTCGCTCGTGTCGACGGATGCCAACCCATGGTAAGCCGCTCGAGGGCGGCGACTGCGGCGTAGAAAGCAATCCCGAGGATGCTCGCGACCATGATCGCCGCCCAGGCCTCGGTGAAGGCGAAGACGCCCGCCTGTCTTCGGATCTGGATGCCGAGCGCATCCTGCGAGCCGCCGAAGTAGTCGCCCACGATTGCGCCGATCATCGCGAGTACGGTCGCGACCTTCAACCCCGTAAAGATGTACGGCAGCGCATTCGGGATCCTGACGCGGCGAAAGATCTCCGTCTCGCTCGCGGCGTAGGACCGCATCAGCTCGATCTGCTGCGGTCGCACGGAGGTCAGGCCGCGAAGGGTGTTGACGAGCACCGGGAAGAAGCAGAGCACCGCAGCGATCACCATCTTCGAGAGTTGGTTGAGCGCTCCGAACCAGTTGTTCGTGATCGGTGCGAACGCGATGATCGGGATGGCGTTCGCTGCGATCGCGAACGGCATCAAGGCGGCGGCGACGATCGGCCACCGGGCCAGGACGAGTGCGGCCACGATGGCGGCGGAGCAGCCCATCACCCAGCCGCCGACCGCCTCCTCGAACGTGAACCAGCCCGCGCTCCAAAGCGTCTCGCGTTCGGTCCAGAGCGTCTGGACGATGTCCGAGGGCGGCGGCAGCAGGAAGTTCTGGATGTCGAGACCCGCGGACGAGCCCCTCCCAGAGCGCGATGCCGGCGACGAAGACGACCACCGCCGGCACCCAGTCCTGGAAATGACGGCCGACGCGCGAGCCGAGCGTCCCTCGTGGGATCGGCTCGACGACGGTCGAGCTCACTGGAGCCCTTCCTCGGCGACGATCAGCTCTTCCTCGCCTGAGGGCTCGTCGACGTCGAAGCCGCCGCCGCGCCGGAGCAGCCTGCGTACGTCGCGGATCAGCTCCGCGAAGCGCGCTCCCTCGCGGGTCTCGATCGTGCGCGGCTGGGGGAGATCGACGTCGACGATGCCGACGATCTGACCCGGCCGCGCCGACATGACGACCACTCGTGTCGAGAGAAAGACCGCCTCCGAGATCGAGTGGGTGACGAAGACGACGGTGCTGCCGCTCGCCTCCCAGATCCGCAGCAGCTCCAGGTTCAGCCGCTCGCGAGTCATCTCGTCGAGCGCGCCGAACGGCTCGTCCATCAGCAGGAGCGGTGGGTCGAACGAGAGCGCCCGCGCGATCGAGACCCGCTGCTGCATCCCGCCCGAGAGCTGCCAGGGATGGTGCCCCTCGAACCCGGTCAGCTCGACGAGCTCGACCAGCTCCTTGACACGCTCGGAGCGGCGGCGGCGGTCCCAGCCCATCATCTCCAGCGGCAGCCCGATGTTCTTCGCGACCGTGCGCCAGTCGAAGAGCACGGCATCCTGGAAGACGATCCCGTAGTCGCGGTCGAGCCGCGCCTGGTGGGCGCTCTTGCCGTTTACGACCACGTCTCCGCCGGTGGGCTGGATCAGGTCGCCGATGATCCGGAGCAGCGTCGACTTCCCGCAGCCGGACGGGCCGATCAGCGAGACGAACTCGCGCTCGGCGATCTCCAGCTCGATGCCGTGAAGCGCAACGACCTCTCCCCGCGCGAAGGCCTTGTCGACACCTTTCAGGGCCACCACGCTCATGCGACGTGCTCCGGTGCTCGTCGGACGACGAGCTTTTCCGCCACCACGACGACAAGGAAGAACGCGATGCCGAGCGCGGCGGCGACCAGGTTCGTCGCCCAGAGGTTCTCCGGTGTCGTCGAGTAGTACTGGTTGAAGTTGAGGATCGCCCCGCCGAGCCCGTCCTGGATCGATGCCGGCAGCTCACCGATGATCGCGCCGACGACGCACGCGGTGGCCGCGATCTTGAAGGCGGTGAACAGGTACGGCAACGAGGTCGGCAGCCGGAGCTTCCAGAAGATATGGAAGGGAGTCGCGGCGTACGAGCGCATGAGCTCGAGCGCTCGCGGGTCGACCGAGGTCAGACCCCGAAGCGTGTTGATCGCGACGGGGAAGAACGTCAGGTAGGCGGCGATGATCGAGACGGAGAACCAGTCCGGAAGACCGCGGCTGCCGAACCAGACGACGACCATCGGCGCCACCGCCAGGATCGGGATCGTCTGCGAGGCGACGATGTAGGGCAGGAAGCCGCGCTGAAGGAGCCGCGAGTGCGCGAGCAGTACGCCGAGCGCAAATCCGATCGACGCCCCGAGCACGAAGCCGACTGCCGCCTCCTTCGCGGTGAAGAGGGCAGCGTCCCAGAGCACCTCGATCAGCAAGGGCCCGTTCCGCCGTGAGGGCTCGAACAGCTGGGCGAAGATGTCGTGGATGTGCGGGAACGTGGTGTCGTTGACCTCGAACGTCCCGATGCGAAGACCGGTGGCTTCCCCGACCCACTTGAAGCCTTCCCACAGCGCCCACAGGGCCGCCAGCACTCCGGCGAACATCCCGATTCGAGTTGCAGCCGGGCGCCACGCCGCGCCGAGTCCTGAGGGCCGCTCGACTGCAACCGTCGCCATGGCGACACGTTAACGTCGTCACGTGGCCGACCTGAATCCTGCCCGGACCGTCGCCGAGCTGAAGGAGCTCCGGGAGCTGACGGGCAACGAGGACGGCGCGCAGCGGGTCGCCTGGACGGACACGTGGGTCCAGGCACAGGAGTGGATGGCCTCGAAGCTCGAGGCGACCGGCGCGGAGATGGAGTTCGACGAGGCGCGGAACCAGTGGTGGACGCTCCGCGGTCAATCGGACCAGGAGCTCCTGATCGGGGGCCACCTCGACTCCGTGCCGAACGGCGGTTGGCTGGACGGGGCGCTCAACGTCGTCGCCGGCTCGGAGGTGCTGCGCCGGATCGCGGCCGAGGGCGAGCCGCCCGTGACGGTTCGGCTCGTGAGCTGGGCGGACGAGGAGGGTGCCCGCTTCGGCCGTTCGCTGTTCGGCTCGAGCGCGGCGGCGGGGTCGATGCGCGACCAGGACGAGCTGCGGCAGCTCACCGATCGCGACGGGATCACGCTCCCGGAGGCGATCGGCGCCCACGGCGTCGACCTCGATCGCGCGACGGATTCGCGCCGGCAGCTCGAGAACGCCGCCGCGTACCTGGAGCTGCACATCGAGCAGGGCCCGGTATTGGAGTCGATGGGGCTGGCCCTCGGCGCCGTGCTGGGCACCTACGGGGTCGAGCGCCACCGGGTGACGTGGCGCGGCCAGGCGGCCCATGCCGGCTCGACGCCGATGGATCAGAGGCGCGACGGGCTGGCCGGTGCCGCCAAGCTGGCGCTCGAGCTGCGTCAGATCGCGGCGCGGACGGGCGACGGCGCGGTTTGCACCTCGGGCGACGTGGTCTGTCACCCGGGGATCGTCACGTCGGTCGTCGAGACCGCGGAGCAGCTCCTCGACCAGCGTCACCTCGACGCCGGCAAGCTGGCCGCGCTGCTCGAGGACGCGAAGGAGCGCAGCCGTCAGTTCGCCGAGGAGGAGCGCCTCGAGGTCGAGTTCGAGCGGATCTGGTCGATCGAGCCGATCCTGTTCGACGAGACGCTCATCGGTTTCGCCGACGAGGCGATCCAGGCAGGTCGCCGGGCAGTCGCACCGCCTCCCGAGCGGCCCGCTGCACGACGCGGCCGAGGTCTCTCGCGCCGGGATCCCGACGGTCATGCTCTTCGTCCAGAGCCTCCGCGGGCTCTCGCACACGAAGCTCGAGGACACGAAGGAGGAGCACCTCGAGCTGTCGGTGCAGGCGCTCGACCGGCTGGCGACGAAGACGATGAACTGGCTCGCGGAGTGAGAACCGAACACGGCCCGCCAGCAGGCAGGCCGAGGCGGGTGAAGGGGGAGCCGACCCACCGAGTGATCGACGAATCAGCTCGCCTGCCAGCGAGGATCGCGCGACGAGCCTCGGCGCCACTTCGGCGCGGAGGGCGACCGGACTCGCAACCGGAACCCACCACGGCCGTCGCGTGATCGGGCCATCACGCATCGTCGCCTGAGAGTGCAGCGTCCGCCGACGGACGAACGAGCGTCCACCGAGCGTCGAGCTCGCAGCGCACGTTGATCCGAACGATGGAGCAGCGCCGGCCGCGAGCGCGAAGAGCAGGTAGGCCCAAATTGCCACGGCGGAGAGTTCAAGGGAAAATGTCGGTTTCCCTGCCTACTCACACGAGGAGATCCTCATGCTCAGCTTCGGCGTCACCGTCCTGCCCGACCCGCCGTCGTCGCGTTTCTTCGAGCTGGTCGAGCTCGCCGAGCAGCATGGGTTCGAGTACGCGTGGACGTACGACTCGCACATCCTCTGGCAGGAGTCCTACGCGACGCTGCCGCTCGCGGCGGCGCGCACCAGCAAGATCAAGCTCGGACACTTCGTCACGAACCCCGGCATCCGCGACCCGACGGTCACGGCGAGCTGGTACGCGACGATGCAGGACCTCTCGAACGGCCGCATGGTCATGGGCATCGGCCGCGGCGACTCCTCGCGCCGCGTGGTCGGGCTCAAGCCGGTGCGCGTAGCCGAGTTCGAGCGGCGCAGCGCGATGCTCAAGGACCTGATGAACGGCCGAAAGGTCAACTGGAACGAGAAGGAGCTCCAGCTCGAGTGGGTCCGCAAGGAGCTCCCCGAGATCCCGATGTGGGTCGCCGGCTACGGACCGAAGGCGCTCGCAGTCGCCGGCCGGATCGGCGACGGCGTGATCATCCAGCTCGCCGACCCGGTGATCATCCAGTGGATCATGGACACGGCGAGGAAAGCTGCCGAGGAGGCCGGCCGCGATCCGGCCGAGCTGAAGTGCATCGTCGGCGCGCCGAGCCACATCACCGACGACCTGGCCGATGCTCGCGACCAGGTCCGCTGGTTCCCGGCGATGGTCTCGAACCACGTCATGGACCTGATCGAGAAATACGGTTGGGACTCGGAGATCCCTGAGGCGCTCACCGACTTCGTCAAGGCGCGGAAGTTCTACGACTACAAGGACCACAGCCGCGTCGGCGCCGCGCACGGCGAGTTCGTGACCGACGAGATCTGCGACCGCTTCTGCGTGCTCGGCAACGTCGAGCAGGCGACGGCGAAGCTGAGGGAGCTCGAGGCCGTCGGCGTCGACCAGTTCAACATCTACCTCATGACCCACAGCCAGGAGGAGACGCTCGCCGCCTACGGCGACCGGATCATCCCGCAGTTCGCAGGGGTCGCCGCCTAAGTCGCCAGACTTCAAGCTGTGATCAAGCGATTCTGGAACGCGCTGGTCAGCCTGCTGCGTCGGCCGGACCCTTCACCGGACGAGCTGCGCAGACTCTCGAGGCCGAGGCCGACCGTCAGCGCGCGAGAGACAAGTGGCTCGCGGACGAGACTCGGCAGTCGCGACAGTCCGGCGGCACCGGTCCCGGCATCTAGGCCTTCTTAGGCGTTTCTCAGCACTCGCGGCCACAATGAGAGCGGTATGAAGATCCTCGTGGTCGACGACGAGCGCGCGGTCCGCGACTCGCTGCGCCGCGCGCTCGAGCTCCAGGGCTACGACGTGGCGCTCGCGAGTGACGGGTCCGAGGCGCTGGCGGAGCTGGAGTCCAACGGCCAGCCCGACGCCGTGCTGCTCGACGTGCTCATGCCCGGGATGGACGGGCTCGAGGTCTGTCGCGCAGATTCGCCGCAGCGGCAACGAGGTCCCGGTGCTGATGCTGACCGCCCGCGACGCAGTCGGCGACCGCGTCGCCGGTCTCGACGCGGGCGCCGACGACTACGTCGTCAAGCCGTTCGCGCTGGAGGAGCTGCTCGCGCGGGTGCGGGCGCTCCTGCGGCGGGCGTCGCCGACGGGCGACGGCGTGCTCCGCTTCGCCGACATCGAGCTCGACACCGGGACCCGCGAGGTGCGCCGCGGCGGGGACAAGATCGAGCTGACGCGCACGGAGTTCAACCTGCTCGAGCTCTTCCTGCTCAACCCCCGCCAGGTGCTGACCCGATCGATCATCTTCGAGCGCGTGTGGGGCTACGACTTCGGCTTCGCCTCGAACTCTCTCGACGTCTACATCGGCTACCTGCGGCGCAAGACCGAGGCCGGCGGCAAGCCACGGCTGATCCACACCGTGCGCGGCGTCGGCTACGCGCTGCGAGCGGAATGAGCCTCAGGCTCCGTCTGACCCTCGTCGCCGCGACGGCGGTGGCGCTGGCCGTTGCGCTCGCGTCGGCCGTCGTCTACGTGGTCGTCCGCAACGAGCTTCGCGCCCAGGTCGACGACAGCCTGCGTGATCGCGCGGTCGAGGTCTCTCGAGCGCCGGTTCCCAAAGGACGGTACTTCGACATCCCGCCGCCGCTGCTCGGCGGGCCGGGCGGCCACATCCAGGCCGTTCGCTCGGACGGGAGGACGTTCCTCGGTCGGGACGCCGTCATTCCGATCCCAGTCACCGACCGGGCGCTGCACGTCGCCGACGGGACGGAGGGGGCGTTCTTCGAAGACCGCACGTTGGAGGCGACGGATGTGCGGGTGCTGACGTTCCCGTACGAGCCGGGCTGGGCATTGCAGGTGCTCCGGCCGCTGACCGAGGTCGACAACACGCTCGCCCGCCTGAGGTGGTTCCTCGTCGCGATTACTTCCGCCGGGATCCTGCTCGCCTCCGCGCTCGGACTCATCGTCTCGCGGGCGGCGATCGCGCCGGTCGCCCGGCTGACGCGCGCGACCGAGCGCGTGACCGAGACCGGCGACCTCTCGGAGCGCATTGACGCGCGGGGCGAGGACGAGCTCAGTCGGCTCGCCGGCAGCTTCAACCGGATGCTCGGTGCGCTCGAGGAATCGACGAAGGCCCAGCGCCAGCTCGTCGCCGACGCCTCCCACGAGCTGCGCACGCCGCTGACGAGCCTGCGGACGAACTTCGAGGTGCTGATGAGCGACCGGGAGCTCGAGCCCACCGAGCGTCGCAAGCTCCTCGACGACGTCGTCGAGCAGATCGGCGAGATGACCGTCCTGATCGCGGAGCTGATCGAGCTCGCGCGCGGCGACCGGCTGCCGAGCGAGCCCGAGGAGGTGCGACTCGACCTGCTGACCGAGGACGCAGTCGAGCGGACCCGCCGCGACCGTCCGGGAGTCACGTTCAACACCGAGCTCAAGGAGTCGGTCGTCCGCGGGGTGCCGGCCTCGCTGGAGCGCGCAATCGGCAACGTGCTCGACAACGCCGCGAAATGGAGCCCGCCCGGCGGAGAGGTGGACGTCAGCGTCGAAGACGGCACCGTCGTCGTCCGCGACCGCGGTCCGGGGATCGACGACGAGGACCTCCCGCACGTCTTCGACCGCTTCTACCGGTCGGCGTCGGCGAGAACGCTGCCGGGGTCGGGCCTCGGGCTCGCGATCGTCCGGCAGGTGGCCGAGGCCCACGGCGGCGGCGTCGTCGCCGAGCGCGCCGAGGGCGGCGGGACACGCATCACGCTGCGCTTGAACGGCGGCCCGCCGAAGGGGCACCACTCTTAGAGAACTCTTCTGCCGGCTTTAGGGCCACCTTAGGCGGCGCCGGTTTCCTCCATGTCGTGACCGCAAGCAACCGACAAAGGAGGAACGACATGCGACGTCACATGAGCAAGATCGCGATCGGCGGCGCTGCCCTGGTCGCCACCATCGGGGCCGGCGGAGCGATCGCGGCCACGCAGCTGAACCCGAAGCAGGAGAGCCAGGCGGTGGTGAACGATGCCGCCGAGCAGCTCGGCGTCGAGCCGAGCGAGCTGACAGCCGCGCTGAAGGAAGCGCTCGCGAACCGGGTCGACGCGGCCGTCGAGGCCGGCCGGCTGACCGAAGAGCAGGGCGCGGAGCTGAAGGAGCGGATCGAGGCCGGCGAGGTCCCGCTGGTCGGGGTCGGAGGCCCAGGCTTCGGCCACCGCCTCCACCACCACTTCGGCGACATGGATGCGGCCGCTTCCTATCTGGGGATGACGGACGCGAACCTGAAGGCGGCGCTCGAGGACGGCAAGACGCTGGCTCAAGTCGCCCGGGATCGCGGCAAGTCGGTCGACGGCCTCGTCACCGCACTGGTCGACGCCGCGAAGGCAGACCTCGCCGCGGCCGTCAAGGCGGGCCGCCTGACCGACGCCCAGCGCGACGCGATCGTGTCCGGGCTCGAGGAACGGATTACGGGCCTCGTGAACGGCGAGCGACCGGAACCGCCGGCCGGCGCACGCCGATTCGCCCCGCCGCGACCGAGGCCGGCCATCGACGGCTTCGGGCCGGACCTGGGCCAGGTGGCCTAAGGGCAACACGGCCATTGTGGACGCGTTCGGTGCCAGGCACCGGACGTGTCCGCAGTGGACGCGTGAATTCTTAGAGAGCTCTTAGCCGGGTCTTAGGGACGGCTGCTTCGCTTGCGGGCATGGCACGTAGGCACAGGGTGACGATCGCAGTCGCCGCGGCGCTCTCGGTGCTCGTCGTCGGCGGCGCCGTTGCCGCCACCAAGGCGCTCTCCCCGCGGCAGGAGCGGCAGGCTGTCATCAACGACGCGGCCCGCCAGCTCGGAGTCGAGCCCCAGGAGCTGAGCGATGCGCTCGAGCAGGCGCTGAAGAATCGCGTCGACGCGGCGGTCACGGACGGTCGGCTCACGCAGGAAGAGGCTGAGAAGCTGAAGCAGGGCATCGAGGCCGGCGACGTGCCGTTCTTCGGCCTCGGCCCGGGACCCGGGTTCCGGCACGAGCACAAGCACCGTCACGGTCCCTTTGCCGGGAAGCTCGAAGGGGCGGCGAGCTACCTCGGGATGACCCAGGCGGAGCTGCGCCGGGCGCTCGAGGGCGGCAAGACGCTCGCTCAGGTCGCACGGGACCAGAACAAGTCGGTCGACGGCCTGGTGGATGCCCTGGTCGCCCCCGCAGAGCAGAAGCTCGCGCAAGCGGTCGAGAGGGGCGACATGACGGAGGCCGAGAAGAATCAGATGCTCGCCCGCCTGCGGGAGCACCTCACCGACGTCGTGAACGGACGCCTTCCGCGCTTTTTCCATCGCGGCCCCGGCAGGGTCGAGCGCCGCGAAGTCCGCCCCGCGGTCTTCTAACCAGCCGAGGCGGCCTGCTCGAAGTGCAGGCCCACGAGCTCGCCCGGCGCTGCGAACGTGGTCGATCATGCGCCGACGTGCCTCGGCCGGGTCGCGCTGCTCGATCGCGTCGAGGATCGCCTCGTGCTGCTCGACGTTCTCGGCCAGGAGCCGCGAGCTGCGTGACAGAGCCGCCCAGGTGAGGTCACGGGGAAAGCTGCGGTGCAGGTCGGCGATCGTGTCGCTCAACCGCGCGTTCGCCGCCGCATCGAGGATCGACTGATGGAAGAGGTCGTTGGCTTTCACCCAGACGCTCTCGTCGCGCCATGGCGCCGGCCGCCGCGCCCGGCGCGAGATCAGGGTCGCCACCGACTCGCGGAAGAGCGCCTGCGCCTCGCGTAGCCGGAGCAGGTCGCGGTCGCTGATCCGGCCGGCGGCCAACTCGGCCGCGAGCCCCTCGAGCTCCGCGCGAACCTCGTAGGCCTCGCGGATCTCCCGCGCCGAGGGGCCGCGAACGACGGCGCCGCGGTTCGGCAGCAGCTCGACCAAGCCGGTCGCCTGGAGGTGACGCAGCGCTTCACGCACCGGAGTCCGGCTGACGCCGAACTCCTCGGCGAGCGCCTCCTGCCGAAGGCGCGTTCCGACGGGCACGGCTCCGCTCAGCACCTGCGCCTGAATCTCACCGGCGACGCGTTCGACAGCGTTCACTCGACCTCCGCGCGCGCGTCGCGAACGAAACGGACACCCATGAACGCAAGCAGCACGGCGAAGCCGAGGCGCAGCACGTCGCCCGGCAGCGCGAGCGCGAGCAACGCGCCGGCAACCGCGGCCGCAGCCCCGACCGTGCCGAGCGCGAGCGCGACCGGCAGATCGCCGACGTCGCGGCGTCGGAGCGCGACGCTCGCCGCCAGGGCCGTGGGCAGGATCACGAGCAGCGAGGTCGCCTCCGCCTCGTGCTGCGACATCCCCACCGCGAGGACGAGGAACGGCACCAGCAGCATGCCGCCGCCGACGCCGAGCAGCCCGGCGAGCATCCCGGCCAGGGCGCCGACCGCGACGAGCGCGACGAACAACCCGACGGTGCTCAGCGTCCCACCGCCATCAACGCGGCAATCACGAGCAGGAAGACACCGAACGCGAGCTTCAGCTTTCGCTCGTCGGCTCGCGCCAGGAGGCGTGCGCCCACCTGCGCTCCGGCGATCGACCCGGCCGCGAGCGCCAGCGCCTCCCAGAGGCGGATCTCCCCCGCGGCGCCGAAGGTCAGCACGCCGGCGGCGCTGATCGGGATGATCGCGCCCAGCGAGACGGCGTGCGCATGGCGCTGTGCGTAGCCGCCCCAGAGGACGAGCAGGGGCACCATGACGACGCCGCCGCCGACACCGAGCAGCCCGGAGAACAGCCCGCCCGCGAGTCCGATGGCCCCCAAGCGGCCGTAGTGCAAACGAGAAGAGAGGGCCACGGCCACCCGAAACACCCTACCAACATTGGATCCAATCGAACGTCAAATGGATACAGGTGGTAAAGTCGCGCCTCCCAGCCCGGGCGGTCAATTTTCGGGAGGGAGCTTCGCATCGACTTCAGGAGGGGAGTGATGGACGAGATTCGCAACCGCCGGGCACGGCGCACCTTCGCGGCAGTCGCCCTGGTCGCGACGGGGCTGCTCGCGACCGGTGCCGGCGGCTCTGTGGCAGCGCAGCAAGCCAGGGCCGGCGGGACGCTCACGATCGGCCTGGCCGAGGACCCTGACGCGCTCGACCCGACGCTGGCGCGGACATTCGTCGGGCGAATGATCTTTCTGCACATGTGCGAGAAGCTCTACGACCTGAACGCCAAGCTCGAGATCGTCCCGCAGCTCGCGGCCGCGATGCCGACGCTCTCGGCTAACAAGCGGGCGATGACGATCAGGATTCGCCGCGGCGTCCGCTTCAACGACGGGACACCGCTGAACGCGCAGGCGGTGAAGATCTCGCTCGACCGGCACCGCACGCTGTCGGGATCGGCGCGCGCCAGCGAGATCTCGCCGATCACCGCGGTCAACGTGGTGAACAACTTCACCGTACGGCTGCAGCTGAACGCTCGCTTCTCGCCGCTGACGGCGCAGCTGGCCGATCGCGCCGGGATGATCATGTCGCCGCGCGCGCTCGATCAGCTCGGGACGAGGTTCGCGTCGGGTCCCGTGTGCGTGGGGCCGTTCAAGTTCACGAGCAGGGTGGCGGCCGACCGGATCGTGCTCGACAAGTCGCAGTTCTACTACGCGCGGAGCAAGGTCAAGCTCAACCGGCTCGTCTTTCGGATCATCACCGAGCCGAGCGCGCGAGCGGCGAACCTTCGCTCGAAGGACATCAACGTGCTCGACCGCATCGCGTCGACCGACCTGCCCGCGATCCAGCGCGACCGCACCCTGCGGGTGCTGAAGTCGACGTCGATCGGCTACCAGGGCATCTCGATCAACATCGGGAACAAGAACGGCATCGGGAAGCCGTTCGAGAACGTCGGCACGCCGATCGCCTCGAGGCGGGCGCTGCGCCAGGCCTTCGAGCTCTCGCTCGATCGCAAGGTGATCAACCGCGTCGTCTTCGGCGGCACCACGCTGCCCGGCTGTCTGCCCGTGCCGCCGTCGAGCCCGTACTACGACGCGCGGATCAAGTGCCCGGGCCGCAACCTCGCGAGGGCGCGGACGCTCATTCGCGGCACGGGGATGGCGACGCCGGTTCGCGTCCGGCTGATGATCGGCACCGATCAGGTCGCGGCACGGCTCGGCCAGGTGATCCAGTCGATGGCCAGGGAGGCCGGCTTCGCGGTCGAGCTCCAGCCGACCGAGTTCGTGACTGCGCTCCGCCGGCAGGATCAGGGCAACTACGAGGCGTTCGCGATCGGCTGGTCGGGACGTGTTGACCCGGACGGCAACATCTACCAGTTCGTCCACTCGAAGGGCTCGCTCAACAACCTCGGTTGGGGTGCCGGCCAGATGGACCTGCTGCTCGACAACGCGCGCAAGGCGGCGACGCTGAAGGCCCGCAAGACGCTCTACAGCGCCGCGTTCCGCGTCCTGCGCACGGAGCTGCCGTTGATCTACCTCTGGCACCCGGTCAACCGTCACGGCGTGACGGCGAACGTGAAAGGTGTGAGAACGTACGGCGACGGCCTGATCCGGGCCTACTTCGCCGAGTACAAGTGATCTAGGGAAGCGAATCGAGACGACGGTCATGGGCGTCTTCATCCTGCGCAAGTCCGGAGCCGCCCTGATCGTCGTCTTCCTGGCCAGCGTGCTCGTCTTCGTCGGCGTGCGCGCGATCCCGGGCGACCCGGCGCTCGCGTACGCGGCCGAGGACCGCGATCCGGAGGTCCTGGCGGCGATCCGGGAGAAGTACGGCCTCGACGACCCGCTGCCCGTCCAGTACGTGCGCTGGGTCGGGCTCGCGCTCCAGGGCGACCTCGGGACCGACACGCGCGGCCTGCCGGTCGCCGAGACGATCGTCACGCGGATCCCGCTGACGCTCGAGCTCGCGGCTCTCGCGATCCTGATCGGGACCGTGATCGGCATCCCCGCGGGGGTGATCGCCGCGGTACGCCGCGGCAAGCCGTCCGACTACACGGCGACGACGGTCGCCCTGCTCGGTCTCTCCGTCCCGCACTTCTGGCTCGGATTGCTGATGATCATCGTCTTCGCGGTCAACCTGAACTGGCTGCCGGCGGGCGGCTACGTCCCGTTCCGCGAGGACCCGATCGGCAATCTCGAGCACATGCTGATGCCGGCGATCGTCCTCGGGACCGGCCTCTCCGCAGTGCTGATGCGCCAGATGCGCTCGGCGATGCTCGAGTCGCTCGGGGCGGACTACGTCCGGACCGCACGGGCCAAGGGGCTCAGCGAGCGGTCCGTGGTCGGCAAGCACGCGCTTCGGAACAGCCTGATCACCGTCACGACGGTGCTCGGGCTCCAGCTCGGGGCGCTGATCTCCGGGGCGGTGGTCACGGAGCAGATCTTCGGGATTGCCGGCTTCGGACGCCTGACGGTCGACTCGATCGCGCAGCGTGATTACGCGCTGCTCCAGGGAGTCGTGCTGGTCGTGGCCGTTGCCTACGTCGTCGTCAACCTCTTCGTCGACATCGCCTACTCGCTGATCAACCCGCGGATCCGGGTCTCAGGAGTGTCGAATTGAGCTACGTCGAGGCCGCTCCGCTCAGCCCGCAGGCGCGACGCCGCCGGATCTACCGCCGGCGCTTTCTCCGCCGGCCGGCGGCGGTGGTTTCGCTCGTCATCGTCGTCGGGGCGATCCTCGCCGCCCTGTTCGCGCCCTGGGTCGCTCCGTACTCGCCGGACGAGACCGACTTCGACGCCCTCCTCGCGTCCCCGTCGCGCGAGCACCTCCTCGGTACGGACGACCTCGGCCGGGACACGCTTTCGCGGATCATCTGGGGCGCGCGGGCCTCGATCCAGGCGGGCTTCCTGGCCACCGTGCTGGCGATGGTCGTGGCGGTCCCGATCGGCCTCGTCGGCGGCTACTACCGCGGCTGGCTCGACACCGTGATCGCGCGGGTCACGGACGTCTTGCTTGCCTTCCCGTTTCTGATCCTCGCCGTCGGCCTGGCTGCGATCCTCGGCCCGTCGCTCCTGAACGCGACGCTCGCCCTGGGGATCGCTGCGGTGCCTCCGCTCATCCGCGTCGCCCGCGGCGAAACGCTGGCTCTCCGTGAGGAGGACTACGTCCGCGCGGCGGTGGCGAACGGCGCCAACGACGCCGTCATCATCGGCCGGCACATCCTCCCGAACATGACCAGCACGCTGCTCGTGCAGGCGACCCTGACGATTCCGGCTGCAATCATCGGCGAGGCCGTGCTGTCGTTCCTCGGACTCGGCGTGCAGCCCCCGACCCCGTCGTGGGGCGTGATGCTCAACGCAGCTCAGCCGTATCTCAACGAGGCGCCGAGCCTCGCCGTCTACCCCGGGCTCGCGATCGTCATCGTCGCGCTCGCCTTCAACCTGCTCGGCGACGGCCTCCGCGACGTTCTCGATCCCAAGACCGAGCGTTGACAGCACCACTCTTGGAGGTACGAGGACCTCTCGGTCCGCTTCGACACGGACGAGGGCACCGTCCACGCCGTCGACCGGATGTCGCTCGAGCTCGCCCCTCGCCAGGTGCTGGGGATCGTCGGCGAGTCCGGCTGCGGCAAGAGCGTGACCGCGCTCTCGATCCTCGGCCTGCTGCCGAAGACGGCCACCGTCACCGGCAGCGTGCTGTTCGACGGCGCGGAGCTCCTCGGCGCGCCGCGATCGCAGCTACGCAAGATCCGCGGCCGGAAGATCTCATTCGTCTTCCAGGAGCCGATGACCTCGCTGAACCCCGTGCTCCGCATCGGGCCGCAGATCGACGAGGTGCTCCGGGAGCACCTGAGCCTCTCTCGGAGCGCCGCCCGGGCGCGGGCCGTGGAGCTGCTCGACCTCGTCCACATCCCCGACCCCGAGCGGCGGATCGACGAGTACCCGCACCAGCTGTCGGGCGGGATGCGCCAGCGCGTGATGATCGCGATGGCGCTGGCCTGCGATCCCAAGATCCTGATCGCAGACGAGCCGACGACGGCGCTGGACGTCACGATCCAGGCCGGCATCCTCGATCTGCTCCGCGAGCTTCGTGTGCGTCTCGGCACTGCGATCATCCTGATCACCCACAACCTCGGCGTCGTCGCCGACCTCGCCGACCGAGTGGTGGTCATGTACGCGGGGCGCAAGGCCGAGGAAGCGCAGGTGGGCGAGTTGTTCGCGCACCCGCAGCACCCGTACACGATGGGCCTCCTCGGCGCCGTCCCTCGTCCCGGCGTGGCGCGGAACGGCCGCCTTCAGGAGATCCCGGGCCGAGTGCCGTCGCTCGCCGAGCTCCCGGCGCACTGTGCCTTTGCCGATCGTTGCCCGCGGGCCGACGAGCAGTCGTGGTCCGAGGTGCCGACGCTGCGCCAGGTTCGTCCCGATCACACCGTCGCGTGCTTCCATCCAGGCAAGCGATGAGCCGCGATGGACAGCCGGTGCTCGAGGTCGACGGCCTCGTCAAGCACTTCACGCTCGGTCACGGCATCGGGACGGGCGGAGGGATCGTCCATGCCGTCGACGGCGTCTCGTTCTCGCTCGCGCCGGGCGAGGTGCTCGGCCTCGTCGGCGAATCGGGCAGCGGCAAGACGACGGTCGGCTACTGCATCAACCGTCTCTACGAGCCGACGGCGGGGACGATCCGGCTGGACGGAGCGGACATCACGCACCTCTCGCGCCGTCAGCTTCGACCGCATCGGCGCCGGATGCACATCGTCTTCCAAGACCCCTATTCGTCGCTCAACCCGCGCATGACGTGTGGGCAGATCGTCGGCGAGCCACTTCGCCTGCACCGGCTCGCCCGCCGCTCGACGATGGACGGCCGCGTCGTTCAGCTGTTCGACGCGGTCGGCCTCCGCCCCGAGCTTCGCTTCCGCTACCCGCACGAGCTCTCGGGCGGACAGCGCCAGCGCGTCGGGCTCGCGCGGGCGCTGAGCGTCTCGCCCTCGCTGCTGATCGCCGACGAGCCCGTCTCGGCGCTCGACGTGTCGGTCCAGGCGGCGGTGCTCAACCTGCTGCGCGACCTGCAACGCGAGCTCGGATTCTCGTGTCTCTTCATCAGCCACGATCTCGCCACGGTCGAGTTCATCTGCGACCGCGTGGCCGTCATGTACCTCGGCAAGATCGTCGAGCTGGCGCCGCGCGATGAGCTGTTCGCGCGCCCCCAGCATCCCTACACGCAGGCGTTGCTGTCGGCGGCGGTGGTGCCCGATCCGGAGGTGCAGCGGACGAGGACTCGCGTCGTGCTCGACGGCGACATTCCGAGCCCGATCGCGCCGCCGTCGGGCTGCCGCTTTCGAACTCGGTGTCCCCTGGAGTCGGAGTCGGCCCCGCGCTCGACGGACGAGGAACCGCCCCTGGTCGACGTCACCGGACAGGGCCACTTCGTCGCATGTCACCTCGTCCGCCGAGGGACAGAGGCGCCGCGGATCGCGGAGTCGCCCGCCGAGCTGGCCGGCGCGGGATGAGCTTCACCACCCGCCCGGAGCTCCGGGGCACCTTCGGGATGGTCGCGTCGACGCACTGGCTGGCGTCGGCGGCGGGGATGGCCGTGCTCGAGCGCGGCGGGAACGCCTTCGACGCCGCGGCCGCCACCGGCTTCACGCTCCAGGTCGTCGAGCCGCACCTGAACGGGCCGGGGGGCGATCTGCCCATCGTCCTCTGGAGCGCGGAGCGCGGCGAGCCGCTCGTCCTGTGCGCACAGGGGACGGCGCCCGCCGCGGCGACGATCGAGCGCTTCCGCGAGCTCGGGCACGAGCTCGTGCCCGGCACCGGACTGCTCGCGGCCTGCGTTCCGGGAGCGTTCGACGGCTGGATGCTGCTCCTGCGCGACTTCGGGACGATGGCCCCCGAGGACGTGCTCGAGTTCGCCATCGGCTATGCCGAGGAGGGGTACCCCGTGATTCCGGGGATGACCGCGACGATCGAGCGCGCCGAGCCGCTCCTACGTGACTGGCCGGGGTCGGCCGAGCTCTACCTGCCCGCTCCACGTCCTGGCACGCTCTTCCGGAACCGGGCGCTGGCTGCGACCTACCGGCGGATCCTCGATGAGGCCGGAACCGGCAGCCGCGAGCAGCGCATCGACGGCGCGCGCGCCGCGTTCTACCGCGGCTTCGTCGCCGAGGCAATCGCGCGATTCAGCGCGGAGGAGGGCGGGCTGCTGGCGGGCGACGACCTCGCCGGCTGGCAGGCGACCCTCGAGCCGCCGGCGACCTACGACTACAACGGCTACACCGTCTGCAAGACGGGGCCCTGGGGCCAGGGGCCAGTGTTCCTCCAACAGCTGGCGCTGCTCAGCGGGTTCGACCTCGCGGGCATGGGGCTCGGCTCGGCCGAGTACGTCCACACCGTCGTCGAGTGCTCGAAGCTCGCGTTCGCCGATCGCGACGCGTTCTACGGCGACCCGAGCTTCGTCGACGTTCCGCTCGAAACGCTGCTCTCCGCCGACTACAACGCGGAGCGCCGCGGCCTGATCGACGAGGAGGCCTCGGACGAGCTGCGACCGGGCGGCGGCCGCCTGCCGACCCTCGTCGAGGCGGCAACGACCGTCGGTGCCGGCGAGCCGACGCGTGGTGACACGGTCCACCTGGACGTCGCCGACCGCTTCGGCAACCTCGTGTCGGCGACGCCGAGCGGCGGGTGGCTGCAGAGCTCGCCGGTGATCCCGGAGCTCGGCTGGCCGCTCGGCACCCGGGCCCAGATGTTCTGGCTGGAGGAAGGGCTGCCGTCGTCCCTGGCGCCGGGCAAGCGGCCCCGCACGACGCTTTCACCCTCGATCGCGCTGCGCGGCGGCGAGCCCTACCTCGCGTTCGGGACGCCCGGCGGCGACCAGCAGGACCAGTGGTCGCTCCACGTCTTCCTCAACCACGTCCACGGCGGGCTCGACCTGGCGGGCGCGATCGACGCGCCGGACTTCCACACCGACCATTTCCCGAGCTCCTTCTTCCCGCGCCAGGCGCACCTGCGCTCGCTCTCGCTCGAGGGTCGCTTTGCGCCGACGGTCGTCGCGGACTTGCGGGAACGCGGACACGACGTGCAGGTGACCGAGGACTGGTCGCTCGGCCGTGTCAGCGCGGTCGGACGCGAGAACGGCCTGCTCAAGGGGGCTGCAAACCCGCGCGGAATGCAGGGCTACGCCGTCGGTCGCTGACGGCTAAGCCTGTGTCGCGCGCTTGACTGACCTTGTGTCGGGCGCGCGAGCGATTTGCAGGGCAGACCTTCGTAGCGTGACGGGATGGGCGCAAGCCGCTCGCGCCGGGTCACGATCGCCGCTGCGATCGCTGCGCTTGCGTGGGCCGCTCCCGCGCAGGCTTCGGAGTGGTGCGGGAGCCCGGCCGAAGCCGATCTCAAACCGAACGTCGTCGCCGGGCAGGCGGTGCGGGTCGTCTACATGATCCCCGCGGACGGACAGGATCGGCTCGACCAGCTCGCTTCGGCGATCGAGACGGATGCGGAGACGATTGACGCTTGGTGGCGCGGTCAGGATCCGACACGCGCGATCCGCTTCGATCTCGCGCCGTCTTCCTGTGGAGCGCAACTCGACATCAAGCGCGTTCGGATGCCGCAGCGGGGCTCGGAAGTGGCCGGTCATGTCGTGTGGATCACGAGAGCGCTCTCCACATCATTCGCGCAGGCGCGGTTCGCCAGGTACTTGGTCTACTACGACGGTCCGGTGCCCGATCCAGATACCTGCGGTGCAGGGGAGGGTCACCCGGATCTCGGGCCGGGGTTTGCGATCGTCTTCTTGCGCGCGTGTTTCCCGTTCGTGCCGAGCGCGACGGTCGCCGCCCACGAGCTGATCCATTCGCTCGGTGCAGTTCCGCTGGAGGCCCCGAATAGCTGTCCGTTCCCCAAGGACGGGCACACCTGCGACAGCCGGCATGACCTCATGTATCCGTACGCCGACGGGTCCACGCTCGATGCGCTCGTTCTCGACTTTGGCCGGGATGACTACTACGGGCATTCGGGCCCATGGTTCGACCTGCGGAAATCGCCCTGGCTCGTCCGGCTCGACAGGCAGGTCGGGCTCGCGATCAGGATCGCCGGTGAAGGCTCAGTCGCAAGCGATGTGCCTGGGCTCTCGTGTGTTGCAAGCTGCACGACGCGCTGGAATGCGAGCACCCGTCTCGTGCTCACCCCCAAGCCGGCGAGGGGAATGCGTTTCGTCCGTTGGTCGGGCGCCTGCTCGGGTTCCGCCGCGTGTGCGCTGACAATCAGGCAGGCGGCCGGCGCGGTCGCCAGCTTCGCGCCGATTAGGCGCAGATAACCGGAACGTAAAAGTTCCGTGTGGACGGAACAAAACTCGCGAAAACGCGTTATTACTAGTGCTAGCGGGTGAGCCTCGCAGCCGTGCGAGAGCGCGCCCATGAACCTGACGAACCTTCGGAGAAGTGATGTTGACTGAACTTGCCCTGGGCAGCGATGCCCTTGATACAGACGCGGCGCTTGCCGATTTCCTCCAGCACGCCCAGGAGCGTGGCTCCGTGCGTGCGCAGGAGCTCGAGGCCTTCCAGCAGGAGTTCGAGCTCGACGAGGAAGCCGTCAACGCCCTTCGGGCCTCACTCGAGGAGCGGGACGTCGAAATCGAAGAGGACGCACCCGAGCTCGACCTGACGCCCTCCACACCGACCACAACCGACAGCCTCCAGCTGTTCCTGAACGGAATCGGCCGTTACAAGCTGCTCACCGCCGACGAGGAGGTCGCACTCGCGAAGCGCATCGAGCGCGGCGACACCTCGGCGAAGGAGCAGATGGTGAACGCGAACCTCCGCCTGGTCGTCTCGCTCGCGAAGCGGTACCAGGGCCACGGTGTCCCGCTTCTGGACCTGATCCAGGACGGCGTCATCGGCCTGAACCGCGCGGTCGAGAAGTTCGACTGGCGGAAGGGCTTCAAGTTCTCCACGTATGCCACGTGGTGGATCCGCCAGGCCTGCCAGCGGGCGATTGCCAACCAGTCGGCGACGATCCGCGTCCCCGTGCACGTCCAGGAGCGGCGCCAGAAGCTCCGCCGGGCGCGGCAGCGCCTCGAGGCGGCCGAGGGCCGGGCCCCGACGACCGAGGAGCTCGCCCAGGCGGCGCAGCTCGACATCAAGCATGTCGAGGAGGCGCTGGCCGCGGTCGAGGCCTCCGTGTCGCTGAACCAGACGATCGGTGACGGCGACGGGGAGCTCGGCGACCTGTTCGCCGACGACGGAGCGGACGATCCGCTCGAGCTCGCCGACACGTCGTTCGAGCACGAGCGGCTGCGCAACGCCCTCGTGACGCTGGACGACCGCGAGCGGCGTGTGCTCGAGCTTCGCTTCGGCCTCGGCGAGGGCGACGGCGAGCAGAAGAGCCTCGAGCAGATCGGCCGCGAGCTGGGGCTGACGCGTGAGCGCATCCGCCAGCTCGAGCAGCGGGCGATGACCCGCCTCCAGCGGATCCTCGAGAAGTCCGCGGCGTAGATTCGTAGTCGATGGGGGCAGGCCGAAAGCCTGTCCCCATCAACGCTCGACGTCGAGTCTGGCGTCGTCGAGGTCGAGGTCGCGCTCGACGCGGTGCATGACGTCATCGCTGATGCGTCCCTCGCGGCGGAGGCCGACAACGGCCGCACGCTCGGCTTCGAGCAGCTCGCGCCTCAGGCGCTGGAAGTCGGTCGACTGCTGCTCGATCGCGCCGTCGTCCTCGCCGTCGAACCGGGCCCGAAACCGCGTTCGGCGGAAGTCGTAGAGGCCGCGAAGCCGCTCGGCGGTCGCGGGCCGCACCCAGTCCTCGTCCACGAGCTCGTCGAGTCGGGCGAGTGCCGCCTCCGCTGCGTAGATGCGCGCCTTCGTGTGTTCCTTCTCCTCGAGCCCGTCGTCCTCGAGCCGCAGCCAATGGAGCAGCTTCGGCAGCGTCAACCCCTGGAAGACGAGGGTGCCGAGGATGACCGAGAAGGCGAGGAAGATGATCAGGTCGCGTCCGGGAAAAGGACCGCCGGCGTCCGTTTCGAGCGGGAGCGCGAGGGCAGCCGCCAGCGAAACCGCACCGCGCATCCCCATCCAGCCGATGACCGAAGGATGCTCCTCCGGCCGCGTCGCGAAGACCCAGATGAGACGAACGATTATCACCGTGGCCGTGACGGCCGCCGCGTACTCGAGCAGCTCGCCGGCCGATTGGTCGTCGAGAGCGTCCAGGATCGGGCGGAGCTGAAGCCCGATCAGCGTGAAGAGCAGTGCGTTGGTGAGGAAGACGAGCGTCTCCCAGACGGCGAGGGCCTGAAGGCGCATCTGCGGGGTGGAAAGCTCATGGCTGCGCCAGCCGAGGTAAACGCCGACAGTGACGGCGGCGAGCACGCCGGAGACATGGAGCGCTTGCGCCGGGATGTAGGCGAGATACGCGGTCAGGAGCGAGATCGCAATTTCCGAGGGGATGTTGTCCATCCGGATGCGGACGAGGGCGACGAGCCAGCCGACCGCGAGCCCGATGGCGATGCCGCCGGCGACGCTGACGACGAAATCGAGGCTTGCCTCCCACAGCGAGAATGCGCCGGTGACCACAGCAGCCACCGCGGCGCCGTAGAGAACGAGAGCCGTCGCGTCGTTGACGAGGCTCTCGCCCTCGACGATCGCGACGATCTGCCTCGGGGCGCCGAGCCGGCGCGCGATCGCCGTCGCGGCCGTCGGGTCGGTCGGGGCGACAATCGCGCCGAGGACGAACGACGGCCCCCAGCCGAGGCCGGTGACGAAGTGCGCGACGACGGCGACGGCGATCATCGTCGCGAGCACCAAGCCCACGGCCAGCAGGCCGATCTGACGGACGTTACGGCGCAGCTCGCGAAGTCCGGTGAAGAACGCCGCCGCGTAGAGGAGCGGCGGGAGCACGCCGACGAGCACCAGCTCGGGCGGCAGCATCACCTCCGGCACGCCGGGGACGAACGCAAGCGCGAGCCCGCCGAGGACGAGCAGGATCGGGTACGGAACGCGGAGGAACGGCGCAAGCGCGGTCAGCGCCGTGATCGCTGCGACTATCGCCAGCAGGACGAGCTCGTCGCGCCCGCCGAACTCCATCAGGCCGAGCGGGCCGCCCTTGGGAGCTGGAGCGGCAGCAGTGCGAGGCACGCGAGCTCGCGCGCGAGGACAAGCGCCGGCGCGCGGCCGGTCGTGCCTACCACCGAGAGCTTGACGCCCGTCCCGCGGAGCGCTGTCCGCATCAGCAGGCGGACTCGCGCTCGGTGCCAGCGCGACGTGACGACGACGAGCTCGTCCGCGCCCAGCTCTCGAGCTCGGGCGGCGACGTTGGCGGCGTTGTCGGCGGTCGTCCTGGCGTCGGCGTCGCAGAGTAGGAGCACGTCAGGCCCGCGCCACGCCGCCCGCATCAGCTCGGCCTCGCGACGGCCGGAGAGGATGACGGCGCTGGCGCCGTCGGTCAGCGACTGCGCACGTACGAGGCGGTCGCTGCAGACCGGATGGAGTGTTGAGTCACGCCGGCGGGAGTACCCGACGACGGCCACGACGCGGCCGCCGCTCACGAGCGTCGGCGCCGCAGGTACTCGGCGGAGATCAACGTGCCCGCGACGGTCAGTACGAGCACGAGCGCCTTCTTGCCCTGAAGCTTGGACTCGCCGCTCGTGCGCTCGCGCATCTCGACCGGGACTTCGTCGACCCGCAGCCCTTCCTCGTGGAGACGCAGCACCGCCTCGACCTCGGGAGCGCCGCTCGTGTAGGGGCGGGCCAGGATCGGCATCGCGCGGGCGTTGACCGCGTACATCCCGCTCGTCGCGTCGTGGAACGGCCGGTCGAGGACGACCCCGATCGAACGGCGCAGGATCCCTGTCCCGAGCCGGCGCGCGGGACTCGTGTCGTAGCGGTCGCGCGAGAACCCGTTGCCGCCGGGCGTCGCATAGCGGGAGCCGACGGCGACGTCGCAGGTCCCCGAGCGCACCAGCTCGAGCAGCGTGCGCAGCTCGCCGACCGGATGCTGTCCGTCGGCGTCGACGCGCCCGCAGAGGGCGTAGCCCTTCTCGACGCCGTAGCCGTAGCCCGCGGCGATCGCCGCCCGGAGGCCGCGGTTCTCGCCGAACGAGAGCACCTCGGCCCCGAACTCGCGGGCGATGTGCGCTGTCCGGTCGGTCGACCCGTCGTCCACGACGAGCACGTCCGCGTCAGGGAGCTCGGTGCGCAGCTCCCGTAGGACGCCCGGCAGGTTCGCTTCCTCGTTCCAGGCCGGGATGAAGACGAGCGTCTCGTGCGCCTTCGCCACGGGAGCAGGGTACTTGTCTCATCTAACTCTCATGGCGCGCTCCTACGCTCGGAATCGCGGAGTCATGGGATGACGGCTGTCGTCGAGGCAACGGACATCGCGAAGCGATACGGCTCGCTCGTGGCCGTCCAGGACTTGACCTTCACGGCGGAGGCGGGCGAGATCCTCGGCGTGCTCGGCCCGAACGGCGCCGGGAAGACGACGGCGATCCGCGTTCTGACGACGATCCTCGAACCGACTCGCGGGGAGTTCAGAGTCGCCGGCGTCCCGTGGACGCAGCCGACGGAGATTCGACGGCGCATCGGCGTTCTCCCCGAGAGCTCCGGCTACCCGGAACGTCAGACAGGTCAGGAGTTCCTCCGCTACCACGCTCGCCTGTACGGGCACTCACGGGCCGATGCCCGGGTGCTCGCCGACCGGCTCCTCGCGGAGGTCGGCCTCGCGGACCGTGGACGCTCGCTGATCAGCACCTACAGCCGCGGCATGCGGCAACGGCTCGGCATCGCGCGGGCGCTCGTGAACGAGCCAAGGGTGCTCTTCCTCGACGAGCCGACGCTGGGGCTCGATCCGGCCGGGCAGCGGCAGATCCTCACCACCGTTCGCGGGGTCGCCGAGGAGCGCGGCGTGACCGTGCTCCTGAGCACACACCTCCTGGGGGAAGTCGAGGAGCTCTGCTCGCGTGTGCTCATCCTCAACCACGGGCGAATCGCCGCTCAAGGCACCGTCTCCGAGATCGTTCGGAAGGCGGGAGCCCCGCGCAGCGCCAGATTGCGCGTCGCGAGCGAGGACGTCGAGCGCGCGGTGGCGGCACTCTCGGGCGCGGCGGCGATCGAGCGCGCCGAGATCGGGAACGGCCAGCTCGGCTGGCTGACCGTGACGCTCGCGCCGACCGACGGCCGCGCTCCCGAGGAGCTGGCGGGCGACGCCCTTCGCGCGCTGATCGACGCCCGCGTTCCGCTGCTCTCCTTCGAGCTCGAGGGCGCGCGGCTGAGCGACGCGTTCCTGGCGATGACCGAGGCCGGATGACGACCGTCGCCGAACAGGCCGCTCGGCGCCCGGCGACCCCGGGCTGGCTCGTCGTCGCCGGCCAGGAGCTTCGTGACCTCTGGCTCGGCCGGGGACTCCTCCTCGGCCTGGGTTTCAGCCTGCTCCTGAGTGTGATCGCCTACCTGACCGCGACGAACACCGAGCTCAACTTCCTGGAGCAGCGAGAGTCGGTGAACCTGACCCTCCAGGTCGCGATCGCCGTCGGGAGCCTGCTGGCGATGCTCGCGGCCGCCGACGCCGTGAGCGGGGAGCGTGAGCGAGGGACGCTCGAGCATCTGCTCCTGACCCCCGTCTCGCGACGCGACCTCGCCGTCGGGAAGCTCATCGCCGCGCTGTCTCTCTGGTTTGCCGCCTTCGTGATCACGATCCCGTACGTCTGGTACCTAGGCCGAGGCGTGGACGTCATCGGCGAAGCGCTTGCCGCGGGATTCGTCGTCGGAACGCTCCTGGCCCTCTTTCTCGCCTCGCTGGGCCTGATCATCAGCCTCTTCGCCGCCTCGAACCGGATCAGTCTCTCGCTCGGCCTGTTCCTCCTGCTGGCGCTGTACGCGCCGACCCAGCTCCCGGCCCGAGCACAGCGCGGCTGGGCGGGCGACTTCTTGCTCCGGGTGAACCCGCTGACCGCGGGCGAGCACTACGTCGGCCGAATCCTCGTCGACGCCCACTCCTGGAGCAGGGATCTCTCCTGGCTGGTGTCGCCGGTTATCGCCGCCGTGGTCTTCACGGCCGCGGCGATCGCGCTGGGAGCGAGATACATCCGCCTCCACGGAGGCTCCGCAGGATGAGGCGAGCCGTCCTCCTCGCAGTCCTCGCCGTCGCGCTCGTGGGTCCCGCGCGCGCCGAGGCGGCCATCCCGGCGGTCTCGGTCGAGGTCGATCCGACCTCGATCTCGACGGAGCTCGGCCAGGAGTTCTCGATCCGATCGACGATCACGAACCGCGGCTCGACCCCTGCTAGGGGGTTGGTCGCTCATCTCAACGTCCTGAGCCTGCGCCCGGGCCTCTACGTCGACCCGGAGGACTGGTCGGAGGACCGCACCCGCTACCTCACGACGATCCCGGCCGGCGGGTCGACGACGCTCACGTGGACGGTGAAGGCGGTGAACCCGGGATCGCTGGGTGTCTACGTCGCCGTCTTTCCGTCGAGCGGCGCCGGGCGGCCCGTGACCGGGCCCGACCGTCCGGGCGGCGATCTCCGGACGGAAGACACTCGATGCCGAGGGCATCGTCCCGCTCGCGCTCGGCGTGCCGGCGCTGCTCGGCGCGCTCGCCGTCGCGGTCAGGGTCCGCCGACGGCGTTCTTAGTCGTCGCCGGTGGGCGTCGGCCGGTCCTCGGCGAGCGAGACGCCGCGTGCCGGTGGGTAGAACAGATCGGTATCCCTGGCCGAGAGCTCGGTCGGCCAGTCGCGCGGGTAGTCGCCGAGGTGCCGGCGCTGACCGCCCGGGACGCGAAGCTCGACGGAGATCCGGCCCGCGTCGACGGTGATGAGGTTGTACGCAGGATGGGGAAAGCCCCGGGTTCGCAGCGTCGAGACCGTCCCCGAGTGGACGAGCAGCATGCCGGCGATCGGCCAGACGTACGGCACGTGGCGATGGCCCGAGAGCACGAGGTCGACGCTGCACTGGCGCAGAAGGGAAAGGACGTCGCCGGCGTCCAGCACCTGGTTGCGCTCGCGCCCGGTGCCCGGGACCGGAACGAGGTGGTGGTGGCAGACGAACACGCGGAGGTCGGCGTCGCCCGCGAAGCCTTCCTCGATCCAGCCGTAGTGCTCACGCCCGATCTCGCCCTCGTCGATGTCGGGCTTCGACGAGTCGACTGCGACGAGCGCGGCCTCGACGCCGCCAGCCTCGAGCCGGCGGCGAGAGTCACGGGCGCCGAAGGTGTCCTCGAAGCGCAGGTAGCCGACGTTCCGTGCGTCGTGGTTTCCGGGCACGTAGAGCACGTTCGAGCAGGCGATCGCGGCGAGCTCCTTTTCCGCCAGCGGGTACTGGTCGGGGTACCCGTCGTCCGTCAGGTCGCCGGCGACGACGACGAGGTCGGGCTCCGCGGCGTTGACCTCCTCGATCGCGGTCCGCAGGAGCTCTTCGCGATAGCGTGCGCCGCCAACGTGGACGTCGGAGAGCTGCGCGATCAGCACGTCGACGCACCTTAACCCGACGAGGCAGAATCGCCGGCATGGCCAACTACACGCTCACCAACTTGAAACAGGTCGAGGACCAGGCGCCCAAGGGCGGGCTCTCGCCGAACCTGACGCCGGGCTGGTGGACGGACTAAACCTCCGCTGCGAGCTGCTGCGGTCGCTGCACGTTCCCGGCGACCCGCTTGTGTTGCCGAACGCGTGGGACGTCGCCTCGGCGAAAGCGGTGGTCGCGGCGGGGTTCCCGGTCGTGGCGACGACGAGCGCCGGCGTCGCCGCCACGCTCGGCTACGAGGATCACGAGGGCGCACCGGGCTCGGAGATGCTCGCTTCAGCGGCGCGCATGGCTCGGAGCGTCGACGTCCCGGTGACCGTCGATGCCGAGGCGGGCTACGGGCTCGAGCCCACCGAGCTCGTCGGCGCGCTTCGGAGTGCGGAAGCGGCCGGCTGCAACCTCGAGGACACGGACCATGCGACGGAAGGCCTGAAGGACCCGGGCGCGCACGCAGACTGGCTCCGGCGCGTCCGGGCGGCCGCGGCGACGGCGGGCTATCCGCTCGTGATCAACGCCCGGATCGACGTCTTCCTCTCCGGTGGCGGTGGGGCCCAAGTCGACCTCGTCCGGGACGCGCTCGAGCGGGCGAGTGCCTACTTCGAGGCCGGCGCCGACTGCGTCTACCCGATCGCCCTGCGCGATGCCGATGCGATCGCCGCGTTCGTCCCCGAGGCAGGCGGGCCGGTCAACATCCTCGCGCTCCCGCAGGCCCCGTCGCAGGCGGAGCTGGCGGCCGCCGGCGTCGCGCGCATCAGCTACGGCGGCCTCCTCCACCGGGAGACGATGCAGCAGTTCGAACGTCGGCTCGCCGCCCTGGTCGACTGACTCTCAGTGCGCGTGCTGCGCGTGCCGGTCGCTGAGCTGGGCCGGCCGGAGGCTCGTGGCCAGGAGCGCGGCGAGGCCCGTCGTCACCGGGACGGCGGCGATGAGGCCGATTGACCCGACGAGTGTCGCGACGATCTGGACGGCGACCACCTCGGTGTTGACGGCGTCGCCGAAGCTCGTGCCGCCCATGCTGAAAATCAGCAGCACGGGCAGGGACGCTCCTGCGTAGGCGAGGACGAGTGTGTTCACCGTCGCCGCGATGTGGTCGCGTCCGACGGTGATCGCGCCCGAGAAGAGCTCCCTGAAGCCGAGGTCGGGATTGGCTCGCCGCAGGGCCATGACCGTTGACGCCTGGCTGACGGTCAGGTCGTCGAGCACGCCGAGAGCGCCGATCACCATCCCCGCGAGGAGCAGCCCCTGGATCGAGAGGTCGCCGGTGGTCGCGCGGAGAAAAACAGCTTCCTCGGAGGCCAGACCGGTCAAGTGCGCGAGGTCGATGAAGAGATCGGCGAGGACGAGTGTCAGCACTAGGCTCGTCGCGGTGCCGAGACACGCGGCGACGGTCTTCACGCCGAACCCGTGCGCGAGCGGGATCGTCACGAACATGACGGCGAGCGCGCCGAAGAGCGCGACGCCCGCCGGCGAGTGGCCGTCGAGGATCGCCGGGACGACGAAGAAGATGACGACGACCAGACTGCCCACGAGGCCGAGAAGTGCCCGCAGGCCCTGGAAGCGCCCCGTCAGAAGGACGAGAGCGGCGAACCCGGCTGCAAGCCAGGCGAGCGGGGCGCGGCGCTCGAAGTCGGCGAAGCCATAGCGGTCGACCGGAACGCCGCCCACGACGGCACCCTCGGGCAGCGGATTCTCGAAGACGCGCACTTGGTCGCCGAGCTCGAGCTTCGCGTCGGAGCGCGCGTCGCCGACGGTGAAGCTCGCCCGCTTGCCCTCGTTCTTGCCGCTCGCGAACCGGACTGTGACCCGGCGGCAACCCGTGCGTCCGGGAGCGCGGCACGGCTCGGAGGCGAGCGCGACAACCTCCGCCTGCTCGGTCTGTGGCCGGACGAGCGACGGTGGCGGCTCGACCGTGCGATCCCGCGGCCAGTAGACGACGAGCCCGATGATCGTTGCCGCGAGGACGAACGCAAGCGCGGCGAGCATCGCCATGACCGTGAAGCGAGCGGTCGGCGTCACCCTGGGATGGAATCAGCGAGAACGGATGACCAAGCCCAGGCCCGCTCGATGCGGCAGGTTTCCGTGATGGGCGTCGGCTCCAAGGGGGAGGTGCTGGGGCAGCGGGAGCTCAACCGAGCGCTGCTTGGGCGGCAGCTGCTGCTCGGCCGCGCCGCTCGCTCGGTGACCGAGACGGTCGAGCGGCTCGTGGGGCTTCAGGCGCAGGCGACGCTCCCGCCCTACTACGGCCTGTGGTCGCGTCTCGAACGCTTCGACCCTCACGAGCTGGGTCGGATGCTCACCGATCGAAAGGTCGTTCGCCTGACCCTCATGCGGGGAACCGTTCACCTGGTCACCGTCCGCGACGCTCTCCTGCTGAGGCCATTGCTGCAGCCGGTGATCGAACGCAACCACAACGGCGCCTTCGGGCGGCGAATGGGTGGCGCCGACCTCTCCCAGCTCGCCACCGCTGCCCGGAAGCTCCTCGACGAGGAGCCGCTGACCGCGCGCGAGCTCGGACGGCGGCTCGTCGAGCGGGGGATCGGCGATGACGCCGAAGCGATCGGCAACGCCGCGCGCGCGTACGTCCCGCTCGTGCAGCTCCCGCCGCGCGGCGTGTGGGGTGCCGGGGGACAGGCGAAGTACGCCGCGCTCGAGGCCTGGACCGGCCGCGAGCTCGAGCGTGGGCCGTCGATCGACGACGTCGTTCTGCGCTACCTCGGCGCCTTCGGGCCGGCGTCGGTGATGGACATGCAGAAGTGGTCGGGCCTGACGAGACTGAGGGACGTCTTCGAGCGCTTGCGGCCCCGGCTGCTGACATTCCGCGACGAGTACGGCACCGAGCTCTTCGACCTGCCGGACGCTCCGCGTCCCGGACCCGAGGTAGCGGCACCGGTTCGCTTTCTGGGCGAGTACGACAACGTCCTGCTCGGGCATGCCGACCGCCGGCGGATCATCCCCGCGGGCTTCCCGTGGCAGGCGATGCTCGCTGACGGCCGCTTCGTGAACAACCTCCTGGTCGACGGGATGCTGCGGGCGACGTGGTGGATCGCCCGCGACGGCAAGCGTCGCGCGACGCTCACGATCCGTCCGTTCCGGCGGCTCAGTCGAGCCGACCGCGACGAGGTGGCCGCGGAGGCTCAGCGGATGATCGACTTCGCGGCAGCCGACGTGGAGCGGCGCGACGTGCGCTTTGTGGCAGCCGTGACCTGACGGCAGCGCCGACGTGACTGACGCGATGAGTTTTCCGGAGCGGCGCCGTCATAGGTTCGTGAGGGTCGAGGCCGACGGCGACGCGCCCGCGTTCGTATTGCGGGCGGTCGCGCTCGCGCCGGGCTGCGACCACGACTACCACGAGGACGAGTGGCGGGACGCAATCGTCGCCGTCCGGCGCGGGGAGGTCGAGCTTCAGTTTCTGAGCGGCACCTATCACCGCTTCCGCCACGGCGATCTGCTCTGGCTGACCGGCCTCGGGCTGCGCGCATTACACAACCCCGGGCGGGAGCCCGCCCTGCTGGTGGCCGTCTCGCGGCGATGACCGGAAAGATCGTTCACGCGAACGGCGTCCCCCTCTGCGCCGAGACGTTCGGTGATCCGGCCGACCCGGCGATCTTGCTCATCATGGGAGCGGCCAGCTCGATGCTCTGGTGGGAGGAGGAGTTCTGCGAGCGTCTTGCCGCCGGCCGCCGGTTCGTCATTCGCTACGACCACCGCGACACCGGGCAGTCGGTCACCTACGAGCCGGGTGCGCCGGCGTACACGTTCGCCGATCTGGTCGACGACGCCGTCGGGCTGCTGGACGCCTTCAGCCTGCCGCGCGGCCATCTCGTCGGCATGTCGATGGGCGGCGCGATCGCCCAGCTGGCGGCGCTCGATCAGCCGGATCGCGTCGCGTCCCTCACGTTGATTTCGACCAGCCCCGCCGGGCCCGGCGAGGGCGACCTTCCGCCGATGTCTGACGAGCTGCGCGCCCTCTACGCCGATGCGCCGGGCGAGCCGGACTGGTCCGACCGCGACGCTGTGAGCGACTATTTCGTCGCCGGCGCTCGTCCGCTTGCCAGCGAGGCGCGGCCCCTCGACGAACCACTCTGGCGGAGCATCGCTCGTCGCGACTTCGATCGAAGCATCAACATCGCGAGCATGACGAACCACTTCTCGACTCGACGAGGGCGAGCCGTGGCGGGAGCGGCTCGCAGAGGTTCGCGCGCCGACGCTCGTGATTCACGGCGCCGACGATCCGCTGTTTCCGATCGGCCATGCGCACGCGCTTGCGAATGAGATCCCTGGGGCCGAGCTGCTCGTGCTGGAGCAGACCGGCCACGAGCTGCCTCGAGCGGTCTGGGACGTCGTCGTGCCCGCGCTCCTGCGGCACACAACCGACCCCACTTGACGCGCCCGACGGAACCTGTCAGAGTCGCCGCCGTCAAGTCCTGTGGGCCTTCGGGCTTGCAGGACTTGGCATTTGTGGGGCCTTTCTAGGACTGAAGCGGCGGGACGCGTTCCCCTGCTGCCGAAGACTCGATGAGCTTGGCGAGCCTTCTCGCACGCGTGTCGGGCCGCTTGGCGCTCACGACCCAGAAGGTCGCGAGCGCGCGGTACGACGGCGACTGGTCCGCGAACCAGGCCCAAGCCGCCTTGTCCGCTCGGAACGCAGCTTCCTGCTCGGCGTCGAACGCTGCTTCGTGGCGTCGCTCGTACGAGTAGACCGCACTCCGGTCCTCGCGCCGCGCCGCGAAGGCCGCCTCGCCGGCCGGAGTCATCCGACCCTGCGCGCGCAGCTCCGCGATCTTCGCGATGTTGACGGCGCTCCAGTTGCTGCCCGGCTTGCGCGGGGTGAACCGTTGCCTGTAGCGGTGCTCGTCGATGGTCTGCACCTTGGAGTCGATCCACCCGAAGCACAGCGCCTCGTCGACGGCTTCCGACCAACTGATCGTCGGCCGGCGGGCCGCCTTCTTGTAGTAGCCGAGCCAGAGCTCGGACGCCGTCGCGTGATGCTGCTCCAGCCAGGCGCGGAGCTCCGCCGGCGACTCGAAGAACGTGGCGTCCTCGGTCACTGCCGCCAGCGTACGGCTCCTACGTGGATCGGGGCGGCGGAGGCTCGTCGTGCCTCCGCCGCCTCGATTCGTCAGGGCCTGCCGGCGGCCTCGGCCGGGCGGTCGACCTCGACCGGGGCCCGCGTGTCGCCGTTGTGCGGCGGCTCGATCGTGATGTTCGGGAGCAGCCGGTCGAGCCAGCGCGGCATGTACCACGCCTTCTCGCCCAGCATCGTCAGGAAGGCGGGCACGAGCGTCATCCGCACGATCAGCGCGTCCGTGAGGATCGCGACCGCGAGCAGCAGCCCGAATTCCTTCGAGATGCGATCGGAGGTGAGGATGAAGGCCGCGAACACCGTGCCCATGATCAGCGCGGCGGCGACGATGACTCGGCCGATCGCCGCGATTCCGTGCTCGACCGCCTCACGCGTCTTCAGGCCGTGGACGTGCTCCTCACGGATGCGGCTCATCAGGAAGACCATGTAGTCCATCGAGAGCCCGAAGAGGATCGCGAACGCGATCGGTGGGACGAAGGTCTCGATCGGCCCCGTCTTGTCGAGCCCGGTCAACCCGAGCAGCTGGCCCTCCTGGACGACGAGCGTGAGCACGCCGAAGCCGACGAACGCCGACAGGATCGTCGTGATCGCCGCCGTCAGCGAGATCACGATCGAGCGGAACGCCATCGCGAGCACGATGAACGTGACGCCGATGATGTAGAGCAGGAACAGCGGCAGCCGCTCCATGATCCGCTCGCCGATGTCCTTGAAGGCCGCCGTCAGGCCCGACACGTAGACGACCGCGTCGCTGCCTTGGGTGGCCGCGGGGACGACGTCGTTTCGCAGGCGGTCGACGAGCTGGTCGGTCTTCTCGTCCTGGGGAGCGGAGTCCGGGGTGACGAACACGATCCCCACGGTCTTGGCTTCGTTGAGCTGCGGCTCACGCGCCGAGGCCACGCCCTCGAGGTTTCGGACCCCCTCGTAGACCCGCTGCGGCGCCTGCGTGTCGCCGTTCACGTCGACGACGATCGGGATCGGGCCGTTGAAGCCCGGCCCGAAGCCGGCGGCCAGCAGGTCGTAGGCCCGGCGGGCCGTCTGATCCTTCGGCTGCGTGCCCTGGTCGGAAGCGCCCAGCCGGACGAGCCCCGACGTCGACGCCAGGGCCAAGACCCCGAGCAGCGTCACGACGAACACCGGCCGCGCGTGCCGGGTCACGAAGCGTCCCCAGCGAGCGATCAGGGTCTTCTCGCGTGCGGTCTCCGAGTCGTCGATCTGTCGGAGGAAGGGCACCTTCAGCCGGTCGACCTTGTGCCCGAGCTTCGCCAGCACGGCGATCAGGAGCGAGTTCGCGATCAGCACGGTCGTCAGCACGCCGAGGGCGCTGCCGATACCGAGCTTGGTCACGAAGTCGAGGCCGAAGAAGGCCAGGCCGGTCACCGAGATCGCGACGGTCAGGCCGGCGAAGAGCACAGCCCGGCCGGCCGAAGCGCCGGCCTCGGCTGCCGCGTCGGTCGGTGAAAGCCCCTCGTGCAGGAACTGCCGGAAGCGCGTGACGATGAACAGCGAGTAGTCGATGCCGACACCCAGGCCGATCATCGACACGAGCAGCGGCGTGATCGTGTTGATGTCGGTGAGGCCCGCGAGGATGAAGAGCAGGAGGAACGCGCTCGCGACCGCGGTCAGCGCGAGGGCGATCGGGCATCGCAGCCGCGACGAAGGTGCGGAAGACGACAAGCAGCACGATGAGTGCGGCAAGCAGGCCGAGCAGCTCCTGCGTTCCCTGCTCGATCGGCGGGAACTCGGCGTCGCCGTTGAACTCGACGATCACCCCGGCCGGCTCGACCGTCTCGCGGACGGCATCCTGCACGGCGACGACCTGTTCGCGGTCCTCCTCGTAGATGACCCGATCGAACTGGGCCTCTGCGTACGCGATGCGACCGTCGTCCGAGGTCGTCTCCGGCGCTGAATGGGTTCCCGACGCTCTCGAGTCCGGCCTGGTCCTTTGGTCGCCGCGAACTCCTGTGTCTTCAGCCGCGCGATCGCCTGGTTGATCGCAGCCCTGCGTTCCGGTGTGTTCAGCTGCTGGCCCTCTGGGCGCGGCGAAGACGAGGTTCAGGACGCCGCCCTGCTCGGACGTGAACTCGGACTCGATCAGGTCGGTCGCCTTCTGCGTATCCGAGCCCGGAATCTCGAACTCGTCCTTCAGGCTGCCGCCGACCGACGCCACGAGCGCGATCAGCACGGCGATGGCGGCGAGGGAGCTGACGATGGTGCGCCACGGATGCGACGCCACCGCGCGTGTCCAGCGCGCGAGGCCGCCGGTCGAGAGCCGTTCGTGCGCTAGGCGTCGTTCGGCCACAGGGTCTTGAACGCCAGGTGCGGACTCAGAATTCCCTTCGGTCTCTTCGTTCCGTTCCGTCATTGGTTCGCCCCTTCTTCGCGTCGGGTCTCCAGTAGAGACGGGCTTAGGTTCCAGAACTCATCGGTTGACGTCGCGAGCTGTGAAGTCGCGTCGGCAAACGGGCGGTGGAACGCGCTCAGCGCCTCTGCATCGGCGACCTCGAAGTCGAGGTGATGGCAGAGCTGCCCGTCGCTGACAGCGACCTTGACGCGGTTGACCGACTGGTTCCAGAGGAGCGTGACCTCGACTCCGTTTCCAGTCCGCCGGGCCAGCTCTCGCCAGGTGGTTCCTGCGGGTGTCACGCCTTGTCTCCTTCGAGTTGATTCAGCGATGCCCGAGACACTTGCAGGCCGCCGGTGAGAGCGGAATGTGGCCACCAGGCATCTTGGGGTGGGGCTAGCCGTACCCTTGGGCGGAAATCAGGCTCGCAGGAAGGCGAGCACGGCCAGCACCCGGCGGTGATCGTCCGGGGCGGGAGGCAGCCTCAGCTTTCCGAAGATGCTCGTGATGTGCTTCTCGACCGCGCGTGGGGTGATGAAGAGCCGCTCGCCGATCGCCTGGTTGGACCGGCCCTCCGCCATCAGCTCGAGCACCTCGCGCTCGCGAGGCGTCAGGTCGTCGATCGGATCGTGCTGGCGCCGCCGCCCCACGAGCTGCGTGACGAGTGTTGGATCCAGTGCCGAGCCGCCCTCCGCTACTCGCCGCACCGCCGCCGCGAAATCCTCGATATCGGAGACGCGATCCTTGAGCAGGTACCCGACACCCTCCGCGTTCTCGGCCAGGAGCTCCATCGCGTAGGCAGGCTCGACGTGCTGCGAGAGCACCAGAACGCCGACGTCGGGATGGTGCTCGCGGATCTCCTGTGCGGCCCGCAAGCCTTCGTCCGTCTGAGTGGGCGGCATGCGAATGTCGACCACGGCGACGTCGGGCGCGTAGCTGCGCACCTTCAGCAGCAGGTCGTCGGCGGTGCCCGACTGCCCCACGACCTCGAAGCCCGCCTCGGTGAGCAGCCGCGCGATCCCCTCGCGCAGCAGCACCGTGTCGTCGGCGAGGGCGACCCTGAGCTTTCCCGTTCCCTTCGGGAGGTCGCCGCCCACCGGCTCTGCCAGCCGAAGCGGTGGAAAATCGTTCTCGGTTTCGGTGTCAACCAGCTGCAGGATGCGCACGGGCCATGGGAGCCCTCTGAGGTCGTGCTCACCCAGATCCTTGACGTCAACGTCCTCGACTGCCTCATGGGTCGCCTGCGAGAGCAGGACTTGGCCACCGTGGCCGGCGGAGCAGAGCCGAGCGACGCAATGGACGTCGATGCCGACGTAGTCGTCCTCCTCGATCGCCGGCTCACCCGTGTGAATGCCCATGCGCACGCGAACCCGGCGCTTGCCCGGCCACTTGTGTGACTCGTGCTCCCGCTGAATCGCAATCGCGGTCTCGACCGCGTCCTGCGGCTGACCGAAGACGAGGAAGAACTCGTCGCCGCGGCAGTCGATCTCGTACCCGCCGTGCTGCTCCGCGGCGCCTCTGACGAGACGGCGATGATCGGTGATCACCCCTCCGTAGGCATCGCCCAGGTCACGCACGAGCCCGGTCGAGTCCTCGATGTCCGTGAACAGGAACGTGACCGTTCCGGTCGGCAGCTCGGCCATGGGCCCGAGTCTAGAGATGCAAGGGCCGGGTTTTCCTACGCAGCCGCGGGGAGGATGTAGGCGTACGGATGTGGAACGCGTCGAGCGCGTCGCGGCCGGCGACCTCGAGCTCGAACTCCTCTTCGGTCTTGCTGTCGACGACTCGAACGGCGACGCGATTCGACTCCTCGTACCACAGAAGCGTGACGGCGATCCCGTCGTTCTCTCGATGGTCGAGCTCACGAGAACGCGATCGACTCTTGTCCAACGTGGTCGTGTTCATGCCCCAACGTTCGCAGGTGCGTCTACAGATGGGAAGCGGGCTGGCCGGAATGTTGTGGTGCGGCTAGCCCCCGTTCTGGATCGGCTCGCGAGACAGAGGGGATCTCGGCACGGATCCTCGTGCCTTCGCCCGACGGGCTGTCCACGGCCAGCGTGCCCTCGAGCGCCTCGATTCGGTCGGCGAGCCCGCGCAAACCGGTTCCCAGCTCGGGATCTGCGCCACCGACTCCGTCGTCGGCGACCTCGACCGTCGCGAGCCCGTTCTGCTGGGCGACGCTCACCGTGACGCTCGAGGCGTACGCGTACTTCGCCACGTTGGCGAGCGCTTCCGAGACGACGTAGTACGCCGCAGCCTCGACGCGCTTGGGCAGCCGCTCGTCGGGCTCGAGGACGAGCTCGACCGGCAGCGGGGCACGGTCGCAGAGCGACTGGAGCGCCGGGCCGAGCCCGCGCTCCGTGAGCACGGCCGGATGGATGCCCCGCGCGAGCTCGCGAAGCTCCTCGAGCGCGACGCCCAGCTCGCTGCCGGCCGCAGCGAGATGGTCCCTCGCTTCCTGCGGATCCGAGGTCAGCTTCGCCTGGGCGAGCCGCAGGGAGAGCGAGAGCGACACGAGCCGCTGCTGAGCGCCGTCGTGGAGGTTCCGTTCCAGGCGCCGCCGCTCCTCGTCCCCGGCGGTCACCAGACGCGCCCGAGACGCCGCCAGCTGCCCGCGTGCTTCTTCGTTCGCGAGCGCAAGGGAGACGAGCTGGGTGAACGCGCCGAGGCGCTCCTCGGCTCCGCGCCAGAAGAAGTGCGGAGGGGCAAGCGACGCGGCCACGACGCCCCACAGACGGCCGGAGACCGTGATCGGTGCGGCGACCAGGGAGTTGATCCGGTGCTTGCGGAGGCGCGTCGCGAGCTCGGGCCGCATCGCCTCCTCGAAGTCGACGCGGATCGGGCGGCCGAGCTCGTAGACCAGGTGGATGGGATTCCCGGCCATGGGAACGGGCTCGTGGGCGGGGATCGGATCCGGATCGCCGTGCTCGGTCCAGTGGCCGACGAGCACGGCCCGGCCGCCCTCCGGCTCGTAGCGGAGGAGTTTCACCCCGTGCGCGCCGAGGAGGCGGCCGACCTCCTGCGCGACGAGATGGAAGATGTGCTCGGGCCGCGCCTCGCTGGCCACGGCCAGCGCCACGCGGTGGAGCGCCACCTGCTGGACCTCCTGCCGCTTGCGGTCGGTGACGTCGCGAACGACGAGGAAGAACTCGTGCTCACCGCTCGGCATGAACCGACCTTCCTGGTGGCGCTGGTCGCCCTCGACGTCGAGCTCCCACTCGATCGTCTGCAGTTCTCCTGTGGTGAGCGCCAGCTGTCCCGCCGCCATGACGCGATCGATGAGCTCCCGCGGCACCGGATAGTCGTAGACGCTCGAGCCGACCTTCGCCTGGATGGGGCGGATGTTCGAGCTCGGGTTCTCCTGGATGTCGAGAAAGGTCCCGTCGGCGCCGATGCGGAACATGTTGTCGGGCACGGCGTCGACCAAGGCGCGGTTTCGCCGCTCGCTGGCCTGCAGGGCGAAGAGCGTTTGATCTCGCTCGACCTCGAGGCCGACAGTCGCCGCCACCTGCTCCAGCAGCTCGGGCTCGTCCAACAGCGCTTCGTCGTGCAGGATCGCGGCGAGCGCACGCCCCTCCCGCTCGATCATCGTGATCGCGCGTCCGGGCTCGGCGACGGCTTCGCGTGGCCTGCCCTCGGCGTCGATGTATCCGGAGGACGGGTCCGCGCACGCGTAGAGCAGCTCCGCGGTCGGATCGTGGAGCAGCTCCCTGACGCGCATCTGAGCGCCTCCCGCGGGCTCTTCGGCAACCGCTCGGCTGATCTCGGCGCGGGCGAGGCGGCTCTTCAGGAGCCCCGCCAGGAAGACGAACGGGACGCCGATCAGCACGATCATCGCCGCCCAACCGGCAACGTTGGAGATGGTGCGAGAGAGCGAGCCGGCACCGACGCTGATCGCAAAGAGCAGCAGCGTCGCCCCGCCGGTGACCAGGACCGGGGTCAGTGTGCGGCGCGCTGCCGGGCTCGAGCTGCGCCAGTGGCGAACAAGCGTCGCAACCACGGCAAGCAGATAGACGGACGCAATGACGCTGATCGCAACGGTGACGATCTGGCTGGCGGTCGCTCGATCGCTGACGAGGAAGGCGTTGTCCGGGCACTCGTTGCAGTCGTAAAGATCCGGCTCGAACGGAAGGTGGGCGATCTGCCCGACGACCACGAGCACGTACCCGGCGACGACGAGGAAGCGGTCCCACGCCGACTGGAGGCGGCCGCTCGGATAGGCCATCAGAAGGTGGATGAGAAAGCCGGCGGGAATTGCCGTCAGCGCCACGCCCAGGGTGAAGAGCCACGAATCGTTCGAGGCCACGAGCCCGTTGCCCACGAACCAGGTGAGCCCGACGGCGATCAGCAGCAGGCCGATGCGGTTCAGCGGCCGACGCGTCCGCGCGATCAGCCCGGCGAGGATGAACGACCCGCCGGTGAGCAGCGTTAGCATGGCCGCGAACTGGGGCACGTCCTGGTGGTCGCTCATGAGGATCAGAGCCGTCGCGCCGGCCCCGAGGGCGAAGGCGAGCGGAGCGACCACGAGCCAGAGCTGCGTCGTGCGGCTCATTCGAGCAGTGACGTGATCGTTGCGCCCGAGAGCTCTGCCTTCGGAATGAAGCCTCGCGCTCCGCTCTGCTCCACGAGCGGGCCGAAGTCCCGCGCGTCGCGGCTCGAGGTCATGACGATCGCCGCTGCGCGACCGTTCCTGGTCAGCGTCGCCGCCACCTCGAAACCGTCGATGTCGGGGAGATAGACGTCGAGCAGGATCACCTCGGGACGCAGCGACTCGGCAGCCTCGATCGCCGAGGCGCCGTCAGCGGCCTCGCCGACGACGTCGAATCCCTCGCTTTCCAACAGAGCTCGTGCCGTCGCTCGGAAGCTCGGATGGTCGTCGACGATCAGAACTGTGGTCACTGAGCCGAAATGGTGGCACGCCGCGCGCATCTATGCGGTACGGCTGGCCACACTCTTCACCTGGCCGGAGGCGAGGCCTAAGGGTCTTGCGTGAGGGTCGCGAGGTGGGTGCGGAGCACCTTCCGCATTCGGCGTGGGGTCATCGTCTCCGGGCTGGTGACGCCGTGGAGAGCGAGCCCGTCGATGAGCGCGTGCAGCCGGCTCGTCTCCAGCGTCGGCGAGAGCTCCGGCCTCAGCACCCCCGCCTCGGCCAGTGCGTCGATGCAACGGCGGACGAAGCCGCGGAGGGCATCGTGCTGTGCGTCGCGCTGCGCGCGTAGAGCCGCGTCGGACTGCGCGCGCGCCGAGAACGCGAGCCAGACCTCCATCTCGGTCCGTCGCTCGTCGTCGAGCGGCAGCACCTGCTCCAGCAAGCGCTCGACGGCGACGGGCACGTCGTCTCCAGGCTCGAGGGCCGCGATCCGCTCACGAACACGCTCGGCCACGACCTCCATCGCGAGCCCGATCAGCTCCGACTGGGCGGGGAAGTAGTACCGGAGTGCGCCGGGCGAGCACCCGGCCTCGGCGGCGATCTCGCGGACGGTTGCACCGTCGGCGCCTTCGCGGTGCACGACACGCCACGTCGCGTCGACGAGCTCGCGCCGCCTTGCTTCGTGATCGACGAGCTTCGGCATGGAGACTTCTTAGCACAGGTCGACGTGTTCCCGCACACTTGTGTTATTTTATTTCACACAAGCGTATGAGTAAGAGCCATCAATGCTGATCGTTCTCATCGTCGCCGCCGAGATCGCCTTCTGGCTGATCCTGCTGTCCGGCCTCGTGGCTCGGTACGGGCTCCAGAGGCCGCGGCTCGGCATGAGCCTGCTGGTCGCGACTCCTTTCGTCGACCTGCTCCTGCTCATCGCAACGACGATCGATCTGCGCCGCGGCGGGGAGGCAGCTCTGCCGCACGCGCTGGCGGCGGTCTACATCGGTGTCTCCGTCGCCTGGGGGCAGCGGATGATCGCCTGGGCCGACGCCCGCTTTGCGCACCGGTTCGCCGGCGGTCCGCCGCCGGAGCGCCCTCCTCGCGCGGGCCGGGAGCATGCAGCGCGCGAGCGGCGTGAGTGGCTTCGCCACCTGCTCGCCTGGGCGACCGGCACCGTGCTCCTCGGTCTCGGCGTGGTGGTCGTCGGCGACCCCGACCGCACCCAGGCCCTGCTCAGCGTCGCGGCCCTCTGGACGCTGATCCTCGCGATCGACTTCGTGATCTCGTTCAGCTACACGCTCTGGCCGCGACAGCCAAAACACGGCGTGCCGACCTCACGGCGTGATGCGGAAGTCCCACTCGAGCATCACGCTTGTTGAGGGCTTGCCGCCGCCCGCGCTCCGATAGGTCTTGAGCGCTGCCGTGTTGTCGTCGTCGGTCAGGACGAACATGCCGTAGCAGCCGCGCTCGCGCGCGAGCGTCGCCAGCGCTTCGACCAGGGCACGCCCGATGCCTTGCCGCCGGGCAGCCTCGTCGACCGCGAGCTCGTAGAGGAACATCTCGGTGCCCTTGTCGGGGTGCGTCGTCTCGACGCCGGAGACGAAGCCGACGGGCCGCTCGTCGGCGTCGTAGGCGATCAGCAGGTGGTGGTTGGGATCTGCCAGGAAGCGTGCTGCTGCCTCGGCGTCGACCCGATCGTCGAAGAGGTGCTCGGCGGCGGCGACTGCCGCGTCGTCGCCCGGGCCGAGCGCGCGGATCTCCGTCCCGCTAGGAGGCAAGTGTGCGGTGGTAGGTGCGCCGCCGGGCGAACTGCTCGAAGCCCGCCCGCTCGAAGCCCTTGACCATGCCGATGTTGTCGCGGTCGCAGTCGCCACGGATCTCGTCGGCGCCGCTTTCGAGCAGCCGCTGGGTGCTGCGCCGGACGAGCTCGGGAGCGAGGCCCCGCCCGCGCTGCTCGGGCACGACACCGACGTACGCGACGACCGCCGCCGTTGGGTTGCGTGCCGCCATGCTGACGCCGGCGAGCGTGCCGTCGCTCGTGTAGGCCGAGCTCCCACCACTCGGGCTTGTGCTCCATGTCCTCGAGATCGTTGAAGTCCGCTTGGGCCGCCCCGCGCAGTCCACGCTCCTCGATCGACCGTGTGAGCCACGAGTCCAGCGTCCCTTCGTAGGTCGATGCGATCGCGTCGACGAACGCGTCTTCGCCGACCTCCGCCAGCGGACGAAAGACCAGCGACGATTCTGGCTGCGCTTCCTCCGAAGACGTGTACCGCCAGCGCAACCCGTCCCGCAGCAGTTCGTACGACGACTCCTGGAGGAGGCGAACCCGCGCGGCCTCGTCCTCCTGGTACTGCGGCGCCGCCGGTGGGCTGTCGACCGAGTGACTCAGTGCGTCAGCTCCCAGGCCGCTCGCACGCTCGTGCATGTTCGTGAGCAGCGCGTGCCCGGCCGCGAGGTCCTCGGCGCTCCAGTCGACCTCGATCATGACGGTGTCGGTCGGGACCGCCTGGCCGGGCGGCGACCACAACGCCGCTCGCACGACGGGAACTCCCGCCTCCAAACCCAGCACGCACCACTCAGGCTTCGTGAACCGCTCCCGAATGAGCGTCTCGGCGTAGTCGCGCAGCTCCATCTGGTACCGCGAACGGGCCGAGACGGAGAGGAACGCGTCCATCGACGCCTCCTCCGCAGTCACGAACTCGAGCATCGCGCGGCGAGCCTAGTCGTCGAGAACGGTGAATAACGTCAGCTGCATTCCGTCCGGCGCGCGCAGGCGGACGTTACGGTCGCGCCAGGGAGTGTCCACGGGCCCGCCCAGCAGCTCCGCGCCGGCCTGGGTGAGTGCCTCCGCGGTCGCCGCGCTGTCGTCGACCTCGAGCGCCAGACGAACAGGCCCGGCGACGCGCCGGCCGACCTCGATGTCGTCGATCATTCGCGCTTGGCCTTCGTTGACGAGCTCGAGCGTTGCTCGGCCGGCGTCGAGGATCACGACGCGGCCGTCATCGACGGCGAGCGCTTCCAGCTCTTCGAGCCCAAGGGCGTCGCGATAGAAGGCGAGCGCCGCGTCGAAGTCCTCGACGGTCAGCGCTACCCGCAGCTCCCGAACTGGTCCCACGCCGTCTTCAACGTGCGTCCCGCACGAAGTCATCCGCGAAGGAACTCGAGCAGGAGCCCGTTGACCCGATCGGGCGCATCCAGCTGCAGCCAGTGGCTCGCGCCCTCGAGGCGCTCGTAGCGCCAGGGCCCGGCGACGTGATTCCCGGAGCCGAGCATTCCCTCCTCGGTCAAGTACTTGTCGCCGCTCGACCACAGGCCGAGGGTCGGGACCGAGACGGACGGGAAAGTGGCCTCGCGCTCGAGCTCCTGGTCCGGCCTGGCGTTGGCGCGGTACCAGTTCAGCGCGGCGGTCAGCGCACCCGGCCGTGACAGGTCGGTCAGGTACTGATCGAGATCGCCGGCGCCGTCGAGCATGTCCCGGAACAGCTTCCAGTCGTCGCGCTCGATCAACGCCTCGGCGACATCGGTGAACTGGAAGAGCAGTTGGTACCAGGCCTTCTCCCGTTGATCGAGCGACGGCTCGCGCAGCGTGTTGGGATGGCCCGACGGACATCACGACCAGCCGGTCGACGCGCTCCGGGACGAACGCGGCGAGCGCCCAGGCGACGCCCGCGCCCCAGTCGTGGCCGACCACATGGGCTCGCTCGACCTCGAGCTCGTCGAGGACGGCGATCAGGTCCGCCACGCTCCGCCCGACCGAGTACGCCTCGACGGCCGGCGGCCGGTCCGATTCGCCGAAGCCACGGAGGTCTGGGGCAATCACACGCATGCCGGCGCCGGCGAGTGCCGGAATCTGGTGCCGCCAGACCCGCGAGGAATCGGGGAAGCCGTGCAGGAGCAACACCGCCGGGCCCGTGCCCTCGTCGAGCACCGCGAGGGTGACCCCGTCGGCTGCAACGCGCCGCACTGACTGGAGCCTACGGCCCTGGCCGGGGTGGGGCTAGCGCCAGGACGAGACGCCAGACGCCGCCATTGTCCAGCACTGCCGCTCGAGCGAGCCTGAACTCATGGTGCAAACGAGTGAAAGGAAGCACCCATGAGGCTCAACTTGGCAGCCCGCGCGGGGCGCTGGAGCGCTTCGCATTGGAAGACAGCCACCTTCGGGTGGATCGCTTTCGTCCTCGTCGCCGTTGCGATCGGCAGCATCGTCGGCACGAAGCCCCTCGGCGACAGCGAAGGGGTTCCCGGCGAGTCGGGCCGGATGGAGAAGATTCTCGACGAGAACTTCCAGCGGCCCGCCGGAGAGACCGTGCTGATCCAGAGCGGCAGGCTCACCGCGGAGAGCCCGGCCTTCGAGGCGGCGGTCGACGACGTCGTCGGTCGTGTCTCTGCGCTTTCGGACGTGACCAACGTCCGCAGCCCGCTCGAACGGGCGAACTCCGACCAGATCTCCGCCGACGGCCACTCCGCCGTCGTTCACTTCGACATCCGCGGAGACCCTGAGCTGGTGGTCGACAAGATCGACCCGGTGATCGCGGCGGTCGACGAAGCCAAGGCCGCGCACCCCGAGCTCTTCATCGGCGCGTTCGGAGACGGGACGGCCGAGAAGGGGATCGACGAATCCGTCTCCAAGGATCTCGAGCGGGCGGGGCTGCTGTCGCTGCCCGTGACGATGATCATCCTGATCATCGCCTTCGGCGCTCTGGTCGCCGCGGGCATCCCGTTGCTGCTCGCGCTGACCGGCGTGATCGCGACCATGGGCCTGCTGGCGATTCCGAGCCATGTCTGGCCGGTTGACGACAACGTCAGCGCCGTCGTGCTGCTGATCGGCCTCGCAGTCGGCGTCGACTACTCGCTCTTCTACTTGAAACGGGAGCGCGAGGAGCGTGCCGCGGGACGCAGCGAGGGCGCTGCGCTCCAGGCCGCTGCCGCCACTTCCGGTCGTGCCGTGCTCATCTCCGGACTGACGGTCATGACCGCCATGGCCGGCATGTTCCTGACCGGGGACAAGACGTTCAGCTCCTTCGCCATGGCGACGATCATGGTCGTCGCGATCGCGGTGCTCGGGTCGCTGACCGTCCTGCCGGCCCTGCTCTCGCGCCTGGGCGACCGCGTCAACAAGGTGCGCGTGCCGTTCCTCCACCGGCTGCAACGGCCGGGCGGCGGTCGCGGCTGGAGCTGGATCCTCGACCGCGTCCTGCGGCGGCCGGTCGTCTCGGTCGTCGTCTCGACCGCGATTCTCGTAGCGCTGGCGCTGCCCGCGCTCGGGATGAAGACGGTCGTGCCGGGCGCGGAAGCGTTCCCGAAGGACCTCGAGGCGGTTCAGGTCTACGACCGGCTCCAGCGCTCCTTCCCGGGTGAGGCCGATCCGGCCGCCGTCGTCGTCAGGGCGCCCTCGGTCGACGCGCCGCAGGTCTCGGCCGCGATCGACAACCTCCGTGCCCGGGCGCTCGAAAGCGGGCGCGTCCACGATCCGATTACGGTCGAGACCAACGAGGCGCGGACGGTCGCTCGGATCGAGCTCCCGATCGACGGCACCGGCAGCGATGCCGCGTCGTATGCGGCGGTTTCGACGCTTCGGGACGAGATCGTCCCCGAGACCGTCGGCTCACTCGAGGGCGTCGAGGCGGGCGTCACCGGGTCGACGGCGATCTCGAAGGACTTCGGCGACTCGATGCGCGACAAGGCACCGCTCGTGTTCGCGTTCGTGCTGGCCTTCGCGTTCATCCTGCTGCTGATCTCGTTCCGGTCGATCGTGATCGCGCTGAAGGCGATCGTGCTCAACCTGCTCTCGGTGGCAGCCGCGTTCGGAGTCCTCGTGCTCGTGTTCCAGCACGAGTGGGCCAAGGGCATCCTCGGCTTCGACTACTCCGGCGGCGTGATGGCCTGGCTGCCGGTGTTCCTGTTCGTGATCCTCTTCGGGCTCTCGATGGACTACCACGTGTTCATCCTCAGCCGCATCCGCGAGGCCTACGACGGAGGCATGAAGACCGAGGACGCGATCGCCCACGGGATCAAGACGACCGCCGGCGTCGTGACGAGCGCCGCGATCGTGATGGTGTTCGTGTTCTCGATCTTCGGGACGCTGTCGCTGATCATGATGAAGCAGTTCGGCGTCGGGCTCGCCACGGCCGTCCTGATCGACGCGACAATCGTTCGAGCAGTGCTGCTGCCCGCAACGATGAAGCTCCTCGGCGACTGGAACTGGTACCTGCCGCGGTGGCTCGAGTGGCTGCCCCGGATCAAGCTCGAAGGTGCAGGCACGAAGCCGGCACCGGAGGTCCGGTAGAGCCATGGCCAGGCTGCTGAGACCGTTCGTCAGCGGGGAGACCTATCGGGCGCTCGCTCTACTACGTGGCGGCGGTCGTGCTCGGGTCGGTCGCCCTCGCCCTGCTGATGCGCGGGCTGGACGATCACGCTCGTCCTGGCGATCACACCGCTCGTGGTTCCGCTCCTGATCGGTCTCCGCCTCGGCGTCGGCGCTCTCGCCGGCGCCGAGGCCGGCCTGGCGAGGGAGCTCCTGGGCGTGAACGTCCGGCCGCCCGTCGAGTCGAAGGCGAGCGGCTTCTGGGCGCGCGGGTTCGCTGTCCTCAGGGATGACGCGTTCTGGAAGCAGCAGGCGCACCTGCTGCTCGGCTGGCTGATCGCGATCGTCGCGCTGGCGCCGTTCAGCCTGGGCATCCAGATGCTGGCCATCCCGTTCTACTACGGCTCGGTCGACGGGCTCGACATGTTCTGGCGCTCGGACATCGACACGCTCTCCGAAGCGCTCGAGTTCGTGCCCGTCGGGCTCGGCGCTGCTCGTCGCCGGCGTCTATCTCCTCGGCCCGCTCGAGAAAGCTCTCGCGCGGCCTTGCGAACCGCCTGCTCGCGGGAGAGGCTGATCGGATCGTGCGTTCGCCGGCCGAAGTCAGCGCACGTCGCCTGCGGGCGCTGACGATCACCTCGCTGGTCGCGACCACGATCGTGTCTGCGCTCATCCTGATCTGGTGGCTTACGACTCCGGACGGCTACTTCTGGCCCGTCTGGCCTCTGATCGCTCTTTCGCTGGTCTTGGGGATCCCAGGCTGGATCGTCCTCGTCCTCGAACGACCAGAGGTCTCTCGGCTCACACTCGGGAGTCGTGCGCTGGCGATCCAGATCGGGGTCTCAGCGGTGCTCTTCGGCTTCCTCGTCGCCGTCTGGGCGATCACGACGGGCGGCTACTTCTGGCCGATCTGGCCGGGCCTGGCCCTGGCACTGCTTGCCGGCATCCACGCGGCCGTCGTCTACGGACGGCGGGCACACCGAATCGAGCGGCTCGAGGCGAGCCGCGCCGGCGCGGTCGATGTCCAGGAGACCGAGCTCCAGCGGATCGAGCGAGACCTCCACGACGGCGCTCAGGCTCGGCTCGTGGCGCTCGGCATGAGCCTCGGGCGCGCGGAGCAGGCGCTCGACACGGATCCCGAGGCCGTTCGCGGGCTGCTCGCCGAGGCCCGGCAAGGGGCCGGAGAGGCTCTCGTCGAGCTGCGCGACTTGGCCCGCGGAATCCGTCCTCCGATCCTCACCGACCGAGGGCTCCAGCCGGCAATCTCGGCGCTCACCGCCCGTACGCCGATGCCGGTGTCGTTGTCCGTCGACCTCGTCCCCGAGCGCTACGACGCCGCGGTCGAGACAGCTGTGTACTTCACCGTCGCCGAAGCCCTCGCGAACGCGATCAAGCACGCGAACGCGGAGCGGCTCGACATCCGGGTCAAAGGGGCCAACGGCGTCCTCGTCGCCGAGGTCGTCGACGACGGCGACGGTGGAGCCGATGCGTTCGGCCCAGGCCTCACGGGGCTCAGGCAGCGTGCAGAGGCGCTCGACGGAACGCTCACCGTGACGAGTCCCGACGGTGGACCGACTACGGTGAGGGTCGAGTTGCCGTGCGAGTCGTAATCGCCGAAGACCTCGCGCTCCTACGTGACGGTCTCACCCGCCTGTTGAGGGACAACGGGTTCGAAGTTGCCGCAGCGGTCGGCGACGGCGATGCCCTCGTCCACGCGGTCAAGCTCGAGCAGCCCGACATAGCGATCGTCGACATCCGCCTGCCGCCGAGCTTCCGCGACGAGGGCGTGCGGGCCGCCCTCGAGCTGCGGGAGCGTGCTCCCGAGACGGCGATCCTCGTCGTCTCGCAGTACGTGGAGCTCACCTACGCGACCGAGCTGCTCTCGGACGGGCGGGGCGGCGTCGGCTACCTGCTCAAGGACCGGATCATGGACGTCGCCGATTTCGTCGACGCCGTCCGGCGCGTGGCGGAAGGAGGCACGGCACTCGATCCCGAGGTCGTCGCGCAGCTCTTCTCCGGGGGAAAACGGGGGCCGCTCCAGGAGCTGACGCCGCGCGAGCTCGAGGTCCTCGGCCTGATGGCGGAAGGTCGGTCGAACGCCGCGATCGCCGAGCAGCTCGTCCTCACCGTCGGCGCGGTCGAGAAGCACATCGCGAACATCCTCATGAAGCTGCGGCTCCCTCCGTCCGACACCGATCACCGCCGGGTGCTCGCGGTGCTCGCCTATCTGCAAGAGCAGTAGCGAGGTCTATCTTCAGCTGAGTGGAGCGGTCTGAGCCCGACACTTGAAGGCGGTCAGCGACGCAGTACTCGCCGTCGCGGCCGAGCTGTCGGTCGACGAGGTGCTGCAGCGGCTCGTCGACAGCGCGCGCGAGCTCGCCGGCGCCCGGTACGCGGCGCTCGGGCTACCCGACGGCGACGGCGGCTTTCGGCGCTTCCTGACGTCGGGCATGAGCGAGCAGCTGATCGCGTCGCTCGGCCCGCTGCCACGGCAGCACGGCGTGCTCGGCGCGATGCTCGAGACACGGACGCCCTACCGCACGAGCGACATCCACGACCACCCACGCTTTCGAGGCTGGTGGCCGTCCGGGCACCCGGACATGCGCTCCTTCCTCGGCGTTCCCATCGTCACGCCGGACGGCGTGATCGGCGCCTTCTACCTGACCGAGAAGATCGACGCCGACGACTTCGACGAGGAGGACGAGGAGCTGATCGAACTGCTCGGTGCCCACGCGGCGATCGCGATCACGAACGCGCGACTGTACGAGCAGGCGGGGGAGCTCTCGATCGTCGCCGAGCGCAACCGGCTCGCCCTCGACCTGCACGATGCCGTCAGCCAGAAGTTGTTCGGGCTCGTGCTGAGCGCCGAGGCCGCCGGAGCGTTGCTCGAGCGCGACCCGGGAGCGGCGCGCGACCAGGTGACGAAGCTGCAGACCCTCGCCCAGGAAGCGCTCGACGAGCTGCGCTCGCTCGTGTTCGAGCTGCGCCCGCCGGACCTCGAGCGGGACGGGCTCGGCGGAGCGCTTGCGCAAGCACGTCGAGCTGCTGCGGCGGCTCCAGCCGCTCGAGATCGAGCTCGCCCTCGACGGAGAGCCGCCTGCCGACCCGACACGCGATCGTGAGCTCTTCCGCATCGCTCAGGAGGCGCTCCAGAACGCGATCAGGCACGCGAATGCGAGCCGCGTCGCGGTCAGGCTGAGCGCGGAGGCCGGCGGGCTCTTGCTCGAGGTCGAAGACGACGGGGTCGGCTTCGATCCCGCTGCTTCGAGCGCCAGGTCGCGCCGGCTCGGGCTGACGTCGATGGAGGAGCGGGCGCGCCGGATCGGCGGCACGCTCGAGATCCGCTCCGCGCCGGACGCCGGTACGACGGTGCGCCTGCAGACGCCGTGGCTGAGCCGATCCGCGTCCTGATCGTCGACGACCACGCAGTCGTCCGCGAAGGGCTGCGCGCCTTCCTCGAGCTGCAGGAGGGAATCGAGGTCGCCGGTGAGGCCGGCGACGGCCGCGAGGCGCTCGAGGCGGCCTCACGCCTGCGCCCGGACGTGATCCTGATGGATCTCGTGATGCCCGAGCTCGACGGAGTGTCGGCGATGCGCTCGCTGCGCGAGACCGTGCCGACCGCTCGCGTGATCGTGCTGACGAGCTTCCTCGACGACGACAAGCTGCTGCCGGCGCTCCGGTCCGGCGCCGCCGGCTACCTGCTCAAGAACGCCGAGCCGCCGGAGCTGGTGCGAGCGGTGCGCGCCGCCCACGCCGGCGAGGCGCTGATCGACCCGGTCGTCGGGGCTCGGCTCGTCGAGACGCTGGCCGCGCAGGGCGGCGCGGAGCCGCTCGACCGGCTCACGCCCCGCGAGCGGGAAGTGCTCGTCCTGATCGGCCGCGGCTTTCCCGAACAAGCAGATTGCGCGAGAGCTCGAGGTCTCCGAGAAGACGGTCAAGACCCACGTCGGCCATGTGCTCGCCAAGCTCGGCGTCACCGACCGGACGCAGGCGGCCGTCTTCGCCGTTCGCGCCGGGCTCTTAGAGCCGAGGTCCTAGGACCAATTGCCTCTGGCGGCTCGGACGCGGCCGCTCGTACGCTGACCTGCATGGAAGCGACGCAGACAGCGAGCGAACGAATTACGGCAGAGGTCACCTCCTGGCCGGGTGTCGAGGCCGGTGTAGGCAAGCGCGGCGAGTGGGCGTTCACCGTCGGGCGCCGAGAGCTCGGTCATCTGCACGGTGACCACGCCGCTCACCTCTGGTTCCCGAAGCAGGTCTGGGGAGAGCTGAGGGACGAGGGGCGGATCGTCCCGCATCCGGTGTTCCCCGATTCGATCGGGCCGGCGGCGCGCCGCATCGAGAGCGAGGACGACGTGCGCGACGTGATCACGCTGCTCCGGCTCAACTACGACCGCATCGTCGCCCGCCACGGCGTTCCCGCGTAGGGCATGCGGGGGATCGTCACGGGCGCGTCGCGCGGACTCGGTCTCGCGCTGACACGCGCCCTGGTCGACCGCGGCTGGCGCATCGTCGTCGACGCGCGCGACGCGGACGCACTCTCGCAGGCTTGGCCGAACGCGCCGAGCGACGTCCTGATCGCCGGCGACGTCGCCGATCCCGACCACCGTCGCCGGCTGATCGAGGCCGCCGGGGAGCCGATCGACCTGCTCGTCAACAACGCCAGCGCGCTCGGCCCAACGCCGTTACCGGCGCTCGCGGACTACCCGCTCGAGGAGCTGCGCCGGGTCTACGAGGTGAATGTGCTCGCCCCGCTGGCGCTCGTTCAGCTCGCGCTCCCTCGCTTCAGCACGGACGCTCGCGTCCTGAACGTCACCTCGGACGCGGCCGTCGAGCCCTACGAGACCTGGGGCGGGTACGGCTCGTCGAAGGCGGCGCTCGGGCAGATCACCGCGATCCTCGGCGCCGAGAACCCCGGCCTTCGCATCTACGCCGTCGATCCAGGCGACATGCGCACGCAGATGCAGCAGGACGCGTTTCCCGGCGAGGACATCTCCGACCGTCCGCCGCCGGAGGAAAGTGTCCCCGGGCTGCTCGAGCTGATCGAAGGCAACCTGCCGAGCGGGTCGTATCGCGCGCGTGACCTGGCCGCAGTCGAAGCGTGAGCGCGCTCCACTTCGAGCTCCCGGCCCGCCTCGAGGCCGATCGTCCGCCCGCGGCTCGCGACGGCGTGCGCCTGCTGGTCGCGGACCGCGCCGACGGGAGCATCGTCCACAGCCACTTTCGCGAGCTGCCGCGCTTCCTGGCTCCCGGCGACCTCCTCGTCATCAACACCTCGGCGACGCTGCCGGCGGCGCTTCCCGCTTGGCGCGCGGACGGGACCGAGCTCGAGCTGCGGCTCTCGACTCCGGCCCCGGACCTCGACCCGGACCACTCCTGGATCGTCGAGCTCCGCCGCGGTGAGGAGCCGTATGCGGCCGGAGTCGGCGAACGGCTGGCGCTGCCGGCCGGTGCGGCCGCCGAGCTGGTCGCGCCCTACGCGGCTCCGCGGCTCTGGCTCGCGCGTCTCGATCTCGATCGCCCGCTCGACGAGTACCTCGCCGCAGCACGGCCACCCGATCCGCTACCGCTATGTCCCGCGGAGCTGGCCGCTCGAGGAGTACCAGAACGTCTACGCCGTCGAGCCCGGCAGTGCCGAGATGGCGAGCGCCGGCCGACCGTTCACGCCCGAGCTGATCACACGACTGGTCGCCGAGGGCATCCTCGTCGCGCCGGTCACGCTGCATACGGGCGTCTCGTCACAGGAGCGCGGCGAGCGACCGTACGCCGAGCGCTTCCGCGTGCCCCTCCAGACGGCGAGACTCGCGAACGCAGTCCGGGAGTGGGGCGGGCGTGTGATCGCGGTCGGAACGACGGTCGTCCGAGCGCTCGAGACGGTCGCCCAGCCGGACGGAACCGTGACCGAAGGCGAGGGCTGGACGAACCTGATCGTCACGCCCGAGCGCGGTCTCTGGGCGCTCGACGGACTGCTCACGGGCTGGCACGAGCCGCAGTCGTCCCACCTCGACGTGCTTCGCGCCGCCGCCGGCGACGAGCTGCTCGCGCGGAGCTACGAAGCCGCGATCGAGCACGGCTACCGCTGGCACGAGTTCGGCGACAGCCAACTCGTGCTTGCGCCACGCATCGGAATAGACACAGACCCGGATCGTTTGCAACTCAGATGACCATGGACGGCCGTAGTCGCTGGCTCGCCCTGCTCGTCCTGTGTCTGGGCGATCTGATGATCGTTCTCGACGGGACGATCGTGAACGTCGCACTCCCGACGATCCGCGACGACCTCGGGTTCTCCCAGGAATCGCTCGCCTGGGTCGTGAACGCCTACCTGCTCACCTTCGGCGGCTTCCTGCTCCTCGGTGGGCGGCTCGGCGACCTCTTCGGGCCGCGGCGGCTGTTCCTGATCGGCATCACCCTCTTCACGCTGGCCTCGCTCGCCTGCGGCCTCTCGACCTCGCAGGAGACGTTGGTCGCGTCGCGCGCGATCCAGGGGCTCGGCGGCGCCGTCGTGTCGGCCGTCGCGCTCTCGCTGATCATGACGCTCTTCACCGAGCCGGCCGACCGCGCGAAGGCGATGGGCGTCTTCGGCTTCGTCCTCTCCGGCGGCGGGACGATCGGCGTGCTCCTCGGCGGCGTCCTCACGGACGCTTTCAACTGGCACTGGATCTTCCTCGTCAACATCCCGGTCGGCATCGCCGTCTTCGCGCTGACGCTCGTCTTGCTCCCGGGTGTTCCCGGACACGCCACCGGGCGAGTCGACATCGCCGGCGCCGTCTCGGTGACCTCGTCGCTGATCCTCGCCGTCTACGCGATCGTGAACGGCAACGACGCCGGCTGGACGTCGCTGCAGACACTCGGCCTACTCGGCGTCTCGGCGGCGCTGATGGCGCTGTTCCTGCTCATCGAGCTGCGGGTCTCGGCGCCGCTGATGCCGCTCGGCCTCTTCCGGATTCGCAACGTCTCGACGGCGAACGTCGTCGGCGTGTTGATGGCCGCCGGCCTGTTCGCCTACTTCTTCCTCTCGGCCCTCTACCTCCAGGAGATCCTCGGCTACAGCGCGATGGAGGTCGGGCTCGCCTACCTGCCGTCGACGTTGGTCTGGGGCGCCGCGTCGCTCTTCCTCTCCGATCGGCTCGTGCTGCGGTTCGGGATCAAGCCTCCGTTGATCGCCGGCCTGAGCCTGATGGCCCTCGGGCTGATCCTGCTCGCGCGCACGCCGGTCGACGGGAACTTCCTCGTCGATGTGCTCCCGCCGACCTTCGCGGTCGGGCTCGGTGCCGGCATCGGCTTCAACCCGCTCCTGCTGGCGGCGATGAGCGGCGTCGCGCCGACCGAGAGCGGCCTTGCGTCCGGCATCGTCAACACCGGGTTCATGATGGGCGGCGCGCTCGGGCTCGCTGTGCTCGCGAGCCTGGCCGCCTCACGTACGGACACCCTGACCGCCTCCGGTGACGACCCGCTGGTTGCGCTCAACGGTGGCTACCACTTGGCGTTCCTCGTCGGTGCGGTCTTCGTCGCCGCCTCGGCCGTCGTCGCGGCCGCGCTGCTCCGCTCCGACGTGTCGGTCGGCGCGCACGAGGGCGAGGCGGTCGGCGTCCCGGCCGCCGCCGAAGCGGACTAGCTCATCGACCTCGTAGTGGGTCGCCTTGAGGTCGCGCTCGACCAGAAACCGTTCGTCCTCCGGGTAGAAGACCGCGGTCTCGTAGTCGTCGCCGGCGAAGCCCTTGACGGCGTCGAGTGAGTCCCAGAGCGTGAACATCACGAACTCCGTGCGGTCCTCGTCGAGGTCGCGGCGAAGCATCCAGACGCCGCGGTTACCCGGCGTCCTCGCGTAACCGGCCACGCCCGTCTCCCGCATGTACGACGCGTAGGCGTCTCCGTCCGCCTTGCGCACCGCCCCCCTCCAGAACCGCGCGATCATCTCACCGCACCGCCCTCGAGCGGGAGACCCGCCTTCATCCAGTCGGCCTTCCCGTCTTGGTAATGGCGCACGTTGCGATAGCCGAGCTCGATCAGCCGCTCGGCGACGATGACCGAGCTGTCGCAGGTCGAGTCCGAGCAGTAGACGACGACCTCGGCGTTCCGATCGGGGATCCGCATCGGTCCCCGGTCGTCGACCCAGTCGGGCGGCAGGTTGATCGCTCCCGGCAGGTGCGAGCGCGCGAACGACATCGGCGCGAGTGCGTCGACCAGGACGAAGTCGTCCCCGCGCTCGATCTTCTGGCGGAGCTCGTCGCGGGTGATCGTTTCGAGCGTCACCTGCCGGCCTCCTGGACGAGCAGCGCGATCTGCACGCGATTCTCGACCCCGAGCTTGGTCAGCAGCCGAGAGACGTGCGCCTTGACGGTCGCGACGCTCATGTGCAGCTCGGCGGCGATCTCGGCGTTCGCCAGACCGCGGCCGACGGCGTCGGCGACCTCCCGCTCGCGGGCGCTGAGCGTGGCCAGCCGCTCGCGTGCGTTCTCGTAGCGCTCGCCGGCGTCGGTGTCACCGGCGACGAGCGCGATCAGGCGTCCGGCGACGGTGGGGGAGAGCGTGCCGTCTCCGGCGTGCACGTGCTCGATCGCGCGAACGATCTCGGGCGGGGGCGTGTCCTTGAGCAGAAATCCGGCAGCGCCCGCGCGGAGCGCGCGGAGGACGAGCTCGTCGGCGTCGAAGGTGGTCAGCACCAGCACCGCCGGCGACTGGGGCTGTGAACGCAGGAGGCGGGTCGCCGCGATGCCGTCCAGCTCCGGCATGCGGATGTCCATCAGCACGACGTCCGGGTGGAGGCTGTCGACGGCGGCGAGGACGCCGCGCCCGTCTTCGACCTCGCCGACGACCTCGATCTGGTCGGCGCCGGCGAGCATCAACTTGAGGCCAGAGCGCACGAGCGCGTCGTCGTCGACCAGTAGGACGCGAATGGCCTCGCTCACGGCGTCCAGGGCAGGGTCGCGCGGAGGACGAAGTCACCGTTCTCGTCAGGCCCGTGCTCCAGCTCGCCGCCGAGGAGCGAGACGCGCTCGGCCAGACCGACGAGCCCTGCGCCTGCGCCCTGCAGACCGGTCGCCAGGACGCCGACCGGTTGCTTGTTGACGACCTTGACGATCAGCGAATGGTCGTTGGTGGAGATCGTCACGTCGACGGCGGCAGCCGGTGCGTGCTTGCGCGCGTTCGTCAGCCCCTCCTGGACGACGCGGTAGGCAGTCCGTCCGACGGCGGCGGGGAGCGCCTCGTCGACCGGGTCGTCCATGTTCAGGCGGATGCGCATCCCCGCCTCGCGTGACTCCTCGATCAGGGCCGGGCAGCTGCGCGAGCGTCGGCTGCGGCGGCTGGACCGTGCTCTCCTCGGTCTCGTCGCGAAGAACGCCGATCACGTCGCGCAGCTCCTGGAGCGCCGTCTGAGCCGTCTTGCGAATCACGCCGGCCGCTTCGGCGACCTCGTCCGGAGCGGCGTCCGGGCGGAACTCCAGCGCGCCTGCGTGCACGCTGAGCAGCGACAGGCGGTGAGCGAGAACGTCGTGCATCTCCCGGGCGATGCGCCGGCGCTCCGCCTCCTGAGCCTGTTGGACGCGTAGCCGCTGCTCCGACTCGAGCCGTTCGGCCCGCTCGCGCAGCGAGCGAATGACCTCGCGCCGTGCGCGGGTGAACAGGCCCCAGCCGAGCGCAACTGCGACCAGCAGGATGCCGAAGAGCATCTGCGACAGCCAGGTGCCGACGCTCGGGTACAGCAGCGGGAAGATGGCCAACGAGACGAGCGCCAACGCCACGATGACGACGAGGGCGCGTCGTGATGCGCGGATCGCGGCGTTGAAGATGGCGAAGATGACTGCACCGCCGGCCATGGCGGAGAACGCGGCAGCCACCACGGCGAGCACAGCGACCTCGACGGGGTAACGACGGCGGACCCAGAGGGTCGCGCAGACGGCCGTGCCGAAGACGACGTCGATGACCACCCCGACGTCGCTGTGGTCCGCGGTGATCTCGCTGACGGTCACCGCGCCGAGGGTGATCGCCGCCGCGAAGATCAGCAGGTCGACGACCCAGTCACGGGGTGAGCGCCGTCCGCCCGGCGCCTCGAGCAGCTCCCCGGGCAGCAGCGGACGTTGCCAGCCCGCCACGCTCGCTTGCTGCTTCGACGGCTCCGTCATTGCCGTCAAAGCGTACGCCCGAGGGACGGTCCCGACCCCCGACCAAGGTCGAATTCGAGCCCCGACCAGGGGCGCGATCGGTCTAGACGCGCGGCCCTACCGTCAGGCGCCACGCCGCAGCGACACTCGACACATGATCAAAACAGAGAACCTCACCAAGCGGTTCGGCGAGCGAACGGCCGTCGACGACGTCTCCTTTCTCGTCGAGCCTGGAACCGTTACTGGTTTCCTCGGCGCCAACGGCGCCGGTAAGACCACGACGCTGCGGATGCTGACCGGCCTTTCGGAGCCGGACGGCGGCGAGGCAGTCGTGCTGGGCGGCCGCTACCGCGACCTGCCCAATCCCGGGCGCCGGGTCGGCGTCCTGCTCGATGCCGGCGCACAACACGCCGGCCGGCGCGGGCGCGAGGCGCTCGCCGTCTCCGCGCAGATGATGGGAGTCGATCAGGAGCGTGTTGACGGCCTGCTCGACCTCGTCGGCCTCGACCGCTCCGCCGCGCGAAAGCGCGTGCGCCACTACTCGCTGGGCATGCGCCAGCGGCTCGGCATCGCACACGCGCTGCTCGGCGATCCCGAAGTCCTGATTCTCGACGAGCCGGCGAACGGCCTCGATCCGCCGGGTATCCGCTGGATGCGCGAGCTGCTGCGCGACTTCGCCGACCGCGGCGGCACCGTGCTGCTGTCGTCACACCTGCTGCACGAGGTGCAGGCCCTCGCCGACCGGGTCGTGATCATCGACCTCGGGCACATCGTCGCCGAGGGCAGTCTCGACGAGCTGCTGGCGAGCTCCGGCACGGTCGTGCGCGGAGAAGACGATGTGCGGCTTCGTTCCGCGCTCGACGCCGCCGGTCTCGAGGCTCGGCCCGCTATCGACGGCGGCTTCGTCGTCGAGGCACGTCCCGAGCTCGTCGGCCGCGCCGCTCTCGAAGGCGGCGTAGTGCTGAGCCGCCTGGCTCCGCTGGACGGCGCCGGGCTGGAGCAACTGTTCTTCGACCTGACCGCGGGCGCCAAGAACGGCGCCCGCGCCGACCTAGTGGAGGTCACCTCATGAGCACCGCAGTACTCGAATCACCACTGTCGCGGCGTGACGTCGAGAGGCGTCCGAGCCTCTGGCGGCTCACGGCCGTCGAGCTCCGGAAGATGGTCGACACCCGTGCGGGTTTCTGGCTGCTGCTGTGCATCCTCGGCGTCGACCGTTGCGGCGCTCGTCGCGATGCTTCTTGCGCCTTCGGTCAGGCGGACGATCCCACGTTCACGAACATGTTCGCCCTGGCGGCGGCGCCGTCGGCCATTCTCCTTCCCATCGTCGGGATCCTGCTCGTCAGCTCGGAATGGACGCAGCGGACGACGCTGATCACGTTCACGCTCGTGCCGCGCCGCGCGCGAGTGCTCGAGGCGAAGGTCTTCGCGGGTGTCGCACTGGCTGGCGTCGCGCTCTTGATCGCTCTGGGGCTGGGAGCTCTCGGCACGGCGATCGCGCAACCGGACGCCGAACGGCAGCCTGGTCACTTGTCGCACGGTGTTCCTCGGCCAGATCGCGCTCTACGTCGGCGGCGTCGATGCTGATGGGCGTGGGCTTCGGCGTAGCGCTTCTGTCCTCCCCGCTGGCAATCGTCCTCTACTTCGCGATGCCGATCGGCCTCAGCGCGATTGGCGCGATCCCATGGTTCGACGGATCGTGCCCTGGCTGGACTGGTGGAGCTCGGTGTCGCGTCCTGGCCGACCACCCGCTGGATTCCACCGAGTGGGCGCGCGCCGGCACGGCGCTGGCCCTGTGGGTGGTGCTTCCGCTCCTCGTCGGCCTCTGGCGAGTCACCCGCAGCGAGGTGGCCTGACGTGCGACTAGTCGCCTGCCCTCGAACGCAGTCGCGGGCGCGGGCGGCTCGTGTCCTGCCGGACCGGACCCTCGTCCAGCAGCGTCGTTCAAGCCGCTCGGCAACGCGTACCGGATCAGCTCCCGAGACAGAGATCGACCGACGAGGTCACGCCCGTGCCGTGCCGCCAAGTAGAAGAAGCCGTGCACCAAGGCGAACATCCGGCGCGCGCCTCGTCGGGGCTCATGAAGCGACGTACGACCACGTCTTCGACGATCAGGCGAAGTCGACCTTCGAGTTCCGGGGTCCCACGAGGTGCTCGATGCGGCCAGGCTTCGTGATCGGAACGCTCGAGCAGAACTTCACCGGTCGCGCCTCCGCAGCCACTGGCATGTCGCGCGACTGCCCCGGAGCCGACGTCGACGAGGCCCGCGAGGCGCGCCGACGATCGCGCTCGCGCGCAGGGCCGGGGCATTCGGCCTGAGGATCCCGTTGGGCGCCTCCCGTGCTCCTCGGTCTGTTCCAGGAACGGCGTCGGGCGGAAGATGCCGGTGCTGTTGACGAGGACATCCAGCCGGCCGAAGCGCTCGACGGCGCTCGCGACGAGGCGCTCGGCCGTCTCCGGTCTGCCGGCATCGCCGGGAACGATCGCGACCCGGTCGCCGTCCGGGTCGAGCTCGACCTGAGCTTCGTCGAGGACTTCTCGCCTTCGATTGTTGAGGACGACGCGGGCGCCCTCCTCGAGAAAGCGCCTCGCTGCGGCCCTGCCGATTCCGCCACCGCCGCCGGTGATCAGGACGACTCGGTTCTCGAACATCATTCTCGCTCTCCTTCCCGAATTATGTGCAGACGCACATATCATGCCAGACGAATAGGTGCAGATGCAAACTGTGTAAGATCACAAATCCGAGTGCCCGAGAGGATCGAGATCGAGGAGCCGTACCTGGACGCGTGGCGCGTGTTCCTGAACGCGCATGCGGCGATGCTTGCGCGTGTCGAGGAGGCGCTCGCCGCGGCCCGGCTACCTCCGCTCGCGTGGTACGACGTGCTCTGGCCCCTCTACCGGTCTCCCAAGCGAACGTTGCGTGCCGGCGAGCTCGCGGAGAACGTTGTCACGATCAGCCGCAGCGGCCTGACGCGACTCGTCGACCGCATCGAAGCCGCCGGCCTGCTTCGGCGCCAGCCGAGCGCCGACGATCGCCGCGGAACGGAGATCGTGCTCACCAGAGAGGGGGCTCAGATGCTGCGAAAGATGTGGCCGGTCTACGCCGCCGAGATCCAGGCGTCGTTCGTGGACGTTCTCGGCGACGACGAGGCAGCCGCCCTCCGGGATGCACTTGCTCGCGTCCACGATGCGGCGCGGCAGCCGGCGATCGCAATCGCTCAGCCCTGAGCGGAAGCCAGGGCCCCCGGCGCTCGTTTGCATAGGAAGAGATGTCTCTGGAGTCCTTCTTCGACCTCGCTTCCGCCTCCCCGTGGACGTACGCGGTGATCCTCGCCGTTGCAGCGCTCGACGCGGTGTTTCCCATCGTGCCGAGCGAGGCGACGGTGATCTCGGCAGGCGTGCTCGCCGGCGCCGGCGACCTGGAGATCGGGCTCGTGATCGCAGCCGGCGCGGCCGGGGCCTATCTCGGCGACTCGAGTGCCTATCTGCTCGGCCGACGCTTCGATCATCGGCTCGACCGCCTCGTGTTCCGCGGCGACAAGGGAGCCACGAGACGCGCATGGGCCGAGCGGACGCTCGAGCGGCACGGCGGGCCGCTGATCTTCGGAGCGCGCTTCATCCCCGGCGGCCGGACCGCGACAACGGTGTCGGCGGGCCTCCTGGGGATGTGGTGGCTGCGCTTCGCGGCGTTCGCGGCCGGGGCGGCCGTCGCCTGGGCGATGTACGCCGCGCTGATGGGCTACATCGGCGGACGCGCGTTCGAGGACAACCCGCTCTGGGCTCTGCTCGTCGGCTTCGGGCTCGCCGCTGCGACCTTCGTCGTCGTCGAGGTCGTGCGGAGAGCCCGCGCGCGGCGGCAGTCGGCGGTCGTGGTCGAGGCAGTTGCCGAGGAGGCCGCCGACCCGCCGGACCAGCGCGCCGCTGCGTGACGACGATGCAGGCGATCCGGCAGCATCCGCCCGGCGGCCCTGCGTCGCTCCGCGACGAAGAGATCGAGACGCCGGCGGCCGGGCCAGGCGAAGCGCTGGTCCGCGTCCATGCGGCGGCGATCACTCGCGACGAGCTCGATTGGCCGGCCGACCGCCTTCCGGCGACACCCTCGTACGAGTTCTCCGGCGTGGTCGCCGCCGTCGGACCGGGCGTCGACGACGTCCAGGTCGGGGAGCCGGTCTACGCGCTCAACGACTTCGATCGCGAAGGCGCCGCGGCCGAGTTCACGATTGTTCCCAGCGGCTTCGTCTCCCCGAAGCCCCGAAGCCTCGGCCACGTGGAGAGCGCGGCGCTCCCGCTCGCGGGCTTGAGCGCCTGGCAGGGCCTCTTCGTCCACGGCGGGCTGAAGGAAGGCGAGCGGGTGCTCGTCCATGGGGCTGCCGGCGGCGTCGGCCACCTCGCCGTCCAACTCGCCCGCGCGCGCGGCGCGCACGTGATCGGCACGGCGTCGTCGGCCAGCTTCGAAGCGGTGCGGAGGCTCGGGGCCGACGAGGTCATCGATTCGTCTCAGCCCTTCGAAGACCTTGTCGAGGAGATCGACCTCGTCTTCGACACGGCCGGCGGAGCGAGGCTCGAGCGGTCGCCTGCCGTGCTGCGACCGGGCGGGCGGCTTGTGTCCGTGGCCGTCGAGCCGCCGAAACGGAGTGGGCTCTCGAGCACCTACTTCGTGGTCGAGCCCAACCGTGATCAGCTGGCCGAGCTGACCAGGCTCGCAGAGGAGGGCCGGCTGCGCCCGGCGATCGACGAGGTCTTCCCGCTCGCGGAGGCTCGGAAGGCGTTCGAGCGCGCCGAGGTCAACCACCGGCCGGGCAAGATCGTCCTTCGCGTTGCCGAGGACTGAGCACGGCCGACCGATGAGTAATCCGTCCCGGGCCCGTCATAGTCCTTTGATGGCTCCAGAGCAGAGCCAACTCGCCGCGACCGCGACTGCGCTCGCGGAGGACGAGTCGGCGTTCGCCGACCTCGTCGAGCCGCATCGTCGCGAGCTCCAGGTGCACTGCTACCGGATGCTCGGTTCCCTCGAGGACTCCGAGGACCTCGTGCAGGAGACGTTCCTGCGCGCGTGGCGGAAGCGCGAGACCTTCCAGGGTCGCTCGACGGTTCGGGCGTGGTTGTACCGGATCGCGACGAACGCATGTCTCGACGCGCTCGATCGTCGTCCGCGAACCGCGAGCGCGCCCGGCGGGCGGCCCCTCGGTGAGGTCCCGTGGCTCCAGCCGTACCCGGACGAGCTGCTCGAGGGCCTCGCCACCAGCGACAGCGAGCCCGATGCGGAGCTCGTCGCCAAGGAGACGATCGAGCTCGCGTTCATCGCCGCTATCCAGCATCTGCCGCCGAAGCAACGAGCCGTCCTGATTGCGCGAGACGTGCTCGGCTGGTCGGCGGCCGAGAGCGCTGCGCTCCTCGAGACGAGCGTGGCAGCTGCGAACAGCGCCTTGCAACGCGCGCGCGGGACGTTGAAGCAGCATCTTCCACGGCGTCGCCTCGAGTGGGCGCCCGGCTCGGACCCGAGCCGCGAGGAGCGCGAGCTGCTCGAGCGCTACTTGGACGCGACCGACGCCGGCGACCCCGCAGCCATCATCGAGCTCCTGCGCGAGGACGCCTTCTGCGCGATGCCGCCGCAGCCGGAGACCTACGTCGGTCGCGAGGCGATCGTGGAGGCGTGGGTGCAAGGCGGCTTCGGCGACGACTCGTGGGGCCACCTGCGGTGCGTGCCCACCCGCGCGAACAAGCAGCCGGCAGTGGCGTGCTACCTCAAGCGCGCCGGCGACACGGAGTACCGGCCGCTCGCCCTGGACGTCCTGCGGATCGAGGACGGGCGGGTTGCGGAGGTCATGGTCTTCCCGCTCCTCGAACCGCTCCTGAAGGCGCTTCGTCTGCCGCAGACGCTCTGACGCCGATGAGTTGGCGGCCCGCATCGCGTCTAATGGAGGATGAGCACTAGACCACGTCTCGAGCTAGCCCGCCGCTCGGCCGCGCCTGAGCTAGACGAGCTCGTGACCGCGGTCCGCGCCGTCGTGGGCAGGCATGCCGACTGGCGGAGGACCGCTCGGCTCGTAGCGAAGGAGCTGGAGCGTCATCTCCCCTCGCCCGAAGTCCTCTCCGCAGAGCAGCGGATGGGCGACCCGGAGGGCTATCGCAGCTATCCACTCCACACCGAGCCTGACGGGACCTTCTCGATCGTCGCGCTGGTCTGGCGTCCCGGTCAGGTGACGGCGATCCACGATCACGTGACCTGGTGTGTGTTCGGAGTCATCCAGGGCGTCGAGCATGAAGAGCTCTTCAGGCTCGACGAGGAGATCGAATGCCTCGTCGAGATCGGCACCAGCACGAACAGAGCGGGCGACGTGAATGGGTTCGCGCCGCCCGGTGACATCCACCGGGTCCGCAACGTCGGCGACGGGACCGCGATCTCGATACACATTTACGGTACGGACGTTTCTCGGATCGGATCGAGTGTCCGCCGTTACTACGACCAGCCGATCGTTGCCGCCTGAAAGGAGGCGAGACCGATGACTGAACACAAGGTTGGAACTCGCGAGGAGTGGGTCGAGGCCCGGCAGGCGTTGCTCAAAGAGGAGCAGGAACACGCCGCACGGAGCGAGGAGCTCGCGGAGAAGCGGAAGGAGCTGCCGTGGGTGCGGGTCGACAAGGAGTACACCTTCGCGACGGACGAGGGGACGAAGACGCTGCCCGAGCTCTTCGACGGGCGCTCCCAGCTCCTCGCCTACAACATCATGTTCGGGCCGAGCTACAGCGGAGCCTGTCCCGGTTGCTCGAGCCTCGCCGATCACCTCGACGGCGGCGTCGTCCACCTCAACCACCGCGACGTGACGTTCGTCTGCTTCTCGCGGGCGCCGCTCGAGAAGCTCCAGGCCTACAAGGAGCGCATGGGCTGGAAGTTCCCGTGGGTCTCGACGCACGGGAGCGATTTCCCGTTCGACTTCGAGCTCGCGTTCACGCAAGAGCAGCTGGCCGGCATCGATGAGGTTCAGGAGATGCTCAAGGACACGCCCGACTGGCTCGAGAAGTGGTCGGAGGACGTCGGGACTCCGCTCGAGCAGGGCATGGCCGAGAACCCCAGCTGGATCGCCTTCGCCCTCGAGGACGGCGTCGTCTACCACACGTACTTCCGCGCGGCGCCCGACCGGGACATGCTCGTGGCCTACTTCGACCTGCTGCGGGACATGACGCCGAAGGGACGGGTCGACGAGTTCCGGGCCACGCGCAACGACGAGTACGACGACGCGGTCGCCCGCGACATGAACGGGCCGCGTCTGAGCGAGGGGCGACCGCACTCCTGCTGGGGGCGGCGCTCGTCGCCTGGGCCGTCACCGTCGAGCGGATGCAGGGGATGGACGAAGGCCCCGGCACGCACCTTGGCGGGCTCGGGTGGTACCTCGGGATCTGGGTGACGATGATGGCCGCGATGATGCTGCCCTCGGCCGCGCCGGCGGCCCAGCTCGTCGCGCGAGCGGCGCGTGGACTGCCGGCGACCGTGCTGTTCGCGGCGGGGTACCTCGCCGTCTGGACCGCCTTCGGCCTTGTCGCCTACGGACTGTTCCGGCTGGTGACGTCCTTCGACCTCGGCTGGCTGGCGTGGGACCAGGACGGCCCGTACGTCGCCGGCGGCGTGATCGTCGCGGCAGGGCTCTACGAGCTGACGCCGCTGAAGGAGCTCATGTTGCAGCAGTGCCGCCGTCCGCACGACGCGGGCGAGCGCAGCGCGCTCTCGGCCGGCCTCGTGAACGGCCTCTACTGCGTCGGCTGCTGCCTCGGCCTGATGGCGGTGCTCTTCGCCGTGGGGGTGATGAGCATCTTCTGGATGGTCGTCGTCGCCGCCGTGATCTTCGCCGAGAAGGTGCTTCCGATCGGGCTCCGGCTCTCCCGGATCGTCGGCGTCGCGCTGGTCGCCCTCGGGCTCTGGCTCGCGCTGTCGCCGTCGAGCGTGCCGATGCTGACCGAGCCCGACGAGGCGCCGGCGATGCACATGGAGATGTGAGCGAGCTCACGCCGGGTCGCTGGCCGGGACCGTGATCGGGCCCGAGGATGCCGAGTACGACGCGGCGCGCCGCTCCTTCAACGCGCTCGTCGACCGCCGGCCGGCGGTGATTGCGCGCTGCCTCGGGCCCGCCGATGTCGCGACCGCCTTCGACTTCGCGCGCTCGCAGGGGCTGGAGGTCGCCGTGCGCGGAGGCGGCCACAACCCGGCGGGGCACTGCGTCGTCGACGGCGGGCTCGTCATCGATCTCTCGCAGATGCGCACAGTCGAGGTGGACGCCGACGCCGGAATCGCCCGCGCCGACGGCGGCTCGACCTGGCTCGACTTCGACTCGGCGACGCAGGCGTTCGGCCTCGTCACCCCGGGCGGGGTCGTCGGCTCCACCGGCGTCGGCGGGCTAACCCTCGGCGGCGGCATCGGCCACCTGACCGCGCAGCACGGCTTGACGTGCGACAACCTGATTGGAGCCGAGGTCGTGACGCCGAGCGGCGACGTGGTCCAGGCGACCGCGGACGAGAACGCGGACCTCCTCTGGGGGCTCCGCGGCGGAGGCGGCAACTTCGGCGTTGCGACACGATTGGATTTCCGGCTGCACCCGCTCGATCGCGTCGTCGGCGGCACCTTCACCTACGGCGGCGATGGGGTCCGAGAGGGCTTTCGCCGCTTTCGCGACGTCGTGGCGACCTCTCCGCGTGAGCTCGGCTGCCAGGCGGTGCTGTCGGTCGACGAGTCGTTGGCGCCGGTCCTGATGGTCTACCCGTGCTACACGGGCTCGGACGGGGATCCAGTGGAGCTACGTGAACTGCGCTCCGTGCCGGGGCTGGTCGACGACGGTGTGCGCGCGAAGACGTTCATGGACCAGCAGGCCCTGTTCGACTCGCCCTACGGCGTGGAGCGGAACTACTGGAAGGGCCACTTCGTGCGGGAGCTCCCGGACGAGCTGTTCGACGCGCTGCTCGAGCGCATCGTCGCACTGGGCCGGTCGCCGGGAGGCGTGCTGTTCGAATCCCTCCACGGCGCGCCGAAGGATCTCGACGGGTCGACCGCCGTCGTCGGGTTCCGCCAGGCGGCGTTCAACGTCAGCGCGATGGCGACGTGGCAGGACCCGGCGCTCGACGGTCCGTACATCGAGTGGGCCCGGGACACCGCGGCGGCGATCGAGCCCTGGTCTGCGACCGGCGGCGGCTACGTCAACTACATGCAGGCGGACGAGCCGATCGAGCGCGTGCGCGCGGCGTTCGGCGACGAGTCATTCGAGCGCCTCCAGGCGCTCAAGAGCCGTTACGACCCGGAGAACGTCCTGCGCCGCAACCAGAACGTGCCGCCGGCGGGCTAGTCCGGCTTGCCGGACATCGCCCAGACGGTGACGACGTACGCCGCGAGGAGGATCAGCGCCAGAACCAGCGTCCCCTTGAGCAGACCGGCGCCTTTTCCGTCTCGCAGCCGGTAGACGCCGATGCCGCCGACGATCAGGGACACGAAGAGGATCAGTCCTCCCAGGTCGGCGGTCAGCCACCCAATCCCGAGCCACGCCGGCTCTTCGACGTCCTCCGGAAGATCGTCCCAGCCCTGCTCCGTATAGATCAACTCGGCGCCGATCCGCATGAGGATCCAGCCCGGCAGCGCGACTGCGAGCAGCGTCCAATAGCCGTAACGAAGCCATCGCACCTCGCCGCGCGCGTAGGCGAGCAGGCTGGCGGCCGTGAGGAGGCCGCCGACGAGGACCATCGCCCCGAAGGCGTGGACGAGGAGCCGGATGGTCTGCTCATCGGGGCGGACGGTGGCCAGGAGGCTGTTCATGCGCCCGGCTTGAAGAGCATGTCGAGGATGATCAGCAGGACGACCACGGACGCGAGCAAGTGGAGGAGCACTCCGTTGGACGTGCGGTTGAGCCCAAGAAGCTCCGCGTTCGGCCCGGTCTGACCGGCGGCTTGAAGCTCTTGCGCCTTGGTCATCCCTTGCATGTAGGCGACGCCGGTGCGCCGACCCAACTCTGCGGCGATGAACCAGAGCACGAGCGCGGCGATGATCCACCCGTCCCAGATGTCGTAGCCGCCGACCGAGAAGGCCAGCCAGATGCCGAGGATGATCGTGCCGCCGAGACCGAGGCCGATGGCCGCGTTGCCGACCCTCACGACCGGGGCCATGCGTGTCGTTTCCTCGGGTGTGTCCGTCCGCCGCACGATGACGATGAGGACCCAGAAGAGAATGAGCCCGGCGACGACTGCGAACGCGCTGAGCACGTGGAGCGCGAGCATCCAGTCGTCGAAGCTCACGCGCGGATCCTACGACGTCCGCCGGATGCGCGCTGAGCTACCTCCATGATCCGACCGAAGTCGCCGATGATTCTCGACCGCGACCGCCGTCAAAGGAGTAGATGGCACGTCCGCCAATCGTTTCAGCCGCCGAATGGCAGGCCGCTCACGAGCGGCTGCTCGCCAAGGAGAAGGAAGCCACCCGTGCCCGTGACGCGCTGGCGGCCGAGCGCCGCCGCCAGCCGATGGTCAGGATCGACAAGGACTACGTCTTCGAGGGCCCGGACGGCGAGGCGCGCCTGCTCGACCTGTTCGAGGGTCGCCGCCAGCTGATCGTCTACCACTTCATGTTCGGTCCCAATCAGGAGGTGGGCTGCGACGGTTGCTCGCTCTTCGCCGACCAGGTCGGCCACCTCGCCCATCTCCACGCTCGCGACACCTCATTCGCCCTCGTGTCGCGCGCGCCGATCGAGAAGATCGAGCCGTACAAGCGGCGGATGGGGTGGACGCTCCCGTGGTACTCGTCTGCCCGCAGCGACTTCAACGTCGACTTCGGCGTCTCGCCCGAGACCCCGCAAGCGGACGTCTACCAGGACGGCGAGTCGTTCGGCCTCAGCGTCTTCCTCCGCGACGGCGACGAGGTCTTCCGCACCTACTTCACGACCCGGCGAGGGACCGAGGCGCTCGGCAGTACCTGGACGTTCTTGGATCTCACCCCGTTCGGCCGGCAGGAAACGTGGGAGGACTCACCCGAAGGGTGGCCCCAGACGGCCCCGTACGAGTGGTGGCGTCGCCACGACGAGTACGAGGAGACTTAGTCCGGCAGGAGCGGCACCGTCAGGCCTTGGCTGCGGCCGAGCAGCACCGCGCGTGTGACGGCTGCAGTTCCGAAGCGATCGCGGATCTCGTCGAGTGCAGCGTCGAGCGCCCACCGGCTGTGACGATCGAAGGGCAGCGTGAGCTGGACGGCGCGGTCGTCGTCGAGATTGGCAACTGTCACGCCGACGAGCGTGAGGCCCTGACGCTCGATCAGGGGCCTGGCGGTCGTCAGGAGCTCCCTCACCGTGCCGAGGATCATGTGGGTCTCGGCTGTGGCGCGCGGCAGCGTGTGCGACCGGGTCGCTCGGGAGAAGTCGTCGAAGCGCAGCCGGAGAACGACGGTGCGGCCCACCCGCCCGGCCGCACGCATCCGTCGGGTAACACGGTCGACGAGGGCAATGACGTCCGCGTCGACGGCGTCGGGCGAGTTCGAGGAGCGGCGGCCGGCGCGCTGCGATCCCATCGAGCCCCGGCGGCGGCGCGCCCGGACCGGCCGGGGATCGCGGTTGTGGGCGAGCGCGTGGAGCTGGCGGCCGGTGGCTCGTCCGACCATGGATACCAGGGTCGGCTCGTCGAGCTCGGCCACCTCGCCCACGGTCGTGATCCCCCGGCTACGGAGCTTGGCGGCGGTCACCGCCCCGACGCCCCAGAGCCGTTCGACGGGGAGCGGATGGAGGAAGGCGAGCTCGCGGTCGAGCGGTACCACGAGCAGGCCGTCGGGCTTGGCGACGCCGCTTGCGACCTTCGCGAGGAACTTCGTCCTCGCCACCCCGACGGTGACGCGCAGGCCGACCCGCTCGAGCACGTTCCGCCGCAAGCGCTCGGCGATCTCGGCGGGCGTCCCCGCGAGCCGCCGCATCCCGCGAACGTCGAGGAACGCCTCGTCGATCGACAGCCCTTCGACGAGCGGCGTCGTGTCCTCGAAGACCCGGTGCAACGCCTTGCTCGCCTCGGAGTAGGCCGACATGCGGGGCGAGACGACGACGGCCTGCGGGCACAACCGGCGTGCCCGCGCGCCTCCCATTGCCGTGCGGACACCGTAAGCCTTGGCTTCGTAGCTGGCTGCGAGCACAACACCTGCGCCGACGATCACGGGCCGTCCACGCAGGCGCGGATTGTCCCGCTGCTCGACCGACGCGAAGAACGCGTCGACGTCGGCATGCAGGATCGTCCCTTCGCTCGCAGCGAACATACGTTCGCTTCCCTAGACTAGCACCTGATGAGATACGTCCTCTTCTACGAGTCTGCCGAAGACGTCCTCGAGAAGGCGCCGCTCCATTTCGCCGACCACAGCGCGCGCCTTCAAGAGTTCCAGGGTCGCGGCACGCTGCTCGCGACGGGGCCGTTCGGGAATCCAGAGGAAGGATCGATGTCGATCTTCACCACCCGCGAAGCGGCTGAGGAGTTCGCCGAAGGCGATCCCTTCGTCCTCAACGGGGTCGTCCGCCGCTGGTACGTCCGCGACTGGGACGAGGCGCTCGCGGGAATCTGATGGTCAATCCACCAGAGAGCCGCACGTCAATCACGTCTTCGGCTGCCAGAGGGCGATCTCGGCGCCGGCAGGCGACGAGACGACGCTTCGCCAGCCGACGGGGCCTTCGCGCGGCTCGAGCAACACCGCGGCCCCTAGCCGCCGTGCCCGCTCGGTCGCCTCGCTGAGGTCCGGCACCTCGACATACGGAAGCCAGAGACTGCGGTCCGCGTCGCTCTCGACGACGCCGCCCTCGATCCCGTGGCCGAGCTCGAGCGCGAGGTAGGACCCGCGGCCGACTTCGACCTTCTCGGCGCGCCAGCCGAACAGCCGCGTGTAGAAGGCGCAGGCGCGCGGCAGATTGCCTGTCCGAAGCTCCAGGTGGACGACGGGATTGGTCATCCTGTGTAGTTGGACCGACGCCGTTCCGAGGACTCATCGCCGGGCAGCGATGAGTTCGCGCCCCTCGTCGGCGGTCTAACCTGGTGAGGATGGCCGCGACTTCCACACGCGTCCTGCAGGAGCGGGAGCTGCTCGAGGCGGCTCGCGGAGGCGATGAGGACGCCTTTCGCCGCATCGTCGAGCCTCACCGTCGCGGGCTCCACGCCCATTGCTACCGGATGCTCGGCTCGGTCCACGACGCCGAGGATGCGCTCCAGGAAACCCTCCTGCGGGCGTGGCGGGGACTGCCGGCCTTCGCCGGTCGAAGCTCGCTCTACTCGTGGCTCTACCGGATCGCGACGAACGCCTGCCTGGACGCGATCGCGCGGCGGCCGAAGCGCGTGCTGCCGGTCGACTACGGCCCTCCGACCAGCTCCACAGGTCGATGCCGGCGAGCCGCTCGTCGAGTCGGTATGGGTCGAGCCCTACCCGGATGAGACGATCGGAGTCGACGACGGCTACGCGGCTCCCGCCGCGCGCTACGAGGAGCGCGAGGCGGTGGAGCTCGCGTTCATCGCGGCGCTGCAGCACCTTCCCGCGCGACAGCGTGCGGTCCTGATCCTGCGCGAGGTGCTCGGTTTCTCGGCGCGCGAGGTCTCGGAGTCGCTGGAGACGTCCGTAGCGTCGGTGAACAGCGCCCTGCAGCGCGCCCGCAAGGCCGTCGACGAGCGGCTTCCGGAGCAGAGCCAGCAGGCGACGCTGCGCTCGCTCGGCGACGAGCAGGTCCGCGAGCTCGTCGAGGCGTACGTCGACGCATGGGCGAAGGGCGACGTCGACGCGCTGCGTGCGCTGCTGGCCGAGGACGCCGTCTTCTCGATGCCTCCATGGGCCGCCTGGTGGCGAGGGCGCGAGACGGTTGCCGGCTTCGCGAAGGCCGCCCTCGAGTTCTGCCCCGACTCGCGGGCCGTGGCCACCCGCGCCAACGGGCAGCCGGCTCTCGCCTACTACAACCTGGACGGCCAGACGGGCCGCTACGTGGCCGCGGCGATCGACGTGCTCACCTTCGAAGGGTCACGGATCAAGGAGATCACCGCCTTCGTCAACCCGGAGATCTTCTCGCGGTTCGGGCTGCCGCCAGAGCTTGAGCCCTAGCGAAGTCCGAGCCGCCGCGCGGGTGCGCGAAGTGGAAACGCCGCACGGTCCGGCGAACGCCCACCTGCACTTGGCCGATCAGTCGCAGGCCGCGCTGGTGCTGGGGCACGGGGCCGCGGGAGGCGTCACGTCCCGGGACCTGGTCGCGGTCACGGACGTCGCGCTTGCGGCCGGGCTCAGCGTCGCGCTCGTCGAGCAGCCGTACCGCGTCGCCGGGCGCCGCTCTCCTGCTCCGGCGCACCACCTCGACGCTGCGTGGACCGCGGTAGTCGACAGCCTGACGGCGGACGAGCTGCGAGGGCTCCCGCTCCTCGTCGGCGGTCGCTCTCTCGGCGCACGGGTGGCTTGCCGCACCGCGTCCGAGCTCGGAGCCGTCGGCGTGCTGTGCCTCGCGTTCCCGCTTCAGCCCCGGCGGCGGTCGGGGGCCCCGCCGCAGAGCCGTCTACACGAGCTCGACGAGGTCACGGTCCCGATGCTGGTCGTGCAGGGCGAGCGGGACCCGTTCGGGATACCTCCGGCGACCAAGCTCCGCACCGTGGCGCAGGTGCCCGGCGACCACAGTCTGAGGAAGGACCTCGACGCGGTGGCCGCCGCCGTGGAGGCGTGGCTTCCCGGCGTCCTCGCTACAGCCTGATCTGGCGCATGGTGACCTTGATGCCACCGCGCGACAGGTGGTACACGACGATGCGTGCGCGCTGACGACCGGGTCGGCGCAGCATTTGCTTGCCGGCCCGGGAGAGACGTAGCGGCAGTCGCACCTTCTTCGTGTACTTCGCCCGACGCTCGCCCGTGCCGATCGTCCGCGGGACGCCGATGTCCCAGCGTCCGGCCGAGGTCGTGACGACTCCGCCCATACGACCGTACCCGGGGTTACCCACCGTGACCCACAGATTTCCGATCCGCGTGCGGTCGAGGTCGAGCAGCCGCAGTCTCCCGGGTTGTACGCGCCCCGCGGCCGTCTCTTCCGACTCCTCCTCGTCGAGCTCGTCGAACCAGTCGTCGAACTCGTCGTCTTCCAAGGAGTCGGGCTCCTCTTCGTCCAGGGGCAGGCCGAAGTCGGGGTCTTGCGTCTCGTCACCCAGCCCGTCCTCGTCCTCGTCCGGTTCGATGTTGGCGTCGAGCAGGAGCTCGCGGCCGGTCCCGCCGTCCATGTGGCACGGTCCGCACGGCTCTGCGAACCACTGGACGGCGCCGTCGGGCTGCTGTCGCGTCCTCAGGCCGAGGTCGACCTGGCCCGCCGGAAGCAGCAAGCCGATCGAGTCGCCGACTTCGACCGGCAGGTGCAGGTCCTGCACCTCGTGCACCTTGGCGCCCGACGAGATCACCGGCACCGGTGCGAACCCAGCGACTTTGACGCCGATGTCGTCTCGCTCTTCGTCGGCGGGCCGCAGCACCGCGATCCTCGGCTGCTCGCCGCCGGCGATCCGCTTCGCGTTCACGCGTGCGGAGACGAGCACGCCCTGCTCCTCCACGGCCACGTCGGAGCCATTGAGCGCGAGCTGCCGAAAGCCGACGCTCTTCCCTGCGGGACAGGCGTAGACGGCGCAGGCGAACGCTTGCGGGTCACGGCTCGGATCGGCCGAGCCCAGGACCGTCGCGGCGTTCGCGCGCTGGACGCCGAAGACCATCGCGAGCAGGAGCGCCGCGGCGAGTGCGAAGAGTGGTGCGCGGGATCGCCATCACTCTCCCTTCGTCGCCGAGGCCCGCGCGGTTCGGCCGCGTGTCCTCCCCAGGGAGGACGGCGGGGTCCTCCGCCGGCGGGACACGAGATCCAGCCCGCGGGCGATGACTTCTGGGCGCCTGGTCCTGCAGCCTTTCTCTAACGCAGAGACAAGAGAAGGGAGCAGTGATGATTCGCTCAGGAGACAAGCTCGAGAACCCCGTCACCGGTGAAGTTCTGATCTTCCACCGCACCTCCGAGGAGACCGACGGCGATGCGGTGCTGGTCGAGACGATCGTCCGTCCGGACGGCTTCGTCGCCGCGGCCCACGTGCATCCGCACCAGACGGAGCGCTTCGAGGTGCTCGAGGGCCAGCTCGGACTTCGGGTCGGGGAGCAGGAAATCGTCGCCGGACCTGGGGACGGCGCCGTCGTGGCGCCTGGCACGCCGCACCGGTTCTGGAACGCGGGTGGAAGCGACGTTCGCTTCCTCTGCGAGGTGCGCCCCGCGCTTCAGTTCGAGTCGCTGATCGAGACGATGTTCACGCTCGCCGCGCAAGGGAAGACGAACCGCCGCGGCCTGCCGAACCCGCTCAGGCTCGCCGTGATCGCGAAGGCGCACTTCGACACCGTCCGGCTTCCGTTCCCGCCGGCGGCGCTGCAGCGGGCCGCGCTTGCGATCGCGGCCCCGCTCGGCAAGGCGCTCGGGTATCGCGAGACGGTGGCCGCAGCGGCGTAGCTAGGCGCGCCGGGCGTCGAGCCGGACCGTCCAAGGCTCGATCGTGTCGACCCGGAGATGCGTCTCGCTCCACGGATCGCGCGCATAGGCGGCGCGGACGGCGTCCTCCGACTCGGCCTCGACGGCGTGCACGACTCGGTATTCGTCGGCGAGCGGTCCGCCCAGGACGATGAAGCCCGCGTCCACGAGCTCGTCCATGTAGGACGCGTGCGCGGGCCAGTCGGATTGCGCCTCCAGCGGTCGGGAGGGGTCCCACAGAGGGCCCGAGCGGTGGAGCACGACGTGGAACATCGCCACGCTCGCGTTCTACCACTCGGGCCCGCCGGCGCGCCCTTCTCAGCGCAGCGAGATCGCTACCTGCTCCAGCAGGGCGAGCGCGTCCTGCATGCCGGCCTCCATGCCGGAGTCGATGATCGCGTCGCGGGACACCTTGTTTGCCGCCTGCACGAGGATCGTGAGCGGTCGTGCGCCCGTTTTCCTCGGTGAAGGTCGCGGTGTTCACGGTTCCGCCTTCCTCCTCGGAAACGCCTTCGGGCAGGCCCTCGTAGATCTCCGTCGAGACGATCCGCTCGTTCGGGACGATCTCGCGGTACTCGCCGTGGAAGCCGACCTCGGTTCCGTCCTCGCGTCACCATCACGGAGCGCCAGCTGCCGCCGACGCGCAGGTCGATCTCGGCGACCGTTACCTCGCCGCGCTTGGCGTGCCACCAGCGCTTGACGAGCTCGGGCGTCGTGAACGCTTTGAACACCAGATGCTTGGGCGCGTCGAACTCCCGGGTGATCAGGATCTGCTCATCGGTGGGGAGCGTGACCGTGGCGGTACCGCTACTCGTCGCTGGCATCTTCTTCCTCCTTCTGTTTGAGGTCCTCCAACACGACGTCCAGCTGGTCGAACCGATCCGTCCAGAGGCGCTCGTAGTTCTTCACCCAGTCATGGATGGGCTTGAGCGCGTAGCCGTTCAGCCGGTACAGCCGCTGCCTTCCTTCGTTCCGCACGTCAACCACTTCCACTTCTCGGAGCACCCGTAGGTGCTTGGACACCTGTGGCTGGTTCAGGCCGAGCTCGCGGACGAGGTCGTTGACGGGGCGCTCCCCGCCGGCGAGGACGTCCAGGATCTGGCGCCGCCGAGGCTCGGCAACCGCGTTGAACGCATCAGCCGTCGTCGCTGCTCTGGCCATGGAGGCAATATATATACCGATATAGGCATATGTCAAGACTAGACATGCCTCGGATAGCCGCTGCCTGACGCAGATCGCACGCCGATCGCCCCGCAGCGGAACTCCTTCCCGATGGAGCAACTGGCGCTGCCGCCTTCGCTCGTCGTGTAGAGGTACCGTCGGCGCGGACGACGCGCGTGCCACGGCAGGTCCTCGTCCGTGGTGGCCAGGACGTGTCCGACCAGGCGCGGCGCGTCAGGGTCGATGTCGCCGTAGTGCGGACGAACCCCTCGGGGATCGTCGAGGATGCGGGCGACGATTCGCTCGATGCGCTCGTCGGCGCTCGTGCTCATCGGTCCGGCGAGCTCGGCCAGGCGTTGGTCCAGGAAGCGCCGCTCGGCGTCGGAGTGAACGAGCTCGAGCGTGTGCTCGTAGGCCGCCTGGGCCTCGTCGGCGCGTCGAGCGGCACTGCCTCGGCGGCCCGGAGCCTCGATGGCACGTCGGTCCGGCCTCCAGGCACGTCGTCCGAGCCAGGCGCGCGCGCCGTCAGGGTCGATGTCGCCGTAGCGTGCGGACGAACCCCTCGGGGATGTCGCGGATGCGGGCGAGGATTCGCTCGATGCGCTCGTCGGCCCTCGTGCTCATCGGTCCGGGAGCTCGGCCAGCCGCTGCTCCAGGAAGCGCCGCTCGGCGTCGGAGTGAACGAGCTCGAGCGCGCGCTCGTAGGCCGCGCGGGCCTCGTCGGCGCGATCGAGCCGGCGCAGCAGCTCGCCGCGCGTCGCGTGCAGATAGTGGTAGCGGTCGAGCTCGAGGCGCTCCATCAGGGCAAGCGCCGCCTCGACTTCGCCCGCTTCAGCGATCGCGACTGCCCGGTTGAGCTCGACGACCGACGAGCCGGTCGCGCGGGCGAGCTCTCCGTAGAGGGCCGCGAGCTGCGGCCAGTCCTGCGGCTCTTCCATGTGCAGGACCGCGATCGCCGCCTGCAGCACGTACGGACCGCGGCCGCCGAGCGCCAGCGCGCGATCGAGCACGGCTCGTGCTTCCGCGATCTGGTCGCGATCCCAGAGCGATCGATCCTGGTCGGAGAGGAGGACGACCGTGCCGTCGGCGAATCGCGCGTCGCGCCGGGCGTCGTTCGCCAGCATCAGCGCGAGCAGTCCATGCACCTCGGGCTCGTCGGGCATCAGCTCGGCGAGCGCGCGTCCGAGGCGGATCGCCTCGGCGGCGAGCTCACCGCGGCCGCCGTAGCCCTCGTTGAAGATCAGGTAGCAGACGGCGAGCACGGCGGCGAGGCGATCCGGAAGCAGGTGAGCCGGCGGCACGCGAAACGGGATTCCGGCTGACTTGATCTTCCGCTTCGCGCGGACGAGCCGCTTGGCCATCGTCGCCTCGGGGACGAGGAAGGCACGGGCGATCTCCTCGGTCGTGAGCCCGCCCAGCGTCCGCAGCGTGAGCGCGACCTGGCCGTCGAGCGCGAGCGCCGGGTGGCAGCACGTGAAGAGGAGCTCGAGCCGCTCGTCCGGAATCGTCGTCTCATCCACGTCCGTCCTCCACGGCTTCCGGCACGTCGAGCAGGCGGGTCTTCTCTGCGAGCGTGCGATCGCGGCGGATGCGGTCGATCGCCCGGTTGCGCGCGGTCGTCACCAACCAGGCTCGCGGGTTGGCCGGCGTCCCGTCGCGGGGCCAGCGCTCGGCGGCGATCGCAAACGCTTCCTGAGCGGCTTCCTCGGCGAGGTCGAAGTCGCCGAGGAAGCCGATCAGAGTGGCGAGAACACGGCCCCACTCGTCGCGGAAGACCTGCTCGAGGATTACTGCCTCCTTGAGCGGGCGCACCTCCACCGATCCGCCCAGGCGGGCCGCCGGAATGCTGGACGCGAGCTCGATCGCGGCGTCGAGGTCGTCGGCCTCGTAGAAGAGATAGCCGCCGAGTGCCTCCTTGACGGCGACGAACGGCCCGTCGGTGGTCAGCGTCTTGCCGTCCTGCACCCGCACGGTGGTTGCCGTCTCGGGCGGCTCCATCCAGACGCCGGGGGTGACGCCGGGGGTCTCATTGACCGCCTGGTACGCGCCGTAGATCTCCATCTGCTCGTCCTGCGACAGGCGGTTCCACTCGTCCGACGGTGGCGTCGGGGTGTCGCCTTGCTGAATCAACAGCAGGTACTTCATCACTTCCTCCTTCCGTGGAACATGGTCGCCTCTAGGACGAACGAGAGACAGGGGAAAGGACAGCGAGCCTGGAGATCTCGACACTCAGTCGTCTGGAAACCCTTGCTCTTGGAGCCACGCCTTGGCGACGCGCTTTTGCGCCCTCGTGAGCCACGCTTCTGCCACCAGGTCATGCAGCTCGACTCGGTCGAGTCGGGCTAGATCTGGAATCCGCATCAGCACCGCGGGGTAGCCGTCGAAATGAGGCGTTGTAAAGAACACGCCGCGGGCGTCGGAGAGCAAGAGCTCCTTCACGTCGAGGTCGTCGACGCGGAACATCAACACGTCGTCGAGGCGCTCACCCGTCTGGGGATCGATCGCGTCGCGCCTGCGGCTGCGATGGCAGCAGAACAGCTTGCCGTGGACGAGGTACGAGGGTCGGCCGTCATCTGACACGTCCTTCGTCGTGTGCGGCAGAGCCAGCGCGAGCTCGTCGAGATCGGCCATCGACGTCACGGCCCCACTCTGCCAGTCAACGCCTACAGTGCTTCTCATGGCGCCTGTAGACGGCGCGAGACGCTCTCGAACGCGGCCGACGGGCGTACGCGGAGCGGGACTGGAAGGATGCGTACGAGGCGCTCTCGGCCGCCGATCAGGCGGCGCCGCTGGCTGGAGCAGACCTCGAGCTGCTGGCGACGTCGGCCGGCATGCTCGGCCTGGACGAGCACCTGTCCGCGCTCGAGCGGGCCCACCATGCGTACCTCGAGGCCGGCGACACGTTGCGCGCCGTTCGCTGTGCGTTCTGGGCGGGCAGCTTCTATGCGCAAGAAGGTGAGCTGGCTCGCGCGACGGGATGGCTCGGCCGGGCGCAGCGGCTGCTCGAGCGGGTGGACACCGACAGCGCAGAACGTGGCTACCTCCTCCAGCTCGTCATGGCCGAGCACGAGGAGGCCGGCGATCTCGATGCCGCCATCGCCACGACCGTCGAGGCCATTCGAATCGGCGACCGCTTCGGTGATGCGGACCTGGTCGCCCTCGCCCTGTACGAACAAGGCCGCCTCCGCTTGAAGCAGGGGAAGATCGACGCGGGCCTCGGGGTGTTCGACGAGGTGATGGTCGCGGTCACCGCCGGCGAGCTGTCGCCGATCGTTACCGGAGTGCTGTATTGCAGCGTGATCGACGGTTGCAATCAGGTCTACGAACTGCGGAGGGCCCGCGAGTGGACTGCGGCGTTGAGTCGGTGGGTCGAGGAGCAGCCCCAGATGGTCACCGTCACCGGACGATGCCACGTGCACCGTGCGGAGATCATGCAGGTGGACGGCGCTTGGGCGGACGCGCTGAAAGAGGCGCGGCGGGCAGCTGACCGCTATACGCAGGACCTGAATCGCGTCGCGACCGGCGAGGCCTTCTACCGGCAGGGTGAGATCCACCGCCTGCGCGGGGAACGCGCGGTGGCGGAGCGGGCGTACCGTGAGGCGAGCCGCTGCGGATGGGAGCCGCAGCCGGGCATGGCCCTGTTACGGCTTGGCCAGGGGGACCACGACGCTGCCGTTGCCGCGATCCGCCGCGTGTTGGACGAGACGACCGAGCCGATGCGCCGTGCCGGCCTCCTGCCCGCCTACATCGAGATCATGCTCGCGGTGGACGACCTCGACGAGGCCCGCCGCGGCCGGCAGGAGCTCGAGGAGATCACGGAGGGCTACCGCGGCGGCACGATGGGCGCAACCGTCGCGCACGCCCGAGGGGCGATGGCACTGGCCGATGGCGACGCCCGGGGCGCCCTCGCCTCACTCCGCGAGTCGACCGAGCTGTGGCACGAGCTCGGGGCACCCTATGAGTCCGCGCGAGTACGTGTCCTCGTCGGGCTGGCCTGCCGGCAGCTCGGCGATGTGGATGCCGGGGAGATGGAGCTGGACGCGGCGCGCCGCGTGTTCCAGGAGCTCGGCGCCGCGCCCGAGCTCGCACGCGTCGAGAAGCTCGTCGATCGCGCTGCGCCGAAGACCGCAGGTGGACTGACCCCGCGTGAGGTCGAAGTCGTCCGGCTGGTGGCGACCGGCCGGACCAACCGCGCGATTGCCGACGAGCTCGTCATCAGCGAGAAGACGGTCGCCCGCCACGTGAGCAACGTCTTCACCAAGCTGGGCGTGTCGTCTCGCTCGGCGGTGACTGCCTACGCCTACGAGCACGACCTCGTCGAGACGCGTACATAGAAATACCCACGCCGGCCGGCCGTGCCAATTTGGGTGTTCTGCCCGAAGCAAGGCCGTGCATGGCTTCCTAGGCTCGAGGAACCGTGACCACGGAGCATTTCGAGACCGTGATCGTCGGGGGCGGTCAGGCCGGGCTCGCGACGGGCTACCACCTCGCCAAGCGGGATCGCCCGTTCGTGATCCTGGACGCGAACGAGCGGATCGGCGATGCGTGGCGGAGCCGCTGGGATTCGCTCCGGCTGATCTCGCCCGCCCGCTACTCGGGGCTCCCCGGCTGGCCTTTGCCCTCGCCGCCTCAGGCATTCCCGACAAAAGACGAGGTGGCCGATTACCTCGAGGCCTACGCCGCGAGATTCGACCTTCCCGTTCGAACGCGGATCAACGTCGACAGTGTCCGGAGGAACGGGACCCGTTACCTCCTCAGCTCGGGCGACCTCCGGCTCGAGGCCGACAACGTCGTCGTGGCGTCGGGCGGCTACCAGCGCCAGCGGGTTCCCGACTTCGCCTCCGAGCTCGATAGCGGGATCGTGCAGCTCGAGTCCACGCAGTACCGGAATCCGTCCCAGCTGCAGGAGGGCCCGGTCCTCGTCGTGGGCGCCGGGAACTCCGGGGCAGAGATCGCCTTCGAAGTCTCCCGTCTGCACCCGACCTGGCTCTCGGGCAGGGACGTCGGCCAAACCCCGGTGCAACACGGCGGGACGTTGGACCGACTGTTCACGCCGCTGTTCTGGTTCGCCGTCTCGCACGTGCTCACGACGCGAACGTTCCTGGGTCGGAGGGCTCGCCCAAAGATGCTTGGCAAAGGGCTGCCGCTCGAACCTGTGCGTCGGAAGGACCTCGCCGCCGCCGGGATCGAACGTGTGCCGAGGACGACCGGGGTACGGGACGGGCTTCCGGTGCTCGAGGACGGACGGGTCCTGGAGGTAGCGAACGTGATCTGGTGCACCGGGTTCACAGCGGACTTCGGCTGGATCGATCTTCCCGGCCTTTGACTCAGACCGGGAGCCGGCGCATGATCGAGGCGTGGTCGCTGATGCGCCTGGGCTGTACCTGGTGGGCCGCTTCTTCCAGTTCGCGCTTACCTCGTCCCTGATCGGCGGGGTCGGGCGGGACGCCGAGTACATCGCCGAGCACATCGCGAAGCGGAGCCAGATGAAGTCATGAAGCCTTGCGTGTCCTGATCGCCGGGGCGGGTATCGCCGGGCTCGCGCTGGCCCGGGCGCTGCGTCGGCGCGGCGTCGACCGCTGAGATCGTCGAGCGGATGACCGAATGGCAGCCGAGTGGGGCCGGCCTGTACCTACCGGCCAACGCCGTACGGGCACTCGGCGAGCTCGGCGTGGGAACGGAGCTGGCCGCACATGCGAACCCGATCGAACGGCAGCGCCTGCTCGACCACCGCGGCCGCCTGCTGGCCGACATCGACCTCGCGAGCCTCTGGGACGGCGTCGGCGGCTGCGTCGCGATCGAGCGGGAGGCGCTCCATGCGCTCCTGCGGGCAGACGTGCCGGTGCGGCTCGGCCTGTCGGTCGAGGCGCTAGAGGACGGCGAGACGCCGCGGGTGAGCTTCTCCGACGGCTCGACCGGCAGCTACGACCTGGTCGTCGGCGCCGACGGCGTCCACTCGACGATCCGCAGCCTTGCGTTTGGCGATCATCCAGCCGGCGACGTGGGGCAGGCTTCCTGGCGGTTCCTCGCCGACGGCTTCCCGGAGCTCACCGACTGGACGGCCCGGCTGGGCCGAGGCCGGTCGTTCCTCACGGTTTCGTTGGGCAATGGTCAGGTCTACTGCTACGCCGATGTCAACTCAAGCGATCCGCAAAGCGCTGCGCGCGAGGACTGGCGGGAGCGGTTCGCCGACTTCGCCGACCCGGTGCCGCGCCTGCTCGACCAGGCCGGTGAGGCGTACTTCGCGCCGATCGAGGAGGTCACGCCGCCGGCCTGGACCTCGGGCCGCGTCGTGCTCGTCGGCGACGCCGCCCACGCCAGCTCGCCGAACATGGCCCAGGGCGCGGCGCTCGCGGTCGAGGACGCGCTCGTGCTCGCCGAGCAGCTGACCGCCGACCAGCCCGTCGAGCAGGCGCTCGCCGCCTACCAGGATCGGCGCACGCCGCGCGTGACGTGGGTGCAGGAGCAGACGCACCGCCGCGACCGGACGAGAAACCTGCCGCCGGTCATCCGCAACCTCACCCTGCGCCTGGCCGCCGAGCGAATCTTCAAGTCCAACTACGGGCCGCTCCGAGAGCTGCCGTAGACGCCTCTGATTAACTTCCAGTACTAGCGCCGACCCAAGGAGCGGAGATGCGCGCAGCGTTCATGTCCATCGCGAAGGGCTTTGCGACCTATTCGGAGGGTATGACGCTTGGTGCGACGAACGCTGAACTTGGGGATTTTGGCGCATGTAGACGCCGGTAAGACAACACTCACAGAGCGGCTGCTGTACGCGGCCGGTGTCATCGACGAGCTCGGCAGCGTCGATGACGGCAGCACTCAGACGGATTTCCTCGCGCTCGAACGGCAGCGCGGCATCACGATCAAGTCGGCCGTCGTGTCGTTCGCGATCGACGATGTGACCGTCAACCTGATCGACACGCCGGGCCACCCGGAGTTCATCGCCGAGGTGGAGCGAGTGTTGAGCGTGCTCGACGGCGCCGTGCTCGTGGTCTCCGCCGTGGAAGGCGTGCAGCCGCAGACGCCGATCTTGATGCGAGCGCTGCAGCGGCTGGGCGTCCCGACCCTGATCTTCGTGAACAAGATCGACCGTCGTGGCGCGGACACCGAGCGAGTACTGAACGGCATCGCGACCCGGCTGACGCCCGCGGCGATCGCGATGGGATCGGTCAACGACAGCGTCTTCAAGGCGCGGCTGATCGACGTGCTCGCCGAACACGACGACGCGTTGCTTGCCGCCTACGTCGAGGACGAGACCAGCGTCTCGTGGCCGCAACTGCGCGACGAGCTGGCCGCGCAGACGAAGCAGGCGTTCGTGCATCCGGTCTTCTTCGGCTCGGCGAAGACGGGGGCAGGCGTGGACTCACTCAGCTCCGGCATCGCGGAATTGCTGCCCGCGACCGAGGGCGACGTCGATGGCCCCGTCTCGGGTAGTGCGTTCAAGATCGAGCGGGGTCCGGCCGGCGAGAAGATCGCCTACGTCCGCATGTTCTCGGGCACGGTGCAAACCCGAGATCTGCTGCGGTTCGGCGAGGAGGCCGAGCGGAAGGTGACGGCAATCAGCGTCTTCGACCGAGGCTCGAGCGTTCGCCGTCCGTCAGTCTCCGCCGGGGAGATCGCGAAGCTCTGGGGCCTGACCGAGGTCCGGATCGGGGACGCGATCGGCAGCCGGCGTTCGCAGGTCGAGCATCAGTTCGCCCCGCCGACGCTCGAGTCGGTCGTCGTCGCCCCTAACCAGGACGACAGGGGGGCGCTCTTCGTGGCGCTGGAGCAGCTCGCCGAGCAAGACCCGCTGATCAACGTGCAGCGCGACGACAGTCGGGGCGAGATCTGGGTGTCGCTGTACGGCGAGGTGCAGAAGGAGGTCATCCAGGCGACGCTGGCGGCCGACTTCGGTATCGATGTCGAGTTCCGCGAGACGACGCCGCTCTACATCGAGCGCCCGGTCAGCACCGGCGAGGCCGTGGAGCTCCTCAACTCGGAATCGAATCCCTTTCGCGCGACGATCGGCCTACGCGTCGAACCCGGGCCCGGCGACTCCGGGATCGAGTTTCGCCTGGAGGTCGACAATCGCACGATCCCGTTGCACGTCTACAAGAAGCGCGAAGCCTTCGCGGAGCACATGCGCCAGTACGTCCGCGACGCGCTGGAGGAGGGCCTCTACGGCTGGCGGGTAACCGACTCCGTCGTGACGATGACCCAATCCAATTACAGCTCCGCTGACGGCCCTCCATCCACGCGCGGACCGGACAGCACGGCCGCGGACTTCCGAAAGCTCACGCCGCTGGTCGTCACGCAGGCCCTCGGGCGAGCCGGGACCGTGGTGTGCGAGCCAACGGTCCGAGCGAGGCTCGAGCTCCCGACGGCCGCGATCGGGACCGTCATGCCGGCGTTGGCGCGGCTCGGTGCTGCCGTCGAGACGCCGTCGGTGCAGGCGACACTCGCGACGATCGAAGCCGTCTTGCCCGCGGCACGCGCGCAAGACCTCCAGCGGGAGCTGGCGGGGCTGACGGGCGGCGAGGGCGTGGTCGAGTCCAGCTTTGCGGGCTATCAGCCCGTGGGCGGCGACCAGCCGGTGCGCCGGCGGTCTAGGGCCGCACGTTCTGGTTCAGGCGAAAGACGTTCTCGGGATCCCAGGCCCGCTTGAGCGCCACGAGACGCTCGTACTTCGAGTCGCCGTAGATCGCACGGGCCACGTCTTCGCCCGACTCCGCGACGTCGTTGACGTACCGACCCTCCGACGCGAACGGCTCCAGCTCCGCCATCAGGCCGCGACCCCACTCGCGGCAACGGTCGTCGAGCGCAGGATCGCTCCCAGAGGATCTCGGCGGCGATCCAGTACGCCGCCCCGCGGCCCGTGAACGCCGTGTCGTCCTCGCGCACCTCGGCGATCGCACGTCCCCACGCCCAGACCGAGATGCCGCCGTCGGCGCCGTCCGGCATCCGCGAGACGTGCTCGGTGCAGAGGGCGACGATCTCGTCCGTGAGCGCGGGCAGGAACGCACTCTTCATGTAGAAGCGGTGGCCCCACCTCATCGCCTCGTCGTTGCGCTGCTGGACCGCGAGGTAGGGACTGGCTTCGATCGAATCGACGACGGGCGGCCCGAACGCGCGCAGCCCGGCGAGATCCCGCTCGGCCTGCTCGATCGAGCCGCAGTGGAGAGCGGAGACGAACGCGATCGGCCTTCCGGCCACCTCGGGCGGAAAGCTCTCGGCGGGTACGGCGAGGCCGAGGCCGAAGCTCATCCAGAGCTCGTCCGGGCCGGCCTCGAGCGTTTCACGGACGAGCGCAGCGAGCTCGCCGGCGCGGTCGACCGGATGGATCACGCTCCCGTAGGTGATCACCGAGTCGAGCGGATGGAGCCGGAACTCGAACGAGGTCGCGATCCCGAAGTTCGGCTCCCGCGCCGCGGAGCCCCCAGAAGAGCTCGGCGTTCTCCTCCTCGCTCGCGCGCACGAGCCGGCCGTCGGCCGTGACCACGTCCACCGACAGCAGGTTGTCGATCGTCAGGCCGAACTTCCGCTGCAGCCGGCCCATCCCGCCGCCGAGGGTCAGTCCGGCGACACCGGTGTGGGAGACGACACCGACGGGACAGACGAGCCCGAACGCCTGGGCCTCGTTGTCCAGCTCCCGGAGCAGCGCACCGCCGTTTACCCGTGCCGTGCGCCGCTCGGGATCGACGCGCACGCCGCCCATCCGCGAGAGGTCGATGACGATCCCGTCGTCGCAGGTCGACAACCCGGAGATGCTGTGGCCGCCGCTTCTGACGGCGATGACGAGGTCCTGCTCACGCGCGAAGCGAACGGCTGCGATGACATCGTCGGCGCCGGTCGGCCGGACGACGAGCGCCGGTCGCCGGTCGACCATCCCGTTCCAGACCACGCGAGCCGAGTCGTACTCCGGGTCGCCGGGAAGCACGACTTCACCGGCAAACGTGTCGGCGAACGCACGCACCGCCGAGCAGGCTATGTCACCCGTCCGCTGCGCTGGCGTAGCCAGCGCTGGTGCGATACTCGGGCTCCTGCCAACGAAGGGAGAGCGCGTGACGCTCAAGCACCCGAAGGCTCCGACGAGCTCCGCGGAGAATCTGTCCGTTCCGCCGCTCTTCACACTCGAGAGCGCGGACGTGCCCCGGAACCTCATGCCGGACGGCGAGCTGCCGCCGGATGTCGCCTACCAGCTGATTCACGACGAGCTGATGCTCGACGGGAACGCCCGTCTGAACGTGGCCACGTTCGTCACGACGTGGATGGAGCCACAGGCCGAGAAGCTGATGGCCGAGTGCTTCGACAAGAACATGATCGACAAGGACGAGTACCCGCAGACGGCCGAGGTCGAGGCGCGCTGCGTGAACATCCTGAGCCGACTCTGGCATGCGCCAGACGCCGAGCAGGCGACGGGCTGCTCGACGACCGGGTCGAGCGAGGCGGCGATGCTCGGCGGGCTGGCGCTCAAGCGACGCTGGCAGAAGCGCCGGGCCGCCGAGGGCAAGCCTGCGGACAAGCCCAACCTGGTCATGGGCATCAACGTCCAGGTGTGTTGGGAGAAGTTCGCCAACTACTGGGACGTCGAGATGCGCCTCGTGCCGATGGAAGGCGACCGCTTCCATCTCTCGGCGGAGGAAGCAGTCAAGCTCTGCGATGAGAACACGATCGGAGTCGTCGCCATCCTCGGCTCGACCTTCGACGGCTCGTACGAGCCGATCGAAGAGATCTGCGACGCGCTCGATGCCTTCCAGAGCGAGACGGGCATCGACGTTCCCGTCCACGTCGACGGCGCCTCGGGGGCCTTCGTCGCCCCCTTCGTCGATCCGGACCTCGCCTGGGACTTCCGCCTCGCGCGCGTGGCCTCGATCAATGCGTCAGGGCACAAGTACGGGCTCGTCTACCCGGGTGTGGGCTGGGTCGTCTGGCGGGATGCCGAGTCCCTGCCGGAGGACCTGATCTTCTGGGTGAACTACCTCGGCGACAACATGCCGACGTTCGCCCTCAACTTCTCGCGGCCCGGGGCACAGGTCGTGGCCCAGTACTACAACTTCCTTCGTCTCGGATTCGACGGCTACCGGCAGGTGCAGGGCTATGCGCGAGAGGTCGCCACGGGCCTGTCCGCCAAGATCGGCGAGCTAGGGCCGTTCGAGCTGATCACGAAGGGCGACGAGCTGCCGGTGTTCGCGTTCAAGCTGCGGGACGACGTCGACAACTACACGGTCTTCGACGTCTCGAACGCGCTGCGCGAGCGGGGCTGGCAGGTGCCCGCCTACACGTTCCCGAAGAACCGGGAGGACCTTGCCGCGCTACGGGTCGTCGTCCGGCGCGGCTTCACCCACGACCTCGGCGACCTGCTCATGAGCGACGTCGAGCGACAGCTGCCGCGCCTGCAGAAGCAGCAGGCGCCCGTCCACGACGGCACGACCGCCGCGGGTTTCCACCACTAGCGAAGGAGTCGAACGTGTGTAGATGGCTTGCGTACTACGGCTCTCCGGTGCTGATCGATGAGCTGGTCCTGAAGCCGAAGCATTCGCTGATCGACCAGAGCCTCCATTCGAGGCTCGGAGCGGAGACGACGAACGGGGACGGCTTCGGGATCGGCTGGTACGGCAGCCGGCGAGTCGCCGGGGGTCTTCCACAGCATCGAGCCGGCCTGGAACGACCGCAACCTGCGAGAGCTGGCGGCGCACATCGAATCGCCCATCGTGTTCGCGCACATACGCGCCTCCTCGGGATCGCCGATCCAGCAGACGAACTGCCACCCGTTCCGTCACGGGCGCTGGCTGTGGATGCACAACGGGCTCATTCACGAGTTCCCGAAGCTCAAGCGCGACCTCGCGCTCGCCGTCGATCCTGCGCTCTACCCGGCGATCGAGGGCTCGACCGACTCCGAGCTGTTCTTCTTCCTGGCGCTCACGCTCGGGCTCGAGGACGACCCACCCGGCGCCGTCGAGCGTGCGGTCGGGCTCATCGAGGAGACCGGCAGGCGGCACGGTGTCGAGCATCCGATCCAGATGACCGTGGCGACGAGCGACGGCACGCAGATCTGGGCCTTCCGCTACTCGAGCGAGGGGAAGTCGCGCTCGCTCTTCTACTCGACGGACGTCAGCACCCTGCGTCACCAGCACCCCGACCTCCCGGTGCTCCAGAAGGTCTCGGACGAGTCGCGGCTCGTCGTCTCGGAGCCGCTCGGCGATCTCGAGGGTGCCTGGAACGAGGTTCCCGAGTCGACCTGGGGCGTCATCCGTGAGGGGCAGGACGAAATGCATCCGTTCACGCCGCGACCGCCGTCCTAGTCCCATCCGGCTTCTCCCAGACCGAGACGTGCTGGCGGCTCTCGCTCGTGAACGGCTCCCGCTTCCACCCGCTCCAGCGCCCGCGCAGGCTCATCCCGGCAAGCTGCGCCATCAGGTCGAGCTCCGAGGGCCAGACGTACCGGAAGGGAACGTCGAGTGGCGCTCGAATCTTCCGTCGACGAGCTCGAAGTGGTGGGACGTCAGCCCTTGGTCGACGATGTCGTACTCGTCGAGCCCGAATTTCGTTTCACTCCAGTCGAAGGCGTGGATGGTCTCGCCGGGCGGGAGCCGCTGGAGCGACGGGACGCCGACCTCGATGACGAAGCAGCCGCCGGGCTCGAGGTGCGCCGCGACGTTGCGGAAGCAGGCGACCTGCGCCGCCTGCGTCGTCAGGTTCATGATCGTGTTGAAGACCAGGTACGCGACGGAGAACGTTCCCTCCACGCGTCGTCGTCGCGAAGTCCCCGATCGTCACGCCGATCTCTTCGCCGCCCGGCTTCGCACGCAGCCTCGCGGCCATCGCCTTCGACAGCTCGATCCCGTGCACCGGCACGCCCCGCCGCGCGAGCGGGAGCGCGATCCGGCCGGTCCCGATCCCGAGCTCGAGCGCGCGTCCGTTCCCCGCCAGCTCGGCGAGGAAGTCGACGACCGGGTCGACGACCGCCGGGTCGAACATCTCCGGCTCGGACTCGTCGTACCTCGCGGCGACGCGCTCGTCGAAATAGCCGTCGTCGTCGAGCACTACTTCTTGGCGGGGAGCGAGCGGGCGTACGACGCGCCTCGCTCGACCCAGGTCGCGAGCTCCTCCTTCGACTGCACCTGATCTGCAGTCCAGCCGCAGCCAGCCGCGCATCTTCCGCCCGCGCATCTCCATGAGGTAGGCAGGCGTCGCCTCGACGAGCGCGTCCGACTCGTCCGGATCGACGCGGACGAGCAGGCCGCCCTGACCGCTTGCGGCCACGGCCATGTTCCCGCCGACGAGGAACGAGAGGCCGCCGAACATCTTCTGCTCCGTCAGGCCGCGCTCGCCGGCAACGAGGTCGCGAATGCGGCCGGCCAGTTCCTCGTCGTAGGCCATCGCGCCGTGATCGTACTCTTGCGACGATGGGCCTATGCGGACGCTGATCGCCGTCGTCCTCGCGATCGTGATCCTCGCGCCGCTCGCGGGCATGGCGGTGCGACGGGTTCGCCGAGCGACTGGCGCTCCAGCCGGCGGCCCGCGTTCCGCGCTTCAGGTCTTCGTCGAAGGGCTGATAGTGGTGGCGGCGTTCGTGTTGGGCGTGCTCCTGGTCTTCGCGGTGATCGCGCTCGGAGACGACTGACCGGGATCGTGGGCCTCACGCAGTACTACACGGCAACGATCCCTCGACGGCTTCATCGCCGACTCCGACAACTCGCTCGACTGGCTGTTCACCCGCCAGCGCGAGGACGACGGGCCGTTGAACTACGGCGACTTCATCGCCCAGGTGGGTGCGATGGCGATGGGCTCGACGACCTACGAGTGGATCCTCGACCACGAGTTCGCGGGCAAGGACCCGGCCGAGTGGAAGTGGACCTACGACATCCCGTGCTGGGTCTTTACGCACCGGCAGCTGCCGGTCGTTCCCAATGCCGAGATCGAGTTCACGAGCGCCGACGTCGTCTCCGTGCACGAGGCCATGGCCGCCGCAGCCGGTGACCGGAACATCTGGATCGTCGGTGGGGGAGACCTCGCCGGCCAGTTCGCCGACGTGGGACTGCTCGACGAGGTCATCGTGGGGATCGCCCCCGTCACGCTGGGTGCCGGTGCGCCGCTGCTGCCGCGCCTGATCGAGCTGCGTCTCGATGAAGTGGGACGGAACGGCGACTTCGTCGCCGCCAGGTTCTCCGTCGTGCCCCCGACCGCTTGAACGTGTGGGCCGGCGTGCTGCACGCCGGCCCACATCGTCAAACTGGTTCGGGCTTGGCGCTTAGACGCCCGCCTTTTCGCGGATCAGGTCGGCGATCTGAGTCTTCTGCTCCTCGGAGAGCCCAGCGACCTTGTCCTTGAGCTCGCTGAGCTTGCCCAGGGCCTCCTGCTGCTGCTCGGGCGAGAGCGAATCCCACTTCTCCTTCAACTGCCCGACAACCTCCTGGGCCTTCTCGGGGTCGGCGGACGCAGCATCCTTCAGCGCGTCCATGATCGGCGTTCCCGCCATTTCCGACATCAACCTCTCTCCTTCCCTCGACGGCTCCCCCGTCCAAAAAGACTACCCAGTTCCGTGCGCGAACAAACGTGTCGATCTGGGTCAGCCGCGTTCGTCGTTCATGCGTAAGGCTGCACCCGACAAACGCGAAGGAGCGACGATGAAATACCTGCTGCTGGTCTGCTGGGACGCCGAGAAGATGGACGCCCAGACCGAGCCCGATCCCGACCGAAACCCGGGAAGAGGAGAGCTTTCCGTGGCTGGACGACCTCCAGGCGCGGGACATTTGGGTCACCGGCGACCAGTTGGCTCCGCCGCGCCGGGCCCGCTCCGTCCGTGTCCGCGACGGGAAGACGATGGTCACCGACGGCCCGTTCACCGAGACGAAGGAGGCGGTCGGCGGGTTCGACCTCATCGAGTGCGGCAGCCTGGAGGAGGCCGTCGAGATCGCTGCCGGGCACCCGATCGCCCAGATGGGGACGATCGAGGTCCGGCCACTCTGGGGGAACTGAGCGCGCCAGGCGACCTGCTCCTTACTCCGGTGCTGTGCAGCCCGGCCGCGTCACGCGCGAGGTCAGCGGCCCTCGGCGGAGAAGCCCGGTCGACGGCGCCGACCGAAGAGTCGGCTGAGCCGTTCGGCGACGCCGCGCGGTTGCTGCGCCCGGTGCGGGTCGAGGGGTGCGCCACGATGCGCATCCGGCCGCGAACGCGCGCACCGCACCGGGGACAGACGTGAGGGTTGCGGCTCATGGCCTCTCAAGCATGCCGACGAGAAGTCAGCCTGCGTCGCAGTACCGCAGCTAGAGCCTTCGCCGGTGCCGGCGACCGACGCTCCGATCTCGAGGCCGCCGGTGTCGCGTACGCCTCGACGAAGCCCTGCCGCCAGGTCGGGTAGCGCAGGTCCAGCCGAGCTCGCGCCTGGCCTTCGCGTTCGAGGCACCGCGGGCCTCGGTTCCCAGCATGACTCGGCTTCGCCGCGACAGGCGCGCGAGCCAGACCGGGAAGTGGCGGGGCGGCTTGGCTCCGAGTGCCTTCGCCAGCACCGGCAGCCAGTCGCGCACCGGCGCGGGCACGTTGTCGACGATGTTGTAGATCGCCGGGCCGTCGTGTTCGAGCGCGAGCACGGTCGCTGCGGCGGCGTCGTCGAGGTGGACGAACGAAGAGACGCCGCCGCCCTCGCCGACGATCGGGAACTGCCGCTTGCGCACGGCTCGACCAGCCCGTCGTTGGAGCGCCGTAGAAGCTGCCGTAGCGAAGCGCGATTCCGCCGGCGGCCATGACCGCCTGGTCGAGATAGGTCATCGCGGCCGAGGTCTCGCGCATCGTCGATACAGGTGTGGGGTCGAGCGGATCGTCCTCGGTCTTGACCGGCCCGCCCTCCCGCGCGTACCGGAAGTTGGCGAAGCTCTGCGCGACGAACCGGGTCACTCCCGCCTCGCGAGCGGCGGCCAGGAGCGCGTCGGTGCCCTCCCGCCGAAGCCGATTGGTCTGCGCGAAGCTGCGGTCAAGGTTCCTGGAGAACTGCACATCCGCCAGAGCGGTCGCCTGATGGACGATTGCGTCGGGCTTGGTCTCGAGGACGGCCTTGCGCACAGCGTGAGGGTCGAGTAGATCGAGCGCGATCGCTTCCGCGCCGAGCGCCGCGATACGGTCGGCGTTCGACCTGGAGGTGCCGATCACCTCGTGCCCTCGCTGGATCAACTGTGGAACGAGCCGGGTGCCGATCGCACCGCTCGCACCTGCAACGAATACTCGCATCGTGATCTCCTTCTTGGTCACATCCGCGGGGATTCGCGGGTCTACCTGTATGACCCGACGCGACGGAGGAACGTGACCGATGGATGAGCGCGACTGGCTGGCGGAACGATTCGAGGAGCACCGAACCCATCTGCGGGCGGTCGCTTACCGGATGCTCGGCTCCCTGAGCGAGGCAGACGACGCCGTCCAGGAAGCGTGGCTGCGGCTCTCCCGCACCGACGCGGGCGAGATCGAGAACCTCGGCGGCTGGCTCACGACCGTCGTCGCGCGCGTCTCGCTGAACATGCTCCGCTCGCGCAAGGTGCGGGGCGAGCAGCCGATCGGCGTTCGCCTTCCTGACCCGATCGTCGACCGCGCCGACGGGACCGACCCGGAGCACGAGGCGCTGCTGGCGGACTCGGTCGGTCTGGCGCTGCTCGTCGTGCTCGAGACGCTGTCGCCGCCCGAGCGGCTCGCGTTCGTCCTGCACGACATCTTCGGCGTCCCCTTCGACGAGATCGCGCCCATCGTCGACCGCTCGCCCGAGGCGGCCCGCCAGCTCGCCAGCCGCGCGCGACGTCGCGTCCAGGGCGAGAAGGCGGTTCCCGACGCGGACCTCGACACTCAGCGCGAGGTCGTCGACGCGTTTCTCAAGGCGGCGCGCGAGGGCGACTTCGAGGCGCTCCTGGAGGTACTCGACCCCGACGTCGTGCTGCGCAGGGACGTCGCTCCGCTCGGCGGATCGGAAGAAGTCCGCGGCGCGAGGGCAGTCGCCGGTCAGGCGCTCCTCTACATGCGACTCGGCCCGGTCATGCAGCCGGCACTCGTCAACGGCGCCGCCGGCGCGGTCGCAATTCTCGACGGAGAGCCGTTCGCGGTCGGGGCCATCACGGTCCGAGGCGGGAAGATCGTCGAGATCGACATCCTCGCCGACCCGGAGCGGCTCAGCCAGCTCGACCTGACAATCCTCGACAACTAACTGCGGCCTACGGACACACGCATCGTTTTTGGCGTTCGACGGCTCGGGGTGGCTGGTGCGACAATCGGCGGCGCCGGTGAACTCCAAAATCGGTCGACTCGTGCGCACGCCCCGTGTTCGCCCGAAGGCCGTGGGTCGGTCCGCTGCGACCGACCTGCGGGACGTCGATCACGATGACCGGCTGAGAGCGGGCTTCCGCCGGCTGGCGAATTGGTGGTCCCTGGCCATCGCCGCAATCGGCGTGGCGGCCGGCGTCTGGCTCCTCATCCTGGTCGCGGGCGATGAGAGCCTCGGCGGGCTCAGTTCTCTGGCCGTCCTCCTCGTCGTCGTCGCCTGGTCGTTCATCGCGAGCGGCCTGATCGCGTGGCGACGGACTTCGGAAGCGCGGCTCGGCCTCCTCATGGCTCTCACCGGTTTCGCGGTGCTACTCGGACCGCTTCTGCAGTACGCGCCGTGGTCGCTCCCCGTCACGGTCGGAGTGTGGGTCGCAAACGCCTGGCTGGTTCTCTTCGTGTTGTTCCTGGTCTCGTTTCCGCACGGGCGACTTCAATCGCGTGGCGCGTGGTCGCTCATGGCGCCATTCGTTGTGGCGCTGGGCCCGCTCATGCTTCTGTGGTTCCTATTCTGGGATCCTGAAGCACCACCGGGCAATGCCTTCCTGATCTGGCCCGACGCCGGGATCGCCGACGCAATCGATTGGACGCAGCGGATCATCCTCGCCGGCGGGGCGCTTGCCCTCACTGGAGTGCTCGCACGGCGCTGGTTCTTCGCGAGCGCCTCCCTCCGGCGGAGCCTCACACCCATTCTCGTCGGCGGAGCCGCGACCGTTCTCGCATCGGTCACCGTCATTCTCGACGCAATCAGGGGCCGGAGCACCGAGGCGTTGGACTGGGTCCTGCTTGTGACCCTCTTCGCAGTCCCTCTCGCCGTGCTCGCGGACATGCTCCGCGCTCGCCTCGCCCAGTCCGCCGTTGGCGAGCTCGTCCTCGAGCTCACCGGGGATCCGGCCCCTGGAGATCTGCAGGATTCACTCGCGCGGGCTCTCCACGACCCCTCGCTCAAGCTCGCCTATTGGCTGCCCGAGTTCGAGAGGTATGCCGATCGGTACGGCCGCCCGGTGGAGGTTCGTCGTGATGCCGGCCACACGGCGACGATCGTCAAACGCGGGGGGAAGCCTGTAGCGGCCCTCCTCCATGACGCCTCGCTGCAAAAGGAGCCGGCGCTTCTTGACGCCGTCGTCGCCGCGGCGGGAATTGCGCTCGAGAACGGGCGTCTCGAATCGGATCTGCGCGCGCGGGTGGAAGAGCTGAGGCGATCTCGCTCCCGCATCGTCGAGGTCGCACAGACGGAACGGCGACGGCTCGAGCGAGATTTGCACGACGGAGCGCAGCAGCGGCTAGTCGCGCTATCGCTCCGGTTGGCCGCAGTTGAGAGGGAGCTCGACGCTCATCCCAGCGCGCGACGCCTGGTCGAAGAAGCCAGGAATGAGCTTGATGAATCGCTCCGCGAGCTGCGCGAGCTCGCACGCGGCATCCATCCAGCGCTCCTGACCGAGCGTGGCCTCGGTCTGGCACTCGAGAGCCTCGTTTTACGAGCGTCGATACCGGTGGAGCTCATGATCGACCTCGAGGCGCGGCCGCCGGAAGCCGTCGAGCTAGCGGCCTACTACCTCGTCGCCGAAAGCCTCACGAATGTCGGCAAGCACGCAGAGGCGTCGTCCGCGCGCGTGGAGGTAACGCAGGAGGACGGCCGGCTTGTCGTTGCCGTCGTCGACGACGGCGTCGGTGGAGCGAGCGCGGAGGGCGGCTCGGGGCTGCGCGGCCTCGCGGATCGGGTCGAAGCGTTCGGGGGTCAGCTGCACGTATCAAGCCCGCGCGGCGACGGCACTCGCCTCCGAGCCGAAATTCCCTACCCGTAGCGCGAAACGCCTACACGGCGATATCGACTATCGCGCTGTCGCGACGCCGCAGGATGCGCAGCGCCCGCAACGTGTTCCACCGGCTCTCGGTACCGGGTTTCTCCATCTCGACGAGGAGCGTTCCGGGAATCCGCTTCTGCAGCGGCCAGCGCCCGTTCGGCTTGCGCCGGTCGTGCAGCAGCTGGATCGGATCGTCTAGTCGTTCGTCGTCGATCGCGGGTGTGAGGCGCATGTAGTCGAGGCCGCGCAACATCGTGTAGTGCCAGTGCCACGGATAGGTGAGGTGCGTGAAGCGTTCGGTGATGACCTCGCCGGTCTTGTCAGACCGGTAGAGCCGGTGCGCGAGCATGAACTCGAGCGCGCGCGCTTCGGCGTCGCGGAATGTCGCCCTCAGCGACTGCTCCGCCCGCCGATGCGATTCGCATGGCCTCGAGCACGTTGAACGTGGTGTGGAAGGAGCTGTGGCGCGTGCTCGGCCGGTTGCGCATGTGCAGTTCCACCCGCCGTCGTCGAACTGCGCCGACAGCACCGCCTCTCCCAACGGTGCGAGGCGCGCATCGCCGCCCAGGAAGTACGAGCCGAGCCCGAGCCAGAACCCGAGGTGGCAGAGGTCCATGCGCTTGAGCAGGAACGCGCCGTCCACGTCCTCGCCGGCGGGCAACAATCGACCGAGCTGCCGCTCCGCGGAACAACGTGCAGCCGGATGATCCTCCGGCAGCCCGCAGGCCACGAGGAGCAGCAGCGCCCACGGCGAGTCCGTCCATCGTCCTTTCGGCCAGCTGCCGTCTGCGGCCTGGCGCTCGAGCATGCCGCCACCCAGCCGCTCTCGACCGTCCGGCGCCGTTCTGCCTCCCACGTCTCGGCCGGCTCGTCGAGGAGGTCGCGCATCACCTGCCAGCGAATGACCGGGTCCCCGGCGAGCAGCCACTCGATGACCGAGTCGTTCGTCTCGCCGGTCACCACGACCCGGGATGCTACTCGCTCGGCCCTCGCGGTGTCCCCAGAGCACGAGCCCGCCGCCCAGCGAGAGTCGCCGTGAGCGAACGTCCGCGATCCCGGCGTTCCGCCACAGCTCGAGCAGGTCGTAGCGCCGGTGAAACTCGCGGATGCTCGGTCCGAGGAACGATCCGGCGCGGCGCCAGCCGGGGGAGACCAGCGCGCCGAGCGCCGGGCAGGCCGACCCGGACGTACAGCTCCCAGGCGCCCCGCGCTAGGCCTCGCGGGAGGCCGAACTCGAACATCGCGATCGTCCCGCCCGGTCGCACGACGCGGGCGAGCTCGCGCATCGTCGCCCGAGGGTCGTCCACGTAACGGATCAAGCCCGCGAAGGTGAGCGCGTCGAAGGACGCGTCTTCGAATGGGAGCCGCTCGGCGGCGCCCTCGACCAGCTCGATCCGGTCCTCGAGGCCTGCTGCCTCGACCCGCCGGCGGCCGGTCTCGAGCATCTCGAGACTCTGGTCGAGCCCGACGACGCGGCAGCCGGTGCGGCGGGTGAGCTCCATCGCAACCGCGGCTGTGCCGGTCGCCACGTCGAGCACGGTGTCGGCCGCGCCGACTTGCACCCGCGAGACCAGGAAGCGTCGCCAGCGCGGATCCTGGCCGAGGGAGAGCAGCCGGGCGTAACGGTCGTAGGTCGGTCCGAGCGGTGCGAACAGCTCGACGGCGTCCACGCGCTCAGACACCACGACCGGCGGATGCCGCTCAGGCTCTCGGCGGCGGGCTCGGGCCGGAGGGGTGACGCCTCGACCCTGAGCACGCGGGCGGGCCAGTGCGGGAGCCACCAGTTCCAGCGGCCGACGATCGACGACGACCGCAGGCACGAGCATGCCCCGGACGATCGTCGCGTCGAGCAGGATCCCTGCCGCGAGGGCGGTCGCGAAGATCTTGATGCTCGGTGCCGGGGCTCGCGCTCAGCGCGACGAAGGCGAGGCCGAGGATCAGCGCTGCGCTCGTGACGAGGCGGCCGGTGCGGCCGATGCCTTCGACGACGGCCGTCTGCGTCGAGCCGGTGCGGTCGTAGGCCTCGCGCATCCGGCTGATGATGAAGACCTGGTAGTCCATCGAGAGTCCGAACAGGAACGCGAAGACCCCGATCGGGGTCTCCACGTTGATCGATCCCGTTGCCTCGATGCCCCAGATCGCCTCGGAGCCGAGCCCGTGCTGCCAGACGAGCACCATGATTCCCCAGGCGGCGGCGACCGAGAGCAGGTTCAGGACGACGGCCTCGAGGGGCAGGATCAGCGAGCGGAAGGCGCGTGCGAGGAGCAGGAACGTGAGCAGAGCGATCAACCCGACCATGAGCGGGAAGTTGCCGTAGACGGCGTCGATGAAGTCGGAGCTCTGGGCGGCCTGGCTTCCGATCGTGACCGCGCCCGGGAGCGCCTGCGCGGCGGCTCGGATGCGGTCGAGCGTCGCTCGGCCTTCGCGCGAGTACCCGTCCTCGGTCGGGATCACCGTGACGAGCGCCGCCCCGTCGCGGCGCCAGTCCGGCGGAGCGACGGCGGCTCTGGACACCCTCGACACCGGCGAGCGTCTCGGCGACGGCGTCGGGATCCCCTCCGCGCACGAGTGCTTCGAAGGGGGCGAGCGGCCCGGAGCCTATCCCGGAGTCCTCGAGGCTCTCGAACGCGGCGCGTGCGGCGCCCGACTGGGCCAGCGACTCCGCGCGGGGATTGCCGAGCTGGATCGAGAAGGCGGCGCCGGCGAGGACGACGAGAACGGCCACGGAGGTGCCGGCGGCGACCCAGCGATGGCGGACGACGGTCCGGGCCCAGGCGGTCCAGGCGCGGCTGGCGCGATCTTCCCGGCGGCGCCGTGGCCAGTCGAGCCTCGGCCCGACCGTGGCCAGGACGACCGGCAGGAGGGTGGTCGCGACCGCGACGCTGACCAGCGCGATCAGCAACCCGGCGATCCCGAAGCTGCGGAGAAACGGAACGGGGAGAGCGAGGAGTACGAGGAGCGCGATCGCCACCGTGGTGCCGCTGAAGACGACGGCCGAGCCGGCGTGCGTCATCGCGTTCCGGACGGCGACCTCGTTGCTGACTCCTCCCTGCCGATGCTCCTCGCGCCAGCGCATCACGACGAGGAGCGCGTAGTCGATCGCGATCCCGAGCCCGAGCAGCGCGATGATGAACTGCGCGGCGATCGAGACGTCGGTGACCTCGGCGAGCGGCCAGACCAGCAGGAACGTGGTCGGGATGGCGATCGCCGCCATGAGCAGGGGCACGATCGCCATGAACGACGCGAAGACGAACGCGAGGATGACGAGCGCGCCGGCGCCCGCCACCAGGACCTCCACGAGAACGCTGACGCTCGCGCCGGCCTCCTCGCCCGCGGCCTCGGCACGAAGCGCCTCGAAGCCCGTCACGCTCACCGGCGCCCCGCCCACGGTGGCCCCCTCGAGCGCCGACTGGGCCTGCCGGGCCTCCTTCTGGCCCGGTTCGATCCCACCCCGCGGCCGGATGTAGACGAGCGCGAACGTGGTACGACCGTCCTCGGAGACGAAGGCACGATCCCCGGTCGAGGCATAGGAGGCGAGCCGCGCGCCCGGCAGTGCGGCCTCCACTCTCGCGAGGGCGGCGTCGAGCTCCTCGGTGACACCGGGCGAGTCCACCGTCGTCCCCTCGGGCAGCGTCACGACCGGGACGATCGGCGCGACGTCGCCTCCGCTCCCGTAGATCGCCGCGATCTCGCGGTTCGTCTCGAAGGCCTCCCGCCCCGGCACGGTGTTGAACTCCTCCGAGAGTGCGTCTCCCGCGCGCCCGATCGCGGCGAAGGCCGCGATCGTGACGAGGATCCAGAAGCCGACGACCAGTCGCTTGTGGGCCAGAACCCATTCGGTCAGGGGCGTCATCCGTCTCCCTCCGATCGGCCGCGACGTACACCGTATGCGTACAATGTAAGTGTACGGCGTAAGCTACACGTACGCCGTAAGCCTTGTCAACGTTAGAGTGCGAGGAGAGCGCTGATGGCCAAGGCTGTGCGAGCCGTTCCGAGTGCAGAGCCCCGAGTGCCCTTGAGCCGGGAGCGGGTGCTGCGCGCCGCCGTCGAGCTCGCCGACGAAAGCGGGATCGAGTCACTCACGATGCGCTCGCTCGGTCAGAAGCTCGGCGTCGAGGCGATGTCGCTCTACAACCACGTGGCGAACAAGGAGGACATCCTCGACGGCATGGTCGACGTCGTCATGAGCGAGATCAACGACGCCGTGAGCGAGCTCGATCCGCCGTCCGGCGACTGGAAGACGGCGATGCGTCGGCGGGTGCTCGCGGCGCGCGAGATCCTGCTCCGCCATCGCTGGGCCCCAGGCGTGCTCGAGTCCCGCAAGAACGAGAGCGCCCCGATGATGCGGTACTACGACTCGCTGATCGGCCTCTTTCAGGAAGGGGGCTTCTCGAACGACCTGACGCATCACGCGCTCCATGCCCTGGGCAGCCGCGCCCTGGGGTTCACGCAGGAGCTGTACGACGACTCGCAGGCGTCCTCCCGACATGGCGATCGTTGCCCGGCAGATCGCAGGCGAGTACCCGAACATCGCCGCGATGCTGATGGAGGTCACCCACGACGCCGATACCACGCTGGGCTGGTGCGACGACCAGTTCGAGTTCGAGTTCGCCCTCGATCTGCTGCTCGACGGCCTCGAGCGGCTTCGGAACGCGGCCTGACGCGCGCTACGCGGGCACGGCGGTGACGACGATGTTGTCCCGGTAGCGCCCGGTGCCGGGTTCGAACGGCCCGCCGCAGGTGACCAGCACGAGCCGCGGTCGACCCGTGCTCGAGTAGACGCTCGTCGGCAATCTCGCCTTGAGGTAGCGGGCGACGGAGACGACGCGGTACGTGAACGTGCGGCCGTTCCTCGTCGTCACCTGCACGCGGTCGCCGGCATTCGCCTGACGGAGGCGGAAGAACGCGCCCGGGCCCGCCCGAGCGCTGTCGACGTGGCCGGCGATCAGGATCGAGCCCGCCCTCGCTCCGGGCACCATGCCGTCCTGCCACCAACCCGTGCGGGCGATGGGCGGCGGCACGGCGAGCACGCCGTCCGTGGTGTCGATCCGGACCGGCCCGACCGGAGCGTCGATCCCGAGCGCCGCGCTCCGCACTCGCGCCGGCGCCGACCCCGCCGCGAGGCGGCGTCTGGAGCCTGCGCGTGACGTCTCCGCGCCCCGTGACGATCTGCGGCCGCGCGAGCGCCGTCTGCTCCTCGAGCCCGCACTCGGTTGCAGTCCGGGTCACGAGCTCGGAGCCCACGATGCGCTCGCGGTAGGTGTAGAAGCCCGCTCTCTGCACTCTCACCTGTGGCGATCTCAACACGCCGTCCCCCTGGCGAGCACGCGGCCGCGCCAGAACGGCGGACCGCTGCAATTGATCGCCGCCCGCGAGGAGAACGGCCCGTACAGCTCCACCTCGATCGGCACCTCCGTGCGGCCGATCCCGCGAACGCGGATCCGGTCGAAGATCATCGCTCCGGGGAACACGACTTGCTGCGACACGAGCGTCGTCACGGCCGGTGCTGCCCGGGCGAGCGTGGTCTCGGCGACCTCGGCGCAGCCGGTCGCGAACGCGCCGTGGGCTTCCGTCTCGGCGATCGACTCCTGGTACGTGTAGTAGCCCGCCCGCTGAAGGACGACCGGTGCGGTCGTGTAGGTGCCGTCGCCGGTTGCGGTGAAGGATCCCGTCCAGAACGGCGTGCCCGTGCAGCGGATGGCTTCGCGGGACTCGAACGGTCCCCACAGGTTGACCTGCACCGTCGCGCTCAGCCGGCCGAGCCCGGTCACGACGACGCGGTCGGTGATGGTCGCCCCAGGCCGCGTCTGCTGTGAGCTCACCGTCGTCGTGACCTGCGGGCTTCCGACGACGACCGTGGTTTCCGCGACCTCGGCGCATGCTGTCTGAGCCGCCCGGACGAAACCGCTCGCGGCGATGCTCTCGACGTACGTGTAGTAGCCCGGGACCGTCACGGTGTAGTCGGCGGTTCGGTACTCGCCGTCCTGGATCGACGTCGAGTGAGCCCGTCCAGACGGGCGTTCCCGTGCACACGATTGCTGTCCGAGCGGCGAATGGGCCGTAGAGAGCGGCCTGGACCGTGACGCGCTGTGCCGCGAGTCCGCTGACCATGACGCGGTCGTGGAGGGCCGTGCCCGGCTGGACCCGGGTGGAGCTGACGATCGTTTGCACGCGAGGCTGCGTCTCGACGCGGAAGCTCTCGTTGGGCGCGCGGCAGGGCGTCGTGAGACCGATGTGGTTCGCGTCGCCGGGAACGACCTGGACGTACGTGTACCACCCGACCGCGTTCAGCCTGGCGGCCGCCGTCGTGAACATCCCTGACCCGGTCGCGGCGTGCGATCCGGTCCAGGTGGGCTGGCCGTCGCAGCGGATTGCCTCCTCGGTCGGGAACGGGCCGTAGATCTGAACGTCGACATTGCCGCGCCAGGTCGAGGCTGCGCCGCTGATCGTGACGCGGTCCTGGACCGGCTCGCCGACGAGTAGGCGATTCGGCGTCGCCTGGCTGGAGACCGTGATCCTGGCCTGCGCCACGGTCCCCTCGTCTTCCGCCCTCACCGTCTGCGACTCGGGCACGACGAGGCGCTGCCCGTTGCGCGCGGCCCGCCGAGTCGTCGGGGCGTACACCGCCGGGAGGGTCGACGCCAGCGTCTCGGTCGCAGCGGACAGGCGGAGCTCGCCCGCGGACGACGGCGTGAACGTGACGCGCGCCGTCCCTTCGGCGTTCGTCCGCACCGTCGTCGGAATCCCCGCTGCACCGCGAGCGGTCAGCGTCAGCTCGACGTTGGGGACGCCGTTCCCGGGGCCCGAGAGGACGCGGATCGTTGCGGCTCCCCTCTTGCCGACGGTGAGCCCGCTCGGAACGCGGACCTCCATCCGATACGGGCCGTGGAGGCGTGATGCCTCGCGGGCAATGCGCTCGAAGAGTGATTCGCCGCCTGAGCCGAGCACGCCGGGGTCGACCTCACCAGGGCGCGCATCGCCCATCAGCGAGTGGACGTAGAGCATCACCGCTGCCTGCTGGTCCCTGTTCGAGGATCGGCCGTAGGCCCAGATCGCGAACGCCATCTTCTGCTGGTTCACGACGGAAACCGCCTCGCCCTGCCGGTTACGAAGCGGCCCCGAAACCTCCCGGAAGCGGTACCTCGGCGACGGGTACCAGTAGCCGAGATCGATGCAGAACGTGTGCGCCGGGCCTGGGATCACGCCGCGGAAGTCGCCGAACCAGCGCACGCCGTAGCGGTACTCTCGGTGGTAGCCGACGCCGAGCGTTCCACACGTATTGCGCCCCGCGCTCGAGCAGGGATCGTTCGGGTTCGGAGGGTCTACAGCGTGCGACGTCTGTGGGACGGCGACCAGAACGAGCGCGCATCCCACGATCGCGGCGAGGCCGACGATGCGCACTGCCCGATTATGTCGCTAACGCGGCTCACCTGCCGAGGGCGCGCGGTCAGCCGGCATCCTTGCGCGCTCGGCTCGGCGCGACGCGCGGCGGCTCGTCTGGTTGCTTCGGATAGACGGGCGGCCATGGAGCGTCCATGAGACCCGCGGCGCGATCGCGTTCGTTGAGCTCGAGCAGAGGCTCGAGCGACTGCGGCTGGTCGTTGATCTCCTCCCACGGGTCACCGTGCGTCGCGAGCCGCTCTGGCACCGTCTCGATGGTCAGATCGTCAGGGTGAAGCGTGCCCGTCTCCTCCCACGTGAGGGGCGCCGACACCTGCGCGCCGGGACGGGCACGCACCGACCACGCGCCGAAGACCGTCTTGTGCGGCGCGTTTTGGTTGTAGTCGACGAAGACGCGCCGGCCGCGCTCCTCCTTCCACCACGCCGAGGTGATCAGCTCGGGGCGGCGACGCTCGAGCTCGCGGGCGGCGGCGACGGCCGCGGCCCGCACCTGGTACGAGTCCCAGCGCGGTTCGAGCCGGACATAGACGTGGACGCCGCGGTTCCCCGTGGTCTTTGGATAGCCGACGATTCCGAGCTCGTCCAACAGGCGCCGGACCTCGACCGCAGCGGCCCGCACGTCGTCGAAATCGACCCCCGGTTGCGGATCGAGGTCGAGGCGCAGCTCGTCCGTTACCTCTGCGCGATCATGGACGTACGGCCACACGTGAAAGCCGAGGCAGGCCAGGTTCACCGCCCAGACCACGTGGGCCATGTCTGCGAGGACGAGCGCGCGAGAGGTCGTCCCGTTCGGCGTGTCGACGATCGTCGTCTGCAGCCACTCGGGCGCACTCTGGGGGACGCGCTTCTGGAAGAACGAACTACCCTCGGCGCCGTGGGGGAAGCGCTGCATGAGCGTCGGCCGTCCGCCGGAAGCGCGCAGGAACGGCTCATTAACCGCCAGGTAGTACCGCACCAGGTCGAGCTTCGTCTCCCCGCGCTCAGAGAAGAAGACCTTGTCCGGGCTCGTAACCGGGATGCGACGTCCGGCGACTTCGAGCACGCTCTCGTCTGCCACCAGGCCCGAACCGTACAAGGGAGGTCACGCATGTCGTCTGAGCTAGAGCCGGTTCCCGAGGGTTATGCCACGGTGGCTCGGTGGATCGTCACCCGGGACACCGCCAGGGAAATCGAGTTCCTGACCGCAGCGTTCGGCGGCGAGGAGCTCGGGCGAATGCAGGGCGACGACGGCTCGATCGTGCACGCAGAGGTGTGGATCGGTGACTTCGTCGTGCTGCTGTTCGACGCCAAGGAGAACTGGCCGGACACACCGGCCCTGCTGCGTCTGTACACGAAGGGCATCGACGAGGTGTTCGAGCAGGCACTGCGGGCCGGCGCGGCGTCCGTGACCGAGCTGTTCAACTCCCCATGGGGTGATCGCGGTGGAAGAATCCGCGACCCCCTCGGCAACATCTGGTGGCTCGTGGAGCACATCGAAGACGTCGAGCCCGAGCTCCAAGCACAGCGCTGGGCGGACCCGGAGTACCTCGAATCGATGCGCTATGCACAGGAAAGCCTCGACCAGGAACTCAGCAGTACCGGGCGTGGCACGTGACTAGACAAGCCGTGACGTAGCCTCCCGGCCGTGCACCGGCTCACCAAGGCGCAAGCCCGGCGCATTGCGGTGCGCGCACAGATGCTCGACGCCCGGCGGCCCACCGACCTGCTCGAGGTCGTTACGCACCTGACTCTGCTGCAGATCGACCCGACCGCCGCCATCGCGCCGAGCGCCGACCTCGTGGCCTGGAGTCGCCTCGGCTCGGCGTACGAGTCCGACGAGCTCAAACAGGCGGTGGAGCAGGACCGGACGCTCTTCGAGCTCGACGCCTTGGTGCGGCCGATGAGCGACCTCGGCCTATACCTCGCCGGTGCGGCCGATCGGCCGAGCTACGACCAGTCGCGCGCTTGGCTGCGCGACAACGACCGCTTCCGGCGCGACATCCTCGAGCGGCTCGGGAGCTCCGGTCCGTTGAGCTCGCGCGACATCCCGGACACGTGTGTGGTGCCGTGGGCCTCGACCGGGTGGTCGAACAACCGCAACGTCACCCAGATGCTCGAGTTCCTGATGATGCGCGGTGAGGTTGCCATCGCCGGGCGCGTCGGGCGGGAGCGGCTTTGGGACCTGCCCGAGCGGGTGTACCCGTCTGACGTCGCCGTCCCGTCCGTCGAAGAGGCCGAGCGCAGGAAGAACGCGCGGCGGCTCGCCTCGCTCGGCATCGCGCGCCAGAAGACCAGGGCGATGGCGGTGGAGCCCACCCACGTCGGCGAGGCCGGCGAGCCGGCCGTGGTCGAGGGCGTGAAGGGCGAGTGGCGCGTCGACCCAGCCGCACTCGCCGACGACTTCGAGGGGCGGTCGGCGCTGCTGTCGCCGTTCGACCGGCTCGTCCACGACCGAGTCCGCGCCGAGGAGCTGTTCGACTTCGAGTACACCCTCGAGATGTACAAGCCCGCTGCCAAACGCCGCTGGGGCTACTACGCGCTGCCGATCCTCCACGAGGACCGGCTGGTCGGGAAGCTCGACGCTGCCGCCGACCGCAAGGCCTCCGTGCTGCGGGTCAAGGCGATCCACGAGGACGTGAAGTTCACGCGCGCGATGACGAAGGCGGTGCAGGCCGAGCTGGAGGACCTGGCCTCGTGGCTCGGCCTGAGCGCGATCGAGTCGAGCTAGGAACGTGCCCTCGATACGAGTACGTTTTGACCGGCGCCCCTACGGGAAACGAGGAGGATGGATGCTGCCCGTTCGTTCGACGATGATGTTTGCGCTCGTTCTGGTCGCGTTCCTGTCGAGTGCGAGCACGGGTGGATCTAGCGCGACCGCCGCAACGCCGGCGCCTGCCTTCGGGCCAAACGTGACCGTCTTCGACCCGAGCATGCCGACCAGTCAGATCCAGGCAACCGTCGACGCGATTCACGCGCAACAGGTCGATGCCGAGATGGGCACGAACCGCTACACGTTCCTGTTCAAGCCCGGTGTCTACGGCAGTGCCGACGAGCCGCTGCAGATGAAGGTGGGCTACTACACCGAGGTCGCCGGCCTGGGTGCATCGCCGACCGACGTGACGATCAACGGCGAGATCGAGGTGTTCAACCGCTGCCTTGGCGATGGCGGCACGAGCAACTGCCACGCCCTCGTCAACTTCTGGCGCACGTTGTCCAACCTGTCACTGAACATCAACGCCCTCGGGCAGGACGGCTGTCGCGCCTCTGCGAACTTCTGGGCGGTGTCCCAGGCCGCGTCGATGCGCCGACTCAACATCGCGGGCGGCAATCTCTCGCTGATGGACTACTGCACGGCGGGGCCGCAGTTCGCCAGCGGCGGCTTCATCGCCGACTCGAACCTGCCGTTCGTCATCAATGGCTCGCAGCAGCAGTGGCTGACCCGCAACAGCCAGATCGGGGGCTGGTCGAACGCCGTGTGGAACCAGGTCTTCGCGGGTGTCGAAGGGGCGCCGTCGGAAGCTGATTTCCCGAGCCCGCCGTACACGACCCTCGGTGCGACGCCCGTCAGCCGTGAGAAGCCTTACTTGTTCGTCGATTCGCAAGGCAACTACAACGTCCGTGTGCCCTCAGCGCAGACCAACACCAGCGGCACCACTTGGGCCGATGGCCTGACGGCCGGGCGCACGATCTCGCTCCGCGACTTCTTCATCGCGAAACCGTCGGACGCAGTCAAAACGATCAACAGCCAGTTGGCCCGCGGCATGAACCTGTTGTTCACCCCGGGCATCTACGACGTCGGGAAGAGCATCTCTGTCAAGCGCGCCAACACGGTGGTCCTCGGCTTGGGGCATGCGACCCTCACCGCCGTCAACGGCACGGTCCCGCTGAGGGTCGACGATGACCCAGGCATCATCATCGCCGGCGTCACGATCGACGCAGGCACGGTCGAGTCGCCGATCCTCCTGCAGGTCGGCAAGAAGGCCAAGAAGAGCTCCAAGGGTGACCCGTCCAACCCCACCACGCTCTCGGACGTGTACTTCCGCGTCGGTGGACCGCACGTCGGCAAGGCTGACGTCGCGCTCGAGGTCAACAGCGACGACGTCCTGATCGATCACACGTGGGTGTGGCGTGGCGACCACGGCGTCGAGGGCTTTACCGACACCGAGCGCTGGAACACCAACATCGGCCGCAACGGCGTCATCGTCAACGGTGACAACGTGACCGCCACCGGCCTGTTCGTCGAGCACTTCCAGGAGTACAACACCGTCTGGAACGGTGAGAACGGCGTCACGATCCTGTACCAGAACGAGCTGCCGTACGACCCGCCGACCCAGGCGGATTGGATGCATGACGGCGTCGAGGGCTGGGCGGGCTACAAGGTTGGAGACCATGTGAGTACGCACAAGCTCTACGGGGGCGGCGTCTACGTCTTCAACCGCAACAACCCCTCGATCCACACCGAGAACGGCTTCGAGGTGCCCCAAACCCCGGGCGTCCAACTGCGCCACGTTATGACGGTCAATCTCGGTGCCGGCACGATCGACCACGTAGTCAACGGAGTCGGCGGCCCGGCCGACGTGAGCAGGATCGGCGCGCCCGTCTACATCGCCGACTATCCGTGAGCCCCGCTGGCGGAGCTTAGGTAGGCGCCTCGTGCTCGACGTGGGGGTCGGGCAGCCACTTCAGCCAGCTCGGTAGGTACCAGTTCCAGTCGCCGAGGAGCTTCATGCTCGCCGGAACGAGGACGCAGCGGACGATCGTCGCGTCGATCAAGAGCGCGGCCCCGACGCCGAGGCCGACCTGCTGCGTCTCCGAGAGGTCGCCGCTCGCAAAGCCGGCGAAGACGACGATGATGAACAAGGCCGAAGTGGCACGCGCGCCATGCACTGACGGCGGACCGGTTTCGCGTTCGTCGCCGGTCAGACCGCCGACAGCCTCGGCGGCTCGAACGCCGGTGGCTTCGACGATCGGGCTCGGCCCGGCAGATGCCGAGCCGAGCCTCGTTCGTACATCGACTGGCCTAGGGCTTCGGGATTGCCACAGCGTTGTACGTGGCCTCCAGAGGATTCGGTATCCCGAAGCGGGCGTTCGGCAGGTAGAGCCTGTTGCCGAACGCGGCTACGGTCGTCGGAACGTCGAAGCGGGGATCGGTCAGGAACTGGGTGACCTCGCCGGATGTCCCCGCCGAGTTCAGTTTCACGACGGCGACTCGGTTGAGCCGGTTCTGCACCACGAACAGCGTGCGGCCGGAGAGGAGCAGGCCGTCGCCGTTGACCAGCAGAGTGCCCCCGAGGTCGACTTGCGTGGAATCGCCCGTCGCCGGATCGACCCGGAAGAGCAGGCCGGTGGCCGACTGGATGACGAGCAGCGCATCGCCGTCTGGGGTACGGGCGATCCCGTTCGCGCCCGTGCCCGCCTCGAGCGGGATCTCCTCGACCTCGCTCTGGCTCGGGAGTCGGCCGAAGCGACCGAACGGAACCTTGTACAGGAACGCTCTCTGCGTATCCGTGAACCAGGCCGCTTGCGGTGTCAGCACGACATCGTTGACGAACGTCGGTGCGGACGCGAACGAGTAGCTGGCAAGGATCTTGCCGGTGATCGCATTGACCACCCGCCCGTCACCGCCCGAGCCCCCGGCGACAAAGAGCCGGGCGCGGAGGTCGAGCTTCAAGCCGACCGACGGCGTGCCGGGACCCTGGCTGAACACGGAGCCGTTGCCGGTGACGAGGTTCACGCGGTAGATGTCGCCGTCGGCGCGAGAGCCGAAGAAGGCGAACGGGAGCACGTTGATGGCGATGCCCTCGGGAAGCCACCCGTTGGGCAGGGCGATCTCCGTGGGAAAGAGATCGAGGCTACTCGCGGTCGACGTCGTCGCGCCGGAGCTCGCCGTCGGCGCCGCGGTTGCCGGCAGCGCGACGATGATCGCCGTCGTTGCAACGACCGCGACGGTAAGGGCGATTGTAGATCGGAGACGTCGGGTCATTTATGTGTCTCTCCCTTCACTCGGGTACCCGATCGGTTCTCTTCCTGCGTTGCTACCCATTGGACTACGGCCGGAACCACGCGAACGGATGAGTCCGCAGCGTCGAGAAGTGGAGAGCTCGCGCTGGTGATCGAAGGGAAGCCACAAGGATCCAGAACTGAAAACGACGCGACCACGAATGCCTAGCGGCATGGTCGCCGACGCCCACAACCTCGGCTACGTCCACGAGCTCCATGAGCGCTACCTCACCGACGCTGAGAGCGTTCCGGCCGAATGGCAGGCGTACTTCGCCTCGAGCGGTGAGGAGCTCGCCGCCGCGCTCGGCGGCCCCATGCCCCCGTCGCATCCGGCTCCATCGTCTCGGCGATAGCGCTTGTCGAAGCGCATCGCCGGCTCGGCCATCTCGCCGCACGGCTCGACCCGCTCGGCTCCCAGCCGGTCGGCGATCCGGCGCTGGACCCGGCGCAGCTGAACCCGCCGCTGCCGGAGTCCGAGCTCGCGCGCATCCCCGCCGACGTGCTCGGCGTCGCAGTGCCGGGAGAGACGTTCGCCGAAGTGTTGCCGCGCCTGCGCGACGCCTACTGCGGCACGATCGCCTACGAGATCGAGCACATCGCAAGTCGCGAGCAGCGTGACTGGCTGAGACGGGAAATCGAGAGCGGAAGCCATCGCCGTCCGCTCGACGCGGCCGCAAAGCGCCGGCTCCTCGAACGGCTCGTGCGCGCGGAGACCTTCGAGCAGTACCTGCGCAAGGTCTTTCCCGGCCAGAAGTCGTTCTCGCTCGAAGGCCTCGACACGCTGGTGCCGCTGCTCGACGAGCTCGCCGGGCATGCTGCCGCGAACGGGATCGCAGCGCTCGAGCTCGGCATGGCCCACCGCGGCCGCCTGAACGTCCTCGCACATCTCGTCGGCATGCCCTACGGTGAGCTGCTTCGCAAGTTCGAAGGCGAACGGGCGCTCGCTGCCGTCGACCAGACCGACCTCGAGAAGGACGGGATGGGCGACGTCAAGTACCACCTCGGCGCGAACGGCAGCCTGCGGACCCCGACCGGCCAGATTGAGATCCGGCTCGCCTCCAATCCCTCGCACCTGGAAGCCGTCAACGCGGTCGTCGAAGGGATGACGCGCGCCCGGCAGTCGGCGCACACGCGCGCCGGCGAGCCCGTTCGCGACGAGCGGCAGACGCTCGCCGTCCTCGTCCACGGCGACGCTGCCTTTCCGGGGCAGGGCTCGGTCGCCGAGGTGCTGAACCTGCAGCAGCTCTCGGGCTACACGACAGGCGGCGCCATTCACCTGATCGCCAACAACCAGGTCGGCTTCACGACCGAGCCGTCGGACAGCCGCTCGACCCGCCACGCCTCCGATCTCGCCAAGGGCTTCGACTGCCCGATCGTCCACGTCAACGCCGACGACCCTGAGGCCGTGCTCGCCGCGGCTCGGCTGGCGCTTGCCTTTCGCGAACGCTTTCGCCACGACGTCGTCATCGACCTGGTCGGCTACAGGCGGCTCGGTCACAACGAGACCGACGAGCCTGCCTACACGCAGCCGCGTGCGTCCGCGCGGATTACCGCGCACCCGACCGTCGTTGCCTCCTATGGCGACATGCTGATCTCCGAGGGCGTGCTCGACGAGCAGGAGTACGCGGCCCTTCGCGTAGCCGTCGAGGTCGAGCTGCGCGCGGCGCACGAGGCGCTGAAAGCAGACATCGCCGCTTCGGAGGAGTCAACCCGAGCCGACGGCGAGGAAGTGTGGCCGATCGGGGCCGCGCCGCAGCCCGCCACCGCCGTCTCGGCCTTCTTCCTACGCCGGCTGAACCGGGATCTCGTCCACGTGCCGCCCGACTTCACCGTTCACCCCAAACTGGTCAAGCAGCTCGCCCGCCGCGACCAAGCGATCGAGCGAGGAGGTATCGACTACGGTCGCGCGGAGGCGCTCGCCTTCGCTTCCTTCTCGCCGACGGGTGCCGATCCGGCTCACCGGGCAGGACGTCGAGCGTGGCACCTTCTCGCAGCGGCACCTGGTGTTCCACGACGCCGAGACCGGCGCGCGCCACGCCCCGATCCAACATCTGCCTGAAACACGATCCTCGTTCGAGGTGCGGAACTCACCGCTCTCGGAGTACGCAGCGCTCGGGTTCGAGTACGGCTACGCGGTCGCGACCCCCGAGGCGCTCGTCCTGTGGGAGGCGCAGTTCGGCGACTTTGCCAACGGCGCCCAGATCGTCATCGACCAGTTCATCGCCTCCGGCTTCTCCAAGTGGGGCGAGACCTCGAGGCTGACGCTGCTCCTCCCGCACGGCTACGAGGGGAACGGGCCGGAGCACTGAGCGCACGGGTCGAACGCTTCCTGCAACTGGCCGCCGAGAACAACCTGCGGATCGCCAACCCGACCACTGCGGCCCAGTACTTCCACCTGCTCCGCCGCCAGGCGCTCGAAGACGTCCCGCGGCCGCTCGTCGTCTTCACACCGAAGGGACTGCTTCGCGCTCCGGTGGCCGCCTCGACACTCCACGAGCTGGCGACCGGATCGTTCCAACGCGTACTGGCGACCCCGAGGCGGCGACGCCGTTCGCGAGCTCTGTCATCGCCTGCTCGGGCCGCGTGTATTACGACCTGGTCGAGCGGCGGCGGGAGCAAGGACATGACGACGTCCCAATCGTCCGTGTCGAGCAGCTCTACCCGTTCCCGCTCGACGAGCTTCGGAGACGCTCGCCGCCTACCCGAGCCTGGTGGAGCTCGTCTCGGTCCAGGAGAGCCGCAGAACATGGGCCCCGGGCACTCGATCCGCCACCAGCTCGAAGCGGCCCTTCCCGCAGGCGTCGAGCTTCGCTACGCCGGCCGGCCCCGGCGGGCGAGCCCGAGCGAGGGCTACTCGACGCTACACGCGCGGGAGCAGGCGCGACTGCTCGACGCGGCCTTCGCGGAGCCGGGCGAAGTCGACTGGCCAGCTGCGCAGAAGCTG